>DASXIB010000026.1:0-135249 GCA_036498245.1 Solirubrobacteraceae bacterium
CGAAGCGACGCTGCGGTCCGCCACAGCGCGCCGGGGCTGGCAGAGGCCGTTGCGCTCGTGCTCGCCGGAGAGGACGAGGCGTCCGTACCCTGACCGGATGCCATGCCCCCAGGCGCTCCGTCGTACGAACGTCTGTTCGCCGTCATAGAATGACCGTCTTATGGCAATCGGCAACAAGATCGTGGTCTCCGGCGCCCGTGAGCACAACCTCAAGGACATCTCTCTGGAGCTGCCGCGCGACGCGCTGGTGGTGATCACGGGGCTGTCCGGCTCGGGCAAGTCGAGCCTCGCCTTCGACACGATCTACGCCGAGGGTCAGCGCCGCTACGTCGAGTCGCTGTCGGCCTACGCGCGGCAGTTCCTCGGCCAGATGGACAAGCCGGACGTGGACTCGATCGAGGGGCTCTCGCCGGCGATCTCGATCGACCAGAAGACGACCTCGCGCAACCCGCGCTCGACGGTGGGGACGGTGACGGAGATCTATGACTACCTGCGGCTGCTGTGGTCGCGGGTGGGGAAGCCCCACTGCCCGATCTGCGGGCGGCCGATCGTGGGGCAGTCGGCCGAGCAGATAATCGACCAGGCGATGGAGCTGGCGGAGGGTACGCGCTTCATGGTGCTAGCGCCGATCGTGCGCGGGCGCAAGGGCGAGTACGGCAAGCTGCTCGAGGGCCTGCGCGCGGAAGGCTTCGCGCGGGTGAAGATCGACGATCGCATCCGCATGCTCGAGGAATCGATCGTGCTGGACAAGCGCTACAAGCATGACATCTCGGTGGTGGTCGATCGTCTGGCGATGCGTCACGACGTGCGCAAGCGCCTGGCGGATTCGATCGAGACGGCGGTCGGCTTGGCGGAAGGGCTGGTGGAGATCGAGATCGTGGGCTCCGCCCGTCCGGGCTCCGCTGGCGCGTCGGGCGAGGAGACAGAGGGGGAGCGCGCGTCCGGTGCGGCTCGGTCCCGGGGCGCGCGGGGGCCGGGCGAGGCGACGTCGGGGCGGGTGCGTACGACCGGGGCGAAGAGCGCGCGAGCGGCGGTCGCACAGATCGTGCCTGGAGCCGCGCCCGAGCCGGGCAGCGTGTTCACGTTCTCCGAGCGGTTCGCCTGTCCCGAGCACGGCCCGTCGCTGGTCGAGCTGGAGCCGCGGATCTTCTCGTTCAACTCGCCGCACGGCGCGTGCGACCACTGCACGGGGCTTGGCTCGCAGATGGAGATCGACCCGGAGCTGGTCGTACCGAACCCGACGCTGTCGATCGGCGAAGGGGCGCTTGCGCCGTGGGCGAACAGCGCGTCGAACTACTACGAGCAGGTGACCGAGGCGATCGCAGAACGCTACGGCGTGGACCTCGAAGCCCCGTGGGAGGAGCTGCCGGCGGACCAGCAGGCGCTGTTCCTCGAGGGGACGAACGGCGAGCCGATCCAGGTCACATACAGAAACCGATTCGGGCGGCGTCGCTCGTATGCGACGAGGTTCGAGGGGATCGTGAAGAACCTGCAGCGGCGCTACCGCGAGACGGACTCGGAGTGGACGCGGGAGAAGATCGAGGAGTTCATGTCGCTGCGCGCCTGTCCGGTGTGCGGCGGGGCGCGGCTGCGCGCCGAGTCGCGGGCGGTGCTCGTGGGGGGGACCAGGATCGAGGACTTCTGCGCGCTCTCGGCGCGGCGGGCGCTCGAGTGGCTCGAGGAGGTCGAGCTCTCGGAGACCGACCGGCACGTGGCGCGGCTGATCGTGCGTGAGATCTCCGAGCGACTGCAGTTCCTGGAGAACGTCGGGATCGGCTATCTGTCGATGGACCGCGCGTCCGCGACCCTGTCGGGAGGCGAGGCGCAGCGGATCCGTCTCGCGACGCAGATCGGTTCGTCGCTCGTCGGCGTGCTGTACATCCTCGACGAGCCCTCGATCGGGTTGCACCAGCGCGACAACTCGAAGCTGATCGGCACGCTCGAGCGGCTGCGGGATCTCGGCAACACGGTGATCGTGGTCGAGCACGACGAGCAGACGATGCGTGCGGCAGACCATCTCGTCGACCTCGGTCCGGGCGCGGGAGAACACGGCGGGAAGATCGTCGCGCAGGGCACGGCCGCGGAGGTGCAGCGGGTGAAGGTCTCGCTCACCGGGCAGTTCCTCTCAGGCACGCGCACGATCGAGACGCCCGCGAAGCGGCGCACACCGAGCGGCTACGTGGAGATCCTCGGGGCGAGCCAGCACAACCTCAGGGACATCGACGTGCACATCCCGCTCGGTGTGCTCACGTGCGTGACGGGAGTATCAGGGTCGGGCAAGTCGACGCTCGTGAACGAAGTGCTGTTCAAGGCCGTGGCCAACCGTCTGCACCGCGCGCGTGCGCGGTCAGGTGCGCACCGGGCGATCCACGGCTTGGAGCAGCTCGACAAGATCATCGCCGTCGACCAGTCGCCGATCGGGCGCACACCGCGCTCGAATCCGGCCACCTACACGGGCCTGTTCGACGTGATCCGGGACATGTTCTCGAAGACCCAGGAGGCGCGCGCGCGCGGTTACAAGCCGGGACGGTTCAGCTTCAACGTCAAGGGCGGCCGCTGCGAGGTCTGTCGCGGCGACGGTCAGATCAAGATCGAGATGCACTTCCTGCCCGACGTGTACGTGCCGTGCGAGCAGTGCCATGGCAAGCGCTACAACCGCGAGACGCTCGAGGTGCGGTTCAAGGGGAAGAGCATCGCCGACGTGCTCGACATGCCGATCGAGGAGGCGCTGGGATTCTTCGAGCACATCCCGAAGGTGCGCCGCCGCCTGGAGACGCTCCACGCCGTCGGGCTCGGCTACGTGCGGCTCGGCCAGCCGGCGACGACGCTCTCGGGCGGCGAGGCCCAGCGTGTGAAGCTCGCGACCGAGCTGTCGAAGGTGGCGACAGGACGGACGCTGTACATCCTCGACGAGCCGACGACGGGGTTGCACTTCGCCGACGTGCAGCGCCTGCTGGAGGTGTTGCAGCGGCTCGTGGACGCGGGCAACAGCGTCGTCGTGATCGAGCACAACCTCGACGTGATCAAGTGCTCGGACCGGCTGATCGACATGGGACCGGAGGGCGGCGAGGAGGGGGGGATGGCGATCGCCGTCGGCACGCCCGAGGAGGTGGCCGCCGAGCCGGCCTCCCACACGGGACAGTTTCTCGCGGAGATCCTCGCGCCGACGGTCAAACGTGGAGGGAAGAAACCTCGCGGCAAGGACGCCGGACAAAAGAAGCCCCGCGCGCGGGTCGCCGCGTGAGCCAAGGCACGGAGGGCCTGTCGGGGATCTCCAGCACGACGCGCGAGGAGGTCTCTCGGCAGGTCCGACTGTGGGCGCAGAAGTGGCGTTGGTATGAGCGAAACTCGCTGCCGTGGAACCGCGCGCGCATCCACTGGGAGCTGATGCGGCGTGAGGCGTTCGCGCGCTGGCCGGTGCACGGCAACGTGCTCGAGGCATTGCGCGAGGGGCGTTTGGAGATCGGAGCTGGGGCGCTGTTCGAGCCGGACGTGTGGATCACCGCACCTGGCGCAGCGCGGGTGCGGATCGGAACGGGCACATTCCTGAACCTCGGCGTGATGGTGGCGGCCGAGGTGCTCGTGGAGATCGGCGACCACTGCATGCTGGCCAACGGCTGCTTCGTGACCGACTCGAGCCACCGCTACGACGATCCCGAGCGGCCGGTGCCGTGGCAGGGATTCACGACGAAGGGCCCGACGAGGATCGGCGACAACTGCTGGCTCGGCGCGAACGTCGTCGTGACGAGCGGCGTGACGATCGGCGAGCGCTGCGTGATCGGCGCGAACAGCGTGGTCACCCGCGACGTCGAGCCGTTCTCGGTCGCCGCCGGGATTCCGGCGCGGGTGCTCAGAAAGGTCGAATACGACTCGCCAGATGCGAGTCGCGGCGAGGAGTAGGCTCGCGCGAGCCGTCCGTCCCACGGCAGGCGCCCGAGGCTCTCTCAGCTCAGCCGCACGTGCAGATCCGCCAACTCCGAGGGGTCGATCGAGTAGGTGTGCTCGGGTGCCGGGTAGCGCCGGGTGCGCACATCCTCCGCGTAGGCGGTCACGCCGGCGTTCATCTCTTCCTGGAGGTTGGCGTAGCGCTTGACGAAGCGCGCGCCTAGACCGTCGCGGATGCCCAGCAGGTCGTGGAACACGAGCACCTGGCCGTCGGTGGCAGGGCCCGCGCCGATGCCGATCACGGGTATCTCGAGCGTGGGCATCAGCTCCTCGGTGACCGCGCTCGGGATCGCCTCGAACACGAGCGCGAAGCAGCCGGCCTCCTGCAGCGCGCGCGCCTCGGCGGCGATCTGCGCGGCGGCGGCGGCAGTGCGGCCCTGGGCCTTCCACCCGCCGAGGGCTGTGGCCGTCTGGGGAGTGAGGCCAACGTGTCCCATCACAGGGATGCCGGCGGCGACGATCGCGCGGGCGCGGCTGACCGAGGAGGGCCCGCCGCCCTCGAGCTTGACGGCCTCACAGCCGGCCTCCTTGACCATGCGCAGGGCGTTGGTGATCGCCTGCTCGTCTGAGATCTCGTATGAGCCGAACGGCATGTCGCCGATCAGCAGGGGGGTGCGCAGCCCGCGGCGAGCGGCGCGCGCGAGCACGAGCATGTCGCCGAGCTCGACGGGGGTGGTCGAGTTGTATCCGAGCACGGTGGTCGCGGCGGAGTCGCCGACGAGCACTAGGTCGACCCCCGCCGCCTCGGCCGCGCGGGCGCTCGGATAGTCATAGGCGGTGACCATCACGATCGGTTCGCCGAGCCGCTTCTTCTCCGCGAGCAGCGGCAAGGTCATCGGCAGGCGGCCGGGATCGGACGGGGCAAGCACTCCGGTGTGACTGGAGATTGAGGATGAATGGCTGGACATTGTGGATGAGTCCTCTCTGACGCGGTTGACGCTCGCTGACCTGAAGCTCAGGCCAGCAGGGTCGCCACCTCGTCGTCGATGGTGATGATGCGATTGGTCTGCGCCTCGACGTGAACGACGCGAGGCTCGTAGTGGGCGAGCTCGGCATGGTCGTACTGGCCGTAGGAGATGACGATGATCGTGTCGCCGCGATGGACGAGGCGGGCGGCGGCGCCGTTGACCTTGATCTCGCCCGAGCCGCGTGCACCGGCGATCGTGTAGGTCTCAAAGCGCGCGCCGTTGTCGACGTCGACAACGTGGACCTGCTCGTGCTCGAGGATGTCGGCGCCCTCGAGCAGGTCCGGGTCGATCGTGATCGAGCCGACGTAGTGCAGGTCGCAGTCGGTGACAGTGGCACGGTGGATCTTGGACTTGAGCATCACGCGCTGCACGCGATCGCCTTTCCCTCGAGGTTTTCCTCCGCCGGCGGATGTGCGACGGAGTGCAGAGTCGTGTTGTCGATCAGGCGCACGCCGCCCACTCGGGCGGCGATCGCCAGCAGCGCCTCCTCAGTCAGGACGCTCAGCGGCTCGAGCGACTGAGGATCGACAAGCGCAAGGTACTCGGCCTCGATCCGCTCGGCGTCGAGCGCGGCGCGGACGGCGTCAAGTAGGGCCTCGGCGCGGGTCTCGCCGTCCGCGGCGAGCCGCTCTGCGGCCCGCAGACCGGCCGCGAGGGCGAGTGCGCGGCGGCGGTCCCCCGGTGACAGGAGCGCGTTACGGCTGGACATCGCCAGTCCGTCGGCCTCGCGGACGGTCGGCAGCGCCTCGATCGCCACGGGGAGGTTGAGGTCGGCGACCAGGCGACGGATCACGATCACCTGCTGGGCGTCCTTCTGGCCGAAGTAGGCGACGTCGGGCAGGACCATGCAGAGCAGCTTCGTCACGACGGTGGCGACGCCACGAAAGTGCTCGGCTCCGCGGATGGCCCCCTCGAGCCGCTCGCTGACGCCGAGCACCTCGACGGAGGTGGCGAATCCGGCCGGGTAGACCTCCTCGACGGAGGGGGCGAACAGGATGTCGGCGCCGCTCGCGGCGGCCAGCTCCGTGTCGCGGCGCTCGCTGCGGGGGTAGCGCTCGAGGTCGCTGCGCTCGTCGAACTGGGCGGGGTTGACGAACAGTGAGACGACGACGAGCTCGCACTTCTCGGCCGCTCGGCGGATCAGCGATAGATGGCCGTCGTGGAGGGCGCCCATCGTCGGCACAAGGCCGATCCGCAGGCCCTGGCGGCGAGTCGGGACGAGTGCCTCGCGCACTTCGGCGACCGTGCGTAGCACCCTCATGCGCGGGCGATGGTCGGGTTCGGTGTGCTCATCGGCTTCGTCCAGTTCCTCGCGGATACCGGCGCGACTTCAGATGCAGAAAGAAGGGCTCTCAAGGTCCATCCCGGGAAATCGCCGGTGACGGCCTGACTTCGATGATACAGGGAGGACCCGGCGGAGGGAAGGGTTTTTCCGAACTGTGTCGAGCGTCACACAGGCCGCGCCGTTCAGCGCCGCGCCGCCTCCCGCCGGTGCTCCGCACGAAGAGGGCATCCCGCGGCTCGGGACCGGCTACCAGGCGTCGATGTTGGGGCGCTTCTTAGCGTCCCGCCGGCGCCAGTCGCCGGCGTGCTCGTCGAACAGTGTGGCGATCCAGCGGCGGGAGTCGGCCGGGTCGATCACGTCGTCGATCTCTCCGTAGGCGGCCATGTTCACACCGCGGCCGTTCTCGTAGGCCATGGCGACCGTCTGCTGAAAGACGCGATCGCGTTCGGCTGGATCCTCGATCGCCTCGAGCTCGCGTCGCATCCCCAGGCGCACCGCGCCCTCGAGGCCCATCGCGCCGAACTCCGAAGTCGGCCAGGCGACTGTGAAGAGGGGCGCCTTGAAGCCCCCGGCGGCCATCGCCTGAGCCCCGAGCCCGTAGCCCTTGCGCAGCACAATCGTGCCGGTCGGCACGCTCAGGTTGGCGCCGGTGAGGAACATGCGCGCGAAGTGACGCACGGTCGCGGTCTGCTCGGCCGTAGGACCGACCATGAAGCCGGGCGTGTCGCACAGGAACAGCACGGGCAGCTCGAACGCGTCGCACAGCTGCAGGAACCGCGCGGCCTTGTCCGCCCCGTCGGCGTCGATCGCCCCGCCGAGGTGGGGTGGGTTGTTGGCAACCACCCCCAGCGAGCGGCCGTCGACACGGGCGAGTGCGGTGACGATGCCCGCCGCGAAGCCGCGGCGCAGCTCCAGCACGGAGTCCTGGTCGAAGAGCCGATCGAGCACCAGGCGCACGTCGTAGATCTGCCTGCGCCGCTCGGGGACGATCTCCCGTAGCAGCCGCTGGTCGGGCACGCGCACGTCGTCGACCGGCTCCCCGAAGTAGGAGAGATAACGCTTGGCGGCAGTGACCGCGGCACGATCGTCGGCTACCCGCAGGTCCACCACTCCGTTTGCGTCCTGCACGTCGATCGGGCCGACCTCGGCGGGCTCATAGGAGCCGAGGCCGCCGCCCTCGATCATCGCCGGACCGCCCATGCCGATGCTCGAGTTCTCGGTGGCGATCACGACGTCACAACACCCGAGCAGGGCGGCGTTGCCGGCGAAGCAGTTGCCGGAGGCGATCCCCACGAGCGGGACCAGCCCGCTCAGGCGAGCGAACAGGGTGAAGGCGCGGCAGTCGAGGCCGGCGACGATCGGCATGTCGACGTCCCCGGGACGCCCACCGCCGCCCTCGGCGAACAGCACCACCGGCAGTCGCCGGCGCTCGGCGAGCTCGAACAGCCGGTCCTTCTTCAGATGACCGCGCATGCCCTGAGTGCCGGCCAGCACCGTGTAGTCGTAGGACATCGCCACGCAGCGCATCCCGTCCACATCTCCCACCCCCGCCACCAGTCCGTCGGCCGGGGTACGGGCGATCAGCTCCTCACGCGAGCGGCGACGCTCCTGCGCGGCGAAGATCAGTGGGCCGTACTCGACGAAGCTGTCCGCATCCAGCAGTTCCTCGAGGTTCTCGCGGGTGGTGCGTCGCCCCCGCTCGCGGCGCTTGGCGACGGCTTCGGGTCGGGCGGCGTCCAAGCCGAGTGCATGGCGCTCGCGCACCGCTTGCAGATCCGCGCGTTGGTGATCCGCGCGTTGATCGTCTTCCCGCGACCCCGTCTCATGGGGGCCATCGGCCGTGATCTCCACGTCCGGCTCAGGGGGTGGCGCCATCGCGAGATCATCGCTCATAGCATGCAGGCCGTGTCAGGTCCGGAGAGCGAGCGATCGGCATCCGAGCGGCGCGAGGCGCTGAAGGAGGTCTGGGCGCAGGCGCGGGGCTGTCCCCGCTGCCCGGAGCTGGCCGCGACCCGAAAGACGGTCGTGTTCGGCTCGGGGAATGCCAATGCCGACTTGATGTTCGTGGGGGAGGCTCCGGGCGCGAGCGAGGACGAGCAGGGCGTGCCGTTCGTGGGTCGAGCCGGCAAGCTGCTGGACAAGCTGCTGGAGGAGATCGGACTGACGCGTCCAGATGTCTTTGTGGCAAATGTCCTCAAGTGCCTCAGATACAACGCTTTGATACAGCTGGGCGACGGCTCCTGGGAGCGGATCGGACGTCTCGTCCGCTCTCGCTATGACGGGGAGGTGATGTGTGTAGACACTCACGGAGAGCTGGTCCGGCGACGAGTCGTTGGTTGGCATGCCACACCACTCGCCGGCCGGCGTGTGTATCGACTCACCTACAAGTCATGCAAGAACGCAGGCGCTGCGCGCGTGGGTATCCACCTGACGGGTGATCATCCTGTACTGACCGAACACGGCTACGTGGCCGTCGAGGATCTCAAACCCGGCAACCGGATTGCCACGGGCCAGGGTTTGAGTGCCCTTGCTCGCGATGTCGTATGCGGCACGGTGCTCGGCGACGGCTGCCTCCAGGCCCGGTCCTCGTATCTCAGCTTCTCGCACTCACAGCATCAGGGCGAATATGCGCGCTTCAAGGCAGAACTTGTGGCTGAGCTTGGTGTCGACATCGAGGAGCGCGAGGTTGCCGCGGTTGCGGGTGGGGGGCGGACGTATCCGGTCGTGCTTGTGCGTACGTTGGCTCATCGCGCCTTGCGAGTGCTGCGCCAAGACTTCTATCGCACCCGCAAGGGGGTTCCGTCATGGCTGGCTCGGGAGCTCAATCCACGGATGCTGGCGTTCTGGTTCATGGACGACGGTTACACGCGAATTCGCGCGGGGGGTAGACGGCCATCGGCTGAGATCGCCACGAACGCTTTCTCAGATGCCGACCTTCAGGTGTGCATCGCGGGGCTTGCTCGGCTTGGGCTACCGGCAAAGGCATTGCGGCAACGGCTGTACTTCAATGTCGAGGCAACAGAGCGACTTAGCGAAATAATTGCCCCATATGTCCCGCCGTCGATGCGCTACAAGCTGCATCCCGAAGTCGCGGCGCGTGTCCCATTCGATCGAGCGCGGCTGGACCGAGGACCAACGAACGTTCTCTACGACGAGGTCGAGGTCGAAGACATAACGGATCGCGCGCGGCTCGATGTCACGTTTTTCTGTCTCGACGTCGAGGAGACACACAATTTCGTCACGGCGGGTGGCGTGGTGCACAACTGCCGTCCCCCCGGCAATCGCGATCCACTGCCGGTTGAGATCGAGAACTGCCAGGACTATCTGATGCGCCAGGTCGAGCTGATCGAGCCAAACGTGATCTGCACGCTGGGCAACTTCTCGACCAAGCTCCTGCGCCAGGATCCGGCAGGAATCACGCGCGTGCACGGACAGCCGGAGGTACTAACGCTGGGCAGGCGCGCGGTGCGGCTGTACCCGATCTTTCATCCCGCGGCCGCGCTGTATACGCCACGGATGCTCGAGACGCTGCGCGAGGATTTCTCGCGGTTGCCGGGGCTGCTCGCGCAGGGGGCTCCCGAGCAGCCGGAGTGGGTGGAGGTGCCCGAGCCGGCCCCGGAGGAATCCGTCAAAGGGGGGGAGGATCTCTCCAAAAGGGCTGCGGAAGCGGACCAGCTCGGGCTGTTCTAGACACGATTTTCCCTGCCTGGAAGGGAAATCGGAGCGATCGGCGAACTTTTTCCCTCAGGGCCTAAAGTCGGCCGCTGTGGCTGTCGATAACGGGCCTGTCTCCATCCTCACAGTAGTTCGACCGGTCCGCGACTCCCTCTCCCGCGGGCCGGTCACGTTTAACGGCCGGTTTGACGCCTCCGGCTGGGTGCTCCAAGGGATCGTGGGCCGGTCTGCGCCGACCGGGTCAAGCTTGGCCGCGGCTTGGCTGCGGCATCGGTCTAAAGTCTCGGCGTGGCCGTGCGCATCGTCGAGACCTCGGATCCCGCGCAGACGGAATCGCTTGGCGCGGAGCTCGCCAGCGCCTTGAACGAGGGCGATGTCGTGTTGGTGCGTGGCGAGCTCGGATCGGGCAAGACCACGTTGGTGCGCGGCGCCGCGCGCGCGTTGGGGGTGACCGATCCGGTGACGAGCCCGACTTTCAGCATCGGACACCGTTACCGAGGCAGGGACGTGACCGTCTCGCATCTCGACCTCTACAGGCTGGCCGGGCTCGACGAGGAGGAGCCTGAACTGTTGGCCGACTACCTCGGCCCTGGGCGGATCGGCTTCGTCGAGTGGCCAAAGGACACTTCAGATCCTGGATCCGCTAGGGAGCTGGCGGGGGCGCGCATGCGGGTGACACTCGCGCATCGCGGAGCCGACCGCCGGACGATCGAGGTGGAGCAGTGATCGTGCTCGGCTTCGACACTGCCACGTCGTCCACGGTCGTCGGGGTGCGCCTGGCCGATGGGTGCACGTCACAGACCCGCGACGATCCGCAACCGGGAGAGCGTCCCGGACACGCCACGCGGCTGCTCGCGATGGCCCACGAGCTGCTCCTCAGCGCTGGCGTGGGCTGGGATGCGCTCGACAGGATCGCGGTCGGCGTGGGCCCGGGTACCTTCACCGGCCTGCGGGTCGGCGTGGCGACTGCGCGCGGGCTCGCCCAGTCGCTGTCGGTGGAGCTGGTCGGCGTGTCGAGCTGCAGGGCGCTTGCGGAGGCCGCGCGGGGGCACGAGCGCTACGAAGACGTCCTTGCGGTCATCGACGCCCGTCGCGGCGAGGTGTTCCTCGGCGCCTACTCGGTGGGCGAGAGGGGATCGACCGTCGAGTCGATGGCTCCGCGCGCGCTTGCCCCGTCGCACATGGCAAGCGCGCTGGCGGACGTTCCCGCGCACGATGGGGTGCGTCCCTGGCTGGCGGTCGGTGATGGGGCGGTGCGCTATCGCGCGGCTCTGGAGGCGCTCGGGGTCACTGTGCCCGTCGACGTCTCACCGTTGCACCGTGTCGATGCGCAGGCGATCTGCGAGCTTGGCGCCCGCGCGGCGCCCGCCCGCGCGCGGGAGACGATCGTCCCCGACTATCGCCGCCGCCCGGACGCAGAGATCGCCCTGCTCGCGCGCGAGCCCCAGATGGAGAACGCCGGATCGTGACGGAGCCGTCCGCCGCCCAGCTTCGATCCGAGCACCGGCCGGCGTGCGAGGTCCGGCGGCTGGTGTACCCCGACCTGCCCCAGGTGATCGCGATCGAGCGCCGCGTCTTTCCCACGCCGTGGTCATTGGCGATGTTCGTGCTTGAGCTCTCCAAGCGCTCGGGCATCTGCCTGGCGGCGGTGATCGACGGCGAGCACGGCCGCACGCTGGTCGGCTATCTGATCTGCTCACGCTATGACACCGCATGGCACGTGATGAACGTCGCCGTGGACATCGCCCACCAGCGCACGGGTGTGGCCTCGGCGCTGCTCATGGAGTTGTATGCGCGGGTCGACGACGAGGACGCCCGCTTCACGCTCGAGGTCCGCCGCTCGAACACAGCCGCGATCCACCTGTACGAACGGGAGGGCTTCCGCGCGGCTGGTCTGCGCCTGCGCTACTACCAGGACAACGGGGAGGATGCGCTGGTGATGTGGCGTACGCCCGGCACGCTCGAGGGGTCGCTCGAGGACGTGCCCAACCCAGGCCCCGTATGACGATCCTGGCGCTCGAGACGAGCTGCGACGACACGTGTGCGGCAGTCGTCGACGTTGACGGCAGGATCCGCTCGAACGTGATCTCCTCACAGGGCGTGCACGATCGCTTCGGCGGCGTGGTGCCGGAGATCGCCTCCCGCCACCACCTCGAGCTGGTGAACCTGGTCGCCGAGCAGGCCCTCGACGAGGCCGGGATTGCGCTGGACGACGTCGAGCTCGTCGCCGCCACGCAGGGGCCGGGGCTCGTGGGGGCCCTGTTGGTGGGACTCTCTACGGCCAAGGCGCTCGCGGCCGCCCGCGAGCTCCCGTTCGCGCCGATCGACCACTTGCAAGGTCACGTCGCGGCGAACTTCCTGATCGTGGCCGGTTCGGGCAAGGATGTCGAATCCGGTGAGACGGCCGCGTTTGAGCCGCCGTTTCTGTGCCTGATCGCCAGTGGCGGTCACACCCTGCTCGCGCGCGTCAGCGATCAAAAAGGCTTTCAAGTGCTCGGCCGCACGCTCGACGACGCCGCCGGCGAGGCGTTCGACAAGGGGGCGAGGATGCTCGGGCTGGGTTACCCGGGCGGCGCGGCACTCGAGCGGTTGGCGGCCGGCGGCGATCCCGAGGCGTTCTCCTTCCCCGGGTCGCGCGCCGAGCGTGCGCGAGGAGGACGGGGGAGGGACCGCGAGGCCTTCGCGCGGAGTCTCGACTTCTCCTTCGCGGGGGTGAAGACGGCGCTGCTGTACAGGCTGCGTGAGCTCTCCGAGCGAGAGGCGAGCGAGCGCGCGGCCGACCTCGCTGCTTCCTACCAGGCAGCGATCGTGGACAGCCTGATCGCGCGCGCCGAGCGAGCGATCGAGCTGACCGGCCTCGACCGTTTGGCGGTGGGGGGCGGCGTCGCGGCCAACGGCGAGCTGCGCCGCGGGCTCGAGGGCATCGGCGCGACGCTTCACGTCCCTCCGCCGGTGCTGTGCACCGACAACGCCGCGATGATCGCAAGCGCGGCGCGGTTCACCCCCCGGCTGGCCTATCCGGAGTACCTCTCGCTCGACGCGTATGCCAGTGGTGAGCGCCCGCCAGTCCTTTCACTTGGAGCGCCTACGGGCGCGCCGGGCTCATCCGCGCCCTCGCGGGCGTCCGCGCGGTGAGACCCTGACTGGCGAGAAGATCATGACCGGCGGAGAGACGATGACGGGTGGCGTGACCGTCTACTCGAAGCCCGACTGCCACCTGTGCGTCGAGGCCATGACCACCCTGCGCGCGCTTCAGGCGGAGCTCGGCTTCGAGCTCGAGGAGCGCGACATCACGACCGACGAGGCGTTGCTGCGCGCGTACTTCGAGCGCATCCCGGTGATCGTCCTCGACGGCGAGGAGCTGTGCGACTACTTCGTCGACGAGCGGCTCTTGCGGGAACGTTTAGAGTCAGGACGATGACCTACCGCGAGGAGACCTCGACCTTGGAGCGAGCGGAGCGAGACGGCGATGAGCCATCGGTGGAGCGACTCTCGCTTGGCGTGGCCGCTCGACTGTCGCGTTATCTGCAGGTGCTCACGCAGGCGAAGAAGATGGGTAAGGAGACGATCTCCTCGCAGGAGCTGTCCGACTACACGCACGTCAACTCGACCCAGATCCGCCGCGACCTCTCGGGCTTCGGCAAGTTCGGCAAGCGCGGCGTCGGCTACAACGTCGAGGCGCTCGTCTCGCAGATCCGCAAGATCCTGCGCACGGCCGGCCAGCACAACATCGCCCTGCTCGGCGCGGGGCACCTGGGCAAGGCGATCGCCTCCTCGGACATCTTCGCCGACCATGGCTTTCGGGTCGTGGCGATCTTCGACGTGGACTCCGCGAAGGTCGGCACTAGCGTCGGCAGCCAAGTGGTGAGGCACACTGGCGAGCTGCGCCAGGTGGTCGAGGACGAGGACATCGTCGTGGGCGTGCTGGCCGTGCCCACGCGAGCCGCCCAGGGACTCGCGGATGAGCTCGTGCAGGCCGGCGTGAAGATCATCTTCAACTACTCCGAGTCGCTCCTGGCGGTGCCGCCGGAGGTCACCGTCCACACCTCGAGCCCGGCCGTCGATCTGCTCTACGCGCTGTATTTCTACTTGACCTGACGGGCGTCTCGGGCGCGTGAAGCCCGACCGCCGCCACCGATCGCAGACTCCACACTCGCAGATTCGCCCAACCCGCACGCCATGACCAGCCTGGACCTAGATCGAGCGGAGGAGACGTTTGCCGCGGCGCCTGAGATGACCGTGGGCGTCGAGGAGGAGTTCGCGATCCTGCATCCGCGGACGCTCGACCTCGTTCCGCGCTTCGAAGAGCTGAGGGACGCGGCGCGGCGCGACGCCGTCCTCAGCGAGGGCATAACAGGCGAGCTGATCCGTTCGGAGATCGAGATCATCTCCGGCGCTGGCGCGGACCTCGGTGACGCGCTCACGCGACAGCGCGAGCGCCGCCGGCGCCTGTTCGCGCTCGCCGCGGCCGAGGGAGTGGCCCTGGGGGCCACCGGCACGCACCCGTGGGCCGACTACCGCGAGCAGCCGATCATCGACACCGAGCACTACCGCCGCGTCGAGGAGGGGTTGCGGTACGTCGCGTGGCGCAATAACACGTTCAGCCTGCACGTGCACGTGGGCGTGCGCGACATCGACAGGGCGGTGCGCGTATGCGATCGCCTGCGGCCGGTGCTGCCGCTACTGTTGGCGATCTCCGCCAACTCACCGTATCTCGACGGCATCGACACGGGTCTTCACTCCGCGCGGACGCAGAGCTTCACGAAGAGCTTCCCGCGCTGCGGGGTCCCCGACGCGTTCGGCGGCTGGCCGGCCTATCGCGAGTACATCGAGCTGCTGGTGCGGACGAATTCGATCGTCGAGTTCACCCAGGTGTGGTGGTCGGTCAGGCCGCATTTCAGCTTCGGCACGGTCGAGCTGCGAATCTGCGACGCGCAGGCCACGACGGGCGAGTCGGACGCCCTGGCCGCGCTGATGGTCGCGTGCATCGCCCAGGCGGCGCGCGACGCCGACGAGCGGACGCCGTTCGTGGACCTCCTGCCGCGGTTGATCGAGGAGAACATGTGGCGGGCGATCCGCTTCGGGCTCGACGGTCGGCTGATCGACTTCGAGCGCGGCGAGGAGTACCCAGCGCGAGAGGCGATCGAGCGGCTGCTCGCGTGGACCGCGCCGGTTCGCGGCGAACTGGGAATCGAGCCTGTGTTCCCAGAGCGAAACGGCGCCCAGCGCCAGCGGCGGATGATCGAGGCGGGCGCCACGCGCGAGGAGGTCTTCGCGGCGTCGGTGGCCGAGACCAGAGAAACATACTCAGAGGAGGTGACGGTGTGAGCGCCGATCCATCGAGGCAGGCGGCCGGACCGCAGGACGGTCCGGGCAGTGCGGGCGACCCGAGTGAGGCGGAGCTGAGAGCCGCGTATGAGGCTGAACTGGACCGCATCACGAGCGCTGAGGTGATGCTGCAGGCCGCCGTGTCGCTGCTGAACGTCGGCGGCCGCCGGCTCGGGCTCGGCGGCGCACCTGGCGCACCGGTCGGGGCCGGTGCCGGGCGCGACCTCGAGCAGGTTCGCGATGCGATCGACGGCGTGCGGGCGCTGCTCGAGATCCTCGAGCGCAGGCGCCCACAGGAGCTGAAACCGCTGCGCGATGCGCTCTCCCAGCTGCAGATGGCCTATGCGCGCGAGGCTCAGCCCGCCTCCGGCGCGGACCAGACCGCCCGGCCGAAGGCAGAGGAGGCCGCTCCGGGCGGCGGTCAGGGGAAGCCCACCGGCGGAGATCAGCCGGCTGGAGAGGGCAAGCCGAACGGACCTGGGCCGGCGCAGTCGAGCGGCAGGCTGTGGGTGCCCGGCAGCTGAACTCCTGCGGGCGGTCCTCCGCGAATCCGCCAGCCGTCTTTCCGCTGGCGTGCACGATAGACTGCGCGCGCGTTTGCACCGGGTAAGCGCTCGCGCCGAGCGATCCGGGCGACAAATGTGCGCGCGACGTCCTCGCGCGGCACGCTAACAAGACCGCGGAGGATTTCCTTGAGTAGCTTTCTGACGAACCATGGGGTCGTCGTCGCCCTCGTTTGCGCCGCCTGTGCGGTGGCTTACGGCCTGCTGACCACGCGCTCCCTGCTCGCGCTCTCTCCGGGCAACGAGCGGATGCAGAGCATCTCGCTGGCCGTTCAGCAGGGCGCACGCGCCTACCTCAACCGCCAGTACGCGACGATCGCCGTCGTCGGCGTCGTCTTGTTTGTCGCGCTGATCTTCATTCAGGACATCGCCGTAGCGGGAGGCTTCGCGATCGGCGGCCTGCTCTCCGGTGCGACCGGGTACATCGGCATGAACGTCTCCGTGCGCTCGAACGCGCGCGTCGCGGAGGCCGCGCGATCGGGGGTCACCCCGGCGCTCCGAGTCGCCTTCCGCGGCGGCGCCACCACTGGCCTGCTTGTCGTCGGCCTCGCGCTGATCGGCGTCGCCGGCTACTACGGCGCGCTGACGTCGTTCTTCAACGACAGTCCGAAGACTGCGGTCGATGCGCTGATCGGGCTCGGCTTCGGCGGATCGCTGATCTCGGTGTTCGCCCGTCTGGGCGGTGGCATCTTCACGAAGGCCGCCGACGTCGGCGCCGACCTCGTCGGCAAGGTCGAGGCGGGGATTCCCGAGGACGACCCGCGCAATCCGGCGACGATCGCCGACAACGTGGGCGACAACGTCGGCGACTGCGCCGGCATGGCGGCCGACCTGTTCGAGACCTACGCGGTCACGGCCGTCGCGGTGATCCTGCTCGGCGTGCTCACCTTCCACGAGGCCACACGCGTGGCGCTCTATCCGCTGGTGATCGGCGGTGCGGCGATCATCGCGTCGATCATCGGCACGTACGCCGTGCGCTCGAAATCGGGCAACGTCGAGCGTGCGCTTCTGCAGGGGCTAGTCGTCTCAGGTTTGATCGCGGCCGCCGCGTTTGCGCCGATCACCTACTGGCTGATGCGCAACCTCACGTTCAAGGATGCGCCGATCGCCGGCGGCAGCGTCAACACGCCGAGCTGGGGGCACCTTTACCTGTGCTCGCTGATCGGCATCGCCGTCACGGCGCTGCTGTTCGGACTAACCGAATATTACACCTCGACTCGCTTCTCGCCGGTGAAGAAGACCGCCAAGGCGTCGATCACCGGCCACGCGACGAACATCATCCAGGGCTTCTCCTCGGGGCTCCAAGCGACGGCGTTGCCGGCGATCGTGATTGTGCTCGGCATTCTCGGTGCGTGGAAGCTCGCCGGCGGTGGCGTGACCGGCATCTACGGCATCGCCATCGCCGTGATGGGTCTGCTGTCGCTGACGGGACTGATCGTCGCGCTCGACGCCTTCGGCCCGATCACGGACAACGCCGGCGGCATCGCGGAGATGGCCGACCTGCCCGAGGACGTGCGCAAGGTCACCGATCGTTTGGACGCCGTCGGGAACACGACGAAGGCCGTGACAAAGGGTTACGCGATCGGCTCGGCCGTGCTGGCCGCCGTGGTGCTGTTCGCGGGTTTCCAGAAAGAGATCGAGGCCAAGGTCGGCCACGGGATCTCCTTCGGCATCAACGAACCGCCCGTGCTGATCGGGCTGCTCGTGGGTGGGCTAATGGTGTGCCTGTTCGCCTCGCTCTCGATCGAGGCCGTCGGTCGCGCTGGCGGCGCCGTGGTCGAGGAGGTGCGCCGCCAGTTCCGCGAGCACCCCGGAATCATGGAGGGAACCGAAGACCCCGACTACGCGGCGTGCGTGGATATCGTCACTAAGACGGCGCAGCGCGAGATGATCCTGCCGTCGCTGTTGCCGATCGGGTTGACGCTGATCGTCGGGCTGATCGACCAGCAGGCGCTCGGCGGCCTCTTGATCGGCGTGATCGTCGTCGGGTTCTTCTTCGCCGTGATGATGACGGCCGGCGGAGGGGCGTGGGACAACGCGAAGAAGCTGATCGAGGACGGCGCCTTCGGCGGCAAGGGCTCAGAGGCCCATGCCGCGTCGGTGACAGGCGACACGGTCGGCGACCCGTTCAAGGACACGGCCGGGCCGGCGATCAACCCGATGATCAAGGTGGCCAACATCGTCGCGATCCTGATCATCCCGCTCATCACCTGAGTACAGACCTAAGCTCTATGTGAGATGAGCGGCCGACGGATTCACAGCGGGAGCACGTTCGTGCTCTCGCTGCTGATGGCGATCATCGGCGTGGCTCTGATCGCGCAGGCGGTGAGCGCTCATGGCGTGTTCTCCGTGCGGTCGCTGCTGGGCGTGCTGTTCGTGGCGGCCGGAGCGGCACGGCTGTACCTGGAGAGGAGACGGGGGCGGGGGACATGAGCACGCCGGAGGCGGAGCGGGTTGCGGCGGAACTGGCGGAGCGCTCGCTGGCCACGCTTCGCCGCAGCATCGGCTCGCCGATCCTGTTCGCGATCGTCTACACCTCGCTGGCCAGCGCGATCTACTTCTCGCTCGGGGTGATCGCCGGCCACGCGCTGGGCCTGACCCCGCTCGTGTTCCTGCTCGCCGCGCTGCTGTTCGTGCTGACCGCGATGACCTACGTGGAGGGCGCCTCGCTGCACCAGGACCGCGGCGGCGCGACGGTGTTCGCGCGGTACGCGTTCAACGAGCTCGTCAGCTTCGTCGCCGGCTGGGCGATCCTGCTCGACTACGTGATCCTGATCGCTGTCACCGCGTACTCGGCCACGCAGTACCTGCGCGTCTTCTGGCATCCCCTGGGTCACCGCGCGGAGTCGCTGGGGTTGGCGCTGGTGTTCATCGCATTCGTGGTGCTCGTCAACATCCGCGGCTTCCGCGGCGGCCGGGCGCGAAGGATCGGCCTGCTGGTGGCGAGCGATCTGGCGCTGCAGGGCCTGATCGTGGTGCTCGGGCTGGTGCTGTTCTTCAACCCGCACACGCTGCTCGACCCGATCCACCTGGGGAGTTCGCCGAAGTGGTCGGATCTGGTGTTCGCGCTGACCGTGGCCGCGATCGCGTTCACGAGCCTCGAGTCGGCCGCGGGTCTCGCCGGCGAGGTGAAGATCGGCCGGCGCGGTCTCAAGCAGATGGTCGCGAGCGGCACGGCCACGGTGGTGATCGGATACGTCGGCATCGCGCTCGTGGCGGTGACCGCGCTGCCGGTCCACGCGGGTCATACCGAACTGGCGACTCGCTACATGAACGCACCGGTGATCGGGATCGTCACGCACATGCATCCGCACTGGCTGGCCCAGACGCTTCGCTACGTGGTCGGGGGTCTTGCGACGGTCACGCTGGTGGCGGCGGCCAACTCGGCGATGCTGGGGCTCTCGCGACTCGCCTACTCGCTGTCGACCAACCGCCAGATTCCCAGCGGCCTGGGCCGCCTGCACCCGGAGCGCTCGACGCCGTATGTGCTGATCATCCTGGCTGGCGTGCTCGCCGCCGGGCTTGTCGTGCCGGAGAACCTCGACTTCCTCGTCGGCATCTACGCCTTCGGGGCGATGCTCGCATTCACGATCGCCCACCTGTCGATCTGCCGCCTGCGCTACTCAGAGCCCGGGCGCGACCGTCCCTACCGGGTGCCACTGTCGCTCGTCGTGCGCGGCGGCGAGCTGCCGCTGCCGGCGGCTTTCGGCGCGCTGGTGTGCGGGGCCGGCTGGCTGGCGGTGATGATCGTGCACGAGCCGGCCCGCTACGTGGGCCTCGGATGGATGGCGGTGGGGATCGCGCTGTATGTCATCTACCGCCGCGCCGATGAAACGTCGCTGCTGCGGCGGGTGACGGTCTCGCCGCAGATCCTGCGCGCCGAGCAGGCGCCTGAGCGAGACTACGGATCGATCCTCGTACCCCTGTTCGGGACGGAGCTCGACGAGGACATCGTGCAGACCGCGGCCCTCTTGGCCGCTGGCGAGCAGACCGACGAGGCGGCGATCGACAAGGCGACGATCGAGGCCGTGTGGGTGTTCGTGATCCCAATGTCGCTGCCGCTCGACGCGCGCCTGCCCGAGGCTCAGATCAAGCACGCCCGTCAGTCGCTGGCCCGCGCCAAGGCGGTGGGGGAGGAGTACGCCGGAGTGCACGTGGCCACCGCCACCGTGCGCACCCGGCGCGCCGGGCATGCGATCGTCGAGGAGGCTCGCCGTCGGGGCGTCGAAGCGATCGTGCTCGGAGCGGAGGAGCCGTCTCTGATCCGCGGCGGGGCGCGTCTGGGGGGGCGCGGCGGACCGCTCGAGAACTTCGTCGGGGACGTGACCAAGTATGTCGTCGCCAAGGCGAGCTGCCGCGTGATCGTCACCGCCCCGGCCGTGCGCAACGCGAGCGGCGAGCGTCCGACAACGCTCGCGGCGGCGGGCTCGTAGAAGCGATCGCATCGACTAATCTCCCGCGCATGTTCGTCCTGATCGTAGGCGCCGGGCGCGTCGGCTCGGCGGTCGCGAAGTCCGCCCTGGCGGAAGGCCACGAAGTGTCGGTGCTCGACGAGGACCCGCTCTCGCACGAGCGCCTGGACGCGGGCCAGAGCAGGACGTGGGAGGACGCCCAGGGTCAGTTCACCGTGGGCACGGCGCTCGAGACCGATGCGCTGATCCAGGCGGGGATCGAACGCGCGGAGGTGTTCATCGCCTCGACTGACGGCGACAACACGAACCTGATCATCGCGCAGATCGCGCAGAAGCGGTTCGGCATCGAGAAGGTGATCGTGCGCGTGATGGACCCGGCCCGCGCCGGCTGGTATGGCGAGCAGGGCCTGCACACGATCTCCCCTACGCAACACGCGATCGACATGTTCGGGCGCGCGCTCCAGGCGGAGTCGGCGTGATGGGTTTGGGACGCTAGATGTACGCGATCGTCGTGGGGGCGGGCAAGGTGGGGCGGAACCTCGCTCGGGAGCTGATCGTGAAGGGCCACGAAGTGACGCTGATCGAGTCCTCCCGTCCGCGGTATCTGGCGATCGAGGAGGAATTCGAGCACGCCGTGCAGTACGGGGACGCGACCGAGCTGTGGGTGCTCGAGCGCTCGGGGATCCAGCGCGCGGACCTGGTGATCGCCGTGACGGGCGACGACGAGGACAACATGCTCGTCTGCCAGGTGGCGAAGGAGAAGTACCTGTGCGACCGGATCATCGCGCGCGTGAACAACCCCCGCAATCACGACCACTTCAGGCTGCTGGGAATCCAGCCGGCGGTCTCGGCGACCGACCTGATCCTGCGGCTGATCGAGCACGAGGTGCCCCGCTACGGGCTCGTGCACCTGCTCGCGCTCGAAGAGGAGCGTCTTGAGATCATCGAGCTCGAGGTGAGCCCCGACGCGCCCACGGTCGGCGAGCAGGTGTCTGACATCGCCCTGCCCGAGGGCAGTCTGATCATCTCAGTGCTTCGCGACGGCTCGGGCTTCGTGCCGAAGCCTGACACGGTGATCGAAGCGGGCGATGAGGTGCTGCTGGTGCTCGACCCCGGCCTCGAGGAGACGATCACCGCGTACTTCGCGCCCGACGCGCATCCGGCGCAGACCTAGTTAGCATCGGAGGGACGCCTGGTCAGGTTGCGGATTCGTCTGCGTCAGCGCTGCGCGTCGTAGTCCTGATGGGCCTCAGGCAATACACGCAGAGGGTGATGCCGCCTGTTGCGCCCGCTGTCCCATGCGCCGCGAGAGACGTGTCGAGAGACGGTTGACGAAGAGATCCCTAGTCGTTGTGCGATTTCAGGACGGGGCATACCCGCCTCTAGCAACTCGATGATGTCCGCTCGCGCAGTCACGCGAACATATGTTCGCAACACTTTTGGACGGAACGTGCAGCCGGTGCGAGCTGCTCGCTGCACTATGATTCTCGGCCGTGCTCTGCCGGGTGGTCCAGCGGCACGACGCCCGGTTCTGGTCCGGGAAACTGGGGTTCGAATCCCTGCCCGGCAGCTGGTATCGGAGCGTCGACGCGCGGCAATCGGCGATGATTTCGCGGCGATGCTCGAGTTCGTCTTCGAGAATGGCACGCTACGCCAAGGGCAAACCGAGCTCACGCGCGTCAGTCCCGCAGCGGTGATCCGCTAGCGCTGACACTCGGTTGTTGGCTGGCGCTGTGGTGGCAGAGCGTGCGCGCCCGAAATGGTCCCAGGTTTCGTTTGGGGGCCGGGCACTTGAGGCGTGATGTTGTCGATTGTTCCGTGCTGAGATTTATGCCGCGGCCTGCGAAGCCCAATCCCGATAAAGCTCGAAGTAACGTCCCTCAGCGGCAATCAGCTCGTCATGCGTCCCCTGCTCGGCTATGCGGCCGTGCTCGAGCACGACGATCCGTCCGGCCTGGCGGATCGTGGAGAGGCGGTGGGCGATGACGATCGCCGTGCGACCGGCGAGCAGGCGGCGAAGGCCCTGCTCGATCCGCCCCTCCGTATGAAGGTCGACGTTGGAGGTGGCCTCGTCGAGCACGAGGATGCGCGGATCGGCGATCAGCGCGCGGGCGAAGGCGATCAGCTGGCGTTGGCCGGCTGAGAGCTGGGCGCCTCGCTCGCCGACTTCGGTGTCGTAGCCCCGCGGAAGCTCGGAGATGAACTCCTCGGCGCCGACCGCGGCGGCGGCCGCGCGAATCTGGTGCTCCTCCGCGTGGGGCGCGCCGAAGGCGATGTTCTCGCCGACCGTCCCGGAGAAGAGGAATGCCTCCTGGGGGACGATGCCCATCTGCGCGCGCAGCGAGCTGCCGGCAACCTCGCGCAGGTCGTGACCGTCGACGAGCACGGCGCCGGAGGTGGGGTCGTAGAAGCGCGCGACGAGCTTCGCCATAGTCGACTTGCCCGCCCCGGTCGCACCCACGAGGGCCACGGTCTGTCCGGGGGGGATCCGCAGGTCGACGCGGTCGAGCGCGAGCGCCTGCTTGGCGTCGGTCTCCTCGCCGCCCCGGCGGGAGTAGGCGAAGGAGACGTCCTCGAAGGAGACTTCGCCGCTGATCCGTCCCAGCTGCAACGCCCCCGGGCGGTCCTCGAGATCGGGGCGGACGTCGAGCAGCTGGAAGATCTTCTCCAAGGCGGCCATGCCCGACTGGTAGGTGGCGTAGAGCTGGGAGAGCTGCTGGATCGGTTCGAACAGGTTGGCGAGGGCGGCGACGAAGGCGACGACTGTGCCGACCGTGATGTGGCCTTCGATCGCCTGCAGGCCGCCGTAGAGGACGATCACGGCGACGGCCACGCCGGAGAGCATTTCGACGGTGGGGAAGTAGGCGGCGTTGAGCCGCACGGTGGTCATGTTGGCGTCCGAGTTCTCAGCGTTCAGCTCCGTGAAGCGAGCCTCGTGGGCGGGCTCCTGGGCGAAGGAGCGCACGACGCGGATGCCGGAAAGGGTCTCCTGCAGGTAGGCGGTGATCGCGCCGATCGTCTCTCTGGTGCGGCGGAAGGCGCCGGCGGAGACGATCCTGAACCACAGTGAGCCGGCGAGCAGGAGCGGCAGCACGCAGAAGGTGATCAGCGCGAGCTTCACGTCGAGGTAGAGCAGGATGCCGATCGTGCCGAGCAGCGTCAGGCCCGCCTGGACGAGCGTGACGACGGAGTCGGTGACGAGGCTGTCGAGCGCCTCGACGTCGTTGGTCATGCGCGAGATCAGCACGCCCGCGGGGCGGCTCTCGTAGAAGCCGATCGGAAGCGTCTGCAGGTGGGTGAAGATGCGGATGCGCAGGTCGGCGAGCGCGCGCTGGCCGACCCAGCCGACGAGGTAGGTCTGCAGGTAGGTCATCCCCCAGACGAGGAGCGCGGAGACGAGGAAGGCGATCACGACGAGCACGAGCGTGCCGGTGTCGTGACGGTCGATGCCTTTGTCGATCGCCGCGCGCGCCAAGAGCGGCGGGGCCAGCGACGCGCCCGTGCCGACGATCAGCGCGACGAGCATCAGGCCCGCGCGCGTCCGGTATGGACCGAGCAGCCGCAGCAGACCGCGCAGGTTGCGTCCGCGCGTGCCGCGGCTCGCTCGCTCGCCGGTCCACTGAGACCCGGGCCCGCCGCGGCCGACCAACGGACTCATATCCCGCTCACCTCGGGTTCTAGTGGCTTGCGCGTGAGGAAGACCTGGTCGGGCAGGCCCTTCTCGACGATCTCCCGGTAGAGGGAGGAGGCGACGAGCAGCTCGTCGTGGTCGCCGTGGGCGACGATCCGGCCGTGGTCTAGGACGACGATCTCATCGGCGAGGGAGATCGTGGAGAGGCGATGGGCGATCACGAACGTCGTGCGTCCCGCCATCGCCTCGTCGAGGGCGAGCTTGATCGACTGCTCGGTGGAGGCGTCTACGGAGGAGGTGGCGTCGTCGAGGATCAGCACGCGCGGGTCGGCGAGCAGCGCGCGGGCGATCGCCAGTCGCTGGCGCTGGCCACCGGAGAGCGAGAGTCCGCGCTCGCCCACGCGCGTGTCGAACCCCTGGGGCAGGTGCATGACGAAGTCGTAGGCCTGCGCTCGGCGGGCGGCGGCTTCGATCTCCTCCCTCCCGGCGGAGGGGCGGCCGTAGGCGATGTTCTCGGCGACGGAGGCGGAGAACAGGAAGGGATCGTCGCTGACGACGGCGACGGCTTCGCGCAGTGAGGTCAGGGTGACAGTGCGGATGTCGGCACCGTCGAGGAGGATCTGCCCGGCGCTCGCGTCGTAGAGCCGGGAGATCAGCGACACGAGGCTGGTCTTGCCCGACCCGGTGGCGCCGACGAGGGCGATCGTGGTGCCGGCGGGGACGTCGAGATCGACGTCGCTCAGTACCGCGCGCGCGCGGTGCGGCTGGGAGTGGCCATCGAGCGCGGTCGTCCCGTTCGAGGTGCCGTTCGCGGAGGGAGGACGCTTGGAGGGTTCGTTTCCGAAAGAGTCGTTCTCGGAGGCGCGATTGGAAGCTGGGTGCTCTGAGGAGCGGTTCTCGGACGGGGGACTCTCCGAGGGACGACTCTCGGAGGAGCGTCCGGCGTAGACGGCGCCGAAGTCGTCGTGTTCGTCGTAGCGGAGGGTCACTCCGCGCAACTGCACATGGCCGTTGCCGGACGGCAGCGCACGCGCGTCGGGCGGCTCGAGAATGCGCGGCGGACGGTCGAGCACCTGGAAGATGCGCGCGCCGGAGGCGGTCGCGCGCTGGGCGAGGCCGAGGGTCACCCCGAGCGAGCGCATCGGGCCGATGAGCATGTTCAGGTAGAGGTAGAACTGGCTGAACTGGCCGAGGGTGAGGTGGGAGTGGATGACGCGCTGGCCTCCGAGCAGCAGCACGGCGGCGAGGCCGAGCTGGGGGAGGAAGCCGATCACGGGGTTGAACTTCGCCTCCAGGCGCGTGGCGACCATCGACTGGTCGAAGACGCGCGAGACGGAGTGGCGGAAGCGATCGAGCTGGCGAGGCTCGCGGGCGAAGGACTTCACGACGCGCACGCCGGAGATGTTCTCCTCGGCGTCGGCGGTGAGCTCGGCGATCCGCTGCTGGACCTCCTGGATCGCCGGACGCGCGGAGCGGCCGTAGCGCTGGGAGATGACGACGACGAACGGCACGGGCGCCATCGCGATCAGCCCGAGCGTGGGGTTGATGGCGATCATCGCGGCGCCGGCGAGCACGAGCGTGAGCGCGGACTGCAGGATGAAGACGAGGCCGTAGCCGAGGAAGAAGCGCACGGCCTGCAAATCGACGGTGGCGCGGGACATCAGCTGGCCGGTTTGCTGGCGGTCGAAGAAGCTCAGCTCGAGACGCTGGAGGTGGCCGTAGAGGAGCTGGCGCAGGTCGTATTCGATGCCGAGGGAGATCCGCCCGGCGATCATGCGCCGGAAGAAGGTGAGCGCCCAGCGGGCGAGGACGGCGCCGACGATGACGAGCGCGAGCACGTAGAGCGTATGGCGATCGTGGGCTCGCTGGGAGAGCTCGTGGCGCTGCCCGTGGGCGGAACCACGCCTGATCGCTTCGACTGCGAGACCCGTGAGGTAGGGGAGCAGGACGGTCATCACCATCGCGAGGCTGGCGAGCAGCCACGAGGCGGTCAGCCCGCGCTTATAGGGGCGGAGGAATCCGAGCAGTCGGTTGAAGGTGGTCATAGTTGTGTGGTCAACGATTATTGCAGGAGGCCATCGCGGGCCACGACTACGCTGCGCTCATGCCCGTCCCAGCGACTCCCCCGCCGATTGAAGACCCGCGAGGGCTGTGCGCCAGCTGCAGGCACCAGCGGGACGTGCGCAACACCCGCGGCTCGACGTTCTCGTTGTGCGAACGCTCGCGCGAAGATCCAGCTTATCCGCGCTATCCCCGGTTGCCGGTGCTGAGTTGTCGCGGGTATGAGGTCAACGAGCCGTGATCGGCGATCGGCGAAGAAGTCTTTTGATGGGGCCGGCACGGCCGGCCTCGCGTGCGACGGTTGGGCGGTTGCACGGGCGTGGCTCTGACTTACGCGCGCGTGGTCAGCCCGTGGACGCAGCCCCGCGGACGCATCAACGGGTCGACCTCGCGCAAGCGCCCGTCAGCCCGTGGGCGCTCCGAGCGGCTGCGGCCCGTTCTCGCCGGTCAACCTTGCGCACGCGCCCGTCAGCCAGTTGGCGCTGCCACCGGCTCGGGCTCGGCCTGCCGTCCGGGCGCCGGGCCGGAGACGACGAAGTCGCGACTTCGCACGAGCACGAAGGCCAGCACCGAGCCCGCCAGGGCGAGGATCGCGGCGATGATCAGGATGTTGGTGAACGCGCCGGTGAAGCCGACACGGTAGGAGTGGGTCAGCGCGGCGCGCGCGCCTGAGGAGAGCGTGCCGGCGATCTTGCGTACTTCCCCGGACTCGAGCAGCGTCCCCAGCTGTCCGTGCGCGGCGCGCGCGATCTCACCCGCGTGGCCGCCGGCGGACAGGGCGGCGCTCGTGCCCGCGGTCACGTTGTGCTGGAAGACCGCCCCGAGGCCGGCGATGCCCGTGGCGATGCCGACCTGGCGAAAGGTGGAGTTGATGCCGGAGGCCATGCCGCTGCGCTCGTGTGGCACTACGCCGATCGCCGCTGAGGCCAGGGGCGGGTTGACCAGTCCGATGCCGACGCCGGCGATCGCGAAGCCGGGGATCAAAGCGGTCCATCCGGAGCTGGCGTCGACGGCCGTCATCGCCAGCAGGCCGGCGCTCACGAGCGCCAGTCCGACGCCGAGCAGCAGGCGCAGGGGGATGCGCACGCTGAGCCGTCCGGCGACCGGCGCGACGAGGAACGACAGCAGGGTGATCGGCAGGAAGCGCAGGCCCGCCTGCAGCGGGCTGAAGCCGAGCACGTTCTGGATGTAGAGCGTCTGGTAGAGGAACATCGCGAAGATCGAGGAGGACAGGGAGAAGGCGACGATGTTCGCGCCGGTGAAGGCGGGACGGCGAAAGAGCGTCAGGTCGAGCATCGGGCGCTCCTGCCGGCGCTCGGCGATCACGAACAGCACGAGCAGGACCGCCGAGGCGACGAGGAAGCCGACGATCTGCGTCGAGCCCCAACCCTTGTCGTTGCCGCGCACGAGGGCGAACACGAGCAGGAAGAGCGCGCCGGAGAACGTCAGCAGGCCGATCCAGTCGACGCGCGTGGCCTCGGGGTCGCGCGACTCGCCGACCTGCCGGTAGGTCAGGAAGACGGCGATCGCGCCGATCGGCAGGTTGACGAAGAAGATCCACTCCCAGCCGATGCCCGATGTGATGATTCCGCCGATCAACGGTCCCACGGCGACGGCGGCGCCGGTCACGGCGCCGAACACGCCGAAGGCCGTGCCGCGATCCTTGCCGTGGAACGCCTGCGCGATCAGGGCCAGCGAGGTGGCGAACATCATCGCGCCGCCGATTCCCTGCACACCGCGCGCCAGATTGAGCATCAGCGCGCTCGAGGACAGGCCGCAGACGAACGAGGCGGCGGTGAACACCACCAGGCCGGCGATGAACACGCGCTTTCGCCCGAGCAGGTCGGCGAGCGCGCCGGCCGTCAGCAGGAACGCCGCGAGCATCAGCGAGTAGGCGTCGACGACCCACTGCAGATCCTGAAAGCTCGAATGCAGCGAGCGCTGGATGTCGGGCAGCGCGACGTTCACGACGGTGATGTCGAGCAACAGCATGAAGATCGCCACCGACACGGCGATCAGGGTCCACCACTTGCGCTCCACGACATCCTCCTGATTTGCTTGCCGCTCATCCCGGCACTATATGAACCCAGGATTGTCTTCCGGCCGTCCCGCGGCGACGGCGTAAGGGGCCGTCTTGGTGCCTCGCGTCCGCCCAGTTCGTCATCCATGGGGAGGTGCTAATTCGAATCCTCCCGCAGCCCGACGCGGTCATGGACTGCTTCTTGCAATTTGCGAGTCGCGGTTCTCAGCTCCCCGTATGCGATCGCTGTGTCTTTCAGCTCACCGGCATCGAGAGCGTGGCCTTTCGTATACGGAACCAGGCATGTACGGAAGGCGATGAAGGTCGCTCTGACCTCGATCAGTGCATCAGGGACTGGGCCCGATAGTCCGAGGCGGATGCGCACGCGCTCGACGCCGTAACGAAAGCGCGGGAGATTGTTGTAGTAGCGTGCGTAGGCTTCGATTGCGCCGCTGGAGTCGTACGCGATCTGATCCTTAGCGCAGTCCCATACCTCCTCTAGGGCGCGCTGCGCTTCGAGGACATCCAGCATAAGTTCGTCAATTACCGAAACCAGCTCTCGCTCACGTTCTTGTCGTGTGGCCTGACGTCTATGTGCGTAAGCAAAGGCGCCACCCACCGATGGCCCGAGGATGCCCGAGACAACGATCCCGGTGATAGCTACGGCGTCAGACACGCTCAGATGCCTTAGAGAATTGCCTTCGGGTAAGCCTTGGTCGCGGCGGCGAGCATGAGCGCGAAGAAGGCGATCACGACGAGGAAGTCGAGCCACAGCTGGCCGCCTCCACCGACGCCGACGAGCATCTGGCGCAGCCCCTGCACCTCATAGGTGAGCGGGTTCACGTGCAGGACGACGCGAAGAGCGGCTGGCATGGAGCTGATCGGATAGAGCGCGCTCGAGGCGAAGAACAGCGGCATCATCACCAGCTGGCCGATGCCCATGAAGCGCTCGCGCTCCTTGACCGCGGCCGCGAGCAGCATCGACATGCACGCGAACGCGCCGGTGCCGAGCATCAGCATCGCAAGCGCTCCGATCACCCCCTGCACGGACCATTTCAGCCCGATGCCGGCGATCGCGAGGACCACAAGCAGAACGATCGCCTGAGCGAGCGCGCGCACGCCCGCTCCGACAGCCTTGCCGAGCACGATCGCCGTCCGCGGCAGAGGTGTGGCAAGCAGGCGCTGGAGCTGGCCGACGTCGCGCTCCCAGATCACCGCGAGGCCGAAGAAGATCGCGATGAACATCGCTCCCTGGGCCATCACGCCAGGCGCGATGTACGCCTTGTAGTCCGTGTGCCCCTCGGTCAGCCCGTGGTGGCTGAAAGCGGTGCCGAAGATGAACAGCCACAGCA
This sequence comes from Solirubrobacteraceae bacterium, assembly GCA_036498245.1. GTDB lineage: Bacteria > Actinomycetota > Thermoleophilia > Solirubrobacterales > Solirubrobacteraceae > Palsa-744. The sequence continues at coordinate 29,241 of DASXIB010000026.1, forward strand.
GCGGCTGCACCGAGCGGGTGAAGATGTCGAGGTTGTCGTGGCGGAGCTTGCGCATCTCCGCTTGGGCCATTGCCGTCGTGCCCGCCGCCAGGCGGCCTGGCGCGCCGGTGGTAAGCGCGCGGGGGAGGGCTCGTCGTCCTCGGTGATCAACCGAGGCGGTGGGCGACGCGGCGCTGGGCGCGGACATCGGACAGCCTCCCTTCATCGCTCTCGTCGTTCTGATCCTGCTCCCCGCCGAGCGGATGGCCGGTGACGGCGGTGAAGACCTCTTCGAGACTCTCCGTGCCGTGACGCTCGAGCAGCTCGCTCGGCTCGCCCTGCTCGACGAGGCGGCCACGGTCGATGACGGCGAGGCGATCGCAGTGGCGCTCGGCCTCCTCCATCATGTGCGTGGTCACGACGATCGTCGTCCCCGCCTGCTCGCGCAGGGCGTTCAAGCGCTCCCACACCATCCGCCGGGCGGTCGGGTCGAGGCCCACGGTCGGCTCGTCGAGGAACAGCACGGCCGGACGGTTGAGCAGCGCCGTGGCGATCTCCAGGCGCCGCAGCATCCCTCCTGAGAGCGTCCGCGCGAGACGGTCGAGCAGCGGCGCGAGCTCCATCGTCTCGATCGCCTCGGCGATCCGCTCCCGGCGCTCGCGCCGGTCGACCCCCGTCACGCGGCCGTAGAAGTCGAGGTTCTCGCGCGCTGTCAGCGCGCCGTCGACGGAGATCGCCTGGGGGATGTAACCGATGCTCGCGCGCACCGCGAGGCTCTCGCCGCGCACGTCGTACCCCGCCACGAGCGCCCGTCCGGCCGTGGGCGGCAGGAGCGTCGTGAGCACACGGATCGTCGTCGTCTTACCGGCGCCGTTCGGACCGAGCAGCCCGAACACCTCGCCGGGCGCCACCGCGAAGGAGACTCCCGCCACCGCGGAGAGGTCGCCGAAGCGCACGACCAGGTCATCGACGAGCACCGCCGGCACGGCGCCAGGACATGTTGCCCTCACCGGTTCGCCCGGCACGGTCATGAGATCAGGCTCGGTGTCGCTCGCGCGGAGGAAATCGGGATTGACTTCGCGCTCACCGGCTCGCCTCCGGCGCGGCCGGCAGCGACGCCCGCGGGATCGGCTCCGGGGGAGGGAAGGCGCCGGCGGCATGGGCGTCGATCTCGCGGATCCTCCGGCGCACGCGCTTGCGTGTCTCGCGCAGCTCCTCGTCGAGCTTGCCGAGCTCCTCGCTGCGCCGGCGGACCAGCTGAAGCTGGCGGTCGAGATGGCCCAGCGCCTCGCTCAGCAGCTCGCGCCGGCGCGCCGGGTCGACGTCCTCGCGACGCAGCTGGGCGCGCACGGCCGCGCGCGCCTCCTCGGCGGCGAGCAGCGTCTTCAGCTCCTCGAGCGACACGCCGAGCAGCTCCTTCAACCGCATCACCTCGCGCAGACGCTCGACCTCGACGTCGGTGTACAGCCGATGGCCACCCGACGGTCGCGCGGGCGCCTCGGAGAGCAGGCCGATCTCCTCGTAGTAGCGGATCGTCCGCGGCGTCGTGCCCACGAGGCGCGCGACGTCGCCGATTCGCAGCGATTCCCGGGAGGAGGCGCTCATGTATGCACCGCTGCGCCGACTGGCGTCTCACGCACCGATTCGGGGACGTGCACGTGGCGTGGGCGCAACATGCACACGCCGGCTCCCACCAGTGAGGTCGCGGCGAGCACCCACAGCGCGACGTGCATGTTGGCGATGAACGGCGCGAGCTTCTCCGCCGACAGGCCGCGCGCGAGACCGGAGAAGACCGCGAACAGCGTCGCTTTCGGCACCGCCGAGGTGACGATCGCGAGCACGAAGGCGATCGACAGGACGGCGCCGGTGTTCTGCAGGAGCGTTCGCGCTCCCGCCGCGATTCCCCGCCGGTGCGCCGGTACCGTGCCCATCATCGCCGCCGTGTTGGGGCTGTTGAACATGCCCGAGCCGACGCCGACGATCAATAGCCACAGCCCGCTCTGCCAGTAGGCGGTGTGCACCTGGAGCGTCGTCATCGCCGCCAGGCCGGCGGCGCTCACGAGCATCCCGATCGCCGCGAGTGCGCGCGAGCCGTGCCGATCGGCGTAGATGCCGGCGATCGGCGAGGCCACGAGCATCCCCAGCGCCAGCGGGATCAGCTTGATGCCCGCGGCGATCGGCGAGTTGCCCTGTGCGCCCTGGAAGTAGAAGACGAACAGGAACATCAACGCGAAACGGGCCAGCCCGTTGATGAACGCCGCGGCGCTGGCCGCCGCGAACAGCCGGCTCTTGAAGATCTGCAGGTCGAGCATCGGTGCGCGCGAGCGTCGCTCGATCAGCACCCACGTGGGCAGCAGCACCACCGAGGCGATCAGGCCACCGACGACGATCCCGTCGTTCCAACCGCTCAAGCCCCCGCGCGAGACGCCGAGCACGAGGCCGGTGAGGCCGAGCACGAACGTCGTCGTGCCCAGCACGTCATACCCGCGCACGGCATCCGGCTTGGCCAGCTCGCGCAGGATCAGCGCGCCCCACAGCGCGCCCGCGAGCGCCAGCGGCACGTTGAACCAGAAGACCCAGTGCCAGGAGATCGCGACCAGCGCGCCGCCGAGCACCGGTCCGAGCACCAGGCCGATCGCGGCGACCATCGTGTTCGCGCCCATCGCCAGCCCGAGCTGCTCTCTGGGGAAGGCGTCCGTCACCAGCGCGGCGGCGTTGGCGAACAGGAACGCCGAGCCGATTCCCTGCAGGATGCGCCACAGGATCAGCACCGTCGCGTCGGGGGCGAAGCCCGCGCCGAGCGAGGCCAGGGCGAACACGAGGAAGCCGCCGACATACGCGCGCTTGCGGCCGAACAGGTCGCTCAGGCGTCCGGCCGTCAGCACGAGCACGGTGGCGGCGATCAGGTAGGCGAGGATCACCCACACGAGCGCGAGCAGGCTGGTGTGGAGCGAGCGCTCGAGGTCCGGCAGGGCGATTATCAGCGTGCCCGAGTTGGTCGCCGCCAGCAGCATGCCGAGGCTCGTGCACGACAGCGCCCACCACTTGTAGTGCTCGTGCCCGGCGGCCACGCCGAAGCGAGAGCGCCGCGCGCGGTCTGCCTTGTGCGAAGGGGACAACGTGGATGCCAAGCGGATCGTCTCCTGGGTGCGATCTCTAATCGCCGGTGCGATTTCGAGAAAACTGACGTGAACGTAAAGATCACGATAGCACTCGCGGCGCCGATCCATGGCCGGATCGCAGCTGCCGATCCCAGAGCCGTTACGCCGATCCAGGGTGGGATCGCAGCTGCCGATCCCACGCGGTTACGCCGATCCAAGGCGGGTGCTCGGTAACCTCCCCGCGGCGATGATCATGTTCGACCAGTCCAAGCGGCTGTCCGAGCCGCTGCGCTGGGGCCGGCGCGAGAAGGCCGCGATCGCCGCCCTGCTGGCGTGCGTGACACTCGCCCTGCTCGCGCTCGGCGTCTACGCCGTCACGAGCGGGTCGCCGCGGCGCGCCGACTGCGTTGAGGTGACGTTCGCCAGCACGCTCGGCGCCGCCCAACTGCACGCGTGTGGGGCGCGCGCCAGATCCACGTGCGCGTCGCCGGGCGCCTTTCGCAGCAGTGCCGACGCGCTGAGGGAGGCCTGCCGTAAGGCCGGCTTTCCCTACGGCGGCGGCTGATCCGCGCCCGCACCGCCGCTCCTCGGCCACGCCGCCGTTGACCCCTTGTCGATACGCGCTTCATGAGGCGGGGATGAGCCCGTGTCGAAAGCGCCTCGTTCCATCTCCCAGCACTGCTCGGGCGCCCAGCCCCGAACCGTCCGTGCGCGGCGGCTCGACACCTCTGCAGCCCTCCGCGGGAGCGTCTATCCAAATGTCGAAAGCCGGCGCCGAAGTCTTGGCCAGGGTGGCCTACCCACCCTTCGGCGTTGCGGCTTTGATATCCGGACGTAAGTGGCGCGCCGTCGTTCGCACGCGCTGGCGGGGGCGCCGTCACATCCACAACCGCAGTGAAACGGAGGCATATGTCCTGGCTCGCATACCCACACTGGCTGAACCCGGGAGACAACGCGTGGCAGATGACCGCGGCGACCTTCGTCGGGCTGATGAGCCTGCCGGGTCTGGCGATCCTCTACGGCGGAGTTATGCAGAAGCGCTGGTCGGTCAACAGCATGATGCTCACGTTCGTGGCGTTTGCCCTCGTCCTTGTCGCCTGGGTGCTTTGGGCTTTCAAGATGGGCTTCGGCAACCCGATCGGCCACGGCAAAGGGTTCTTCGACACCTTCTGGGGTAAGTCGGGCACAGTCCTTTCCGCCGGCGCGGAGGAGGGCCAGGCGATCATCCCGTCGATCACGACGGGTCCGGAATTCCATTTCCCGGAGGCGTCGCTTGTGTACTTCCAGTTCGTGTTCGCCGGGATCACGCCGATCCTGATGCTCGGATCGGTCCTTGGGCGCATCAACTTCAAGGCCTGGATTCCGTTCGTGCTCCTGTGGATCACATTCGTGTACACGATCAACGCGTTCCTGATCTGGGGCGGCGGCTACTTCTCGGCGCACGGCGCGCTGGACTACTCCGGTGGCTATGTCATCCACCTCGCGGCCGGCATCTCCGGCTTCGTGGCGGCGGCCGTGATCGGACCTCGATTGCAACGAGACCGCGAGGTCGACGCTCCGAACAACCTCCTGATGGTCGCCGCGGGCGCCGGTCTGCTGTGGCTCGGCTGGAACGGCTTCAACGGCGGAGACTCCTACTACGCCGGCGCGAACGCCTCGGCGGCGGTGCTCAACACGAACCTGTGCACCGCCGTGGCGATGCTCGTATGGATCGCCTGGGACTACGCCTTCCGTGACAAGCCGTCGCTGATCGGCTCCGTCAACGGAATGATCACCGGCTTGGTCTGCATCACGCCGGCCGCCGGTTTCGTGAACGGCTGGGGGGCGATGGCGATCGGTGTGATCGGCTCGACGATCGTGTGGATGGCGATCCGCTTCCTCAGTCGAGCGCCGGTGTTCCGAAACGTGGACGACACCCTGGGGGTGATCTATACCCACGGGCTCGCAGGGCTCACCGGAGGTCTGTTGACGGGAGTGTTCGCGGACCCGCACATCGTCGAGTACATCGGCGCCGGCGGGGCGGAAAACCTGCCGGGCATCGCGGGCGTCGTGCACGGAAGCTGGAAACTCCTGCGCTGGCAGGCGGAGGCCGGGGCGTTCGTGATCGTGTTCTCCGGCGTGATGACGTTCATCCTGCTGAAGCTCGTCGGGATCTTCGTACCGCTGCGCCTCTCTGACGAGGAGCTCGAGATCGGCGACCACGCGATCCACGGCAACGAGGTCTACCCCTCAGACATTCCCACCCTCGGCGGGCCGCACGCGCCGGGATGGCAGGCCGGCCCGTTGTCCGGGCAGCCGGCCGTGGGAAGCGCGACCTAGGGCAGGGAAGCTCTCTCCGGCTCCGGGCGCGTCCCTTCCCCACGGACGCGCCCGGGACCGGCAACGGCGGTTCGCGACCTCGCTTCGGCGGGGTCGCGGCCGTTAACCGTGCCGGCGCGGCGCAGCCGGCCGTCAAGCCTGGTGCGTCAAACCGATCGGACAGCTGACGCCGGTGCCGCCCAGGCCGCAGTAGCCGCCCGGGTTCTTCGCCAGGTACTGCTGGTGGTAGTCCTCGGCGTAGTAGAACGGATGGGCGGAGTCGGTCTGCGCCAGTTCCGTCGTGATCGTGCCGTGACCAGCCGCCGAGAGCGTCTCCTGGTAAGCACGCAACGAGGCTTCGGCTTCGGCACGTTGGGTCTCCGTGCGCCACAGGATCGCCGAGCGGTACTGGGTGCCGACGTCGTTGCCCTGGCGCATGCCCTGGGTGGGGTCGTGACCCTCCCAGAACAGCCTCAGCATCTCCTCGTAGCTCGTGCTCGAGGTATCGAACGCGACGAGCACCGCCTCGGTGTGGCCCGTCTGTCCGCTGCAGACCTCCTCGTAGGTCGGATTCGGTGACAGCCCGCCGGCGTATCCGACCGCCGTCGTGTAGACGCCGTGGGCCTGCCAGAAGAGGCGCTCCGCCCCCCAGAAGCAGCCCATGCCGAAGATCGCCTGCTCGACGCCGTCGGGAAATGGCGGGCGCAACGGCGTGCCGAGGACCTCATGGCGCGCCTGCACGGGCATCTCCTCGGGCCGGCCGGGCAGCGCACCGGCGGGGTCGACCATCGTCGCCTTGTCTCTGCCGAAGAGGCTCATGCCCTTGTCTCTGCCGAAGAGACTCATGCAGTCAGGCTAGCCGACGCGGATCGAGTTGCCTTGAAGCGACCTCGATGTTTGAGTTCGACGGAGATGGGCAACATGGAGAAGAGGAGCGCAACGGACGCGCCGATCCTCACCCATTTCCTCCCAGGGGCCGGTCCGCTTCCCCCGGCGGGCCGGCCCTGTTAGACGTTCAGTTGACTTTGGTCAGCTCGTAGAGGACTTGCCCTCCACCCACCGCTTTGCCGGAGCTCGAATAGTTGACGGCAGTGCCGTGGCTCGTGACCCATCGCGCGAGCGCGGAGGAGCCCGTTCGCGCTCCTCCGAACCCCGGGCCGCCGCGGCCGTCGAGCAACACGTAGCGCAACTGCCCCGAGCGCGCGAGCGCGGCGAGCTGAGTGGCGGTGGGTGCGGGATCGCCTCCCATAAAGCCGCCGATCGTCACGACGGGCTGGTTCGTAGCCAGCGCGATCGCTCCGGCAGTCTGCGAGCCGGTGGCCGCCACGAGGTACTTGGCGGTGCCACGATGGGCTTGCAGATAGCTCAGGAGCTCCTTGCTCGTACCGCGGCCCCCGCTGCCGGGACCACCGCCAGGACCACTGCCTGGAGCGGAGAGACCGTTGCCCAGGGCCGGGAATCCACGCGAGCCGTTCGATGCGCTTGCGCCGGGCGGCGGGCCTCCGTTCGGGCCTCCGTTCGGGCCCCCGCCGAACAGCAGCCCGGGTGGGGGACTCCCGGCGAATCCACGGCCCCGACCGGGCAGGCCGCCGGGGCTGCCGGGACCGCCGTGGGAGATCGAGGACGGTCCGCCGAGGGGGTTACTCCCGGTCGTCGGGTGCCCGACGGTGGCGATTGCATAGGCGCCGGGCCCGGCCAGCACGCCGGCCAGGCCGACCGCCGTCACCACGCCGAGGAGGCGGCGTCGAATCGCGGGCACGGCCAGGCGCAGGATCATCGGTGCTGCGACGGAGAGCGCGGCCGCGCCGAGGATCAGCCAGCGAAGCGCCGGCAGAAAGCCTGGGGTGCGTTCGAGCAGGACGAAGCTCAGAGCTCCGGTCGCGGCGATCGCGCCGGTCAGCACGAGCCCCGCCCAGCTCGATCGGCGCGCATCCCACAGCGACACCAGGCCGCCCGCGCACAGCACCGCCACGGCGGGAGCTAGCAGGCTCGTGTAGTAGGGATGGAAGATCCCGCTGGAGAAGCTGAAGATGGCAAACGACACGAGCGCCCATGTGCCCCACAGCAGGTAGGCGGTGCGGTGGGGATCCGTGCGCGGCGCACGACGGCGCAGCCACAGCCCGGTCACGAGACCGACCGCCGCGAGCGGCAGCAGCCAGGCGATCTGCGCGCCGACGGCCGAGTTGAAGAGGCGCAGTGCCCCGGCGCTCCCGCCGAACCCGCCGCCGCCTCCGGGGCCGCCGCCGCTCCCGGACACGCGCGAGAGGCCGTTGGCGCCGAGGATCAGTTCGAACCAGGAATTGTGCTGCGTGTCGCCGACCCACGGACGGTCAGCGCTCGGAAGCAGCATCATGGTCGTAAACCAGGCGAAGCTGACGAGCGCCATTGCCGCACCCGCGGCCAGCAGCTGGCCGACCCTGCGAAGAACGCTTCCCTGGCCGGCAACCATGAGAGCGAGCGCGAGACCGGGGACGACCAGATAGGCCTCGAGCATCTTCGTGTTGAACGCCAGTCCGACGAGCGCTCCGCTCAGCATCGCGTCCCGGGTGCGCCCGGACTCGAGCGCCCTGACCAGCGCCCACGCGGCGCACACGACCGTCAACACGAGCAGCGCGTCGGGATTGTTGAAGCGGCTGACAGCCACCGCCACCGGGCTGAGCGCCAGCATCAGCGCCGCCAGCACGGCCGCCCGGTGCCCGAGTGTGCGCTTGACGACGTTGTGCAGCACCAGCACCGACGCCACGCCGCAGGCCGCGTTGGGCAGCAGCATGCTCAACGAGCTGAAGCCGAAGATCCGGCCGGAGAGTCCCATCATCCAGATCGACAGCGGACCCTTGTCGAGGCTGACGAAGCCGCTGAGGTCCTCGGCGTTCGTGACTAGCGCCTTCCAGCTGTGGCTGGCGGCCTGGACGGCCTCGGAGTAGTAGACGTTGGCGTAGCCGTTGCGCGTCAGTCCCCACACGGTCAGAATCGAGGCGAGCAGGGTGATGACGAGCAGCGATGGGCGCGACCACGCGGGGTCGGCCGTGTTACCGCGGATCAGCCTGGCCGTGCGCTCGCTCAGAGGCGTGCGCGGAGAGTAATCGTCGAAAGCCGCGGGTCGGGTGGCGCTCGTGATGCTGGGAGTCGACATGGGGCGTCCTTTGTTACCGGTGTGCGGTGTGCGCTTGTCATTGCTCGGGCTTCGTCGGTTGGCGCTGGCGAGCAGTCTGCCGATGGATGTTGTGCTCCCTCTCAAGCGCTGCTGGGAGTCTCCTGAGACGCGGGGTGGGCGGCCTTCGGCAGCCGCACGACGAACAACGCCCCTCCGCCTTGGGCGTTGGATGCGCTGACCTCTCCGCCATGCGCCTCCACCGCCGTACCGACGATCGAGAGGCCGAGGCCCGCGCCGCCCCTGCCGCGCTCACGGCCGCCCTCGGCGCGCCAGAAGCGGTCGAAAAGCTGGTCCGGGGAGGCATCCGGCAGGCCGTCGCCGTGATCGCGCACACTCACGGCGACGTGGCCATCGTCCTGCTCGACCGACACCTCAACAGGGGTTCCGGCGGGGGTGTGCACGAGCGCGTTTCTCGTCAGGTTGGCCAGCACCTGGCGCAGCTGGTGCGGGTCGCCAGAGACGAGTGCGGGGGCGCGAGCGTGAAGCTCGATCTGCCGCTCGGGCGCCGTAGCGCGGGCGTCCTCGACGGCGTCCTTGGCCAGATCGGTGAGGTCGAGCAGCCGGCGTGTGATCGCCGGCTGCTCATCGAGGCGGGCGAGCGTGAGCAGGTCCTCGACCAGCACTCCCATGCGCTTGGACTCTTCCTCGATTCGTTTCATCGCGGTCTCCGTCCCGGTCCCGTCGCGCGTGGCGCCCATGCGAAACAGCTCCGCATAGCCGCGGATCGAGGAGAGCGGTGTGCGCAGCTCGTGCGAGGCATCGGCCAGGAAGCGCCGCAGTCGGTCTTCGCTCGCCTGACGTTGCGCGAATGCTTGCTCGAGGCGTTCGAGCATCGCGTTCAGCGCCAGTCCCAGACGTCCGATCTCGGTCCGCGACGTCGCCGGGCTGACGCGGCGTGACAGCTCCCCGGACGCGAGCTCCCCGGCGGCGATCTCCCCGGCCGTCACCTCCATCCGGTCCAGCGGACGTAGGCCGAGCCGAACCACGAAGAACGCCGTCACTCCCAACGCGGTGAGGACGCCGACGATCACCAGCACCTCGACGAGCAGCAAGCGGCTCAGGGTCTGGTCTACCTCGCGCAGCGGCACCGCGACGAGCGTCAGGCCGCTGTCCTCAGGATCGCGGCGCACGTAGGCCCGGTAGCGCAGCCCCGAGCCGCCGGCCGAGCCAACGGTGAAGAGCTTGCCGACCGGGACATGCGCGGGGATCTTGGGCGTCGGCGGCGTGGTCTGGCCATAGGTGATCAGCAACCCGTGTCCAAGGACCTTGCCCGAGGCGTCGAGGCGTTGGCCGTAGGTGCCGGGAGGCAGATTCAGGTTCGGGCCGCCCCTGGGGCCGTCGCCGCCACCGGCTCGTTCGGCTCCATTGGTCCCGGTCCGCCTGGCGCCGGCGCCCCCCCCGTCCAGGGGCGGCCGGCCGTTTACGGCCTGTCCATTGCCTGACTGGCGAAATTTCTGACCGTCGAGCGCAATAGAGACCGCCGGACCTGCGCCCCTGACCTCCTGGTCGACCCGTTCCTGCAGGAACGAGCGCTGCTCGGCGTACGTCACAACGGCCAGCAGCACCAGGCCCGCGGCCGACAGGACAAGGACGCTTGCGAGTACGCGAGCGCGCAGCGAAGTCATCAGGGGCGGGGCGCCTGCAGCGCATACCCGACGCCGCGTACGGTCCTGATCAGCGACGGCCCGTGCGCGTCGAGCTTCTTGCGCAGATAGCTGACGTACGTCTCGAGCACACGCCCGTCGCCACCGAAATCGTAGTCCCACACGTGGTCGAGCAGCTGTGCGCGCGTCATCACCCGCCGCGGGTTGAGCATCAGGTAGCGCAGCAGCCTGTACTCGGTCGCCGTGAGCTCGATCCGCGCACCCGCCCGTGTCACCTCTCGGGACTCCTCGTCAAGCTCGAGATCCTCGAATACGAGCCGGCTCGACTCGGCGGTGGCCTGCCCGGTGCGGCGCAGGATTGTCCTGATCCTCGCGACCAGCTCCTCGAGGCTGAACGGCTTGGTCATGTAGTCATCACCGCCTCCGCTGAGGCCGCGCACCTTGTCCTCAGTGGCATCCCGTGCGGTGAGGAAGATGATCGGCACGCCGGCCCGCTGGGCGCCCAGGCGCGAGGCGACCTCGAAGCCCTCCATGTCTCCCAGCATCACGTCCAGCACCATCAGGTGGGGTTTGAACTCGCTCACGGCCGCGAGCGCCTCGCGGCCCGTTCCCGCGGTTTCCACCGAGAACCCTTGAAAGCGCAGCGCCATCGTGACGACCTCGGCGATGTTCGGCTCGTCGTCGACCACCAACACGCGATGAGCGGGGCGGCCGTCGGACATCTGTGGATCTTCCATCATCGGCTCGTCGAAAAGGGCAATTGAGACGAAAGGGTCATTGACAAGCTCCTCGGCCGGGGACAGGCGGCTCGTTGCCGGACGACGGACGATTGCCAGGGCAGTAAGCCGCCTCACAGTTTGAAAGGTCGCCGATAGCTTTGTCCATGTTCCCCAGAAGTTGCCGTGGGATTGCTGAGAGATTCCTGAGATTCCTCGAAGTGCTCAGCGGATTTCTCGAAGCTCGGCGGTCCGTGTCGGAGTGGCACATACAATCGACGCCCGTTGTCGGCTCGATGAGGCAAGCGATCGCCATAAAGACCCCCAGAGCCATAGCCGCGACGCTCACCACTGCGATGACGGTCGCGGCGCTCGCCATCGCGATTCTCCTCGCGCTTGTCTCGGCGGACGCGCTCGCCTCGGCGGGTGCGCTTGCCTCGGCGCGGGGCTATACGGCGCGTCCGGTGTGCGCCGCGCCTGCCCGCGGGTATGCGAGCTGTCTTGGCTTGGAGCTCGTGCCGCGGGCGGGAGCCTCGGTGTCCGGCGCCGGCTCCCTGCTTGCTCGTGCGCGCGGTGGAAGTGGCCTCTCGTCCTCGTCTTCCTCGAATGACCCCGTGTCGCCGAGTGGCGCCGCGCCAAGGGCGAGCAGTCCTATAGTGGGCAGTCCTATAGCGGGCAGTCCTACCGCGGGCAGTCCTACCGCGGGCAGTCCCACCGTCTCGCCGGCGGTGGAAGAAGGCGCGCCCGAACCGGTGACCCCGGAAGGGTTGCATGCGGCCTACGCGCTCCCTGCCACGACCGTCGTCTCCTCGACACAGACGATCGCGATCGTCGACGCCTACAACGACCCCGCCGCCGAAGCGGACCTTGCGACATATGACCAGGAATTCAAACTACCCGCCTGTACCCATGTGAACGGTTGCTTTACACAAGTCGGACAGACCGGCACAGCAACCTTGCCATTCCCCAAAAGTAAGCAGGAAAAGACAAAAGCCAGCGCCGAAGAACGGACGGCGGCCGACGAATGGGCGCTTGAGATCTCCACTGACATCGAGGCCGCGCATACGATCTGTCAGGACTGTCGGATCGTGCTGGTCGAGGCGAACTCGCCGCTGTTCTCCGATCTCGAAGTCGCCGAGAACACCTCCGTCGCGCTCGGCGCGAACGAGATCTCCGATTCCTGGGGCAGTTCCGAATGCGGACTGGTGCCTCTCGAATGCCAGCCGGACACGGCAGCGTACGACCACCCCGGCGTCGTGATCGCGGCAGCAGCGGGGGACTTCGGCTATCTCGATTGGGGCGCGGAAGGTGCGGAACACGGCTACACCGACTATCCGGCCTCCTCTCCGCATGTCATCTCGGTGGGGGGGACGCGCCTAACACAGATCAAAGGTGGATGGCAGGAGACCGTGTGGAATGGTCAGGGGGCCGGCGGGGGAGGATGCAGCGTGCAGTTCCCCGCTCCGCTCTGGCAGCAGGGGGCTCTCCGTGGCCGTCGGCTGTCATGGGCGCAGGGCCTCCACCGACGTGTCCGCCGCGGCGGACCCCTACACCGGCATCTTTGTCTACGACTCCGAATTCGGCGAAACGGAACCCTGGCAGGTCATCGGCGGCACGAGCGTCGCCTCGCCGATCGTCGCCTCGATCTTCGCACTGGCCGGAGGAGCGCACGGGGTCGAATACCCGGCGCGCACCCTGTATGAAAACGAGGCCAGACCTGGTTCGTTTCACGATGTCCTCACCGGGTCCAACGGTGCGTGCTCGAAACCGGCCAACGCAAAAACCGGTCTCTCCGGTTGCTCGTTCGCCGAAGAGCGGGCCGACTGCTCCGGCGAGCTCATCTGCGATGCCGGCATTGGCTATGACGGTCCGACGGGGGTGGGATCGCCCAACGGGGTGGCGGCCTTCCAGCCGCCCCCCGCCAGCGCGGGCGGAGGCTCCGCGGGAGCAGGCGGAGGCTCGAAAGTACCCGGCGAAGGGGGCGGCTCGCCGCCGGGAAGCGGCGCTCAGATTGGTGGTGCCGCGCAAGTGCCCAGCCAAAGCAACGCGATCTCCACGGGCGCGAGTGCACCCTCGCCCGTCCCCAGGCCCGTCGTCCGCCTGTCCGCGCTGACCCTCACACACGCCGCCTTCATCGCCCTGGCCGGGGTGCGGCCGACGGTCTCGCTGGTCTCATTCACATTTAAGCTAAGCGCCGCCGCGCGGGTACGCGCGTCGCTCGCCCGGTGGGTCCTGGTCAGAGGTCGCATGCGCTGGATCCTCCTGCCGGTCTCCCTGACGACCGCCTCGGTAAAAGGACGCAATCGCGGACATCTCATCGGCCGCCGCACGCTCAACCCGGGTCGCTACAGGCTGACCATTTCGCCCGCCGGCGGGAGCGCGCGGTCGATCGTATTTTCGCTCCGCTGAGCTGCGCGTCTCGTTCCTGAGCCGCGTGTTCCAGGCCTGAGCTGCGCGTCCCTGCGAAGCGGATGAAGGGACTCGAACCCTCGACCTTCTGCATGGCAAGCAGACGCTCTAGCCAACTGAGCTACATCCGCGCGAGGGCGTAACTATAGAGAAACCCGGGCATAGCCAGCCGGGGACCCCGGTCATAGCCAGCCGCCGACGGTACGCCCGAATGCCGCCGCGGCGAGGCCGCAGGCGACGCTTGCCAGCACGTTCACAAGTGCCGCTTGCCTGTCGCCATCCTCGTTCAGGCGGTGGGTCTCGAGCATCCATGTCGAGAAGGTCGTGTACGAGCCGATCGCGCCGGCTCCGAGGAGCACCTGTGCGTTGCCCGCCACGGTCAAGCCCGCGAGCAGACCCGCAGCGAACGCACCGCTGATGTTGACCGCGAATGTGCCGAGCGGGAACGCCATCCTGCGTCGGGAGCTGATGCGGGTCTCCAACCCCATCCTCGCCAGCGCGCCGAGACTGCCGAGCACGGCGACACCCACCCATACCCAAGCGCTCATCTGCGCGTCGCCTCGTTTCTGCCCGCTGCGTCATCGTCTCCCCGCACCTTCGGGGTCCGGCTCATCAACCATCTGCCGGCCGACACCGCGAGGTAGCCGCCTATGGCGCTAGCGACGATGTAGGCCGCCGCGAGCGCGAATCGATCGCGGTCCAGCATTCCCAGCAACTCGACCTGGACCGTGGCGAACGTCGTCGCCGTGCTGCAGAAGCCGGTCCCCAACAGGCGGTAGACCGGTATCGAGCGCGGCTCTCTCCTCGCCAGCGCCGCCAGCAGGCAACCGAGCAAGAACGCTCCCGCGATGTTCACTGCGAACGTCGCCCATGGCCAACTCCCGACGGGCGTGGGGAGCGCCTGTGTCAGCCCCACGCGCGCGACGGCGCCGACGGCGCCCCCTGCCGCGATTGCCATGAGCTCCCCGCGATCGATCTTCGCGACCTGATCCATCCTCGCGGCGAGGATCTTAGGTGTCTCCTGCGCATTCACCGTGTCGCGCGCGGGGATCCGGGCTCCATGCTCTCCGCACCCTATCCGGCGGTTCGTTATACCTACGCGCCACCTCGTCCGGAGACCGCGCTCTGCCGGGGCACGTACCGTCCGCCGTCACCCCGCGCCAGTAGGCCCATCAGCTCGAGCTCGCTCAGCGCCAGTAGTGTCTCGCCGGCGTCGGTCTCGTCGGTCATGAGCTTGGCGGCGGTGTCCCGTCCAGCGCCCACCGCCTCGAGCGTCCGTCTTAGCCTCGGTTCGAGCCTTGCGAAGGCCGCCGGTCCGTCTGTCTCATGGGTCGGGTCGCGACTCGCAGGGCTGGCTGCTCGTCCCAGCAGCTCGAGTACATCCTCGGGTCTCCTGACAAGTGCGGCGCCGTCCATCAGTAGGCGATGCGTACCCGTCGACACCGGCGATGTGACGCGGCCGGGGACCGCCGCGACCGTTCTTCCCAGGCTGTGCGCAAGGGTCGCACCGAGGAGCTCTCCCGGGTTCTCGTCGGCCTCGACGACGATCGTGAGCTCCGCGAGCTCGGCGACGATCCGCCGGCTCGCTGTCCTGCCCCAGCGCCGGGCGGGGCTGGCGGATGGCAGCTCGGCCACCGCGCAGCCGCGTGCCCGCACCCTGCGATATAGCCCGCGCCATCGTGCCGCGCACCCGCCTTCGAGGCCGCCGGACATCACCGCGATCGTCCCTCCCTCGACCTCCAGCGCCCCGGCGTGCGCGGCGACCGCGATCCCGTCCACCAACTCGCTCACGACGGTGATCCCGCTCGCCGCCAGGCCGCGAGCCAGGCTCTTGGTTATCTCCATGCCGTAGTCGGTTGCTCTGCCGGTGCCCACGATCGCCACGATCGGCGCACGGGCCAGCTCAGTAAGGCGTTCGCTTCTGCCCGCTACGTGGAGCATGTGCGGTGCACCGTCGCTCGCGAGGCTCGACGGGTAGTCGCCGTCGTGCCGGCATAGCGCCTGGACATCTTCCGCCGGCGCCACGAACGGCTCGAACCGCTTCCACTCCTTGCCCAGCGCCTCCCGATGCCTGCCCGCGACCGCCGCGATCAGCTCCTCGTCAGCGAGCGCCAGCAGCTCGATCAGGCGTGCTCGGTCGTGACTGGCGTAGTCGAGGCGAGCGCTCAGCCTCTCCAGCAGCCAGCTTCGCCGCAGGCAGTCTCCGCACGCGCGCACCACCCGCTCACGCCGCCCGGCTGTCCGCGAGGCCGATGTCCGGACGCAGCGCGAGCGCGGAGCCGACGTCCCGCGTGCGCACGCGATCGCTTCCGTTCAGGTCGGCGATCGTCCGCGCCACGCGCAGCACGCGATGCTGGCCGCGAGCGCTCAACAAGCCTGACCGAGTCGCGTCGCGCAACATCCTCTCCCCGCGTTCTTCCAGGCGCGCGTACTTCTGCAGCATCGGCACGTCCATGTGCGCGTTCACCGCCACACCGTCCTCGCGCATCCGCGCGGCCTGGCGCTCGCGTGCCTCCGTCACACGCGCTCGAGCTCGCTCGGAGCTCGTCAGCGAGGCGGCTGCCAGGTCGTGGGCGCCATCGTGTCCAAGCTGCGTCAGCAGGTCGATCCGATCGAGCAGCGGACCGCTCAGCCGCCTTCGGTGGCGCGCGAGGGCGGTCTCGCTGCACCTGCACCGCTCGCCGTTGCCCGCGTAGCCGCACGGACATGGGTTGGTGGCCGCCACGAGCATGAATCGCGCCGGATACAGCGCCGCGTGGCGCGCTCTGACGATCGCCACGCGCCCCTCCTCGAGCGGCTGGCGCAGAGCCTCGAGCGCGGGACGCGCGAACTCCGAGAGCTCGTCGAGGAACAGTACGCCGTTGTGGGCGAGCACGACCTCTCCGACCCACCCACGCTGCGCCCCGCCGACGAGCCCGGCTGTGGTGACAGAGTGGTGCGGCGCGCGGAACGGCCGCGCGCTGGCGAGCTCGCCCTCTGAGCCGCCGGCGATGCTGTGGATCCGCGTCACTTCGATCGCCTCGGGCCTGCTGAGCGAGGGGAGGATCGAGGCGATTCGCTGGGCGAGCATCGTCTTGCCCGTGCCCGGGGAACCGCTCAGCAGGCTGTTGTGTCCACCGGCGGCAGCGATCACGAGCGACCTGACGGCGTGGTGCTGGCCGCGCACATCGCTCAGATCAGGCTCAACCGCGCGCGGTCGGTCTTGCTTGCGGAGCATCGAGCGCGGCAGTGGATCGCCGTCAGCGCCGCCGAGCACGCTCGCTGCGCTTCTCAGTCGCTCAACGACAACCACGTCGAGATCCTCGACGAGCGCCGCCTCGTGCGCCCGCGCGGGTGCGAGCATCAGCACTCCGAGACCCGCGTCGCGCGTGGCCTGCGCGACGGCCAGCGTGCCCTTGCACGCACGCACACCGCCGTCGAGCGCCAGCTCACCGAACAGCGCGTGGCTCTGCAGGTGCTCGCGGGGAATCTGATTGCTGGCGGCGAGTACCGCGCAGGCCAGCGCCAGATCCAGGCCGGGACCGGCCTTCGGCACGTCTCCGGGCGCGAGGTTCGCCGTGATCCGCCGCCCCGGGAACTCGAACCCCGAGTTGAGGATCGCTGCCGCCACGCGCTCGCGCGCCTCGCGCACCGCCGCGCCGGCCAAGCCGACGATCGAGAAAGCCGGCAGACCTTGACGGATGTCGACCTCGACGGTCACATGTCGCGTCTGCAGTCCCTCGATCGTGAACGTATGTGCTCGGGCAAGCATCCTGGCCTCGCGATCCCTTTCGCCGCTGGTTTTACGAACGGGAAGGAAGCTAGGCCGGGCTTGGGACGGGACGCTCGGCCGGCTCCGTGGAGGTGGCCGAGCGTCCCTTGCGGAGAGGGACTACATGCCGATCGGGTGGCGCACCACGTAGCCACCCGTCGAGCCGATCGAGCTCGCCCACCGCGATCCGGTTTCCTGCTGGGCGATCGTGTCGAAGCGTTTCCCGTCGACCACCATGAACGCGTGTTCCGCGTTCGCGTAGATCGTAATGTGACTGCCGGGTCCGGGCGCGCCGTAGGACTCGAGGGCCGAGGAGTCCTCGGGAGAGCTCAACAGACCTCCGCCGTGCAGCGCGTAGGAGACGGACCCCGAGCAGTCATACCCGCTCGACTGGAACGAGCCGTGACCACCGCCGAACACGTACGGTCTGGTTGCGATTTCGTCGCCGGCTGCGATCACGCGCGCGACGACGCCCGAGGATTCGCCACCGCCGCCGGCGGTGCTGGTGGATGATTCCCCGGAGCCGTGCGAGATCGCGGAGTGGGGGGGTTTGAGCGTGCTCTCGCCGCTGACGCCGATCGTGCTCCATGTGGCCGGGCCGACGACGCCGTCGACGGTCAGCCCATGACGGGCCTGCAGGCGGCGGATCGCCGCCTCGGTTTCCGGTCCGAAGTTGCCGTCGGCCTGCAGGTGCAGCGCGCTCTGCAGGCGCTTGACTGGGTTGCCGCTCGCGCTTTCGCTGAAGCCTTCGCCACCCGCACCTTCTGTGCTGTCCACGACCCTTGCCGCGCGCGCGCCCGCGCGCCCGCGCGAATGAATCGCTGACGCAGTACTCGCCACCCCGGCCGGCGGCTTCAGCGTTTCCTCGCCGCTGACGCCGATCGTGCTCCATGTGGCTGGACCGACGACGCCGTCGACGGTCAGTCCGTGGCGGGCCTGCAGGCGGCGGATCGCCGCCTCGGTTTCCGGTCCGAAGTTGCCGTCGGCCTGCAGGTGCAGCGCGCTCTGCAGGCGCTTGACGGCATCGCCGCCCGTCCGCGAGACACCTTCTTCGCCTGCTTCGGAGCCTTCGCTCGACTTACTGAAGCTCGCAACCGATGCTCGAGCCGACTCACTGCCGCCGCGCAGCGCCACGCCGGTTGCGGGTCCTACGATGCCGTCGACAGCAAGGCCCTTACCAGCCTGGAGCTTTTCCACCGCCGCTTCGGTTTCGGGGCCGTACGCACCGTCGACGCTCACGCCCAGCGCGCGCTGCAGCAGTTCGACCTGGCGGCCCGTGCTGCCGGACTTCAGCACAATGCTGTGTTCGGTCGTCGTCGGCGGCTCGGCGCTGGACGTTCCCGAGGCGATCCCCGCGTTGCCGTCGGCGAGACTCGCCGTGGGTCCTGCGGTTAGCGCCGCGAGCGCGCCCAAGGAGATCCGCTTGGCACGCGAGCTCGCGGGGACGAAGCGCAGCTCGGCCGCGCGTCGGCGCGCCCGTGAGCGACCGATCGACAAGTGCCACGGCTCCTCCTCGGCGAGGTCGCGACTACGAAGGCTCTCGCGCAGGCTGACGGCGGCGGCCTGGTGAGGGTCGATCAGCGCGGATAGGGAGGTGCTGGCGAAGGCCTGGTCCGAGAGCCCCGCAAAGGTCCGGTCCTGCGCGCGCGCGTCCTGCGCGTGCAGGACGCTGGCACCGGTGCGCCTCCTGGCGCGTCCGGTTGTTCGCTCGCGGCGCGCGCGCGAGCGTGCGAGCGAGTCGCTCCAGGGGTCGAGAACAGCAAGATCACGCGGGGATCCCGGCATGCGTAGCGTCCTTTCGGCTCTTGGCTTGGCGCCTACGGGGTTAGCTGTCGGGCTCGCGTGACTTCCACGCTACGCCACACTCTGTGGCGATTCGCCCCCGCAGCTCGTGGCTGCATTGGGTCCCCCGCTCCCTCACCCCGTGGGGCGAAGGACTCGGCACGACGGGGCGCAAGCTAACAGGTCGCGCTGCAATTTGTGTCACACGAGGAGGGTTGCAACGTTTCTTGCCGACGTCATGTTCGCGCGTAAGCGGCATCGATGGAGCCGGCGACCGGCGCGCACGACGACTGGCGGTGCTACCTTCGCCGGGAGATGCGTGGCAAACAGGGCTTCGACTTCCGTTTGCTGCTCGCGCTCGTGGCGCTGGTCGTGATCGCCGGAGGGGTCGCGCTACTGACCACGGGCGGGTCCTCGTCGAAGACCGCGAGCGCCAAGGCCAAACAGGCCGACTTCCATGCCGCGGGTCTGCTCTCTCCGGCTGCGCCCGCGCCGCCGCTGAGGCTGCGCGACTATCTCGGCCGGCCGATCGACATCTCCTCCTATCGCGGCAAGGTCGTGTTGGTGACGTTCCTGTACACGCACTGCCCGGACATCTGCCCGCTGATCGCGTCGAACCTCGGAATCGCGCAGAAGCTGATGGGTCTGGCGGAGGCGGCGAAGGTGCGGATCGTCGCGGTATCGGTCGACCCTCGCGGCGACACGCCGAAGACCGTGGCCGCGTTCCTCGCGCGGCGAAATGTGACCGGGCGGATGGACTATCTGCTCGGCTCCACCTCTCAGCTCGCGCGCGTGTGGCAGGCGTGGGGGGTGGGCTCTGAACGGGACGCGGGCAAGCCGGAATTCGTCAACCACTCGGGGCTCGTGTACGGGATCTCGGCCTCGGGCAAGCGGATGACGATCTACGCGTCGAACTTCCAGCCGGCGGACATCGTCCACGACGTGCCTCTGCTGGCGGCTCGCTGAGCGGCGGACATGCGGTGGCGATGGCTCGCCTGGAGTCTCGCGGCGGCGGCGCTCGTCGCGGTGGTCGTGTTCGGCTTCACCTCCGTCGGCTCCTCGCCGCGCGCGCGCGCGGCCCCCGCGCTTCCCGCGGAACACCTCGCCGGACCTCCGCTCGCGTTCTCGGGCACGCCCCAGACATCCGGCGCAGGCGTTTCCCGCGCGCCGCGCGGACCGCTGGTCGTCGTCTTTTGGGCGAGCTGGTGCGGCCCGTGCGTGCGTGAGGCTCCGGCGGTGGAGAGATTTTTTAATAGTGCCTCCGGCCGCGGGCGGGTGGTCGGCGTCGACTGGAGCGATGGGCTGTCCGGCGCGCGGTCCTTCGTCCGCCGGTTCTCGTGGAGCTTTCCCAATCTGCGCGACTCGGATGGCACGGTCGGGCTGGCCTACCGGGTGACGGGACTGCCGACCACGTTCGTGGTCGACTCTTTCGGACGCATCCGCGCAACGCTCCGGGGACCTCAGGACGAGCGCTCGCTGGGCCAAGCGCTCGCGAGCGTGTCGAGCAGCTGAGCGGAGGGGTGACCGCATGGCGGCGTAGGTGCACGGCGCCTTGGCGGCACACCGACCGCATAGGCCGGCGGTTCGGTGGGTATGGCATCTGCAGTGCGTCGAGGAGTTCGCCGAGGGTCCGCACGAGGGTCGCCGAGGCCGGCGCCACCACCGCGCGCTGATCGGAGACACGGCTCCGAGTTGTGGCGCAATCTTGCCGGGGCTTGGGAGAGTGGCGGCATACTGGTCGGGGCGGCACCGAAGGTGTCGCGTAGGTGCATGAGAGCACGGCCCCGGTCGCGCGAACGGAGGGAAAATGCCTATAGACCAGAAGCGGCTCGGCGAGCACATCGCCGCGCAGATGGAGGCGATCGAAGGCGATTACAGCGAGATGGACGCGGAGATCGGCACGATCATCACGATCGTGGAGGTTCTCGGACCGAACGGAGCCGACGTGAGGATGCGCCCGAGCGACCCACGCCCGCATGTGATCCTGGGGATTCTGCGGTGGGCTGAGATGTGGACGGAACAGGCCGTCAAAGGGCGGGGGAACGGGGAGTAGGGTCGCCGCGCCTCAGGCTGTGGCGGGCGGCTTCGCGCGCGCTGCGGGAAAGACCGTGCCGAGCAGTCCGCGGATGGTGGCCACGGCGATGTTCATCTGGTCGAAGTAATCGCGCCACAGAACGATCTGCCCGTCGCGCACGTCGAAGCGTCCACAGACCCAGATCTGGACGCTCAGCCGGCGGACTTCCAGGACGTCGGTGCGCTCGGTCAGGACCGTGGGTCCGTCTGCCGCGATCGAGTGCACGTAGACGTCGAATCCCGAGCGAGACCGGCCTAGGGTCGCACGGAACAGCCCGCGGACGCGCTCGCGTCCGTGCACGGTGGGCAGTCCTACGTTCTCATACTCGACGTCCACGGCCAGGAGCTCCACCGCTCCGTCGACGTCTCCCAGGCGAAGACGGTCCAGGAACCGCTCGACCACCTGCGTGGGCGTCAGATCTGGGGATGGTTCGTCGGTCTTTGCTGGTGGGGCGTTGCTTGTGGGCTTGGGCATGGTTGCCAGCATAAGGCCCTCCCTGAGGATGCGCACAGAGATCGCCGTTCTGTGGATCTACTCCTGATGGCCCTTTCTTGCTTTGGCGTGTCTGCGAAGCTCTTCGGCTCGCAGGAAGAAGGCAGAAGGGCGGAGGTCCATGCGCTCCGCAAGTGTCAGCAGCAGCTCGAAGTCCGGGTCGAGCCGGCCGTCCTCCAGGTCGGCGATGCACGTCTCGGCAACGCCTGCGCCGGCGGCTAGCTCGCGGACGCTGAGGTCGTGCTGCTCGCGCAACGCCCGGATGGCCTTGCCAAGGACGCAGAGATCCTGCTGCTGTTGATTGGTCACAGTGACAAAATCCTCGCAAATTGGGAGGACGACAACTGTCTGCGTCGACTATACCCAAATATGTCCTAACGCCCCTCGCTTGGGATACGTCAGGCTGCCGCCGATGCCACGTCAGAGGAAGTCCCAACCGCGCAGTCCAGACCATGCGGCGCTTGCGCAGGCAATCGAGCTGCTCATCGCGGAAGACGCGCCGATGACTCAGGAGACGGTCGCCGAGGAGAGCGGTTTGAACATCAAGCAGGTCGGCGCTTTTGTTCGGGGCCAGGGTAACCCGACATACACAACGCTGCTGAAGCTGTGCAAAGGCCTGCATGTTCGGCCCGGCCAGCTGATGGAGCTCACCGACGAGCTTAGAGACAAGCGTCTGCGTCGCTAGGCCATCTGGTTTGGCATGCCAAACTTCGCGGTGGGAAAAGGTGAAGCTTGCTGCTTCGAGGCAAGGCGACGCCTCTCAAATACCATCTAGAGCCAAATCTCGGCCCGATCTAGCGGCGTTGGTACAGCCGCCTACCCGCCTAATGTACGCGCTCGGTGCCACCCAGTGGCAAGGCGTGCGTGTCCAGGGTCGCTTATAGGCTGGGCGGATGACCGATGAGGAGTATTGGCACGTCCTAGTAGAAGTCAAGGACCCTTTGGACACCAGCGAGGTCCTTGCGGTTGACCGATCCCGCGAGTGGGTGGAGGAGCGTGTCCTTGCGCCTCGTCGTGCGGGAGGGCCGATCACGATTAGGGGGCGCGAGCTTTCTTGGTCGGAGATTCAGAACGTGCGTATCACGCGCTCCAGCGCTCCCGTGGTTTCGTTCATCCCACGGATTGAAGCCGAAGATGCGCAATCCAGCGTGCTGATGATCGGTGGACCGAGCGACAAGTGGCGAGCCGCTGCACGCGCGGAGGACATGACGGATGAGTTGATTGATTCCCCGGTGGGGTCTGCTCGCGCAGGAGAGGCAGCAGCGCCCGAGGCAGACCCACGCAAGGTGATGGTCGTGCATGGCCGAGACGAGGAGGCGCGGCGGGCGATGTTTGACTTCCTGCGTGCTCTCGGGCTCTTGCCGCAGGAGTGGAGCGCTCTTGTCGCAGCCACGGGCAGCGCCGCGCCGTATGTTGGTCAGGTCTTGGAGAGGGCATTCCAAGTCGCCAAGGCGGTCATCGTCTTGTTCACGCCTGACGACGAAGGCTGGCTGAAGGACGAGTTCCGCCACGCAGATGATCCGCTCGAGGAGACCCAGCCCACGCCCCAGGCGCGTCCGAACGTGCTCTTTGAGGCAGGCATGGCGCTCGGCGTGCATTCCAGCCGGACCGTCCTAGTTGAGCTAGGCAAACTCCGCCCCTTTAGCGACATCTACGGTCGCCACGTCGTGCGTCTGGATGGCACGGAGGGAAAACTGCGCGAGATAGCCAGTCGGCTCAGAACAGCGGGATGCGCTGTAGACGAAAGCGGAGGCGATTGGGCTACCACCCGGTTCCCTGAGCGCTGAGCGCGACGGTCCTGGCGAAGCTCCGGTAGCTGCGCGGCAGGATCATTCATGCTCATGCGGGCCTGGGCTGTGCGCCGGACTGCTTCCCATCCTCCGTGTCTGCGGAAGATTGAGGGTAGGGGAGCGCTAAGGGACTCTTTCTGCTCCTAGAGCAGAAAACAGCCTCCGACTAGACCACGGCGGGCGTCACGGCGGGTTGCGAGAATAGAACAGATATGCCGAGGCGTGGACCCTCTGTGAGCGAGATTGCGTCCGTGGCGGCCGACACGAGCGGCAATCTGGCAAGTGCGGGGATTGGAGCGCTCTTTGCGGGCGCTGACGGAGCAGTGGCGGGAGCCGTGGTTGGTCCGTCGCTCGCTTTTGTCTTCAAGCAGGCTGCCGCGCAAGTTGGTGGATGGGTTGGCGGACGCCAGGCGGATCGGGTGGGCGTGGCGATCAGTGTCGCGGCCGCTGACCTGGAGCGCCACATCGCGGACGGCGGCGCGATCAGACCAGCATTTGCCAACGTGGACGGGGAGGAGCGGTCGGAGGCCGAGGAGATCGCGGAGGGCGTGTTTCAGACGGTCGCGTTTTCGTACGAGCAGAAGAAGGCGACCTATCTAGGGCATCTGCTGGCTTCGGTCGCAATTCGGGCCGAGATTTCCGTGCCGATGCTCACCGATTGACGAGACTCGTTGGTCAATTGAGCTATCGGCAGCTCGCTTGCTTGTCGGCTGTAGACGTGGGGCCGACCGAGGTTCCCTCTATCGCGGCCAGTGTTGTGATGGCGCTTGACAGGCAGCGTACGGCTGAGGGCGTCGCTGAGGACGTTGACGAACTGGTCAGCACGTATCGGCTGATCGGGAACCGTGGCCCTGAGGACGAGCTGGCCACGTCGCCGGGAGTATCGCCGCCCAGCAAAACGCCACCGCGTTACCTGGCGCTCACAGCACGCGGCCGCACTCTTTCGGAGCTACTGCGCCTGGACACTCTGCCCGAGCAGGACCGCCGTGACATGGTGGCGGAGCTTTTCGGGACCATGGAAGACCTATCGCCGGATGACCCATGAACGTGACGCCTGACTCTGAAACTGAGCGAAGCCGGCAAGGGAGAGCTTTCATTATCCTATCCATGCGGGATCTGGCTCCTCTGAGACGGCCTTGGTACACGCGCCTACCCTCCTAGTGGACGCGGCGAATGCCCCACGCGATCCCTACGAACGTGAGGATGAGGGGGATGATCCAGGCCCACGGTTCGGCAACGCGGAGGACCGGGTACGTGACTAGAAGGCTGGCGAGTCCGATCACGAGTGCGATGCCAATTACGCTCCCTCCGCTTTCGCCCATGCTCGCAAAGTAGCGCGCGTTTCGGACGGGTGCGCCTGATGTGCTTAGTTGTCTAGTAGTGGGGGAGCCCTGGCCCGTGGTGGGCGATGATGAGGCACATGAATAAGGCGGTCATCATTGCCACAGCGAACCCGGAGTAGAGTCCGTCCCACCACGCGGGGATTGTCGCTCAGCGTGTCTTGAGTCTGCGAACCGTTGCGAAGTAAGCGAGATTCGCAATGAGCCCAATTCCTCCGAATATCCAAGCGACTGAGTACAAGTTAAGAAGTTCGTGATGCGCATACTAATTTTACTCAAGGTGTGCCAGCGCTGCCGCTTTTTCTCATTCCGAGAACGCGAAGCGCGCTTTTGCGGTCCTTGTTTGAGAGAGTCGTAAGCCACTGATTCAGGTTAGCAATGCCGTTCGCATCGCGTGTAGTGGCAAGCGACTTGAGATTATTCCATCCAATATTTTGGATAAGTTCTTGGCCGACGACATAAGCTCGTCCGTAGAGTCCATATGGTAGACTATTAGGTAGCGGTCCTCCTGCAATTGCAGCATCTCTGACATGGAACACTGTTGAGATTGTTTTATTAGTCCATCTTGACCATTGATATTGTCATCCGCATGTTTGGACTCTCCAATCTCATTCAAATAGAGGAGCGAGAATAGAATCGCAAACATCTCGTCAATCCAGTGTATAGCATTCTTCTGCTCGCCACATACACGATGGAAAGCCTCGTGGGCACCGGAGTACATATTTTGTTTGTGGTTAGAGTCTCGTGCTAGATAAATATTGTGCCTGTTGAGATGCTGCTCAAATACTGTTTCTGGACTGTCGCCTAGCCACACGGCTGTTTTTAGGCCGTCGTCGGGGATAGTAAATTCGCTGCGACATATCTCGGTAGCGCCCGCTACATACCACCAGGCCAGATGTATAACTCCCAACTGTTGATAAGTCTCATGGTCGTCACAATACGGGCACGAAAGCGTCTGAGGTCCAGCTGTTTGTCCTGGAATAAACATGCGTGTGCGCTGGCATTGAACCTGCATCTCTAAAGGAAGCGTAGACATATTCTATGGTAGAAAAATATCATATACGTTACCTGGAACTCAAGGCGAAATCGCATAATTTCAGCTTTTTCCAAATCGTGCCTGTGCTCTCCTGCGTACTGCTTCCCAGCCACCGTGTTGTATGAACGCTGAGACATGCGGTGGCGTTGGCTGTGGGGTTGCGGCCCAGTCACGGTAGCCGATCTGTGTGGAGCGCTCACCTGCGGGTAGCTGTTCCAGGTAACGCTGGACGTAAGGTATGCAGTCGTCTACGTTGTCCCACTTGCTCCTGCGGTGCTCACCCGGTCGTGCTGCGCCCACGTCCTTGCCGTAATCGGGCCGCTCCCTCCGTGGCGGCGGTCCCGTGGGCACGGGCAGGCCCCTCGCTCGGCGTTGCGCCTTCCACTCGGCAACACCCTCTAGCCACGTTTTGTCCACGTCTTTGCGGTACGGAATCCCATTAGCTCGTGCGAACTCTTTCAACCCGGCAGCACTCGGTTGAATGCCGTAAACCGCATAACAACGTTCCAGCATCTCCACGGTGCCAGGTGCGGGCTTCGCTTGCCCCTGGTCGCCCAGGCCCGAGGCGACCCCAAGAACCACGTCTCGCTGGACCTGCCTGGGCCGTAAGGCTCGCACCGGACCCGCAGCACATCGCAGACTCGCCGCCCAAGGGGATCGCCCCTGGGCGGTTTTCGTCGTTCCAGGGCCTGGGGAGCGCTGGCGCGGCGGATCGGCCGCTCGGGTCGGGCTTTCGTCGTCAAAACCCACGATTTTGCAGGCAAAAGCCAGTCTCAGAGCCAAATTGAAAACTAAAGCGTCAAGTGTTCGCAAGGCGACGACCGGAATCGAACCGGTGTAGACGGCTTTGCAGGCCGCTGCGTAGCCACTCCGCCACGTCGCCGATGAGTCATCAAGGGTATCGACCCGTTGATACGCTTGGCCTCCCAGGGCGATTAGCTCAGCTGGGAGAGCGCCGCCTCGACAAGGCGGAGGTCACTGGTTCGAGCCCAGTATCGCCCATCACGGAAAAGCCCCGCAAATGCGGCTTTCCTTTGCCCAACCCCGGTGCGTCAGTGACTCGATCGGCCCGTTTGCCCACATCTTGCCCACATTTCTTTCGGCTTCGGTCAACGCTCCGTCGCAGCAAGCGAATTGACACGCTCGTTGAGAGTAGCCGCAAGGTCCGCGCTGCTCTGGCGGCAGCCAAGAAATCGAGTAACGGGACGAGTATGCTACACCCGCCCGGGCCGTAGCATCGAACAACCCCGGCCTTGCTTACCGCGCAGAGCGGTAGCTCGCTCAGGTATGGACGGTCATTCAGACGTGGGCACGTCCTTTCTCGACGCGGGGAAGCAAGTCGAAACGCCATCCTCCACGAGTGCTGCGAGGCCGAGACCGTGGCGTCTACAGAGCGGAACGATATTGCTGTCGGCTCGCGCGGGTAGTCTCACGGCACTCAACTCAGGAGACGATATTCGTGGCGAACTACCCCTACATCTCCGGCCAGACGGCGGTCATCGCGGCGGTTGGGCAGCTTCGTAAGGGGTTCCCCGCGAAGGTCGACGCAGGATATCTGCAGCGGTTCGACATCGCTCCCGCCAACGAGTCGTACGTAATCTCGATCCTACGGTTCCTTGGTCTCATTGACGAGGAAGGTGCTCGAGTAGAGGCCAGTACCGCTTACTTCTTCGGCAACGACGACTCATTCAAGTCCGGCCTCGAGGACACTCTGCGCAGTGCCTACTCGCAGTTGTTCGACGAGATGGGTGACAGTGCCCTGAGCGCGGAGAGGGGCGAACTCACCCACTGGTTCCGAGCCGCCGACAAGACCTCAGACCTAGTGGGCCAGCGACAGTCGTCAACGTTCCAGACCCTTGCGGCGCTTGCAGGCCACGGCGAGCTTCCGTCTACCCGGGGTAGAGCGGCCAAGAAAACTGCCGCTGCGACGGGCGGCACGGAGATCAAGACGAAGGTCAACAAGAAAGCGGTGTCGAAGAAGAATGAGGCTCAGCCTCTGAGCGGCGTCCGTGCTGCCGCCAGTCACAAGGGGGAGACCTCGATGGGGCAGGACGTGGCGCTGACTGTCCGCATCGAGGTCAATCTGCCGGCTGGGGGAGACGACCACACGTACGACGCCATCTTCGCGAGCATCAAGAAGCACCTGATGTCGTGAGTGGTTCGCTGGACCGGTTCGAGCGCATCGCTCGGTCTATAGATCAAGGACCAGACGAAGCCTCGGATGCCGCTCCCACCAGCAGTGAACACGAAGAACCACACCCGTTCGAGGCGCGGAATCTCCACCGTGACCTTCCGGGTAAGGTCCGGAAGCTATTCGATGATGGTCACTGCGAGCAGTCAGTATTCGAGGCCTTCAAGTTTATCGAGAAGGAGATAAAGCACATCAGCGCCTTGCGGGGCAAAACCGGTTACTCCCTGATGATGGAGGCGTTCAATGAGAACAACGCCAAGGTCAAGCTCAACGCGCTCGTGACCGACTCCGAGATCGATGAACAGCGCGGCTACAAGTCGATTTTCGCCGGGGCGGCTGCCGGTATCCGCAATCCTAGGGGTCATGAGGTCGACATTGGCGACACCCCGGATGAGGCGCTGGACTACCTCGCCCTTGCCTCGCTTCTGCTGCGGCGGCTAGACATCGCTGGCGTTCGCTAGCCGCGCTCAACGCGCTGCACCACGGGCGCGACGGGCGCTGCCCGATCCGTGCTCGAGGACCGGTCAGGCGGCGGCGAGGATCGGCTGTAGATCGTCTGCCGCCAAATGCTCGGGCGGGAGGCTCAAGGTGAGCTGCCCGTCTCGTTCGAGTGTACGGCGGACGTTTAGCAGCGTGATGCCGATTACGGCACCCGACGCGTCATAGTGGATCGCGTGGCCGTCTGGGGTCTCCAGGCCGCGTGCCGCTGGGCGCGGCTCGCCGACATTGAGGTAGAGCACGTCGCCGCGCTCGTCGTAGTGGTGATGGTCGAAGGAGATGCCGGCGATGGTGATGGTCATTGCGTGTAGCCTCGCGGCGGATTGTTCTGTACCAACGCTGTCACGACCCACGCTGGCTCATCGTTGAAGTCTACGACGACGCGCAGCCAGCGTCGAGGATCGAGGTCGCGGCGGTAGAAGTGCTCGCGGCCGGGGATTGCGTCCTCGATGCGGTGATCAGGGTGGGCGACCGCGCCGAGGATGACGTCAACCTCGTCCATGAGCTCGGGGCGGCCAAGCGCAAGGTGCTGGCGGGTGCCGGCGTCGAATACGACGAGGCGGCCGTCAGGGTCAGTCGTGCTGGGAGCGTCCGTCGCCACGGCTCGAAGTTACGAGGCGCTGCGGATGGTCCGCAGCGGTGCCGAAGCCGTGGACGTTTATAGCCATCTGCTGCCCCAGCGGGCGCACGAGGCAGAGCGCAGGATGCGCTCCGTATCCCTCAATCCTGCCCACATTCTGCCCACAAACGACGACGGGCTATCCGCCCGACAAGGATCGCCTGGCGGCTGGAATCCGCATGAATACTGGGGTTCGGCCACATAGAGCCGTGTCGTTTGCGTCCTAGATCGAATCGACAAGGCGGAGGTCACTGGTTCGAGCCCAGTATCGCCCATTCGAACAAGCCCTTTCACAGGGTCTTTTTGTCAGGGTGGCCCGTGGTACTCCGGTGCTACCACTACAGATTGGCGTCGAGCAGTGGTTGGGGCTCGCACAGGGACTCGGCGAGCGGATGTGCTGAGCTCCGCAAGGTTCGTAGTGCCCGTCTTCGCGTGCGGCAGCGTCGCTTGCGTCGTACCGGGTGAACGCAGTAGAGGTTTACCACCGGGTCGAGCGCGACCACGGCCGGTCCGAAGCAGATGACGTGCTCGGCGAATTGCGCAAGGCGTTCGAGCTGGATCTGCCCGGCACCGCACTGATGATCGAGACAGCCCGTCTGAAGGCGAGCACCCCGATCGCGCTCGGCGATTGCTTCGCGATCGCTACGGCTTGCGCTCGCAACCTGACCCTGCTGACCGGAGACCCCGAGATCCTTGATCGACACATGCCATGTGCAGTCGAGGATCTACGCAGCAAACAAGCCTGACGTGCCGACCTCTGGGCCTGCCGGGGCACGGGCCAAGCAAGGATCGGACTCGCGGTCGTCGTGTCGCGCACGACGTTCAGCACATGTCCAAACCCGCCACAAAGATGCTGGCCAGGCGGCCGTTCCGTCTTCGCACTGGCCCGTCATGCTGCAGCGATGGCCAGCGATATCGAGATCATCGGGGGACCTACTCCGATCAAGGTTCTTCGCGCGCCGGGCGACATCTATCGCTGGAAGGTCCAGAATGGCCGCGCCGAACAGCATGTGTACGTTCAGATCGCCGACTCGCTGAACCCCGATGGGGTCGAGGAGCCGCTCCGATCGGGAATAGAATCCAAGGGCGAGTCGGTGCTCCGTAAGCTGCTCGAGCGCGGCAATGTGCCGACTCGGATCAAGATCACATCGGCGGGGATCACCGAAGTGGGCACAGATCGCCGTTCGCGTCCCTGCTCGGTCTAACCCCGCTTAGTCGGTCCGCTCCCACCCCGGCGGCACAGGTCCAGACGATCGTCTTGGCGTGGGGCCCGTCTTGGCGTGTGTCGTTACTTTGAGGACGTCCACGACAGGCCGCTACACCTCCGCCACACCCCCTATCGTGCGCGAATGCCCAGAACAAGGCTCTATCGCGACGGGAAGCTCGTCCTGGAGGACTTCCCGGTGGCGGACATCTCCGAGCACATTCGCGAGCAGGGGGCGTGCGTGTGGCTCGACTACTGCAGACCGACGGAGGAGGACCTGGCGACGATCGCCGAGGAGTTCCAGTTGCATCGGCTGGCGGTCGAGGACGCGGTGCACGAGCATCAGCGCCCGAAGCTCGACCGCTACGACTCGCATCTGTTCATTAGCGCCTATTCGGTGAAGCTGGACACCAAATCCGGAGAGCTGCGCACGAGCGAGGTCGGC
Organism: Solirubrobacteraceae bacterium; assembly: GCA_036498245.1. Taxonomy (GTDB): domain Bacteria; phylum Actinomycetota; class Thermoleophilia; order Solirubrobacterales; family Solirubrobacteraceae; genus Palsa-744. Next base: position 59,724 of record DASXIB010000026.1, read on the forward strand.
GCGTTCGTCACGGCAAATGCGCTGGTGACCGTCCGCAAGGACGAGGGCGTGGACATCGATGCGGTGGTTCGTCGCTGGGACGAATCGAAGGAGCTCGCCGAGCAGGGCGTGTCCTATCTCCTCTGGGGCCTATTGGACGGCATCGTCGACGGGCACTTCGATGCGGTGCAGTCCCTGGATACGGAGATCGAGGCGCTCGAGGACCTGCTGTTCGACGACATGCCCCACGACGCGGCTGTTCAGCGACGATCATTCGAGCTGCGCAAGAGCCTCGTCCTGCTGCGACGGGTCGTGCTGCCAATGCGCGAGGTGGTCAACTCGCTAATGCGCCGGGACCTGCATGTGCTGGATCAGGCGATGACGCCGTACTACCAGGATGTCTACGACCACGTGCTGCGGGCGACCGAATGGACCGAGTCGCTGCGCGATCTTGTGACCACGATTCTCGAGACCAACCTGACGATTCAGGGCAATCGCATGAACCTGGTGATGAAGAAGGTCACGAGCTGGGCCGCGATCATCGCGGTGCCAACCGCCGTCACGGGCTTCTACGGGCAGAACCTGCCCTACCCCGGCTTTGGCGCTCATTGGGGCTTCTGGTTCTCCACGGGGCTGATCGTCGTGCTTTCGGGAGGCCTCTACTGGTCCTTTCGGCGCCGCGACTGGATCTAGGCTGTCGCGCCCGAGTGCCGACTGATCTTGGGGGCTGCACAGGTCTGCGATCCTCGTGCGATGTCACACATCCGGCTTTTGACCAGGCTCGGCGCCAGCGCGCTGGTCGTGGCCGTGGCGGGCGGCTGCGCTGTGGGATGCGCGGGGTCAGGGTCGAGCGACGCCTCTCAAGGCCGGCCCGGCGGCCCCGGCACAGCCGCGGTCGCTGGCTCCAGCAAAGTCGCTAGAACCGGCGCCGTCCGCGCGGGCGGTGCGAGCGGCGCAGCGAGCGGGACCCACCGGGTGCGTCTGGTCAAGCTGGGGGACTTCGATCAGCCGGTGTATGCGGCTGGTCCGCCGGGTGAACCGAACACCCTGCTGGTGGTGGAGAAGGCGGGGCGGATCGCTGTCATCCGCGACGGCCGCCGGCTGGCGTCGCCGTTTCTGGACATATCCGGCAAGGTGGGCTCGAGCGGCAGCGAGCAGGGACTGCTGTCGGTGGCCTTTGCCTCAGACTATGCGCGCAGCGGGGCGCTGTTCGTCGACTACACGGACAGTCGCGGGGACATCCACGTCGATCGGCTGACACGCTCGGCCGCCAACGCCGACCGTGCCAACCCGTCGAGCGCCCGCACGGTCGTGGTGATCGACCATCATCGCTACCCCAACCACAACGGCGGTCAGCTCCAGGTTGGGCCCGAAGGCGATCTGTATGTGGGCGTGGGGGATGGCGGCAGTGAGGGCGACCCGCAGGGGAACGGGCAGAACAGGGACACGCTGCTGGGCAAGGTTCTGCGCCTCGCCCCGCGGGCCGGTGGGGGATATTCGGTCCCCAGCGGCAACCCCTTTGCTCACCAGGCCAACGTCCGGCCTGAGATCTGGGCGTACGGGTTGCGCAACCCGTGGCGTTTCTCCTTCGACCGACTGACGGGGGCGCTGGTGATCGGAGATGTCGGTCAGGACCAGCAGGAGGAGGTCGACTTCGCGCCCCGTGGCACGGGGGCGGGGGCCAACTACGGCTGGAGCGTGTTCGAGGGAACTCGGCGCAATGGAGCGGGAACCGCACCACACGCGGTCGCGCCGGTGCTCGTCGCCTCTCACAGTGCGGGCTACTGCGCGATCATCGGCGGCTATGTGGTCCGCGACCGGACCCTGCCGAGCCTCTACGGACGCTACCTGTTCGGCGACCTGTGCCACGCGGAAATCGAGATGGCGACCCTGCGCCACGGCCGGTCGAGCGCAGCCCACGGCGTTGGACTGTCGGTCAAGGACATGGGGTCGTTCGGAGAAGATGCCGCCGGGCGCGTGTACGCGGTGTCGGTGGACGGCCCGGTGTATCGCCTGTCCGCAGGCTGAGGCGCTCGCGCGACGGTCTTCGCGAGTTCCGAGCGCGTGGGCGAGGACCTCAAGTAACTTGCACGGCGATGGCTGATACGAGCACGATCGCCTCGCTGGCCACGGCCGGCGGCACGCTGATCCTCGCCGTGGCCACGTTCTCAGCGACCCGCTCGGCCAACCGCGCGGCGCGGATCTCCGAGCAGTCGTTGAAGGTGGGTCTGCGTCCGGTGCTGTTCAACGCCAGGCCGCAGGATCCGGCGCAGAAGGTGGGATATGCCGACGACCACTGGCTGGTGCTGCGCGACGGCATGGCGGCCGTGCAGGAGGCAGAGGGCAACCTGTACCTATCGATCCCGCTGCGCAACGTGGCCTCCGGCCTGGCGGTCTTGCACGGGTGGCACGTGTTGACGCAGCGGGCGACTGCGAATACGCCGCCGACGCCGGTCGAGGACTTTCGCCGTCTCGGGCGAGACCTGTATGTGCCGGCGGGCGACGTCAGCTTCTGGCAGGCGGCGCTTCGCGACACGGACGATTCGCTGTACCAGCCGCTGCGAGACTCGATCCAGGCGCGTGCGCCGATGAGCATCGACATCCTCTACGGCGATCACGAGGGCGGCCAGCGCACGATCACGCGCTTCTACATCGTGCCGCGCGCGCATGCGGCGGACGAGGAGTCGTGGCTGTGGATGTGCTCGACGTCGCGTCACTGGAACCTGGATCGCGCCGACCCACGGTAGGCGCTGAGCAAGTGTCGCCGACGGGAAGCTATCGCCGGGTAGAAGCTGTTGCGGAGTGAAAGGGATCTGCGGACGGATCCGATCCCGCAGGCTCGTGTAGCGGCTTGTATTCACCTTTGCGCGCACGCGCGAAGTGACTTAGCATGCCGGCATGGAGCAGGCTCAGATCGCATCCGCCAACGAGGAGGCGATTCGGGCCTGGGATGGGCCGCTGTACGACACCTTCGTCCGCTATCGCCATCTCTTGACGGCGGGTCTCGGCGCCCATGGCGATGAGGGCCTGCGGCTCGCCGCTCCGCGCCCCGGCGAGCGGGTGCTGGACGTCGGTTGCGGATTCGGCGAGACGACTCGGCGCCTAGCCGAGCTCGTCGGGCCAACCGGGGCGGCGCTCGGCGTCGATGTTTCGCCACGGTTCGTGGAGACCGCGAGCGGGGAGGCGGACGGCGCGGGGACCGAGAACGTGCGCTTCGCGGTCGCCGACGTCGAGACGACGGCGTTCGAGGACCGCTTCGATCTGGCGTTCTCGCAGATGGGGACGATGTTCTTCGCGAACCCCGTCGCCGCGCTGCGGAACGTCCGCCAGGCGCTCCTCCCGGGGGGAAGGCTCGTGATGGTGGTGTGGCGAGGGAAGATCGAGAACGACTGGGTCTACCGTGCGCAGACGATCACCGAGCGGTTCGTGAAGAAGCCCGAGGAGTACGACGAGCCGACCTGCGGTCCGGGTCCGTTCTCGATGGGCAACGCGGACACGACGAGCGGAATATTGGTGAGCGCCGGCTTTCAGGAGATCGCCTTGCGACGCTGCGATTTGCCAGTCACGATCGGCGTGGACATGGACGAGGCGGTGGAGTTCGTGATGAGCCTCGGCCCGGCCGGGGAGATCCTGCGTCTGGCGGGCGAGCGAGCCGCGCACCTGCACGAGCATGTCGCCGAGGCGCTGCGCGAGGGCCTTGAGGAGTGGGTCGGACCAGATGGCGTAACGGCCCCGGCGTCGACGTGGATCGTCACGGCGAAGGTGCCTGTCACGGCGAAGGCGCCTACTGCTTAGGAACGAGGCGCCGGCCGGCGATTCCGCACATCACGCCTCTAGCTGTCGCCCCTGGCCCGTTCGACGGCTTCTCCGAGCTGGACGAGGTCGATGTCGAGGGCGGCGGCGATGCGGATGATGGTGGCCCACGTCGGATTGGCCTGACCGCGCTCGATCCGGGCGAGAGCGGCGACCGTCAGACGGGCGTCGTGGGCGAGGTCCTCCTGGGTGTGACCGCCTTCGAGACGCAGGCTTCGGAGGGCGACGGCGAGGGCCAGATCTATCTGTGCGGGAGCCGACATAATCAGAAACATCGCATGCTCTCAGTAGCCAAATCCAGTCATCTGGCTGCTGGTAGCCTGCTGCTGTCGCGCCATCCCCACAGACGGCGTTGGCAGGTCGGCGCCGGAGCCGTGTGCTCCGGCGCCGGCGTCTAGGACGCCCGACGAGAGCGTTTTCGAGCGGCCCGGGCGCCGGGCAGCCGGTACTTGCGCGTGTCGGGACAGCGCTCGAGCAGGCCCAGCTCGACGAGCGTGACGGCGTAGCGGTGGGCGGTGCTGGGACTCATGCCGAGCTCGGCGGCGAGCTCTACGATTCCCCGTGCGTCGCCGTTTGGACCGAAGCAGGTGAGGAGCGAGAGTCCGCGCAGCAGCGAGCGGGACATCCGCGGATCGATCGCGTCGATCGGGAGGTATCCGCCCGACACGGCCTCGCCGTTTGGCGAGGAGGAGGCGGGCGGGTCGCGTTCGTCTGACCCGAGCGGCGAGGCGAGCGAGTTGGCAATCAGCGTGGAGATGCTCGGTGCGCGACCCTGGGAGGCGGCCCGCACGACGTCGTCGACTTGGGTCGGAGAGAGGGTGATTGAGATGGAGAGCCGCTCTTCGTTTTTCATTCGGCGATGATGGCAGATGTAGACGACTGTCCGCAGTCAGTGTTTCTGAATGGTCTCGCAAATGCGGACCTCAGATCGGTGGCGGGATGGGCGCGAGAGGAAGTGAGCGCGTCGCCTTGCGTGCACGGCCCGGCTGTCACGGGCGCCGATCTGATCTCCTACGAGGCGCATGCCGGTCACCGTGACACTGCCAGACGGAAAGGCGCTCGAGCTGGCGGACGGCGCGACGGGCGCCGACGCCGCCGCGGCGATCGGACCGGGTCTCGCGCGCGCGGCGCTGGCGGTCGAGGTGACGGCGGATGGAGCGGGGGGAAGCATCGATCCGGAGTTGCGCGACCTGGCCCGCCCGCTGTCCGACGGGGCGAGGATCGCGATCGTCACGGAGAAGAGCGGCGAGGCGCTCGAGCTGATCAGGCACGACGCCGCGCACGTGCTGGCGGCGGCGGTGATGGAGCTGTATGAGGGCGTGAAGATCTCGATCGGACCGCCGATCGAAGACGGGTTCTACTACGACTTCGAGTTTCCCGAGGGGGTGGCGATCTCCGAGGCGGACTTCCCGCGGATCGAAGAGCGCATGCGCGCGCACGTGCGCGCGAAGGAGGCGTTCGAGCGACAGGACGTATCCCCGGGAGAGGCACGCGAGCGCTTCGCGCGGGAGCGGCAGGACTACAAGGTCGAGCTGATCGACGACCTCGTCGCAAAAGCCACCCCGGACAGTCCGCTGGAGAGCGTGTCGCTGTACACGAACGGGCCGTTCACCGATCTCTGCCGGGGCCCGCACGCGCCGAGCACGGCGAGCGTGGGCGCGTTCAAGCTGCAGTCGGTGGCCGGTGCGTATTGGCGAGGGGATTCGACGCGGACGATGTTGACGAGGATCTATGGGACGGCGTTCTTCAAGCAGGCGGCGCTCGAGGAGCACCTCGAGCGGATCGAGCAGGCGAAGGCGCGCGACCACCGCAAGCTGGGACGCGAGCTCGGGCTGTTCACGTTCTCGGACGTCTCGCCCGGCGCGGCCTTCTGGCTACCCGCGGGCACGAGTGTGTGGAATGCGCTCGTGGGGGCCTCGCGGGAGATGGGACTCGCGCGTGGATATAGCGAGGTGAAGACCCCGCAGATCTACGACGCGGAGCTGTGGAAGACGTCCGGTCACTGGGGGAAGTACAGGGAGAACATGTTCACGGTGAACGTGGAGGAGCGGGAAATGGGCGTCAAGCCGATGAACTGCCCAGGGCATGCGCAGCTGTTCAAGAGCCAGCGTCACTCCTACAGGGACCTGCCGGTGCGCTATTCAGAGCCCGGGCTGTTGCATCGCAACGAGCCTTCGGGGGTGCTGCACGGACTGCTGAGGGTGCGGCATTTCGCGCAGGACGACGCGCACATCTTCTGCACCGAGGAGCAGGTGCAGGAGGAGGTGAGGGGCTGCATGGAGTTCGCGTTCGCGACGTATGCGCTGTTCGACTTCGACGTGCGGCTTGAGCTCTCGACGCGCCCGGAGCAGCGCGTGGGCAGCGATGAGATGTGGGATCGCGCCGAGCGGGCGCTGTCAAGCGCATTGGACGCGCAAGGGCTCGGGTACGAGTTGAATCCCGGCGACGGGGCGTTTTATGGGCCGAAGGTGGACATGCACATGACCGACTCGCTCGGGCGCTCGTGGCAGTTGGGAACGGTGCAGCTCGACTATTCGATGCCCGAGCGCTTCGAGCTGAGCTACACGGGCGCTGACAACGCAGAGCACCGGCCGGTGATGATCCATCGCGCGCTGTTTGGCTCCTATGAGCGCTTCATCGGGATCATGCTCGAGCACTACGCCGGCGAGCTGCCACTGTGGCTTGCGCCGGTGCAGGCGATCGTGCTGGGGGTGGCCGATCGCTTCAACGAGTACGGGACGACGGTGAGAGACGCGCTGCGCGCGCGCGGCGTGCGCGTGGAGCTCGACGATCGCAGCGAGTCGATCGGACGCAAGATCCGCGAGGCGGAGCTGCGGAAGATCCCCTACATGCTGATCGTCGGCGAGCGCGAGGAGCAGGAGCGGACGGTGTCCGTGCGCGAGCACGGAAAGGGAGACACGGGCGGGATGTCGGTCGAGGATCTGACCGGGCGCCTTGAGCGGGAGATCGCGCGGCGGGGCGCACGCGGATGATCTGGAGGGCGAGCCGCAGGGCGAGCGAGGAGCGGCGTGATCCCGGTCGGGAGCGGGTGCTCGAAGACGAGCGCTCTCGACACTGGCGTGGTACGTCTGCCGGACAGGGTTGCGTGGGACAGGCGCGTCGGTATACTCGCCCCCGTTGAAGCTCCTCCACCTCACAGCACCGCGCGTAACTCGAGCTTGACGCGCGGCAAGGACAGCTAGTGCCGGTTCCCCGCAGGTTCGACCGGCGCCCGCCCGAGCGGGATACGACGAGGATCAACGAGCGCATTCGCGTGCCCGAGGTCCGGTTGATCGACGACGAGGGCAACCAGGTCGGCGTGTTGAAGACGGTGGATGCGTTGAGCTTCGCGCAGGAGCGCGACCTCGATCTGGTCGAGGTCGCGCCGGAGGCGCGGCCGCCGGTGTGCCGCGTGCTGGACTACTCGAAGTACAAGTACGAGCAGGCGCAGAAGGTCAAGCAGGCGAAGAAGCACCAGCAGCAGATCACGGTGCGGGAGATCAAGTTTCGCCCGAAGATCGCCCAGCACGACTACGACACGAAGAAGCACCACGTCGAGCGATTCCTGCGGCACAAGGACAAGGTGAAGGTCACGATCATGTTCCGCGGGCGCGAGGTGACGCATCCCGAGCGCGGGACGGCGATCCTCGACCGCCTGGCCGAGGAGCTCGCGGAGCTGGGCGTGGTCGAGCAGCGTCCGATGCAGGAAGGCCGCAACATGACGATGATGATGGCGCCGTCGAAAGCCGTGCTGGCAGGCCTCGCGGAGGGGGAGGACGCCCACGTGGAGTCGCACTCGGCCGGTCACGTCGGCGATGTTGCCTCGGCGGCGATCGAGGGGCCGGGGGGCAATGGTCGCAGCGGAGCTCAGGCCGCGCCCACGCCGGGGTCGGAGTCTGACTCCGACTCGATACCGACGGAGTCGGCGCCCGCTTCCGAGCCGGCAGAGTCTGCACCGGCACCCGAGTCGGCGGACCCATCCGAGCCCGCGTCCGCCCCAGCCGCCTCATCAGCACCGGAGGCCGCGCCCGAGTCGGCCGAGTCGGCTCCCGCGGAGGGCGAGGACGCCGCTGCCGGCACCGCCGTGCCATAATCGTCGGCTAGCGATGCCCAAGATGAAGACCCACTCCGGCGCGAAGAAGCGCTTTAAAGTCACCGGCACCGGCAAGGTGCGCGGTCGGCACCCCTTCACGAGCCACATTCTCGAGAAGAAGTCGCCGAAAAAGAAGCGTGCGCTGGGGGGGCCGAAGATGATCAATGATCATGACGTCCCGCGGATCAAGCGGATGCTCGGGGTGGGCAAGTGACCAGGGTCAAGCGCTCGGTTCACGCGCGCAAGAAGCGCCGCGCGACGCTCGAGTTGACGAAGGGGTTCCGCGGCGAGGCGCACTCGAACTACAAGCGCGCCAAGGAGGCGCTGCTGAAGGCGGACGCGTACGCGTATCGCGACAGGCGCAACCGCAAGCGCGACTTCCGGCGCCTGTGGATCACGCGGATCAACGCCGCGGCGCGGATCAACGGGATGAGCTATTCGCAGTTCATGCGGGGAATGTCGCTGGCGGGCGTGGAGCTCGACCGGAAGGTGCTGGCTGACGTCGCGGTGCGCGACGCTGAGACGTTCCGACGTTTTGTGGAGGTCTCCCGCGAGGCGCTGGATGCCTCGGCGGCCACCTCTTCCACCGCCCGCGAGGCGTCGGCAGCGTAGCCAAGCGCCGACATCGCAGAGCCTCCCGGGCGTCGCTCCTGAAAAGGACGGCGCTTTTTTTGTGTCCCAAGCAGTGAGGAACATGACCCACATCGCATCCCCCCAAAATCCCCGTTTGAAGGCCCTGCGGCGCCTGCAGACCAAGCGCGAGCGCGAGCGCAGTGGCAGGTTTCTCGTCGAGGGCGAGGACCTGATCGCGGCGGCCGCCCGCGCCGGGCGCAGGACGCTCGAGGGCTATCGAGTTGCGGGCACGGATATCGGCGGCGAGGAGTTCGTCGACGTCGAGCCGCAAGCGCTCGCGGCCGTCTCGACGCTGGGATCGGGCACACGGGTGATCGGTGTGTATGAGCAGCGCTGGGAGCCCAGGCCGCAAGGGCCGTTGTGTCTGTATCTGCATGGGGTGAAAGATCCGGGCAACGTCGGCACGGCGCTGCGCTCCGCGCAGGCGTTCGGCGCGAGTTGCGTCGCGCTGGGCCCCGGCTGCGCCGATCCCCACTCGCCGAAGGCGGTGCGCGCGAGCATGGGCGCGATCTTCGCGGTCGCCGTGGCGCGGGTGAGCGACGTGGGAGAGCTGCCTGGAGAGCGGATCGCGCTGGTCGCCGACGCGGAGGAGATCTTGCGAGGGCCCGGAGAGGGCACCCGTGGAGATGGCGGGGCTGAGGAGGGGGCGGGCCTCGTCAGCGCCACCGGCACGGTCACGCTGCTGGTGGGAGCCGAGCGGGAGGGCCTTCCGGAGGAGGTCGTGGCGGCGTGCGAGCGGGCGGCGCGGATCGCGATCGAGTCGCAGTCGCTGAACGCGGCGATGGCGGCGACGGTGGCGTTGTACGAGATGACCCGCCGACCATCTAGGGTCACGGCGTCATGATCGAGCGGATCGAGCAGCTGAGGACGGAGGCCGAGACGGCGATCTCGGCGGCGGCGTCGAGCGAGGCGCTGGAGGAGCTGCGGGTGCGCTATCTCGGGCGCAAGGCGGAGCTGCCACAGCTGCTGCGCGGCGTCGCAGATCTGGAGCCGACGCAGCGGGGCGAGGTGGGCAGAATGGCCAACCAGGCCCGGCGTGCGCTGGAGGCGCTGATCGAGTCGCGCGTCGCGCAGATCGGCGACGCAGAGCTCGAGGGCCGGCTGGAGGAGGACCGGGTGGATGTCACGCTCCCCGGCGCGCCACCGCAGCCGGCCGGTCGTCTGCACGTGCTCACGAGCACCATGCGCGAGCTCGAGGACATTTTCCTCGGGCTGGGCTTCACGGTCATGGAAGGGCCGGAGGTGGAGACCGTGCACTACAACTTCGACGCGCTTAACCACAGTCCAACCCATCCCGCGCGCGCGCGGACTGACACCTTCTACGTCCAGCGCTCAGAGAGCGCGGGTGGCGCACGGGAAGCGAGCGAGCGTGGTGCTCGCGACGGGGGCAGGCAGAGCGGAAGTGGATCGGTGAGCGCCTCTGAGGAGCTCGTCCTGCGCACGCACACCTCACCGATGCAGGTGCGCGCGATGGAGGCCCATCCGCCGCCCTTGTACGTGGTGGTGCCGGGGCGGGTGTTCCGGCCGGACTCCGATGCCACCCATACCCCTCAGTTTCACCAGATCGAGGGGCTGGCGGTCGACGAGGACATCACGCTGGCGGACCTGAAGGGCACGCTGCTGGTGTTCGCGCGCGCGGTGTTCGGCGAGCGGCGCGATGTGAGGCTGCGTCCTCACTTCTTTCCGTTCACCGAGCCGAGCGTCGAGGTGGACGTGTCGTGCTTTCACTGCGAGGGCAAGGGCTTCCTGCGCGACGGGTCGCGCTGTTACCTGTGCAAGGGGGAGGGCTGGCTCGAGGTGCTGGGCGCTGGAGAGGTCGACCCGAACGTGTATGCGCACGTGCCGACGACAGAGCGGAACGCACCTGGGTATGACCCCGAGAAGGTGCAGGGTTTCGCGTGGGGCATGGGGGTCGAGCGGATTGCGATGCTCAAGCATGGGATCCCCGATTTGCGGCTGTATTACGAGAACGACCTCAAGTTCCTGGGACAGTTCTGATGAGAGTGCCGGTGGACTGGCTGCGCGAGTATTGCGATCCCGAGCTCGACGTGGACGGGATCGAGGAGCGGTTGACGATGACCGGGACGAAGGTCGAGGCGATTCATCACCACGGCGTCGGCAGCGTCGAGCGGTTCGTGGTGGGGCGCGTGCGCGCGGTGGAACCCCATCCCGACGCCGACCGGCTGAGGGTGTGCAAGGTCGACCTTGGAGCGACGGGCGCGGATGAGCTGGCGACGATCGTATGCGGTGCGCCGAACGTGGCGGCGGGGCAGACCGTCGCGGTCGCGCTGCCGGGCGCGGTGATGTCGGACGGGACGAAGATCAAGCAGGCGAAGCTGCGGGGCGTGCCCTCGGAAGGGATGATCCTCGCCGCGGCCGAGCTGGCGATCGAGGCCAAAAGCGAGGCGGGGATCATGGTGCTCGAGCCGACACCGACCGGTGGCGCGGACGGACTCTCCGCTCCCACGGATGAACACACTCCCACCGATGGCCACGCTCCCTCGGATGGCCACGCTCCTGCGGCGGCGCGTGACCTTGCGCCGGGCACGCCGCTGAGCGAGGTGCTGCCGATCGCCACGGAGGTGATCGAGCTCGAGATCACGCCCAACCGCCCTGACTGCCTCGGCGTCTACGGAATCGCGCGCGAGCTCCACGCGGCGACGGGAGCTGCGCTTAGCCCGCCACCATGGGACGCGGATCCCACGACGAGCGGCCAGGAGACGAGCAGCCACGAGCAGGTCAGTAAGCTCGCCGGCGCGGAGGTGGCGGTCGAGTGTCCTGAGCTGTGTCGGCGTTTCACCGCACGGGTGTTCGAGGATGTGACGGTCGCCGAGTCTCCGCCATGGCTGAAGGCGCGGTTGATGGCCGCCGGGCAGCGGCCGATCTCAAACGTGGTGGACATCACGAACTACGCGATGCTGCTGAGCGGCCAGCCGCTGCACGCATTCGACCTCGACCGTGTGGCGGGAGGACGGTTGACAGTCAGGCGCGCGCGCGAGGGCGAGGCAGTGGAGACGCTCGACGGACAGGCGCGGACGCTCGACGCAGAGACGGTCGTGATCGCGGACGCCGCGGGCCCGACATCGATCGCGGGGCTGATGGGCGGCGCGCGCTCTGAGGTGCAGGCGGACACGCGGCGGGTGCTGATGGAGGTCGCCACGTGGAGTGGGCCGAACATCCACCGCAGCTCGTGGAAGCTAGGGCTGCGCAGCGAGGCGTCAGGCCGCTTCGAGAAGGGCCTTCAGCCGGAGCAGTGCCTGCACGCGCAGGCTGTGGCGAGCCGTCTGATGGTGGAGCTGTGCGGAGCGAGGGCCGTGCCGGGGACAATCGACGTCGCCGCACCATTGCCCCCTCCGCGGGTGATCCGGTTGCGCGATCGCCGCGTCGAGGCGATCCTCGGCGTTGGGGTGGCGAGAGAGCGCCAGGAGCAGATTCTGCGGGCGCTGAGCTTCGGGGTCGAGCGCGTGGAGGAGGGTCTTGAGGTGACCGTACCGGCGTTGCGGCGTGAGGACGTCACGCGTGAGGTCGACCTGATCGAGGAGGTCGCGCGCATCGACGGCGTCGATCGCTTGCCGGCGACGCTACCCGCCCGCCGCAACGCCGCGGGCATGCTCGACCACGCCCAACGGGTGCGCCGCGCCGCCGAGGACGCGATGGTCGGCCGCGGGCTGCACGAGGTGGTCGGCTGGAGCTTCACCGATCCCGGGCTGCTCGATCGGCTGCGCTTGCCGCAGGACCATCCGATGCGGAGCGTGGTCAGGCTCGAGAACCCGCTCTCGGAGGCTCAGTCGATCATGCGCCCGACGCTGCTCGGCTCGCTGCTCGACGCGGCCCGTCACAACGTCGCGCGCAATGGCCCGAACGTGGCGATCTTCGAGTCCGGCACCGTGTACCGGCTGGCACAGGGCGGCGCGCTCGCGGATAGTCAAACCAGCACGAGCGAGCACCATGGACTCGGCGTGCTGCTGAGCGGGGCGCTTACCCCGGCCTCTTGGCGCGGACCGGCGGTCGAGGGGGACTTCTTCGCCGCCAAGGCGCTCCTCGGCGGACTACTCGACAAGCTCCACGTGGAGTGGTCTGTTGAGCCGCGGACGTGGCCGTTCCTGCACCCCGGACGCAGCGCCGCCGTGCTGGCGGCAGGGGACAGGGCGGAGATCGGCCAGCTTGGGTTCGTGGGCGAGGTGCACCCGCTCGTCGCGCGCGCGTGGGATCTCGAGCGCGCCGTGGCGTTCGCGGTCGACGTGGGCAAGCTGGCCGCTGCTTCGCCGCCGGTGATCTCGTTCCAGGCGTTTGCGTCGGTTCCCTCGCTGCGCCGAGACCTCGCGGTGACGTTGCCTGCTGCGGTCTCCGCCGCGCAAGCGCTCGCGTGCGTAGGTGAGGCGGCGGGGGAGATGCTCGAGGACGCGAGTGTGTTCGACGTTTACATGGGCGCGCAGGTGGGAGAGGGCAGGCGCTCGCTGGCGCTGGCGCTGTCGTTCAGCGCGCCCGAGCGAACGCTCACCGACCAGGACGTGGCTCCGGTGTACGAGCGAATCATCGCGGCGCTCGGCGAGCTGGGAGGGGAGCTGCGTGTCTGAGCACCTCACACAGAGTGCGGCGCCCGGCGCGCCGCGGGTGATCGTGGCTGGCGCGACCGGGTTCGCCGGGGCACTGGCCGCGCATTTGCTGTGGCGCCATCCCCGCTTCGAGCTCGTCGCGGTGACCGGGCGCTCGGAGCAGGGCAGGGGCCTTGACGACCTCTACCCGCGTTATCGCGTGCCGCTGACGATCGAGCCGCTCGACATCGACGCGCTCGGCGACGTGAAGGCGGCCATCGTGGCATATCCGCACGCCGCTGCCGCTCCCACCGTCGCCACCCTGCGCGAGCACGGCGCGCGGGTGATCGACCTGAGCGCCGACTTCCGGCTGGCCTCGCGCGCTACGTATGAGCGCTGGTATGGAGAGCATCCTCGCCCGGAGCTGCTCGAGCAGGCGGTGTACGGGCTGACCGAGCTCCACCGCGAGCAGATCGCGGGCGCGGGAATCGTCGCCAACCCCGGCTGCTATCCGACGGCGTCGGTGCTGGCGCTTGCGCCGCTCGCCCGCGCCGGGCTGATCGCCGACGTGGTGATCGACGCCAAGCAGGGGATCTCAGGGGCCGGGCGCACGTTCGACGAGACGACGCACATGTCGATGGCGGGCGAGAACATCGTCCCGTACAAGGTCGCCGCGCACCGGCACACACCCGAGATCGAGGAGCAGCTGAGCCTGCTCGGATCAGGGACGGCGGTCCAGTTCCAGGCTCACCTCGTGCCGCTCGACCAGGGCGAGCTGGTGAGCTGCTACGTGACGCCAACACGGCCGGTCGCCGGGCAGGAGCTGCGCGAGTTGTTGGCGAGTGCGTATGAGAACGAGCCGTTCGTCGAGCTCGTCGAGCGACCGCCCGGGGTGCTCGAGGTGCGCGAGACGAACTTCTGCCGGATCTTCGCCGCCGCGGACGAGCACACGGGCAAGCTGCTGGTGTTCGCGGCGATCGACAACCTGTGGAAGGGAACCTCCTCGCAGGCGGTGCAGAACCTCAACGTGATGTTTGGCTACCCGGAGACCGAGGGTCTGGCATGAACGCACATGGCGGCGCTGGGTCGTGTTCGGTAGGTCTGTTGTGAGCGCAGGCAAAGACGTCTGGGGCGATCGGAGCGCCGCGGGACCGCCACAGCCGTTCTTCCACTCGCGCTGGGTGCCGGCGCCCGCGCACGTGCGCGACCTCGGGCCGGGCACGGGGCTGCCCGCCGGCTTCCGCGCCGCTGGGGTGGCGTGCGGGATCAAGCCCAGCGGCAATCCCGACCTCGGTCTGCTCGTGTGCGATTCAGAGCGCCCGGTGAGCGCTGTGCGCTTCACCGCGACGGGAACGCCGGCGGCGCCGGTGCTCGTGACGAAGGAGCGCTGCCGGCTCGGCTCGCTGCGGGCGATCTTGGCCAACTCGGGCTGCGCGAACGCGGCCACCGGCGGGCGCGGCCTGGACGACGCCGCGAAGACCCAGGGGGCGGCCGCTGTCGCCGTGGGGGTCGACGAGGCCGAGGTCGCGCTCGCGTCGACGGGTGGGATCAGTCACCACCTGCCGGTGGAGAAGATGCTGAAAGGCATCCTCGAGGCCCGCGGCAGGTTGAGCGGTGACGGCGACGGCGACTTCCAGCAGGCAATCCAGACGACCGACGCGTTCGAGAAGCGCGCGTGCCTCGAGGTCGAGCTGTCCGGCGGTCCGGTGCGGCTGACCGCGCAGTGCAAGGGCGCCGGGATGATCTCGCCGCGCTTCGCGACGATGTTCTGCTTCGTGCAGACCGACGCGGCGCTCGTGCCGGAGACCGCCGAGCTGCTGTTCGGCGTGTGCGTGAAGCGCTCGTTCGATCGTGTGTCGGTCGACGGACAGCTCTCGACGAACGACATCGCGATCCTGATGTGCTCGGGCGCTGGCGGCGTGAGCATCGAGTCGGAGTCAGAGGACGAGCTGCGCTTCGGCGAGGCGCTCGACGCGCTGCTGCGCCAGCTGGCGATCCTGATGGTGGTGGACGGCGAGGGCGCGGCGCGGATCGCGCGCGTCGTCGTGCGCGGGGGTCACCTGGAGGCCGCCGAGGCGGCGGCGCGCGCCGTCGCCAACTCGCCGCTCGTGAAGGCGGCCCTGCACAGTGGCGATCCTAACTGGGGAAGGATCGTGCAAGCGGTCGGGGCGGCGCTGCCCGGCACTGCCCCGCTGGCTGTCGACATCACGCTCGAGGGCATCCCCGTGTGCACGGCCGGTGCTGCGATCACCTACGACGAGGATGCCCTGGCCGTGGCCCTGAAGGCGAAGGAAGTCGAATACGAGATCGAGCTGCCGGGGGAGGGCGCCGAGACCGAGGTGTTCTTCTCGGATCTCTCGCATGAGTACGTGACGATCAACGCCGACTACACGACATGAACCTCTTGACAGTCCATACGAACCAGAGGACGACGCGATGCGCGACGTAGGCACGCTGCTCGAGGCGCTCCCGTACATCAGGGAGTTTCACGGAAAGACGGTGGTGATCAAGTACGGCGGCGCCGCGATGGAGGATCCGGCGCTGCGGGAGGAGTTCGCGCGCGACGTGGTGCTGCTCAAGTACGTCGGGCTGAACCCGATCGTCGTGCACGGGGGTGGACCGGACATCACCTCCTACATGGAGCGGCTCGGTCTGCCGGTCGAGTTCGTCGGGGGCCTGCGGGTGTCCGATCCGGACACGGTCGAGGTGGCGAAGATGGTGCTCGTCGGGAAGGTCAACAAGGAGATCGTCCTGCGCCTGAACCGTCATGGGCAGCCCGCGGTCGGGTTGTGCGGCGACGACGGCTCGCTGTTCAGAGTGGCGCGGCGCACCGCGCCGGGAGGAGAGGACATCGGCTTCGTCGGACGGATCGAGCGCGTGAACGTCAGCGTGATCGAGCACATCTCGAGCGACTACATACCGGTGATCGCCTCGGTGGGCGCCGACCGGGAGGGACACTCCTACAACGTCAACGCCGACGAGGCCGCGGGAGCGGTGGCGGGTGCGATCGGCGCCTACAAGGTCGTCTTCCTCACCGACGTCCCCGGGTGGCTCGGCGATCCGAGCGACCCGGACAGCCTGATCGGACAGGCGAGCGTGGAGCAGGTGCAGCGGGCGCTCGAGGAGCAGAGCGGGGGGATGCGGCCAAAGCTCGCGGCGTGCGTCGATGCGATTCACCACGGCGTGAGCGCGGCGCATATCCTTGACGGCCGCAGAGCGCACTCGCTGCTGCTCGAGCTGTTCACCAACGATGGGATCGGAACCAAGATCGGTGGAGCGTCATGACGGTGAGCGACTTGCAGGTGCTCGAGCGCGCGCGAGTGATTCCCTCCTATGCGCGTTTTCCGGTGGAGTTCGTGCGCGGCGAGGGCCCCTTGCTGTGGGACGCCGAGGGCAACGAGTACCTGGATTTCCTCTGCGGTATCTCTGTGACGAACCTCGGTCACTGCCATCCACGCGTGGTCGAGGCCGCGCGCGAGCAACTCGGGCGGCTGATGCACGCGAGCAACCTCTTCTACACCGAGCCGGCGATGCGCCTCGCCGAGCGCCTGTCGCAGTCGAGCCTCGGGGGCAAGGTGTACTTCTGCAACTCGGGCGCGGAGGCCAACGAGGCGGCGATCAAGCTCGCGCGCAAGGCCCGCGCTGGGGGGGAAGTGGTGGTCGTGCACGGTGCCTTCCACGGGCGCACCTATGGAGCGCTGTCGGCGACGCCCCAGGAGTCCAAGCAGGCCCCGTTCGCCCCACTGGTCCCGGGCTTTCGCGCGGTCGAGCCCACGCCCGAGGCGATCGCGGACGCGGTCGACGATCGCACCGCCGCGGTGTTGCTCGAGCCGATCCAGGGCGAGACCGGGGTGAACGTGCTCTCCGAGGATCTCCTGCGGGCCGCCCGCGCGGCCTGCGACGAGCACGGCGCGGCGCTTGTGTTCGACGAGATCCAGTGCGGGATGGGTCGCACGGGAACGCTGTGGGCCTATGAGCAGACCGGCGTGGCACCCGACGCGATCACCGTCGCCAAGGCCCTCGGCGGAGGGCTGCCGATCGGCGCCCTCGTCACCGGCGAGCGGCTGGCAGACGTGCTGCAACCGGGCGATCACGGCTCCACCTTCGCGGGCGGCCCCGTGGTCGCGGCGGCTGGGCTGGCGGCGCTCGAGGTGACCGACGACCCGGCGCTGCTGGCGCGCGTGCGCGAGCTCGGCCACGATCTCGCGGCTGGGCTCGAGCGACTTCCCCACGTCCTTTCAGTGCGCGGGCATGGGCTGATGCTCGCGTGTGAGCTCGACGTGGGGGCGCCCGAAGTGACACGCCGCGCGCTGCTCGAGCGGAGACTGGTCGTGAACGCCACGGGTCCGACCACCGTCAGGCTGCTGCCGCCGCTGACGATCGGCCGGGACGAGGTCGACCAGGCGCTCGAGCGGCTGGGCGCAGCGCTTGAGGATTGACCGGTCGGGCGCAAGGCATGCGCGATCGTCGACCTCGGGGCAAGCATCCACGGCCCGCGCTTCGTGGTGAACGCGCCGCGTGAATCGTTGGTAACGCACGCCGCGTGGACTTCGATAATCATAGGGTCCTCATGGCCTACGACCTGTTCATCGCGGCTCGCCATCTCACCTGCGTGACGCTGGTTGCCATTGCGACGTCTGTCAGTCTGGCGGCGCTCGATACTGCTCCCGCAGACGCTTCGCCGGGTGTCTCACCATTCACGGGCCGGACGCTCGTGCCGTACATCATCGGCGGTCAGGAATCCTCGATCTCCCAGTTTCCCTGGCAGGTCTTCGTGCTGCTCGAAGCGGAAGGGAAAGCGGCCAGCTGCGGTGGTTCGATTCTCGACGCGAGTCATATCCTCACCGCGTCTCACTGCGTCGACCACGAGGGCACCACGACCCCATATCCGGCGGAAGATCTGATCGTCATCGCGGGTGCATCCGAAGTGGTGGTGGGGGTGGGGGTCTCACCCGCTACCGCTCAAGCGAGGGGCGTCAAAAGCCTCCGTACCCACCCCTACTACACCGTCCTGCCGAACATCAAAGACGACGTGGCGGTGCTCGAACTCTCCTCTCCGCTCGAACTGTCGGCGGCACGCAATGCCCAGGCCATCGCGCTCGTCCCGACTGGCGCCACGCCGGCGCCGGGAACCCCGCTGTCGGTCAGCGGATATGGCAAGGAGGAAGGCGCCGAAGGTCCTGGCCACGAACCCAACGGCAAGCTCTACTCGGCGGCGCTCACCGCCATCGGCAGCGATGCGTGCCGGAACTCGGTCGGAATCAACTCCGCCGTGCTGCTGTGTACGCAGTCGGCGAGCTCGGCGACGTGTCAAGGAGATAGCGGTGGCCCGTTGACCGAGGGTGCCCCGGCGGTTCAGGTGGGGACCGTGGACTTCGGGCCCAAGGAATGCCCGGTAGGTCAGCCCGACGGCTTTTCGAATCTCGCCGCGCCGGAGGTTCGCGCCTTCGTCGAAGGCAGCGAAGCGCCTCCGGTGGCCGCACGGCCGGTCACGCCGCCTGTGCTCAAAGCGGTCGGCGCCGCCCCGGTCGACTTCAGCCCCTTGACGTGCGAGCCGGGAGGATGGAGCGAAGGTCCGTCGTTCACCTACACCTTCCAGGTCGACAACTCGACCGCACAGGTGCTGCAGAGCGGGCCGGGGAACGTCTTCACCCCTCCCGCGACCGTGGTCGGCGCTCCGATCGTGTGCATAGTCCAGGCCTCGAACCCCGGCGGTGTTAGCACGCTGCGCAGCGGCACGACACCCCCGATCGCCGCGGACACCGCGCCCCCCGTGTCGTCGATCGTCGGCCGGAAATGTCGCCTGCAGACATGCACGCTCAAGATCACGGCCTCAGATCCCAACGCGGTGGCGCTCACGCTGCAGGCCACGGCGAACTTTCAGGTCCTCGCCAAATGCCCGCTCAAGAAGCACAAACGCCGCGGCAGCCGTGCCAAGCGGCCCATCTGTCACCGCACGGCCACGGTCAGTATGCCCGTAGTCCCGGTCTCCGCGGGTGTCTATCAGGCATCCGCGACCAGGCTGCCTTATGAGCGCGTCGAGTTCGTCGTCGCGGTCGGCAACGCAGCCGGCTTACGCCAGCTCGCCCAGCAGTTCACCGCCATCACGCTGCACAAGCCGAAGCCCAAGAAGAAGCACGGACACCGGTAGCCTTGGCGTCTGTGAGCGCTGAGGCTGACCCGATCTCCTTCCCCCGGACCGCGTCCTACGAGGCCGATCCGGCGGTGGTGAGCCGCGTGCTGCTGCTCTACTCAGGCGGCCTTGACACGAGCGTGATGCTGAAGTGGATCCAGGACGAGTACCGCGCCCAGGTTGTCTGCCTGACCGTGAACCTCGGCCAGCCGGGGGAGGACTACGAGGTCATCCGTGAGAAGGCGATCAAGCTGGGCGCGCTGGCCTGTCACGTGGTGGATGCGCGCGAGGAGTTCGCGCGCGAGTACGTGCTCCCGGCGATCAAGGCGAACGCGCTGTATGGCGGCGGCTATCCGCTGTTCACCGCGCTGGGACGCCCGCTGATCGCAAAGCTCGCGGTGGAGCACGCCCGCCGCGAGGGCTGCGACACGATCGCCCATGGCTGCACCGGCAAGGGCAACGACCAGGTGCGGATCGAGGCGACGGTTGCGACGCTCGCGCCGGAGCTGAGGGTGATCGCGCCGGTGCGCTCGTGGCGGATGGGTCGCGAGGAGGAGATCGCCTATGCGCGCGAGCACGGGATTCCGATCAAGTCCAACCACGCCGATGGAGCAGAGGCGCCGTACTCGATCGACGACAACCTGTGGGGACGGTCCTCGGAGGGCAGATGGATCGAGGATCTCGCCCACGCGCCCGAGGACGACGTGTTCCAGCTCATCACCCGACCTGAGCGGGCGCCTGAGGAGTCCGTGACGATCGAGGTGGGCTTCGAGCGCGGCGTCCCGGTCGCCCTGGACGGAGAGCGCATGGAGCTCGTGGAGCTGCTCGAACGCGTGGCGGAGCTCGGCGCCCGCCACGGAGTCGGGATCGTCGATCACATCGAGGATCGCATCGTCGGGCTGAAGGTGCGGGACATCTACGAGGTGCCGGCGGCGGCGATCCTCTTGCCGGCTCACCAGGAGCTAGAGCGGCTGGTGTGCACGATTCACCAGAACCAGTTCAAGCCACAGCTCGATCAGCAGTGGGCCTATCTGGTCTATGCCGGGCTGTGGTGGGAGCCGCTGCGCGGCGATCTGGACGCCTACATGGAGCGGGTCAGCGAGCGCGTCACCGGCACGATCGGGGTGAAGCTCTACAAGGGTCACGCCCGCGTCGTGACGCGCTCCTCGGAGAACGCCGTCTATGACGCGAGCCTCGCGTCGTTCTCTGAGTCCGGAGGACTCTTCTCGCAGACGGCCTCGCCGGGGTTCATCGAGCTGTGGTCGCTACAGTCGCGCATGGCCTGGCGCCTGCGTAACGAGTAGCCGACCGGGGTAGGATCGGGAGGATGAACGGAAACGGATACAGAATCCTCGGCTATGCCGTGTGGCACGGCGGCAAGTGGTACCTGCGCCGCCGTCTGCCATCCGTGCGCGCGTCGGCGGCAACGGGGATCGGGGCGCTCTCGGCGCTCGTGGCGGCCGTGCTGATCGCGCGTCGCATCGCGAGCTGACCCCGCTGCGGGGAGTGCCTCGGTTGGTCTCCCGACGCGCCGCTCGTAGGACCTCGATCGTCCGCTCGATCCCCTCCGAGCAGGCCGTCCGCCGCACCCCATAGCTTGACGATCATCGTGATCGCAGAGGGCACAGAGACGCCGGGCGGCGAATCCGGCGGCGCCTCCTCGGGAGGGCGCGGGAGCGAGGGCGACCTGCTGGCCGAGCGCCGCGCGCGACGCGCCGCCGAGATGGGCGACGCCGGTCTGATCCGTCGCGCCGAGACGGCCGAGGTGACCGTGCAGGCGCTCGAGACCCACCTCGCGAGCCTGCGCCAGCGGCTGGGCGAAGCCGAGTCCGAGCGTCGGCGGATCTCGCAGCTCGCCGACGCGGAGCGGGCTTCGCTGGCCGAGCGCGAGCACGAGCTGCGGCGCGTCAAGCAGCGCGAGTATGCCGAGCAGCAGCTGCGCGTGGAGGCGGAGGACCGCCGCATCGAGCTCGAACGAGAGAGCCGCACTCGGATCGACCGCTTGAACGTCGCGCTGCTCGCAAGCCAGCGAGAGACGCGCGAGCTGGCCGATCGCCTGGAGGGGGTCCAGCGGGAGCTGGCCGAGACCGAGCAGACCGCCGCCGCCGAGCGCTCGGCGATGCTGGCCGATTTGCGAGCGGTCACCGAGCGAGGGCTGCAGTCGCGGATCGCCGCGCTCGAGGACCGGGCGGAGGATCTGCGACGCGGGCTCGAGTCGGAGCGAGGAGCCCGCGAGCGCGCCGAGCGGCTGCTGGAGGACACGCGCCGCGGTCATCGTCGGATGGAGACGCTGCTGGGCGAGCTGAAGGGTGTCGTCCTGCGGCTCCGCGACGCGGCAACAGAGGATCTCGCTCGGGCTCGCGAGCGGGATCCGTCGTCATCACTACCAACACCACCACCATCGGCTGCCACGCTTCGGCCTGTCGCGGCTCTTGGCGAGGAGGATGCGCGTCGCGGTGAGATGGCGGAAGCGCTCGCCGCGGCAGTCGAGCGCCTGCGCGCCAGGGTGGCGAGCGTCGATGATGATGCGCCCGTCCCCGCCGAGGCGCAGGACGAGCGGGGCCTCGCCCCGCCGCGGGAGCCCGTCCCGGCGTCGATCGCAAGGCAACCGCACAAGCACAGCATGTCGCTGTTGACGCGTTTGCGGTTAAGACGCAAACACCGTCACGAGCGCCGATCGGCCGCCGCCCGGCGGCCTACCATGCGGGACTAGTGTCAGCCCCAGCCTGCGCCCACCTCCACGTCCACTCCGAGTACTCGCTGCTCGACGGCGCGTGCAAGGTCGATGCCCTCGCCGCGCGCGCCGCCGAGTTCGGCCAGCCGGCGCTCGGATTGACCGATCACGGCGTGATGAACGGTGCGGTCGAGCTGTACAAGGCGTGCGTCAAGCACGGCGTCAAGCCGATCGTCGGCTGCGAGATCTACTTCGTCGACGATCACACGGTTGCGACCTCCTCCTCCGGTCGCGTCGAGCGCAATCACCTGACGCTGCTGGCGGCGGACGACGAGGGCTATCGCAACCTCGTCAAGCTCTCCTCGGCCGGCTTCCTCGAGGGCCTGCACCGCGGCAAGCCGACGGTGGACCTCGCTCAGGTCGAGCGTCACTCCAAGGGTGTGATCGCGCTTACCGGCTGCCTGGCTTCGCGCTTCTGTCAGCGCCTGCTCGAGGACCGACCCAAGGACGCCCGCGCGCACGCGGACGACCTGTTGGGAGTGTTCGGTCCCGAGAACGTGTACTTCGAGGTGCAGAAGAACGGCCTCGTGCCGCAGGACAAGTGCAACGAGGGCATCGTGCGGATCGCCGGCGAGGTCGGTGGCCGCCTGGTTGGCACCGGCGACGTGCACTACCTGCGCCGCGAGGACTACGACCACCACACGGCCCTTTTGTGTGTGCAGACCAAGAGCACGCTCGCAGCGCCGAAGATGACCTTCGAGACGAACGAGTTCTATCTGCGCGACAGCGAGGAGATGGTCGCCGCCTTCGCGGAGTGGCCCGAGGCGATCGCCAGCACCCTGGAGATCGCCGAGCGCTGCTCGATCGAGATCGAGCTCGGCAAGCAGCTGATCCCCAGCTATGAGACGCCTGACGGCAGCAGCGAGCGCGAGTACCTGCGTGCGCGTGTGCGCGAGGGTCTTGAGCTGCGCTACGGCGCTCCTGCGCCGGCCGAGGCGGTCGAGCGGATGGAGATGGAGCTTCGAGTGATCGACGGGATGGGCTTCAACGCCTACTTCCTGATCGTCTGGGACTTCGTCAGGTTCGCCAAGGAGAGCGGCATCGCCGTGGGGCCGGGACGCGGCTCGGCCGCCGGCTCGATTGTCGCCTACTGCCTGGCGATCACCGATGTCGATCCGCTGCGCTACGACCTCCTGTTCGAGCGCTTCCTGAACCCCGAGCGCGTGTCGATGCCCGACATCGACATCGACTTCTCCGTGCGCGGGCGCGAGCGTGTGATGCGCTACGTGACCGAGAAGTACGGGCGCGAGTCGGTCGCGCAGATCGTCACCTTCGGCAAGATGTTCCCGCGCGCGGCGACCCGCGACGCGGCGCGCGTGCTCGGCTTCGACTACGGCGCCGGCGATCGCTTGGCGAAGCTGATCCCCGACCCGATCATGGGCCGCTCGCCATCGTTCGAGGACTGCCTGAAGGCCGGCCAGCCCCTGCGCAAGGCATGCGACGAGGATCCCACCGCGAAGCAGATCGTCGACGTCGCCCAGGGACTCGAGGGGATCGTGCGCAACTCCTCGATCCATGCGGCCGCGGTCGTGATCGCCGACCGGCCGCTGACCGACATCGTGCCGCTGCAGCTCGCCGATGCCGGCACCGACGAGAACGGCGATCGCGTGTTCCGCACCGTCACCCAGTTCTCGATGAAGCCGATCGAGGAGATCGGCATCCTGAAGATGGACTTCCTCGGGCTGCGCAACCTCGACGTGATCGAGGACGCCCTGGACATCATCGAGCGCTCGACCGGCGAGCGCCCGGACATGACGACGCTGCCACTCGACGACTCAAAGACGTATGAGATGATGGCGCGCGGCGACTCCACCGGCGTCTTCCAGTTCGAGTCCGAGGGGATGCGCGAGGCACTGAAGAAGGTCTGCCCTGATGAGTTCAACGACCTCGTCGCGCTCAACGCTCTCTATCGACCTGGCGCGATGGACCAGATCCCCGTGTATGCCAAGGGCAAGCACAATCCCGGCTCGATCGTCTATCCCGACGAGCGCTTGCGGGCGATTCTCGAGTCTTCCAACGGCGTCATCCTCTACCAGGAGCAGGCGATGCAGATCTCCAAGGAGCTCGCCGGCTTCTCCGGGGCCAAGGCCGACGACCTGCGCAAGGCGATCGGCAAGAAGAACCGCGCCGCTATGGCCGCGCTGAAGCCGGAGTTCGTCGAGGGCTGCAAGGCCTCGGGCACGAGCCCGCAGGTGATCGAGTTCCTGTGGCAGACCAACGAAAAGTCGGCCGACTACTCCTTCAACAAGAGCCACGCCGCCTGCTACGGGCTGATCGCCTACCGCACGGCGTGGCTGAAGGCCAACTACCCGGCCGAGTACATGGCGGCGCTGATCTCCTCGGTGATGTCGACAAAGGACAAGGTGCCGTTCTTCGTGGCGCGCTGCGAGGAGATGGACATCGAGATCCTGCCGCCCGACGTCAACCTCTCAGACCACGAGTTCACGGTCGTGGACGGCAACATCCGCTTCGGCCTGGACGCCGTGAAGGGCGTCGGCTACCAGGCGGTCGAGGCGATCAAACGAGCGCGCGAGGAGGGCGGGAAGTTCGTCTCGCTGTGGGACTTCTGCGAGCGGGTCGACAGCCGAACGGTCAACAAGAAGGCGATCGACGCGCTGATCAAGTGCGGCGCGCTCGGCTCGACAGGGGCAAGCCGCAAGGGCATGCTGGCGGTGCTCGAGCAGGCCCAGGCGGCCGGACAGAAGTCCCAGCAGGATGCGCTGATCGGCCAGGGCTCGATCTTCGACCTCGAGCCCCCGACCCCCGCGGAAGCCTCGGCCCGGTGGGGCGCCCAGGATGGTGGTCCATCCCGCGCCGGCGCTCCGATCATGGGTCTGGTGCGTCCAATCCACCCGCCCATCCCAACGGAGGAGTTCGAGCAGGCCGAGCTGCTGGCCGTGGAGAAGGAAGCGATCGGCCTGTTCATCTCCGCGCACCCGCTGAAGCCGCTGCGCGAGACGCTGCGCGCCCGCGTGGACTGTCCGCTCTCCTCGCTGGCCAATCGCCGCGACAAGGACTGGGTGACGGTTGGGGGGATCATCGTCGAGGCCAAGCGCATCCGCACCCGCGCGGGCGATCACATGATGTTCGCGACGCTCGACGATCTCGGAGGGACAGTGGAGATACTCGTGTTCGGCAAGGCGCTCGCCGAGCACGAGGCCGCGCTGGCCGTCGACGAGGTCGTGCTCGTGAAGGGCCGTGTAGATCACAAGGAAGCGGGCAAGACCTGCTTGGTGGTCCAGAGCGTCGAGGCCTTCGCCCCTTCGGAGGAGGAGATCGAGAGGGCGCGCGCGCAGGCCGACGCGGCCGCCCGGACCGCCACGACGGTGGCCCAGCCCGTCCATCTGCGGGTGGACGCGGGGTCCCTGGCGGGGAGCGCGATCGACGATCTCAAGCAGGTGATCGAGGACTACCCCGGTCCCGCCGAAGTGGTGCTGGTGCTCGACACGCCCGCCGGCCCGCGAACCCTCCGTCTCGGCGAGTCCTACCGGGTGAAGCACACCCCGACCCTCCGCGCGGAGCTAGAACACGCGCTCGCCCCACTGCCTTCGGCAGTGGCTGCGGGTTAATGTCGGACACTAGCCCGAACGATCTAGCTTCGAGTCGGGCCGCCTGTGCGAGCCTTGACCCCCTGCTCGCGCAGGCGCATCGTCAGGGCGATTTCCTGCTTCGACGGTCCGCCGCGATCCTTGCCGGGGGTCTCGAGCACGCACGGCAGGTGCTCGAGCGCGGGCGCGGACAGGAAGGCTGCACATCCCTCTTCGCCTAGCTCGCCGTCGCCGACGTTGGCGTGACGGTCGCGGTTCGAGCCGAGCGGAGTCTGCGAGTCGTTGAGGTGCAGCGAGCCGATGCGCTCGATGCCGATCGTGCCTGCGACCTCGCTCAGCGTCTCGTCGACACCTGCTGCGGTACGGATGTCATAGCCGGAGGCGAGCAGGTGGCAGGAGTCCAGACAGACGCCGACGCGCTCGTCGCCGTCGCAGGCGTCGAGCAGCGCCGCGAGCTCCTCGATCGAGCGACCGAGGGTCCCGCCCGTGCCGGCGGTGTTCTCCAAGTGAAGCGGGCATCCCTCGCTGTCCGACAGCGCCTCGCGGATCGTCTCCCCGGCCCGCGCGATCGCGCTCGGCACGTCACCCGTCTTGGCTGAGCCGGGGTGAAGGACGACTCCGCACGCGCCGATCTCGCCGCCGACACGCAGCGAGTGAGTCAGAGACGCCAGCGACTTGGCACGGAGGTCCGGATCGTCGCTCGCGCAGTTGAGCAGATAGACAGCGTGGATCAGAACAGCTTCGATCGGGCTCGACGCCATCGCCTCCCTGAACGCCACCACGTCCTCGTCGCGATAGACGGTGGGCCGCCACATCCGCGGGGACTGGTTGAAGATCTGGATCGCGCGGCAGCCACGCTCGACGCCGCGTTCGATCGCCTTCGGCAGACCGCCCGCGGGCGAGACGTGCGCTCCGATTAGCATGCGCGGATCCTATGGACCGACCGACACCGATGAGAGCCAGGCGCGATGAGGGCCAGGCGCGCACGATGAGGGTTAGGTTCGCTCCGTCACCGACCGGCGCCCTGCATATCGGCGGAGCGCGCACCGCGCTGTTCAACTGGCTGCTTGCCCGCCACTCGGGGGGACAGCTCGTGCTGCGCATCGAGGACACCGATCGTGAGCGCTCGACGCCGGAGAATGTCGAGCAGATCATCGACGCTCTGTCTTGGCTCGAACTGGATTGGGATGAGGGACCGATCATGCAGTCACAGCGCGCCGAGCGCCACCGGGAAGCCTTGCAGGCGCTGCTCGCCGCCGGTCACGCCTACCGCTCGAGTGCCACCGCGCAGGACGTGAAGGCCTTCAAGCAGCTCTATGGAGCCGACCGTGGGTTTCGGGGGAAGCCCGAGGCGGAGGGGGCGGTGCGCCTTCACGTGCCGAACGACGGTGCGACGGTCGTGCACGACAGGATTCGCGGTGACACGAGCTTCGAGCACATCCATCTCGACGATCCCGTGATCGCGCGCGCCGACGGCTCGGTGCTCTACAACTTCGCCGTCGCAATCGATGACTTGGACGCGGACATCACACATGTGGTGCGTGGCGAGGACCACTTGTCGAACACGCCCAAGCAGATACTGGTGCTGGACGCGGCGCGCAAGGCCGGCTTCGCCGGGGCGCCCCCGCCCGAGTACGCCCATCTGCCCCTGCTGCACGGACCCGACGGCAAGAAGCTCTCAAAGCGCCATGGCGCCGCGTCGGTGCAGGAGCTCAGAGACGCCGGTTACCTGCCGCAGGCGGTGCGTAACTACCTGGCGCTGCTGGGCTGGGGGGCGGGCGACGATCAGACGGTCCTCTCGGGCGAGGAGCTGATCGCCCGCTTCACGCTCGAGCGGGTTAGCAGCAATCCGGCGCGGTTCGACGAGGTCAAGCTGAAGTGGTTGAACGGCGTCTACATCAGGGATCTGCCAGAGCAGGAGCTGACAGCTCGACTCGAAGCGTTCACCGGACGCAGGGGTCTGGGGGAGGCCACGAGGATCAGCCGGGAGAAGATCCACACGCTTGCTGACTTCTGGCCGCTGGCGGGCTTCTTCTTCGACGGCCCGCACGATGATCCGGCCGCGCGCGAGCGCTGGCTGGACGCGAACGGCCGCCGGATGCTGGATGAGGCGCGCGTGGCCCTCGCCGGGCTCGGAAGTTTCGAGGAGGCGAACGTCGCGCCGGCGCTCGAAGCGGTCGTGCGGCGGCACGCGGTCAAGCCACGAGAGGTCTATCAACCGCTGCGCGTGGCGATCGCGGGCACGACGATCTCGCCGGGCATCTTCGAGAGCGTGAGCCTGCTCGGCCGGGAGGAGACCCTGCGCCGCATCGACCGCGCGTTGGCCTCCTGACCGACAGGCCGGGGTGGGGGGTCGGCTGCGCTGAAGAGGCATGGGGGGCACGGCCCAGCAGATCGCGTGAGCGACGCCTCAACCATCCGTCCAAGAATGCCGATAGGTCCCCCACACGGCACGCCCGACCCGGATGGTCGGCGACCTGGAGGCGGTATCGGCACGATGCAGGCAACAGCGGCAAAGGCAAAACCAACCGCGGCGAAGGCTGGCAAGGCCGAGGTCGAGCGCCGCTCGGGGACGCCCGGCGCCGGTTCGGGAGAGCGCCATCAGAACGAGGGCCACGGTCGCCGCCTGACGATGGCCTTCGAAGCACTCGAGGCGTTTCCCGCGCTCGCGGAGTCACGCAATCGCCTGCTGGCGGTGACCTCCAAGGATCACGTCGCGACCGCCGACGTGGTCACCGCCGTCGAGTCCGACGTGGCGCTGATCATCGCCGTGCTACGTCTGGCCAACCAGGCCGGGGGGACGCGTGGGCGCGTCGACACGGTCGTGGCGGCGCTCGAGCTGTTGAGCGCACAAACCGTGCAGGCGCTCGCCGCCCAGGTGCGCACCTTCGACTTCTTCGAGCGATCGAGCGTGTGGGAGGCGGCTCCCGAGCGCTTTCGACTGCATGCACTGGCCACGCAGCACGCGGCGGACAGGGTCGCCGCCGAGGTCGGTTATGACCACCGCGACCAGCTGACGGTGACGAGCCTCCTGCACGATGTCGGCAAGCTGGTGCTACTGCACGCCTATCCCGGCTATCCGTCGCAGGTACATCGAGGTGCGAAAACCCCGGAGGAGCGCATCCACCAGGAGCGACGAGAGCTCGGCGTCGATCATGCCCTCGTCGGCGGTGTGCTCGCCCGGCGCTGGGGACTGCCGGGATCCGTCGCTACGGTGATCGAGCGCCATCACAACCAGGACGTCGAGGGCGAGGCGGCGTTCATCCGCCTTGCCGACATGCTCGCCCACTACGAGCAGGGCGCGCAGGTATCCCCGACTGAGATGCTCAAGGCGGCGCGCAAGATCGGCCTCGGCCCCACGGAGCTGAGAAGGGTGATGTATGAGCTGCCGACGCCCGCCAGTCAGCGCCAGCGCCACGTCGACCCGTGTCCGCTGTCAGGGCGCGAGCTCGGCGTCCTGCAGAGGCTCGCCGAGGGCAAGGTCTACAAGCAGATCGCCCACGAGCTGACGCTGTCGACGAGCACCGTACGCACGCACCTGCACAACATCTACGGCAAGCTGGGAGCGGTGGACCGCGCCCAGGCGGTGCTCATCGCCACCGAGCGCGGCTGGCTGTAGATCCGTAGCATCGAGCCCGTGAGGGCGAGATGATCTCGATCACCAGCAAGTCCCCATATGCCGTGCTCGCGCTGGCTGAGCTCGGGCGTCACTCGGGCTCAGAGCCGGTGCCGATCGGCGAGCTCGCGCGCAGGCGGGAAGTGCCGGTGCAGTTCCTCGAGCAGCTGTTCGCCGTGATGAGGCGCTCGGGGATCATCAGCTCCCAGCGCGGTGTGAAGGGTGGCTACCGCTTCGCCCGCGAGCCTGCAGATGTCAGCGTGCTCGAGATCGTCGAGCTGCTCGACGGCCCGCTCGGACGCGAAGCCGAGGGCGTGTTCGCCGATGCCGCGCAGGCGGCACGCAACGTGCTCGCGCAGGTCTCGATCGCCGACGTGATCGAGCGCGAGGCGCGCGAGGCCGGCGCGAGCATGTACCACATCTGATCGCCTGACTCGAACAGGGCGGCTGAAGTGTCCGCCGCACTTGGTGCCGGCACGCTGTTCGCTCGGCCGGCCCCACTATTCTCGTGGGATGTCTCGAATCCCGATCAACATTGCCGACCTCGTCGGGAGCACTCCGCTGGTGGGGCTTCCCGGGATACTCGATGCGACGATGACGGAGAACGGCGTCGAGCTGTTCGGCAAGCTCGAGTCGTTCAACCCCGGTGGAAGCGTCAAGGACCGGATCGGCGTGGCGATGATCGAGGCGGCCGAGGCGGAGGGGAGGATCGAGCCAGGGCGCACGACGATCGTCGAGGCAACCAGCGGCAATACCGGGATCGCGCTGGCGTTCGTTTGTGCGGCCAAGGGCTATGAGCTCGTGCTCACACTGCCCCAGGGGATGAGCCGTGAGCGCGAGAGCCTCTTGCGACTGTACGGCGCCCGCGTTGACATAACCGAGTCGCTCGGAGGGATGGCGGAGGCGGTGCAAGCCGCACGGAAGATGGCTCGGGATGACGACGTGTTCCTGCCTGACCAGTTCTCCAACCCGGCGAATCCCGAAGCTCACCGGCGGACGACCGGCCCGGAGATCGAGCGTGCGCTGGGCGACCGCGGCGCGGACGTGCTCGTCGCCGGCGTGGGGACGGGCGGGACGATCACCGGAGTGGGGGAGTACCTGCGCGAGCGCAACCCCCGTCTGCGCGTTGTGGCGGTGGAGCCGCGCGGATCGGCCGTGCTTTCGGGCGGCCCACCTGGCGCGCATCGCATTCAGGGGATCGGCGCTGGATTCGCCCCGCCGGTGCTCAACCGCGAGCTGCTCGACGAGGTGATCGCCGTCTCAGATGACGATGCGATTCAAACAGCATGGCTGTGCGCCCGGCGGATCGGCCTGCTTGCGGGAATCTCCTGTGGGGCGGCGTTGTGGGCCGCGCTCCAGGTCGCTGCTCGCGCGGAGTCCCGCGGCAAGCGAATTGTCGTGGTCATGCCGGACTCGGGCGAGCGCTACGTCTCGCAGACGTTTTTCGCACCCTGACGTCACCTGACGTCACCCGACGTATGTTCATGTGCAACCGGCACGCGAACATGCGTCGTGCGGCGTCAGACGCGTGTTCCATTTTCCGTCGGGCCTGCCGGGTGAGCGTCGCTACGCTTTGACCATGCCCGATCTCGGCACTTTCGCGCGAGTAGTGAGGGAGGTCCGTCGCGACGTTCTCGCCACGCGCGATCGAGACCCCGCGGCGCGTGGCGTGGGGCAGGCGGAGATCATCGCCACGTGGCCCGGCATTCATGCGCTGCTGGCCTACAGGGTGGCGCACGCGCTGCACGGCGCCGGCGTATCGCTGCTGCCGCGAGCGATCTCGATGCTCACGCGTGCGCTGACAGGCATCGAGATCCATCCCGCGGCGCGGATCGGCCACGGCCTGTTTATCGATCACGGGGCGGGCGTCGTGATCGGCGAGACGGCCGACATCGGAGACGATGTCACCCTCTACCAGGGGGTCACGCTGGGGGGCACCGGCTTTGCCACCGGCAAGCGCCACCCGACCGTGCAGGACAACGTCACGATCGGCTCGGGCGCGAAGCTCTTGGGACCGATCACGATCGGCCACGGGGCGAAGATCGGCGCGAACAGCGTCGTCATCACCGACGTGCCGCCGAACTCCACGGTCGTCGGCAACCCGGGTCACCCGGTGCGCGTGGACGGGCGCCGGGTGGAGGGCCCCGACGCGGACTGGATCCATCTGCCCGACCCGATCGCCGAGGCGATTCAAGGGCTCGCGAGCCGGATCGGCGCCTTGGAACGCGCCGTCGGCGAGCTGTCCGAGCAGGAGCCGGCACCAGCGGCGGAAGTCAGGCCGCTGCGCACCGTCAAGGGTCCGAATCCGGCGGGCGGCTAGCGTCGTCAGTAGAAGACGGTCCGGCAGCGATGGCGCGGCCTGGCCTTGTACTCGGGCGCCTGGCCGCGATCCCACAGCCACGCGTCGAGCGTCCGCGGCGGCACGCCGGTACGACGTGAGATCAGCTCGCAGGCGTGTACCGCGCACGCGCGTATCTCTCGCTCGGCTGCCCCCATCGGCAACGTGCGTCCCGCGTCGACATGGGCCGCGAGGGCGTCCTCGTATATGAGCACTCCGTCGCAGCGCAGCACATGGGGAACGAGGTTGTCGGCGAAGATCGTCAGCTCGTCGAGGTCTCGGAATTGCGCGATCCCGGCGAGCGCGAGGTCGCTCGCGGCGATCTGGGCGCGCTTGTAGAAGCCGGTGTCGTCGAACATCGCCATGCCGCGCGCGAGGCTCGCCGCGAGGCGCTGAGCAGAGCCCCCGGCCTCCTCGACCACCCGCAGCGCCGAGCGCTCGCCGAGGAACGCGCCGAGCGAGCGCAGCGCCTGGGCGTAGAGCGCCATCAGCTCGAGCCCGGGGCGCTGTCCCAGCGTCTCCGCTACCAGCGAGCTGGTCATGGCCTGCAGCTCGTCGGCGCTCCAGGGTCCGCGCGCGCGGAAGCTGTCGGTGAGCGCCCAGGCGATCGTGAAGTAACCGGAGAGCGGCCGCCCGGCGACTGTACGCTTCTCCAGCAGCGGAAACCAGCCCGAGCCGAAGTTGATCGCCGCGAGCGTAAGCAGGTAGCTCGCCACCTCGTCCGCCTCTCCCTCGAGGAAGTGACAGTCGGGATCGAGGTCGGGCGCCGGTCCCGGGCTCACCTCGGCGGCTGCGTCCAGGTCGATCGACACCAGGCGAGCGCGCCCGGCGATCTCGGCGCAATGGCTTCGCACATACTCGGCGAGCGGCATCGGCTGAACGTCAGGCTCGTGAGGTCGCGAGCGCCGTGAGGTTGGGGAATGCCATCTCGCGCTCAGGGCGTTTTGTTCGTTCTCGGCTTTTGCAAGCCGAGATTCAGGTAAATCAACAGGCAGCATACAAAGCACAGCGACCGCCGGCCAGCTCCCTGAGATGCTCACGGAGGTGGTCAAAGTCGATTGGGTCCGCACGTTGTCCTGATCTCCCCGTCCGCCTCTGCTGGTCCTGTGGCGGTATCGTGTGGCCATGCCTGAGCAACTTGATCTGACGATCGTTTATGAGCCTGGCGAGGAAGGCTGGATTATTGCCTCGATCCCTGAGGTGGCTGGTGTGTTCAGCCAGGGCCGCACGCAGGCGGAGGCGCGCACGAACGTCATTGACGCGCTGCGGCTGATGCTCTCGCCGGAGCCCAGCGACGCCGGTGATCGGCGTGAGCGTGAGGCGCTGCATCTGACGATCGCTGCATGAAGCGGCGCGATCTGGAGCGTCATCTCAGTGCTCATGGCTGTCGCCAAGTGGACGAGGGCGGAAATCATGCTCGGTGGGTCGGTCCCGAGGGCGCACGATCGGTCGTGCCGCGCCATCGGGAGATCGACTACGGACTGGCGCGCAAGATCTGCCGGCAATTGGCTGTGCCCCCGCCGACAGGTTCGCGCTGAGGTTGGTTCTGATGCCTGGGCGTTCGGATCGCGGAGCTCAGGCCATGTAGGGCGTGACGCGCTGGGCTTGGCGGGCTCGTTCGGCGGTCGTTGGCGAAGCGCTTGGCATGCTTAAGCAGGATCCGGGCTCCGACGTCGTATCCGGATCCGCCTCCAAAGAGCCGATGCGCCAACCGAAGACGCATCTATCCTGAAGGGTCGATGCTGGAGAACCCCCACGCCGAGCACCTCGAAGAGCTGCTCGAAGGACTCAACGAGCCCCAGCGCGAGGCGGTCACGCATGGCGAGGGGCCGCTGCTGATCCTCGCCGGAGCGGGCAGCGGCAAGACCCGCGTGCTGGCCCATCGCATCGCCTTCCTGATCTACACCGATCAGGCGCAGGCGGGGGAGATCCTCGCGATCACGTTCACCAACAAGGCCGCCAAGGAGATGCGCAGTCGGGTGGAGCGACTGCTGGGACACGGCACGCGGGGCATGTGGCTGATGACCTTCCACGCTGCCTGCGCGCGCCTCTTGCGCGTCGAGGCCCCCCGGCTTGGATATACGCGCCAGTTCACGATCTACGACCAGGCCGACGCGCGCAGGCTGACCAAGCGGTGCATCGACGAGGTCGGCGTCGATCCCAAGCGCTTCACGCCCGCGGCGATCCACAACCAGATCTCGGCCGCCAAGAACAAGCTGCTCGACGCCGAGTCCTACGGCGAGGCGGCTGGCTCGCCGTTCGAAGAGACCGTGGCCGATGTGTACCGGTGCTACGAGCGCGACCTGCACCGGATGAACGCGATGGACTTCGACGATCTGCTGTTCCGGACCGTCAATCTGCTCGAGTTGTTCGAGGAGGTTCGCGAGCGCTACACCTCGACGTTCCGCCATGTGCTCGTGGACGAGTATCAGGACACCAACCACGCCCAGTACCGGCTGCTGCAGCTGCTCGTCGGCGGCGGCAGGCGCCCGCCGGGGGCTGCGGCCGTACCGGAGCATCGCCCCTCAGAGGCTCGCCCCTCCTACACCGGCCCGGTGGGGCATCGCAACCTCGCTGTCGTTGGCGACGACGCGCAGTCGATCTACAGCTTTCGTCAGGCCGACATCCGCAACATCCTCGACTTCCAGGATGACTTCCCCGATGCGCGGGTGGTCAAGCTCGAGCAGAACTACCGCTCCACCGAGACGATCCTCTCGGCCGCGAACGCCGTGATCGCAAACAACCGCGGTGGGATTGCCAAGCGGCTGTGGAGCGAGCTCGGGCAGGGCGAGCAGATCCACCTGCGCGAGCTGGACGACGAGCACTCCGAGGCGCGGTTCGTCGTCGGGGAGATCGAGCGGTTGGTCGACGAGGGCGCCGCCCGTGCGGAGATCGCCGTGCTCTACCGCACCAATGCGATGTCGCGGGTGATCGAGGACGCGCTCGTGCGCCGCGAGATCGCCTACCAGGTGATCGGCGGCACGAAGTTCTACGAGCGCGCCGAGATCAAGGATGCGATCGCCTATCTGTCGCTGCTGGCCAACCCCTTCGACGTCGTCAGCTTCACGCGCGTGGCCAACTCGCCGCGACGTGGGCTCGGACAGACCTCGCTCGGGCGGATCGTCGCCCACTCGGCGAGCGTCGGCGTATCGGTGTGGGAGGCGGCGGGCGCTCCTGACGAGGTACCCGGACTGGGCACGGCCGCTGTGAAGGCGCTCAGGCGATTCATGGACACGATGGACGAGCTGCGGGCGCGGGCCACGCAGCAGGTGCCGGTGGGCGACCTGCTCGAGGCGATGCTCTCGCAGACCGGGTACGTCGAGGCGCTCGAAGCCGAGCGGACGATCGAGGCGCAGGGGCGGATCGAGAACCTCGAGCAGCTCGTCGCGGTGGGACGCGAGTTCGACGCGGGCGCTCTGGAGGGAGAGGACACGCTCGACGTGTTCCTGCAGCAGATCGCTCTGGTGGCGGACGCCGACTTGCGCAGCGAGGACGAGGGCCTCGTCACGCTGATGACTCTGCACAACGCCAAGGGTCTTGAGTATCCGACCGTTTTCATCGCCGGCTGCGAGGACGGCGTCTTCCCGCACTCGCGGGCGATCGACGAGGGCAGCCTCGAGGAGGAGCGGCGCCTGTTCTACGTCGGCGTTACGCGGGCGATGCGCGCGCTCTACCTGACCTACGCCCGGCGGCGCGCGGTGTTCGGCGCGCAGAGCTTCGGCATGCGCAGTCGCTTTTTGGACGAGATCCCCGCCGAGCTGCTCGACCAGGTACAGGAACGGGCGCTTCGGCCCGGCGGCGTAGCAGTGGGCGCGGGCGCGAGCTTCCCTCGCGGCGGCGCGCCCGGGGGCTGGGCTGCGGCGCGCACGCGCGAGGCGCCTGCCGGGAGCACTTTCCGGCTCGGCGAGGACGTCGTCCACGCGGCCTTCGGCGAGGGTGTGATCACCGGGGTCGAGCCCGACGGCGTGATCGTCGTGCGGTTCGCCGGCGATGGCTCAGAGCGTAAGCTGATGGCCGAGTATGCGCCGGTCGCCCGCCGATAGCGCGGGCGGCGCAAACCCGGCTGGCGCTAACCCGTAGCATCCGCGCGGTGTCGGCCACGATCATCGACGGCAAGGCGATCGCCGCGCGCGTGCGCGGCGAGGTGGCGCACGAAGTCGAGGCGTTCACCCGGCGTTTGACCGACGGGCCCCGCCGCGCTCCGGGGCTCGCGACCGTGCTCGTCGGCGACGATCCCGCCTCGGCTGTGTACGTCGGCGGCAAGCAGCGCGCGTGCCTGGAGGTGGGCATGGTTCCGTTCGACCGGCGCCTGCCGGTGAGCGCCTCATTCGAGGAGGTGGCCGAGTTGCTCGCCGACCTGAATGCCGACGAAGGGGTCAGCGGCATCCTGCTGCAGCTGCCGGTCCCCGATCACCTCGACGGTCCGGCGCTGACCGCCATGATCGATCCGGGCAAGGACGTCGATGGGTTGACGCCCGTCAACGCGGGGTTGCTGTCGCTCGGGCGTCCCGGGTTGAAGCCATGCACCCCACAGGGCGTGATCGAGCTCCTATCGAGCGCCGGCGCGCAACTGCAGGGTGCCGAGGCGGTCGTCGTCGGCCGCTCGAACCTGTTCGGCAAGCCGATGGCCCAGCTGCTGCTGATGGAGGACGCGACCGTGACGATGTGTCACTCGCGCACCCGCGATCTGCCCGCGGTGTGCGCCCGGGCGGACGTGCTGATCGCGGCGACCGGGCGACCCCGGCTGATCGAGCGTGCACATGTGAAGCCCGGCGCCGTCGTGATCGACGTCGGCATGAACCGGCTCACCCCAGAGCAGGCCGGCAACTCAAGCGGGCTCGTCGGCGACGTCGACTTCGAGGCGGTGGCCGAGGTCGCGGCAGCGATCACTCCGGTTCCCGGTGGCGTCGGTCCGATGACGGTCGCGCTGCTGTTGCGAAACACGATGCAAGCGGCCCGGCGCCGCGCCGGGCTCGGCGCGTAACGGACGGTGACCCGAGGGGTGTGTAGATCGAGATGGGCGTGTCTATGAACTACGGGCGTCTTCGCGCGGGCGAGCTGATCGTCTTTGCGGGGGGAATCTGCATGATCGTCTCGCTGTTTGAGGCCTGGTATCGGAGCCCGTCGGGCAACCTCGATGCGTGGGACACGTTTGGACCCACGATCGTGCTGTTGATGCTCGCGGCGATCGCCGCGGTGGCGCTGGTGGCAAGTGCGCTCACCGAGCGCAGCACCGCATTGCCCGTGGCGCTGGGAGTGTGGACGGTGCTGTTCGGCCTCCTCGCGGTGATCGCGGCCGTGATCCGGCTCCTCGAGCGTCCGGATCAGGCAACCTCGCTGTGCGCAGGGCCGTGGCTGGCGCTGGCCGGCGCCCTTGCGATATTCGCCGGCGCCTGGGAGACGTTGCGCGACGAACGCCCGTCGATGTATGAGCCGGCGTCGCCCGCTCCGCGCCGCCCGCCAGCGGCCTGAGTCCGGCAGGACAACGCAGGGCAGGGCAGAACTTGTAGTAGTCGTTGCAGTTGTTGCAAGCTTTACCTGCGTTGTGTGCGGGCCAAAGAAGCATTCACTACGACTCACGGGGAGACCAGTGCAATGAGCTTCGACTTCACCCGTCTGCGTCGCGCCGACCAGATCATCGCCGGCGGCGCGATCGCCCTGTTCATATTCCTGTTCTTCTTCAAGTGGTACGGCGTCAGCGTCAGCTCGCCGATCGGCGGCGTGAATCTCGGCTCGAGCCTCACCGGTTGGCACAGCCTCACCGACAGCCGCTGGATCTGGCTACTCACGATCCTCCTCGCGCTGGGCGCGGTGGTGCTCGTGGCGAGTCAGCGCGTGGTGCACTCGCCGGTGGCGCCGAGCGTGAGCGTGATCGTGGCCGGGCTCGGAGCACTGTCGGTGTTGCTGATCCTCTATCGAATCATCCATCACCCGAGCGCGAGCGCAAACTTCCGTGGGGTGCATGCCTCCTATGGCATCAAGATCGGCATTTGGCTCGGTCTGATCGCCGCGGCAGCGATCACCTACGGCGGCTATCTGGCGATGCAGGCCGAAGGCACCTCGCTGGCAGACGTGCGCGAGCAGGCAAGCGGCGCCTTCAGTGGAGTGACCGCGCCGCCCCCCGGCGACGCGTCTGGGTACACGGGTTCGGGCGGTGCGCCCGCAGGGTCGGGCGCCGGTGGAGGCTCGGGCGATGTGGGTGGAGGCTCGACGGTCATGCCGACTCCGCCCGCTCCAACCCCCGCACCCCCGCCCCAGGCTCCGCCGTCTCCGGCACCATCGCCATCACCGACCCCGCAGCCCCCGTCACCGACGCCGCCCGCCCCGGCACCTTCGCCGACGCCGCCGATCCCGCCGCCCGCCGGTCCTCCGGGCGAAGGCGCTTCCGGCGAGCCGCCGCCGGCGGCGCACGACATCTGAGCTCGGCTGGACGGAGCCGCTTCGGCGCGAGTCTCGTGTCGGTGAGCTCGGCTGGACCGGGTCGCTTCGAGAGCCTCGTGTCGGTGAGCTCGGCTGGACTGGCGCGCTTCGACGAGCCTCGCGTCGGGGAGCTCCGCGGCGAGTGGCCCGTAGAATGCTCGATCGTGATCGACCGCGATGAGGTTCTGCACGTGGCGCGTCTCGCGCGGCTGGCCCTGCATGAGGATGAGCTCGAGCCGATGGCCAGGGAGCTATCTGCCGTGCTCGACCATGTCGCGAAGATCGGCGAGCTCGACCTGAACGACGTGCCTCCGAGCATCCACGTCGTGGAGGTCTCTGGTGGCCTGCGGGAAGACCAGCCACGGGCGTCGCTGCCGCGGGAGGTCGCGCTCGCGCAGGCGCCCGCGGTGGGCGGTGAGGGGTTCCTAGTTCCCAGTCCTCAAGCATGAGCACGGCCGACATGCTCAGCCTGTCCGCGATGGCGGCGGCCAAAGCGATCGAGGCCGGCGAGTTCTCAGGCGCAGAGCTGTTCGATGCTTACCGCGCCCGCGCGGCCGCAGATGAGCTGAACTGCTTCACGTGGGTCGCGGAGGATGCTCCGGTCGGTGAGGCGCCGGCTCCGCTCCACGGCGTGCCGCTCGCGGTCAAGGATCTGTTCTGCACTGAGGGGATCCCCAGCCAGTCGGGATCGCGCATCCTCGAGGGGTATTTGCCGCCGTACACCGCCACGGTCGTCTCGCGCCTTGCCGGCGCGGGCGCGCCGCTGCTGGCAAAGACCAACCAGGACGAGTTCGCAATGGGCTCCTCGAACGAGAACTCCGCTTACGGTCCGGTGCTGAATCCTTGGGACCGGGAGCGCGTCCCAGGGGGCTCCTCGGGAGGGAGCGCCGCCGCCGTGGCCGCCGGGCTCGCGCCGTGGGCGCTCGGGACCGACACCGGAGGATCGATTCGCCAGCCGGCCGCGCTGTGCGGGATCGTCGGCCTGAAGCCGACCTACGGCGCGGTCTCCCGCTACGGGATGATCGCCTTCGCCTCCTCCCTCGACCAGGCGGGACCGCTGACGCGGGACGTCGCCGACGCCGCGCTGATGCTGCGTTACATGGTCGGCCGCGACAAGTGCGACGCGACCTCGCTCGCCTTCCCCGAGCCGATCGCCACGCCGAGCGCCGAGCGGCTGGACGGCATCCGGCTGGGGGTGCCGCAAGAGCTGACCGGCGGGTCGTCCGGCAATGGTGGAGAGGGAATCGAAGCGGGCGTGCTCCACGCCTTCCGCCAGACGCTCGCGCGAGCGCAGGAGCTTGGAGCGGAGATCGTCGAGAGTGTGCGCCTCCCGCATGCCCCGCACGCGCTGTCGGCCTACTACGTGCTGGCTCCGGCCGAGTGCTCGTCGAACCTCGCTCGCTTCGACGGCGTTCGCTATGGGCTGCGCGCCCCCGACGCCGAGGATCTCTCAGAGATGTACACGCGCACCCGCCACGACGGCTTCGGCGCGGAGGTCAAGCGGCGGATCATGCTCGGCACATACGCGCTGTCCTCGGGGTACTACGATGCCTACTATGGCCGCGCGCAGCGGGTGCGTACGAAGATCGCCGAGGACTTCCGCGACGCCTTCGACCAGGTCGACTTCATCGTCACGCCGACCTCTCCGAGCGTCGCCTTCAAGCTTGGCGAGAAGACCGGCGATCCGCTGTCGATGTACCTGAACGACTACTGCACGGTGCCGATGTCGCTGGCCGGGATTCCCGCGATCTCGATCCCCTGCGGGCTCAGCCGCGGCCTGCCCGTGGGCTTCCAGATCGCCGGCCCCGCCTTCAGCGAGAACCGTCTGCTCGACACAGCTCACGCGCTCGAGCGGGGGATCGGCTTCAGTGGAGCCGCGAGTCGTGTCTGAGGAGCAGCGCACGCCGCTCGAGCGGCTGATCGGCTTCAGTGGAGCCGCGAGCAGTGTCTGACGAGCTGCGCACGCCGCGCGAGCCGCCCATCGGCGGCTCTCCTCAAAAAAATGCCGTCCTCGAACCCGTCATCGGCTTGGAGATCCACGTCCAGCTCGCCACTCACACGAAGATGTTCTGCGGCTGCGAGCTGTCGTTCGGAGAGCCGCCGAACACTCGCACGTGCCCCGTCTGCCTCGGGCTCCCGGGCAGCCTGCCGGTGGCCAACGCACGGGCGGTGCACTTCGGCTTGATGATCGGCCTGGCGCTCGGCTCAGAGCTCGCCCCACGGTCGATCTTCCACCGCAAGAACTACTTCTATCCCGACCTCCCCAAGGGCTATCAGATCTCCCAGTACGACGAGCCTTTGTGCCGCGGGGGACGGCTCGGTGAGGTGCGCATCCACCGTGTGCACCTGGAGGAGGACGCCGCCAAGCTGATCCACGTCGGCGCGAGCGGGCGGATCCACGGATCGGACGCGAGCATCGTCGACTTCAACCGCGGCGGCACGCCGCTGGCGGAGATCGTGACCGAGCCCGACCTGCGCACCGCCGAGCAGGCGAGCGAGTGGCTGAAGCTGCTGCGCACGACGCTCCGCCAGCTCGGGGTCTCAGACGTGAACATGGAGGAGGGCTCGCTGCGCTGCGACGCGAACATCTCCCTGCGCCCGGCCGGCGCGAGCGAGCTCGGCGTGAAGACCGAGCTGAAGAACATGAACTCCTTTCGCTTCATCGAGCGCGGGATCAAGGCCGAGCTCGCGCGCCAGGAGAAGGTGCTTCGCGCCGGCGGACAGATAGAGCAAGAGACGCTTCACTTCGACCCCGCCTCGGGCGCGATCAGCTCGCTGCGCTCCAAGGAGCAGGCACACGACTACCGCTACTTTCCCGAGCCTGACCTGCTGCCGGTCGCGATCTCCTCCGAGATGATCGAGGCCGCCCGTGGGGCGATGTCCGAGCTGCCGGCCGACCGCACGGCGCGCTTTCAGAGCGAGCTCGGGCTGAACGCCGAGAGCGCCCAACTGCTCGCCTACCGCTCAGAGCTGGGCGACTACTTCGAGGCGGCGCTCGCGGCCGGGGCGGAGCCCGCTCCGCCGCCGCAGGCGCTCGCAAACTGGATCGCCTCCGACCTGGTGGGACGCCTCGCGGATGGTCAGGACCCGGCGGATTCGCGCGTGAGCGCCGGTGCGATCGCCGCGCTCGTCGGCCTGGTGGCAGCGCGGGAGATCAGCGTGGGGGCCGGACGGCAGGTGCTCGACAGGCTGCTCCTTGACGGCGGCGACGCGGCGGCGATCGTCGAGGCCGAGGGACTCGCCGCGATCGACGGTGGGGACGAGCTGGCTGTGGTCGTCGCCGCAGCCCTTCAGGCGAACGCCGACGCGGCCGAGCGCGTACGCGGTGGCAACGCGAAGGCGATCGGTCCGATCGTGGGCTACGTGATGCGCGAGACCAACGGGCGGGCAGATGGGGGCGAGGTTACGCGGCTCGTCCACGAGCAGCTGGGCATTTGAGCGAGTGAAGCCGGCCGGCCGTGGATGCGCGCCGCCGGTGGCAGTGGCTCCGTCCGGCGGCGACACCGTCTAGGCTAGGTCTATGAACGAGTCCCAGTCCAGCTCGCGTTCGCTTGGCCGGACGGTCGTGGCGGGGTTGATCCTGCTGGTGGCCGCGTGGATCCTGCTGCACTTCGTGATCCATCTGGTCGTGTTCGTCGCGAGCATCGTCGTGGTGGTCGTCGCCGTCGTGGCGATCGTGTGGGCTCTGCGCGTCATCCTGTGAGGCTCGCCCATGGCCTACCTAGTCATCGCGATCTGCTTCGGCCTCGCGGGTGGGTTCGTCGGCCGGATCAAGGGCAGCTCGTTCCTGCTGTGGTTTCTGATCTCCGGGCTCGTCCCCTTCTTCGGTCTGCTCGCCGCGATCGCCTACCGCTTCGAGCGTGAAGAGCTGCGCCGGCAATGTCCCACGTGCGGGCGCGTGACGAAGATCTACGACGCTCTCTGCACAAGCTGCGGGACCGAGCTCGAGTTCCCCGACGTCGCGATTGCGCCTGAGGCGTGGGAGCGGCGACACACGCCGGCCTCCCGCGCCCGGTAGGCGTGCGAAGGGCCGCTCGCAGGCTCGGCGGTGC
Organism: Solirubrobacteraceae bacterium; assembly: GCA_036498245.1. Classification (GTDB taxonomy): domain Bacteria; phylum Actinomycetota; class Thermoleophilia; order Solirubrobacterales; family Solirubrobacteraceae; genus Palsa-744. The sequence goes on from DASXIB010000026.1 coordinate 101,618, forward strand.
CGTCCGAGGGACAGAGTCGTGTGTTGTTCAGCGGCGGTGGCGATGGCGAGCGCGATGCCGCGCTGCCGGCAATATCGTCCAGCTATCGCCGCGTCCCACCGGAGGCAAACTCGATGCATTCCTCGAGGCGCTGTACGGCCTGCGCGAGGTTCGCGCGGCCGAAGCCGACACGAACGTGCCGTGGGTATTTGTAGACGGCGCCCGGCAGCAGCAGCACGCCGGATCGCTCGGCTATCTGCTCGCACCAGGCCTGCACGTGGAAATTTCCCGCTACTTGTGGGAAGCCAATCGGGCCCGCTGTCGGCCGCACCCATTCGAATACGTCCGCGCGACGCTGCAGCAGCCCGTCGACCAGCGGTAGATTGGCGAGCACGAGGCGTCTGCTGCGCTGTATCAACTGCTCGCCGTGGCGCAACGCTAGCGCTGCGAGCACTTCACTCGGTGCGCTCGAGCAGATCGTCGTGTACAGCTTGAGGTCTCTGATGCGCGCGAGCGACTTGTGGTCGCGACTTGCGAGCCAGCCGATCCGCAGGCCAGGCAGGCCGTGCGCCTTCGAGACCGTCCCGAGTGAGATCGCCCGCTCGTAAACGTCGACGGCGGCGGGGAGGCGGTCGACCGGATCGTGCTCGAGACCGCGGTAGACCTCGTCACTGAAGAGCATCAGCGAGCGCTCGCCAGCGATCTCCACCAGGCGCTGAAAGCTCGCCGTGGACATCTGTGTGCCCGTGGGGTTGTGCGGGCTGTTGAAGTACACGAGCTTTGTCTCCGCGCGCAACAGCCGTTCGAGCTCATCGAAGTCGTGCGTCCACCCGTCCTCGTAGCGGCGCCGCCACAGGCTCACCGACGCTCCCGTGCTGTGCGCGACCTCGACTGCCGAGCCGTAGCACGGGGTCTCGACGACGACGTGATCGCCAGGTCTGAGCAGTGCGTGGTAGGCGATGAAGATGCCTTCCTCGGCAGCAGCGAGGGTGAGCACGTCATCCGATTCGGCGAGCTCGTAGCCTCGTGCGATCGCCGCCAGTAGCTCGCGCGAGCCCGGAACTTCGGTATAGCCGAGATGCAGCGCCTGCAGACGCTCGGCGGCGTCCGGCTCGAGTCGGAGTAGCTCGGCCACCGTCTGCGACTCGCAGTCGCTACTCGAGAGCATCAGCTCCGCACGGAACTCCCAGTGGGCGTAGTAGCGCTCGATCTCGAAGGGCCTGATCTGCATGTCGCGATCAGTCGGTCGTCGGCTGGTCCTCGCCCGCACACGCATCGATCTCGCGCACGTGCGCTTGGACGGTCTCGCCCCGGGTGGCGGTCGCGACCGCCACGATCATGGCCTGTCCGGCTGCGGGATACGATTTTCCGGGCTGTCGCGAGCGTTGGCATGTGTCCCGGCACCTTCTCTCGATACTTGCCCGGGGCGAGCAAAATCAGAATCGAGATCGGCGGCGACTTCCTCGAATATCTTCCAAAGGTCTACGACGTCTTGTCTGGTCGTCCTGATGTTGCCGAGGGAGACTCGGATCGCTTGACCATCATGGAGAGGTGCGTCGGTTATGAACGTCTTGCCGGTGGCATTGACCCTTCGCTTGAACTCCAGATTCTGCGCATCTCGCGTGGGACTGATCCGATTCGCCTCATGTCGCTCCATGTGAGCATCTCGCTCCGACTTCGGTACATAGCGCAGGGTGACCAGTGGATAGATCGAGACGGCGGGACGAACGAATGCCGGATGATGATCGAGCCTTTCCTCCAGCCAGCGTGCGAGCGACATCATCGTACGAAAGTGGTCACGGATTCTCGTCAGGCCATAGCTTCTAATGATCCACCACAGCGGGAGAGCCTTGAATCCGCGTCCGAGCTGCAGCGTACGATCCATATAGTCGCTCTCGAACTCGCTCGCGGCACTCTGCAGATATCCGGGCACAAGCCGGAAGGCGCGTGTCAGCCGACCTCTCTCCCGGCAGTAGAGACACGACGTTCCAAGCGGTGCAAAAAGGCCCTTGTGTGGATTGACGACCAACGAATCCGCACGCGAGAGGGATCCGACCTCCTGATGGACCTCGGGCAACAGAGCCCACAATCCTCCATATGCCGCGTCGACGTGTAGCCAGACATCCTGTTCGGCGCAGATTGTCGCGATCTCGTCGAGCGGGTCGACCGCCCCTGTTGCTGTGGTCCCGACTGTGCCGACGACGGCGAGCGGAATGAATCCAGCACATCGATCGGCGTCGAGCGCATCGTGCAACGCTTCCGGCCGCAGGCGGTAATCGTCGCCGCTGCTTATACGTACCAGGTTCTCACTGCCTACGCCAAGGGCGCGGGCCGCCTTCTCGACCGAACTGTGAGCTTGGTCTGATGCGTAGATTCGCAGGGCCGCTCCTGTCTCGGCATAGCCGGATACATCCGTCGGGGAGGCGAGTTCTCGTGCGGCGATGAAGGCATAGAAGGTCGCCAGCGACGCGCCCGGGACGATTACGCCTTCGGAGTCCTGCGGATATCCTACGAAGCCCGCAATCCAGCGCAGGACGATGGTCTCTAGGGCCGCGGCGGCCGGTGCGGTTTGCCACATCATCGTATTAACATTGACCGCAGCGCAGAAAAGCTCGGCCAGCGCGGCTGGATAGCTTCCGCTGATACTGAAATAGCCATGGAATCGAGGGTGGTTCCAGTGTCCCAAATATGGGACTACACGTACCATGGTGTCAGTCAAGATCGCGTCGAAATCCTCGGCCGTCTCGGGCGGTGGGTCGTCGAGGATCTTCATCATCGCATCCGTTGTGATATCCACTGTTATCGGACGCTCGCGGATGTCCTCGAAGTAGTCGCCGATTTGCCGCAACGTGGCTTCACCATGACGGATCATCTCGTCACGCGACCACTCGAATGGCGGCTCTGCGGTCATAACGATTCAGGCTGTTTGGAAAAGCTCGCTATGGTCGTAACGTGTAGCTCGATCTTCCCAGTCCCAACCTCCGCTCACCGCAAGCGTGGCTCCAGAGATATAGGACGCCCGCTCTGACGCGAGAAACGCTACGGCGGCCGCGACCTCCTCCGGACGCCCCACGCGTCCGAGCGGTAGGCGTTTCAACATCCAATCGAGCTCTTGGGCGGAAAGATGGCCGCTGTCGACGAGTCCTGGGGCAACGCAGTTTACGCGGATACCGCAACGAGCCTCCTCGCTGGCCAGGCTCTTGGTGAGTATGCCAACACCTGCCTTTGCGATTGCGTACGGCGCTATGTTTGGCGCTGCCCGAATCGCATAGGCGGGCGCCAAGCCGACATTGACTATGCAGCCGTTGCGGCGAGCTCGCATGCTCGGTAGCGCATGGCGCGACACATAGAAGATACTGCTCAAGTTACTGGCGATAGTCTTATCCCAAGCGCCCGGCGAGGTCGTTCCGAGCTCGCCGAGCGCAAACTCGCCAACATTGTTGACGAGAACGTCGATTGGTCCGATCTGATCCTCCACGGCCGCGACCAGATATGCCGCACCCCCGGCTGTCGAGACGTCCGCGGGAAACGCCACGCAGTGGATACCTGCGCTTGCGGCCTCCGTCACCATGGCGTCGGCGCTGCGGCGGTCTCGCAGGTAGTTGACAGCGATGACGGCTCCCTCCTGACCGAGCGCGTATGCGATAGCCTTCCCAATACCCCGTGTGCCCCCCGTAACCAGTACGGTCTTCTTTGTTGACAGCTCTCCCATCGCGGCGATTGCCCCCTCCGGCTAAGTGTGTGACAGCTCTGCGTAGTACGTAACCAAACGTGGACGCGTACAGTATCTCTCATAGTAAGGCGAAAGATGCGACGCTTCCCGGGCAAGGAGATCCTCATGCTCGGCGATGCTGCGCCAAGGATAGACGATTGTCACACGCGTCGATTCGTCGATTCGCTGGAGGAATTTGGCATGACCGCACCATCCTGAGTGACCGTGCGCTATCGGCCCGATCACATCCTCGACCTCTTGCATGACCGCCGTCGCGTTTTCCGCAGCGTCGTCCGACAAATACCAAGTCTCCTCGACGACTATCATGAATTGTCGTCCCGCACGCGGTGAAGTCGGAGAAGCGAGGGACCGTCGACGAACTGCCTGCATACCAAGCCATGGTTTCGATGTACTTCTCGGCGAGCTCTCAGAAGTGCTTCCCAAGCCGCAAGGACGTCCGGTGGCCATATCGTCTGGCTATGGCCAAAGCGTTTGTCAAGCTCGCTGGACAGCGCATCCATCCCTTCAAGCATGCGCCGATGATCGGTGTTGAGAGCGCCTGAGAATCCAGCTCGCGTAGCGGGAGGCATCATCGATGGGCGTATCACCTGCTCGTATGCCTCGATCGAGAAACTGGTCGCATACCTCATGCTGGCGGTCGAAGCGATATTGAGGGTGGTAAGCTCGAGCAGCGCAGAGGACACGCGCCGCTCAGTCTCATAGGAAACATAATTAACCATCTCGTCAAGGATTGTGACCATGACGATGAGATAGCCATGCAAGATGCGGTGACCGGTCTTCCAGCGACCGAGCTGGGGATCAGGCGACGTCTCCAGCGATGACGCCATCATCGGTCACATGCCTCGTCCGTGCTGCTGTTGCCTGGGGCTATCCACTGGCGAAGCGTGGCGCGATACAGGATCAGCATGCCCATCATCATTTGGAGTCGCTCGGACTCGGGAAGGCCAGAGCTCTCTAGATCGGAGAGCAGCTCTTGTTCAAGCGACAGGCAGCCTTCGGTCCACGCCTGCAGAGTGACGTGACCACGGCTGAGCCCGAAGTAAACATCGTAATCGACAGTTGACGCGGCGTCGTGGGGTGGTTGCGGCAGCGTCGAATCAATTGGAATCGGGATCCGGCCGCCGGCAGTCATGGCTTGCCTGGGTCTCGGCTGCTAAAGCCGGGTTTTCGAACCGAATAAAGACATTCGGCTCGCTGATGCGCGATGTACATGGATACACGATACGGACGGTGCCGAGTCATCGTCCGTACTGGGCACGACGGGCCTTTGGGTGTACTCGTGAGATGAGGACGCGGCGACCAAAATGCCTGCATATGGCGATATCGACGAGCCGAGGATGTCGCTCTATGCCCAGTGCTTCGTTTCCGACTATTCGCCGGACGCTCCGTGACCGTCGCAGCCTCGCCGAGGTAAGACAGGATTCGCCTCTTACATATTGTGCGGCTATACGCCCGATGGGACTCGAACCCACATCTAACGGCTCCGAAGGCCGCCGCTCTTCGTACCCTAACTCGTGAAGAGGTAATCCCTCCCGGCAGAGATTTCATGCTACGCCGCATCACCATCATCTCGACATCGAGCTAACGCACTGTGGTCGGTATGGTGATTTGACAACGGTCGAGACGTGCTCTTCATTTCGCAAGAGTCCTTTGCCACTTGAGCTACGGGCGCAAGCCGTTACAGCGTACTCTCGTTCGTTGCCTGGCACTCGAGCCATAGCGCGCGCCGTCGTGAGCGAGCCTGACAGCCCCCTGAACAGCTGCGGGCTCTCGCTTCGGCAATAGCGCGTCCGGAGATCTTTGGCCGAAGGCTTCGCTCACTGTCTCCCACTTTGGCGACTTCCCTTCGTGAGGCACGGAATCCGGTCGTGCGATCGGAACGACAGGTTCGACTCAGAGCCCGAATATTGGCGCGTTCATCGCGAGCACTCGTGTCCCGGCTGCCGGAGGGTGGATGGCGGCGCTAATCGGTCTTCCGGCGCGAACTCCCAACAGCGAAGCGAGCCGGTCCGCTCCGGTTGGAACAATCGGCGCGGACCAAGCAGCCAGCGCCGAAGCGACTGCGAGCTGAGCCGCGATAGCGCTGTCCCGCTCGCCCCTTCGCCGTGGGCTTTGGCTCAGTGGCTCATGCACATAGCCGAAGTCCGTCGCACAGAGGACGACCTCGTTCAGCAGTGCGATGACACGGCGAGCATCGACGACTTCGTATGCCTCGCGCAGCTCGAGAGCGATCCTCTCAAGTCGACCACCGAGGACCGACCACGCTGCTCCACTGGGTCGCACGTCAGGGATCACCCCCCCATAATCCGCGTGGACGATGGCAAGCAGCCGTTCGAGCCAGCCGTTCCATATCGAGCGCAGCCACTCGTGACTGTGCTCGAGATCGCGAAGGCTGAAACTCGTCTCGCGCCCTTGGGGCCGATCTGAGAAAACATGGAATCTCAAAGCGTCGACACCTGCGTCGCCAAGCGCGTCGTCCACCTGCACCACATGTTGTCGGCTGGTTGAGAACTTGCTTTCTTCCAGCCGATACATTTCATTGACACGAAAGGCGACGGGCATAGGGATCGTATCGTCATATGCCATGAGCAGCGCCGGTATCAGAAGCGCGTGGAAGTAGCCGTTGTCAAAGCCGAAGAACTGCACCGGACCGGTAATAGGCAGCTCGCCGTCTGGAGATCGCTCGAGCAGATATCCAGGCGCCATCTCGCAGAGCGGGGAGATGACGTGATGGCGGAAGCCGTCTATCGGCACCGGTATGCCCCAATCCGCAGGGAAGCTGACGGCCATCTCCGGGAGACCATCGGCAAGGATCGTCTCGCAGAGCACCTGCAGGCGAGGCGGCATCTCGACACGGGCCCAGAACTTCTCGAGCCGGTCTGTGAATGGCACCAGTGGCAAGTAATAACGTGTACACGGACGAACAGAAGCGCTCAAACGGCAGCGGCGACAGTGAGGCTCGAGTATGTCACCGCAGTCGTTCGGGCGCCCGCACGTCTCGCATGCGCCACCGTTGCAAGGAGTATCGCAGTAAGGGCAGATTCCGAGGAGATATCCGTCGAACAGCCAGCGACTGCACTCCTTGCAGTAGGGGAGTGGCCGGTTTCTGGGGACTATGTCTCCTGCAGCGACCAGTCGTTCGAAGAATCTTTCGACGTAGCATGCATAGCCGGCATCGGCGTCGGGCAGGACGATCCGATCGAATTGCACGCCGGTGCGAGACCACGTCTTGCGGATGCTCTCACCGTAACGACTACCCAGCTCCTGGGGCGAGCAGCCCGCTGCTTCGGCACGGACAACCACATAGTTCTGATGCTCGTCGATCCCGGTCGTCAGCAATGTCTCCCTACCGTCGGCGGACAGGAATCGTCGTAGCACGTCGGAAGCGATGTACGGACCAGCCATATGGCCCACGTGCAGATCGCCATTCGGCGTCGGCGGCGTGGCCGTTATCCAGAGAGGGTCTCTAATCATCGCGATTTTACTGTTGTACCACTGAACACCCTGTGCCTAGAAACACGATGCTGTGTCTATATGAGTGAGGCCATGGCCTCGCGATGCGATTCCGCATCTTGGCCGTATCCCCGGCAATGCAGCGTGTCGCAGCACATGACAAAGAAGCCGCTCCCCGCCGTCGGCAGTGATGCATCCGCCGACAAGGAGCTTTCATCTTCCGCGTGACATTCTTCAGAGCAGCGCCTTCGACAGGCCCACTCGATATCCATACGATGAAGCTACTTACAGAAGTCCAAGAGATTGCCGACGCGTCTCTCCCACGGTTCGAGTGGACGCTCAAGCCATTCTCCCGACCACGTACTCGTTTCGATCTCGTCCTGGTCGCTCCGGCCAGCCGTGACGCTCGGCAGCGCGATGCTACCACGTCGCTGAAGGCCCGCCTCGAGAGCTCCCGGCTTATAGAGCGGTCCGAGCTCACATCCAGCGGCCAGATATACGTGCGACTTGCCGATCATTCGGTCCAAAACGCCGGTGCAGCACTGGAGAGAGATGGCTTGCCTCACTTCCAACTCGCCTTCCCACGGGCGATCGTCGTCCATTATTGCGATCCAAATGCGACCAAGGCGCTCCATGTGGGTCATCTGCGCAATCTCGCTGCTGGCCACGCTCTCGCATCGACTCTGGCATATTTGGGTGCGCGTGTAGAAGAGACCAGCACGGTCGCAGATTTCGGACGCAACATGGCGGAGGCGTTGGCCGCGATCTGGCCTGCTCGCGATGCCACGGCGCTTTTCGACGTCGGTAAGGCCGATCACGTGGTGGGCGCACGGTACGCCGAGCACGTAGAAGGCCTCACCCAGGCCGATGCGGGCGAGCATAGGAACGCGGATCGGCCGCTGCGACGAGAAATGTCGAGCTCGTCGGATCTGGCTGATGAGCTTTTGCAAGGCATGATGGCTCGCAGGCGCGACGTCGCTCCGCTGTGGCGTGAAGTCTCCCGATCCGTGAGCGCGGCTCAAATTCAGACGCTTGCCAATCTTGGCATACGCTTCGATTCGGTCGTCTATGCGTCGGCCTTGGTTGAGCGTGCCCAGAAGCTCGCCGCACGTGGCACTCAGTTGGGCGTCTTCCAACGTGGCACCGATGGCTGCACTCGTTATGAGACTATCCGAAAGGGCTTCGCTTCGCTCTCGATACAGCGCAGCGACGGGGTGCCCACCCAGCACGCTCTTGCTCTTGCCTATTGGCATTGGTTCCTGACCAACCCCCGGACGTCTGAGAGGACGGCTCTACGCGTCCTGGGTGACGAGTGGAAGCTGGCTGCCGCCTGCTCCCAAGAGTTGATCCCACGGATCGTCGAGACCGAGGCGCCGATCGCACATCCCGCGACGTTTGTGTTTCATGGCATGGTGACGATGAATGGCCAGGCAGTGAAGTCGAGCCGCACGGGCAGTCTCCTCATTGACGACCTCCTGGCATGGCTGGAAGCTCGAGTCGCCAACGCGGCCGCTTCATGGCGGAGGGGACGCTCTTCGCTGTCGAGTCTCGCGGACCACGCATCGGAGGTGGCCGCGAACGTTGCGCTTGGATTCTTCTTGACGCGCCCACTGGCGCCGCGTATCGACTTTGGGCTCGAGAAGATTGCGCCACACAGGCCGACGCTGGGGTGGCTATTGGCCTCGGCAGAGAATCAAATCGCACACCGAGGCATCGCGACATGCGGAATGAAAGACGACGATGACTACCGCTTCGCGGTGATCCAGGCTGAGCTTTTCCCGTTGTACGTGCAGAGAGTGGCCCTGGACTACGATGTCGCTCCGCTGAGCAGGTACCTCCTACATCTGTCTCAATGGTATGTCGAGAGAATACGCAGCGCGAGGGTGAGTGCTCTGGTGACTGCCATCCTGCGCGAGGGGGCGCTCGCATTGGGGCTGCGATGGGGGATGGACAGCTCTAGATGATCGCTGGGCCGAAATGACAATCGCTGTGAACGTACAGCCATCTCGACGCCGCAAGGCGATTCCGTTTTTGGCTCCCGAGACGTTGGAACGGTCTCTGGGTCACAAGTTCGAGCTACGACTGGGGGCCAATGAGAACCCGTTTGGCCCTTCGCCGCGCGCTATCGAGGCTGGTATCGAGGAGTTCTCGCGGTTGGCTTGGTACGCCGATCCGGAGAGCCACCGCCTACGCAGACATCTCGCGCGCACGATCGGAGTGCAAGAGAACCACCTGATCTTCGGCAATGGCATAGACGATCTCTTGGACGTCGCCACTCGTCATCTCCTCGACGCCAATGGCGTCGCGATCGCCACCGCGGGCACTTATCCGATGTTCGCGTATTACGTGAGCCTGCACGGCGGTAGACTGGTGACTGTGCCGTACTCCTCGGCGATTGCCGTCGATCTTGCTCGACTGGAGCAGCAGGCCGTGCGATTCAATGCTTCCGTGGTCTATGTGGCAAATCCTGATAATCCCAGTGGCGCTTACATCGAGCCAGATCGGATCGAGGCCTTCGCGGCATCCCTCCCAGCGAGTTGCATTCTTCTCTTGGATGAAGCCTATGTGGATTTCTCTTCTGGGTCGGGAGCCGAACACATACCGTCCGTGACGCCGTCGCGACTCAGCAAAGTGGTGCGACTTCGGACGTTTTCCAAGGCCCACGGCCTAGCGGGCCTGCGTATCGGATATGCAATTGCACACGAGCAGCACATAGAGTACCTCGAACGATCTCACAAGTACTCAGGCGTGAACAGAATCGCACAGGCGGCTGCTTCAGCCGCACTGGAGGATCACGGTCACCTCGCGGCGGTCGTCAGCCAGACGATCGCTGAGCGACCATACTTCGCGGAGGTCGGCAAGAGCCTGGGCTGGACAGCTCTCCCATCCAACGCAAGCTTCGTTACATTCGACGTCGGCGATCGCACGACTGCCCTGGAGTGGGTAGACGCATTCGCAAGGTGCGGTGTTTTCATCAGGCGATGCCGTGTCCCACCGCTCGAGAGTTGCGTTCGTATAACTGTGGGTACGCAGGCCGAACGACGTCGGCTCGAGCAGATCGTCGCCGGCATCGGCAAATCGGTCGGAGTCCACGACGTCGAGAACGCGTGCTTCGATCTCCTGGATAGCCATCGATGAGTCATCCCATCCGCCTTGTCGAAGTCAGAGACATTCGCAAACGCGCATCTATCTCGACGAAGAGCCGATGTTTGGCGCAAGACGGCGGTGTCCTCGGTATGACATCTCCGCCGCCCGGCCGTGGCCTCACGTGGCTGACGGGTACAGTCAGATCTATGCTAGATTCATCTCGTCGAACTTAAGTGAAATGCGGAACGCTATCTGAAATGACGAGCATGAGTCAGGCTGGATACATCTCACAGCCAGTGGCCACGAGCGAAACGTCGGGATCCGAAGTCGGGATCTTCGAGCTTGCGAATATCATACGGCCGACGGTACCGTTCACCCTTGCTACTGTGACCGTTTCTGTGGGGGGCGCAGTGGACCCCCACAGTCATGGCGTCCGTGAGATATGGATGCTGACGCACGGCAGAGGTTTACTGACCATCGACGGTGAGCGATCCGTGGCCCAAGCTGGTGACGTTCTGTATTTCGAGTCACACCAGAGTCATCAAATCACAAACGACGGAGATCTCCCACTCAGGTTCTTGTCGATATGGTGGCAGCCTTGATCGATGAGACGACGAAGAGGGGGGATTATAGTTTCATAGGCATTGGCGTCGGGCCGGCGAATCTGAGCCTGGCCGCTCTCGCCGACACGGTGACCGGGGTGGATCCACTGTTTTTGGAGCAATGCCCCTCTTTTACCTGGCATCCGGGTCTCCTCTTCGCTCAGGCCGAGCTGCAGACGCCGTTCCTGAAGGATCTTGTGTCCCTTGTGGATCCAACAAGCCCACATAGCTTTGTCAATTTTCTAGTCTTATCGGGACGGATCTATAGATTCTTGGCAAAACTTGACGATACTGTAACTCGTAAAGAGTACGAGCAGTACTATCGGTGGGTGGCGGAGCGGCTCGATTCGGTTGTATTCTCGAGTTCGGTCGAGAGGGTCACGCATGACCCTGACACTGGTTTCTGCGTCTGGAGCAACGGACGAGCATACTCCACCTCCAGTATCGTGCTGGCCACGGGGCAGCGGCCGTATATACCACCTGTTGCAGAAAGCCTTCTAGGCGATAGCCTACTTCATGCAGCGTGCTACTTGATGCATGAACCGGTGACACGCGAACGCCGTGTGCTGGTGGTAGGAGGCGGACAGAGCAGCAGTGAGGTAGTCCTGCATCTGCTGTCTGAACCAAGCGCACGACCGCGTGAGATCATCTGGATCTCCCGCCGCCCCGGTTTTGCCCGCGTCGACGAATCGCCCTTCGCCAACGAGTGGTTCAATCCGAGATACATCGAATATTTCCGCAGCCTGGGCCGTGACCGCAAGCGTGAACTCGTCGAAAATCAGCGGGACGCCGGATACGGAGTATCGGACAGGCTTCTGGGCAGCATCTATAGAAAGCTCTACGAGAACGACTTCGTCGCAAACGTCCCTGTCAGCTATCGGATACTGCCTGGTCACGAGCTAATCGGCATTCGCCGCGACGGTCGAGCATTCCGGGCGAGCTTGCATAGCCACGACACGTGTGAACGAAAGGAGATTGACACCGACATAGTCATCCTGGGAACGGGGTATGAAGCTATGTTGCCTGCGTGCGCGGACTGGTTGTCGTCACGCATAGAAGCCGACTGGGAGAACTCGCTCAGCGACGACTATCGACTTGCATGGAACGGACCGCGTGACCACCGTATCTATATCCAGAATCCCGGATTCCTATCGCACGGCATAACTGGTCCTCACCTGAGCCTGGGAGCGTGGCGCAGTGCCACTATATTGAACTCCCTGTGCGGGTACGAGGTCTACGCGACTGGGCGAGGTGATGCCACCCTCTCTTTGTACTAGGCAGCAGCATCTCAGGAATCTCGCCAGGCCATGCCTCGCCCGTCGGACTCTCGCTTGTCTTTTGGGGCTATATCCTGGCCTGGGCCTACTTTGGCGGCCCTAAGCCGATTCTTGGCATACGCTGTCGGAAATGAGCACGCAGGCAGAGACGTCGGCCGAGCCGCACGATTCCTCACTGATCGCACGACTGATCCATCGCGCCGGCTTCGCCGACGAGCCGGACTTCGTCCTGCGTGTCGTGCAGCCGGCGCTCGTCGGCCTGATCGACGGGACGGTCTCCTCGCTGGCGCCGATCTTCGCGGCCGCGATCGCCTCGAGCTCGCACACAGCGCTGCTCGTGGGCTTCTCGACCGCGCTGGGCGCGGGTGTGAGCATGGGCTGGTCCGAGGCGCTCTCGGACACGGGCGAGCAGACCGGCCGCGGCTCGGCGATCGTGCGGGGGGCGATCACCGGCGGCATGACGACGCTCGGAGGGATCTTCCACACGCTGCCGTTCATCATCTCCGACGTCCACAAGGCGCTTGTCGTGGCAGGTGTCGTGGTTGCGGTCGAGCTGTTCGCGATCGCCTGGATCAGGAATCGCTTCCTCGAAGTCTCGATGCGCTCCTCACTGCTGGTCGTCACCGTCGGTGGGGCGATCGTGCTGGGCATCGGCGTGGCGATCGGCAGCTCCTAGGGCGAGGAGGCCAAAGAAGCCGGGAAGCGGCATCGGCGTGGCGATCGGCAGCTCTTGGGCATTGGGCCAAAGAGGCCGGAAAACCCGCTGGTACACTGGCCTTTCTGAACATTCGAAAGGAAAGGAGGTCGGTGTCATGCGAGCGGTCGATGCGGTGATGGAATGCCTGAAGGCGGAGGGTGTCGACGTCGTCTTCGGCCTGCCCGGCGGCGCCAATCTCCCCACCTACGACGCGTTCGTCAACGGTGGCATCCGTCACATCCTCGTGCGTCATGAGGCCGGCGGCGGGCACGCCGCGCAGGGCTACGCCAAGGCGACCGGAAAAGTCGGGGTCGCGTTCGCCACGAGCGGCCCGGGCGCGACCAATCTGATCACGCCGATCTGCGACGCGATGATGGACTCGGTGCCGGTCGTCTTCATCACCGGCCAGGTGCGCACCGAACTGCTCGGCACCGACGGCTTCCAGGAGGCCGACACGATCGGCATCACGATGCCGGTGGTCAAGCACTCGTTCATGATCCAGCACCCGCAGGAGATCCCGCGGGCGATCCACGAGGCCTTCCACATCGCCCGCTCCGGGCGCCCCGGGCCGGTGCTGGTGGACATTCCCCAAGACCTCTCCCGCGCGGAGATCGAGTATGAGCCGGTCACCGACGTGCGCCTGCCCGGCTACCAGCCGCGCACGGAGGGAAACCAGAAGCAGATCCGCCAGGCCGCCAAGGCGCTGACGGCAGCGCAGCGCCCTGTGATCTACGCCGGTGGCGGGGTCGTGAACGCCAACGCCTCCGCCGAGCTCATCGAGTTTGCGACATCAGACCGCTTCCCTGTGACCTGCACGTTGATGGGTCTCGGCGCCTTTCCCGCGCGGGTGGGCGGGGCACCCCATCCCCAGTGGCTGGGCATGCTCGGCATGCACGGCACGCGCGCCGCGAACTACGCGATGGACGAGGCCGACCTGATCTGCGCGGTGGGTGCGCGCTTTGACGATCGCATCACCGGCAAGCTCTCGGAGTTCGCGCCGCGGGCGAAGTTCATCCACATCGACGTCGACCCGGCGGAGATCTCAAAGAACGTACCCGCGCACATCCCGATCGTGGGCGACGCCAAGCAGGTGCTGGGCAAGCTCCTGATCGAGTACCGCGCGCTGAACGCCGACTCCTCGCGCCTGGACGCCTGGTGGAGCCGGATCGAGGGCTGGCGCGAGAAGTACCCGCTCGGCTATGAGGACTCCTCCGATGCGGAGATAAAGCCGCAGTACATGGTCCAGGCGCTATATGAGGCGACCGGCGGCGAGGCGATCGTGACCAGCGACGTCGGCCAGCATCAGATGTGGGCAGCCCAGTACTACGACTTCCCCGCACCCCGTCGCTGGATCAACTCCGGCGGCCTCGGCACGATGGGCTTCGGGCTGCCCGCGGCGATGGGCGCCGCGGTCGGCTGCCCAGAGCGCCTGGTGTGCTGCATCGCGGGCGACGGATCAGTGCAGATGAACGCCCAAGAGCTCGCCACCTGCGCCCAGGAGGGAATTCCGATCAAGGTGTTCATCATGAACAACGGCTATCTCGGCATGGTGCGCCAGTGGCAGGAGCTCTTCTGGGACGGCAAATACAGTCACGTGGATACCGGCGAGTTCCCGGACTTCGTCAAGCTCGCCGAGGCCTACGGCGCGACGGGGATGCGCTTCGAGGACAAGCACACGCTGGTCGACGACATGAAGCGCGCGATCGCCACCGAGGGCCCGGTGGTCGTGGACGTGCGGGTGACCCGCGAGGAGAACACCTACCCGATGATCCCCGCCGGCCAGGCCGCCAGGGAGATGGTGGGATAGTGACCTTCTCGCTGAAAATCAACATTCGCGAGTTCAACATTCGCGAGCTGAACATTCGCGCGCGCGAAGGGAGTCGCTGATGGGCGAGCCCGGAACGAAGGAGCCCCTGAGCCTGCAGGACCTCGAGGCGGTCGCCGGTCTGCGCACCGGGCGCAAGCACGTGCTGTCGATCCTCGTCGAGAACAAGTCGGGCGTGCTGACGCGAATCGCCGGGCTGTTCGCAAGGCGTGGCTTCAACATCGACACGCTCACGGTCGGTCCGACCGACGACGAGCAGATATCGCGCGTGACGCTCACCGTCGACGGCGCGCTTCACCCGATCGACCAGGTGACAAAGCAACTGCACAAGCTCGTGAACGTGCTGAAGATCCGCGATCTGGAGCCCAGCGACACGGTCGCACGCGAGCTAGCGCTGTTCAAGGTCTCCGCCGACGGCGTCCAGCGCGGCGAGCTGATGCAGATCGCCGAGATCTTCCGCGGCAAGGTCGTCGACGTGACCAAGCGAGCGGTGATCGTCGAGGTGACCGGCACGACGGAGAAGATCGAGGCCTTCGAGGGCATGGTCCGTCCGTTCGGGCTGATCGAGATGATGCGCACGGGCGAGATCGCCATCTCGCGAGGTCGCAGCGAGACCTGATAGGCAAGTAAGCAAGCAAGTGCTTCAAGGCAAGCCCTAACGCCCGTGGTGCTCGGCACCGGCTCACGTTCGCCCTTCACGCTCGCGCCGGCCGAGCGCGACCGGCTTGCGGCACGCCTCGAGACGGCCGTCGGGCGCGCACGACGCCGCGGGGGGGAGATCCTTGCGACGATCGCGTTGCCGCTGGCGCAGGAGACGGATCCTTCCGCGATCGTCTGCGCTTCGCGGCGCCCCGGTGAGCCGTGGTTCGCGTTCGAGCAGCCCGACCGCGGTCACGCGGCGCTCGGCGGGCTGGGGGAGGCGATCGCTCTGCAGGCATCCGGCCCGGACCGCTTCAACGCCGTGGCGGCTCGCTGGCGGGCGCTCTCGGCAGAGGCCGTGGGCGACTCCCTCGGTGATCGGCACGGCGGAGGGCCGGTGGCGGTGGGCGGCTTCGCGTTCGCCGCTCACGGCGGCTCTTCCCCGACGTGGGGGGGATTCGAGCCCGCGTCGCTGATCGTGCCCGAGCTCGCGATCAGCCGCGGGGAGCTCAAAGGCAAAACCACGGCAAAGCTCACGCTCGCGGCGCTCGTCTCGCCCGACGACATGGCCGAAGAGGTGTTCGAGCGCTTGGAATGCCGGCTCGATGAGCTTCGCCAGCGAGCGCTGCCACTGCTCGACCCCGCGCCGTCGGGGCGCTTTCACGTCTCCAGCGCGATGCCGCCCGAGCACTACGAGTCAGCGGTCGCCCGCGCTGTTGAGCGGATCAAGGCCGGAGAGCTCGAGAAGATCGTGCTCGCCCGTGAGGTGCAGATTCACGCGCCCCAGGCATATGACCCGGCGGCGGTGCTCGGTGTGCTGCGTGAGGAGTTCCCATCCTGCTTCGTGTTCTGCGTGGGACGCGGCGATGCGACGCTGATCGCGGCGAGTCCCGAGTTGCTCGTGCGCCGCGAGGGCCATCGCGTGAGCACGCTGGCGCTCGCCGGGTCGACGCGGCGCAGCGCCGATCCGGCCGTCGACGATCATCTCGGTGAGCAGCTGTTACGCAACGAGAGCTACCGCGAGGAGCACGCGATCGTCGCGCGACGGATCGAGCGCACGCTGCGCTCCCACGCGATCTGGGTGGCCGCGGCGCCCGAGCCGGAGCTCGTGCGGATCGCCAACATCCAACATCTCGCGACTCCGATTCGCGCGCAGCTCGCGACGCCGCTGGATGCACTCGAGCTGATCGGCCTGATGCACCCGACGCCGGCCGTCGGAGGCGAGCCGCTGAGCCGTGCCGCGACACTGATCCCCGCGCTCGAGGGTCTCGACCGCGGCTGGTATTCCGGCCCGGTCGGCTGGACCGACGCGACGGGAGACGGCGAGTTCTGTGTCGCCCTGCGCTGCGCCCTGTTGCGCGGCAACGTCGCCCGCTGCTATGCCGGCAACGGGATCGTGCGCGATTCAGATCCGCGAGCCGAGCTGGCCGAGACCGAGGTCAAGCTGCAAGCGCTTTTGCCTTTGCTCGCGGGTTGAGGCACACTGCAAAGCGGGAGGTGAAGCTAGCGCCGAGGTCTCGCGTTGGCAGAACAACTGCAAGCCGGCTGAACGGCGGCTAACGCTACGTTGTTGCCGCGCAGGCCTTCGACACCGCCTCCCACACGCGCCGGTGCAGCTCGACGTTGGCCGCGCGCTCCGAGCGCACCTCGACAATGCTCGAGCGCGGGTGGACGAGCGCCCGCTCGAGCGCCTCACGGAAGGCGAACACATCGTCGGCCCGCTCGTGCTCCAGACCGTACAGGGCGGCCGCACGGGCGAAGTCCAGACCGGTTGGAGTGGCTATGTGGCGCGTGTAGATGTCCTCGTCGAGCGCGCTCGCGCTCGCGTCCCCCGCAGGCGCGCTCCTGGCCATTGCCGCCTTAGATACGGGCAGGAAGTCGAAGATCCCGCCACCTGAGTTCTCGAGCAGGACGATCGTCAGCTTCAGGTCCAGCCGGCTCGCGGCCAGTAGTCCGCCGATGTCGTAGGCGAGCGCGACGTCGCCGATCAGCAGGACGACCGGGCCCTGTTCGGCCGCGGCCGCGCCGAACGCGCTCGAGACGATGCCGTCGATTCCGTTCGCGCCGCGGTTGCACAGCACCCGCGGCGGGTCCGGGCGGACCGGCCAGAACGTCTCCACGTCGCGCACCGGCATCGAGGAGGCGACGAACAGCGTCGCCTCCTCGGGCAGCAGCACGCCCAGCTCGCCCGCCACCGTCGGCTCGCTCAGGCCCTCCGCTCCGAGCACGCCGAGGATCGCTCCCGCCGCGCGCTCATCCGCGAGCTTCCATCTCGACAGCCAGTCCTTCTCGCTGGTGAGGGGGATCCTCTGGAGCTCCTCGAGCGCGCCGGCGGGCTCGATCGCGAGTGAGTCGCTGAGCACCGAGGCGGGGTCCTGCCAGGCATGCTCGGGATCGAGCGCCAGCTGGGGGATGTCGTTCAGCTCGGCAAGCCACGTGCGCAGTGGCTTCGATACCGGCAGGTCGCCGACCCGAATGACGAGGTCGGGGCGTTGAGAGCGGGCGAACGTCTCGTCGCGCAGGATCGCGTCGTAGTGGGCGATCGCGGCCTCTCCGCGCCGAGCGCCCGACAGCGGATCGGCGAGCAGTGGCCAGCCCGCGCGCTCGCAGAAGGTTGCCGCCGCCGCGCCCAGGTCGGTGCGGCGCTCGTGTCGCCCGGCGACCACCACGCCACGTTGGGAGCTCCTCAGCAGTTCCCCGAGCTCGCCCGCCGCGACGTCTTCCTGCTCACCGGCGAACGGTCTCCGCTCGGCTCGCTCCACGTAGGGCCGTCCGGACGCTCGGCCAGTGCAATCCTCAGGCAGTGGCTCGTCGGTCACCAGCGGCTCGCGCAAGGGGAAGTTCAGGTGCACCACCCCGGGGCGATCCTCGAGGGCCGTCGAGTAGGCACGGCAGGCGAGCGTCCTGATCCATCGCAGCCGCTCCTCGCCGGCGTCGTGGACGGCGACCTCGAAGAACCACTTCGCCGCGCCGCCGAACAGCTTCAGCTGGTCGATCGCCTGGCCCGCCCCGACCTCGCGCAACTCCGCTGGACGGTCGGCCGTGAGCAGCAGCAGCGGCACGCGGGCCTCGCGCGCCTCGATCGCCGCCGGCAGGAGCTCGGCCGCGGCCGTCCCCGAGGTGCAGGCGACGGCCACGGGCAGGCGCGAGGCCTTGGCCAGACCGAGCGCGAAGAAGCCGGCGCAGCGCTCGTCGAGATGTGAGTAGCAACGTAGCCGCCGCTCGCGTGCGAGCGTCAGCACCAGCGGCGCGCAACGTGAGCCCGGTGACGTGCAGGCCGCGCGCATCCCGCACCGCGCCAGCTCGTCCACGAACGCTCTCAGTAGCAGATAGGTGTCGGTCGTGGGGGTCATAGGATGGCGGCGTGCCCGAGAGCGTCGTCCTGTTGCACGGGTTTGGCGGCACCCGCCGCGCGTGGGACGGGGTAGTGGTGGGCCTTGACCCGGAACGCTACCTGCCGCTGGCGCTTGACCTTCCCGGCCACGGTCAGTACGCAGACGGCGAGCGCCCGATCACGTTCGTTGGCTGTGTCGGCCACGTTCTCTCACTGAGCCCCGAGCGCTTCGCGCTGTGTGGGTACTCGATGGGTGGGCGTATCGCACTGCACGTCGCTCTGGCCGCGCCCGAGCGCGTCGAGCGGCTCGTGCTCGTGTCCACCACCGCCGGCATTGACGACGACGTCGAACGGGCTCGCCGGCGCGATGCCGACCGTCGACTCGCCGTGGAGCTCGAGCGCGCTCCCTTCGACGCCTTCATCGAGCGCTGGCGCGCACAGCCGCTGTTCGCCGACGATCCTCCTGAGGTCGGTGCGCGGGCGCGTGAGGACCAGCGCCGCAACCGTCCAGATGCCCTTGCCGCTGTCCTTCGCGGCATCGGCAGCGGCGAGATGGAACCGCTGTGGAATCGACTCCACGAGCTGAAGATGCCGGTCGCCGTGCTCGTCGGCGACCGCGATGCCAAGTTCCGCGCGCTCGGACGGCGGATGGTCGAGCAGCTGTCCACGTCCGAGCTGATGGCCATCTCGGGCGGCCATACGCTGCCACTCGAGAATCCGACCGCTGTCGCACGAGCGCTCGAAGGGACGATCACTCCGAGCGCCCACAGCACGAGCGCTCGAAGATGACACTAGGGTTCGATGCGTGAGACGGTCGTGACCCGGCCGATCGTGCGATCGAAGGAGAGGATTCTCCTCACCCCCGTGGCCTCTGCATTCGCCACGAGATACGCCTCCGCGAAGTCGAGCCGCTCGACTTCGTAGACCTCGAGCGCGCGCAACAGCACCTCAGTGTCGATCACCGCGACTGACGGCAAGGCGATCGCTGCCCGCATCAGGGCCGCGACCCGCGCTCGACCGACTTCGTAAAAGGACTCCAGCACATAGACGCACTCGGCCAGCACGAGATCGGTCAACAGCAGTCGCTCACCTGTGACCAGGGCAGCGGTCGCCCGGATCGCCATCTCCGGCGGGTCGCCGGTGAGATGTCGGACGAGGATATTCGTGTCAAGGAAAGCCGTCAGCGATGCTTCTCCGCCCGCGCCCGACGGGTGTGACGCAGGACCTCATCCCAGGGCGTGCCTCGCTTGGCCGCAGGGACGGCGACCGATCCTGCCATCTCTATGAAATCTGGTGTCTTTGCGAGGATCGCTCGCTTGCACTCGAGACGAAACACGATCTCATCCCCCTCGTGAAGCTCCAGCGCATCTCGAACTGGCTTCGGAATCGTGACCTGTCCCTTTGACGTCAGACGTGCCAAAGTATCCATCCGACTCTCCTTACTTGCCTGAAGTAGTAAGGATATCAGACGCCCACGGAGTTTGACCCATCTGCGTCGAGAGCCTGAAGGCCTCTGTGAGAGACGATCACACACCGCCATGTCAGAGCGGGTCGACCCCCAGCCCGGGGCCTGACGGCAGAGCGATCTTTCCCGCTCGCGCCGGCAACGGGTTGGTCAGATCCGCGAACAGCTCGAGCGTCGCAAGGCCGCAGTGGGGAACCGGGCCGCGCGAGGCCAGTGCCGCCGCGGCGTGCAGGCCGGCCGCGATCCCCAGCGGTCCGTCGAGGGTCGAGGCGAGGTAGGCCTCCGCGCCGGAGGCGCGGACGAGCGCCGCGGCCGCGATCAGCCCGGAGATGCCTCCACAGCGCGAGATCTTCAGGCAGACCGCGTCCGCGACCCCCGCGCCGAGCGCGCCGTGCTGAGCGGCCGTCTCGTCGATCGCCACGCGCACGGCCACGCGCTCGCGCACTTCCCGCACCGCCTGGAGGCCGTGGGTGGGCTCCTCGACCAGCTCGAGCCCGGCGGGCGAGAGGATCTCGATCGCGCGTACCGCCTCCGCCACGCTCCACGCGCCGTTCGCGTCCAGCCGCAGCGCGACGACGGGGCCGGCGGCGGCCCGTATCGCCGCGACGCGGCCTGCGTCGTCTCCCACGCCGACCTTCACCTTCAGGCAAGTGAAGCCCTCGCGCACCGCCTCGGCCGCCTGGCTCGCCACACCGGCGCGGTCGAGCGCCGACAGCGTCGCGTTGACCGGCACGACGCTCACGGGGCGGTCGGTCAACAGGGCGGCAACCGGCTTGCCTGCACGGCGACCGGCCCGGTCCCACATCGCGAGGTCGATCGCCGCGAGCGCCTGCGGCAGGTCCTCGACGCTTCGACAGGCGTCGATCAGCTGGGCTCTGTTCATGTCCTTTGATCGCGCGAGCACCGGTCGGTAGCGCTCGAGGGCGCTCTCCACCTGCGCGATGCTCACGCCGTCGTAGGGCTCCAGGGGCGCCGCCTCGCCGTACCCGGGGACACCGTCCGCACCCATCAACTCCACCGCCAGGAGCTCGCGCTCCTCGACCGCTCCGTATGAGCTTCGCAACGGACTCGCCAGTCGCAGCACCTGCCGTCTCACGCCGAGCTTCACAGATAGCCCGCTCAGCTCAGGAGCCGATGCCGCCGCTCGCCAGGATGCCGGCGCAGAGCAGCAGGCAGAAGACCAATTGCATCGCCCCGGTGCCGGCCAGCGCGCCATTCAGCGCGGGGCCATCGGTCCGCGTGCGCACGACGGCGATCAATCGCAGCGCCAATGGGATCGCAAGCCAGCAGAGCAGGAGCCACGCGGACATCGAGCCGAGCACCCACGGCAAGGGCGCCGTGAGGAACGCGCCCGCGACCATCGCCGTGTAGAGCGTGCGCGTTCGCTCGCGTCCCAGGCGGACAGCCAGCGTGCGCTTGCCGGTGCGACGGTCGGTGTCGAGGTCGCGCACGTTGTTGACCACGAGGATCGCGCTCGCCAGCAGGCCTACCGGCACGGCGCACGCGAACGCCTGCCACGGCAGCTCCTGCACCTGCACGAAGTAGGAGCCCGTCACGGCGACCACGCCGAAGAACAGGAACACGAACACCTCGCCGAGGCCCTCATAGCCATAGGGTCGAGGGCCGCCGGTGTAGAGCACTCCGGCGAGGATCGACGCCGCGCCCACCGCCAGCAGCACCGGTCCCGCGACCGCGACCAGATAGGCGCCGCAGGCGACCGCCAGGGCGAACGTCGCGTAGGTGGCGAACAGCACCTGGCGAGGGGGAACGAGCCCGCCCGCGGTGACCCGCACCGGCCCCAGGCGATCCTCTGTGTCCGCGCCCCGGCGCGCGTCGGAGTAGTCGTTCGACAGGTTCGTCCCCACCTGGATCAGCATCGCCCCCAGCAGCGCCGCCACGAACGCTAGCGGCGCGAAGTGGCCTGCCCCCAGCGCGAGCGAGGTTCCCACCAGCACCGGAGCGACAGCTGCGGGCAGGGTGCGCACGCGCGCGGCCATCACCCAGATGTGCACGGCGCTCGTCTGGTCGGGGCTGGACATCACGGCGGGCGCGAGGGGGGCCGGGTCCATCTCGACCGGGGACACTAGGCGCGCTTGGGAAAGCGGGAGAAGTCGGGCGCGCGCCGCTCCTTGTAGGCGTCGCGTCCCTCCTGAGCCTCCTCGCTGCCGTAGAACAGGAGGTTGGCGTCGTGGGCGAGCTGCTGGATTCCCGCCAGGCCGTCCTCGGCCGCGTTGAAGCTCGCCTTCAGCAGTCGCAGCGCAAACGGCGACAGCGCGAGCATCTCCCGGCACCATCCCACGGTCTCCTCCTCCAGCCGCTCGAGTGGCACGACGGTGTTGACGAGCCCCATCGTGAGGGCCTCATCGGCGGAGTACTGGCGACACAGAAACCAGATCTCCTTGGCCTTCTTGATCCCCACGGCGTTGGCCAACAGGCCGGCGCCGAAGCCGCCGTCGAACGACCCCACCTTCGGGCCGACCTGGCCGAAGCGCGCGTTCTCCGCGGCGATCGTCAGATCGCACACCAGATGGAGTACATGCCCGCCGCCGATCGCATACCCGGCGACCATCGCCACGACGGGCTTTGGCAGACGACGAATCTGCACGTGCAGGTCGGTCACGTGGAAGCGCCCCACGCCCGCTCGCCCGGCCTCGTCGTCGGCAAGATAGCCGGAGTCTCCCCGGACGCGCTGGTCGCCGCCGGAGCAGAAGGCGTCCGGTCCCTCGCCGGTCAGCACGATCGCTCCGATCGCCGTGTCCTCGCGCGCGTGCTCGAGCGCCCGTGAGATCTCGACGATCGTCTGGGGACGGAAGGCATTCCGCACCTCGGGCCGGGCGATCGTGATCTTGGCGATGCCGGCGTTCGGGCTCGCGGACTTCTCATAGCGGATGTCGGTGAATGCCTCCTCAATGCCGGGGGGGTCGCTCGTGGCGTCTGTCCAGATAGCGCTCATCGCGAGAAGGCTATCCGCAGCGCTCGAAGCTGTCGGTCTCCGCGCTCATCTCCGAGTGCCCCGAAGAGAGAAACGCCGATCGACGCTTACGGCCTGCGAACAAGCCCCGAACGTATGAGCGCTCTCGACGCGAACGGTGCTGGCCTAGCATCGGCCCACCCTTCGTCCCGTCTTCCTCGGTGCGTTGGAAAACGGAAGGTGCTCTCGATGAGACAAGATCTGCATGCAAAGACCTCCCGGTGGCTGCTCCTTGCGGGCGTGGTGCTGCTCGCCGGCTGCGGCAGCTCCGGTGGCGGTTCCACGCGTGCGACTTCGAGCTCGACGCCCGCGGCGAAGTCCACCACGAAGGCCGACTACGTCACCCCGCCCGCTGGCCCGTCGGTGATCGCCGCGTGCAAGCGGGGGGTGCAGGGAGCATCCGGGCTGTCGGCCAGCACGAAGCAGGAACTCGACGGGGTGTGTGACAAAGAGGTTGAAGGCACTCCGAAGGAGGCCGTCCGGGTGGTCAAGATCGTGTGCGGGGAAGTCGCCAACGCGTTACCGCACGCAACGGAAGTGGCGAAGGCGAAGGCCTTTGCGAGATGCGAGGCAAAGGTAGCCGAATAAAGCGATGCGGGTGGCGGTCCTCACGTCCAGATTCCGCATGTGGCTGCTCGTCGTGGGTGTGCTGTTCGCAGGCTGCGGCAGCTCCGGGACCAGCTCAAAGGCTGTCCGTTCTCACCGGGCGTCCGCAGTGAATAGCAGGCCCCAGTCCAGGCCAACCATCGAGTCGGATCTTGCGATATGCAGACGGGCGATAGGGGCGCACCCGGTGCCAGCGGAGGCTAAGCGTACGCTCAACACCATCTGTGAGAAAGGGATCACGGGATCCGTGCCGGAAGACCGCAGGGCGATCCTGATCGTATGCAAAGAAGAGGCCTACTTGTTGGCGCTCACAAAGAAATCGGCCATTGAGAAGGCCTTCTCCACGTGCGAGGCTGCGGCCGGCGAACACATCACTTCGCTCGGTGTCACCTTGCCTCATTAGTCGCAAGTAAACGCAGTGTGCTGCGGTTAGTCTGTGGTTCACCGGCCCCCTTCGTGCTCTGCTTCGACGCGGCAGGGGTACACGGGCACATCAGCTACCTGATATTGGTAGCAACTCATGGTTGTCGAGGCATGGCTCGCGCGAGCTGCAGCAGTCCGGCCAAAGCACATAGCGCTGGACGCGCCCGAGGGAAGCTGCACCTATGCCGAGCTGTTCATGGCCGCAAGCATCGCGGAGTCGGATCTGGCTCACCGCGGGGTGGGGAAGGGAGATCGCGTCGCAATCGCGCTGCCCGCAGGCCTGGACTTCGCCCACGCACTGCATGCCTGCCTCCTGCTCGGCGCCGTAGCCGTGCCGATAGACCCGCGCCTGTCGGTGCCTGAGAGGACGAGAATTGTCGAAGGATGCGCCATTCTCGTGGAGGAGCCACTCAACCCCGGCTGTCGGTCAACCCCAGGCCTCGCGCGAGAAGCAGGACACGATCTCCGCGCGACCGCCGTAGTGATCTATACCTCCGGCACCACCTCCAAGCCCAAGCCGGTCGAGCTCACATACGGGAACTTCCTCTGGAGCGCGCTTGGTTCGGCAGTCGCGCTTGGGATCGATCCCCGCGAGCGTTGGCTGTGCGCGCTGCCGCTATCCCATGTGGGGGGTCTCTCGATCCTGCTGCGCTCAGCGATCTACGGCACCACGGCGGTGGTTCACGAACGCTTCGAGACCGACCGCGTTCTCCATGCCCTGCGCGAGGATGAGATCACGCTCGTGAGCCTTGTCACGACGACGCTCACGCGGCTGCTGGACGCCAATCTCGAACGCCCCCCCAGGCTTCGCTGTGCGCTGATCGGCGGCGGTCCCGTCCCCGCGGCGCTCGTCGAACGTGCGGACGCCGCCGGGGTGCCGGTGAGCACTACCTATGGCCTGACCGAGAGCTGCTCCCAGGTCACGACCGCGCCGGCCGCCGCCATCGCCCGGGGTGACCTGGCCGCGGGTCCCCCGCTGTTCTGCACACGTGTGCGCACAGGTGCCGACGGGGAGATCATGGTGGCCGGCCCGACCGTCTCGCCTCAGGCGTGCGACGGCGACGGATGGCTGCACACGGGCGATCTCGGCGTCCTCGACGAGAGTGGACGGCTGTGGGTGACCGGACGCAAGGTTGAGACGATCGTGAGCGGGGGGGAGAACGTCTCCCCGGCGGAGGTCGAGGCGGTGCTCGAAGATCATCCCCACGTGCTGGAGGCGGCCGTCGTCGGTCGTACTGACGAGCAGTGGGGAGAGGCCGTGGTGGCGATCGTGGTCGGTCGGCCAGAGTGCGATCCCGACCGTGAGCTGTTGCGCGCGCACTGCGCAGCCGCGCTCGCGCCGTACAAGGTTCCCAAGGAGGTGGAGCTGCGTTCCGAGCCGCTGCCCCGCACGTACTCCGGCAAGCTCCTGCGCCGGGAGCTGCGATGAAGGACGATGCCGCGATGGGGGACGGTACGAGCTTCGACGCGAACGCCCACCGCGACGCGAGCCTCGAGAGCTGGCAGGCCGCCGCCTCAGGCTGGGCGCGCCGTCAGGAGCTGATGCGCGACTTCGGCGCGCCCGTGTCGCACTGGATGGTCGACGCGCTCAACCTGCAGTCCGGCCAGCGGGTGCTCGAGCTGGCCGCGGGCCTTGGCGAGACGGGCTTCCTGGCCGCCGAGCTGGTGGCGCCGATGGGGGGTGTGATCGTCTCAGACCAGGCCGAGGAGATGCTCGAGGGCGCCCGCGCGCGACTGGGTGAGCTGAGCTTGAACAACGTCGAGTTCCAGGTGCTGAACGCCGAATGGATCGACCTGCCGGTCGCGAGCGTCGATGCGGTGCTGTGTCGCTGGGGCTACATGTTGATGGCCGACCCCCCCGCCGCGCTGCGCGAGACGCGTCGGGTGCTGCGGCCGGGCGGTCGCGTCGCGTTCGCGGTCTGGGGACCGTTGGATGACAATCCCTGGGCGATGCTCCCGGAGGAAGAGCTGCGAGAGCGGAAGCTCACTAAACCCGCAACCCCGGGGACGCCGGGACCATTCTCCTTTGGTACATCAGAGCTCGTTGCGGGCCTGCTCGATGAGGGGGGCTTCACCGAGATCCGCGTGCAAACGCTCGAGCTGACGCGCCGGCACACGAGCTTCCAGGAGCTGTGGGACTCGACGCTCGACCTCTCGCCGAGCGTGCACAACGCCGTGCTCGACCGTCCGCAGGCGGAGATCGCCGAGATCGCGGCCTCCCTGGCCGAGCGCTTCGCCCCATACACGGCGCCTGACGGCTCGCTTGCGATCCCGGGGCGGACGTTTGTCGCCTCCGCCGGCGCCTGAAAGCGCCGAGCGGTACCCTGCGCGGCAATGATCTACGACGACGACGCAGACCTCACGCTCCTCGACGGCAAGACCGTCGCAATCATCGGCTACGGCTCCCAAGGCCACGCCCACGCGCTGAACCTCAAAGACTCCGGCGTCAAAGTCGTCGTCGGACTACGCGAGGACTCCACCTCCGTGGCTAAGGCGCGCGAGCAGGGACTCGAGGTGCTGCCGGTCGTTGAGGCCGCAAGCCGCGGCGATCTCGTGATGGTCCTGTTGCCCGACGAGCGCCACCACGACATCTGGGAGCAGGAGATCCGCGACGGCGTAGCCGAGGGAAACATGGTCCTGTTCGGGCACGGCTTCTCGATCCACTACAAGGAGATCGAGCCGCCGCCGGGCGTCGACATCGGCATGGTCGCGCCCAAGGGGCCCGGTCACCTTGTCCGCCGCCAGTTCACCGAAGGCAGCGGCGTGCCCGGTCTGATTGCCGTCGAGCAGGACGCCACAGGCAACGCCCGCGCGCTGGCGCTGGCCTACGCCAAGGGCATCGGCTGCACGCGTGGCGGCGTGATCGAGACGACCTTTAAGGACGAGACCGAGACGGACTTGTTCGGCGAGCAGGCCGTCCTCTGTGGCGGCGCCTCAGAGCTCGTCCAGGCCGGCTTCGACACGCTCGTCGAGGCGGGCTATGACCCGGAGATGGCGTACTTCGAGTGCCTGCACGAGCTGAAGCTGATCGCCGATCTGATGTACGAAAAGGGCCTCGCGGGGATGCGCTATTCGATCTCCAACACGGCCGAGTACGGCGATTACACGCGCGGCAAGCGCGTGATCACCGAGGAGACCCGCAAGGCGATGCGCAAGATCCTCGAGGAGATCCAGTCAGGCGACTTCGCTCGAGAGTGGATCGCCGAGAATCGAGCCGGGCAGGAGAGCTTCAAGCGCATGCGCGCCGAGCAGGCCGACACGCAGGTCGAGCACGTGGGCAGCGAGCTCCGCTCGCACATGGACTGGATCAAGCCCTCGTTCTAAGCGGAAGCACAACGTATGGCATAATGTATGGCATGCGACGAACTACTCTCTATCTCCCTGACGAGCTGAAGACCGCACTGGAGCGGACCGCTGCAGCAGAGGGCCGCAGCGAGGCCGAGATCGTCCGCTCGGCTCTGACGTCGGCAACTGCGGTACATGCCTATCCAACCCCGCGGCTGCCGCTGTTCGACAGCGGCGATCCAACCCTGGCGGAGCGGGTGGACGAGGAGCTGGCCCACGGCTTCGGCGAGTGATCCTGCTCGATACAAGCGGTCTGCTCGCCGCGCTTGACGCCGGGCAACGTTTGCACCGCGAGGCAGCTGCGAGCCTCGCGGCCGCTCGCCCCCCGCTGTTGCTCTCGCCATTCGTGCTGGCGGAGTTGGACTACCTTCTCCTCGCGCGGGTCGGGGCTCTCGCGCGAGCCGACCTACTCGAAGAGGTCACGCGAGGCGCCTATCTGATGGAGACGATCGCGGGCGCCGATGTCGCCCGCGCGCAAGCAATCATCGGCCGCTATGCAGACCTCGGGATCAGCCTCGCAGACGCGTCGATCGTGGTCCTCGCCGAGCGCCATCGCGTGCGAGATGTCCTGACCCTCGACGAACGGCATTTCCGCGTACTGACTGTAAATGGGGAGCCGTTCCGTCTTCTACCAGCGGATGCCTGACTCCAACATGTATTGCTTATGTGGGCATCGCCTGCCTGATCCGGTTCGCTAGACTCCGCATCTGTCGTCGCGACTGGCGCTGAGGTGGAAGCAACCACCGGGAAGCGACGAGCATCAGAGCCGCGCGCCTGGGCACCCTCCGATCATCGACATCCCCGAGTCCGACGGGAGCGAGGAGTCCCAAACATGACGCAAGGCCCCCTCACAGCGGAGACGCCACTGGTCATTCCTGAGGAGTTGAGACCGGCCGACGGCCGCTTCGGCTGCGGCCCCTCGAAGGTCCGCCCGCAGGCGCTCGCGCGGCTCGCGGGGGAGGGCGCCGCGGTGCTCGGCACCTCGCACAGGCAGAAGCCGGTGAAGGGTCTCGTGGGCGAGATTCGCGCCGGCCTGAGCGAGCTGTTCGCCGCGCCCGAGGGCTATGAGGTGGCGCTCGGCAACGGCGGCGCGACGGCCTTCTGGGACGCCGCCGCCTTTGGCCTCGTCGAGCGCCGCGCGCTGCACCTGGCTTACGGTGAGTTCTCGCAGAAGTTCGCGACGGTCACGGCCGGCGCGCCGTTCCTGGAGGATCCCGTCGTCGTCTCGGCGGACGTCGGTGACGCTCCTGATCCCGCGAGCGTCGGGCCCGCGGTCGCCGAGGCGGGCGCGGACGTGGTCACGTGGGCACACAACGAGACGTCCACCGGCGTGATGGTGCCGGTGCGCCGCCCCGACGTCGATGCGGGAACGCTCGTGCTCGTCGACGCTACCTCGGGCGCCGGGGGGCTGCCGGTCGACGTATCGAATGCCGACGCCTACTACTTCGCGCCGCAGAAGGGATTCGCCGGTGATGGCGGCCTGTGGATCGCGCTGCTGAGCCCGGCCGCGCAGGAGCGGATCGCCGCTCTGCACGCCTCCGAGCGCTGGATTCCGACCTTCCTCTCGCTGCAGACGGCGCTCGAGAACTCAGTCAAAGACCAGACCTACAACACCCCCGCGGTGGCGACGCTGTTCCTGCTCGCCGACCAGGTCCGCTGGATGCTCGACGGCGGTGGCCTGCACTGGTGCGTCTCACGGACGAGCGCCTCGGCCGAGCATCTATATGGCTGGGCCGAGCGAACCGCCTACACGACGCCGTTCGTGCGAGATCCGGCGAAGCGCTCGCTCGTGGTCGGCACGATTGACTTCAGCGAGGACGTCGACGCCGCGGCGGTCGCAAGGACGCTGCGCGCGAACGGGATCGTCGACGTCGAGCCCTACCGCAAGCTGGGACGCAACCAGCTGCGGATCGGCATGTTTCCGGCCGTCGACCCGGACGACGTGCAGGCTCTGACCGCGTGCATCGACTGGACCGTGGAGCGACTGGGATGAGCGTCGAGACGCGCGTTGGCGTGAACGAGACAAACCAGACAGAGGACGGTGAGCGCTTGAAGGTGCTGGTCAAGGAGAAGATCGGCGATTCGGGCGTCGAGCTGCTGCGCGAGCACTTCGACGTGGAGATCGGCGTCGACTGGAGTGACGAGGAGCTGGCAGAGCGGATCGGCGCCTACCACGGAATCGTGATCCGCTCGGCGACGAAGCTGACCGCCGAGCTGATCGCCAGGGGCACCGAGCTGAAAGTGATCGGGCGCGCGGGCGTGGGCGTGGACAACGTCGACGTCGACGCGGCCACCAAACGCGGCATCGTCGTCGCCAACGCGCCGCAGTCGAACGTCGTCACCGCCGCCGAGCACACGATGGCGCTGCTGCTGGCGCTGGCGCGGAACATCCCCCAGGCGTATGCGTCGCTGACGAGCGGCAAGTGGGAGCGCTCGAAGTTCTCCGGCGTCGAGCTGTATGAGAAGACGCTCGGCATCCTCGGCTTCGGCCGGATCGGCCAGCTCGTCGCGGCGCGTGCGCGCGCGTTCGGAATGCGCGTGCTCGCGTTCGACCCGTTCGTGAGCGCCGAGCGCTACCGCGAGCTGGGGGTGGAGAAGGCGGAGAACAGCGAGGTGCTCTACGCGCAGGCCGACTTCATCACCATTCATCTCCCAAAGACCCCGGAGACGGAGAACTGGCTGAACGCCGAGGCCTTCGCGAAGATGCGCGACGGCGTGCGGATCCTGAACGTCGCTCGCGGCGGCCTGGTCGACGACGCGGCGCTGAAGGACGCCCTTGACTCGGGCAAGGTCGGCGGCGCGGCGCTCGACGTGTTCCCGTCCGAGCCGATCACCGACTATCCGCTATTCCAGGGCTACCCGAACGTCGTCGTCACGCCTCACTTGGGTGCCTCCACAGCCGAGGCGACCGACCGCGCCGGCTATCAGAGCGCCGAGCAGGTCGTCGCGGCGCTGACCGGTGGCGTCGTCTCGACCGCGGTGAACATCCCCTCGATCGCAGCCGAGGACATGGAGGTGCTGGGGCCGTTCCTGCCGCTCGCCACCCAGCTCGGCCGACTTGCGATGGAGCTCGCCGAGGGGAGCTCGGTGGAGCGGATCGAGGCCGCCTTCATGGGGCGGATCGCGGACTTCGACACGCGCCTGCTGACGCTCGCGGTGATCGGTGGCGCGCTGCGCGGACGGACAGAGGAGCAGGTCAATCTCGTCAACGCCCCGAGCATGGCCGAGGAGCGGGGGATCGTCGTCGAGGCGAAGGCAGTCTCAGAGGCACAGGACTTCAACGAGCTGATCCGTGTCACCGTGGTCTCGGGCGGGCAGCGCGTGGCGGTGGCCGGCACGGGCATCGGTCCCAACCGCGTGCCGCACCTGGTCGAGGTCCAGGGACGGCGGCTGACGATCGAGCTCGCGCGGTACGTCACCGTGTTCCGCTACGCCGACCTGCCGGGGATGATCGGCCGTGTCGGCACGATTTTCGGCTCGCACGGGATAAACATCTCCTCGGCCGCGGTCGGACACTCCCCCGACGGAGCCGGGGCGGACGGTGAAGACCAGCGCCTCGCGGCGATGGTCGTGACGACGGACGTTCACGTGCCCGCGGAGGTCGTCGGGGAGATCGTCGCCTCCGAGGGGTTCGTCGACGGCTGGGCGGTCGTGCTGTCGTGACTCGCCGCGGCGCGAGCCGGCGAGCGGGATCGCTCGCGCTGGGGGCTGGGCGTATAGGCTGACGTCACGATGAAGACGGTGACGATCACCAAGCACGGCGGCCCGGACGTGCTGAAGGTGCAGGAGCAGCCCGATCCCGTGCTCGGCCCGGGCCAGGTGCGGATCGCGGTAGCCGCCGCCGGGATCAACTTCGCCGACGTGATGGCGCGTATGGGTCTGTATCCCGACGCGCCCAAGACCCCGTGTGTCGTCGGCTATGAGGTTGCGGGCACAGTTCTCGAGTTGGGCGAGGGCGTCCAGAGCCTGAGCCACGGCCAGCGGGTCCTCGCGGGCACGGAGTTCGGTGGCTACGCCTCGCAGGTCGTCGTGTCCGCGAGCGACGCGATCCCGCTGGCGGAGGGGCTCACGTTCGAGCAGGGCGCGGCGATTCCCGTCAACTATGGGACGGCGTGGACGGGGCTGATCGGCTTCGGCAGCCTACGGCCCGGCGAACGGGTGCTGATTCACGCGGCCGCGGGCGGCGTCGGCATCGCCGCGACCCAGATCGCCAAGCGCCACGGCGCCGAGGTGTACGGCACGGCCTCGCCCGGCAAGCACGCGCGCATCTCCGAATTGGGGGTCGACCACCCGCTCGATTACACGACCGCCGGCTGGGAGCGGGGCTTGCCGAAGTTCGACGTGATCATGGACGCGATCGGCGGCAAGAGCTTCCGGCGCAGCTACGACCTGCTCGGGGGCGGCGGGCGCCTCGTCGCGTTCGGCGCCTCCGCGCTCGTGTCCGGCGAGCGGCGCAACCCCGTCTCCGCGCTGGGCACCGTCCTGCGCATGCCACGCTTCAACCTGATCAAACAGATGTCCTCGTCCAAGGCCGTGATCGGCCTGAACATGCTCACCCTCTCTCAGGACGAGCGCCGGCGCGCACAGGTGAGCGCTGCGCTGCGCGAGTTGCTCGACGATGGCACGATCAAGCCGGTGGTGGCCGGCAGCTTCTCCTTCGAGGAAGCGGGCGCCGCGCAGAGCATGCTCACCGAGCGACGCAACGTCGGCAAGGTCGTGCTCACTCCGTAGTCCATTTGCCGCCTCGTGGCGCCGGTGCTAACCTGCGTCACAGATGTCGTTCGGCCTGTCTCTTTCACTTCTTCTCCTGCCTGTGCCCTTCAGGGTGCTCCCCCCTCGGGGGGAATAGCGCGTGGCGGCCGCGTAGCCGCATACCCAGCCGAGAGGAAGTCCGGAACAGACCCAGAAGGAGCACGAACGACATGAGCACAAACGATGCACGCAGCGATGCGAACCGCGTCGAGATCTTCGACACCACCCTGCGCGACGGCGAGCAGTCGCCGGGGATCTCGTTGAACAAGCAGGAGAAGCTGGAGATCGCCCACCAGCTGGCGCGCCTCGGCGTGGATGTGATCGAGGCGGGCTTCCCGATCACCTCGCCGGGGGACTCAGAGGCGGTGCAGGCGATCGCGCGCGAGGTCCACGGCCCGGTCATCTGCGGTCTGGCACGGACCTCCAAGCAGGACATCGATGCGGCGTGGAACGCGGTCAGGGACTCAGAGCGCCCGCGCATTCACACGTTCATCGCCACCAGCGACATCCACATCGAGCGCAAGCTGCAGACGACGCGCGAGGACGTCAAGGGACAGGTGCGCGCGGCGGTCAGCCATGCCCGCGAATACACCGACGACGTCGAGTTCTCACCGGAGGACGGCTCGCGCTCGGACGTCGCCTACATGGCCGAGGTGATCCAGATCGCGCTCGAGGAGGGCGCCAGCACGATCAACGTGCCGGACACCGTCGGATACACGATGCCGCGCGAGTACGCGGCGATGTTCGACGAGCTGTACCGCCTCGTGCCGGGGCTGCGCGACGTGGTCGTCTCGGTTCACTGCCACGACGACCTCGGCCTGGCGGTGGCCAACTCGCTGGCCGGCGTCGAAGCGGGCTGCCGGCAGGTCGAGTGCGCCGTCAACGGGATCGGCGAGCGGGCGGGCAACGCGTCGCTCGAGGAGATCGTGATGCTGCTGCACACGCGCGAGCCGAGCCTCGGCTGCTGGACGGGTGTCGAGACGACGGAGATCGCGCGCACGAGTCGCCTGGTCTCGCGGTTGACCGGCTATCAGGTGCAGCCGAACAAGGCGATTGTCGGGCGCAATGCGTTCGCGCATGAGGCGGGGATCCATCAGGACGGCGTGCTGAAGGAGCGCACCACGTATGAGATCATGGACGCGACGACGGTCGGGCTGAAGAGCAACTCGATCGTGCTCGGCAAGCACTCAGGGCGCCACGCATTGCGCCAGGCGCTCGAGGAGATGGGCTTCGAGCTCGACGGACAGACGCTGAACACGGCGTTCAAGCGCTTCAAGGAGATCGCCGACCGCAAGAAGCAGGTGACGGCGATGGATCTGGAGGCGCTCGTCACCGACGAGCTGCGCGAGGAGATCTCGGGCTATGCCCTGGATTGGTTCGAGGTCGATGCGTCCTCGCGCCGTCCGCCGCACGCGCGCGTATCTATCGCGCTGCCGGATGGTGG
>DASXIB010000027.1:0-24287 GCA_036498245.1 Solirubrobacteraceae bacterium
GAGCCAAGCCCTTCGTTGCTCAAGAGCCCTGCCACGGGAGGCTTCACTTCAACCGTCAGGCCTGCAGGGGTATCCGCGCGGGAGGTGTCCGGCGCTGTCGTGATGCTCGGTGAGAACGCTAGGTGTCCGCAGCCCGTATAACCGACGGGATTGCCGGTGCTGTCGTGCGAGAGGACGCTGGCTTCCGACGTCACCGATTCGTTGAACCAAGGGTGCATGCGGACGGTGAACCTTTGGGGGCCGGCGCATGCCGTCGGCAGGGTCAGCAGAGGCTTGCTTTCAGACAGATGTTCGATGCATTCCGCGCTATGGCAGCCAAAGAACGCACCGCTCCACGGTGCGTGGCTAGGATCGCCGGGATTGCTCCAGAGCGTCACGATGCTGTTCTGGATATTGCGCTGCGGAACGTTGAAGGCGTCCGTTGTAATGCCGTCATCCGTGCCGGTGCGAACTATCGAATCCAGATAGGCGGGATTGCCGAGGATCGTGAAGCCGAACTCGGCCGGCTTGCCAGGGGGAGGAGCGATGTTGAATACGGGTTCGGTCGGTTCCGAATTGACACCGAAATTGGTAGTGACAACCCCGATCTGCGTATTTGCCGGACAAGATCGGTATTGATCGTTCTCGAACAGTTCACGCGGGCACTGTGGCACCGCGCTGGGGTTACCGACGAGACCAGGTGGCAGTTCCACTTCGACGTTCCGCACCTGCTCTGACGCTCTGATCGATTCGACATTGTATTCTTCGCCTTCGTGCTTGACCGCGCCTTTTTGGTTGAAGCCAAGGACGAAGGTCGCGGCATATGGGTGTGAGCCCGCCTGTGTGTCGATCGTTCCATCGGAATTGCTGAACCAGACGTCGAAGCCAGACACCCCGAACGGGGCGGGCGTTTCGCTGACGATAATCGGCTCCGTGGTACTGGCCGGCGCCGGCGCGTCGCCGCCCGTGACCGTGACTTGGTTTGGCATCGTGCCGGACGAACCAGCGGCGACTTTGACGGCGATCGCGATCCTCGGATCGGTTTGCTGGTGTATTTCGTTCTTCCTATATTTGGGGCCCCCGGCCCCACCCGTCAACGACGGCAGGTTCACGGGATTGTTCTTGCAGATTACGACGGTGGTCCCCGTGCAATCCCACAATTCGGGTTCGTGAGATGGCCCTCGACGTTCTCCAACTTGGGCGCCCGCGTCGGTAGCCGTTATCCCCGGCGGAAGTACGTCGGTAACGGTCACCGTTCCGGTGGTGTCCGCCGCGCCGATGTTCGTCACGGTGAGATAGATCAATCCTTCGCCTCCAGGAGGTATGTGGCTCGGCCACACTTCTGTGCTCGCCTCGAAACCCGGCCCTTCGGCCTCGGCGAGCGCTGAGGCGGCACCCAGACACAGCGATGCGACACAGAGCAACGAGGACAGCACGGCGATCCGGAATGGGGTCCTCATGAGTTGGTCCTCCGCTCGTCACTGGCTGATTTCGGCCTACGCGTCGCTTTCTTAGCCTTTCGAGGCGGTCCGTAGCGCTTGCGCGCCTGCCTTTCACATGCAACGCGCTTTCTCTTGTCGTGCTTTGCTCGACACGTCTTCAACGCCTTCGTCAGACGTTCGGCCCTGAGCGCAGCTGCACTCTTTGGTTTCAAGCTCCGCGTCGACGCGCTAGGCGGGTAATTTCCAATACCGCTGAAGGTCTCACTCGCCGGCGTGGCGAAGATGGGCGCCGCCGGCGGCACGCCTTGGCAGCCCGTGCCCGTGCAAGCTTGTGATACGTGCGAGAAGCCGCCGCCCACTCGAGCGTCATAGAGAACGACGTTTTCGCCTTCGTCTTCGGGAACGAGATCCGCACGGCTCGTGAAGAAGACGTCGTCCCCGTTTTCGCTTGCGTCGCTGAAGTAGGCTTCGCCCTTGCCGATGTTCCCCGAGATGAGATAGGTGCATCCGGCGGGCCGACGGCAACTTCCTTCACCCGCGTGCTCCCACTCGTACACATCGTTGTGACCGTTGATGTCCTGCGGCACGAGCGCCTCGTTGGAGTTGAAGAAGACACGGTTGCCGTTCGCCGAGACCCACCTATACTGGTAAGACGATGTGATCCATTGGGGGACCGGGGGATCATTTTCGCGCTCGCCGTTCTGGGCGTCCCCTTGGCTGGCCGGTTCCCCGCTCGGGTTGCAAGATGCACACGAGAGCTTTTCGTCGTTTGCGTCGTACACGTAGATCTCGTTCACCGCGTTGTTGTCGTAGCCCGTCAGGCTGCGTCTGGAAACGAAGGCCAACGTGCCTCCGTCGCGCGAGACCTCAGCCAAGCGATAGCCGAGACCGCCGGCCCAGTCTCCGTAGGACGCGTTCGAAAATCCAGAGCCATCGGGGCCGTTATAGCTGTCATCCGTCGGCAGGAGCCTTGCAATGAAATGTGGCGCATTGCCGCCCCGCAGCACATAGAGATTGCAGACCCTGCTCGACGGTGGCCTACCTTCTCTAGCTTCTTCTTCGTTGATTTCTGTTTGTCCCACCTCAACCCTCGACGTGCGCGTGCTCCGTTCGCAGCTGCCCGAAAGCGGCGTTTCGCCCTGGCCGTTGCTGTTTGTTGCGAGCACGGATCCGGCCACCAGATAGATCTCACTGCCGTCTTCGCTGATGCCCGCTACTCCGACCACGCCGCCGCCGGGCGTCAGATCGGTAGCCGTAGACGTTTTGAGGTCGTATCGATAGAGCTTTTCGTCCTTGGTGAAGTAGATAAGCGAGTCGTCGGCGCTGGCCCCTCGATATTGGCCGCCTCCTCCCACTGCGGCGTCGACCTGCACGGTCGTGGCGGATGGGCTCTCCGCATTCTCGCGTACGAACAGACGGGTCGTGCCAGTGGGATTTTCAGGTCCCGGTGCGGTATCGAGATCGGTCCAGACGATGCGCGAGCCGTTGGGCGAGATCACGCGGTCGAAGTCGCTGCCTTCCGGTTCGGTGTCGGTCCCGCCCGGAAAGCGTTTGGAGACCCCGAACGTGGCGTCGTTGGCAGGTTCGCCATTGGGAAGAACGCTGACAAGGTGGACGTCGCCGGCGACGGACTCGTAGAGGTTGTATTCTTCGCTCGCGAAACTCGTCGGATGTGCTTGGGGGGTGAGAGCGGCTTCGGACTCGAAGATCACGTGGGAGTCGTCATCCGAGATGCCCGCATATACCGGCCTACCGCATTCGCCGGGCGTCTGTGTGCTGGTGAACTCGGCGTGGAAAGCTGCGTCGACGACCGTTCGCAGGTACAAGACGCTGCAGTTCGCGGGCGCGTCCGCTGTCAGGGGCGGCTGCACATACATGACCAGCGCACCAACGGAGAGGTCGCTGGAGAAGCCTTGATACTCTTTGGTTTGCTGGCGCGGGGCCATGATGTCGTTCGTGCTCCAGCCAGTCGCCGTACGAGTCGCCTTGAACTCATCGCCAAATCCTTCGCCCGTGCTTCCCGCTCCACCTGTCGGCTCGGCTTCGGCTACGTATGTGACGGCTTCGCCGTTTGTTGCGGCACGGATCGGGCTTTCGGACGCGAGGTTCAGTCTTTCTACACGGTTCCAATTCGTCTGTTGCACGTACACGTTGCCGTCGCTGGTCGCATTTGACGAGACCAACTCGTATCCCCTGCGATCGGGTAGAAGTCCAGCACTGGTCGCGACGGGAGTGGTAAAGACGATGTCCTTGCCTAGGCTTGTTCCGAATTCGCTCGTCGCCACGACGCGGGCGTGATAGGTGGTGCCTGGCTGAAGGCCGTCGAGCTGGATGTGCTCGCTCGCCGGTCCGAAGCCGTCGCCCGCGCTTGCTTTGGTGGTGCTCAAGCCGTATGTGCTCACTGTTCCGTATTCCACAAGGTAGGTGGTCGTTGTGCCGTGCGGATTAATCTGCGCGTTGACAGTGGCATCTGTAGCTTCGACAGTGGCGAGCGATTCGCTTTCTATCAGCGGCAGGACGCTCGCCCCAAAGATGGCCACACGGTCAGAGCCGGCGTCGGCAACGTAGACGAGATCCGTGGCCGCGTCCACGGCGATGCCACTGCCCGACGCGATGTGCCCCTGGCCGAAGCGTTGGCCCAGCGAGGCGGAGGGAGCGGATCCGCACGGCGTCGTGGCGGTGCATTCTTCGGCTGCGTCGAACACCGCCACCGTCGTTGTGTTGTCGACGTAGACTTCCCTGGTGGCTTGATCGACGGCGGCCGCAGTCGAGACTTCGGCGTCCATCGCTTCGATCAAGATTCCGCCTGAGCTATTGATCTTCGCGACTTCGCCGGAGCCGCGGGTCACATACAGATTATCTTGGGAGTCGACGGCGAAGCCAGGGCTCGCTCCGAATGGTGAGTTGCGGCTCGACAGGAATTCGTTGGCTTCGGCCGAGCTATAGCTGTCGATCTCCCCGCTTGCCTGGTAGACCCAGACCACACCTTCGGGATCGACGGCCACGCCGTCGATCCCGCCGAGCGGTTCACCGCCAGCGCCATCTTTGATCGTGCCGGCCCACTTGCCGTCCGATTCGAACTTGTCGACGACGTTGTGTCCCGCGTCGAGCACGTAGACGTCGCCACGGGAGGGGTCGAGCGGGTTGGTCGAGTTGTCCATGGCGAGCGCCGTCGGCGAAGCGAGGCTGCCGGTCGGCGTTTCATGGCCGTCGAATTCTCCAACCAGTCCCTTGCCTTCCGGGGCGAATCGCTCTACGCGCTCGTTGCCCGTGTCCGCGACGTAGACATCGCCGACCTCGCCGGGCGTCACTTCGTTTACCGCCACTCCGGTCGGTCCGTTGAACTTGCCGGGTTCGGAGCCTGTGCCACCGAACGACGAGTTATAGATGTGAACCGGGGAGGCAAGCGCAGGAGCGCCAGGTAGCGCCAAGGTCGATGCCACGGCGCACAGGAATACCAAGCTGCTCAGAGCGATATTCGTCAAAGACCCGATGCCGTAGCTGCCGCGAGCGCCCTGCAACACCGCCGAACCTGAAATGCTCCCAAAATGTCTCATATATCTCCGGCGCTTCCTTTCACTCGACCAGCTATGACAAGCCTATTTGCGTCTTGAGGAATAGTGGTGGGCCGCAATCTCCACGGCCCACCCACTTACCCCTGCTGTCAGCTTTGCTGAAAGCTAAATGCTTTACCTGATGACAATTTGAAGGTTTCTGTCAAGGCAAGAACTGCTTCTTTCGTACCCCATTTTAGTTTACTGCCACCTACCGCACACGAGATTTGATGTGTGGCCGCTTCGACCGTGCTATTCGGCAGACTGCAAACCTGTTCGCCGGTCACTTTGAACAGGGCTTCCTGTTCACAGCCGACGATGCTCACTTCGGTGAGCTGTCTGCCTTCCATTGGAGAAAGGGTGACTTTGCTCGTGGTTGCAAACAAACCCTTCAAACCGGTTCCATTGCCCTTGAATACGATCGGGCCCACTTTGCAGCTCGGGTGTCCCGCAAGGCTGCACCCTGACCATTCGATGACATAGCTCTTTATTTCCACGCCACCTTTCGTCGCGACGAGCTGACCTGTGGCTTTCGCGGTGCTGCAGGTCGGTTTTCCCCATCCCGAAAATTCGATTTCAAAGTTACTCTCGGTGCCCGTGAATGCGAATGTGCCTTCCTGTACATGTCCACCGCTACAGAGCACCACTCCCGTTCCGGTGCCGGGACATTCAGCCGCCGAGGCGGATGCCGACCCGATCACGCTCATGGCAAGCACCGCCACGAGCGCGGCAAACACGCTTCTATTGATGAATCGCATAGAGAAACTGCCTTTCTGTTTCGCCTCATTCAGCACCGCGAACACCGTCACTGGGTTGGTGATCGCGGCACCGGTCTCACTGCAAAGCGCGCCCGGACGGCAGAGCCGCGAGGCTCTTGGCCAGAACGCACGCTTGGATGCCCGCGTATTCGAGCATCGGAAGGACCCCGTACGACGCCGGCTCGAGCACGAGACGACGCTTGGAAGTAGAGCCGAGAACGGCTGCTGCCGCGCCCACGAGCGCGGCAATCGACGGCTTGGAAATCGGTGAAGGCGCCCCGGTGGACGCCGAAGCTAGGCCTGTGGCCTAGAAAGCCAGGGCAAGAGAGAGAGAGAGAGAGAGAGAGATGTGTCAGCGCTGCTGACGCATCTACCTACGGGTCCTCTTGGACATGCAACGATTCCCATCACATCTGCCCCTGACGGACTCACGCGAAAACAACCCCTCGTCATGCGATCTGGATCCTCTCCCCAAACAATCCTGCAGAAGCGCTTGAACTCGATCAGGAAGATCGACCCAAACCAAGATCTATCTCTGTGTCCTCGAGCTGAGCGACACCCGACCTAGCAATCATAACCACAAGTCGAGCGCGCTGTCAAGGGTCAACGCTACACGCGTCGGTGACGCGAAGCCATCCCGTCTTCCCTACAGGCAGCGGATCTGCCCGCGAGTCGTTCACGGCAATCGAAGCTACGTTGACCGGAGTCCACGCGAATGCGTGGGGTCTCGCTCGCCTCAGAGAATCTGGTAGAGCGGACCGTCGCCGCCCTCGGGCACCGTAAGCCGCCCACCCTTGGCGGTGATCGCCCCGCACTGCACGCAGTTGGTGTAGTTGACGATCACGTCGACGTCGCCCTCGGCCGGCGCGTCCTCGGGAATCTCGTACACCCCGGCGGGACACATCCACCGCCACGTCTCGGCGATCGCGCGCGGGACGTGCTTCTGCACGCGGATGTGGTTGGGCGCGTCGTCACGGGTGGCGTTGCCGGTGATGAACACCGAGGAGAGCTTGTCGAATGTGTATTTGCCGTCGGGCTTCGGATAGGAGTCCTTGGTCTTGCCGATGAACATCGGCTTCACGTCGTTGCGGTGGAGCGTCCAGCGCCCGCCGGGGAAGCGCCCCTTCGTGGCGATCATCAGGTTGACGAGCGGACCGCCCTTGATCAGGCCTTTCTGGAAGGGCTGGCGCGTGTTGCGCTGCTCCCACAGGTCTTTGCCGATGATCGAGTCCTCCACCACCTGCTCGTAGTCCTCGAATGAGGACTCGCCACGCTTCAGCGCCGCGTAGATCGACTCGGCGGCGAGCATCCCGGACTTGATCGCGTAATGGACGCCCTTCAGCGCGGCGAGGTTCACTAGGCCACCGGCATCGCCGACCAGCACCGCGCCGGGCATCGACAGCTTTGGCATCGCCCAGTATCCACCGGCCGGAAGCGCCTTCGCCCCCCATGCGACGCGCTCGCCGCCCTCGAGGACGCCCTTGAACAGCGGGTGCGTCTTGATCTGCTGGAGCAGGTCGTGCGCGGAGGTGGTGGCGTCCGCGTAGTCGAGGTCGATCACGAAGCCGATCGAGACGAGATCCTCGCCGGTCTTCTCGTCCTTCATCGGGTAGATCCACGAGCCGCCGATCTGTCCGTACTTGGCTGAGATCTTCAACGGCCAGCCGGCGACCGTGTGGATCACGCGGTCGAGCGGCTGCTTGACCTTCCACACCTCCTTGACGCCGAGCTCCCATACCTGTGGCTCGCGCCCCTCGGCGAGGTCGAACTCCTTGATCGCCGCGCCGGTGATGTGTCCACAGCACCCCTCGGCGAGGACGGTGGCGTGGGCCTTGATGTCGGTGCCGGGCTCGAAGTTGCCGAGCGGCTCTGAGTCCTTGCCCCTGCCCTTGTCGCCGGAGCGGACGCCGACTACGCGGCCGTCCTCGACGATCAGCTGGGTCGCGGAGGTCTCGGTGAGAATGTACGCGCCTGCCTCCTCGGCCTGACGCTGCTGAAAGCGGGCGAGCGCCGATACCGAGACGACCTCGTTGCCGTGGTTGCGCAGCGGCGGCGGCGGCGGTATGCGGAGCTTCGTCTTGCTGGTGGGAAGGACGTAGATCGACTCCTTCTCGACCTCGCCGAAGGCGAAGCCCTCCTTGCGCCAGTCCTCCCTGCTCATGTCCGGGAACAGCTCTTCGAGCGGCCCCGGGCGCATGACCGCGCCCGAGAAGTTGTGGCCGCCGCAGGTCTTTGCCTTCTCGATCACGGCGACGGGAACTTCGCCGAGGCGCTCCATTAGATCGCCTCCCGCCCGCCCATCGTCGGCCAGCAACTGGAGCAGGCGGTTCGCACAGGCCAAGCCCGCGGTCCCGCCACCGACGATCGCGACGCCGACCTCGATCAGCTCGTCCTCGGCGTCGAGACCTCGCTTGACGAACTCCTTCTGGGAGTCGACCGGCGGTGGGAAGGCCGCCGGTGCCACCCTGCCGTTGCTGGAACCGTTGTGAGATGACATGTCGGCCACGCTCCTAGTTTCGTTCGCGCTCGCGCATCCGCTCCGCCGGTGACCCGGTTCCTCAGCTCGCCTTCTTCGCCTTCACAGCCTCTGTCAGCTTGGGCAGGATCTTGTTCAGGTCACCGACGATCCCGAGGTCGGAGAATTCGAAGATCGGCGCGTTCGCGTCCTTGTTGATCGCGACGATGTTCTCTGACGACTGCATACCCACCTTGTGCTGGATCGCGCCGGAGATGCCCGCCGCGAGATACAGCTTCGGCGCGACGGTCTTGCCCGTCTGGCCGATCTGCGCCGCGTAGGGGTACCAGCCCGCGTCGACGACCGCGCGCGTGGCGGCAACGGCGCTGTTGCCGCCGAAGGCCTTCGCCAGCTCCTCGGCCAGCTCGAAGCCCTCGGCCTTGCCGAGACCGCGACCGCCGGCCACGAGGATGTCGGCGCCCTCGATGTCGACGTCGGCGCCGCGCTGTTCGCCGCGCGTGACCATCGTCGCCTGCGAGGCGTGCGGGCTCAGCTCGAAGCTGAGCTGCTCGACAGGGGCGTCGCCGGCGCCGGACTCCTTGATCTCGAACGCGTTCAAGCGGCCGATGATGATGCCGACGTCCGAGCGATATTTGATCTCGGAGATCGCCGAATCGCCCAGGATCGGGCGCTCGGCAACGAGCTCGCCGTTCTCCGCGCGCACCGAGGTGACCTCCATCGCCACGCCTGCGCCGAGCCGGGCCGCCAGGCCGGCGCCGATCTCGAATCCGAGCAGGCCTCCGCCGAACAGCGCGTACTTGTAGTCCCCGCCGGAGATCGCCGCAGCCATCGCGTCGACCAGTGGCTGCGCGAGCCCCTCGGGGCCCTCGGCCACGAGCACCTTCTTCGCGCCGTACTTCCCGAGCGACGCGGCCAGATCCTGCGGGATGTTCTCACCGAGCAGGATCGCGTGGGCCTCGCCGCCGAGCTCGGCGGCGAGCTTCGCGCCCTCCGAGACCGCGCCGAGGGAGTTCTTGTTGATCGCGCCGTCGTAGTGCAGCGCGTAGACCAGGATGTTCGCCATTTCAGTTAAGTCCTTTCGCGGTCATTCGCGCTAGATGAGCTTGCGCTCGTCGAGCCAGGCGACGATCTGCTCGACCGTCTCGTTGGTGTCCTCGTCCTCGATGATCTGTCCCGCAGCCTTCGCCGGCGGCGCCTTGGCGGCGACCCACTGAGCGGCCGAGTTATCGCCGCCGACCTTCGCGGCGTCGATCGAAACGTCGCCCGTGGTGACGGTGTCGAGGGGCTTCTTCTTCGCGCCCATGATCGCCTTCAGCGACGGGTAGCGCGGCTCGTTAATCGCGTCGCCGACGGAGATCACCGCGGGCAGCTTGATCTGGACGGTGTCGTAGCCGTACTCGGCCTGGCGCTCACACCGCAGCGCCTCGGAGTCGATGTCCATCTTGATCACCTGTGTGAGTGACGGCATT
Organism: Solirubrobacteraceae bacterium; assembly: GCA_036498245.1. Lineage (GTDB taxonomy): Bacteria > Actinomycetota > Thermoleophilia > Solirubrobacterales > Solirubrobacteraceae > Palsa-744. The sequence goes on from DASXIB010000027.1 coordinate 9,679, forward strand.
CCCAGATGCTCGGCCACGACGGCGCCGATCGTGTAGCACTCGCCATCGTCTGACTGCTGGCCGAGCAGCACCAAGTCGGGGCTCTCGCGCTCGAGAGTCTTTGCCAGCGCGTAGCCGGTGGCAGCGACATCCGAGCCGGCGACCGCCGGGTCTGACAGGTGCACGGAGCGGTCGGCTCCAAGCGAGACGGCCTTGTGCAGCGCGCGAACGGCGCTGTCGGGGCCCATCGTCACAGCGACGATCTCCTCGACCGGCACCGCGCCGCCCTCTTTGATCTGCATCGCCGCCTCGATGGCGTGCGTGTCATACGGATTGAGGTTCTTCTCACCGCCACGATCCATCCGCCCCGTCGAGGGGTCGATCCTCTTCTCGACGGCGGCGTCTGGAACCTCCTTCACCAGGACGCATATCTTCATTCTTGGGCCACTCCTTGAGGGTCTGTTGGGAACGATCCTACCGGTTTCCGCGGTTGACTGACGAGTCAATCAGTCGCGGTCGGCCGTCGCCGTGCGGATGAAGTCGACGATCGACTGGGTGGGGGCGCCGGGCGTGAACACCTCTGCGACCCCCAGCTCCTTGAGCTCGGGAATGTCCTCGGCGGGGATCGTCCCGCCGACAGTCACCACCACGTCATCGATCTCTTGCGCGCGCAGGAGCTCGACGATGCGCGGCACGAGCGTCATGTGGGCGCCGGACAGGATCGACAGACCGACCGCGTCGGCGTCCTCCTGGATGACGGTCTCCACGATCTGCTCAGGCGTCTGGTGCAGGCCCGTGTAGATGACCTCCATCCCGGCGTCGCGGAGCGCCCGCGCGATGATCTTCGCCCCGCGATCGTGCCCGTCGAGACCGGGCTTGGCCACGACCACGCGGATCTTGCCGGAAGTCTGAGTCGCTGACATAACCCGGCAGGTTATGCGCGCGGTTCGGCGCGCGCTCCCACGTGGTCCCTGGCGACCCGCCCGAGTCCGCCCAGGGCGGCGACTGCGCCGAGCGCCGCGAGTGCCTTCAGGCGTTGGCCGAGGTGGTCGAGGCGCAGCACCTCCCAGCCCTCTCCCGCCGCGATCCGCCTGAGATCGGGGTCCGGGTTGACGACCACCGGGTGCCCGACGGCGCGCAGCATCGGCAGGTCGGACTCGGAGTCCGAGTAGGCGTAGGAGGCGGCCAGGTCGATGCTTTCGCTCGCGGCCAGCTCCCGCATCGAGATCACCTTGCCGTCGCGGTAGTTGAACGGCCCCGCCGCCCGGCCCGTGTAGACGCCGTCGATGATCTCAGAGCGCGATCCGAGGCCGCCGTCGAAGGCCAGCACGTGGGCGAGCAGATCGGCCATCTCCTGCGATGCGGCGGTCACGATGTAGACGCGCCTGCCCGCGTCCTGATGCTCGTAGGCCCGCGCCAGCATCTGCGGGTACAACCGTGGCAAGACCCCCGCGAGGACGCGCGGAGACAGCCGCTGCAGGTCGCGCACGGGCACGCCCGCGATCATCTCCCCCACGCGCCGCCGTACTTGGTCGGCGCGATCGTCGGTCGAGCCGACCAGGCGAAAGCGCAGGTTTTCGTACACGTCGCGCGCCAGACGGCGGCGCGAGATCATCCCCGTGGCGAAGGCCGCGCGTGCGAAGAAGATCCCCGAGGAGCCCGCCATCAGCGTGCGGTCGAGGTCGAAGAACGCCGCCGCGCGCGCCGGGTCCCTGCCGTTTTCGGCCCCCACTAGCGTCCTCGGGGCACTAGACCTTGAGGATCACCGCGTCGCCCTGCCCGCCGCCCGAGCAGATCGCCGCGCAACCGTAGCCGCCACCGCGCCGGCGCAGCTCGAACACGAGGCTGCCGAGGATTCTCGCCCCGGAGGCGCCGATCGGGTGGCCGAGGGCAACCGCGCCACCGTTGACGTTGACCCGGTCCTCGTCGATGCCGAGCATGCGGATCGAATTCAACGTGACCGAGGCGAACGCCTCGTTGATCTCCCACACGTCGATGTCCGACGGCTGCAGGCCGGCTTTCTCGAGCGCCTTCTTCGCGGCGGTCGCGGGCGTGGTCGCCAGGTAGGCGAAGTCGTTGGCGCTCTGGGCGTGGGTCACGATCTCGGCCAGGACCTGCTTGCCGTTGGCGCTCGCCCAGTCATCTGAAGCGAGCACGAGCGCGCCACCGCCGTCGTTCACGCCAGGGGAGTTGCCCGCCGTGTGCGAGCCCTCCTTGCCCACGAGACCGGGCAGCGAGGCGAGCTTCTCCAGCGAGGTGTCGCGGCGCGGGCCCTCGTCGATCTCGACGACCGTGTGATCTCCCTTACGACCCTTTGGGACCGTAACCGGCACGATCTCTTCCGGCAGGCGCCCCTCGTCGGTCGCCTTCAACGCCAATTCGTGCGAGCGCAGGGCCCACCGGTCGAGGTCGGCCCGGGTCATCTCGAGCTCCTCGCCGATCTCTGTCGCCTCGACGAACATCTGCTTGCCGGAGAACGGGTTGGTCAGCCCGTCGTGGACCATCGCGTCGAGCATCTTCGCGTCGCCCATGCGGTAGCCGAAGCGCGCTTGGGGAAGCAAGTAGGGGGCCTTCGACATCGACTCCATTCCGCCGCCGACACCGACCTGCACGTCGCCGGCGCGAATCGCCTGGTCGAGGATCACCGAGGCGCGCAGCCCGGAGGCGCAGACCTTGTTGATCGTCTCTGAGGAGACCTCCTTCGGAACACCCGCCTTGATCTGGGCTTGACGCGAGGGAATCTGTCCCTGACCGGCCTGCAGCACCTGCCCCATCACCACGTGGTCGACCTGCTCCGGAGCGACCTCCGCTCGCTCCAGCGCCGCCTTGATCGCGATCCCGCCAAGCTCGGTGGCGTCCAGCGTGGACAGTCCGCCGCCCATCTTGCCGACGGGGGTGCGCGCTGCGCCGAGGATCACGGTGTTGGGCATGTGAACGAGACTCTCCTGTGGATTGGGGAGGGGAAGGTCGGTCACGGCAATGCTAGTAGACCGGATATTGTGCCCGGCATCGTGCACGTCTCCGCCACCCTCGAGAGCCCTGCCGCCACCGATGCGGACACCGTCGTGGTGTGCCTGTTCGAGGACGAGGAGCTTCCGGGGCAGATGCCAGGGGAGCTCGCCGAGCTGATCTCTTCCGGGGAGGCCCGTCGCTCGTTCAAGGCACTCGCGCTCACCCACGCACAGGGCAAGCGCTGGCTGACCGTGGGGATGGGCGCGCGCGAGACGCTCACGCCCGAGCGTGCCCGCGTGGCGGCCGCCGTCGCTCGGGACCGCGTCCGCGAGCTGTCGGCGCGGGCGGTGTGCCTGCAGGCGCCGGCCGGCGAGCCTCGGGTGCAAACAGCGCTCGTCGAGGGGATGGTCCTCGCCGACTACCGTTTCGACAGTCACCGATCAGCGCCGGACGCCTCCGAGAACGCGCCGCCGAAGGAGCTCGAGCGCTTGATTCTCGCCGTGCCCGCGGGGAGCGGTGGCACTGGCCAGGCCGGCGACTCATCGACCCCAGGGGGGCCCGAGCCAGAGCAGACCGTCGCGGAGGCCGCGACGGTCGCGGCAGCCGTCAACGCGGCGCGCGACCTGCAGAACCGGCCTGGAAATGACCTCACCCCGACGGCCCTCGCCGAGTACGCGCTCGGGTTGGCCGACGAGATCGAGGCCCTGTCAGTGGAGGTGGAGGGACGCGAGGGAATCAGAGCGCGCGGGATGGGCGCCTTCTCCTCGGTTGCTCAGGGCTCAGAGCAGGAGCCCGCGCTGATCACGCTGCGGTATGAGGGACCTGGGACGAGCGCCGATGCGCCCACGCTCGGCTTCGTGGGCAAGGCTGTGACGTTTGACAGCGGCGGCATCTCACTGAAGCCCGGGGCGAAGATGGCCGAGATGAAGTTCGACATGTCCGGTGGGGCCGCCGTGCTCGAGGCGGTCGCGGCGATCGCGCGACTGAAGCTGGGCGTGAAGCTGATCGCGGTCGTCGGCGCGACCGAGAACCTGCCGAGCGGCGGATCGGTGAAGCCGGGGGACATCGTCACCGCCGCCAACGGCAAGACGATCGAGGTCAACAACACCGATGCCGAGGGACGGCTGGTGCTCGCCGACTGCCTGTGCCACGCGGTCTCGCTGGGGGCCGAGCAGATCGTCGACCTGGCCACGCTCACGGGCGCGGTGATCGTCGCGCTCGGATCGACCTACGCGGGGTTGATGGGCAACGACGACACGCTCGCGGCGCGGATCGAAGAGGCTGGGGAGAGCACGGGCGAGATTGTCTGGCGGCTGCCGCTGCACGAGGAGTTCGACGAGCTCGTGAAGGGGAAATACGGCGACCTCGACAACGCGCCGGAAGCGCGCAAGGCAGGCACGATCGTGGGCGCCTCGTTCCTGTCCAACTTCGTCGGCGAGGTGCCCTGGGCGCATCTCGACATCGCCGGCTCCGCCTGGGATCTCGGCCGGGCCTATGCGCCGAAGGGCGCAGCTGGGTACGGCGTGCGCCTGCTCGTGGAGCTGGCGCGCTCCTACTGCGCGTAAGGGATCCGTCGCCCGGCGTGGCGGGCGACGCTCATGGCGGAGCCTCGAGCCAGCGGACGACCGCCGCCCACGCGATCCCGCGCGGATCGATGTGCGCGCGATGGCGACCCGCGTCGCCATCGATCTCGACCAGCTCGACCTCGCCGCCGGCTGCCGACGCCGCGTCGGCGTAGCGGCGGCTGAGCTTCACCGAGACGGTCTCGTCGAGCACGCCGTGCACGAGCAGCACGGGTATCTCCAAGGGGACCTGACCCAACGGATCGCCCACCGCGTAGCGCTCGGGCAGCTCCTCGGGTCCGCCGCCCATCAGCGCTCGCGCCGCTCCGCCTCGCCAAAGGCGATAGGCGCCGGCCAGATCGCAAACTCCAGCTTGGGCGATCGCCCGCCGCAGATGCACTCGCCGGCGTCCGTCGAGCGCGCCCGGCACGCCCGGCGGCAGCTTGTCCCGTCCGGCTGCCCACAGAGCTAGGTGGCCGCCGGCCGAATGTCCGAGAATGCTTACGCGCTCTAGGTCCAGCCTCGGATTCTCGAGTTCCGCGAGATGGTCGATCGCCAGTGCGACGTCGTCGAACGTCGCCGGCCATCCCCCGCCCTCGCCGAGGCGTCGATACTCAATGTTCCAGACCGCCCAGCCGCGCCTGACCAAGTCGCCGACCAGCCCGCGCATCACGAACCTGCCGTAGCGCTTGTGCCACGAGCCGCCGTGGATCGTGATCATCAGCGGGTGTGGTCCCGCGCCGATCGGCAGGTAGAGATCGACGCGCTGAGAGGCGTGCGGCCCGTAACGATGGGTCTGCCCGCGCGTGAGGAAGTCGAGGATCAGGCGCGTGCGGGGCACTCGCGGCAATCGTGACAGGAAGATGAACCGGCGTGGTGAGTGTCTGCAAATTAGAACCCGTACAGCCATGGTAATACCGGTTCGGGAAAACACACACCATCCCGCCCCCACGGGCAGACATCCTCAAAAACAGAACCCGTACATCCATGGCGATACCGGTTCGAGTAAACCGGACACTGCCTAACGCTCAACCTGGGAGAATGCCGCGACGTGGACTTCGACCTCTCCCCCGACCACGAGCTGATCAGGCGCACGGTCAGAGAATTCGCTGAAGGCGAGGTCGCGCCGGTCGCGGAGGAGCTCGACCGGACGAAGTCGTTTCCCTATGAGATCGTCAGGCAACTGGGGAAGCTAAACCTGATGGGGATCCCCTTCCCCGAGGAGTACGGCGGGGGTGGCGGCGACACGCTCGCCTACGCGCTGGCGGTCGAGGAGCTGACCCGCGTCGACTCCTCGGTCGCGATCACGCTGTGCGCGCACACGTCGCTGGGGACGCAGCCGATCTACCTGTTCGGCTCGGAGGAGCAGAAGCGGGAGTGGCTGCCCAAGCTCTGCTCGGGAGAGCGACTCGGCGCGTTCGGACTGACCGAGCCCGAGGCGGGCTCGGATGCCGGCAACGTGAGAACTCGCGCGAAGCTGGAGGACGGAGAATGGACGGTGAACGGCGCGAAGCAGTTCATCACTAACGCCGGCACCGAGATCTCGGGCATGGTCTGCATCACGGCGGTCACCGGCGAGATGCCGGGTGAAGCCGGCGGCGGAAGCACGCACGGCGGCGCGGGCAAGGAGATCTCGAACATCATCGTGCCCAACGGCGCACCGGGATATGAGCAGGGCGAGCCATACCGGAAGATGGGGTGGAACGCCTCAGATACCCGCCCGCTGACATTCAGCGACTGCCGCGTGCCGGAGGAGAACCTGCTCGGCCCGCGCGGAGCCGGGTTCAAGCAGTTCCTGCACATCCTTGACATCGGCCGCATCGGCGTGGCGGCGATGGGCGTCGGGCTGGCGCAAGGGGCACTCGACCAGGCGCTCGCGTACGCGGGACAGCGCAAGGCGTTCGGCAAGTCGATCTCGAAGTTCCAGGCGATCCAGGGCAAGCTCGCCGACATGTCGACCGAGATCGAGGCCGGACGGTTGCTGGTGTACAAGGCCGCACGTGAGAAGGACGCAAAACGCAACTTCACCCTGACCGCGGCCCAGGCCAAGCTGAAGACCGGACGGCTGGCCGTGCGATGCGCCGAGGAGGCCGTGCAGATCCACGGTGGGTATGGCTTCATCGAGGAGTACCCCGTGTGCCGCTTCTACCGCGACGCGAAGATCCTCACGATCGGCGAGGGCACCGACGAGGTCCAGCAGATGGTGATCGCCCGCGCGCTCGGGGCCTAGAACCTGTCTCGAAGTCGGCGCGCCCGACTTTGCGACAGATCCTCAGCGCGGCTCGAGGATCACGAGCGGAATCTCCCGCTCGGTACGCCGCTGGTAGTCCTCATAGCCGCCGTACACCTTCAAGACCTTCGGCCATAGGCGAGCGCGCTCCTCGGGGTTGGCCACACGCGCGCGAACCGGCCTGCGGCGCGAGCCGACCTGCACCTCGGTGTCGGGGTTCGCTTTGAGGTTGAAGAACCAGGCGGGGTTCTTCGGATAGCCGCCCTTCGAGGCGACGATGACGAGGTCGTCGCCCTCGCGCATGTAGACAAGTGGGCTCGTGCGCTTCGTGGCGCTCTTGGCGCCGACGTGGTCGAGCAGCAGCATCGGCGGCGCACCGGGAAAGCGATGGCCGATCAGGCCGTGGGTCGCGCGGTAGACCGTGGTGTGGCCACCCATCGCCCGCTTCAAGAGCGGCCAGTTGCGCTCGACCCAGTTCAGATAGTCCATCCGGCATGACCCTATACGGTGGATCGTCTTTGCGATCTTGGCTGTCCAGCCAGTAGCATCGTCTGGAGATGATCGAGACGGAGGAGACCGATCGCTACACCGCTCCGGCGGAGGAGTTGCCACCCAGGCGCGGGAGGGAATCCACGACGCTGGGAGATTGCTTTCGCGGGTTCCTGCGCCAGCCATCGCCGCCCTATCTGCTCGGCGCCGTCGCAATCCTCCTCGCCTTGCGCCTGCCGCAGGGCGCATGGAGCTGGCGAGACGCGGTGATGGCGGCGGGTCTGCTTGTGGCGACCCCGTTCGTCGAGTGGGCGATTCACGTGTATCTCCTGCACTCGCCCCCGTTCACGATCTTTGGCCGGCGCGTGGAGATGCTGACCGCCCGCGAGCACCGCGCTCATCACGAAGCGCCCGCGGTGCTGGGGGGAGTGCTGTTGCCCGTCTACGGCGTGCTCGTCTTCTTGGGACTGATCGCCCTCGTCGACTGGGCGCTGTCGTTTCCGATCCAGATCGTGCTCGGTGGTCCGCGCCTGGCTAACGCGACCACGGGAGTGCTCGTCAGCTTCGCGATCTTGAGCGCGTATGAGTGGACTCACTTCCTGATCCACGCTCCGTACAAGCCGCACGGGCGCTACTTCCGCGCGATCTGGCGCAACCACCGTCTGCATCACTACAAGAACGAGCGCTTCTGGTTCGGAGTCACCTCGACAGTGGGAGACCGCTTGATCGGCACTCTGCCCGACCAGCGCACGATCGCACGCTCCCCGACCGCACGCTCGCTGCACACCGACCGTTAGCGCGCCGAGTCCAGCCGCTCAGCGGCAGCGTCGCGCTCGAGCAGCAAAGTCGCCGCGCTCGCGGGGTCCAGCCGTCGCTGGACGACCTCCTCCAGCAGGCGGGTGAACTCAGCGTCCTCTCGCAGCTCCTCCTCCAGACGCCGGCGCATCCGCGCGGTGGCGATCGCAAGCACCTCGTTGCGGAGGTTGCGCCTGCGGCGCTCCTCGAGCTGTCCCTCGCCGAGGATGTGAGCGCGATGCTCGTCCAGGCGCTCCACGAGCTCGGACACGCCCACGCCACGGGTGGCTTCTGTCTTCACGATCGGCACCCGCCAGCGCTTCGCCGCGTCCTGCTCTGAGCGGTCGAGGTTGGCCAGTGACAGCACACCTCTGATCTCGCGCACCATCGTGTCCGTCAGCGGATGATCGGCCTTGTTGATCACGATCACGTCCGGAATTTCCATCACGCCGGCCTTCAACGCCTGAATCGAGTCGCCCGACCCGGGCATCAGCGCGAGCACGATCGTATCGGCGTGGTCGATGATGTCGATCTCCGCCTGTCCGACGCCGACGGTCTCGACGAACACGTCCTCTCGCCCGGCGGCGTCGAGCAGCAAAGCTGCCTGGAGCGCGGCCTCCGAGAGGCCCCCCAGCGCGCCGCGGTTGGCCATCGAGCGGATGAACACCCCCTGGTCGAGGAAGTGCTCGCTCAACCTGATCCTGTCGCCGAGCAGTGCTCCTTGTGTGAACGGCGAAGAGGGATCGATCGAGAGCACGCCGACCGTCCGCCCGGCCTCGCGCTTGGCCTTCGTCAGCGCGCCGATCAGCGTCGACTTGCCCACGCCCGGCGGCCCGGTGAAGCCGACCACGGCGGCTTTGCCGGTGTGCGGATAGACCTCCTTGACGAGCTCCCAGCCCTCGGGGCGATCGTCCTCGACCAGCGAGATCGCACGCGCCAGCGCGCGGCGGTCGCCGTCCAGCAGTCGCTGCGCCAGTGTCGAGTCGGTCATCGCGGGCGCAATCATCGCAGGGCAAATACGATTCGTCGGCGATGGAGCCGATGCTCGCCAACCACCCCGCGCAGAGGGACACCGAGGAGATCGTGGAAGTGCTGAGAAAGGCGCCCGATCGACTCCGCGGCGGTCCGTTCGCGCTCGCTCGGTTCATGCGCGCCAACCACATGGTCAGCCGCTCGTACGCGCGCCTCCTCGCTCGCTACCTGCTCTTGAAGCTGCGTCACGGCAAGCGTCTGCAGACCGATGGCCTGTGCTTCATCTGCCCCGGCGTGCAGCTCGAGATCGGCCGTCACGCGACGCTTCGCATCGGCCGCTGGGCGTGGATCGGCCACGGCACCAAGATCCGCGTGCACGAGGGCGAGGTGAGCATCGGGGCGAAGACGGTGATCGGCCAGGAGTGCACGATCTCGGCCTTCCAGCACGTCTCGATCGGGCGTGAGTGCATCGTCGCCGACCGCGTGATGCTGATCGACTTCGACCACGGCGTCGTCGAGGTCGAGCGCCCGATCCGCCTGCAGGGCATCTACAAGCGCGACGTCCGCGTCGGCCACAACGTGTGGATCGGCTATGGCGCGTGCATCCTGCGCGGCGTGACGATCGGAGACAACGCGATCGTCGGCACCTCGTCGGTCCTCACCCGCCCGGTGCCCGCGAACGCCGTCGTCGCGGGCATCCCCGCCCGCACGATCCGTATGCGCGACGCTCCCCGCTCGATGCGCTGGGAGTGAGCCTCGCTCACGGAGCGAGCAGCGACGCCCGGTCGGCGTGGACCGCGAGGTTCCGCAATCCCTCCGCGCCCGCGTCCGGGCCTTCCGCGAGCGCCTGCTCGAGCGCTCGACAGTGCCCTGCGAAGCGCTCGCGCGCGTATGGCACGGCCAGACCGCGGGACACCATGAAGGCCCAGTCGCTCGCCTGCAGCGCCAGCAGCTCGCGCGCCGCGGCCGTGCTCGCCCGCGTGCCCGCCGCGATCACCTCCAACTCGGCCGCGCGCGCCACGAAGGCCAGCTCCGCGACCGCGGGCCCCGACCATGTGGAGAGATCGCCGCCTTGACCCCAACTGCTCGCCCGCCACTCCTCGCGATCCGGCGAGGAGCCGCCCACGGCCGGACGGGCGCCGTCCTGACGTCCTCCGTCCCCGTCCTGATGTCCTCCGTCCGTGAGCGGCGCCGGCTCCAGCCGGTCCAGGGCGTCATCCAAGCGCACCAGCTCGAGCTCCTGCCTCGAGCACTCCTCGACGACCGCCTCCAACCACGTCACCCCCTCGTACCACCAATGCCCGAGCAGCTCCGTGTCGAGCGCGCACACCACGAGCCCTCTCCCCGGCAGACTCTCGCCGGGCGGCGTCGTCTCCGCGGCGCGGCGCAGGCGCTCGCGCGTGCGCGCGACGAAGTCGGCTGCGTGCTCCTGCGCGAGGGCAGTCGCACGCACGTGGTCATACGCCTCGCCGTCGTTCCCCCACGGATTGTGATGGTGGATGGTGTGGTTGTGGTAGTCGCGGTAGGAACCGCCGGCGGGATAGCCACCGTCGCTCCACACGAGCTCCATCGTCGCGCGGTCGATCGGCACGAGCGTCACCCCGTCCGCGCCCCCTCGGGGACGCAGATGCTCGGGCGCGCCCAGACCGAAGCGGCCCGTCAGCTCGACGCACGTGGCTCGCACCCCGGCCTCGGCCAGCATCGGCACGAGCCACGGCGAGTGCGCGCACTCCGGCAGCCAGAAGCCCCCTCGCCAGCCCTGCGATCCGAAGCGAGCGCGATGAGCGCGAACGCCGCTTCGCACCTGCGCGCGCACACCCGCGTCGGTGGCCAGCAGCGGCAGTACGGCGTGAGTGGCCGAGGACGTCCACTGGGCGTGCCGGGCGAGCGACCCCAGCAGATCTTCACCGCGCGAGGCGAAGCGCTCGAGCGCCCGCTCGTAGTCCCCCCACGAGCGTTCCACCTCGCGCGCGAGCGTCTCGTGACCGCCGGCGCGGAGTCCCGTCGCGTCCTCTTCGTGCGTGTGCCGGCGAACGTCCTCCACGAACGACTTGAACCGCTCGGCCACATCCGGCGCCTCGAGCTGATCGCACAGGACTGGCGTGAGCGACAGCGTGAGCGGTGCGCCCGCGTCGAGCAGGTCGAGCAGCGGCAGGTAACAGCCAACCATCGCCTCCCACAGCCACTCCTCGCCAAACGGCCACGTGCCGAAGCCCTCCACGTAGGGCATGTGCGTGTGCAGCACGATCGCCAGGGCCCCCCCGTCGCGCGGCGGGCGACCTGCCGATCTCACGGACGGCACACCGCGAGGAAGTCCAGCGCCCTGTCCAGGTCAGACTGCGGGGCTGCTCGCAACGCGAAGTCGCTCGCGGCGATCGCGGGCGTGAACCACCCGTAGAAGCGCTCGGTCAGCCCCAGACGCTGGTGCACCGCGTCCCAACCGGCCCGCAGAGCGAGCTCGTGCGCACGCAGCTTGCGCGCGTGGAACAGTCCGTGCATCTCGACGTGGGCGAACCGTCCGCGGCACAGCTCCTCGAACTCGCGCGCCCGGTACTCGTGCACGTGCCACGGGTTGTCCGAGCGCTCGGCTCCCTTCGGCGCGAGGGTGAGCACGTTGGGCGTCGACACGTATACGGCTCTCCGAGCTGCCGTACCTCGCTCGACGAGCGAGCGATAGTGGTCGAGCACCGCGCGGGGATCTTGCAGATGCTCGATCGTCTGCAGGAACACGACCGCGTCGGCGGGCTCGGAGAAGCTCTCGACGAGATCGCGCTCGAAGCGCAGGTTGGCCCGGCGGTAGCGCAGCCGCGCGTGCTCGTGCGCCTCGGGATTGGCGTCGACCCCCACCACGCTCTTGGCGCTGCCCGCGAGCACGTTCGCGCCGTACCCCTCGCCGCACGCCATGTCGATCACCCGCAGCCCGCGGACGCGCGCGGCGATCCACTCGTACACGGCGAGGTGACGCCGAAACCAGTAGTTCTCCTCGGGCACGTCCGGCAACGTGCGCTCGCCGGTCAAAGCCAGCGGGGGCACCCCCTCGGGCTGGTCGCGCTGCTCGTAGGAAATTCCTGTCAAGGGCCGGCGAGTATATGGTGCCGCCCCGTGCCACCCGCTCTCAGCGCCGAGGAGATCAGAGACGTAAACACCCGCTACCACGATGTGGCCGCCGACCACTACGACTCCAAGTGGGGCATCGACTTCGGCGAGCTCGGCCACGACCAGGTGACGGCCAAGGTCCGCAAGGCGCTCGGGCGGGCGCCCGGCCACTACTCGCACTCCCTGGAGATCGGCGCGGGGACTGGCTACTTCACGTTGAACCTGATGCGCGCGGGCCTCGTCGAGGAGGCAACGTGCAGCGACATCTCGCCGGGAATGCTCGCCACGCTGGAGGAGAACGCGCGCCGCCTCGACCTCGACGTCCACACGGTGACCGCCGACGCCGAGCGGTTGCCGTTCGCCGACGAGACGTTCGACCTCGTGGTAGGCCACGCGGTGCTCCACCACATCCCCGATCTCCCTCGCGCGTTCGGCGAGTTCGAGCGCGTGCTGAGGCCCGGCGGAACCGTGGTGTTCGCCGGTGAGCCCTCGCTGTACGGCGACCGCCTGGCGACCGTCCCGAAGCGCGCCGCGGTCGCGGTCGCGCCGCTGTGGCGCCGGGCGATCGGCGCACGACCCGCGCCTCCCGCCGAGGGCGGAGCGCCCGAGGCGTCACTGGAGGGAGTGGTCGACGTGCACGCCTTCTCCCCCGCCGAGCTCTCGCGCGCCGCGCGCGAGGCGGGCTTCCGCGATGTGCGGGTCAGCGGCGAGGAGCTGCTGGCGAACTGGTTCGGCTGGACGAACCGCACGCTCGAGGCCTCCGCCGAGCCGAACGACGTCCCGTGGGGCTGGCGACAGTACGCCTACCGCGGCTACCTGCTCCTGCAGGAGGTCGACCGTCGACTCTTGGAGTCGCGGCTGCCTCCGGCGATCTTTTACAACTTGATGATCGCGGCGCGCAAGGACCCGAGTAGCGGCGGCAGGGCAGCGCCCGCGCGATCGACGTAGCAGCGCGAAGCCCCGACCGCGCCACGAGGGGAGCGCCAGCACGGACGCAGGCTGCCGCGGCCTAGACTTCCGCCATGTCCAAGGAAGAGCCACTGCGCGGCTTTCCCCTGTTCCCGCTGGGGATCGTGGCGCTGCCGGGCGAGAGCGTGCCGCTGCACATCTTCGAGGACCGGTACCTGCAGATGATCGAGGAGTGCCTCGCGGCCGAGCCTGGCTCGGTCGAGCGGGAGTTCGGGATCGTGTGGCTCTCGGACGACGAGCTGAAGACGGTCGGCTGCGCGTGCGAGGTCGATCATGTGATCGAGCGAAGCGAGGACGGTCCAATGGACATCCTCGTCCGCGGCACGCGCCCCTTCCGGCTAGTTGAGCGACAGGACGATCTCCCGTATCCGGCGGGAGTCGTGGAACCTCTGGGAGAGCTCGAGGAGGACCTCGACGCGGAGGCGGCGAGGAGCGCCCGCGAGCTGTACGCAGACCTGGTGGAGCAGGCCACCGACCGGCAGCTCGAGGAGGAGGAGCTCTCGGAGATGGACGCCTATCGCATGGCGGGAACGATCGAGTTCGGCACGGACGCCAAGCAGGAGCTGCTCGAGCTGCGCTCGGAGAACGCCCGCATGCGGCTGCTCGCGCTCCTGTTGGGGGCGGCGATCGAGCGCCTGGAGCTCGTCGAGCGCGCCCAGATGCGAGCACGCTCGAACGGCAAGGTCCGCTTCGGGTAGTCGCTGGGAAACGTACGGTGCCGAGCCGCGGCAACGCGGCCCGGCACCCGCTCCTCAGGTGAGGATCCGCAGACCTAAGCGCTTTCGATGATGCTGAACTTCTTTCCTTCGCTCGTTCCCGAAAGAGAAGTGGCCTCTTCGAGACTGAGTTCGGTGGGGCTGTTCCAAGGCGTCATCACGAGATGACTGTTTTCGCCTTTGCAGACGATCTTCTTTTCGAGTGTTTCCACTTCCACTTCACCGATGGTGCATTGTGGACTGCCGTGGAATTGCCATTCTCCTGACAGCACTCTGCAGTTCAATCCGCCTATCTGCATACGCCCGAACACCCCGCCGCTAGACGCCGAGAACGTTATGTTTTCTGCTTTTGCGCCAAACGTCCCAGTCTCGGATCCCCACACGTCGGGTTCTTCGACTACACAGGTTTCTCCTGCCTCTTCCCATTTGCAACTCGAGAAGGTAATGTGGAGTTCAGATATGTGAGCGACGCCGCTCCCCCCGGAGTTCAGTCGCCCTTCGGAGTTGGCCGTCGCACACGTTATCGTCACTTCCACGCCTTCCAGTTTTGGATGGATGCGAGCGCTCGTGCCGGTGACGAGGTGGCTTTTGAATTTGACGAATTTTTCTTCGGTGGGCGATCCGATCCTTTCGCCCGCGACGCACAGGACGTATTTTTTGGAGCCCGCTTTCTTATGGCACACTTCTGCCGAAGCGGGCGCCGAGGCGACTGCGCCCAGCGCGAGCGAGGCGAGGCAGGCACAGGCCAACCCCTTGATCATCGGTCTCATGTGTTGCTACCTCTCGTTTGTCTCATTCAGCCCCCGGCAATGCCGTCCATCGGACGACCCGTGGGGCTCGGTCTCACTG
>DASXIB010000028.1:0-105701 GCA_036498245.1 Solirubrobacteraceae bacterium
TGCTCGAGCGCGCAGTCAAGCTGAACGACGACCTCGACGGCGGCTCGCTCACGGCGCTGCCGATCATCGAGACGCAGGCGGGCGACGTGTCGGCCTACATCCCGACCAACGTCATCTCGATCACCGACGGGCAGATCTTCCTCGAGGCCGATCTGTTCCGCTCGGGGGTGCGTCCGGCGATCAACGTCGGCATCTCGGTCTCGCGCGTGGGCGGCAACGCCCAGAGCAAGCCGATGAAGAAGGTCGCCGGCCGCCTGAGGATCGATCTGTCGCAGTACCGCGACCTCGAGGCGTTCGCCCAGTTCGGGTCGGACCTCGACGCCGAGACCCAGGCCACGCTGGCCCGCGGCGAGCGGCTTGTGGAGGCGCTCAACCAGGACGAGCTGTCGCCGTGGCCGCTCGAGGACGAGGTTGCAGCGATCTACTCCGGCACGGCGGGGTACCTCGACCGGATCAAGGTGAACCGCATCCGCGAGTTCCACCAGTTCCTGCGCGATCGGCTGCACTCGGGGTACGAGGACCTCATGAAGCGGATCGCCGAGGGCGACTGGGACGACAACGTCGAGGAGGAGCTCGGGAAGGCGATCGCTGAGGCGATCGACGACTTCGGGCCTGATTTCGACGAGGAGGGGAACCCACTCGAGGAGGGCGAGTCGGATCGCGTCAGCGGGGAGCAGAAAGCAGAAGGCGGAAAGCAGGAAGCAGACGAGGGTTCCGGCGACGAGGAAGGGTCCGACTCCGACTCCGATCGCGAGCAGGAGGGCGCTACCGCCTAGGTCCCCATGGCCACCCAGAAGGACATCAAGAGCCGGATCAGCTCGGTCAAGAACATCCGCAAGATCACGCGCGCGATGGAGATGGTCGCCGCCGCGCGCCTGCGCCGCGCAGAGCAGCGGATCGCCTCTCTACGCCCATATGCCGAGGCGATCCGGCGGATGACCCGTCAGGCCGCGCTCGCGGCCGGGGCCGAGGCTTCCTCGCTGGCGCTGCTCAGCGAGCGCGAGCAACAGAGCAACGTCGGCTTGCTGCTCGTCACCGGCGATCGCGGACTGGCGGGAGGCTTCAACTCCCAGATCATCCGCGCGGGGGTGCGCGCGGGGACGGAGCTCCAGGAGGGCGGCCAGCGGCCTGTGTGGTACGCGACCGGACGGCGCGGCGTATCCTCGCTTACGTTTCGCGGGCGCGACCTGAGCGGCAGCTACACGGGCTTCACCGATCGACCGGCATATGCCGATGCGCGCGGCATCGCGGACGACCTGATCGCCGCCTACACCGACGGCAAGCTCGACCGTGTGGAGGTTCTCTACAACTCCTATGTCTCCCCGCTGACCCAGAGGGTGACGCGGGAGACACTGCTGCCGCTCTCCCAGGCGACGCTTACCGACGAGCGCGAGCATGGCGACGGCCACGACGACGGCCGCGACCAGGGGCCCGGAGGAGGCCGGGCCGGCGACTCGGGCTCCACCGAGCATCGAGCCGTCGATCCCCTCGTCGAGTACGAGCCCGATCCAGAGGAGATCCTCAAGCGATTGGTGCCCGACTACGTGGAGATCTCCATCTACCGGGCGCTCGTCGAGTCGGCCGCCGGCTTCTTCGGCGCCCAGATGACAGCCATGCGCAGCGCTTCGGAGAACGCCGGCGAGCTGATCACCGGCTATACGTTGCAGATGAACCGTGCCCGCCAGGCCGAGATCACCCAGGAGATCATGGAGGTCGTCGCGGGCGCAGAGGGACTTACCTGACCCCGGGGACACGCCTGCCGCCCACGCGCGACTGACCGCGCTAGGACTCAACAGACATAGAGGAGATCTGAAAGACAAATGCCAGCCAGTGCCACCACCCAGCCGACCAGCCCCGAGCAGAGCTCCGATGGCGACGGCGCCGAGCGCAGTAACGTCGGGCGCATCGAGGAGATCCAGGGCGTCGTGATCGAGGCCGTCTTCCCGGACAAGCTGCCGGCGATCAATCACGCGATCACCGTCGCCCGCCCGTCCGCCGCCGCGGAGGAGGAGCCGGAGGGGATCAGCGGCGTCCCCGGGGAGACCGTGCTGGTGTGCGAGGTCCAGCAGCACCTGGGCGACGATCGCGTGCGCGCGGTCGCGATGGACACGACCGACGGCCTGGCACGCGGCGTCGAGGTGATCGACACCGGCGCTCCGATCACCGTGCCGGTGGGAGAGATCACGCTTGGACGGATCTTCAACGTGCTCGGCGAGCCGATCGACCTGGGCGAGTCCCTGCCAGAGGACGGCGAGCGGCGAAGCATCCACCAGGACGCGCCACGCGCGGAGGACCTCACCCCGACCACCGAGATGTTCGAGACCGGGATCAAGGTCATCGACCTGCTGGCTCCTTACGCCAAGGGCGGCAAGGTCGGCCTGTTCGGCGGCGCGGGCGTGGGCAAGACGGTGCTGATCCAGGAGCTGATCCACAACCTGGCCAAGGAGCATGGCGGCCTCTCAGCGTTCTGCGGCGTGGGCGAGCGTTCGCGCGAGGGCAACGACCTGTGGCTGGAGATGAAGGAGTCGGGCGTCCTCGACAAGACGATGCTCGTGTTCGGTCAGATGAACGAGCCGCCGGGCGCCCGTATGCGAGTGGCGCTCTCGGGGTTGACGATGGCGGAGTACTTCCGCGACCAGGGCCAGGACGTGCTGCTGTTCATCGACAACATCTTCCGCTTCGTCCAGGCCGGCTCCGAGGTCTCGGCGCTGCTCGGGCGGATGCCCTCGCAGGTGGGCTACCAGCCGACGCTCGAGACCGAGATGGGCGGCCTGCAGGAGCGCATCACCTCCACCAAGCACGGCTCGGTCACCTCGATTCAGGCGATCTACGTGCCTGCCGACGACTACACCGACCCGGCTCCGGCGTCCGTGTTCGCGCACCTCAACGCGACCACCGCGCTATCGCGGTCGATCTCCGAAAAAGGCATCTACCCGGCCGTCGATCCGCTCGACTCGACATCGACGATCCTCAAGGCGGACATCCTCGGCGAGGATCACTTCCGGGTGGCTAACCGCGTCAAGGAAATCCTCCAGCGCTACAAGGAGCTGCAGGACATCATCGCGATCCTCGGGATCGACGAGCTCTCCGATGAGGACAAGGTGATCGTGCAGCGTGCGCGCAAGGTCGAGCGCTTCCTCTCCCAGCCGTTCTTCGTCGCCGAAGAGTTCACCGGCACCCCCGGCGCCTACGTGCCGATCGCTGAGACGATTCGCGGCTTCGACGAGATCATCGAGGGCAAGCACGACGAGGTCCCGGAGAGCGCGTTCTTCCTGAAGGGCCCGATCGAGGAGGTCGTAGAGGCGGCCAAGAAAGACTAGGTCGCAGGCGATGGCCAGAACCAAGTTTCCAGTCGAGGTGCTGACCCCCGAGGGTGAGGTGTTCTCCGAGGAGGTTGAGATGATCTCGACACGCACCTCGGTGGGATCGATCGGCATCCTTGCCAACCACGAGCCGCTGCTGGCGATGCTCGAGCCGGCCGAGCTGCGCCTGTATCGCTCGGAGCAGGAGATCGTGCGCTTCGCGCAGGCCGAGGGGTACCTGCAGTTCGCCGAGAACCATGCGCTCGTGCTGGTCGAGGAGGCGATTGCGCCGGAGAAGCTCGATCGCCAGACGTTCGAGACGAAGCTCTCCGACGCCCGCTCGGCCGCCGAACGCGCCGAGGAGGGAAGCGAGGAGAAGGCCCGCGCGCTGCGTGACATCAAGCGCTATGAGGCGTTCCTGTCGGTCGGCGAGTGATAGCGCATACCCGTGAGCGCTGAGCGCCAGCCGATCGGCGTGATCGGCACCGGCTACGTCGGCCTCGTCACCGCGGCCGGCTTCGCCGAGTTGGGCAGCGAGGTGTGGTGCGTGGACATCGACGCCGAGAAGGTCGAGCGGCTGCGGCGCGGCGAGGTGCCGATCTATGAGCCGGGCCTCGATGAGCTGCTGAGGCGCAACGGGGATCGGCTGCACTTCTCGACCGACTTGGGGGATGCGCTCGAGCGCGCACGGTTGCTGTTCGTGGCCGTGGGCACGCCGCCCACGCACTCTGGGGACGCAGATCTGTCGGCCGTGCACGGGGTCGTCGATTCGATGCCCGCGTCTAAAGAGCACGCGCTGGTGATGAAGTCCACGGTGCCGTGTGGCACGGGCTCGAGCATCAAGCGGATCTTTCGAGATCAGGGCAAGTCGGGGTTCAGTTACGTCTCCTGTCCCGAGTTTCTCAAGGAGGGGTCGGCTGTAAAGGACTTTCTGCACCCCGACCGGGTTGTGATCGGGGACGACACTGACTGGGCGGGGGATGCTGTGGCCGGTCTCTACGAGCCTTTCGGTGCGCCGGTCGTGCGCACCGATATTGCCAGTGCGGAGATGATCAAGCTGGCGGCCAACGCCTTTCTGGCGACGAAGATCTCGTTCATCAACGAGATCGCCAACGTCTGCGAGGAGGTGGGAGCGGACGTCGTGGAGGTCGCGCAGGGAATGGGCTTAGATGCCCGAATCGGTCCGAAGTTCCTGCAGGCCGGCCTGGGTTACGGTGGCAGTTGCTTTACGAAGGACGTGAGTGCCCTGAAGCTGCTCGCCGGCAACTCTGGCTATCACTTCCAGTTGCTCAATGCGGTCATCGAGGTCAACGAGCTGCAGAAGCGACGCGTCGTCTCGAAGCTGCAGAGGCATCTGGGTACGCTCGCCGGCAAGCGGGTGGGCCTGCTCGGACTCGCTTTCAAGCCGAACACGGACGACATGCGAGGCGCGTCTTCACTGGTGCTTGCGGCGCGTCTACAGGCGGAGGGCGCAGAGGTGAGGGCGTTCGATCCGATCGCCGAGGAGGAGGCTCGCAAGCTGATGCCGCGACTCGCCTATGCGTCCGGTCCGCTGGAGACCGTCGCGGACGCGGACGCCGTAGTCTTGGTGACCGAGTGGCCGGAGTTCATAGAGCTGGACTGGACGCAGGTCGCCGAGGCGATGCGAGGCACGCTGGTTGTCGATGGTCGCAATGCGCTGGACGCGGAGGCGATTCGAGCGGCGGGTCTGGTCTACGAGGGGATAGGAAGGCGATGAGATGCAGGCCGTGATCCTGGTCGGCGGGGAGGGGACGAGGTTGCGTCCGCTGACCTCGACGGTGCCCAAGCCGGTCGTCCCGCTAGTAGATAGGCCGTTCATCTCGTTCATGCTCGAGTGGCTGCAGAAGCATGGGATCGACGACGTGATCATGTCGTGCGGGTTCCTGGCGACGAGCGTACGGAACGTGCTCGGCGACGGCTCGGGTGTCGGGGTCAGGCTGCGGTTCGTCGAGGAGCCGGATCCGCGGGGGACCGCGGGAGCGCTGAAGTTCGCCGAGTCGATGCTGGACGAGCGCTTTCTGATGCTCAATGGGGACGTGCTGACCGACATCGACTTGGGCGCGCAGATCGCCCAGCACGAGCGGACCGGGGCAAGGGCGACGCTCGCGCTCGTGCCGGTCGCGGACCCGAGCGCCTACGGGCTCGTGCACCTGGAGGAGGATCGCGCGGTGAGGGAGTTCCTGGAGAAGCCGAGCTCAGACAAGATCGACACGAACCTGATCAGCGCCGGCGCGTATGTGCTCGAGCGTGAGATCCTCGAGATGGTGCCGGTGGGCCGGAACGTGTCGATCGAGCGAGAGGTGTGGCCGAGATTGATCGGCGATGGCCTGTACGGGTTTCCCTCGGAGAGCTACTGGCTGGACATCGGCACTCCCGAGCGCTATCTGCAGGGTACGTTCGACATCATCGAGGGCAACGTGCAGACCGTCGCGGGGGAACGGCTGGGCAGCGATTGGCTGGCGGTGGACGAGGGCGCGGAGGTGCTGGGACGGGCGATCCCGCCGGCCGTGATCGAGCGTGGAGCGCACGTCGCCGCGGGCGCGCACGTCGGCAGCCTGGTGGTGCTCGGACATGACGTATCGGTCGGTGCGGGCAGCGTCGTCGAGCGCGCGGTGATCCTCAACGGCGCGGAGATCGGTGAGGGCTGCGAGTTGCGCGACTGCATCGTCGCGGCCGGCTGCCGGGTGGGAGATCGCACGCAGATCATCGGTGGGGCGGTGCTCGGCGAGGGCGTGACCGTGGGGTCGGACAACGTGATTGCGCGCGGGGCGCGTATCTTCCCTGGGGTCACCTTGCCCGACGGCGCGATCAAGTTCTAGTCCTCGGCTGTATGGGTACCTGCGATTTCTAGACTGGTGTAACCATGGTAATACTCTTTCAAAAAAAGCACATCACTCCCCCGGGACACAGAGCCCCGGAGGCTTCCCGAAGCCTTCGAGTTCTCGATCCGGCGGGTCTCCGATCGACGACAGGAGGCGAGAGCAGATGAGCGACGCAGGCGGCGCCACCGCCCTACCGACCGCCGAGCAGGCGCTCTCGCGGGAGGCGATCGGCCGCCTCGACCCATCGGGTCAGCTGAGCGACGTGCTGGCGCTGCCCGACCACCTGCGCGACGCGCTGTGGCGGGTTGAGTCGGCGATCATGGCCGAGTGGGATACGCCGGCCGGGATGGTCGTTGCCGGGATGGGCGGATCGGGCATCGGTGGCGCCCTTGCGCGCGCCGCGCTGGGAGACCACGCCTCGCGGCCGATCTTCGTGACCCGCGCCTACGGGCTGCCGTCGTGGACCACCCCCGACACGACGGTCCTGTGCGCGAGCTACTCCGGCAACACCGAGGAGACGCTCGCGTGCTTCGAGTCGGCGGGCGCGTTGGGCGCCCAGCGCGTGGTGGTCACGACCGGAGGCCGCTTGGCCGAGATGGCGCGCGAGGAAAGCGTGCCCGTGATCCCGCTGCCCGGCGGCTTTCAACCGCGCGCGGCGGTTGCCTACATGACCGTCGCCGCGCTGGAGGTGGCGGCGATGTGCGGGGCCGGGCCGCGGCTCGCCTCGGAGATCGATGTGGCCGCCTCCCACACCGAGCAGCTCGTTGCCGAGTGGGGCCCGGATGCGCCGGAGGACTCATTGGCCAAGGAAGTCGCCCGAGGCCTCTTCGGCACTACGCCGGTGATCGCGGGCGCCGGGCTGACGGCGCCGATCGCGTACCGGTGGAAGACGCAGATCAACGAGAACGCCAAGCAGCCGGCGTTCGCGCACGAGCTGCCGGAGCTCGACCACAACGAGCTCGTCGGCTGGGAGGGCGCGCAGGACGTCGGACGCTTCTCAGCCGTGTTCCTCGACGACTCTGATGCCCATCCGCGTGTCAAGGCGCGCATGGATCTCACCGAGCGATTGATCGCGGGCAACGCCGCCGCCAGCTTCCGCTTGGAGACACGTGGACAGACGACGATCGAGCGGGTGATCTCGCTCGTGCTCCTCGGCGACCTCGTCTCGCTCTACCTCGCCGCCCTGCGCGGGGTGGATCCCGGGCCGGTGCGAGTCATCGACGAGCTGAAGACGGCGCTGGCAGAACGCTGAGCTGGAATGCTTGAGCTGCCTCGAGAACGCTTGGCTACCCCCATGACCATGGAGACCGAAACGATGACCCCCACAGCCACATTGACGCAGACCGACTTCAAGGTCGCCGACATCTCCCTCGCGGAGTTCGGCCGCAAGGAGATAACGCTCGCCGAGCACGAGATGCCAGGCCTGATGGCGATCCGCCGCGAGTATGCCGATGCCCAGCCGCTGCGAGGTGCGCGGATCACGGGATCTCTGCACATGACGATCCAGACGGCTGTCTTGATCGAGACGTTGACGGCACTTGGGGCGGAGGTGCGCTGGTGCAGTTGCAACATCTTCTCGACGCAGGATCACGCGGCTGCGGCCGTCGCGGTGGGACCGCACGGCACGGCGGAGAGCCCCAGCGGGGTGCCGGTGTTCGCGTGGAAGGGTGAGACGCTCGAGGAGTACTGGTGGTGCACCGAGCAGGTGATCCGCTGGCCCGAGGGCGACGGCGGTTCGACCGGTCCGAACATGATCCTCGACGATGGCGGCGACGCGACGCTGCTCGTGCACAAGGGCACCGAGTATGAGAAGGCGGGCGCGGTGCCCGACCCCTCGAGCGCGGACTCGGAGGAGTTCGAGGTGATCCTCTCGCTGCTGCAGCGCTCGCTTGGCGAAGATCCGCAGCGCTATACGAAGATCGGGCAGGGCATCATGGGGGTGACCGAGGAGACCACCACGGGCGTGCACCGGCTCTACCAGATGGTCGAGACCGGCGAGCTGCTGTTTCCGGCGATCAACGTCAACGACTCGGTGACGAAGTCGAAGTTCGACAACCTCTACGGCTGTCGCCATTCGTTGATCGACGGCATCAACCGCGCGACCGATGTGATGATCGGCGGCAAGGTCGCCGTGGTGTGCGGGTTTGGCGATGTCGGCAAGGGCTGCGCGGAATCGCTGCGCGGCCAGGGAGCCCGCGTGGTGATCACCGAGATCGACCCGATCTGCGCGCTGCAGGCGGCGATGCAGGGCTATGAGGTCAAGACGCTGGAGGACGTGATCTCAAGCGCTGACATCTTCATCACGACGACCGGCAACAAGGACATCATCACCGCGAAGCACATGGAGCGGATGAAGCACCAGGCGATCGTCGGCAACATCGGGCACTTCGACAACGAGATCGACATCGCGGGCCTGGCGCGCGTGCCGGGCGTCGAGCGCGTGAACATCAAGCCGCAGGTCGACAAGTGGGTGTTCGCGGACGGACACGCGATCATCCTCTTGTCCGAGGGTCGCCTGCTGAACCTCGGCAACGCCACCGGCCACCCGAGCTTCGTGATGAGCAGCTCGTTCACCAACCAGACGATCGCCCAGATCGAGTTGTTCGGCAAGAACGACGAGTATGAGAAGAAAGTGTACGTGCTGCCCAAGCACCTCGACGAGAAGGTCGCGCGCCTGCACCTCGACGCGCTCGGCGTGAGGCTGACGAAGCTGACCGACGAGCAGGCCGCCTACATCGGCGTGCCGGTGGACGGCCCGTACAAGGCAGACCATTACCGATACTGAGAGTGACAGCGAGCCCGCGGGCATCTGTGCCGAGCCGGACGAGATAATCCAGGGAGAGAACCTCGAGGTTCTCTCCCGCCTGCAGGACGGGCGCTTTCAGCTCGTGTATGCGGACCCGCCGTTCAACACCGGGCACGCGCAGACGCGCCAGTTACTGTCGACGGCCCCCGCGGACGGCGACGGCGGCGACCGCGTGGGGTTCGCCGGCAGGCGATACACGACGCGCCTGTTGGCGGAGTCCTCCTACCGCGACAGCTTCGATGACTACCTTGGCTTCCTGGCGCCGCGCCTCGAGCAGATCCACAGGGTGCTCGATCGAAGCGGAACGCTGTACTTCCACATCGACTACCGCGAGGCGCACTACTGCAAGCTGCTGCTCGACGAGGTGTTCGGCCGCGAGTGCCTGCTCAACGAGATCGTGTGGGCGTATGACTACGGCGCGCGGCCGAAGCGACGCTGGCCGCCCAAGCACGACACGATCCTCGTATATGTGAAGGATCCGGACGCGTACTTCTTCGACTCCACAGAGGTCGAGCGCGAGCCGTACATGGCGCCCGGCCTGGTGACGGCGGAGAAGGCGGCGAGGGGCAAGCTGCCGACGGACGTCTGGTGGCACACGATCGTGCCGACGAGCGGGCGCGAGAAGACCGGCTATCCGACGCAGAAGCCCGAGGGCATCGTGCGGCGGATGGTCGCCGCGTCGAGCAGGCCGGGGGACTGGTGCCTTGACCCCTTCGCCGGCAGCGGCACGCTCGGAGCAGTCGCGGGCAGCCTCGACCGGCGGTACGTCCTGATCGACTCCAACCCTCAGGCGATCCAGGTGATGCGCGCACGGCTGCCGGACGCTCAGAGCACGCGGACGGGCCATGCCGCTCAGGCGGAGCGCCCGGCTGGAGCGGCCTCGCACAACGTCTCCCTGGGGGACACCCAGCGAGAGCGATCCGGTAGGTTCGGCGGCCGATGAGAGCGATGGTCCTCGCCGCCGGCCTCGGCACCCGCCTGCGCCCGCTGACGTATGAGATCACGAAGCCGATGGTGCCCGTGCTCGACCGGCCGGTGATGGCGCACATCCTCGACCTGCTCGACCGATCGAAGATCGGCCAGCACGGGTTCGAGGGGGTGATCGCCAACCTGCACTACTTCCCGGACACGATCCGCGAGTACTTCGGCGATCGACTGGAGTATCGGTTCGAGCCCGAGCTGCTCGGCACCGCCGGCGGGGTGCGCGCGTGCGCGGACTTCTTCGGCGAGGATGCCTTCCTCGTGATCTCGGGCGACGCGCTCACGGACATCGACCTGGGGGCGCTGGCGAAGAGGCACCACGAAGCCGGCGGGATCGCGACGCTGGCCGTCAAGAAGGTGCCGGACACGCGCGAGTTCGGCGTCGTCCTACACGACCAGGAGGGGCGGATCACCGGCTTCCAGGAGAAGCCCAGTCCCGAGGAGGCACTCTCAGATCTCGGCAACTGCGGGATCTACGTGTTCGACGTGAAGATCTTCGACTACTTCCCCGAGCGCCCGTTCGCGGATTGGGCCAAAGATGTGTTCCCGGCGCTGCTGGAGAACGACGTGCCGTTCCACATCCACGAAGTGGACGAGTACTGGAACGACGTCGGATCGCTGGGAGAGCTGAGGACGGGCACGTTCGACGCGCTCAGGGGCGAGCTGCACCTGGAGATGGAGGGGGAGGAGGTGCGCCCGGGGGTGGTCGTGGCGGGCGGACGGCCATTGCGAGAGGACATCGAGGTGGAAGGTCCCGTGTGGATCGGCCGCGACGTGAGCATCGGCGCGGGGGTGCGCCTGATGGGACCGCTCGTGCTCGGCGACGGCGCGAGCGTCGGCGATCACGCGCAACTGCGCGAGAGCATCGTGTTCCCGGGCACCGAGGTCGCGGGCGGGTCGATCCTGATCGGCGCGATCGCCGGACACGCGGGGATTCTTCAGAGCATGCGTCCGCGCGCAACCTGAGAGTCCGTCCAAAAACGGGCGGCGCGTTCGGGGCGTCGCTGGACCAATCTGGCGACGAGAGACCGCGATGCTCTGGCGCCAGCTCTGGCGCTAGAACAGGAAAAGGCCCGCCGAAGCGAGCCCTTTCCCGGAAAGTGAGTCTTACTACTATGACAGTTGTCATAGTAGCAGCAAACCGGGGCAAAGGGAAGCACCTCTACGTAAAAGGGCCCGCCGAAGCGAGCCCTTCTACGGAAAGTGGGTTTCGAACCTATGTATACCCACTCAGACGAGTTCAAAACGCTCGCGCCGTCGCTGCTCGGCCTCGGACTCAGAGAGCATGCGCATGAACAGCACGACCAGGGCGACGCCCATCACGAGGGACTGCTCGACGGCCATCGTCAGTCCGGCGATCGACTGGTCCTGACCCGCTGAGAGCGACCACACGCGGGCGTGGTGGACGTAGTAGGGATAGAGCGCTTCGGGTGCGAATGCGAGGCCCATGCCGAGCGCGCCGACGAACAGCTTGGTCGAGGCCATGTAGACGACGGGGCCCATGCCGCCCAGGCGCATGCGCGCGCGGATCGGCGACAGCAGGTGCCACCAGTAGAGCGAGCCGGCGAGGACGAAGGTGATGTGCTCGAGCACGTGGACGACCGGATGGCGCAGGGCGAGGTCATAGGCGGCGGGCACGTGCCAGGTCCAGATCACGGCGACGTACAGGACGACCGCGAAGGCAGGGTGGGCGAGCGGCCCGGCACGCCGCTCGATCTCTGAGACGGCGCGCGTGACCGGGCGCAGAAGCACCCTTGTGAAGCCGAGGATGGCGAGGATCGGCACGAGGTCGAGGAGCAGCACGTGTTGGATCATGTGCATGAAGAAGAGCTGGTCGGCGAGCGCGTCGACCGGCGAGACGAGCGCGATCAGGGCGAAGAGGAGGGCGGCGAGAAAGGAGCAGAGTCGCCACACGGGGGCCGCGGCCGCCACGCCGGGAGCGGTGTCCCGGCGTACCGCGCGCCAGCGGACCATGTAGGCGGATCCCACGAGCGCGACGCCGAGAAGCACGCCGGGCTCGAGCGTCCACGAGAGGTCGGGGCTCATCCAGAAGGATTGTCTCACCCCGGTCAGGGACGCGAGAGAGCGCCTGATTTTGATGAAGGGCCGCCAGGTGGGCTTTTGCGGGGCGCGTGGCCGAGATGGATGGACATCCGTCCTTGCTCGGCGTACCATCGGAGACACCGCAGAGCAAAAGCCGACCACAAGGGAGCCTGTGATGCAAATCGACATCAAGGGTCGCAACGTCCCGGTCACCGACGAGATCCGCACGCACGCGGAGCGTCGTCTGAACAAGGTCGCGCGGCAGGTCTCGGACCTCGCCCGCCTGGAGATCGAGATCTTCAAGGAGCCCAACCCGCGGGTCGCCGATTGCCAGGTGGCGGAGGCGACGCTGTATCTGAAGGGGGTGACGCTGCGCGCCCAGGACTCCTCGCCGAAGATGATCCACTCGCTGAACCTGGTGGTGGACGAGCTTTCGCGGCAGGTCAAGCGCCATCGCGACAAACGGCGCCACCGTCGCGAGGCGCACGCTGCGGCTGCGCAGGAGGCGGCGCGTGCGATGGCTCGGGCCACGGCGCAGTCGGCCTGAGACGGTTCGCCGCCAGGCACGAGCGGCATAGCGAAAGCCCGCTGTCCGGGTTCGTGATGGTCGCGGGCAGCGCGTCGGCAGACGGTCGCCGGGAGCTATCCTAGGCGGATGCCCTCCCTGCTCGATCGCGCGCTGAACGTTGGCGAGGCGAAGAAGTTCAAGACCTATCAGAAGCGGGTCGCGTTGATCGGCGCGTTCGAGGCGGAGCTCGAGCATGACTCCGACACGGAGCTGCGCGAACGGATGGACGTGCTGCGCGCGCGCGCGCGCGACGGTGACTCGCTCGATGAGCTGCTGCCAGAGTGCTTTGCGATCGTGCGCGAGACGGGTAGGCGGACGATGGGAATGCGTCACTTCGACGTCCAGCTGATCGGCGCGATGGCCCTGCACGACGGGCAGATCGCGGAGATGAAGACCGGCGAGGGCAAGACGTTGACGGCGACGCTCGCGGTCGTGCTGAACTCGCTGGCCGTGCGGGACATCGATTCGGATTCCCGCCCACCCGAGCGCAAGGGCGTGCACCTGGTGACCGTCAACGACTACCTGGCGCGACGGGACGCGGAATGGATGAGCCCGATCTACGACGCGCTGGGGGTGACGGTCGGGGTGCTGCAGAACATGCAGGCGTACGAGGAGAAGCAGCACGCGTATGCGTGCGATGTGGTCTACGGGACCAACTCGGAGCTCGGCTTCGACTACCTGCGCGACAACATGGCCAAGGACCTCTCGGAAAAGGTCCAGCGCGGGCATTCGTTCGCGATCGTGGACGAGGTCGACAACATCCTGATCGACGAGGCGCGCACGCCGCTGATCATCTCAGGAGCTCCCGAACAGGCGGCCGACCTGTATGTGAAGTTCGCGCGCCTGGCGCCGCGGATGGTCGCGGGGAAGACGCCGGAAGGCATGGATCCGCGGTCAAAGAAGCAGTTCTTGGCGGACTTCGACTACGAGATCGACGAGAAGCAGAAGAC
Source organism: Solirubrobacteraceae bacterium (assembly GCA_036498245.1). Lineage (GTDB taxonomy): Bacteria > Actinomycetota > Thermoleophilia > Solirubrobacterales > Solirubrobacteraceae > Palsa-744. Next base: position 13,494 of record DASXIB010000028.1, read on the forward strand.
GGTGGCGATCACCGAGCAGGGGGTCGCCAAGGCCGAGCGGTTCCTCGGCATCGACCACCTGTATCGGGCGGAGAACGGCCATCTCGTCAACCACCTGATTCAGGCGCTGCGCTCGGAGTCGTTGTACAAGCGGGACGTCGACTACGCGGTGATCGACGGCGAGGTGAAGATCATCGACGAGTTCACGGGCAGGATCCTCGACGGCAGGCGCTGGTCGGAGGGTCTGCACCAGGCGGTCGAGGCGAAGGAGGGCGTGTCGGTCCAGGAGGAGAACCAGACGCTCGCGACGATCACCTACCAGAACTACTTCCGCCTCTACGACAAGCTCTCCGGCATGACCGGCACGGCGCTGACCGAGGCGACGGAGTTCATGAAGATCTACGAGTTGCCAGTCGTGCAGGTGCCGACGAACATGGAGATGGTCAGGGACGACCGCAACGATCAGGTGTACAAGACCAGGGAGGGCAAGTGGAGCGCGGTCGTGAAAGAGATTGCCGCCCGCCACGAGAACGGCCAGCCGGTGCTGGTGGGGACGATCTCGGTGGAGGTCTCCGAGCTGCTCTCAGAGCGGCTGACGAAAAGGGGGATCAAGCACACGGTGCTGAACGCCAAGCCCGAGCACGCCGCGCGCGAGGCGGAGACCGTCGCCGAGGCCGGTCAACCGGGAGCGGTGACGATCGCCACGAACATGGCCGGCCGCGGCGTGGACATCAAGCTGGGGGGCAATCCCGAGCATCTCGTCGGCCTCGAGCTGGCACGACAGGGTGTCGAGCAGGCGGACGCCGAGGAGTACGAGCGGCGGATGCGCGAGGCGTTGCCGGAAGTCGAACGGAAAGTGCAGGCGAACCGCGAGCAGGTGGTGGCCGCGGGGGGACTGTTCATCTGCGGGACCGAGCGGCACGAGTCGCGGCGGATCGACAACCAGCTGCGCGGGCGGGCAGGGCGCCAGGGCGACCCGGGGGAGAGCCGCTTCTTCCTCTCGGCGGAGGACGACCTCGTGCGACTGTTCGCCGGCGATCGCATCTACCGAATCCTCGACAAACTGGGGGGCGTAGACGAGGAGGGCAACGAGGAGCCGATCGAGGCGGGGATGCTCTCGAAGCAGATCGAGAAGGCGCAGAAGAAGGTGGAGGAGCAGAACTTCCTGATCCGCAAGCGCGTGCTCGAGTACGACGACGTGATGAACGAGCAGCGCCGCGTGATCTACGCCTACCGCGACGAGGTGCTCGATGGCAAGAGCATCGGCGAGGAGGCGCGCCAGGAGGTCGTGAACGTGATCGAGCGCACGATCGACCAGTACACGCCCGGAGACTTCATGGAGGACTGGGATCTCGACGGGCTGTTCACCGCGCTCGGGCAATTCCTGCCACTCGACCTCGGCGACGAGGATCTCGACCCGGAGAAGGTCGACAGGATCTCGCTCACCGAGCGGATCACCGAGCTGGCGAACGCGCGCTACGACGCACGCGGGCAGGAGCTCGGCGAGGAGTTGATGGGAGCCCTCGAGCGGTTCCTGCTGCTGCAGATCATCGACGAACGCTGGCGCGAGCACCTGTTCGACATGGACTACCTGCGCGAGGGCATCCACCTGCGCGGCTTCGCCCAGATCGACCCGCTGGTGGCGTACAAGAACGAGGCGTTCACGCTGTTCGGTGACCTGATGAACAGCGTGTGGGCCGACTACACGCGGATGATCTTCAACGTGCAGGTGAACGTGGAGGGCCAGAACGGCGACGGCAACGGGCGGCCGCCGGGGCCCGCCTTCGCACCCGGCGGCAGCTCCACGCGCGCGGGACGCGTCTCATATTCGGGCGGTCGCAGCGCGGCGGGCTCCGGGGCGATCGCGGCGGCGGCCGCGGCGGGCGGAGCTCAGGGCGCGCAGGGACTCCCCACCGGAGAGGGCGAAGAGATGGAAGCGGTCCCGGTCGTCGAGCAGCGCGTGGTCGACGACGAGCACCAGGTGGGCCGCAACGACCCGTGTTGGTGCGGCTCGGGCAAGAAGTTCAAGAAGTGCCACGGCGCCTGAGTCGTCTTACCGGCTCGCCCGCACACGTTCGTCCATAGGCTTGACAGTTGGGGCGGGGGCCTCGGACGGACGGTGCTCGGATGCCTGTTTCTCCAGTTGTCAACTGGGTGATCACTGCCTTGAGCCCAGGAACAGACCCGTTTGCTGGGTATGGATCTAGCCGGACTGCACATGCGCGTTTGCAATAGGCATTGACAAAAGTACTCACCATCTTGTAGAGTTGCCACCAAGCCCGGGGAGATGACAGCGGGCATGGGCCGGGGTGATTCCCGCGAGGAGAGGGGAGGCAACTTTGATCGTCACAGTCGACAGCTCACCGCGCCTGCGGCGAAGCGGTATGCCCCTTGCCTGCCGGATGGCGCTTGCGCCCTGGCCAACAAGTGTGTGCTCGCGTCGAGTTCGTCGAGTCCGACGGGTTCGTGCGAGCGCGCTGGCAACAAGACCGGCGCCGGAATCGCCGTGCCTTCCGTGGGAGGGCGATCCGGTGCTGAATGAGACGATCAGAAAGGCAGTGTCTACATGCGATTCATTCCTAGAAGCATGTTCGCCGCGCTCCTCGCGGTGCTCGCCATGAGCGCGATCGGAGCGGCCTCCGCATCCGCCTCGGAATGTCCGGGTACCGGTGAAGGGGTCGTGCTGTGCAGCGGTGGGCATGTACTGGAAGGCACGTTCGCCTTCACCGGGAGCAAAAAGGCGTCGACGGGCGCCAAGTTCAACGTCGTGGGCATCGTGAGCCTGCAGTGCGAAGGACAAACGAGCAAAGGCCAGCTCGTCGCCACGAAAACCCACGTGGAAATGACGAACCTCGTCATCGAACGGCCGGGATGCAAACTCGAAGGGCACGCGACCTGCAAAGTGAAACCACTTGTCTTCGGCATCTCGCCTGGCCTGAAGGGCGTGCTGTCCAGCACGAGCGAAATCAGCCTGTCTCCGATGACGGGCGAACTCTTCTCGGAAGTGTCCATCACCCAATGCGAACAGGAATATTCCGCCAAAGTCACGGGTCAGCAGAAATGCAAACTCGCAAAGAGCACTGCGGAAGCCGTGACGCACGAAGAGGTCTGCGCGTCGTCTGAAAGCAGACTCAAAGCCGGGACCAGGATAGTCGAACTCGAATTCACAGAAGAAATCAAACTCTCCTCAGGCCAGAGCTTCAGCCTGCAGCGGAGCTGATCGCAAGAGATCGCGATGGGACAGACCGGCCCGATTCCAGGCCGGTCTGTTGCCATCGCGATCCCCAGACGCCGTGACCGTCAAACCAAAGAACGAGTGGAAGAAAGACCTGGAGGCAAGATGAAGCATCTTAGGCATACCCTAGGTCTAACGACCTCGCTTCTCTGCGTGGTCTTGGCGTCGTGCAGCTTGGCGCTCGCGGTTGGAGAGGACCATCCCAGTATGACCGAATGCGCGCAGAGCACAAAAAGCTCGCCGGGCTTCCGGCCCTACCTTCCGGACTGCCGCGCTTACGAGTTGGTGACGCCTCCGTTCAAGTTCGGCCAGCCGCCCGTGACGGACAACTCGTCAGTTGCCCCCGAAGGCTCGGGTATCGCCCTGAGCAGTCTCGGCGCCTTTGGCCAGCCGGGCAACGATGCGACGGCCGAGGGCGGCGAATATGTCGAGACACGGGGGGCTTCGGCGTGGGAGACGATAGCGGTGAACCCGTCGGCGAGCGAATTCGCGGGGGGCGAAGCAGACGAGTCCGGCAGCTCGCACGAAACGCTCGATTACAACGCGAGCCTGACCGAGTCGCTTTTCCTCCTGCCGAGGGTCGATGCCAAGCCGGTCGACTCCAGCTTCTACCTGCGCAACGCCTCGAACGGGGCGCTCGCCGAGGTCGGGCCGCTGATCTCTCCGGAAACCGTCGCCGCTTGGACTCCTCGTGTGGCGGAAACGGGCGAGCCCGTCTCCGAGAGGTACGCGGGAGCGAGCGCGGACCTCTCCCATGTGTTCTTCGATCTGATTTCGGTTCAGTCGTCAGAGATTCTTCATTATCTCTGGCCAGGCGACGAGACGATCCAGAAAGGTCCGGTGGACTCGCTCTACGAGTACACCGGAACGGGCAATGCGGAACCGGAACTCGTCGACGTCAGCAACTCGACGACGCTTGCCGCCGCCGCCGCGGCGGAGCACAAGGCCCACATCAACGAAAGCGCGAAACAGATCAGTCAGTGCGGGACGGCGCTTGGCGGTGTCTCTCAATACTCAGAGCCGAGGGCGCAAGAGACCTACAATGCGATCGCCGCCTCGGGAGAGACCGTGTTCTTCACGGCGTTGGCCGGCGGCTGCAGGGAAGCGCTCAGCATACCGGTGCAGGTCGGTAAGGGTCCTGCAGTGGCGGAAATCTACGCGCGAGTCGATCGTGCGAGAAGCATCCCTATCTCCGAGCCGTCCAGGGCCGACTGCTCGGAATGCGACCTCAGCCAGGTGGAACAGCTGAACTTCAACGGGCAGGAATTCGAAGGGGACGCCGAAGAAAAAGCGGCTCACGCGGAAGAGGCGGCGGTGCTTCAGCCAACGTTTCAGGGCGCCTCTCAGGACGGCGTCCACGTCTTCTTCATCTCGCAGCAGAGACTGTTCGCGGGAGCCAAGGGCGAATCCGGCACGAATCTGTATGAGTACGATTTCTCCGGTCCGGCCGGTCACAAGGTCGACCTCGTGGCAACCGAGCTCGCGTCAAGCGCTAAGCGGGGCGGGGAACCTCTTCCCGGAGGAGTGGTGCGAGTGGCCGAGGACGGCTCCCGCGTGTATCTGGTAACCAATCAAGCGATCTCGGGATCCAGGCCGAACGAATTCGGCGCCGTGGCGGTGTCCGGCGCAGACAATCTATACGTGTATGACGAGGCGTCTCGACGCGCGACCTTCATCGCCGAGCTCTCGCCAGAAGACCACTTCGATTGGCTGGGGGAGGACTCGCGACCCGTTGAAGCGACGCCCGACGGACGGTTCCTGCTGTTCAGCTCGCTTGCCCACATCACTCCCGACGCGGCCGGAGAAGCTCGCCAGCTCTATCGCTACAGTGTCGAGCCGAACGCGAGCGAAGCCGGGGCACCGAAGCTGCGACGCGTCTCGGCGGGCGCTTCGGGAATCTACGAATGCCCAGCGACTGGACTCCCGGAGTCGGGCTTCAACTGCGACGGCAACTCGGGCTTTCCGCCGTCTTCGGAAGCCTTCTCGCCCGAATACACGCGCCAGTCAGAATCACACTATGTGAGTCAGGACGATGCTAAGGCCGGCGGGGTGGCGATCTCCGCCGATGGGTCCAAGGTCTTCTTTGGAAGTCCCGTAGCCCTCGCCCCCGGAGCCCTCGATAACGCATGTGCCTATGAAAGCTTCGGGGAATGCGTGAAAGGCGAGCAGAACGTGTACGAGTGGGAGAACGGTCAGGTTCACCTGCTCTCGGACGGACGCGATGCGCATCCGCTGTTCGCGGGCTCGGCGACGAGATTGATCGGCGCAGATCCCTCCGGCACGGATGTCTTCTTCACCACCGAGGATGCCCTCGTTCCGCAGGATACCGACACTCAAATCGACGTCTACGACGCCCGTGCGGAAGGTGGCTTTCCCGCGCCGCCGCCGGTCGGCGGTTGTGAGGGTGAAGCATGCCGCGGCTCGGCTGGTCCGGGTCCGTCACTGGAAGCGCCCGGCAGCGCGGCCCTCTTCGGCGCGGGGAATCTGATTGCGACGCAGCCGTCTCTGCCAGCGGTGAAGACGAAAGTGAGGACGGCGTCTCAGGTCAGGGCGGAACGACTGGCCAAGGCGTTGAAGGCGTGCCAGAAAAGAGCGAAGCGGATGCGCGCCGTTTGCAGGGCGCATGCGAGAAAGAGATACGGCGCTCCACATGTGACGAAGGGCGCGGGGGCCGCTGAGAAGACATCGGACAACCGGAGGACGAAGCGATGAATACCAGACCGGTCGGCATTTTCCTAGTCGCCACAGCTCTTTTCACCTGCCTTGTCGGTTTCGGAACCGCGGGAGCTTCCGCCGCGGCGCCCGCGCCCGCGTGGTCGCTTCAATCCATTGCGCTACCCACGAACTTCTCCTCGGGGCGCAACGCCGTCTGCGAAGAACATCCTGGGGCACACGAAATCGAAAAGTGCAACCACTATACGATAACCCCATTCAATATCGGCACGCGCTCGTCGACGGGCGCCATCACGATAGTCGATACGCTCCCGGTCGGTCTTGGCGTCATCGGTGAACCACGGGGCGAAAATGAATTCATGGCGTGGACGTGCACGACTGGAGAAGTGGGCGAACGCGCGGTCGTCACATGCGATTCCGGTGAAGAAATCCAACCGCTCACTCCGCCGGCCGCTGTCAACATCGACGTCAAGGTCGAGCCGACGGCGCACGGGACCCTCACGAACCGTGTAGAAATCTCTGGCGGGGGCGCGGCCTCGCCCGCCGTGACCGAAACGCCCACCGCGATCGACGCGGAAACCGAGGTCTTCGCTCCCTTGACATTCGAAGTTGGACTGCTCGACGCCGCGGGCGCGCCCGCGACACAGGCCGGCGCCCACCCTGGCGGTTTCACGACTTCGTTCTCGCTCCCCAGCGCGTTCTCGTACAAGACGAAACCCCCGGCGGCCTACCCGTACCCGCTGGAGGACGTCAAGCAGATCGTAACCGACCTGCCGGCCGGTGTGATCGGAGACGCGCTCGCCGCCGCCACCTGTCCGCTCTACGACGTCACGAACCTCAAAGAAAACCAGAGACAGTGCCCATTCGCCAGCCGCGTCGGCAAACTCGTCTTGGTCGAATCAGCTTTTGCTCAGACCGAACTGGTCATCTTCAACGTCACTCCGGAGCACGGCTATGCGGCGGAGTTTGCCGTCTACCTCCCGGAAGTCGCACGCGCGGCGCTGCTCTACGCGAAGCTCGTCGGGACGGGCGCTGAGGCCCATGTACGCGTCGTCTCCGCTCCCCAGAACAGTGTGGTTCGTGATGTGGGTGTCTCGCTGACGCTCTTTGGCGATCCCGCCGTCATCGACGGAAGCACGATTTCACCTATGGCGTTCTTTGCCAATCCAAGCGACTGCGAGGCGTCGGGCTTCACGAGCAGGCTCTACGTCGACTCGTGGCAGCATCCCGGGAGGATCGACTCCGAAGGGGAACCGGACCTGAGCGATCCGAACTGGAAGAGCGCGTCCTCCACCTCTCCGCCGGTCACGGGTTGCGAAGGGCTTCACTTCGAACCGACACTGACGTTCGCTCCGGAACAGGGACACTCGCAGGCCGATGAACCCTCGGGTTACGAATCGAGACTGCGCGTCCCGCAGAACGAAGATCCGAACGGGTTGGCGACGCCGCCGTTGAAGACCGCGACGGTGACCCTGCCCGCAGGGGTCGCGATATCCCCCGCGGCCGCCGACGGTCTCCTCGGTTGCCAGGCGAGCGGACCGGAAGGGATCGAATTGGAAAGCAACCAGGTCGGGCACTGCCCCTCCGCGTCGAAGGTCGGCAGCGCGACGGTCCTCACGCCTCTGCTGAAGGAACCGCTGGAAGGAGGTGTCTTCGTCGCGCAGCCGGGGTGCTCGCCGTGCAGCGAAGCTCAGGCCGAAGACGGGGAAGTGTTCGCGCTCTACCTCGAAGTCGGCAACGAAAACTCCGGTGTCCACATCAAGCTGAAGGGAAGAGTGGAAGTCGGTGGCAGCGGACAGCACAGCCGCGAAGTCGGCTTGCAGCCCGGTCAGATACGAACGACGTTCGCGGAAACGCCACAGCAGCCGTTCAGCGAACTGAAACTGAACTTCGCCGGTGGTCCCAGGGCGCCGCTGGCCAACCCGCAATCGTGCGGAACGTTCTCGAGCGCCGCGGAGCTCGAACCGTGGTCGCATATCCCGGCGCCGGGAGAAAGAGAAGGCACGCCGGACGTGACGTTGAACCCGTCGTTTGCGATCGCCGGCTGCGAAGACAGGTTCGCCCCCGGCTTCAGCGCCGGCACCGTCGATCCGCAGGCCGGCGGTTTCAGCCCGTTCACGCTGACGTTCTCCCGCCAGGACCGCGAACAGGACCTCGCGGGCCTCTCGGTGAGCATGCCCGAGGGCCTGATCGGCAAGGTCGCGGGCCACGTCCAATGCCCCGAGCCGCAGGCGAGCGCCGGATCGTGCCCGGCCGCGTCACGGGTGGGTACGGTCACGGCCGCGGCGGGCTCCGGCTCACACCCGTTCTGGCAGTCCGGGCCCGTGTACCTGACAGGCCCCTACAGGGGCGCGCCGTTCGGTCTGAGCGTGGTCGTGCCGGCCGTGGCGGGCCCGTTCAACCTCGGGAACATCGTCGTTCGGGCCGCGATCGGCATCGATCCGCATACGGCGCGCGTGTCGGTCGCCTCAGACCCATTGCCGCAGAGCGTGGACGGCGTGCCCTTGCGGGTCAAGACGGTGAATGTGACGGTCGGCGGGGAAGGCAACTTCACGTTCAACCCGACCAGCTGCGAACCGTCGCGGGTCTCGGCGACGATCACGGGCGCCGGCGGCGCAAGCGTGCCTGTGGCAACTCGCTTTCAGGCCGCCAACTGCGCGAGCCTTCCGTTCAAACCGTCCTTGACGGCCTCCACGTCGGGAAGGACGAACAGGGCCAACGGAGCGAGCCTGGACGTGAAGCTCGTCGCGAGACCGGGCGAAGCGAACGTGCGAAAGGTCGACGTGCAACTGCCCCTGGCACTGCCGTCGCGTCTCACGACATTGCAGAAGGCCTGCACCGAAGCGCAGTTCGCGGCAAACCCGGCGGGGTGCCCCGCGGCCTCGGACGTCGGCACGGCGACCGTGCGCACGCCGCTGCTGAACGCGCCGTTGACCGGGCCCGCGTACTTCGTCAGCCACGGAGGCGCGGCGTTCCCCGACCTCGACCTGGTGCTGCAGGGCGAAGGCGTCACGATCGTGCTGACTGGGAACACGAACATCAAAAAGGGGATCACCTACTCGAGGTTCGAATCGGTCCCCGACGCCCCGTTCACCAGCTTCGAGCTGAACGCGCCACAGGGGCCGCACTCGATCCTCGCGGCGAACGTCAACCTGTGCGCGCCGACTCAAACGAAGACCGTGCGCAAGCGCGTGACCCTGCGCAGTCACGGGCACGTCCGGCATCTCACTCGTTCGGTCAAGACCGTTGTCGCGGCCTCGCTGTCGATGCCGACGACGCTCGTGGGCCAGAACGGCGCGCAGGTCGTGCAGAGCACGAAGATCGCCGTGACGGGCTGTCCCAAGGTGAAGAAGGCGTCGAAGAAGAAGGCGACGACCCGTCATCGCAAGGGGGCAAAGGGCAAGAAGAAGTAGGAGTGTCGCCGGAATGGTCGGGACCGGTCGAGGGGCGGGAGGCGGTGTCGGCTTTCGCGGTGGTGGTCTCGGCTTCCCAGGGAAGGACTTCCAGGGGGAGGCGCCCCGTCCAGGGGAGACCCCCCTAGCCGCGATGCCGCTGCTCGCGGGTCAACGCTCTCCGCCGCGCGAGCAGGTCGACGCCGTGCAGCGCGCGCGGCTCCTCAGCGCGATGGTCGAGGTCGCCGCGGAGCGAGGCTTCCTCGGCGCCGCCGTCGGTCGGGTGGTCGCGCGGGCGAAAGTCTCCCGCCGTACTTTCTATGAGCTGTTCGACAGTCGAGAGGACTGCTTCCTGGCCGCGTTCGACCGGAGCGTCGAGCAGGCGCGCGCACCGGTCGTGGAGGCTTACGCGCAGGACTCCGCCTGGCGCGAGCGGGTGCGCGGCGCGCTGATCGCGTTGCTGGCCTTCCTCGATTCCGAGCCAAGGCTCGCGCGTGTGTGCGTGATCGAGGCGCTCGGCGCCGGCACGCTCGTGCTCGAACGCCGCGCGCGTGTGCTGGGGGAGCTCGCGGCGGCGTTGAGCGCTGACGCGCCCGAGGGCCTCGAGGGCGACGGTCGGCCTCTGCTCACCTCCGAGACCGTCGTCGGAGGGGCCTTCTCGGTGATCCACACGCGGATCCTGCTGCGCGAGCAGGCAGTCGGCGGCGAGACACTGCCGCTCACCGACCTATTGGGTCAGCTGATGGCGCTGATCGTGCTGCCATACCTGGGTCCATATGCGGCCGGGGAGGAACTCTCCCGGCCCGCTCCCGATCCTCCCGCTCGTCCCTCCCCACGCGCGGGCGGGCCGAGCGGGCGTGTGCTCGAGCGGTTGAACACGCGTCTCACGTATCGCACCGTGCGGTGTCTGCTGTTCGTCTCAGAGCACCCCGACGCCAGCAACCGCGAGATCGCGCAAGGCGCGGAGGTCAACGACGAGGGACAGGCATCGAAGCTGCTGGCGCGCCTCGCGGACCTGGACCTGCTCGGAAAGCGTTCCCCGGGCCCTGGCAAGCCTAACGAGTGGCGCCTCACCGAGTATGGCGAGAAGGTCCTGCGGGCCGTCCAGGATTTAGATTCGGCGTGATGCCGCCTCGACGCCGGTCTCATGGCAGCGCTCGACCCGCAGGTCCGCCAGCGGGAAGTCCTCGAGGTTGGCGGTCGCCGGCGTGGCGCTTCGCCGGTGGGCGCATGCGGCGATCAGCGTCGAGTGGGGACATTGATAGCGTGAGAGACATGGCCACGACGACGCCAAGCGAGTCGACCCCCCAGCGGCTCGCCGCGATCCGCGACCAGTTGAAACTGCTCGCGGATTATCTTTGACCCGCAAGAGCTGACCGAGCGCGTCGATGCGCTTGAGGGGGAGATGGCGGCGCCCGGCTTCTGGGATGACTCGGAGCGCGCGGGAGCAGTCTCGGCAGAGCACGCGCGTACGTCGCGGCGTCTGGAGATGTTCACCTCCCTGCAAGGCGATGTCGAGGATCTCGACGGGCTCGCGGAGATGGCCGCCGAGGAGGAGTCGCTGCAGGGGGAGGTCGACGAGCAGATCGCCTCGGTCGAGGCTCGTCTCGCGACGCTCGAGGAGCAGCGGCTGTTCTCCGGGAGATACGACGTGGGCGACGCGCTCGTCAGCGTGAACGCCGGCGCGGGGGGTACGGACGCTCAGGACTGGGCGGAGATGGTGCTGCGGATGGAGATGCGCTGGGCCGAGCGGCGGGGCTTTCAAACGGAGCTGCTCGAGGCGAGCGCGGGCGAGGAAGCGGGCATCAAGTCGGCCACGTTCAAAGTCGCGGGGGAGAACGCCTACGGGCTGTTCGGCGCCGAGCGCGGCGTGCACCGGCTCGTGCGGCTGTCGCCATTCGACTCCGCCCACCGCCGCCAGACGAGCTTCGCCGGCGTGGAGGTCGCGCCGGTCGTCAAGGACACGGGGGAGGTCGAGATCAACGAGGACGACCTGCAGATCGACACCTACCGCGCGTCCGGCGCAGGCGGCCAGCACGTCAACAAGACGGACTCGGCGGTGCGCATCACGCATCGCCCGACGGGGATCGTCGTGCAGTGTCAGAACGAGCGCTCGCAGTCGTCGAACCGCGCGACCGCGATGGTCGTGCTGAGGGCGAAGCTGCTGGAGAAGAAGGAGCGCGAACGCCAAGAGGAGATCGCCCGCGAGAAGGGCGATGCGCAGGACGTCAACTTCGGCTCGCAGATCCGCTCCTACGTGCTGCACCCGTACACCATGGTCAAGGACCATCGCACCGACCACGAAATGGGCGATATCCAGCGCGTGCTCGACGGCGACTTGGATGGGTTCGTCCGCTCATATCTGCTCTCCGCCGCATCTTCGGGCGCTTCAGGGGAGTAGCGCGAGTGCGTCCACGTGGCGTGGCCGCATGACCCCGAAATGGCGATGGTCGAGTGTGGCGAGCTTCGTCTCGCGAAGACGCTCCACGACGGCGAGCACGGCGGCGTCGACGAAGCCGACGCGTAGATCTGCGTATTCACGCATCAGCTGGGCGACGCGCTCGTAGTCGCGGTCCAGCAGCGGCTCCACTGCGAAGGCGCCGCGTCGGACCTCGTCCAGAAGCATCGGAAACGCCTCGCGGCCAAGCTCGCGCGAGGTCAGGTGGTCGACCTCGACCAGCACGGGCGCCGGCACGATTCTCGATCCCCGTACCGTGCTCAGAAGGCTGGCGCAGACGGTATGGCTGTCGTCGCGCGCATCGAGCATCGCCAGCAGCGGTCCCGTGTCGATGACTAGCGAAATGGCTCGGGCTCATACTCGTCTTCGCCGGCGCGGCGCGAGAGATCGCCGCGCTCGGACCTAAAAGCGCCAACGCACGTCAGCGGCAGCGCAAGCCGCTCCTCGTCGGTCGGTCCCAGCTCGTGCTCGATGGCATCGCGTACCAACTGGGGAAAGGTGACTCCGCGCACGCGAGCGGTGCGCCGCGCGCGGTCCAGCAACGCTTTGTCGGCCTGAATCATTACGCGCTCCATGACGCTAGCAATGCTAGCAGTGAGAGGAATGGGGATGAGCTTCTCTGCTTCTCCGACGAAGACCGCAAGACGGGACATATCCTGTGCCGGTGGCCACCTCGCTCCCGCATACGGGCCTAGCGGCGCTGGTCCGCCGTGCGCTCGAGGAGGACGTGGGGTCGGGCGACGTGACCACCGAGGCCACGGTCGCCGAGGCGACACGCGCGCGCGCGACGATCACGCAAAAGGCCCCCGGGGCGATCTTCGGCCTCGACGCCGCCGAGCTCGCCTTTGCGTTGCTCGACCCGGACGTTCGCATCGAGCGCCTGGTGGCGGAGGGAGCGTGGCGCGAGCAGGGCGGCCCGGTTTTGAGTGTGGAAGGGTGCGCGCGCGCGCTGCTCACGGCCGAGCGCACGGCTCTCAACTTCCTCGCTCGCCTATCCGGCGTGACGACGATGGCCGCTCGTGCCGCTCGCGCCGTGGAGGGCACCGGCGCGAAGGTGCTCGACACGCGCAAGACGACTCCCGGACTGCGCGCGCTGGAGAAGCGGGCGGTGGTGGCGGGAGGGGCGGTCAACCATCGCGCGGGTCTCTACGACCGGGTGCTGATCAAGGAGAACCACATCGTCGCTGCGGGCGGGATCGCCGACGCGGTCGCGCGCGCGCGGGCGGCCGCGCCCGCCCTGGCCGGGACGATCGAGGTGGAGGTGCGCGATGAGCGGGAGATCGACGAAGCGCTCGCGGCCGGCGCGCCGAGGTTGCTGCTCGACAACATGAGCGATGAGGAGCTGCGCGCGGCGGTCGCTCAGGTGGAAGGCCGCGCTGAGCTCGAGGCGAGCGGTGGCGTGACGTTGCAGACGCTTCGGGAGCGCGCGCTGACCGGGGTAGAATGGATCTCGATGGGCGCGCTGACCCACTCCGCGCCCGCCCTGGACCTGTCCCTCATCCTGGAGGTCTTGCCATGAACCTGCCCATGGCTCCGACTCTGCCGCTGGCCCCCACCCAGGCGCCGGACGCCGGCTTGTCTCCCGCGGCGCTCGAACGTCTGAAGGATGAAGTGCGCGCGCTCGCGGCCGAGCGCGGCGCGGTGATCCTCGCGCACAACTACCAGGTGCCGGAGGTGCAGGACGTCGCCGACTACGTCGGCGACTCGCTCGGGCTCTCGCGCCAGGCGGCGGCGGCCGAGGGCGAGGTGATCGTCTTCTGCGGCGTTCACTTCATGGCGGAGACCGCCTCGATTCTGTGCCCGGAGAAGACCGTGCTGATCCCGGACCTCGACGCCGGCTGTTCGCTGGCCGACTCGATCGACTTCGCCCAGCTCGCCGCCTGGAAGGCGGAGTACCCGGACGGCGTGGTTGTGATGTACGTGAATACGACAGCCGAGGTGAAGGCGCTGACCGACTACTGCTGCACGTCGGCCAACGCGGTCGACGTCGTCCGCCACATCTGCGAGACCCACGGCGAGGACACGGAGATCCTGTTCGGTCCCGACATGTGGCTCGGCGCCTACGTCGAGAAGGAGCTCGGCCGGCGGATGCACGTGTGGGACGGCGAGTGTCATGTGCACGCGGGCATCCGCCCTGAGGACATAACCGCCACGCGTGCCGCGCACCCCGATGCCGATTTCCTGATCCATCCCGAGTGCGGCTGCTCGACCAGCGTGATGGAGTACGTCGCCGCGGGCGACGTCTCCTCAGACGGTGTTCACATGCTCTCGACCGGCGGGATGCTGGAGTACGCCGAGTCGACAGAACGCGAGGGCGGCCCTCAGGAGGTGGTTGTGGCGACGGAGGTCGGCATGCTCCACCCGCTGCGCATGGCTGCGCCCGCTACGAAGTTCATCCCCGCCAACGCCGAGGCGAGCTGCCAGTTCATGAAGATGATCACGCTGCTCAAGCTGCGCGACGCGCTGCGCGAGATGAAGTACGAGGTGCGCGTACCTGAGGAGATTGCAGTGAAGGCGAGGGTCCCGATCGACCGGATGGTCGCTTTGGGCTGAGCCCGACTGACCTCGCGCCTGGCTGAAAGATCGGCGGGGCCTCGACGCGGCGGTTGCGTCGAGGCCGGTTTCAAGCGTGTCATGCGAAGAAGCAGGCTCCCTCGCACCCTCGCGAAGGCCGTTCAGAACTCCTCAGCCGAGTGGGGACCCACGCAGGCGACCGCGAGGTTGTCGGCCACACCCGCCGCAACCTCTCGGACCTCGTCGAGCGTGACGGAGTCCAGCGCCGCGATCGCCGTGTCGGGGTCGATGTCCTCGCCGAACACGATCTTCTGGTTGGCGGCGTAGCGGGCGACGGCGTTGGTGTTCTCGAACGCCAGCACGCGGCGCCCGGCGGCGTACGCCCGCGCGCGCTCGACCTCCTCCGCCGTCGGCCCGTCGTCGCGCAGCTCGTCGACGATCTCGCGCATGCGCGTGTACGCCTCCACGCACTTGCCCGACTCGAGGCCCGAGCCGAGCTGCAATATCGGCACATCCGCGAACGCATGGTCGATCGCGTAGACCGAGTAGCACAGCCCTCGCTTCTCGCGGATCTCCTCGAACAGGCGCGAGCCCATCGAGCCGCCGAGGAGCGTCGAGTAGATCGACAGCGCAGCCCGCGCGCGCGTATCGGAGATCTCGACATCCGGACGGTAGATCATCCGCAGGTGCGATTGGTTGGTGTCGCGCTCCTCGACCAGCTTCTGCGGCGCGAACTCGGGAGCCGGCACGTACGGCTCGGGCTCCGCCAGAGCGGGAAAGCGGGCGAATCGCTCCGCCAGCTCGTCTTCGTCGGGCAGGTGGTCGAGGTTGCCCGCGAGGAACGCCCCGCCGCACGCGCCGGCCCAGCGGCGCTCGCGGAACGCGACGATCCCCTCGCGCGTGAAGCTGCGCAGGTTCTCCTCCGGGCCAAGCACGGTGCGCCCCAGCGGATGCTCGCCGAACGCCGCCCGGTCGATCAGGTACTCGGCGACCGTCGACGGCTGGTCATACGCGCGGTTGATCTCCTGGATCACCACGCCGCGCTCGCGGTCGAGCTCCTCGGCGTCGATTCGCGGGCGCCCGACGAAGTCCGTCAGCAGATCGATCGCCTGCGGCGCGGACTCCGCGCGAACGGTCAGGTGAAAAGCCACCAGATCCTGGCTCGTGTAGGCATTCAGCATGCCGCCCAGCCGCTCGGCGGTCTCGTTGACGTCCTTGTACGTCGCGTACTTCTCTCCGCCCTTGAACACCAGGTGCTCGAGGAAGTGGGCCATCCCGTTCTCCCGCGGCTGCTCGTTGCGCGCTCCCGCGTCGAATGCCACGAGCACGGTCAGCGCGCGCGTGCCCGGCAGCCCGAGTCGGTACACGGGCAGGCCGTTGGCCTGGACGGTGGTCATCTCGATTGCTGCCATGCGGCTACCTTAGAACTTCGCGTGCCGGCAAACGTCGGGCGCCGAAGAGGTTTTGCAAAACCGCTTGCATGCAGGCGGTTTCCTCGGCGGGGGAGCATCGCGCCGCTACTCTCCCGACCCATGCCTTCCGCGAGCACTCCCACCCGACCACGACCGGTCGAGCCGGTTCCCGCACGCGCCGCGCGTCCGCCGCTTGGCCACAGCGGCATCCGCCCGAAGCTGCGCGGTGCGATCCCGCCCGCACGGGCCGGTCGTGACACGGTGGTGGAGTTCCGCGGGGTCTCAAAGCTCTACGGGCCCGGCGGCATCGGCCTCGAGCGTGCGACGTTCGCTGTCAACCGCCAGGAGATGGTCTTCCTCGTCGGCGCCACCGGCTCGGGCAAGTCGACGATCATGCGCCTGCTGATCAAGGAGCTCGACCCGACCGAGGGCACGATTCGCGTGGCCGGGCGAGACCTCGCGCAGATCGAGCGCAAGCGCGTCCCCTACTACCGGCGGAACGTCGGGGTGGTCTTCCAGGACTTCAAGCTGCTCCCTACCCGCACGGTGTACGACAACATCGCCTACGCGCTGCAGGTCACTGGGGCGGGACGCAAGCAGATTCGCGCCACGCTGCCCGACATCCTGCGCCTGACGGGCCTGTCGACGAAGCTCCACAACTATCCTCACCAGCTCTCCGGCGGGGAGCAGCAGCGCGTCGCCGTCGCCCGCGCGTTCGCCGGGCACCCGCCCCTCCTGCTCGCGGACGAGCCCACCGGAAATCTCGACCCGGAGACGTCGATCGGGATCATGCAGCTGCTCTACCGCATCAATCGCGCCGGCACGACCGTGATCGTGGCCTCTCACGACAACGAGATGGTCGACAAGATGCGCCGCCGCGTGATCGAGTTGAAGCGCGGGCGGATCGTCCGCGACGAGGCCTCCGGTTTGTACGCGCGCGAAGAGACCACCGGCGAGCTCGGCGAGCGGCTGCACAAGGAAACGTCTCGATGAGCGCGGGGACACACGGCCCGCCGGACCCGATCGTCGCATCGACGGGCTCATGAAGCCGGGGTTCTTCCTGAAAGAGGCGACGCGCTCGATGCGGCGCAACGCCGTGCCGAGCTTCGCTGCCCTCGCCTCTGTACTCGTCACGACGCTCGTCCTCGGCGTGTTCATCCCCGTGGTGCAGGCGACCAACGGCGCGGCCAACGACGTGCGCGGGCGGGTGCTCGTCGACGTCGACCTCGCACCTACCGCAACTGCGGCGGACGTCGCGCGCGTGCGCGCCGAGCTCGCTCGGGCGCCGCACGTGAAGAGCGTCCAGTTCGTGTCCAAGCAGCAGGGCTATGAACGGGAGCGCAAGCTCAACCCGCAGGCGTTCCAGCTGATCGGCTACAACCCGCTGCCGGACATCTTTCGCATCACCCCCGACCGGCCTGAGAGCTCGAGCGCCTTGCGGGCGGAGCTCGACCAGGCCAGCCCGCTCGGCACGCGCCTGGTCTCAGACCAGGCGATCGCGGCGGTTCAGAACCGCCAGGCGCAGACCGACAAGATCGTCTCGGCGACACGGGTGATCAAGATCACGATGGCCCTGCTCGCCGCGCTGCTGGTGTTCGCCTCGGTCCTCTTGATCTCCAACACGATTCGCCTGTCCCTGTTCTCCCGCCGGCGCGAGGTCGAGGTGATGAAGCTCGTTGGCGCCACCGACTGGTTCATCCGCTGGCCGTTCGTCCTCGAGGGCCTGTTCCTCGGCGCCCTCGGCGGCGCCGCGGCGATTGGACTGCTGGCGGTCGCCAAGGTCACGCTCGTCGACCCGCTGGCGAACACCGTCAAGCTGATCTCCCAGCCGAACATGATCGCTTTTCCGCTGCTCGTCGCGATCCTGATGGGCTGCGCGATCGCCGTCTCCGCCGCCGGCTCCGGGTTGTCGCTCCGTCGCTTCCTGCGCGTATAGCTCGTAGGCTGGGGGCCGTGACCTCCTCTCAGCGACTGTGGATCCCGGTTCTTGCCGGGCTCCTGCCGATCCTGCTCGTGGTCGGCCTCTGGCTCGGGGGACATCCGGAAGACCTGCCCGACTTCGCGCGCTCGGCGTTCGTCCGGGATCATTCCACGAGGGTCGTCGACGAAGCGATCGAGAGGATCTCGAGCGACTACTACCGGCCGATCGCCAAGGGCAGCCTGACCGACGCCTCGGTGGCCGGCGCCGTGGCGAGCCTCAGCGACCGCTTCTCCCATTATCTGACGCCGAAGCAGTTCCGCGAATTCAACGCGCCGCCGAGCTTCACCGGCGTCGGCGTCGCCGTTGGCCCGGACCCGCACGGGCTGCGGATTGCGCGCGTGTTCGATTCCTCACCCGCCGCTCGTGCGGGCCTGAAACCCGCCGACCTGATCGTCGCGGTCAACGGACGCCGGCTCGGAGGTCTCTCCGCGGACGCAGCCACCGCGTTGATCAAGGGCCTGCCCGGCACCGACGTACTGCTGACTGTGGAAACCTCGGGCTCCGTGGCGGCGTCGGTGAGTCACGGGCGCGGTCGCTCGCCCGCGCGCCCCCGAGAGGCCCCCCGCCCGACCACGCGCACAGTGAAGATCACCCGCGCGACGATTTCAGAGCCGGTGGTGGCCTCGGCCACGCGCACCGTTCGCGGGATCAAGCTCGGCGTCGTCGCGCTGGCCACGTTCAGTCCCGGCGCGCACGGGGAAGTGCAGAGCGCCGTGCAAAAGGAGCTCCATGGCGGCGTGCGCGGGATCGTGCTCGACCTGCGCGCCAACGGCGGCGGCCTGGTCGAGGAGGCGCGGTTGATCGCGTCCATCTTCATCGCCAAGGGCACGATCGTCACGACCCGCGGACGCACGCAGCCGACACAGACGCTCACCGCCTCCGGCAATGCGCTCGCCGGCTCGCTGCCACTCGTGGTGCTCGTCGACGGCAACACCGCCTCAGCGTCCGAGATCGTCACGGCCGCCCTGCAGGATCACCGCCGCGCGACGGTCGTCGGCGCGCACACGTTCGGCAAGGGTGTCTTCCAGGAGGAGGAGCCCCTCTCGAACGGCGGTGCGCTGGACATCACCGTCGGCGAGTACTTCACGCCGGCTGGACGCAATCTCGGCGGTGGCGGCGTCAAGCAGGGGGCCGGCATCGCGCCGGAAGTGCGCGTGCGCACTGGCGTTGACACGCCCCACGGCCTGGACGTGGCGCTGACCACGCTCGCCGCGAAGGTCAAGTGAGCGCTCGCCGCGGGCCGCCCGGCGGCCGCGGGCGACGTAGACCCAGCGGCGGTCCAGGAAGGGCAGGGAAAGGCGGCGCGCGCGTCGTGTGGCCGCCCGAGCGCCGACAGGACGTGGCCCGCGACGCGATCGAGCAGCTGATGCTCGATCGCGGGCTGGCCCGCGCGTTCGACCCCGCCGTCGAGCGCGCGGCGGGACGGGCGCGTGATCTTGGGCTCGAGACCGCCGAGCGCGAGGTCGCGAGCGGGGAGAGGCGCGACCTTCGCAACCTGCCGACGTTCACGATCGACCCCGCCACCGCCAAGGACTTCGACGACGCGATCTCCGCCGAGCCCCTGTCCGGCGGTGGCGATGACGGTGGCGTTGGCAACGGTGTGCGCGTGTGGGTGCACATTGCCGACGTCTCCGCGCACGTGCCGCCGGGCTCGCTCGTGGATCTGGAGGCCCGTCGGCGCGGCACGAGCGTGTATGTGCCGGGTGCCGTCGAGCCGATGCTGCCCGAGGCGCTCTCCAACGATGCCTGCTCGCTCGTCTCAGGAGTCGACCGTCCCGCGGTCACCGTCGAGCTCGAGCTCGACGCGAGCGGTCAGGTGGGCAGGACTGCCTTCTATCGCTCGCTGATTCGCTCCTCTGAGCGCCTCGACTATGAGCGCGTCGATCGCATCTTCGCGGGAGCCGAGCGGGCGTATGAGCCGTGGGGGGCGCCCCTCGAAGCCGCGCGCCGGGCCGCGGCCTCGCTTGCGAGCCTGCGCGGCTCGCAAAACGGGCGCGGGGGAGCCCTTACGCTCGACTCGCCCGAGCCCGAGTTTGCGTTCGACGCGGACGGGCACGTCAGCGAGGTGCGCATGCGCGTGCAGACAGAGTCCCATCGCTTGATCGAGCACCTGATGATCGCCGCCAACGAAGCCGTCGCGCGACTGCTCTCCGAACGCCGGGTCCCGTGCTTGTATCGCGTCCACGAGCGTCCGTCGGCCGAGCGCGTACGCCGTCTGATCGATCAGCTCGCCTCGCTGGGCGTGCCCACCCCGCCGGCGCCCGATGACATCTCGCCCTCCCAGGCGGCCGAGTTGATGGGCGAGTCCTCGCGGCGGATCGAGCGCCACGTGCGCGCGACGATCTCCAAAGCGCGTGCGGGAGACGCCTCGGTCAGCCCCACCGGCGGACGGATGGCGCTGACCTCGCTGCTCCTGCGCTCACTCCCGCAGGCCCTCTACTCGCCCAAGAACATCGGCCACGCCGGCCTCGGAGCCGCCTTCTACTGCCACTTCACCTCACCGATTCGCCGCTACCCCGATCTCGTCTGCCACCGCGCGCTACTGTCCGCCGTCGGGGCCGGCGAGCGAGCGCACAAGGCGGCTGAGCTGCGCGAGCTGGGCGAATGGACCTCCGAGCGCGAGCGCGACGCGCTGACGATCGAGCGCGACGCTGAGGACCTCGCGCGCTGCTTCGCCCTCGAGCAGACGCTCTACCGGGATGGCTGGGAGCAGACGTTCGCCGGCGAGGTCGTCGGCTTGATCTCCGCCGGCGCCTTTATCGCGTTCGGTGAAGCTCACGGTCCAGCCGCGCGCGCGCGTGCGCATCCTGCGCGCGCGGCAGACGCTTTCGGGACAGGGGAGGGGATGCCGATCTACGAGGGCATGCTGCCGGTCAGGCGCATGCGCGTCCCTCCCGCGCCGAGCCCCCGTGGGCCGTCACTGAGGAAGGGAAGACGGGAAGACCCTCCCCAGCCGCGCGAGTGGTGGGAGATCAACGAGCAGGGCACGATCCTCCACGGCGAGCGCACCGGGGCAACACTCCGCCTCGGCGATCCCATCGAGGTCCAGGTCGCGCGTGTCGACACGGCCCGCGGACGAGTGGATTTGGTCCCGCCCGCGGACCCCTCGCCGGCCGGTTAGTCTCGAAGCATGGCCAAGGGCAAGGGAAAGCGCAAGATCGGCGCGGGCGACGTGGCGTCGAACCGCTACGCCTCCCATCGCTACGAGCTGATCGAGCGGATCGAGTGCGGCGTCGTGCTGGAGGGGACGGAGGTCAAGGCGCTGCGCGAGTCCGGCGCCCAGCTGAAGGACGGCTACGCGGCGATCCGCGACGCCGAGCTGTGGCTGCACTCGATCCACATCCCTCCCTACGCGCCAGCCTCGCGCGAAAATCACGAACCCGAGCGCCCGCGCAAGTTGCTCCTGCACCGGCGTGAGCTCGACCGCATCGCCGCCCGTGCGGGCGAGCGCGGGCTGACGCTCGTGCCGACCCGCATCTACTTCTCCGGCGCGCACGCCAAGGTCGAGATCGCGCTCGCCCGTGGCAAGGACCTCTACGACAAGCGCCAGTCGCTGCGCGAGCGCGACTCAAAGCGCGATGTCGAACGCGCTTTGCGGGAGGCTCAGCGGTAGGCGGCCGGGCGATCTTGGTAGCAGAACTGCTACGATATGGGGATATGGCCACCATTCCTCAGAAGGAGCTACGCAACAACGTCGGCGAGGTTCTCCGTCGTGCAGAGGCCGGAGAGCAGATCACGATCACGGTCGCCGGACGTCCTGTGGCTGAGCTGGGGCCGACCCGCACCCGCCAATGGGTGCCTAGCGCCCAGCTCGCCGACCTATGGGCAGCTCCCGCGGATCCCACGCTCGACGAGGATCTTCAGGCGCTCGGAGGCGAGCTGACCGATCCCTGGTCCTCCTGAATCTTGTCGATCCTGCTCGACACCTCGGTGCTGATCGCCGCCGAGGAGGGCCCCGACGATGACACGGCGATCAGCGTCGTCTCGCTCACCGAGCTTCATTTCGGCGTCCTCGTAGCCCGCGACGACGAGGCTCGCGCGCGCCGCACGCAACGCCTCGGCGCGATCGAGGCCCACTTCGACGCTCTTCCCTTCGACGCCGCCGTGGCACGTGAGTGCGGCCGTCTGCATGCCGCGGTCGCCAAGCGCGGCGGCCAGCCGCGCAGGCGCGCGTTGGACCTGGCGATCGCCGCGACCGCGAATGTCCACGGTGTACCGCTGCTGACCTATAACGTCGGCGACTTCCAGATCATCGCCGACATGCTCGACGTCCGGGCGCCTTGACGAGCCGCCTACCGCTCTGAGCGGCAACTGGCCCCTAGACAGAGCAGATCGAGGAGAGTAAGCAGAGCTTCGTGGGCCCGCCACCGCCGCCAAACCGTGCGCGCTTAGAGATGTCTGAAGCTATGCCCGGAAGAGGTAAGAATGTGCGTTTCGTGCATCCCGAGCACGAGCAACGCGATCAGCCCGAGGTATACGGCGCCAACTAGCACTCGATTGCGCGGCGAGACACGGTAATAGGCCGCTTGCTCGATCGAGCGCGTCTTGCGTGCCTTCCAGCGACGCCAAGTCTCCATCCCACCAAACAGGACGATGATGAGGATGATCGGGTTGGGGAACACGAACGCCAGCGCGACGAGTCCACCGAAGCCGATGAACCACATCCACGGCGCCATCGCGGCCATCGCTCGGCCGCCGTCGAGCGGCACGACCGGCAGCAGGTTGAAGAGGTTCAAAAAGAAGCCGATATAGGCGAGTGCGCGGAATAGGTCGCTGTTCGTGGCTTCCCCCACCGCCAGGCACGCGCCTGCGCCGAGCGTGCCGAGGACTGGTCCCGCCAGACCCACGCGAGCCTCCGCAAGCGCGTTCTCGCCGAGCGACTTCGCGGTGATCATCGCGCCGAGGAATGGGATGAACATCGGCGCGCTCGCCTTGATCCCCTCGCGGCGCAGCTGGATCACATGACCCATCTCGTGCACGAACAGCAGCACGACGAAGCCGGCGGCGAACGTCCAGCCCCAGAACAGCGAGTATGCGGCCACGGACACGAGCGCCGTGCCGGCCGTCGTGAGCAGCTTCAGGTTGGGGAGTGCGAGCAGCAGCCCCTTCAGCACCGCGCCGAACTTCGCCACGATCGCCACTACAGCCGCCAGGATGCTGCCGATTCGCTTGCGCATCGCGCCCGGCTCCCGGCCGGGCTTGCCAAACGGTCGCGGACCGCCGAAGCGGCTCTGCTCCGCGCCGAACGGGTTCTGGTCGGGGGGAGGCTCGAGCGGCGCGGGTGCCCCGGGAGCCGCGGCCGCGGGTCTGGGGGGCGGCGCCGGCAGTGAGAACCTGCTGCTGTCCATCGCTCCATTGTGGCAGCACCGATAAGCATTCCCTAACGATGCTCTTCGCCTGCGAAGCGGAGGCTGCAGACGGTGATCAGCCACGACAGAAACGTTTTTTTCGGAATGTGCGGGGAGTCCGCCGGAAGGGGCTTGCAATCCTGCTCGAACAGGCGTAGCTTGAATTCAGACGCGGAACCGAGCCGCAAAGAGCGAGGCCACCGAGGTGTGAGGCCGCGCCACCCACGAAGGAAGGCTTTCGGGCCGGACGGAGTGGGTTCCTCAAGCGGCCCGGGACCGCGTCGTTTTCGTTCTCGAGCGGCCTTTGGTCGCGCGTGTACGCTTGCGCACGCGAGGAAGCCTCTGGGTACTACACTGGACATGCAGAGCATTCCCGGGGACGACAGGCTTCGACGCGGTCGGCTCGTGGGGATGGTTGCGAGTCGAGGTCCCGGGCGGCCTCGTAAAACACCCGGGAAAACCATAAGTGCGGACTCTCATGAGTACGCCCTCGCCGCTTAGTCAATAGCTAAGCCGTGAGGTCTCGGGCCCCGCTCGCCTGCGGCGGGGAAGGCCGGGATCAGAAAGCAGGCTCACCCGGTGCGGTCCGTCTTCGCCAAGCCAGGGGAAGCTCAAGGAGACTGGTCCCCCGCAACCCCGCCGGCGAGGCGCGCGGGGGATGAGATCAGAGCGCCGGCTACGCTCGTAGAAGCCATTCACACGCGATCGCGGACGCGGGTTCGATTCCCGCCGTCTCCACTTTTTCTGACGTTGCGCAAACCCTGGCGGACAGGCGGCCTTCCTCGAACGCGTCGAAGTAGCGGGCGGCTGAGCGTTCCTGTCCCGTTCCAGGGATCTAGCACTAGCTTCGCCGTTGCGGCCGACTCCTTCAGCGCTTGTTCGACGAAGCCGGCAGAGTAGCCAGCGTAGTAGCGATACCACAAGTCCACAGGGTCACAACTCGCACCCACCTTGGGGTTCACGAAGGTTCCTGAAGTCACCGACCACCTCGAGTCTCTGGCACGTGCACGGTGAACTCGATGACCTCGAGTCCGAGGACGTGTTGGAAGCCACGGTCTCTGGTTGCGAGAGCGAATCCGTGTTGTTTGCACAGCGCCGCGATCCAGATGTCGTTTTGCTGTATCGCAATGCCTGCTTGTCGGAGTAGGGTTGCGATCTCGCCGAAGACACGAGTTGTCTGGCGGTCTGGGTCGAGCACACGAACGCGGGGCGTGGCGAGGAAACGTTCGAGCGTGGCGGCGTTCTGCCGTAGCTTGGTTCCGTTCATGAAGCCGAACCAAAGCTCTCCGAGCACGATCATCGGTAGACCGACGGCGTCGGCTGTGCGTGCTTCCTCGGCTAGTTGCTGGTTGCCTTCGCCGAGGGCCTTGTAGGCGTTTGTGTCTAGTGCGAGTTTCACGCGACGGGCTCGACCGGAAGTGCGTCGAGCCATGCTTGCGCGTCGGCTTCGTCGCCGGCACCAGCCGGCATGCGGCCGATGAACCAGTCGAGGTCGTCGTGCTCGCTGGCCGCGGAGGACAGCTTCGCGTTCTCGAGTGTTTGCACGACCACGGCGTTGAGGGTTTTGCCGGTCTCGCTCGCCTCACGGCGAAGCTCGGCATCGAGGGCAGGCGACACGCGGCGTATCGTGTACTGGATTCTTGACATGCCTGCATTATAGGCAGGATTTGCCTGCGATCTGAAGTGGCCCGCGCTCTACAAGGCTCGGGGTTCTATCCGCTGGATCTGTCTGTTCGACGCCTCGATCGGGGGTGGGCCAAGCGAGACCACCGAGCGAGTGGACCGCGAAGCCAATGCGAGAGCTACCGACAGCCCGACCGCCAATCGTCTTGCCGCGATGATCGACGACTACGCTCCCGACATCGCCACCTTGCCGATTGCGACAGAGGACCCCGTGGGTCGCCTCCTAGACGAGATGCTCAAGGCCGCAAATCGCTACATCGACGCCGATCCGAGAAGCCTCTACGGATCGGCTCAGGAGCGGCTTCGTGCCCTCTTCCGCGTGATCGGTCTGGCCGGTCGCGCCCTAGCCCTTTGAAAGTTCGGGGCCGGCTGCTGGCATGACGATCTTCTGGAACGGCCTCGAGATCCTTCGACTCATCGACTCCTGCGAGGAGGGTGAGCGTGGAGGCATCCAATGCTCGGGCGCACGACCGCGGGGTTTTGCCCACCGTACGACCCTCTCCATCGCCTGACGAAGGTCGAACAGGTGCCGGGCCCTTACGGGCCGGTGCCTTCGGCGTTCGGGAGGGGCATCTGGAGGCGCGTTTGTGCGAACATATGTTCGTATGGACTGGACTCGATCCATGATCGTCGCGGATCGGGGTCGGACTCCAGGGTCGATTGCAGACAAAGATCCGCCAGTTAGCCGAGCGGCAAACAAAGATCCGCCACTCAGTCAAGCGGCAGATGGACATCGGTCGCATTCCTCTCTGCTGGGAGGAAGAGTGGAGCGATGAGCACGATGGAGGCCTACAAGGGGGAGCTCGCGAGGTTCCTCGAAGGCTTTGGAGGCAACGTTCGCCGCGTGCGGATGGCCAAGAAACCTCGCTGTTCACAGGAACAGCTCTCGAATGCCACCGAACTGCATCGCACCGAGATCGGCAAACTCGAGCAGGGAAAAGTGGAGCCACGGCTGACCACCCTCCTGATCCTCACGGAGGGACTCGGTGTTACCGTCGACGACCTTCTCACGGGCCTGTGGGTACCAGTCGAGCGCAAACCCTCGCCGCACAGCGGACCATGGTAGAGCCGCCCGGCGATCTCGATACGACCCAGCCGTCGAGATCGAGCTCCTGATGTCGATCCGGGGCACCGCATGACCAGGTCCTCGACACTCGACCCGGCGCTCGCGGTGATCCTGCGCCGGATGCGCGAGGAGCGTGGGATCACACGCGAAGCGCTGGCGTTCCGCTCCGGCGTCACTGTCAGCGGGCTGGCGCGGATCGAGCAGGGCAAAGCGGCGCCAGGCTGGGGCACCGTGCGCCTTCTGGCCAAGGGACTCGGCGTCAGCATGGTTGAGTTGAGCGCCGCCGTCGAAGGCACGCGTCGGCCGGCTTGCGCAACGCTCGGTCGCTCTCACTTTTCCAGACGCTAGGCAGCGACACTGGGACAGCCAGACGTTAGGCAGCAGCAGTAAACGACTACCCCCCGCGAGCCCGGACCGTCAGAGGACCGGAGGCGGCGTGCCTTCGGCGCTGGCCGCCAGCGCCGGATCCCACTCGCACACGACGCACGCGTGACGAAACGCCGAGCGGGCAAACTCGAGACCCGCGGCGTGGGGGTCGGGGCTGGCGAGTACGTCCTCCCAGTCGAGGACGTACTCGCCGAGCTTCCCGTCCCAGCGCGAGGCTGCGGGCGACAGCGTGGCCCCCGCGAAACCATCAGGCGCTGGGTGCGCGTAGGCGTAGAACGCCGGTCGCTCGTAGTTGGCGTCGCCGGGCCACCAGCCAACGGCGACCTCCTGTGAGTCCATCGCGTTGCGCATGATGAAGTCCTTCGAGGGCGGATCGGCCGGCCTGCCGGAGAACAGGCTGACCGCGAGGTCGAACGAGCCCCACCATGCGTTCACCGGCGTCGAGCGGCCGCGAAACGGCGCCCGGAACGCCGCAAGCACGAGCGCGGCGCGGGTCGCGGCCGCGAAGTATGCGGCGACTTGGTCGGGGTCATAGCGCGCGTGATCGCGATCCTCGTCGAGCGGCACGCTCCACGAGACCTCCTGCGGCGTGGGGTCGATCTTCACGTCGCCGGCGAAGTTGCGGACGGCATTGAGCAGGTCACCCGTCACCTCGCCGACTGGTCGGTCGGGTGTGAGCGCGACGCGGCGGGAGCGCCCGTCGCTGTGTTCGATGACGCTCTCGTGCGTGTGCAGGTCGAGCGCGACGACGAGCGCGCCCGATCCGTCGGGCGTCGGGAGAGGCCCTGTCTCCCAGCCGCGCGCGGTCAGACGCAGCGCTGCGTGCTGGAGCTGCGGCTCGGGCGGCGCCAACACAACCGCCAGCTTGCCTAGAACTTGCGTGTGCGCGTGGAGCGTGTCGCAAGTCTCCCTCCACTCGCCGTAGGACAGTGTCGGCCACGTCGGGGACATGGCGGCACTTTACCGGCAGCGGTGGGCTTCACATGCTCACTGTCCGTCGACCACGCCCCACGTATCGTTAGGTAATGATCGTCAGCGACTCGTTTGTGATCGCGGACTGGACGGATCCGGGCGACCATCCCGGCAGACCGATCGCCGGTTTGCACCTGCACCGCTCCGACGATGAGGCCTGGATCGTGCTGGAGGGCCGCCTCGGGTTTCGCATCGGAGCCGAGGAGCGCGAGGTTGCCGCCGGCGGTTCGCTGTTGGTGGCGCGCGGCACGCCGCACTCCTATTGGAACCCCGCGCCCGAGCCGGCACGCTACCTACTCGTTATGACTCCACGGATCCATCGGCTGATCGAGGCGCTTCACGCCGGCGATCGGAACGATTTCACACGGATCTTCGAGGAGCACGACTCCGAGCTTCTTATGTAGCCTCACGCGCACATGGCCTACGACGAGGACCTTGCCAACCGTTTACGTGAGCTGCTCGCCGACGAGGAGGCAATCACCGAGAAGAAGATGTTCGGTGGACTCGCCTTCCTGGTGCGGGGCAACATGTCCGTCAGCGCGTCACACACCGGCGGCCTGCTTGTCCGAGTCGACCCGGCCGATACCGACGCGTGCCTTGCTCGTCCTCATGTGGAATTGATGAAGATGGGCGGGCGCACGATGGACGGGTGGATCGCCGTCGCTCCCGACGGGTTGCGGACCAAGCGCGAGCTCGCCGCGTGGGTGAAGCGTGGCGTCGGCTTCGCAAGGACGCTCCCAGCGAAGTAGCGTCGGTCCACGGCTCAGGACTCGTCGTCGACGGAAATCTCGCGCAGGCGATGGGAGTCGACGTCGTAGACGAAGCCGCGGACGAGGTCGCGGTGCGGCAGAAACGCGGAGCGCCGGACGCGCAGGACCGATTGGCGCACGTCCGCGTCGAGGTCCGCGAACGACTCGATCGCGAACGCCGGGGCGACGCCGGTCGCCTGCTGCAGCTCGGCGCGAAAGCCGTCGTCGGTGAGGGATTGCATACCGCAGTCGGTGTGATGGATGAGCATCACCTCGCGCGTGCCCAGGCGCCGCTGGGACACGGCGAGAGAGCGGATCACGTCGTCGGTGATCACCCCGCCCGCGTTGCGCAGGATGTGGGCCTCGCCGTCACGCAAGCCGAGCGCCGCGAAAACGTCCAGGCGCGAGTCCATGCACGTGACGATCGCCAGCCGGCGGCTGGGACTGACATCTAGGTGTCGCGCAGGCAACGAGCCGGCGAAGTCCCGGTTGTTGGCGAGCAGGGCATCGATCGTGTCCATGCGAAGAGAACCCTAGAGATTCATTGTCGAAGCGAGCGAATCGGGCCCGATGAACCGAAGCTTGCAGAGATCGGAATCCGGGCAAACTAAGGTGGCGATATGGCATACACGAACCTACAGGGAAGGCAGCAGCTGCTCGACGAGCTGGCCGCGGCCGCGGCGGAGCTGGGGTTCGCGCTGGGCTGCCTGACCGAGGCGTACGAGCGGCTGGACGAGAATGCCGCCGAGCGCCTGGAGCAAGAGCTGTTCCGACCCGTCCAGGCTGCCTACGGGCGGGCGAAGCGCACGCACGCGGAATTCGCCGACCGCTACGAGCTGCCGCATCAGACGTTCGAGTCGCGTGCTCCCGGCGCGCCGTCGAATGGGGCGAAGGGCTTCTTGG
The DNA here is from genome assembly GCA_036498245.1 of Solirubrobacteraceae bacterium. GTDB lineage: Bacteria > Actinomycetota > Thermoleophilia > Solirubrobacterales > Solirubrobacteraceae > Palsa-744. The sequence goes on from DASXIB010000028.1 coordinate 42,246, forward strand.
AAAGCGCCGTGGAGGCCGTCGACGGAGCGGATCGTGCCCTGGCAACGTTGCAGGACTCGATGCTGCCGATCGAGGTCGGCGACCCGGAGCTGCGCGCCGGACTCACGGATGTGCGCGAGGCGGTCGACGGCCTGCGCGGCCGCGTGCGCGAGCTCGTGCGCACGCTGGGCCGATAGCCACCAGGCTCGTTCGCCCGGGACGGCTCTCTCCCTGCATCGCAACGGCTCGCTAGCGTGGGAGAGAGATGAAGCTGGTCAAGGGTCGCCCGAACGTCGAGCTGCGCCGAGGCGGCGAGGGCGAGCCGATGGTCGTGCTCGCGTTTCCCTACGACGCGCACCTCGTGGCGCACGTGCGGACGATCCCCAATCGGCGCTTCGACTGGGATACGCACGAGTGGTCGGCGCCGGCGGAGGACTGGGCGGGGATGAAGGTGGCGGAGGCACTCGAGCGCTTTCCCGAGTTGACCGTCACCCCCGCGGTCGAGGAGTGGCTGTCGGGGATTAAGCGACGGTGGATCGGATACGTGCGCACGGCCCGCCACGACGGGCGAGGCTGGTGGGTGCTCGAGACTCGCGCCGGCGAGGTCCCGGAGACCCTGCGCGAGGGAGCGGTGGAGCACGACGGCAGGTTGCTCGTGCCGCTGACTGAGGCGGCCGCGCGCGAGCTGCGCCGGCAGCGCTCGGCGCGGCTGGACGGGGCGGCCGAGCGCTGTCTGGCAGCGGTCGAGCTGGGCGAGGTTCCGCCGCCGGCCAGGCTCGCTCTGACCCACGGAGTGCAGGGAGAGCGGCTGCGACTGGAGGTGCTCTGGGACCCTGATGTCGGCATGGCATTCGAACGCCTGCCGGGCGCCGAGGGCAGCCGCTCGGTTCCGCTCGACCCGTGGTTCGCCGGCGAGCTCGACGCGTTCATCGCCCGCCACGGCGTCCAGGTGGCGGGTCCCGCCAGGGAGCTGTTCGAGCGATTGCTCGACGAGCATCGCAAGGCGGCCGGCGCTATCCGCCGTTCGCGAGCGCAGAGCGCGGAGCCGATCGCGGCGACGGCGGCGGTGCTGGGCGGTGAGCTGGCTCCGTTCCAGTGGGCCGGGGTGAGCTACATCCTTCAGGCCCGGCGCACGTTCCTGGCCGACGAGCAGGGTCTCGGCAAGACCGTCGAGGCGCTCGCGGCGCTCGAGGCGGATGGCGCCTACCCCGCGGCGGTGGTGTGTCCGGCATCGATGAAGCTGGGCTGGCAGCGGGAGGCCGAGCGCTGGCTTCCGCACCGCTCGGTTGCCGTCGTCGAAGGACGCTCGGCCGTGCCGCCGGCGGGCGAGATCACGATCCTCAACTACGAGCTCGTGGCCGCTCATCGGGAGACCTTGGGCCGCAGGCGGCTGCGGGCGCTGGTCGTGGACGAGTCCCACTACTGCAAGAACCCCCAGGCCAAGCGCACGCAGGCGGTGCGGCGACTGGCCAACGCGGTCGTGGCGGACGGTCTGCGGCTCGCCTTGACGGGAACGCCCGTGCTCAACCACGCCGACGACCTGATCGCGCAGCTGCGTGTGATCGGGCGGCTGGAGGATTTCGGCTCGGGCGCGCGCTTCTCCCGGCAGTTCCGCGGTGAGCTGAGCGAGGAGCGGTTGCACTGGCACCTGCGCCGTCACTGCTTCGTGCGTCGGTTGAAGGCGGAGGTGCTGCCGCAGTTGCCGGCCAAGCGCCAAGTGGTCGTGCCGATCGCGCTCACCAACGAAACGGAGTACCGGTTGGCCGAGGCGGATGTGATCGCCTGGCTGCGCTCGCTGCCGCTCGACCTGTCCGAGCTGAACGCGCGGATCGCCACCACGTTGCGTGCCAAGCGGCTGGCGCAGCTCGGCACGCTGCAGCGGCTGGCGGCGCGAGGGAAGCTCGCCGCCGCGCTGGCGTGGATCGAAGATTTCCTGGCCTCAGGCGAGGCGCTGGTGGTGTTCGCTCGACATGTCGAGGTCCAGCGAGCGGTGCTCGAGCGCTTTCCCGCGGCCGTGCATCTGCTCGGGGCCGACTCGCTGGCCGAGCGCGAGCAGGCGATCCGCGCCTTTCAGGATCCCACCGGACCGGCGCTGATCGTCGGCGCCACGCGGGTCGCCGCACAGGGAATCACGCTTACACGAGCCTCCAACGTGGCCTTCCTCGAGCTGGAGTGGACGCCGGCGATTCACGACCAGGCCGAGGATCGCTGCCACCGGATCGGCCAGCGCGACGCGGTGACGGCGTGGTATCTGCTTGCGGCCGAGACGATCGACGAGACGATGGCGAAGTTGATCCAACGCAAGCGTGAGATCGTGGCGGCCGTGACCGACGGGCGGCGACTGGAGAGCGACGGCTTGGTCGAGGCGGTCGTGCGGGAGCTGCGCGACGGACGCCCTTTCCAGCATCTGCGCCCGGTCGCCGACGGCTCTCCCGCCTGACACGGGACACTGTCCACGACCGGTACCGCGAACGAGGAGGCAGGCGATGAGCAGCGACAGGGAGCAGCGCGACCGGGCCGCGACCGGGGCGCGACCGAGCCGCGACCGCGCCGCGCGCCGCGCGCCGCTCGCCGAGGAGGCGGATGCGCTTGTCGTGTTCGGAATCACCGGCGATCTGGCGAAGAAGATGACGTTTCGTTCGCTGTACCGTCTCGAGCGGCGCGGGCTGCTGACGTGCCCGATCATCGGCGTGGCGGTCGAGCAGTGGACGGTCGAGAGCCTGCGCGAGCACGCGCGGAAGGCGATCGAAGCGAGCGGGGAGCCGGTGGACGCGAAGGTGTTCGAGCGGTTCGCGGCGCGACTCTCTTACGTAAGCGGAGACTTCAAGAGTGATGCGACCTATCAGCATCTCGCCACCGCACTCGACGACGCCCGCCGCCCGCTGTTCTACCTCGAGGTGCCGCCGTCGCTGTTCGCGACGGTCGTCGCGGGCCTGGCCAAGGGGAAGCTGCTCGAGAAGGGGAAACGGGGACGCGTGGTGATGGAGAAGCCGTTCGGACACGACCTCGCCTCCGCGCGTGCGCTGTCAGATGAACTGCATCGGTATCTGGAGGAGTCGCAGCTGTATCGGATCGACCATTTCCTCGGCAAGATGGGGCTCGAAGAGATCCTCTACCTGCGCTTCGCCAACTCGCTGCTCGAGCCGGTGTGGAACAGGAACTACCTGGCGTGCGTGCAGATCACGATGGCGGAGGGTTTTGGGGTGGAGGACCGCGGCCACTTCTACGATCCGGTCGGCGCGCTCAGGGACGTGGTGGTCAACCACCTGATGCAGTTGCTGGCCGCCGCCGCGATGGAGCCGCCCGCGGGGGCAGACGCGAAAACCTTGAAGGATGCGAAGTTCGCGGTCTTTCGCGCCACGGCGGATGCCGATCCCCATCATTACGTGCGGGGCCAGTACGAGGGCTATCGAGCGATCGACGGCGTGGCCGCGGAGTCAAGCACTGAGACATACGCGGCATTGAGGCTCGACATCGACAACTGGCGCTGGGCCGGGGTGCCGTTCTTCATCCGCACCGGCAAGTGCCTGGCGGCGACACAGACAGAGTTGCGGCTCGTGTTCAAGCACCCGCCGCGGCTCGGCTTCATCAGATCCGCCGGCCGGCGACCGCAACCGAGCCAGATCGTGTTCATGATCGACCCGGTCACCGGCATCAGGATGACCCTCGACGCCCAGCGGGCCGACGGACCGGGCGCGCAGGAGATCGAGTTGGACATGGAGTTCGCGCAGGAGGGCGGAGAGGGCGCAACGCCATATGAGGTACTGCTGCATGCGGCGCTGGTGGGCGACAGTACCCACTTCACGCGCCAGGACAGCATCGAGGAGACATGGCGGATCGTGCAGCCTCTGCTCGACGCGCCCCCGCCGATTCACCCCTACGCCAAGGGATCATGGGGGCCGGCGGCCGGCGAGAAGCTGCCCGTAGGGTTCGGCGGATGGCGCGGCCCGTGGATTGTCGCCTAAGCCGAACGAAAGCGTGCCCGAAAATCGCGATCCCGGGCCGACGCCATACGGCCGGCGGCGCGCCGAGGCTCGAGCGCCCCGCCGTCTCCATTGGAGGTGCTGTGTGATGGGGGCGCGCCGCCGGCATCCCCTCAGAGCCGGGGCGCGCCACCAGATGGTGAAGTAACCGAGCCGGCTCAGCGCATGCGCGGGTCGACGAAGACGTCGTCGATCACCGAGCTGCCGGTGACGGAGGTGAAGGTGAGAGCCATCTGCGCAGTTCCGCCAAGCAGCGCTCCCGCCACCTGTGCACCGGTGGGCATCACCTGGGTCGGCTGCCAGCCGTTGGTTGCGGTGACGGTGCCGACGGCTACCGAGACCAGGCCGATCGGCGTCTGGTAGGTGACGTGGACGAGGACCTTGGATGTGGCTCCGGTGGTGCGTGCGAAGAAGCGGAAGGTCCGAAAGCGTGAGTCCACACAGGTGAACGGCGACTGCACCGTCGCGCCCGAGGGAAGCGCGAGCGACGAGGAGCCGACAGCGCCGGTGACGCCGTAGGACTCGCTGCCGGCTACCTTTTGGACACCCGAGCCGAGCGTCCATCCGGCCAGCGAGCCCTCGAAGGAGCCGCCGGCGACGAGCTCATAAGAACTCGTGTCCCCCCATTTGAGGAAGGGCTGGGAAAGCGCCACCGCGGGACATTCGGCGGGTGCGACAGTCGCCGCCTGTGCCGTCGTGGCGGTCATGACGGGAATGGTCAGACTTGCGAGCATGCCCGCAAGGCACAGCGACAGGCTCACGCGCGATGCTCGGCGCGTCCTGTCGGATCCGGGACGAGACGAATAGGGGAACACAAGCAGCCTCCGTGCATTTACTGGCGGCCGAGCTATCTCGTGTTCGAGACCCCTGACTTTGCGTCCCCGCCTCGCGACGGGTTTGCCTTTTTCAGTCTTGGTTTATCCGTGGGGGACCATGAAGCATGGATCGCCCGATTGGAAGGCCTGTGGACGCATGTTGGACTTTCGAGTGCTCAGGAGGCGGCAGAACACCACTATTTGGGATTCCCACTCTGTTGGACGAGTTATGTCACGAATTACTTTGATTTCCGAGCGGTTGTGACGATAGGCGGACGTAGATATGTCCGCCCATGCTTTTAACGAATCAGAGCGCGCGCGCGTGTCGTTCGCGCGTCGCGCGACGCAGATGGCCTTCGTCGAGCGCCGGGGGGAACTGCTCGTCGGCGGAGGCTTCCTCGCTGTGGCGATTACGCTCGCGTTGCTCGCCGGCACGAGCCAAAGCTTTTCGCTGCCGATCGCCGCTTTGTATGTGCTTGGCATCGCCTTGGCCGGCCACGTTCGGTTCGACATCGGCGCGGGATTCACAGTCCCGACTCAGGCGGTGTTCGTCCCGATGTTGTTCGCTGTTCCCGTGTCGCTCGTGCCGCTCCTGGTGGCTGTTGCGCTGGCACTGGGCATGGCGCCGGCGATCTTGAGCGGACGCGTGTCGCCCAGCCGCATCCTGACCGTGCCAGGCAACTGCTGGTTCGCCTTGGGGCCCGCGCTGGTCCTGCTCGTCGCTCACGACCAGAATCCAGCCGGCCGCTGGGACGTGCTGTTGCTGGCGCTGGCGGCGCAGTTCGCATGCGACTTCGCCGCCAACGCGGTGCGCGAGGGTTTGCTGCACGACATCACCCTGGGTGAGCTGCTCGCGGAGGTGCGGCAGGTGTATGCGATTGATCTGGCGCTGTCGCCGCTCGGGCTTGCGGTCGCGTTTGCGACGTCTCCGGTGCAGAGCAAATGGTCGGTGCTGCTGATCGCGCCGCTGTTCGGTGTGTTGAGGGTGTTCTCGAAAGAGCGACGCGCTCGCCTCGAGCAACTGATCGAGCTCAACGACGCATATCAGGGCACGGCGCTATTGCTGGGCGATGTGATCGAGGCCGACGACACCTACACGGGCGAGCATTGCAAGAGCGTGGTTCGTCTCGCCCTAGAAGTCTGCAGGGAGCTGGGGCTGGACCTCGACAGGCAGCGCAACGTGGAGTTCGCTGCGCTGCTACACGACGTGGGCAAGATCGCGGTGCCGAAGGAGATCATCAACAAGCCCGGCGAGCTCGACGACCGCGAGTGGGCGATCATCAAGACGCACACGCTCGAGGGTCAGAAGATGCTCGAGCGCGTCGGCGGTTTCATGCGGGAGGTGGGCGAGATCGTCCGCTCCTCTCACGAGCGCTGGGACGGCGGCGGCTATCCCGACGGGCTCGTCGGGGCGGCGATCCCGCTCGAGGCGCGCATCGTCTCGACTTGCGACGCGTTCAACGCGATGACCACCACTCGCTCATACCGCAAGGCGATGCCGACTCAGGCTGCGCTCGCGGAGGTGATCGAGAACTCAGGGACGCAGTTCGACCCCGGGGTCGTAGATGCTCTCGTGGCGGTCCTCGGGCGGCCCACCGATCGTGTGGAGCTTCCCGGCTAACTCTCCTCGCGCGGAATGTAAGGGGCGAGCTCGCGGCGGGCGATTGACAGCTTGTGGACCTCGTCGGGCCCGTCGGCGAGGCGCAGGGTGCGCAGATGGGCATAGGCCCAGGCGAGCGTGAAGTCATCGGACACGCCACCGCCGCCGTGGACCTGGATCGCACGGTCGATGACCTTCAGCGCGATGTTGGGAGCTGCGACCTTGATCGCGGCGATCTCGGTGCGGGCATGGCGGTTGCCGACGGTGTCCATCAGCCAGGCGGCCTTCAAGGTCAGCAGGCGGGCCATCTCGATCTCGATCCGCGACTCGGCGATCCAGTCTTGGATGTTGCCGCGCATCGCCACCGGTTGGCCGAAGGTGACGCGGGAGACCGCACGGGCACACATCGCCTCAAGGGCTCGCTCGGCCGCTCCGATTGCGCGCATGCAGTGGTGGATGCGCCCCGGGCCGAGACGAGCCTGGGCGATCATGAAGCCATCGCCCTCGCCGGCGATCAGGTTGGCGGCCGGCACCCGCACGTCGGTGAACTCGATTTCGGCGTGACCCTCCTGGTCCTGGTAGCCGAATACCGGCAGGCCTCGCACGATCCGTACCCCGGGGGTGTCGAGCGGGACGAGGATCATGCTCTGCTGACGGTGGCGCGGGCCATCGGTGAGCGTCTTGCCCATCACGATCATGATTCGACAGTGCGGGTGAAGGGCTCCGGAGATCCACCACTTGCGCCCGTTGAGCACGTAGTGATCGCCGTCGCGGATGATCCGCAGGGAGATGTTGGTGGCATCAGAGCTCGCGACGTCGGGCTCGGTCATCGCGAACGACGAGCGGATCTCCCCGTCGAGCAGAGGGGTCAGCCAACGGTCCTTCTGCTCGGGGGTGGCGAACTGGTGGAGCACCTCCATGTTGCCGGTGTCCGGCGCCGAGCAGTTGCATGCCTCTGAGGCGATGTGGGAGCGCCCGAGGATCTCCGCGAGTGGGGCGTAGTCGCTGTTGGACAGGCCGGCTCCGTGTGTGGCGTCGGGGAGGAACATGTTCCACAGCCCCGCCTCGCGTGCGCGCGCCTTCAGTTGCTCCATCACGGGCGGCTGGTGATGGGGATCGCCGGCCTCGCGCAGCTGGCGCTCGTAGACGGCCTCGGCCGGGTGGACGTGCTCGTCCATGAACGCGGTCAGGCGCTCCTTGAACTCCTGGCAGCGATCGCTTGGTTGGAAGTCCATCTGGTCTCCTTTGTGCGGCGGGTGCTGGAGGGGTATATCGAGTCTGCGCCCGACGGGGTCAACCGCGGGGCGCCCGCACGCTACCTTGTGGCGCGCATGGCGTTCTCGAGACCGCGCGTGGTACGTCTGCCGGCATCGGTCGGTCGCTGCTCGACGCTGGTGGTCCTGGTGGCGACGATCGGACTGCTAGGTGGGTGCGGGAGCTCGCCGCATACCGCGACCCTCGCGCGCGCGCCAGGCGTTTCTGGAGCCACGTCCCCGACCACCCCTTCCGTCGTCACCCCGGCCACTGGCAACGGGGGGACGCCGAGCACCGAAGCGAGCGCGCTGCCGCCGGGGCATCCGAACATCGTGTTCGTGCTGACCGACGATCTCGCGTGGAATCTCGTGCGGTACATGCCGCACGTGGTGCGAATGGAGCGCGAAGGGGTGACGTTCGGCAACTACTTCGTGACGGACTCGCTGTGCTGTCCCTCGCGCGCGTCGATTTTGAGCGGACGCTTGCCGCACAACACGCGCGTGTTCGACAACAGTCCGCCGGAAGGCGGATACAGCGTGTTCCACGAACGGGGAGAGGAGCGGGCGACATTCGCCACAGCGCTCCAACGTGTTGGCTATCGAACGGCGCTGATGGGCAAGTACCTGAACGGCTATCAGCCGGCGGCCGGCGGCGGAGGCCGGACCTCTGTGCCGCCGGGGTGGAGCGAGTGGGACGTGGCGGGCAACGGCTACCCGGAGTACGGATACCACCTCAACAGCAACGGTCACCTGCACCGGTACGGATACCGCGCCAAGGACTATCTGACGAATGTGCTGGCTCAGAAGAGCGTTCGCTTCATCGACCGCTCGGCCGCGAGTCGCCGGCCATTCATGCTGGAGGTGGCGACGTTCGCCCCGCACTCGCCGTTCACGCCGGCGCCGCGGGACGTCAACGCCTTCCCGGGCCTGAGGGTGCCCCGGACGCCGGCCTTCGGCGTCACCGGTGTCGCCGAGCCGTCGTGGCTCAGTCATTTCACCCCGCTCGATGCGATGCAGGTGGGCACGCTCGACCGGCAGTTCCGTAAGCGCGCGCAGGCGGTGCAGGGGGTGGACCGGCTGATCGGGCGGATCGAGGCCGAGCTCGCGGCGAAGGGTCTTGCGCGAAGCACGTACATCGTGTTCAGCTCCGACAACGGTTTGCACATGGGGGAGCACCGCCTGCTGACGGGCAAGCTGACGGCGTTCGACACCGACATCCGCGTGCCGCTGATCGTGACCGGACCGGGCGTGCCGGCGGGCAGGGCGATTGAACAGATGGCGGAGAACATCGACCTGTGCCCAAGCTTCGAGCAGCTCGCGGGGGCGAGGACGTCCCCTGAAGTCGACGGGCGCAGCCTCGTGGCGCTGTGGCATGGCAGACACGTCGCCGGCTGGCGCGGGGCGGTCCTCGTCGAGCATCACGGTCGCGTCACCGATACGGGCGATCCGGATCTGCCGACGCGGGGCTCGGGCAACCCGCCAAGCTATGAGGCGATGCGGACTCCGCGCGGCCTTTACGTGGAGTATGGGAACGGCGAACGAGAGTATTACGACCTGCGCAGCGACCCGTTCGAGCTCAGGAACATTGCGGCGGAGCTTCCTCTCGCGCAAGCGGAGAGGCTCCATCGGATGCTGCTGGGCATGGAGGAATGTCACGGTGGGAGCGCCTGCTGGCGCGCGCAGCATGGAAGCGTCTGAAGGTAGGCTGGCGGGGTGAGCGAGAAGCCGGGCGCAGCCACATATCGCGCCGCCGGCGTGGATTACGACGCGCTGGATGCGGCCAAGCGCTTGGCGATGGCCAAGGCGCTGTCCACCTCGTCACTGCTCGCAGCGCACGGGGCACGCGCGCTCGACGACTCCCGTGGCGAGCCGGCATTCGTGTTCGAGCTCGACGGACGGGCGCTCGCGTTCGTGGTCGAGGGGTTGGGAACGAAGTCGATCATCGCGCGCCAGGTGCTCGAACAGCAGGGAGTCAATCGCTTTGCCGACGTTGCCTACGACACGGTCGCGGCGATCGTCAACGACCTCTGCTGTGTGGGCGCGCTGCCGCTGGTGGTGAACGCCTACTTCGCCACGGGCGCCTCAGAATGGTACGGCGAGCCCGCTCGCGCGGCGGCGTTGCTCGAGGGTTGGCGCCGGGCATGCGCTGAGGCGGACTGCGCGTGGGGCGGGGGGGAGTCGCCGTCGTTGCCGGGGCTCGTCGACGAGCGGGATATCGAGCTGGCGGGGGCCGCGATCGGAGCGGTTCCACACGGCAATTCCCCGGTGCTGGGCGAGCGACTGGCGCCAGGCGATGAGATCGTGCTGGTCGCCTCGAGCGGACTGCACGCCAACGGCGCCTCGCTGGCTCGTCTACTGGCGGGGCGTCTGCCCGCGGGCTACGCGACAGAGCTCCCCGCCGGGGGCACACTGGGGGAGGCGCTGCTCGAGCCCTCGGTGATGTACGTAAGGCTCGTCGCCGCGCTGTTGCGGGAGGAGCTGGAGATCACTTACCTCAGCCATGTGACAGGCCATGGACTGCTGAAGCTGATGCGCCCGGCGAAGGCCCTCACGTACCGCATCGCCGAGCTGCCGCCAGTGCCCGCGGTGCTGGACTTCCTCGTCGCCGACGCGGGGTTGGACCGGCACGCGGCGTATTCGACCTTCAACATGGGGTCGGGATACGCGATCTACTGCCGCGCCGGCGAGGGCGAGTCCGTGGTGCGGCTGGCGGCGGCCCTGGGACTGGAGGCGGTGCTCTCGGGTCGCGTCGAGGAGGGTCCGCGGCAGGTGATCCTCGAGCCGGTGGACGTGCGGTTCGCGGGCGCGGAGCTAGAGCTGTCCGCAGGCTGAGAGGGTTCAGTCCGCTGGTTGGGATGAGGCGGCCCGAGCCTGTTTCTAACGCTCTACCTCAAGTTGAGAGTTCTGCACCTTGCCGGTATTCCTTCGTTTACCTTAGGCAGCGCTGGCCGCTCGGCCAGTTTTCGGCGGCGATCCACGTGCAAACCCGGTCCCGTCTGAGTGTTCGAACTTGAAGTCATCGGCCGCTATGGCTAGGGTACCGGTAGCAAATATCGCCACTGTTCCCCGACGAATGGTCGGGGATCTCGATGTCGCCGGACCGGTATGGCTCCGGAGCTACCCGGATCGAGGCGGAGCTGTCCATCAATAGAGGAGAGAGAATCTGATGCGCAGAGCATCCACCTGTCTGGCCCTGCTTGGTCTCGCCGTCATGGGTCTGTCGGCCAGCGCGTCGGCGGCGCCGACGGTCACGCTGAAAGCAAAAGCCATTCCAATTCCCGGTTTCCCCCATACCGGCAACATCCTGGGCGCGGGCGCCGTGCTCCAGGCCGAATATGCGATCTCGGGCACCGAATACGGTGGCTTTCCGCCGCCGCTGATCGGAGTTAAGTTCTACGGGCCCGCAAGCGCGAAGCTGCACCCGCAGGGATTCGCCACGTGCGATCCGAACGTGATCAAGAACAGCGGCCCCGCGCCGTGCCCGAAGAAATCGATCGCGGGCCCGAAAGGCGAAGCGAGCGGAATCGTGAGCTTCGGCACCGAACGCGTGAAAGAGACGGTGTCGGTGCAGCCGTTCTTCGCTCCGGGAGGCAACCTCGAGTTCTACGTGAACGGCACCACGCCGGTGTCGATCGAAATCCTCTCGACGGGTCACGTCACGAACGCCACCCCGCCGTTCGGGCCGACGGTCATCGCCGAAGTGCCGCTGATCGAATCGGTCCCGGGCGCGCTCGACGCATCGGCGCTCTTCATCAACGTGAAGGTGGGCGCGGCGTACAAGAAGGGCAAGAAGACGACCTACTACATCACGGTGCCGAAGAAGTGCCCGAAGGGCGGCTTCCCGCTGAAGTCAGAACTGACGTTCCTCGGCGGCGCGACGGCAACAGCCGAATACAAGGCGCCGTGCCCCAAGAGGTAGCGCACGGCGGCGAGCGGACATCCAGGGAGATGTGAGCTCGACCGCGAAGAGCAAAAACGAGAAGGGCGGCCCCATCTATACGATGGGGCCGCCCTTCGCGTAGTTGAACCGCAAGGAAGGATCGGAAGGATCGGGTTGAGGACGCAAACCGTCGGGTGGAGGAGAGGTGCGGTCGGCATCGCCGGCGTCCTCGGCATGGCCGCATTCGCGGCGATCGTCCTGATTGTCTCCGGTTGCGGCGTCTCGGGCTCCGGATCGGGCGGCACCTACGTCGTTCGCGCGATCTTCGACGACGCCGGCAACATCATCTCCGGCGAGGACGTGAAGATCGACGGGGTGAAAGTCGGCACCGTCGGGTCGGTCACGCCGACGGCTCAGGCGAAGGCCGCGGTCATCCTGAACATCAACACGCCGGGCTTCCAGGACTTTCGCGTCGACGCCAGCTGCACGGTCCGCCCGCAGGCGTTGATCGGCGAGAAGTACGTCGACTGCCTGCCCACTCAGCCGCGCGTCGAAGGCACGCCGCTGCCGCCCGCTCTGAGCACGATTCCCCACGGCCAGGAAGGAGCGGGGGAGCGCCTACTGCCGGTGCAGAACACCCACAGCCCGGTCGATGTCGACCTGCTCGGCGACATCACGCGCCTGCCCGAGCGCCAGCGGCTGACGATCATCATCAACGAGCTCGGCGCCGGCCTGGCCGGCCGCGGCAGCGACCTGCACGAAGTCATCCGTCGCGCCGACCCGGCGTTCCAGGAACTCGACAAGGTGCTCGGCATCCTCGCCGGCGAGAACAAGGTGCTGGGCAAGCTGGCGGTCGACTCAGACAAGGCACTGGCTCCCCTCGCGGCCGTGCGCAACCGCGTCGCGGACTTCATCGTGCAGAGCAACACGGTCGCCAAGGCGACGGCCGATCATCGCGGAGCACTGGCCCGCAACCTGGCCGACTTCCCGGCCTTCCTGCGGGAGTTCGGTCCGGCGATGGAACGCCTCGGGCGCTTCGCCGACCAGACGACTCCGGCGTTCACCGACCTGGGGGTGGCCGCCCCCGGCCTCAACCGGGCGTTCGAGAGCCTCGGGCCCTTCTCGGACAGCTCGACGGCGTTCTTCAAGACCTTCGGCAAGACCGCCAAGACCTCGGGCCCGGCGATCGCGGCGACACAACCTCTGCTCGCCCGCCTGAAGGCTCTGGGCAGCTCGGGCAAGCCGTTCGCGGGCAATCTCTCCGAACTGCTCACGAGCCTGCGCTCGACCGGCGGCCTCGAGCGGCTGCTCGACTTCATCTTCCTCGGCGCGGGGGGACTGAACGGGTACGACTCGCTTGGCCACTTCGTCCGCGCCGAGATCGTCGCGAAGAACTGCGCGGGCTACAAGATCGCCCCTCAGGGCGGGTGCAGCGCCAACTTCATCAAATCAGAAGGCAGCGGGACGGCCGGGGCGGCGAAAGGCGCGGCCGCCGGCCCGACCAGTCTCGTGATGGCGCGCACGCTCGCGGTTCTCAACGGCGCGACACCGGCTCAGGCGATCGCCCGCTATCCGGGCTCGATCTCGACGAGCGCCTCCGGCGGCAACCTGTCGAGCTCCGTCGCGGCGGGCACGGGCGCGACCACCGCCCATCCGGTCGGCGGAGCGAGCGCCGGCACGACCTACTACACGCCTTCAGCGGAAAGCTCCGGCGCGAGCGGGATGCTGCTCAACTACCTGCTCGGCAACTAGCTCGATGACTCGACGATCCCCAATCACTTCGCGACCGATACGGCGTCTGCTGCTTGTGGGTCTGGGGGCGCTTGCGCTGATCGCGCCCGCCGCTGCCCTGGCGGCCGAAGAAGGCGTGACGGCGCCCGCCGGCAAGCCGGCCGAAACGACGCCCGCCGCGCCCACGACCCCTCCGGTGACGGTACCGTCCCCCACGCAGACCGAATCCACGACGCCAGTGCCCCCTCCTTCCAGCGGCGCTCCGCAAGTGGCGGGTGCGGCTCCGCAGGTGCAAGGGCAGCGCGCGCAGGACGGCACGCCGAGCCGACCTGCCCACACGGGCCGCTCGCACTCGAACTCGAGCATCGGCGGGAGCGGCGGACCGGGCGGTTCGAAGGGGGGCTCGACCCCGTCGTCCTCGCGGCACAAGCAACTCGGCGCCTCCTCGCCCCACGCCGCCCCCAAGCCATCGGCGCTCACGCCACCGCTGCCGCTCGCGCTCGGCTCTCCGATCGCGGGCGTCTCCAGCTTCTTTATCGAAAGCTTTCGCATCCCGCCGTTCCTGCTGCCGATCTACCAGGCGGCGGGCACCGCCTATGGCGTGCCGTGGCAGGTGCTCGCGGCGATCAACGAGGTGGAGACCGACTACGGGCGCGATCTGAGCGTCTCGAGCGCGGGGGCCGAGGGGTGGATGCAGTTCCTGCCCTCCTCGTGGGCGCAGTACGGGGTGGACGCGAACGGCGACGGCTTCAAGGACCCGTACAACCCGGCCGATGCGATCTTTGCCGCCGCTCGTTACCTGCGGGCGGCGGGGGCCGCGCAGAGCATCCGCGGTGCGGTCTTCTCCTACAACCACTCCCAGGCGTATGTCGACTCGGTGATGCTGCGCGGGCGCCTGCTGGGAGGAACTCCGCCGGAACTGCTCGGCGCGATCACCGGGCTGACCGAGGCGCGCTTCCCGGTGCACGCCGCATCGCACTTCAGCGACGGCTTCCCGGCTGTGTCCGCTCCTACAGGGGGCGCGCAGACGTTGGCGGGCACGACCATCTACTCAACCCCGGGCGCGCCTGTGATCGCCGTCCAGGACGGACAGATTGTGCGGATCGGCGACTCGCCCACGCTCGGGAAGTTCATCTCCCTGCGCGATCCGTACGGGAACACCTACACATACGCGCAACTCGGCAGCGTGGCCACGGTGTATCCGCTGCTGAAGCCGCACGGGAAGGTCTCGTCCCGATCGGGCGCTGCGCAGCCGGGCGTGCCGAGCGAACCGCGCCCGATCGGTCCGGCCAGCGCGGGCGTGCATCCGGATGCCGCGGCCGGGTCGGCGAGCGTTCCCGCTCCGTCGCTCGGAGCCGCCGCCCTGGAATCGCCGCCCACGTCACCGTCACCTGTGGTCACAGCGCCCACGGGCGCATCCGGCTCGCCGCTCGTGTCCTCCTCGCCCGGCGCCGTTCCCTCGGCGCCGGCAGCTTCGACGCCGCCGGCGCAGGCGACGATCGAAACCAAGCCCGGAGTGTTCCGCGCCGGTCCTAACGACGTCTATCTGCGCCCTCTGCACAGCGGCGTGCGGGTGATTGCGGGGACGGTTCTCGGTCACCTCGGCGCGAGCTCGACCCATCCGGGGGCGAACGCTCCGGACACAGCCGCGCCGAGCGCCACCGGCTCGGCGCCGCAACCGGAGATGCTCTTCCAGATCCGTCCCGCCGGGCGGGGGGCGCCTCTGATCGACCCGAAGCCGATCCTCGACGGCTGGGTCAGGCTCGAGAGCACGTCGATCTTCAGAGCCAAGGGGGAGAGCCCGTTCCTGGCCTCCGCGCCTACGGCCGGCCAGGTGCTGTTGGAGTCCAAGGAGCAGCTCGAACAGCAGGTCCTGCACGATCCGGGGATCAGCTTGTACCCGTGCGGACGCGAGGACATCCAGACCGGGCAGATCGATCGGCGCGTGCTAGCGACGCTCGAGCTGCTGTCGGTGTCGGGGCTGAAGCCGACGGTCTCGGCGCTGAAGTGCGGGCACTCGGAGCTGACCACCTCGGGGAACGTCTCCGAGCACTCGACCGGCGACGCGGTGGACATCTCGGAGATCAACGGCATTCCGATCGTCGGTCACCAGGGCCCGGGGTCGATCACCGACACGACGATCCGCAAGCTGCTGACGTTGCAGGGCTCGATGAAGCCGCACCAGATCATCAGCCTGATGAGCTATCCGGGCGTTGACAACACGCTGGCGATGGCGGATCACTACAACCACATCCACGTCGGATTCAGCCCGCTGTACGCGGGCGCCGCACGGATCGCCGGGGCATTCAGCTCGGCGATCTCTCCCAGCCAGTGGATCAAGCTGATCGCGCGGCTCGGTGAAATCCCCGACCCTCAGGTCGGAAGCGGTCACTCGGCTGCGTCGATTCCCGTCCTCGCGGCCGCCCGGGGCGGCTCCGCGAGCGGAAGGCGGCCTCGTGGCCACCGCTAGCCCGCCAAGCCCCTCCGCCGCGCCTGAGCCGCGAGAGCCCTTGCTCCCGCCCAGACGCGCCCGCTCCTCCGCGAGCAGGGTCAGGATGCTCGCCGTGGGCGCGCTCGCGCTCGTGGTGCTCCTCGTCGCCTACATTCTCTTCTCGGGCGGCGGTGGGACCGACTACAAGCTGGTGTTCGCCGAAGCCGACCAGCTCGTGCGCGGCGATCAGGTGCAGGTCGGCGGCGTGCCCGTGGGGAGCATCAAGGACATCGTGCTCACGCACGACTTCAAGGCGCGCATCACGATCCACGTCGACTCCTCGTTGACGCCGCTGCACGAAGGCACCACCGCCCAGATCAGGGTGCCGTCGCTCACGAGCGTCGCCAATCGCTACATCGCGCTCACCCCGGGACCCAACAACCGTCGTGCGCTGGCCGACGGCGCGACTGTGCAGACGAGCGCCACCAGCCTGGCCGTCGACCTCGATCAGCTGTTCAACACCTTCGACCCGAAGACGCGCAAGGGGCTGCAGCAGGTGTTTCAGGGCTCGGCCGAACAGTACGCGGGCGCCGGATCGGACTTCCGTCAGTCGACCAAATACTTCGGTCCGTCGATCGCGTCCACCGACCACCTCTTCTCCGAGCTGGTGCGCGACCAGCCGACGTTCACGAACTTCCTCGTGGAATCCTCGAAGGCCGTCTCGACGATCGGCGCGCGCAGCGGAGCGCTGACCGACCTGATCGAAAACACGAACAAGACCTTTCAGGCGATCGGTGCCCGGCAGACCAGCCTCGCACAGGCGTTGCGACAGCTTCCGACCACCCTGCGTCAGGGCAACCGCACGTTCGCCGACCTGCCCTCGACGCTCAGCGCTCTCAAACAGCTCGTGGACGTCTCCAAGCCCAACACGAAGACGCTCGCGGGCTTCTTCGCCAAGCTGCACCCGCTCGTCACCGCCGCGACACCGGTCGTGGGCAACCTCAGCCTCGCGATCGACCGGCCGGGGCCCGGCAACGACCTGACCGACGCGGTGCGCGCGATTCCGACGCTCGCGCGCGTGCTGTCGACGAGCTCTCCGGCGACCGTCACCGCGCTGAAGGAATCGGTGCCGA
This sequence comes from Solirubrobacteraceae bacterium, assembly GCA_036498245.1. Classification (GTDB taxonomy): domain Bacteria; phylum Actinomycetota; class Thermoleophilia; order Solirubrobacterales; family Solirubrobacteraceae; genus Palsa-744. The sequence continues at coordinate 59,051 of DASXIB010000028.1, forward strand.
TCACGGCCTTCTTCGGTCCCTACTCGCCCGACCTGCAGGGCTTCATCCGCGACTTCGGCGAGGGCAGCGCCTACTACGACGCCAACGGCCACTATGCACGCGCGAATCCGATCTTCGACAGCTTCAAGTTGGGATCGGGCAACAGGCTCACGCCGGTCACGCCACAGCAGGGCGTCGAAGGCCTGAAGACGCTCCAGCTGCGCCGCTGTCCCGGCGCGGCGACCCAGCCCGCCGCCGACGGCTCCTCGCCCTTCACCGACAACGGGCTGCTGAGCTGCGACCCGTCGCAGGTGCCGTGATGGACAGGCGCCGCCGCTCGCTCGCCGGGAGTCCGCTGCTGATCGGCGCGATCACGACGCTGATCGTGGTCGTGGCCGTGTTCCTCTCCTACAACGCCAACAACGGTCTGCCGTTCGTGCCGACGTACAAGCTCAAACTGGTGCTGGGAGAGACCTCCGGCCTGCAGCCCTCGAACCAGGTCAAGATCGGCGGCTCGCGAGTGGGAGTCGTGAGCGCGATCGTGGCCCATCAGGATCCCCGCACCGGGCGCGTGACGGCGATCGCCGACCTGAAGCTGGAAAAGGGCGTCGAGCCGCTCCCGGCCGACACGACCGCGACCGTGCTGTCGGTCTCGGCGATCGGGCTGAAGTACCTGCAGCTGGAACGGGGCACCTCGAGCCGAACGCTGAAGGCGGGCGCGACGATCCCGATCTCACAGACGCGTGAACCGGTGAACATCGAGGATCTCTTCAACATGTTCGACAAGAAGACGAGGACGGCGAACCAGGAGAACCTGAATAACTTCGGCGACGGCGTGGCGGGGCGGGGCCTCGGCTTGAACAACACGATCTCCACCCTGCGTCCGCTCGTCAAAAACGCGATTCCGGCGCTGCGCAACCTCGCCGCGCCGCAGACGGGGCTGCACGACCTGTTCGTCGGACTCGACCGGCCGGCCGCGCAGACAGCCCCGGTGGCCGACGCCAACGCGCGGTTCTTCAGCGAGCTCGACACGTTCTTCACCGCCTTCGCGAGCGTGGCGCCATCGCTGGAACAGACGATCGAGGGGGGACCGCCGGCGCTCGAGCAGGCCACCCACTCGCTGGCGTTCGAGGCTCCGTTCGTGGAAAAGAGCGCCGAGTTCATGCGCCTGCTGCGCCCGAGCGCAAGCACGCTGCGCACCGTCGCGCGGCCGCTCGGCAACGCCTTCGCCGTCGGTGCGGTCAACCTGCGCGCCGCCACCGCGCTGAACACGCGCCTGGCCGCGGCCGCTCAGGCTTTCCGCGACTTCGCCCAGAACCCGCTCGTGACGCTCGGGCTCGAAGACTTCACGCAGACGGTGCAGACCGGCAATCCGCTGCTCGCCGGGATCACCCCTGCCCAGGCCAAGTGCAACTATCTGACGCTGACATTCCGCAACGTGGCGAGCCTGTTCTCTGAGAACATCGGCATCGGCTCGCTCGCCCGGGCGGCACCGATTCTTGCTCCGAGCGGTCCCAACTCTGAGAGCTTTCCAGCCGCGGCGCCGGCCAATGGCCTTTCGGGCGACCATGAAGCCACGCCGAGCGGAGCCCCGGGCCCGATGATCGATGACAACCATTTGCACGTGAACCCGTATCCGAACGTCGCCGGGCCCGGTCAGCCGAACGTGTGCGAAGCGGGCAACGAGGTCTATGCAAAAGGTAAACCGGTGATCGGGAACGCCTCCGCCAATACGGGGACGACGAGCGAAGCGACCACCCGCGAACAGGATCTGTTCGGGCAGCCGTATGCGAGCGCCACGCTGAAGGACCTCGGGACGGCGCCGGCGAAGGGGAAGAAGAAGTGAGTCGCCCGCGCTGGTGGCGCCGTCACGACGAGGTCCCGGTCATCGAGCTGCAGCGGTCCAATCCGCTGCGGTTTGGGCTCGTGCTGCTCGTGATCCTCGTGATCGCCGTGTACTTCGGCTTCACCAAGCGGATTCCGTTCAAACACGGCTATCGCCTGCAGGCGGTCTTCTCCTCGGTGCTCAACATCCATCCGAGCGCCCCCGTCCGCATTGCCGGCGTGGACGTCGGCAAGGTCACCTCGGTCCGGCGGCAGGGAAGCACCGGGGTCGTGAGCCTGGAAATCCAGTCGGGGGGCCTGCCGATCCATTCTGACGCGACGCTGAAGATACGGCCGCGACTCTTCCTCGAGGGCAACTGGTTCGTGGAACTGCAGCCCGGCAGCCCATCGGCGAAGACGATCTCCTCGGGCGGCACGATCCCGCTCACACAGACCTCCGATCCCGTCCAGATCGACCAGGTGCTGGCCGCGCTGAACACCGACACGCGCGCCAACCTGCAGGACTTTCTGATCGGCTACGGCGACGCGCTGACGCGCAAGCCGAGCGCCGCCGACAATGCCGCGCAGGACCCCGAAGTGCGGGGGCTGAACGCGGCGCAGGCGCTCAACCGGGCCTACCATCGCGGTCCTTCGGCGCTGCGTGGCAGCGCGATCGTCAACCAGGCGGTGGCGGGCACAGATGAACACGACATCTCCAAGCTGATCGCGAGCATCGGCAAAGTCAGCGGGGCGCTGAACGTGCACGAGCAGCAGCTCGGTGAACTGTTCGGCAACTTCAACACCTTCTTCCACAACTTCGCGGCGCAGTCCGCGAGCCTCACCGCCACCGTTGCGCGCCTGCCCGGCTCGCTGCAGAGCGCCGATCGCGCCCTGTCCACGCTCGACGCCGCGTTCCCCCCGACGCGCGCCTTCGCGCTGGCGATCCTGCCCGGGGTCAGGCAGACACCGGCGACGATCGCCGCGGCGCTGCCGTGGATCGAACAGGTGCGCGCGTCGCTCGCCCCCAGCGAGGTCGGAGGCCTCGCCAAGGGGCTGGTCGCCGCGACGCCTTCGCTGTCGCGCCTGTTCACCGAACAGCCGGCGTTCTTCAAGCAGAACGAACTGCTGAGCAAGTGCTTCACGAAAGTGTTCTTCCCCGCCGGGAACACCAAGCTGCAGGACGGTCCGAACACCTCGGGCGTGGAGGCCTACAAGGAGTTCTGGTACTCGACCGTCGGCCTGTCCGGTATCGGGCAGAGCTTCGACGGGAACGGCTCGATGAACCGCTTCCTGGTCGGCAGCGGCGGCGGCGCTTCGCTGCGCTCAGGGGCGACACACATCCTCGGCAGCAACGTGAAAGGCATCCCGCTGATCGCCAAGCCATCGCAGGCGCCACTGGGCACCAGACCGGCGTTCCCGGCGGAAGAGCCTCCGTACAAGCCGCTTGTGCCGTGCTACACGCAGACACCCCCCGACTACAACGGCCCGCTCTCATCGGGACCGGCTGACGGGAGCGCCAAATGACCCCCGCCGAAGGTCACGAGGGCGGGCTGGGGGTTCGCGACCAGATCGAGCGCTATCGCACGGCGTTCATCGCGGTCGTGTCGATGATCCTGATCGCGGCGGTGGTCGGCGGCTACATCCTGGCGCACGAGAACCTGAAGCTGCCGAGCTGGGTGCCCGTGCTGGGGCATAGCTACTTCACGCTGCAGGCGGACTTCCAGACCGCCCAGGCGGTGACGCCGGGTCAGGGTCAGGCGGTGACGATCGCCGGCGCCAAGATCGGCGAAATCGCGAGCGTGGAGCTGCATCAGGGGATCGCGGTCGTGACGATGCACGTGACCCCGAAATACGCGCGCATCTACCGCGACGCGACGCTGCTGCTGCGGCCGAAGACGCAGCTGAAGGACATGACGGTGGAGGTCAACCCGGGCACGCCCGCCAGCGGGAGTCTGAAGAGCGGGGCGATGATCCCGCTGGCTCAAACCGCCCCGGACGTCAACTTCGACGAGTTCATCTCCTCGCTTGACGCCGACACGCGCTCCTACCTGCAGGAGCTCTTGGCCGGGGCCGGTCAGGGATTGAAGAACAACGGCCAAGCGCTGTCGGCGGTGCTCAAGCGCTTCAGCCCGACGGCGCGGTATCTGCAGCAGATCGCCCAGCAGGTGGCGGTCAGGCATGCGAACGTGGCACACGCGATCCACAACTTCAGGTTGCTGATCGAAGCGCTGGGCGGCAAGGACAAGCAGCTGGCACAGTTCGTGGACTCCTCGAACGCCGTGTTCGCAACGTTCGCCAAGGAGGAACAGAGCGTGCAGAGCACGCTGCGACTGCTGCCCGGGGCGCTCGATAAGACCAAGCGCGGTCTCGGCAAGCTCGCCACCGCCGCGCGCGTGCTCGGCCCCACGCTCAAACAGCTGCGTCCCTTTGCCAGTGCGCTCGGGCCGGCGCAAGAACGGGCGCAGCCATTCTTCAAGACGACCACGCCGATCTTCAAGAACGAAGTCCGGCCGTTCGCGCGTCAGATCCTGCCGGTGATCAACGAACTCCAGCCCGACACCCGCGACTTGAGCGAAGTGTTCCCGAAGCTTGCGAGCAGCTTCGGCGTGTTCAATGAACTCTTCAACGAGATCGCCTACAACCCCGGAACCGGCCGGGGTGGCTTCCTGTTCTTCCTGGGCTGGGGCGCGCACGACTTCAACAGCACGGTCGGCTCGGCCGACGCGCACGGCTCGCTCGGTCATACGCTGCCCTACTTCAACTGCAACGTCGTCCCAATTCTAAAATCCATCGGAGCGGTCAATCCGACCGCGAGACTCCTGCTGGGCCTGCTGAACCCACCCTCGGGCCCCGAATGCGCCGCGAGCTCGGTCGGCGCGGGCGGCGCCGCGAAAACGGCTGCGACGCTGAGCAAGAGCCACGCGGAATCGACAGGAGCGTTCTCCGGGCTGTCCGAGCGCGTCTTCGGACAGCGCCCGGCGCCACTCGCGAAAACACCTTCGGCCGGCAAGGCTCCGTTCGCGAAAGCATCGTCCGCGACCGCACCGGGGGGGAGGGGCTGAGATGCAGAAGCGCGCCCCCACGCTGGGCAACATCCTCGTGATCGTGCTGTTCGCGCTGAGCTGCTTCGGGCTGCTGCTGTTCCTGTGGGAGTCCTTCGGCGGCTCGATACCGCTGAAGCCGAAGGGCTATCGCTTCACCGTCGCCTTCCCGCGCTCGCTCGCGCTCGCCGAACAGTCGGACGTGCGCATCAGCGGCGTGGACGTCGGCCATGTGATCTCGCTGAAGTTCGACAAAGACGGCCGCACCCACGCGACGCTCGAAGTCGCCAGCCGCTACGCGCCGATACGCTCGGACATGCACGCGATCCTGCGCCAGAAGACGCTGCTGGGGGAGACCTACGTGCAGCTGATACCCGAGAGCAGGACCGCGCCGTTACTGCCTGATGAGGGACAGCTCGCGAGCAGTCAGGTGGAACCGTCGGTGACGCTCGACACGATCCTCTCGGCGCTCGACCCCAAGACACGCCGCAGCTTCCAGGTGTGGATGCAGTCGGTCGCGGAAGGGATCACCGGGCAGGGGGAAGCGATCAACACCGACTTCGCCACGCTCGAGCCGTTCGCCGAACACACCAACCGGCTGGTGGGGGTGCTGGCCTCCCAGGAGGGCGCCGTGCGGGCGCTGATCCACAACACGGGGATCGTGTTCAGCGCGCTCGCCGGACGCGACCACCAGCTCGAAGGGCTGATCGTGAACGGCGAGCGCACCTTCCACACGCTCGCCGAAGGCAGCCAGGCGGTCGCCGGCGCCTTCCGCGCGCTGCCGAGGTTCGAGCGCAACTCGCGGACGGCGCTGAAAAGCATCGACAGCCTCGCCGTCGACGCCAACCCGCTGCTCGACCAGTTCCGCCCGATCGAGCGCCAGCTCGCGGGCCTGCTCGGGGCGACTAAGCCCTTCGCGCCGCGGTTCGACAGCTTCCTGACCGGCTTGGGACCGCTGACGAAGGAGTCGAGGACAGGTTTGCCCGACGTGCGCAAGGCGCTCGATCTGACCACCCCGCTGCTTGAAAACGTCAGGCCGGTGCTGCACAACCTCGATCCCTTTCTGCAGAGCCTCGGCGAATACGTGCCCGAGCTGCAGTCGCTGTTCGGAAACGTCACCGCCGCAAGCCAAGGACACGATTTCAACTCCAACACGGCTGGCCAGGGACCGCAGGAGCACTACCTGCGCACGGCTCAGGTGCTCACCCCGCAATCGCTCGCCGCCTATCCACAGCGGATCGGCACCGACCGTGCGAACCCGTACTTCAAGCCGGGCGCCTTCCGCGCGCTGGGCAACGGCGGCCTGCAGGTCTTCAGCAATAGCTCGTGCTCGAGCGCGGCGCCGTCGGTGAGCGGACCGCCGAACGCGAGTGTCTCTCAGGGGGTGATCGAACAACTGATCGAACTGCACGTCGCAAACGCGCCGGAAAGCGCGAACTCAGTCGCTGCTCCAGCGTGCAACCAGCAGGCGCCGTTCACGTTCAACGGTCAGACGAGCCAGTTCCCGCACGTTGTCTACGGCGGCAAATAGCCCCCGATCCTCGGCCGATGTCGAGCTTGAGGTCCTCGGGCGTGATTGTGCTCGTCAGGCTCTACTTTCGAGCGTGAGGTCGTCGGGGCACGATGGGACCCCTCAGGCTCTCGCGCCGAGCCCGGCGGCCATCAGCGCGCGATGGTGGCCGAGATAGGGCATCAGCGCGAAATACAGTAGATCGGGCAGCAGGCCGGGGAGCTCCGCGGTGCGGCCTTCCAGCACACGGCGGTGGAGGATCGAGGCGATGCCGCCGACGACGGCTTCGGAGGCCTGCGGGGGCAGGTGCTCGACGCTGGCCGCATGTGTCCTTCCCTCCTCGAGGATCGGCACGAACAGGGCGACGGCGGAGCGCAGGCGCTCGACCGCCTGCGTGCCCGCGCTGAGAGACTCGACCATCGCCACACGCGCGCCGTCGGGGTTGCAGGCGAGCGCGCAGAGGAGCGTTTGCAGGCCCAGCCTGATCCGCTCTGACCACGGCGCCACGGTGCTGATCCGCTCGAGCACCATGCACTCGACTTGGCCGATCAGCTCGTCGATCGCTTGCAGCAGGCAGTCTTGCTTGTCCTCGAAGTGCTCGTCGAAGACCGGGGCGGGAACATCCGCCACGCACAGCACGCGGTCGAGGGTCGCGTGGTCATAGCCGCGGCGCGCGACTGTCTCGACAAGGGCGTCGAGGATCCGTCGCCGGGGGTCGGGGGAGCGGTCGAGGCGGCGCCGGCGCCCGTCGGCCACGATCGAAGCGGATGGCCCCAGTGCGGCGGCACGATGCCTGCGGTCCGTCATGCCTGCTCCTCCCTGTGCGTCCGGTAGGCGCGGCGAGCGTCTCGACGCGAGCGTCAGCTCGGCGGGCGCCCGTCCCTCCCCTGCGCGAGTCCCGGGCTATAAACTGGTTCTGACGCCATATCGTAGACTCGCTGACAGGTAATTGTCAAGCGCGGGTTCGGCCATATGCGAAGGAGCCGAGAGGCGGTATCTGTCGACGCTCGCGGCGGCGCGCCCGTTTGTCGCGGTTGATGCTGGGCGCGGGGACGTTTAGTATCTGGAGCGTGGAGATGGCTGACGGCACGCCGGGAGGCTCAGGGGAAGAATCGAGCGTGCAGGAGCGCGTCGCGATCGAGCAGGAGAGGGAGTTCCAGTATCACTCCAGCGAGCTCGACCTGACGGGCGACCCGGCCGAGGGCAACTGGTCGATTCGCTGCACGGACGTGCACAAGCGCTTGGGCGGCGTGCCCGTGCTGAACGGGCTGAACGTCGCGATCCCCGACGAGACGATCACGGTCGTGCTGGGACCTTCGGGGACCGGCAAGAGCGTGCTGATCAAGCACCTGATCGGGCTGATGTTCCCCGACTCGGGGGACATTCTCGTGCAGGGACAGTCGGTTCCGAAGCTGACGATGCCAAAGCTGCTGGCCCTGCGTCGCAAAATCGGCGTGCTGTTCCAGGACGGAGCGCTGTTCGGATCGATGTCGGTGTTCGACAACGTCGCCTTCCCCCTGCGCCAGCACACTGACATGTCCGAGGTGCAGATCTCGAAGCTCGTCTCCCAGCGATTGGCCGACGTGGGACTGGCGGAGGCGATGGACGACGCTCCCTCACAGCTCTCCGGAGGGATGCGCAAGCGCGCCGGGTTTGCTCGGGCTCTCGTGATGGAGCCGGACATCGTGATCTTCGACGAGCCCGACTCGGGCTTGGACCCCGTGCGCACAGCGCTCCTGTGCGAGCTGATCCAGGAGATGCACTCGATCCACGGGGGCACGTACATCGTCGTGACCCACGACATCGCCTCGGCGCGGAGGATCGGCGAGTACATCGCCCTCTTGTGGCGGGGACGGATCGTGGAGGCGGGAGACGCGGAGAGGATGTTCTCTTCAGAGAACCCGTTCGTGCGCCAGTTCCTCAGCGGCTCTGCCGAGGGCCCGCTGACGATGGACTGAGGGAGTCTCGACGGTTCGGCCGAGGGATGCCGGCGCCGGCCGGAACGGGTTGCGGCACGGCTGGCTTGACTTTAAGTTTTGGGTGTGCTTATAATATGCTCTTCCTGGTTTCCCGCTGTGGGGTCGCCGGATGTCGAATAGGTCGGGTTTGGGTTGATCCGTTGGGGTCGATCGCAAGCACGTGCAGCAGGGGATTGTCGGAGAGGGAGCCGGACCGTCATGAGAAGGAGTCGTTTTCGCGTGAGTCCGTTGGGGACAGATGTGGTGGGGATCGTTGCGTGTCCTTCGGGGCCCGTAGGTAGATGCGTCAGCGCTGCTGACACATCTCTCTCTCTCTCTCTCTCTCTTGCCCGGGTCTTCTAGGCGATAAGCCTGGTTTCGGCGCCCATCGGGGCGACCGCGATCGTCTTCAGGTAGATATCCGCCGCGGCCGGCGCCGCGGCGTAGGTCGTCCTCGACACTCTGGTGGGGGTCTGTTCGAACGCCGGAGTCTTTTCCCTCATCTGAGGACGGTGGCGTTCGCGGAGGCTGGGTTGTGTGCTCCCACACGCGCCGGTTCCGGCGTCGAGCGTCGTGATTCTGGACTAGCCCGGGATCACGGCGCTCCCCGGTCTGCCCGCACCGGTGGGGTGTCGATGGAGATTGCCTTGTTGCCACCGTCGTGTTGTTCCTGGTGTCGTGCGCCCCTTGGTGCGTTTGGTGTTTGCCGATCGAGGGGGTCTTCCCCTCTGTTTTGGAGGAGACGATTCGATGAATGCGCGTAGGCTCGTGTCGGTGATGTTGGCGACGGTCTGCCTGTTTGCCGTTGCCGGTGTTGCGCCCGCGTCGGGGGTTGTGTCGGAATTCGGCAGCGAAGGCGAAGGCGCCGGGCAGTTCGTCACGCCGTTCAATGGGCTGGCGGTGGATCAAGGATCTGGGGATGTGTATGTGGTGGACGGTGGTAACGCTCGTGCGGAGAAGTGGAGCGGAGAAGGCGTGTTTGAATTCGCCTGGGGATGGGGTGTGGCGGACGGGTCGACGACCGCGCCTCAAACTTGCGTGGTGAGGTGCTTCGCGGGCCTATTTGGTGGGGGGACGGCCCAGTTTCGGGGGTTCCCCGGGGGTGCGGCGGTCGATAACTCGCTCGGGTTCCAACACGGTGATGTGTATGTGGTCGACGGCGGTAATCACCGCGTGCAGAAGTTCTCGCCGACAGGGGCACTCGTGTTGATGTTCGGTAAGAACGTGAACGCAAGCACGCACGCAAATGTGTGTTTGGCCGGCGAACTATGCCAGGCGGGCGAAGAAGGCTCGGGGCCAGGTGAGTTCCAGGCGCTTGGGAACGTGGTGACTGATGTGGTTGCTGTGGATTCGACGGGCAGGGTGTATGTCGGTGATCGCGAACGCGTACAGGAGTTCAGCGCCGGCGGTACGTTTGAAGGCGAAATCGCGCTGCCCGGCGTTGGGATAGTGGAATCGCTCGCGGTCGATTCGGCAAAAGACGTGTATGTGACAGCGAGCGGGCTTGAAGGGGTGCACAAGTATGACGGGGCCGGGGTCGAACAGGGCAGACCCCGAGAGCCGACGGTGCCGTCCACTGCGACAATGATCGCGATGGGACCATCCGATGGGCTGTTTGTGTATGAATATCAGCAACGTCACGTGCAGGAGTTCGACGCGGCGGGTGTGCAGATCTCTTCGTTCGTGGAGGAAGGCGCAGAATCTGGGGGTATGGCTTTTGGATTTGGCGCGGGGGTGTTGTATGTGCGTCATGCTGAGGTGGTAAGCGTGGTCGCGCCGCCGCCGCCGGGCCCTGCTGTGGTGGATGGGAGCGAGCGGGTCGACGAAGTGCTGCCAACCGGTGCCGCGGCTCACGCCATTGTGAATCCTGAGGGTCCTGAAGCGACGAGCTATCGGTTTGAATATGGGCCGACGACGGCGTACGGATCGAGCACACAGACGGTCGAACTCACGGGCGCCCCCTTTGAAGACCAGTCGGTGAGCGCTGGCATGACGGGCTTGGCGCCGGCTGCGGCGTATCATTTCAGGGTCGTGGTGAGCAGCGCAGGGCACACGACATTTGGGCCCGATCAGAGCTTCACTTCAGCACCGCCGGTATCGATCGAAGCCGAGTCGGTCTCGCACGTTACGGCCTCGAGCGCACGGCTCGAAGCGGTGTTGAATGCGTATGGAAGTAAAACTGAATACAGATTTGAATATGGTACGAGTACGGCGTACGGGCAGAGCGCGCCTACACCAAGTGGCGACGCCGGCTCAGGCGCGACCAGCGTTCAGGTGGGCGTGCTGGTTGAGCGCCTTCAGGCCGACGCCAGCTACCACTACCGGGTCGTCGCACGCAACGCGTTGGGGGTGACCATGGGTCCAGATCACGTGTTTGCGACGCAAAGTACGCAGCCAGTGGGGTTGGCGGATGGGCGCGGCTGGGAACTCGTGTCGCCGGCGAACAAGCACGGTGTGGCGCTTGAAACGATCGCCGTCGAAGGATCTGCGATTCAAGCCGCCGAAGGCGGTGGGGCGTTTACGTATGTCGCAAGGGCTCCAATCGGTGCGGGGGCAGCGGGAAGCCGTAGTGTAGTCAATACCCAGCTCTTGTCGACGCGTACGAGCGCGGGCTGGGAAACGATCGACATCACGACGCCGCATGATGCCGTCGCCGGGGTCATCGTCGGCAAACTCTCCGAGTACCAGATGTTTTCGACAGACCTGGGGCTGAGCGTCGTCGAACCGTCTGGGGCGACCCCGCTTGCTCCGGCGCTGATGGGCGCGCACGGCGAACGCACGCCTTACCGGCGCGAGACCAGTGGCCAGTACACGCCACTAGTTACGGCGTCGAATACACCAGCGGAAACCAAATTCGCTGGCGAAGAAATCCTGGCCTCGGCTTGGGCGGGCGGTGTCGAATTTCAATCGATGACCCCGGACGGTGGGCGAATCTTGTTGTCCGGCCACGCCGCTTTGACAGAAGGGTTGACGAGCGGAGGTCAAGAAAGTCTGTATGAGTGGAGTGCTGGGCAGCTGACGCTGGTGAGCATCTTGCCTGATGGTAAAGCCGCAACCGAAGAGGGCGCCAATGCGACGCTTGGCAACGAAGACTTTCAAACACGGAATGCCTTGTCTTTGAACGGAACGCGAGTTGTGTTTAGCACGGTGCAAGGGCCTAATGAAAGGCACTTGTATATCCGCGACCTGGTTAGAGGCGAAACTATTCACCTTGATGTGCCGGCGCAGGGCACGGCCGGCGGTACTCCGGTGTTCCAGGCCGCTAATGCTGACGGGTCTAGGGTGTTCTTTACAGATGACGCACGGTTGACGCCCGACGCAACGGCCAAGCCCGGAGCCGCGGACTTGTACGTCTGTGAGGTGCAGGTCACGGGTGGGCATTTGACCTGTGCGCTGAAGGATCTGACGGTCGACGCCATTCGCGGCGAATCCGCTGGTGTGCTCCTCGACGTGATCGGTGTTGGTGAAGCAGGCCGATTTGTATATTTCATCGCGAATGGCAAGCTCACGGCGGGGGCTGTGCACGGGGGGTGCGTGCAGAACGATCCATGGCTGACATCGGCATCGACACTCTGCAACCTGTATGTGCGCGACACAGCGAGTGAAACGACTTCGCTGGTAGCGGTGCTCTCGAATCGCGACGCGGCCAACTGGCAGGCGGGAGCCGGCGGTGGTGGCGGAAATCTTGCGGAAATGACTGCCCGCGTTTCCGATAACGGGCGGTTCATGGCATTCATGTCGACGCGTAGCTTGACGGGCTACGATAATCGCGATGCACAAAGCGGGGAACCTGACGCCGAGGTTTTCCTGTTCGATGCGGATCACGGCTCGCTTAGCTGCGTCTCGTGTAATCCAACAGGTGCGCGGCCGGTCGGTGTATTTGACCCACTGGATCTTCCGACATTGCTGGTGGATCAGCCCCAGATGTGGCGGGGACAGTCGCTAGCGGCGTCGCTGCCGGGTTGGACGCCGACGGACTTGGCGCACTCGGTCTATCAGTCGCGGTATCTGTCCGACAGCGGCCGGCTGTTCTTTAATAGCGCTGAGGGCCTGGTGTCGTCCGATGTCAATGGTCGTGAGGACGTATATGAGTTCGAGCCTGCCGGGGTCGGAGGCTGCGGCCTTTCGTCTGGGTGTGTGGCGTTGATGTCGTCGGGGAGCTCTGGTGAGGAAACCGCCTTCCTTGACGCGAGCGCTAGTGGGAATGACGTGTTCTTCCTGACCGCGGCAAAGCTTGTGCCGCGGGACGTCGATAGCTCGCTGGACGTGTACGACGCGCACGTGTGCGTGGCGAGTACTCCGTGTCCGGGTGGCCTGGTGAGCACACCGCCGCCGTGCAGCGGGGTGGACTCGTGTCGAGCTGCCCCGGCGCCGCAGCCCGCCGGCTTCGGATCCCCGGCGAGCGAGACGCTTGGCGGTGTCGGCAATGTGACGCCGTCGGCGCGCCGATCTCAACATGGACTGACGCGCGCGCACAAATTGACGCGAGCACAGAAGTTGACCCAGGCATTGAAGACGTGCAAAAGAAAGCCTGCACGCAAGCGGACTCAATGTAGAGCAAGCGCAAGAAAGCGGTATGGGCCGGTGCATACGGGAAGAAGGCATTCGGTCAAGAGCGGGAGGAGGAAGTGATGAGGTCCAATCGAGTTCGAAGCGTCCAACGACTTGCTGCCTTGACCTTGGAGTGTGCGTCTGTGGTGTTCGCACTAATGGCCATGGGCGGGGTGACCTCGGCGCTTGCAAACCTGCCGTGGTGGCATGTGACGTCAAATGTGAGGCCTGCCAACCTTCCGCCGAGCGGAGAAGGAACGATTGCGGTGCAGATCTCGAACGTGGGCGATGGCAGCACCGAAGGACCGGTGACGGTGAGCGATGCGTTGCCCCCGGGTGTGAGCGTCGTTGAAGCGGAAGGCGTGCCGCAGGTCTCATTTCTGATCGCAAGGTTCGGGCAAACATTTGATTTTGGCACCGCAGGCAACCTTAAAGGGAAGAACTTCTGCAGCGCTACGGCAGCTACGATCGTATGTACCTTCAAGCCGGCGGTCATGGAAGAATTCGAACCTGGGCTTGGGACGGAATTGACCAAGCTCAAATCGTTTGAAGACGTCGAGATGCTCATTAATGTCAAGGCCGGTCCGAGCGCGGTCTCCGGAGCCCCGAACGAGGTTTCCGTGTCAGGCGGTGGCGCAACGGCGACGACGATCAGACGCCCCGTGCACGTGAGCAACATCCCGCCTGCCTTTGGCGTGGAAGCCTTCTCGCTGGTGCCCGAAGATGAGGGCGGAACGCTCGATGCGCAGGCCGGATCGCACCCGTTTCAGCTCACGACGACCTTTTCTTTGAACCAGACGGGTGATCCGGTGACGCCGCCGGCGCTGCCGAGAAACCTGCAATTCAAGCTGCCTCCAGGTCTCCTCGGAAACGCGACCGCGATTCCGCAGTGCACCGACCAGCAGTTCCGGACGATCATCAAAAGCAGCAATGCTAATCGCTGTCCACAGAACACGGCGATCGGCGTAGCCGTGATCACTATCGATGAACCGATCACAATCAAACTACGGACGACGTCGGTGCCACTGTTCAATCTCACGCCTGGAGTGGGTGAGCCAGCGCGCTTTGGCTTCGAGTTCGCGCATGCCCCGGTGACGCTGGATACCGCGGTGCGCACCGGCGGCGACTATGGCGTGACGGTCAGCGTGAGTGACATCACGGAGGTCGCGAACTTTCTCTCGGCCAGCGTGACGTTCTGGGGCGTGCCGGGCGACTCGCGTCACGATGAGGCGCGTGGCTGGGGATGCGTGCTCAACGGAACGCTTGCGGGAGGGTTGAACTGTCCGGCGACCTCGACAACCCAGTTCGCGCCGTTCCTAACGCTGCCGACGTCATGCTCGTCGCCGTTCACGGCAAGCGTGGAAGGGGCGTCCTGGCCAACACAGGACAACCCGGCAGGCGTTCCGTTGGCGCCGGGGGAAGCGGGTACGTATTCGCTCAAGGATGAGTTCGAACAAGCTGTGCTGCTTACAGGGTGTAATCAGCTCCCATTCAGCCCGACGATCGAAGTTCAGCCGGATGTGCAGTCTGCCAGCACACCGACCGGGCTGACCGTGCATGTGCGGATGCCGCGGGAAGTGAACGAAAACTCACTGGGACTGGCAAGCTCGACTCTGAAGGACACGACCGTCATGCTGCCGGAAGGCGTCGGGCTGAACCCGTCCGGCGGCGACGGGTTGGAGGCCTGCTCTGAGGCACAGATCGGCTATCTCTCCGACCAGAGCCAACCGCCTGAGCGGCTCAGGTTCACCGCAACGCTCCCGGAACCGGTGCTCCCAGGCGTGAACTCTTGTCCAGACGCGGCGAAGGTCGGGACCGTGAAGATCGTCTCCCCGTTACTGCCCGCGGGTGAGCCCGTGGAAGGCGCAATCTACCTCGCGACCCCTGCCCCCAACGAAGAAGAAGGGATGAATCCCTTCCACACGCTAGTCGCCATGTACATCCTCGCCAAGGATCCGATCTCCGGTGTGCTCGTCAAGCTCCCCGGCAGCGTTTCGCTCGACCAGGCGACGGGACGCATCACGGCGGACTTCGAAAACAATCCGCAGCTGCCGTTCGAAGATGCCGAACTGCACTTCTTCGGTGGCTCCAGGGCACCGCTGGCGACCCCCGCCCGCTGTGGGAGCTATACCACGACGGCGTCGTTCAGGCCGTGGTCCGGTAATGAGTCGGTGACCGGTAGCTCGACGTTTCAGATCACGAGCGGCCCGAATGGCGGCCCGTGTCTGGGAACCCTGCCGTTCAGGCCTTCGCTCGCCGCAGGGACCACGAACACGAATGCGGGGGCGTTCAGCACGCTTGCGACGACGATCGGCCGTGAAGACGGGAACAAGAACATTCAAACCGTCCAACTGCATATGCCACCCGGCCTCTCCGGTATTCTCTCGGGCGTAAAGCTGTGCCCCGAAGGGCAGGCCAACGCGGGGACCTGTGGCCGGGAAAGCTTGATCGGGCATACGGTCGTGAGCGTCGGCCTCGGCGGCGAACCGTTCAGCGTGACTGGCGGGGAAGTGTTCCTGACCGAAAAATATGGGGGTGCTCCGTTCGGTCTGTCGATCGTGAATCCCGCGAAGGCCGGCCCGTTCGACCTCGGCAAAGTAGTGGTCCGCGCGAAGATCGAAGTTGACCCTCACACGGCGCGGCTGACGGTCACGACCGGTGAGATCCCACATATCCTCAGAGGCATTCCTCTGCAGATCAAGCATGTGAATGTCACGATCGACCGGCCCGGGTTCACGTTCAACCCCACGAACTGCAACCCGATGGCGATCACGGGAACGATCGGCAGTGTCGAGGGAGCATCGGCGCCGGTGTCGGTGCCGTTCCAGGTCACGAACTGCGCGACACTGAAGTTCGCGCCGAAATTCGCGGTCTCGACGTCTGGGAAGACGTCGCGGGCGAAGGGTGCGAGCCTCACGGCCAGGTTGTCCTATCCGAACGCACCGCAGGGCACCCAGGCGAACATCGCGAGGGTCAAGGTGGATTTGCCGAAGCAGCTGCCGTCGCGGTTGACGACGTTGCAGAAGGCGTGCACGAATGCGCAGTTCGAAGCGAACCCCGCTGGTTGTCCGGCGGCGTCGAAGATCGGCTATGCGACCGTCACGACACCGCTGCTGCCCGTCCCGCTCACGGGCCCCGCGATCTTCGTCTCCCACGGTGGTGAAGCGTTCCCGTCGCTGACGATGGTCCTGCAAGGCTACGGCGTGACCGTCGATCTCGTGGGCGCGACGTTCATCTCGAGGGCGGGGATCACCAGCACGACGTTCAAGACTGTTCCTGACGTACCGTTCGACACGTTCCAGCTCACGCTGCCCCAGGGCAAGTTCTCGGCCTTGGCGGCGAACGGGAGCCTGTGCAAGAGCAAGCTGGCGATGCCGACGTCGTTCGTGGCGCAGAACGGTGCCCAGATCCACCAGTCCACGAGGATCAGCGTCACCGGGTGCCCGAAGAAGAGGCATGTGGCCAGGAGGCAGAGGAGGACCAAGAGGACTTCACAACCGAAGAACGCACGCTGAGCGGAACGGGTCGAGAGGGGTGGTGATTTTCTAGAGCTTTCCAGTGCGTGTCCCGGTGGATGCTCTCGTCCGCCAAGGGGCATGCGTAGAAAGAGACCGACCGTTGACCACCGCATCCCTATTGAGGGATCGATGGTCCATGGTGAATGAGACAAAAGGAGTGTTATGCGATGAGATCGTCCACTAAGGGCTGTAGGAACAAGTTGGGGCTGGCCGTCATAGTCGTATTCGCGATCATGGCGACCTCCGCGGCATCGGCATCGGCGTCGCAACCTGAATTCAAAGGTGGATTCCCCACCAAATATACGCTCCCTAATCACACAATTACATATGAATCAGGGATCGCGATAGTGACATGCAACGGAGGGGGTTCGACCACAGGATCTATCACCGGCGCAAAAACAGGCACCTTGAACACGATGACGTTTACTAGCTGCGGTAGTTTTTGCAATCAGTTTAAAACTGCTGAACTGGAAAGCATTCCTGTCTACACCAACAAAGCAACGAAAGCAGTCAGTCTTCTGCTCAAACCAAAAACGGGTACGACCTTCGCGACGACAGAATGCGGATTGGAAAAAGGTGAAATACGAGGCTCCATCCTGGTGCCGATCACACCCACGAACACATTGACGAAAGAATTCACGTTGAAAGCACGCGGCACCCACGGTGAACAGGTACCTCAGGAATACGAAAATGAAAAAGGCGAAAAAGTAAAAGTCACACTCGAAGGAAGATTGTTCGGCGCCGAATCCTTCGTAAAATGCGGCCTATCGTTTACGGTCGGCATCACCACAGAAAAATATCTGGAGCTACAGGCACTGTAATCTGAGCGTATGACCGAGTGGTGTGCGGGCCATAATCAGTCCGCACACCACTCATTCCCAGGGTGAGGGAGCAAGTGGAAGGGAGCAAAAGTGAAATACGCTTCATCTCAGTTGCAAACCCCCAGATCCCCCGCCTCCACGAGAGGCATCCGAAGACCAGCCGATCGCGGTTCTGGGGCACGCGACACGCGGCCGCGCGAACGCGTCAGCGAGGTGCAACGCGCGAGGCTGCTGAGCGCTGCCGCACAGGTCGCTGGCGAACAGGGCTACGTGGGCATGTCCGTGGCGCGCATTACGAGGCGAGCGCGTGTCTCGAGACGCACGTTCTATGACCTGTTCGACGATCGCGAGGACTGCTTCATGGCAGTATTCAGCGACGCCGTCTCGCGTGCAGAGACGGTCACGAGGCTCGCCTACACGAACACGCCAGGCGGCTGGCGTGAAAAGCTCAGAGCGGGACTCGCGGCGCTGCTTACGTTCTTCGATGACGAGCCAAACTTGGGAAGACTGCTCATCATCGACGCGCTGGCTGGAGGACCTGAAGTTCTGCGGCACAGGGCGCACGTGCTCGACAATCTGAGCCTGATCGTCGCTCGAGGAAGCTCAGAGACCAAGACCGAAAGAGAGCCGTCGTCACTTACCGCCGAGGGCATCGTCGGCGCCGTGTTCGCGGTCATCCACACCAGGGTGCTGAACCATGACGACGAGCCCCTGATAAGACTGCTGAACCCACTGATGGGGATCATCGTGCTGCCATACCAAGGACAGACGATCGCCGCGAAAGAGCTCGCGCACACGACGACGCCACACCCACAATTCCCCACACGAAAGCGGCTCGACAAGGATCCGCTGGAGGATCTGGACATGCGCCTGACATATCGCACGCTGCGAGTCCTCTCGACGATAGCCGCGCATCCCGAGGCAAGCAACCGCCAAGTCGCCGATCACGCCGGCGTCCACGATCAAGGCCAAATCTCGAAGCTGCTCACCCGCCTGGAAAATCTTGGGCTGATACAGAACACCGGCGAAGGCCACCTCAAGGGAGAGCCCAACGCCTGGCACCTCACCACCAGAGGCAAAGCGGTGCAGAACGCGACCGATATACACACCGACGGCCCTCAACCCTGATCGCAGTCGGTCCTACGGGCCTTCCGACGTAGTGTTAGCCGGCCGAGGGTCCGCTGATGATGACTGACGTTTCTGGGCTCGATCGCGGCCCTCGTTCTTAGCACCCGCGGAGGGCCAGTCGACAACGCCGAGGGCGTGTGCGAACATATGTTCGTATGATCGTGTGCGTCCACCTCCCCCGTTTCGAGCTGGTTGTAGCCGCCGGAGGAGCCGAGGTCTTGGCGGGACGAGCTTTGGCAATCGCGCCCCTGCCCGGGGGAGAGCAGCGGGTAGGGGAGACCTCGGGAGCGGCTGAGGCGTTCGGGGTGCAGCTGGGGATGGCGCTGGGCGAGGCGCTGGCGCGCTGTCCTCAGCTCGGCCTGGTCGCGGCCGATCCCGTGGGGGTGGCTCAGGCATGGGAGCAGACCGTGCGGGCGCTGGAAGGCATCGGTGCAGCGGTGGAGCTGGAGCGAGCCGGTCTCGCCTACTTCGAGGCGGACGGCCTGCGAGGAATCTACGGCGGAGAGGAAGGCGTGATCGCCGCCGCGCGCCGTGCAAGCCGATCTGACTCCCGCCTCCGGTCGGGTCTTCGACCGAGTCCTTCGCGGCATGGACAGGGTTCTCGATCCAGCTCTCCAGGCCGTGTGGCTCCGAACGCCGGTGGTCGCTTCGCGCGCGTGGGTGCCGGCCCGACGCGCTTCTGCGCGCTGGCCGCGGCGCAAACCGTGCGCTCGCGCCGTGCCGTGGTCGTAGGAGAGCGAGGGGAGCAGGCTCGCCGCTACCTCGCCGTGCAGCCCGTGAGCCTGCTGCGCTTCCGCGGGGAGACGGCGGCGTTGGTCGAGCCGCTGAGTCGCCTGGGTGTACGGACTCTTGGTGAGCTGGCCGCGCTCGCGCGCGACGCGGTGGCCGATCGCTTCGGGACGCCGGGCGTCCTTGCCCACCGGCTGGCCGGCGGCGAAGACACCCCGCTGCGCGCACGGCGGGTGGAGGAGCGTCTGGAGGAGGGCATGGAGCTCGGTGAGCCCAGCTCCGGGGCGGCGCTCGAGCGTGTGCTGGGCGTGCTCGTCGCGCGGCTGCTGGCACGTTCGGAGCGGCGCGGACGTGCGCTCGGGGCCGTGACGCTCTCCGCCGCCCTGGTCGAGGGCGGCACATGGCAGGAGCGGGTGGTCTTTCGCCAGGCGCTCTCCGATGGCGGGCGCATGGGTCTGGCGCTGTCGCTGCGCCTGGCTCTGCTGCCGGCGCCGGCGGCGAGTCTGCGTCTGGGGGTGGAGCGCTTCGGACCCCCGAGCGGTGAGCAACACACGCTGCTGGATGACGAGATTCAGGGGCGCGGGGAGCGTCTGCGGGAGGCAGTCTGTCAGATGCGCGCGGTGGCCGGAGCGGACGCGGCGTTGCGCGCGCTGTGCGTGGATGTCGATTCCCGCGTGCCGGAGCGACGTGTCGTGCTGAGCACGTTCTCGGGGTGAGGCGGTGACTCGCGCCGAGCATGTCCTCCGGGGAGGGAGCGGGCCGCGGGCCATGAATCTCCCGCGGCCCGTCCGGGTCTGCTCGGGGGAGGGGGGCGTTCCCCACGCGGTGGACGGTGAGAAGGTCGAGCTGGTGCGCGAGTCCTGGCTGGTGGAGGATCGCTGGTGGACGGCCCGCCCGCTGCGCCGGCGCTACTGGGAGCTGGTCAGCGTGAGGGGGCGCAACCTGGTCGTCTTCCACGACCTGAACGGGGGCGAGAGCTCCGGCGCCCCAGGCGGCTGGTTCATCCAGCTGGCGTGATCGGGTGAAAGATGTCGGGCACGCCGCCATACGCCGAGCTGCACTGCCATTCGGCCTACTCGTTCCTGGACGGCGTATCGCTGCCGGAGGAGCTGCTGGCGAGGGCGGACGAGCTGGGGCACGGCGCGCTGGCGCTGACCGACCACAACTCGGTCTCGGGCTCGATGGAGCTGGCCCAGGCGGCGGCTGTCTCGGGATCGGGCATCCGGGCGATCCACGGCGCCGAGGTCGACCTCGGGGATGGACGTCATCTGACGCTGTTGGTGCGAGAGGCGAGCGGGTGGAGGAACCTCTGCCGGATCATCACGCGAGCTCACGCGCACACGCGCGAGCAACGCGAGCGAGTCGAGCCGTCCGTGGCCCTGGAGACGGTGCTGGAGCACGCCGAGGGACTTGTGTGCCTGACGGGCTGCGCCGAGCGGGGGGTGCACGACGAGCCGACCGCGCGGCGGCTGCTCGACGCCTTCGGACCGGACAGCCTGCGCGTCGAGCTTCAGCGTCCGTACGCTCGCCACGATCGCGCGCGCAACCACATGCTGGCGGCGCTCGCGCGGCGGCTTGGGGTGGCGTGCGTGGCCACGGGCGACGTGCACGCTCATAGGCGCGAACGGGCGGAGCTGCAGGACGCCTTTGTGACGCTGCGCCATCGCACCACACTCGACGCCTCCGAGGTGCTCAGGCGTGGCAACCACAGCCATGTGATGGCCACGCCGCGGGCGATGGTCGCCCGCTTCGCCGATCATCCACAGGCGGTACGCGAGACGCTGTGCCTGTCCGAGAAGCTGTCCTTCGACCTGAGGAAAGACCTGGGCTACCGCTATCCCGGCGCCGAGGATGCGGGCTCGCTGCGGCGTCTGGTCGAGCTGTGCCAAGCGCGGCTGGATGAACGCTACGGCCTCGACGCGCCGGCGTTGCACGGAGAGGCCCGCAAACGGGCAAGCGGTCCGTCCCGCGCCGCCCAGGAGGAGGCCCGCGCGCGTTTGGAGGAGGAGCTGCGCGTGATCGACAGGCTGGGGTTGGCGGGTTTCTTCCTGCTTCACCACGACATGCTGGAGCTGGCCCGCGAGGTGGCCCTGGAGGTGCGCGGGCCGAGCTCGGCCCGCGCCCTGCTCGCACCGGGTCGCGGGCGGGGCTCCTCGGTGTCCTCGATCGTCTGCTACCTGACGGGCCTCTCGCACATCGATCCGATCGCCAACAGGCTGTTACTCGGACGCTTCCTGCACGAAGACCTGCATGAGCTTCCGGACATCGACCTGGACTTTCCGCGCGACATCCGCGAGGTGCTGATTCCTCGCGTGCACGAGCGCTACGGGCGCGAGCACACCGCTCTGGTCGCGGCCTTTCCCACGTTCCGCTCGCGCGGCGCGATCCGCGAGCTGGGCAAGACGCTCGGACTTCCCTCGGGCGAGATCGAGCGCGTGGCCCGTGGAGCTGAGAATTGGCATGAGGGCGTCGAGCACGACATCGCCGCCGCCGGCTCGGCCGGTCCACCCTTGTCCGGCAGGGGACAGCGGTCTGAGCGCTGGCGCTGGCTCGAACGGCTCGTGGCAGAGGCCTACGGGCTGCCGCGCCACCTCTCCCAGCATCCGGGCGGAATGGTCGTGTCGACGATCCCCCTGATCGACTGCTGTCCGGTCGTGCCGGCGGCGATGGAGGGCAGGCAGATGGTGCAGTGGGACAAGGACTCCTGCGCCGATGCCGGCTTCCTGAAGATCGACCTGCTGGGGCTCGGCATGCTCTCGGCGGTCGAGCGCTGTGTGGAGCTGATTGCGGGCACGCGCGATCAGCTCATCGACCTGTCGCGGATCCCATTCGACGATCGAGAGACCTTCGAGGCGATCCGACGGGCCGACACGGTCGGTGTGTTCCAGATCGAGAGCCGCGCTCAGATGCAGTCGCTCCTGCGCACCCGCCCGGACAGCCTCGAGGAGCTGACGGTGCAGGTGGCGATCGTGCGCCCCGGCCCGATCCAGGGTGGAGCGATCAACCCCTACATCGAGCGGCGCCGGCGCCTGCGGGAGGACCCTGCCTATGAGATCCCCTACGAGCACCCCTCGTTGAAGCCGGTGTTGGAGAGCACGCTCGGCACGGTCATCTTCCAGGATCAGGTGATGGAGGTGGCGGAGGCCTTCGCCGGCTTCTCCGCGGGCGAGGCCGACGGGTTGCGCCGGGCGATGAGCCGCAAGCGCTCGGAGAAGTTATTGCGAGAGAAACGCGAGCGCTTCGTGAGCGGGGCGGAACACCACGTGGGCGCCGATCGCGCCACCGCCGAGCGCGTGTGGGAGATGGTGGCGGGATTCGCGGGCTTCGGCTTCCCGAAGGCTCACAGCGCTGCCTTCGGCCTGCTCGCATACCAGTCGACGTGGCTGCGCGTCCACTACGGCCCGGAGTTCCTCTGCGCGCTGCTGAACGAGCAGCCGATGGGCTTCTACGCCCCCGACAGCCTCGTGCACGAGGCCGAGCACCGGGGCATCCGAGTGCTGGGGCTCGATGTGAACGCCTCCGCGGTGCAGTGCACGGTGGAGCCCGGGCTGGGTGTGCGGCTCGGCCTGGGCTATGTCAAAGGCGTGATCGTCGCGGAGGTGTGTGAGCTGGTGGCCGAGCGCGAGCGGAACGGGCCCTTTCGCAGCCTCGGCGAACTCGCCGCTCGGGTGGGGGCGGCCCGTGTCACGCTCGAGCAGCTGGCCTGGTCGGGCGCCTGCGACGGACTCGTGGAGATGGATGCGGCGGCCACGGGGGTAAGGCGTCTTGCGCTATGGCAGCTGGGACTGGCAACGCCCGGGAGGACGATCGCCGGCGCCACCCAGCTAGCCCTGCCCTTGGAGCTGCCGCGGGCGCCTCGCCTGCGCCCGCTCGACCGCTGGCAGGGACTGATCGCCGACTATGCGACGAGTGGGGTGACAGTCGGCGACCACGCGATGGCCGCCCTGCGTGAGCGACTGTCGACGGCGAGGCTTGCTACCAGTGCCCAGCTGACACGCCTGCCCAGTGGCTGTTCGGTGGCGGTGGGGGGACTGGTGATCGCCCGTCAGCGGCCGGGCACCGCCAAGGGGACGATGTTCCTGCTGTTCGAGGACGAGTGGGGCACGATCAACCTGATCGTGCCGAAGGCGGTGTATGAGCGCCACCGTCACCTGGCGCGCGCCGAGCCACTGCTGCTCGCCCGCGGGCGTCTGGAGCGCACGGAGGGAGTCGTCAACGTGCTCGTGCGCGAGCTGGCGGCGCTCGAGCGCTTCCTGTCTCCCGGTGGCGAAGAGGGGCAGGAGGCGCAGGCGCGCGTACGTCGTTTACCCGCACCCGAGCCCGTATCGGGGTCTGACGAGGACGCCCCGCCGGCGGAGGTCAATGAGGTGGGAGAAGTGGAGGTCGGCTCGAGCATGCGCGCGGTCGCACCGCCCGTGCAGAGTTTTGCGATGGGACGGAGGCGGTAGGCGCCCGGTGGGCGTGCCTTACCTGGATACCCTGACCGCATCGCGCGTCTGGCCAACACCGATCTCGACGTCTTTCCGCTGTGCCTGGGCGGGAACGTATTCGGCTGGACGCTCGACGAGGAGCGCTCGTCTGCGGTGCTCGACTCCTACGTGGAGGCGGGAGGGAACTTCATCGACACCGCCGACATGTATGGGCGTCGCGGTGACGGGGGAGTGGGCGAGTCCGAGCGGATCATCGGTCGCTGGATCGCCGCTCGCGGCAACCGCGAGGAACTTGTGATCGCCACCAAGGTAGGCATGTCCTCAGAGCTGCCCGGGCTGTCTGCGGCGACGATCGGTAGGGCCGTTGAGGCCTCGCTCGAGCGGCTGGGGGTCGACAGGATCGACCTGTACTACGCCCACCAAGACGATCCCGACACTCCTTTGCGGGAGACGCTCGGCGCCTTCGATGCGCTGATCCGGGCCGGCAAGATCGGGCACGCGGCGGCGTCGAACTACAGCGCTCCTCGCCTGCGCGAGGCGATGGCGATCGGCGAAAGCGAGGGGATGGCCTCGTATGTGGCGCTTCAGCCTCACTACAACCTGATGGAGCGCGACGAATACGAGGGTGAGCTGGAGGAGGTGTGCGAACGGTACGGCCTGGCCTGCATTCCCTACTTCGGCTTGGCGCGAGGCTTTCTCACGGGCAAGTACCGTCGTGACGGCCCGCTGGTGAGAAGTCCACGGGCGGAGGGTGTGCAGAGCTTGTATTTCAACGACTGCGGCTTTGCCGTGCTCGATGCCCTCGACGCGATCGCCGCGGAGCGCGAAGCGAGGGTGGCCGCGATAGCCCTCGCCTGGCTGAGAGCTCAGTCCACGGTCGTGGCTCCGATCGCGAGCGCCACGTCGCCCGAGCAGCTGGCCGAACTGCTGCCCTCGACGGAGATCGAGCTGTCAGCGGAGGAGCTCGAGCGTCTCAGCTCCGCCAGCGCTTGAGCGCCTACGCGGGTGCAGCGACACGCGCGGCATGTCGGTTAGGGACGCGACATATCGGCTAGGAGCGAGCCGAGACATCGCTGAACCCGAGCGCATGGCCATCGGGATCGCGCAGCGTAAGGCGCCCGTCGGTCTCGTGCGCAGGCGAGGAGTCTCCACCCGTCTCAGCTTCGGCCTGGGTTTCGGCCCACCTTAGTTTCAGCGCTCTAAGCGCGTCCTCGTGGGCGAGCTCGAACTCGACCCCACGCAGGCCAGGCGCATTATCGGGAGGTGCGCCTCCCGCTCGGCTGTGCCAAGAGTTCATGCCCACGTGATGGTGATAGCCACCGGCGGACAGGAAAGCGGCCGAGGGGAGCATGGCCTGCTCCTCGAAACCGAGTGCATCGCGGTAGAACGTGGCGGAGCGGGGCACGTCTGAGACCTTCAGGTGCACGTGGCCGATCGCGGTGTCTGCGGGAACCGTCGGCGTGAGCTCCGTCCCGGCCTGCGCGAGCAGGTCGTCGAGGTCCAGCGGCAGCGTGACCATCTTCACGCCATGGCCATCGGCCGGCCTGTCCCATCGCTCGCGCGGACGGTCGCTGTAGATCTCGATCCCCAGCCCGTCGGGATCGCTCAGATAAAGGGCCTCTGAGACGCCATGGTCGGCCGCTCCGTCGATCGGCCAGCGGCTGTGCGCGATGCGCCGCACGCTCGCGGCGAGCGCGGCCCTCGAAGGATGCAGCCATGCGACATGGAACAGGCCGGTGCTCCCCGGTGGGATCGGCTCGGGTCGCTCGACGCCGGTGAGCACGAGCGCCGGTCTCGATCGAACAGGTCCGAGCAGCGCTTGGTCGGGGTCGAGCGAGATCAGCGGCAGCCCAAGCACGCGCCCGTAGAAGTCCACGCTGCGTGAGAGCTCGCCCACCGCGAGTCGCACCGACGCGATGCGCAGAGCGGGATCGATCGGCGATGAGGACTCTGTGCCCATCTCTCACGTCGAGGCTACTACTCGCACTCGGGCTTGCCGATCGACGCAACGGGTAAGCTGGCGGCAGATATGAACCTCCGCAAGCTCGGCTCGAGCGACATCGAGGTCTCGGAGATCAGCCTGGGCTCTTGGCTCACCTATTCCGGTGGCGTCGAGCGCGAGCGGTCGGAGGCCTGCGTGAGGGCGGCGTTCGACGCGGGAATCAACTTCATCGACACCGCCAACGTCTACGGGCGCGGCGCCGCCGAGACGCTGCTTGGAGAGGTCCTCGCGGGGTATGAGCGCTCCTCCTATGTGCTCGCCACGAAGGTGTACTTCGAAATGTCACCCGTCGATCGCGGCCTGTCGGCGGCCCAGATCCACAAGCAGATCGACGCCTCGCTGAAGCGCCTGCAAACGGACTATGTGGATCTCTACCAGTGCCATCGCTACGACGATGACACGCCACTCGAGGAGACGATGGGCGCGCTCACGGAAGTCGTCGAAGCCGGCAAGGCACGGCATGTCGGCTTGAGCGAGTGGCCGGTGGAGCGGATCGAAGCTTCGCTCGCGCTACCGAATGTCGCGAGATGGGTTTCGAGCCAGCCGCAGTACTCAATGCTGTGGCGCGGCCCGGAGGCCGAGCTGATTCCGCTGTGCGAACGCGAGCAGATCTCCCAGATCGTGTGGTCGCCGCTGGCTCAGGGCGTGCTCACGGGCAAGTATCGCCCCGGCGAGCCGCCTCCGTCGGAGTCCCGCGCCGCGAGCGAGAGCATGAGCGGCTTCATCGACCGCCTCGTCCAGCCGCCGGTGCTCGAGGCCGTTCAGCGTCTGGTGCCGATCGCCGAGCAGGCCGGGCTTACGCTGCCGCAGCTCGCGCTCGCCTGGGTGCTGCGCCAGGCAAACGTCGCCTCGGCGATCGTCGGCGCGAGCCGCCCGGAGCAGGTGCACGCCAATGCCTCCGCCTCCGGAGTCACGCTCACCGCGGACGTCCTCGCCGCGGCTGACGACGCGCTCGCCGACGTCGCCGTGCGCTGAGCTCCTCTTTGGCCGCGACCTCGACTGTCAGGCTTTGACGGCGGAGACGTCGATCAGGATCTTGACCTTGTCGCTGACGAGCATGTTGCCCGAGCCGAGCGCGGCGTTGAACTTCATCTCGAAGTCCGAACGGTTGATCTGCGCGGTGGCGGAGATGCCGACGCGATCGTTGCCCTGAGGGTCCGTCTCCGTGCCCTCGAGGGTGGCCTTCAGCTTCAACGGTTGGCTGACCCCGTGAATCGTGATGTCACCCTCGATCTCGAAGTCATCATCGTCAAGCGGACGGATCGCGGTCGATTGAAAGGCGATCTCGGAGTACTGCACCGCATCGAAGAAGTCAGCTGAGCGTAGGTGCTCGTCACGCTGTGGCTCGCGCGTGTCGACGCTGTCGACCTTCACTGTTCCGTAGGCGAGCGCTCCCTCGGGCTTCACCTCGAGCGTGCCCTCGAACTCGGTGAACTGGCCTTTGACGGTGGCGATACCCAGATGCTTGACCTGGAACTCCACACTCGAATGAACGGGATCGACCTTCCAAGTGCCAGTCGGCAGGGTGCTTGCAGCGGCGGAGATGGTGGCGGAGGCGGGAGACATGGCGACTTCCTTCCGAAGTGGGCTTGCACGCGCCGGAACGGCGCGCACCGAAGAGGACTGTGCCTCCACCCTAGCAGGTGCTTGTACACACAACTACCTGATGGTCGTGAGCAATGCCCAGCCCTGCCATGAGAAGTTGACGGGCGGCCTAATTCATGTTACTCTCGGTAACTTCAAAAAAGGCCAGGTGGCCATTCTCAGTATGGGTCATCGGGGGTTGCTGTGTACGAAGATCACAAGGGGGAGAGCGATGAAGCCCAAGATTCAAATCCTTCTGGCGGCGCTCCTGACTTGCGCGTGCCTGATCGTCGCGGTGGTCGCCTGGGCGACGCAGACATTGACATTCCACGCGAGCTTCAGCCCTGAGAAGCTGGGCGCCCAGACCAACTTCTCGGCCACGGGAAAATTCGCCTCGACGGGGGGTGGCGTGCCGGCGCCGATCACCAAAGTCACCGCCTATCTGCCCGCCGGCGTAACGGTGGACGTGCGCGGCGCCGGCACTTGCACTCAGGCCAAGCTGGAAGCGAACGGTCCCAGCGGTTGTCCCGCCGACTCTCGCGCCGGCTTTGGCGGCGGCGTCGGACTGCTCGAACTCGCCAAGGAAGTCATCAAAGAGCCGTTCACGATCGACATCTTTCTCGCGCCCAAGGAAAACGGACATCTGGCATTCCTGGCCTACATCCGCGCCGTCTCACCGGCAGTCATCGAACTCGTCCTGAAGGCGAGGGAAATACAGGGACCCAAGCCCTACGGTCTTGGCTTCAGCGTCGAAGTGCCGCCGATCCCCACGCTCCCCGAAGCCTCCAACGCCTCGGTGGAAAGTGCCTTCCTGACCTTCGGCTCGACGAACGTCGCCTATTACAAGACGATCCATGGCAAGCGGACGCTGTTCCACGTAAAGGGCATCGTCGTCCCCACAATATGCCCCCGGGGTGGCTTCCCGGTGGAGGGGAGCATCGGCTTCGCGGATGGCACAACCACCACCGCCACGACCACCATCAAGTGTCCGCACAGGTGATGCGATGGCGTCGGCAGTCGTCAGCACGAACGTTTGTATGATACGATCGTTTGTACAGATGGCGGACGATACGAAGACAGCACTTCTCGCAGCGGCCAAGCGACTGGTTGGCGAGCGTGGCTATGCGGGCACGAGCGTGCGTGAGCTGGCGGCCGTGTCAGGGACGAACCTCGCTGCGGTCAACTACCACTTCGGTAGCCGGGAGAAACTCCTCGACCAGGCGATCTTGGAGCCATTTCTCGAGTGGGCCGGCCGGGTTGCCGAGCTGGCTCCCACAGACCCCGATCTGGGCCCGCTCGAACAGCTGGCCGCACGTGCCCGTCCGGCGGTCGATGGTCTCTCTGAGGCCCAACCGGCGTTCGCGGTGTTCCTGGAGGCGCTGTTGCAGGCGCAGCGCTCACCGGAACTGCACGGACAGCTCGTCGAGCATTACGCCGAGCAGCGTCGACGGGCGGCAGAGTCGATAGCGGCCTCCGCCCGTGGGAGGCAACTGCCGCCCAGGATGGTGGAAGTCGTCGCGTCGTACATGCTCGCGGTCGTCGACGGGTTGCAGCTGCAATCGCTGCTCGATCCCGACGCCGTCCCCACCGGTGAGGAGCTCGCCGCGTTCTACGAAGGGCTTGCCGCTGCCGCCAGGGCCGACGGGAAACAGCGATCACAGGAGCAAAGCCAGTGAAGACGCACAAGGTCCGGGCGCTCCTTCTCGCAGTGGTCGCCGGCGTGTGTCTGATCGCGGTGGCGGTCGCGTGGGCGTCGGAGACCTTCACGGTCAGCACGTACTTCACCCCCGACAAGCTGGGCGCGCCGACCAATCTGAATGCCAAGGCGACGTTCGCCTCGAACGGAAGCGCGCCGACGCCGGTGAGCAAAGTCGTGGCCTACGGGCCCGCGGGCCTGGTGGTGGACGTGAGGGGAGCCGGGGTCTGCGAAAAGGCGAAGCTGGAAGCGGCCGGCCCCAGCGGTTGCCCGTCTGACTCCCGGATCGGCTTCGGCGGTGGCGTGGGGTTGGTGGAAATCGCCAAGGAAGTCATCAAAGAGCCATTCACGCTCGACTTCTTCCTCGGGCCGAGGGAAAACGGACATCTGGCGATCCTGATCTATGTCAACGCCGTCAGCCCGGTCTCCGTGCAGCTCGTCCTCCTCGCAAGGGAAATCCGTGGGACCGAGCCCTACGGCTTTGGTGTCACGGTCGAAATACCGCCGGTCCCCACGCTCCCCGGAGCCGCCTACGCCTCGATCGAAAGCAGCTACCTCTCGATTGGCAGCACGAAAGTCGCCTATTACAAGACGGTCCACGGTAGGCGACAGCTGGTGCATGTGAAGGGCCTCGTCGTCCCCAAGAGATGCCCAAGTGGGGGCTTCCCGTTCGAGGTCACGATCAGCTTCGAAGACGCCACGGCGAGCACCGACAAGTACACCTCTCCCTGCCCGCACAGGTAGAGCGACACTCAGATGAACGTGTCCAGCAAGGGGAGCACGAAGGCACGGAGAGGCCTCTGTGCGACCGTCCCCGCACTGGTCTCGTGTGCGATGCTGGCGGCATCTGCCCAGGCCGTGACCTCGGCCACGATCACGCCCTCGATGTCCCCCGACCGGCTCGGTGCAAAGGCTGCCCTCACCATCACGATCAGCTACACGGGGGGTGAGTTCGGCGTGCCTTCTCCGGTGCGTCGGTCGGTCTTGCGGCTTCCCGCCGGGCTGAGTCTTGAGGTTCCCAGCCTGCGCAGCTGCACCGCGGCGCGCTTGCGGGCTCGCGGCACGAGGGGTTGTCCCCCACAGTCCAAGCTCGGTGGTGGGCACGCGCTGGTCGAGGCGCACGCAGGGTCGCAGATCCTCACCGAGGAGGTGGCGTTGTGGACTTTCTTGGGTGCGCCGCGGAACCTTCAGCCGACGTTCGAGGTTCTCGGGCAGGGTTACACCCCGCTCGAGAAGCGGGTGGTCTTCACCGGGGTCGTGCTGGAAGATCGTGCCCCTTACGGTGAAGAGCTGGTGATGTCGATCCCCCCGATCTCCACCTTGCCGCTCGAGTCCGATGCCTCGATTGTCACTTTCTCGTTGACGATCGGTGCGAGCAAACGACACCTAGCCTCAGGCGCGAACAGCGTCAGGGTGCCTTCCAGCTGTCCGGTGGGCGGTTTCCCGTTCGCCGCCGAGTTCAGCTATGCCGACGGCTCCAGCGGCACTACGTTCGCCACAGTTCCGTGCCCGCGATGAGCAGTCACGGTGCTCGTATGCTCCGCCGCCTCGCGATCGGGGCGGCCGTGTCTTTCGGTGCGCTGACGGCTGCCTTGACCCTCGCTCCCACCATGTCAAGAGGGGCCGACTCACGCGCGTTCGTCACGAGGTCGTTTTCTCTGAATGAGAGCGGCCATCTGCATCTCACGAGCAAACACGGCTTCACACTGGACGAGCGGGGTTCGGCGTCTGGAACGGTTCAGGGCGCGATCTACGTTCACATGACCGTCGTCTCGACCGATCGAGTCACGGCCGAAGTGAACATTTACCCGCGTGGCGGCTCGATCTCGGGCACCGGGACGGCCAGTTATGTGAAGGGGAGCACCATGGCGAGTTTCTCCGGTTCACTGTCGATCGGTCGCGGAACGGGGAGCTATAACCGTGTCCACGGGTCGAGTTTGAGCTTCAGCGGCACGATTCGACGATCGGACGATGCCGTCACGGTGCGGGTGAGGGGCACGGTGTCGAGGTGACCCACCTGGACCCTTCCTGTGTCGAGCCGCCCGGCCCGGCCGCTCCCGGTATCGAACGGGATCGCCGTCGTCGTCCACACCGGGGCGCTCGAGGTCGACTGCCCAGTCCCTGCCGCTCTCTGCCTGGAACCGCCCGGTCCGGTCACTCACTACGTCGAACCGGGTGAGTGGTGCTCGAGCTGTGTGACCTCGCCAAGCACTACCCCGCCGTCGGCGGGGAGCCGGTACGTGCGGTCGACGGCGTGTCTTTGAGGGTCGCCCCCGGTGAGATGGTCGTGTTGTACGGACCGAGTGGCTCGGGTAAGACGACGCTGCTGTTGATGGTCGCCACTTTGCTCGAGCCGACGAGCGGCAGCGTGTCGATCGGCGGGCGCGATCTGTCCTCGCTGTCAGAGCGCGAGGCGTCGCACTTCAGGCTTACCGAGCTGGGCTTCATCCGGCAGAGCTTCGATCTGCTGCCCGGCGTCACCACGATCGACAACGCCGTGCTGAAGCTGTTGAAGACGCTGCGTTGGCGCGAGGCGCAACGGGAGATCACACCGCTGCTCGAGCGGCTCGGGCTGGGGGAGCGCTTGAAACACCGCGGTGAGACCCTGTCGATGGGTGAGCGTCAGCGGGTGATGATCGCAAGGGCGCTCTCCACCGGCCCCAGCTTGCTGCTCGCGGATGAGCCGACGGGGAGCCTCGACACCCGGCGCGGCCACGACGTGCTCGAGCTGCTGCGGGGATTGTGCCGTGAGCGGGGGGTCGCGGCGGTGCTCGTCAGCCACGATCCGATCGCCGCCGCCTATGCCGACCGTGTGTTCACGCTGCGCGACGGCAGGCTCTCGGCCTACGAGGCCGATCGCTATCTCCCGCATCCGGCCGGGGGTGGAGGTGAACGGGCGCAGCCGGCCGGGGGAGTGGGTGAAGGGTCGCACTCAGGTCTTTCGGCAGTGGGCGACGGGGGACACGCCGGGCCGTGAAGCCGTCGAATGCCTTGCGCCTCTACCGTGTGCGCCTGCACGCACGCCGAGTGCAGGAGTGCTTTGCGCTTGTGGGGATCGCGGCGGGGGTCGCGCTGCTGTTCTCCTCACAGGTCTCCAGTTCGAGCCTTCAGAGCTCCCTCGCTCAGCTCTCGCGAGGGGTCGTCGGCAACGCGACACTGCAGCTGCTGGCACGCGACCCGCACGGATTCCCGGAAAGCACGCTCCGCTCGGTGCGCCGCATTCAGGGGGTGCGCGTCGCGGCGCCGTTGCTGGAAGCCGGGGCGAATGCGATCGGTCCCAGGGGCAGCAGGTCGGTTGAGCTCGTAGGGGCCGATTCGAGCCTGTCCGAGCTCGGTGGCGCGTTCCTGCGTCACACAGACCTTGCACCGTTCGGTGGTTTCGGCGCAGTCGTGCTGCCGGATTCGCTCTCACGCAGCATCGGCGTCACCGAGTTCGGACGGGAAGTCACCTTCCAGCTCGCGGGACGCACAGCCCGAGCTCCGCTCTACGCCCAGCTTCACCGATCCCAGGTCGGCTCGCTGGTCGCGAGTCCGATCGCGCTCGCACCCCTTTCCTTCGCCCAGGAAATGACGGGGCTGGGCGCTCGCATAAGCCGCATCCTGGTGCAGCCCGCCGCCGGTGCGGAACCCCGTGTGCGAGCCGCGCTCCAAGCGCTCGCCGCCGGCCGCTTGAACGTCGAGGCAACCGGCTATGAGGAAAAGCTGTTCTCCCAAGCCGCCGCTGCGAGCAACCAATCGACCCTGCTGTTCTCGGTGATCAGCGCGCTGGTGGGGTTCCTGTTCGCGTTCAATGCGATGTTGCTCACCGTTCCCCAGCGCCGGCGGCTGGTCGCCGATCTACGCCGCGATGGGTACACCCCTCGGACTGTCATCGCCGTACTGCTGCTCGATGCGCTCGTACTCGGCCTGCTCGGGTGCGTGCTCGGGTTGGTGCTGGGCGAGGAGCTCTCGATCCATGTGCTTCATTCCAACCCGGCATTCCTCTCGCTGGCGTTCGCGGTGGGCTCGGAGCGGGTCGTGAGCTGGCAGAGCGTCGCGATCGCAACCGGAGGAGGGATGCTCGCCGCGATCGTCGCGGTGTTGAGTCCGTTGCGTGACGTCCTCTCCCGCGACCCGCTCGCGGCGATCACCCCAAGGAGGAGCGCCGTCGCCGCTCACGCCGGAGCCAGGCGAGCACTGGCCGGTCTGGCCTGTCTCGGTGCGGCGACCGCGATCCTGCTGGCCGCGCCGGACGCAGCGGTCCCCGGCATGGTCCTGCTCGTGTGCGCTCTGCTGTTGGAGCTGCCGATCGTGCTCACGGTGACACTTGCGCTCCTTCGGCGGTTGGCGCGCACGATCACGAGCCCCGTCCCACACCTAGCGGCGATGGAGCTGAGCGTGGCGCGCGCGCGAGCCGTGGCGATCGCGGCGACCGGGGCGATCGCTGTCTTTGGCGGCGTCGCGATTCAGGGCGCGCACGGCGACCTGCTCAAAGGTCTCGAGAACGCGGCGCGTGACGCGAGTGCGTTCACCGACGTATGGGTCTCTCCGGCCGGCTCTTACAACCTCCTGAAGACGACTCCGTTCGCACCGACGGAGCAGACCAAGCTCAGGCGTCTTGCGGGCGTGCGAGCGGTGAGTATCTACCGCGGTGGGTTGCTCGACTACGCCGAGCGGCGCGTGCTGGTGATCGCTCCACCCCGCCAGGCCGACCCGCTGCTGCCCGCGGATCAGCTCATGCAGGGCGATCCGCGCGAGGCAACGGCACGCGTGCGGGCCGGTGGCTGGCTGATTCTCTCCCAAGCGCTCGCTGCCGAGCACCACCTGCACGTCGGCCAGGCGTTCACGTTGCCAACACCCGAGCCGATGACGTTCCGCCTCGCGGGACTGTCCACCAACCTCGGCTGGGCGCCCGGTGCGATTCTCATGAACGCCACCGACTACGCACGCGCGTGGGGGAGCAACGACGCAAGCGCTTACAACGTCCTGCTCACACCCGGCATCTCTCCCGCGCAAGGTGCCCGCCTGATCACACACGCGCTGGGTCCCCACTCCGGGCTCGCCGCGCAGACCGCGGAGGAGCACGCAAGTCAGCAGCGCGCACTCAGTCGCCAGGCCCTTGCGCGACTAACCCAGATCGCGACGCTGATCCTGACCGTCGCGGTGCTCGCGATCGCCGCCGCGACCGGTGCGATGGTCTGGCAGCGCCGCCCGCGCTTGGCCAAGCTGAAGCTCGAGGGACTGCCCCGAACCGAGCTTTGGCAAACGATCCTGCTCGAGAGCCTGGTGCTGCTCGGCGTCGGCTGCCTGACCGGAGCGATCTTCGGCCTCTACGGCCAGCAACTGGCCGACCGCGCCCTCGCCAACACGATCAACTTCCCCGTCGTCCACTCCGTCACCGCGCTGAGCGCGCTCGAGAGTCTCCTCATCGTGACCGCCGCGGCACTCGCGATCATCGCGATCCCCGGCTACCTCGCCACCTCGGTGCCCGCTGCTCTCGCGCTGCAGGACTGACGCCAACCTTCGAGCTGCGCGCAGCGGCGTCCAATGCGATCCTCAACCGTCCCGGTCGAAAGTTGTCACTCAATACGCTTGCATGATCGCCGACTCCAAAAACCGTCCGTACAAACAGGTGGCTCGGGCAGAGGCGCAACAGCGCACCCGTGACGCCCTGCTCGACGCCGCAAACGAGGAATTCGCCAAGGGCAGCTGGTCGAAGGCCTCGCTCGATGCGTTGGCGGCCAAGGCCGGGGTCACCAAGCAGACCGCCTTGCGGCACTTCGGCTCCAAGGAAGGACTGATCGAAGCCGCGCTCCGCCGCGTGAGTGTGATCGTACGCAAGGAACGCGCCCACGCGCCGATCGGCGACGTCCCGGGCGCCGTGCGCAATCTGATGGACCACTACGAGCGCTGGGGGGACCTGGTGATGCACGTGCTCGCGGAGGAGCATCGGTTCTCGCTGGTCCGCAAAGGGACCGATCGCGGTCGCGAGGTCCACTGTGAGTGGGTCGCACGAACGTTCGAGCCGCAGCTCTCAAGCCTGAGCGACGAGATGCGCGAGCGTCGCATGGCTCAGCTGGTGGCGGTGTGCGACGTATACGTCTGGAAGCTGTTGCGCCGCGACATGAAGCTCGGCGTGTCCCAGGCAGAACTCGCCCTGGTCGAGCTCATCGAGGGGTTGGAAGAAGGCTGACGGGGTGGAGAGCCGAGGCTTCCTCAGCGCGGCTGGACCACCAAGGTCTGAAACGCCCGCCCGACCGCTCCCCGCTCGTCGTGAACCATGCTCTCCGCCAACCCCGGTCCGCCGCCGGTGAGCAGCGTGCGCGCTTCGAGGCCGATCCACTCACCGCGCGGCTCATCATGCAGGTGGAGCGTCAGGTCGGCGTTGATGAACAGGTACCGATCGAACGGAAGCACGGCGCTGACGCCGTTGCCGAAATCAGCGGTCGCCGCCACGCGCATCAACGGCGACGGGATCTCCCCGGGCAGCAGCGGGTAGCGCAGGCGCATCCACACCCGCGTCGGTCGCTCCCGCCACGGCTCGGTGACGAAGCGCATCTCCATCGCCGTGGCGAAGCTCCGCTCGGCGTGGTCCAGCGCGAAGCGCGTCGGCTCGCCCGCCCCCGGCCCCGGCATCCGCTCGTGCGGTGGCGACGCCGAGGGCGGCAGGTCCGCCGGCGTCGCCTGCACGCGCAGCGCGCTGGCCCGACAGATCAACTGCTCGCCGGCGTGCAGCTCGCCCCCCAGCTCCTGCACGCGCCGTCCCGCCCGCACAACGCGGGTGGACAGGGTCAGCGGTGCAGATGGAACGGGGCGCAGCAGCTCGAACCCGAGTCGCGCGATCCGCAGCTCGCCGCCGGGCTCGATCCGCTCGAACGCCCGCGTGATCAGCGCCGCGGGCGCCCCGCCGTGGAGCGCCCGCGGGTCCCACGGCCCGCGCGCGTGCTCGGTCGGCACGAAGCTGCCGTCGTCGCCAACGGTGAAGATGCTCTCGGCCTGCTCCGTCTCGGCCTGCTCTGTCTCGGGTGCGCTCGCTCTGGCCGCGGTCGTGTCAGCCGTGTCCTTGCCGGCCGAGTCTGCCTCGGTCATGCTTGGCTCAGTCACGGGCCGTCACGCGGGCAGTCGGGCGACGAAGTCGGCGAGCTTGCCGGGGTCGCGCAATGGCGGCCCGTGTCCGAAGCACGCGAGCGACGGTCGCAGCTCGGCCAGACGCCTGGCTGACTCGCGGTTGCGGACAGGGTCTGGGGTGAAGAACGACGGCGGCTCGTGCAGGCCGGGGAGGGCAGTCAGCAGATTCATGTTGTTGAGAACGTCCCCCAAGATCAGCACTCGGTCGCGCTCGCGCCAGAACGACACATGGCCGCGAGAGTGTCCCGGCGTCTCGAGCACCGTGAAGCCGGCGACCTCGTCGCCCTCCTTGAGCGCTCGCGCGACGGGATGGGGGGGACCGATCCAGAAGCGTTCCTGAAAGGCGGTGATGAGCTTGGGTGCGTTCGGGGCCGCCACCCCGCCGGCGGTCTCCATCGCGGGCACATCGTCCTGTCCGCACCACAGGGGGATGCCCAGCCGCTCGCACAGCGCGTGGCTTGCTCCCTGATGGTCGGGGTGGACGTGGGTGAGCGCGTGCGCGCTGACGGTCCGTCCGGCGATCTGCCTCATGATGCGCTTCTCCGCCTGGCGGGTGGCCGCGTCGATCAGCACGTCACCGACCAGGTACACGTTGATCGCGTTCGGCGGGAAGCCCCTCAGCATGTGAACGTCATCGGCTAGCTGCTTCATCAAGAATCCCCCTTCCCCGAGCGCTGTCCGCTCGGGTGCTTGTCGGTTCGATTATCCGCATCTGCTTGGCACGTCAATCCGACTTGCCCCAGGAAAATCCTCGCACGGCGAAGGTCACGCCGAGCGCCGTCCAGGCGAGGACCACGGCGAGGTCGCCCACATGATGGCCGACCCCCTGGCCTGACACCATCGCGCCTCGCAGCCCGGCGACGACGTGGCTGAGCGGGATCACTTCGGCGATGTCGCTGAGAATCTTCGAATGGACGTGAGCCGGATCGAAGAACACGCCGCCGATGAAGATCGACGGCAGGTACACGATGTTCACGTACGCGGGCGCGGCGTCGAAGTTGGGGATCAGGTGGGAGAACGCGACCCCCAGCGAGGCCAGGCAGGCGACGCCTACGTACAGGAACACGACCAGCGCCACCCATTCCCGCGGCCACGGCAGGCCGAAGAAGAGCTTGCCCGCGACCACCACGATGGCGACCTGCACGGTCGCGTTGACGATCACATTGCCGAAGATTCCGCTCAGGTAGGCGCCGCCCGACAGCGGCGTGCCGCGTATGCGCTTCAACACCCCCTCCTCGCGCAGGAACGTGAGGTTCATCGCCAGCGCGCTGAACGTCGTCGCCATTACGTTCATCCCGGCGATCCCCGGGATCACGATGTCGAGGTTCTTGCGGTCGCCGCTGAAGATCGCCCCGAACAGCACCAGGAAGATCAGCGGCAGCACGAAGTTGAAGAACGCCGCCGAGGGGTTGCGCCAGAACATCCGCCGCTCCAGGCGGAACTGCCGCCAGGCGAGCGTGGCCTCAGACACCGACCGACTCTCTCTCGGCTGGGCCGGACGTGAGCTCGAGGTACACGTCCTCGAGGCTCGGACGCGTCACGGTCAACTCGCGCACCCGCTCGCCGCGCGCCAGCGCCTCACCGGTGAGCTCGTTGAGCAGCGCGGTCGGATCGTCGACCTCACGCTCGTGCTGTGTTCCGTCCGCCTCGCGCCAGGCGACCCGCACGTGGGTCTGCGACCCGACGCCGAGCTCTCGCGGCGCGCCGCTGACGAGGATCCGACCGTCCTTGATGATTGCCACGCGGTCGGCGAGCTCCTGCGCCTCGTCGAGGTAGTGGGTGGTCAACAGAACCGTCTTGCCGAGGTCGCGCAGCGCGCGTACCGTCTCCCACGCCGCGCGCCGGGCCGCCGGATCGAAGCCAGTGGTCGGCTCGTCGAGGAAGATCAGCTCCGGATCGCCGACCAGCGCGAGCGCGAGGTCCAGGCGTCGCAGCTGTCCGCCCGAGAGCTCGCGCGTCTTCGCGGACCTCTTCTCCTGCAATCCGGCGATCGCGATCACCTCCTCAACCTCCCGCGGATGCGGGTACATCGCGGCCCAGTGTGCGACCGCCTCGCGGACGGTGATGTGGCGATAGATCCCGCACGACTGCAGCACGATCCCCACGCGCTCGCGCAGCTCGCGCGCGCGCCGGCCGGGGTCGAAGCCGAGTACCGACACCTCGCCCGAGCTGCGCGCGCGATAGCCCTCGAGGATCTCCACCGTCGTCGTCTTACCCGCGCCGTTCGGACCCAGCAGTCCGAACACCTCGCCGCGGGCGACCTCGAAGTCGATGCCCTTCACCGCCTCGAAATCGCCGTAGCGCTTGCCCAGGCCGCGAACCTCGATCGCTGTGCTTGAGTCGGTTACCAGTGCACGCCCCTCGTCAACGTCGCCATCGCGATCTGCTCGAACGAGGCGCGCTCCTCGACGTTCTGCTCGCCCTTGGAGGCCGCCGAGTCCGGGAACACGCGGTAGGCGAGGTGCAGCAGCTGGTCGACGGCCTTCGGGGCGAGCGTGTACGCGACCTCCCCGAACGTCCCCAGACGGGTTCCCATGTGCTTCGGCCGCGAGCGCAGCGCCTCGCAGATCATCTCGGCCGCCTCATCAGGCGTGATCGCCGGGAACGCGTCGTACATCTTCGTCGGCGCGATCATCGGCGTGCGCACGAGCGGCATGTGGATCGTCGTGAACGTCACCCCGTCGCCCACCACCTCTGAGGCGACCACTCGCGTGAACGCGTCGAGCGCCGCCTTCGAGGCGACGTACGCGGAGAAGCGTGGCGGGTTGGTCTGCACGCCGATCGAGGAGATGTTCACGATGTGCCCGAACCCGCGCTCGCGCATGTGTGGCAGCAGTCCGATGATCAGCTTCACCGCGCCGAAGTAGTTGAGCTGCATCGTCCGTTCGAAGTCGTGGAAGCGCTCGTAGCTCAACGCGATCGACCGCCGGATCGAGCGCCCGGCGTTGTTCACGAGCATGTCCACGCCGCGATGGTCTGACAGCACGCGCTCGACGAGCCGGTCGACCGACTCCATGTCGGCGATGTCCGCCGCGTACACGTAGGCGGTGCCGCCACCGGCGACGATCTCCGCGCGCACCTCCTCGAGCTTCTCCACGTTGCGCGCCACGAGCAGCGGCACGCCGCCCGCCGCGGCCACTTTCACCGCCGTCGCCCGCCCGATCCCCGACGACGCGCCGGTGATCAGCACGTGCTTGCCACCGAGCTCCTCTTTCAGCGTGCGCCCGCGCGCGAGGCCCGGGTCCATCACTCGCTCCCAGTAGTCCCACAACCGCGCCGCATACTCGTGCAGGGCCGGCGGCTGCTCGAGCGGCGAGCCTTTCAGCGCGCGCTCGGCCTCGTGCGTGTCGAATCGCGGCGTCAGCTCGATGTGCGCGAGCACCTCCTCCGGGATCCCCAGCTCCCGCAGTGCGATCTTGCGGATGCCCCGCAATGGCGGCACGCGCATCGCCAATGACAGCGGCCACGTCGGCAGTGCGTCGGTCAGCCGCCTGTCCACGCTGACGGCGAACCGCGGCGCGTGCGCGGCCGCGGCGAACTCGTTGAACAGCTCGTCCACGCGCTGCGGGCGCGGATCGGTGAGATGAAACGCGCGCCCGTCGAGGTCGGGCTCGTGGGCGATGTGGTCGAGCGCGCCGGCCACCCAGTCGACCGGTACGACGTTCGTCCTGCCCAGATCCACGCCGAGCAACGGCACCCACTCGGGGATCAGCTGGCGCGTGCGCTGGATCGCCTTGAAGAAGTAGTACGGCCCGTCGAT
Source organism: Solirubrobacteraceae bacterium (assembly GCA_036498245.1). GTDB lineage: Bacteria > Actinomycetota > Thermoleophilia > Solirubrobacterales > Solirubrobacteraceae > Palsa-744. Next base: position 98,689 of record DASXIB010000028.1, read on the forward strand.
CTTGTCCATCTCGCCGGTGTGCGAGTCGCCCACCACGACCCCCGGTCGGTACACGCGCCACGGCACGTACGGCTGCTCGCGGACGATCCGCTCGGCCTCGAACTTCGTGCGGTGATACGGCGAGGGCAGCTTCTGCCCCTCGTCGAACATGTCCTCCTCGAACAGGCCCTTGTACGAGCCCGCGACGGCGATCGAGGAGACGTGGTGCAGGCGTTCCACCTCCAACGCCCGAGCCAGCTCCACCGCGTGCGTGGTCCCCCCGACGTTGACCGCCGTGTTGCGCTCGGCCGGGGCGGTCATGTCGTACACGGCCGCCAGGTGAAAGAAGTGCTCGATCTTTCCCCGCAGCTCCGTCACCAACTCCTGCTCGACCCCTAGCAGTGGCCTGCGCAGGTCGCCCACGACCGGCTGGATCCGCTTCACCGCGGCGGCTCCCGCCACGGCCGCCCACCGCTCGGTGAGGTCTTCGAGTCGGCCCACCGAGTTCTCTCGCACGAGCACGTAAACCTTGCCCTGGCGTTTGTCCAGCAGCCGCTCGACCAGTCGCCGACCGATGAAGCCGGTTGCCCCTGTTACGAAATACGCCATCGTGGGACGAGCATATAGGGAGGATGGCCTTGCTCCTGTCCGTTTTGGCGGGAGGTGTGTCTTCTATTTTTTAAACGGTATGACAATCGTATATATCATTAATACGATTGTTGTACGGGTTCAGGAAAAGCACCTATACCGGCCTGCCCACAGCGCAAGGGTCCTGCGGACCTTCGGTCCTACGGAACTTCGGTCCTACGGACGCTCGGGCCAGTGTTGTTATGCGCCTGCGCCCGCCCCGCCGCGACCCTCGCCGGCCGCGAAGCGGGCTGCCCCCTGGGCGCCGTCTTCGAACACCTCTGGGCCGGCCTTGGCCTCCAGCGCGAGCCCGTCCGCGAGCGACATGCCCAGTCCTTCGATCGCCGCGCGCCGGTCGGCCAGCATCGTTCGCTGCGGGAACCGCGCGAGTCCCTCGGCGAGCGAGAGGGCGCGCTCAAGGTGTGCGCCGGGCGGAACGACCTCCGTCAACAGTCCCATCGACAATGCCTCGCCGGCGTGGATCATCCGGCCTGTGAGGATCAGATCGAGCGCGCGGCCGAGGCCGACGATGCGGGGCAGCCGCTGCGTTCCGCCGTCGATCAGCGGCACGCCCCAGCGACGCTCGGGATACCCGAGCGTAGAGTCGGTCGTCGCGATCCGCAGGTCGCACCACAGCGCCAACTCCAGGCCGCCCGCCAGGCAGAAGCCGGAGATCGCCGCGATCGTCGGCTTCGACGGTGTCAGGCGCGAGAAGCCCATCGGACCCTCCTGCGCCATCAGCCGGCCGACGAATGTCTCCGTCGCCTTCAGGTCGGCGCCCGCGCAGAAAGACACGCCGCCGGCGCCCGTCAGCACGAGCACGCGCGCCTCTTCGTCCGCCTCGAAGCGCAGGTATGCCTCGTGCAGGGCGACGGCCGTCGGGCCGTCGACCGCGTTACGCCTGTGCTGGCGGTCGATCGTCACCACTGCGGCGGCGCCCTTGCGCTCGTAGCTGACCGTCACCAGCCGCCGCGCCAGCGGGCGCTGCCCAGACGCGCCTGCGCCGCCTTGCGCGCTTCCTTGCGCTTCTCCAGCCGCCGCTGCAGCATGCTCATCGTGAACACGAACAGGGGGAAGAAGAGGATCAGGATGAAACCGGCGTTGGTCACCACTTTGTCGTTCGTCGCCCCGTAGAAGCCGCGCCCGTCGTTGTATGCCTGGGCGGCCGGGACGAGCACGAGCGTCAGGAGCAACATAAGGGAGACAAGACTGATCTTCATGCGGCGCATCGTGCAGCTGATGCTACCGAAGCATCGAGTTGCGGCGTCGAAAGCCAAGCACTCGCCGGCGAAGGCCATGAACGACCCCGCGCGGCCCCTACCATCAGCAGCCGATGGCCGTACTGATCGCCTCAGACATGCACAAGGACATGGCCGGGAAGCCGCTGCTACGCGGCGTCTCGTTCAAGCTCGAGCGCCGCGAACGGATGACGATCGCGGGGCGCAACGGCGCCGGCAAGACGACGCTCTTGCGGATGCTGTCCGGCGAAACGTCGATCGACCGAGGCGAGCTCGTCGTCGCCAAGGGCGTACGGATCGCGTTGCACGACCAGCGTCCTCCGCGCGAGCGCGGCATTCCGCTGCGGCAGTACGTGCTTTCGGGCTGTGAGGAGGAGATCCAGATCGAGGCCGAGCTGGCCGAGCTCGAGGCCAAGATGGCAGCTGGGACGGCTGAGGAGACGATACTCGCGCGCTACTCGCGCGCGCAGGCACGGCTGGAGGCCCGCGGCGGCTACCTGTGGCGCGACCGCGCCACGGCGATGGCTCACGGCCTGGGCTTCGTCGACCGTGATCTGGATCGCGGTCTGGACACGTTCTCCGGCGGTCAGCTCACGCGCGCCTCGCTCGCTCGCGCGCTCGCCACCGGCGCGGACGTGCTGCTGCTCGACGAGCCCACCAACCACCTGGACATCGAGTCGCTGGAGTGGCTCGAGCAGACGCTCATCGAACTGGACGCCGCCGTGGTGCTCGTCGCGCACGACCGTTGGTTCCTCGAGGCCGTCGGCACGGCCGTGCTCGAGATCGAGGCCGGCCGCTCACGCTTCTTTCCCGGGACCTGGCATCAATGGCGCCGCGAGCAGGCTGCGCGAGAGCTCGCCTTGGGCAAGTCGATCGACAAGCAGCAGGCCGAGATCGCGCGCATGGAGCGGTTTATCGAGCGCTTCCGCGCCAAGGCGACCAAGGCGCGCCAAGCGCAGTCGCGTGTGAAGCAGCTTGCGAAGATCGAGCGGATCGAGCGCGATCCTCGCGACGGCAAGGGCCTTGAGTTCGCGTTCTCCGCGCCTGAGCGCTCAGGGCGGGTGATCTTTGAGCTGCTCGACGGACGCGTGGAGATCGGCAAACCGCCGATCCCCCTGCTCGAGCACGCCGAGCTGTGGCTGGAACGTGGCGAGCACGTCTCGCTGGTAGGCCCGAACGGCACCGGCAAGACCACGCTGATCGAGACGCTCGCCGGCCGCCGCTCCCTGGCCGAGGGCAGGCTGAGCACGGGGCACAACGTGAAGGTCGGCTATCTGTCCCAGCACGCCGAGGAGCTGGGAGCGGGTGGCGATCCGGGGCAGAACGTGGTCGAGGCCGCGCAGCGCGCGACCGGCCTGAACCCGGGTCGGACGCGAGCGCTGCTCGGACGCTTCCTGTTCTCCGGTGAGGAGGCCGAGAAGCCACTCAGCGGTCTGTCGGGAGGCGAGCGCCGGCGCCTGTCGCTGGCAATCCTCGTGAACTCCGGGGCGAACGTGCTGATCCTCGACGAGCCCACCAACCATCTGGACATCGAGAGCCGCGAGGCGCTGGAGGACGCGCTGAGCTCGTTCGAGGGCGCAGTCCTACTCGTCTCTCACGACCGTGCGCTGCTCGATGCCGTGGGCACGCGCACCGTCGCCGTCGAGGAGCGCGCCTTGCACAGCTACGTCGGCGGCTGGCCCGAGTACGTTCGCGTGCGGGAAGAGCGTAAGGCCTCTCCACCCGGCTCCAAGGCGGGCATGGGCTCGGCGGCGGGCGTCGTCGCCGGATCCGTGTCGGCTCGCAACGGCGCCCCGGCCGCGAAGAGCCCTCCTGCCGCTGTGGGCGCTGCCAAGAAGGGCAAGCCGCCCAAGTCGAAGGGACCTTCGAAGAACCGCCTGACCGACCAGCAGAAGGCCGAGCGTGCGATCGAGGACGCCGAGGCGGCGATGCGCGTGCTCGAGGACGAGCTGGCCGATCCAGCGGCCTGGGCGACGCAGTACGAGTCGGCCAAGTCGGAGGCTCGCCACACGGCTGCGCGACGAGCGGTGGAGGACGCCTACGCCCGGCTTGAGGCGCTGATCGACTGATCTACACTTTCCCGATGGTCAGGCTCAAGCCCGCGCTCAACGTGGCGATCGTGATGGCGATCGCCGCTGCGGTCTATCTGCTGCCGGGGGGCGGTCGCGCGGCGAGCACCTTCGAAGCGCTGCTCTACGTCGCCTTCGGTGTCGGCATCGCCTACTTCGGCTTGCGCTCCTACCGCGAGAATCGCGTCGCCCTGTACAGCCTCGGCGAACGCCACCGGGCGGTGCTCTACGGGGCGCTGGCGCTCGTCCTGTTCGTGATCGTCGCGCACCGGCGCATGTGGCAGACGGGCCTCGGCGAGCTCGCTTGGTTCGTGCTGGTCGGCTTCGCCGTCTACGGTCTGGTTGCCGTGTATCGCCACTGGCGCACGTACTAGGGAACAAGAGCTGACGACAGCTGGCGACGCCTCCTATCCTCGGGGAGGTGGCGAGCAACGGGGCATCGACCGACGTGGTAATTCACGAGGAGGCTGGAAGGGCGGGCCTCGCCGGCCGAAGCAGGGAGACGCTCGCTTGAGCGAGCATCCCCTTTTCGACCAGCGGCGCGGGCTGCCCGATCAGCCGGGGGTGTACCTGTTCCGCGACGGGAAGGGCCGCGTCGTGTATGTCGGCAAGGCCAAGTCCGTGCGCAAGCGCGTGGCGTCGCACTTCTCCAAGGCGCAGGTGCCAAGCAGCCCGGGGCACGCGGAGATGGTGGCGAGCGTCGAGCACGTCGAATGCGTGGTCGTGGCTTCAGAGGCGGAGGCGCTGCTGGCCGAGCAGAGCTTCATCAAGCAGTACCGCCCGCGCTTCAACATCAGGCTGCGCGACGACAAGTCCTACCCGTTCATCGCGATCTCGCTCGACGAGGAGTTCCCGCGGGTGTACTTCACGCGCGAGCGCCACCGCCCGGGGAGGGCCTACTTCGGCCCATACTCGAACGCCAAGCGCGTGCGGGGCACGCTGGAGGTGCTGACGAAGGTCTTCATGTTCCGCTCCTGCACCGGACCGGAGCCGGGAAGGCGCAGCGGCAGCCCCTGTCTCGACTACTACATCAAGCGCTGTGAGGCGCCCTGTGTGGGGTATGTGTCAAAGCAGGAGTACCGCAGGAGCATCGACGGGGTGATCGACTTCCTGTCCGGCCGCTTTCGCACGATCGAGCGCGATCTCGACGCGCGCATGCGAGGGGCGGCGGCCGCGGAAGAGTTCGAGCAGGCCACGCTCGAGCGCAACCGGCTCGCCGCCGTGCGCTCGCTGCTCGAGCATCGGCGCGTGGCGAACGAGTCGGTGGGCACGCTCGACGCCGTTGCCGTGGCGGTGGACGGTAGGGAGGCGAACGCTCAGGTCTTTCAGGTCCGCGACGGCGTGCTGTCGGACCGGCAGTCGTTCTACCTCTCAAACGTCACCGAGCGCGATGTCGCGGAGGTGGCGGAGGAGTTCATGCTCCAGTACTACGGCGGTCACATGTCGATCCCTGCGCTGCTGGTCGTCCAGCGAGACCTGGCGGAGCGTCCGGCCCTCGCCGACGCGCTGGCCCGTCGACGCGGGGGACCGGTCGAGCTGCGGGCCGCCGAGCGCGGCGAGAAGCGGCGGATCCTCGAGCTGGCCGAGCGCAACGCGCTGCTGGCGCTCGACCAGGAGCGGCTGCGCTCCGAGCGCCGCCGCCAGAGTCGCGTGGATGCGCTCGAAGGCCTGCAGCAGGCGCTGGGACTCGACGCCCCGCCGATCCGCATCGAGTGCTTCGACATATCCAATCTCGGCGGCACGCACACCGTGGCCTCGATGGTCGTGTTCGAGGGTGGGGCCGCGAAGAAGGCGGACTACCGACGCTTCACGATTCGCACGGTGGAGGGCTCCTCTGACGACTACGCCGCGATGGCGGAGGTTCTCGCCCGGCGTTTCGCGCGGTGGGAGCATCAGGCCGACATCTCTCCGCACGATCCTGAGTACGACGCGAGCTTCGCCTCGTTGCCGAACGTCGTGGTGATCGACGGGGGCAAGGGACAGCTCGCGGCCGGCATCGGACCGCTGCGCGGCTTTCGCGATCGCGGCGTGGCGGTCGTCTCGTTGGCCAAGCGCATCGAGGAGGTGTTCCTGCCGGGGCGAGCGGCGCCGCTCGTGCTCGACCACTCGACCCCGGAGCTGCAACTGCTCCAGCGCGTACGCGACGAGGCGCATCGCTTCGCCGTTGCCCACCATCGCTCGAGGCGCGATCGGGCGATGACCACCTCGCTGTTGGACGAGCTTCCCGGCGTCGGACCCGCGCGCAAGCGCGCCCTGCTCGCCCACTTCGGCTCGCCCGAGGCGATCGTGGCCGCCACGAGTGAGGAGCTGCAGGCCGTGTCCGGTCTACCCGCGAAGGTCGCCCGCGAGGTGCATGGCCACCTCCACCGCGCCGGCTGAACGGGCTCGAGGAGCTTCGCGATGTCGGCTCAGTGGCTCAGCTGCTTCCCACAAGGGGTTGGAGACGCCCGGCAGGGGGTGTGGACCCCGACGATGGAGGCTTCTCCGTCTAGTGACACGCACGTCCGGCGCGCGCGGCACAATCAAGACGATGGCCGTCATCAGGCCCCTGCGCCCACTGCGCGTGACAAGCGGTAAGTCGAGTAAGCCCGTCAAACCGGTCGTGGAGTCGCGGCTGCGAGATCTCGTGGTGATCACGGGCTTTTCCGGCGCCGGCAAGTCGACGGCGATGAACGTGTTCGAGGACGCGGGATACTTCTGCGTCGACAACCTCCCGCCGGGGATGATCGGGAGCCTGATCGAGCTGTTCATGCACAACGGCTCGAAGGTCGAGCGTGCCGCCGTGGTCTCCGACATCCGCGGCGGCGAGTACTTCGACGAGCTCGCGGCCGTGCTCGATGGGCTCGACCGCCGCGGGCTCGCGCACCGCGTGCTGTTCCTGGACGCGGAGGACGACACGCTGCTCAACCGCTACAAGGAGACGCGCCGGCGCCATCCGCTCGCCCCCGAGGGGTCGGTCGCCACCGGGATCGCGGCGGAGCGCGTGGCGCTCGGCCCGCTGAAGTCGCGCGCCGACGTCGTGATCGACACGACCGGCCTCTCGAGCGCGATGCTTCGCGGAAAGATCGTCGAGGGGTTCCTCGGGGCGCAGTCGACCACG
>DASXIB010000029.1:0-2196 GCA_036498245.1 Solirubrobacteraceae bacterium
GGGGTCGGAGCGGCCGCCGAGCACGGAGTTGAGCTTGGCTTTGGCGCCGACTCCCCGTTCGGGGCCTTCGACTTGCCAGTCGCGCATCATGTGGTCTGTGAATCGTTCGTGGTTGGCGAGGACGTCGAGGAAGTCGTAGACGGCTTCGCGGGGTTGGGAGACATCGGTGGAAACTGTGATCGGGTGCATGTACCACATGGTACAGTGATCTCGGGTGGCTGGCAAGAACCCCAGGCAGGAGTTGCTCGATGCCGCGGTTGACTACGTCGCGGCGCATGGGATCGGCGATCTGAGCTTGCGCACGCTCGCTAGCGCGCTCGCTACCAGCCACCGGATGTTGATCTTCCACTTCGGCTCCAAGGATCGGCTGTGGATCGAGATCGTGCGCACCACCGAGGAGCGCCAGCGCGAGCGGCTGCGCACCCTGCTGCCTGATCCGGCGCGGCCGACGCGCGAGGCGCTTTGGAAATGGTGGAAGCACATCTCCGATCCGTCGCTATGGCCCAGCGAACGACTGTTCTTCGAGCTCTACGGCCAGGCCCTGCAGGGCCGCGCGCACGCGACCGAGTTTCTCGACGGGATCGTCGAGGACTGGGTAGAGCCCTTGGCGCAGGCGAGCATTGCCCAGGGAGTGCCCGAGCCACAAGCGCGAGCGCACGCGCGGCTGGGGGTGGCCGTGACCCGCGGTCTGCTGCTCGACCTGCTCGCCACCGGCAACACCCACGCCGTCGACCAAGCGATGCACACGTTCATCGACCTCAACGAGTCCCTGATCCGCCAAGCTGATCACGGCTGATCCCCGTCGCAACGACCCCCGCGAACACCTCGCCTCCCACGGCACGAGACGCCTGCCACAACTCCATTGCCGCTAAAGCGGCCACGAGAGCATCGTGACCGCGTCAGGCGTGAACTAGCTGCGCCTAACCCTCTTGGGACGACCGCTTCGACGACGAGGGATCATCGAGCCGATGAAGCATTGGGTGAACACGATCAGCCGGGATCACGTCCGACAAGGCGTCGACGGCGGGTTTACGCAAGCTGGACACGGTAAGGCGTCGGGACTAAAGCGGCTACAGGCTGGGGACTGGCTCGTTTTCTATTCGTCGAAGACAAGTCTTCACCACGGCGAGCCGGTGCAGGCGTTCACTGCGATCGGCCGAGTGGCGGACGACGAGCCCTATCGGGTGGAAATGACTCCAGGGTTCCGGCCATGGCGGCGTAACCTCGAATTTGCAAAGTGTGTCGAGGCGCCAATCCGGCCGCTGATCGCCGAGCTCACCTTCATCAAGGACAAGAAGCATTGGGGGTACGTATTCCGCTTCGGCTTGTTCGAGATCCCGCAGGAAGATTTCGCGCGGATCAAGCGGGCGATGGTCGTAAGCCCATAGAGCCTTCGCACCCCCCCATCGGTGTGAGGCTCTGCTGCTCGGGCAGCGAGGCGGGCCCCCTAAAGCGTCGAAACCGCGCGTGTCGCGAATGATTGCTTTTGCGGTGGCGGCACGTGCTCGACGGATGACCGCAACGGCGACAAAGCGGGCGCAGCGAGACCTGCTCGTGGCGAGAAGGAGGTGCGTCGCAACGGGGTAGTCGAGACCTGCATTCGTGCTCGCGCGAGCATGGGGATCCGGGCCGGGTGCGTGGCCGGGTGTATCCGGCATAGGTCACGTTCGGGCAGGCCATTGGCAATGGCCGGACTGCTCATTTAGCAGCCCAAGCAGCCGCGTGCGGACGCCATCCCCCGGCGGGTCGAGGCGTGCCTATGCTCGAGGCAGGGCGCCGCGGGCGATCTCCAGGGAAGACTCCTGCCGACGGGACCCTGTGTCCGGGCGCGTCAGTCACTCCATCACTGACCGCGGTTCGAGAAAGCCCTCAAGGCCGTAGGCGCCGTATTCCCGTCCTATGCCTGACTGCTTGAAGCCCCCGAACGGAGACAGGTGCTGGTAGCCGCCGTTGATCGCCACCCGGCCCGCCTCGAGTCGGGACGCGACGCGACGCGCTCGCGTGAGATTGGACGAAAAGACGTAGGCGTGCAGGCCATAGGTCGTGTCGTTGGCGATCTCGACAGCGTCATCGTCATCGCGGTAGGTGAGGATCGAGAGCACCGGCCCGAAGATTTCTTCCCTCGCGATCGTCATGTCGTTGGTGACGCCCGCGAACAGGGTGGGTCGCACGAAATACCCGTCCGACAGTCCCTCC
>DASXIB010000030.1:0-1940 GCA_036498245.1 Solirubrobacteraceae bacterium
CCCGTGCCCGGCTTCGCGCTTGCGCTGCTGTACGGCGAGATGGCGACTATCGTCACCACCGGGCAGCGGGTGATGCCCAAGACGCTGGCGGATTCGGGGTTTCAGTTCTCCCATCCGGAGATCGACGCCGCACTGGCAGACGTGCTCGGCTCGGAGCGAAAGTCGACGTCCGGCCGGGAGAACGGCTGAGGAGTCTTCTAGACTGCGGGTGGTGTCGGGCGGACTGCCCGTCGAACGAGTGCCCGCGTCCCGTAGTTGTTGCTCTTGCATCCGCCGCGTTTCGCAGCACAGATCTCCCGGGAGGGAAAGCATGGCAACTGGAACCGTGAAGTGGTTCAGCGACGACAAGGGCTATGGCTTCATCACGCCCGATGAAGCTGGCAAGGACCTGTTCGTTCATCATTCCGCGATCGAGGGCGGCGGCTTTAGGTCGTTGGCCGAGGGCGCGAAGGTGTCGTATGAGACCGAGCAGGGCCCGAAGGGACCTGCTGCCGCGAACGTTCGGTTGGTGTAGCTAACACAGCTGGACGGTGTGGGTGCGGCCGGCCCGCGGCGGCGCCCAGCGCTGCATCTGCGGGCCGCCGGTGGTGTCACGCGGTTGATTGCCGCGGGGACCATGACACGCTGGTTTGTGAGATTTCACGAGAAAGGACAAACGCATGGCTTCAGGAGGCAAGAAGAAGACGACGTTTGCGAAGCTCGCCCGCGAGCAGAAGCTTCGCGAGCGCAGGCTGGACAAGCAGGCCAAGAAGGATGCGCGCAAGCGGGGGGAGCTGGATCCGGCGCCCCTTCCCGACAGCGAGCCGGCAGCCGCGGAGCGGTAGTGCCGGCTTCCTCTTCGCCGCCGCGGCTGCAGTACGCGGTCGTGGCCGTGTGGAGCTTTTAGTCGCCCGATCGCCTCGCCCGGCGGCGCCGGGTTGAGAGGCATCGTGCGTCGGGGGTGGCGAGTGCTACGGTGAGTCTGCGGGGGGTGTTATCCCCCGTGGGGTTCTTCCTGCCGACGCAGCGAATCTCCCCCCGACAAGGTCTGATCGCGCCGGCGAAAGGAAGAGCGAGGCCAATGAAGAGCTCTCGCGAGCGAGCGGAGGAGAAGCGCGCCGAGAAGCTCGAGTTGGTGCGCGAGCAGGTCCAGCAGGGATCGCTGGTCATCCGTCAGATGACCGCCGAGGAACGGCGCCGCTATCCGCCGCGCCCGCGGCCGACCACGCGCCCGGGCCGGCGATGAGTGTGCGCGACCGCGACGGCCTGATCGCACGGATCCGCCAGGTTCGCCGTGCGGCGGCAACGGCCGCGGAACCAGGAAAGCCTGCCCCCTACGTTTCTGAACCGGATCATCTTCGGGCACTCGAGGCTCGGGTGGAGCACTTGGAGTCGCTCGTGCAGGGGTTGCAGGACTCGGTGCACCGAGAGTTCTCGCGACACGCAAAGCTGATCGCCGAGCTTGAAGCTCGGACTCAGCCCGCGGTGCTCGGCAAGGCGTTGAGCGACGACGCTCGCGAGCGCGGACTGTAGTCGCGCGGTGACGACGTTCTTCATACCCGGGATCACCGACGATCAGCGCACCATCGAGCTGGCCTACCGCGACCTCCGCAAGGGGATCGAACTCGAACTGGGCCGGGCGCCGCGCACGCAGCGCATCTTCCGATTGTGGTCGCGCCGCGGGCACCTCGATTGCGTGACGGAGGTCGGTCGACCCGATCCGGTGCGCGGCGGCACCGTGATCGCCATCTTCGACATGGGAACCCATCAGCCATTCGTGGTCTGCCACCAGCAACAGCCAGGGAGCCGCGAAGGGGTCCGCGACATCCTGGCCTCCAGTGCGTACTCGGTGTTGGAGTTCGACACGTGAGCTCAGAGCCAGTCGAGCAGCTCCAGGCAGACGTCGACTACTACCGCGATCGCCTCGCCCTTCTGCGAGCCAAGCGGTACCGATGGGGTCT
>DASXIB010000031.1:0-26125 GCA_036498245.1 Solirubrobacteraceae bacterium
CGTCGACGTCCGCCGCCGGTTCGCCCGTCGCGGGTGCGTGTGGCGCGCGACCGTCCTCGGTGACGACGACGGCGCCTGTTTCTCGATGGATCTCGAGGTAGATCTCCTTGCGGAAGACCGGCACCTTCTGCGGCGCCTGAATGCCGATCCGCACCTTCTCGCCCATGACCGAAAGCACCGAGACCTCGATTTCATCCCCGATCATGATGCTCTGGTTGGACTTCCGCGTCAGAACCAGCATGGGTGCCCTTCCTCGTTTGCCGATAGGCGACGGCCCGGCTGCCCCCCTGCCGCCAGTCCGCCAAGCATAGCCCGAGGACCGGGTGAACGCGAACCTGCCGGTCGGGCGACGGCTTGCGTGGACGCCCGAGCGGGACGATGCTGCATCTGGGCAATTCCCGGTCCCGGCGCATACGCTAGTCTCCCGGACCGTCCATGCCTCGGAGATCTCTGCGCCCGCACCTGAACCAGATCCGCACATGGGTGCGCCAGGGCCGTACCGACGCCTGGGTGGCGCATCAGCTCGAGGTCACCGTGCGCGACATCGAGCAATTCAAGCGCCAGAATGAGTTGGTCAGCGATGAGGGGACAGCGGACAGTCCGACCGCGACAAGTTACCCCGAGGAGATCGACTTGCGCGCAGAGGACGATGCGCTGATCGCAGCCGAGCTTGAGGCTGCCGAGATCGAGGCCGAGCGGGCGAAGGCCGAGGCCGCGGAGAGGGGACAGGACCCTGACGCGGACTCGGACACCGACGCGGAGGACGCGCCCCGGGCTCGACGCCGCAGCCGTCGCGGCGGTCGCGGACGGCGAGGCCCCTCACGCGGCGCAGCCCCGCTGGAGGGAACGTTCGATCACGGCGAGGAGGGCTATGGACTGTGGCTCGATCCCGCCGTCCAGGACAACCCGATCTATGCCGAGCACTGGGCCGGCCACCGGCCGGTCGAGGTGGCGGTCGAAGAGGATCGGATCGTCATCCGCCGCGTCGGCGACGACGACTGACGTCTCCGCGCCTCGTAGCACCGTCCACTCCAGTCAATCGCTTCAGGCTCCCACCTCCCTGCGGCCCCCGGCGTAGTCCGCCGCCTCGCGCAGGTATCTGCCGAACGCCGCGTCCACCACCACGCCGGCCTCCCAAGCCCACGGATCCTCCGGGGCCACCTTCATCGCCAGCTGTAGGCACCAGGCCGAGCCACGGTCGTACAGCTCGACGAGTTCCTCCGTCGAGAATCGACCGCCCAAGCGCCTGCGCAACTCCGCGACGAGCGCATCCGTGACGCGCTCCTGCAGCGCCCGGCGCTCGGCGGGAGCCGACAGCAAGCGTCGTTCACCCTGCCGCCACTGGTAGATCGCGTTCTCGAACGACACTCGGCCGAGATTAGCGTCCTATGATTGCCGACTCTAAGTGAAGGATGCAACGGGGGTTAGAGTGCACACACGCGACTCTCGACCCGTCTGGCCGGTCCCGGTCAATCGTTGGCGGTCAATCGTTGGGCAGGCCGTTCACGATGTACGGCTGCTCGCCCTTATGCATCATTCCCAACCGGCGCGCCTCCGCTTCGAGCGTGCCCCGTTTGCCGAGCCCTTCGCGCTGGCGGACGAGCTGGGCGTGTTCATGCTCCATCGCGACCACCTTGCGACTGTCGCTGCGGGCTTGCTGCCACGTCGAAAGCATGTGAATGCCGGCACTCAAGTACAGGTAGGCAAGCGCCACCACCACGCCTCCCAGCGCGACGCGGCCCAACCTGTCCCAGCGCACGCGAGCTCTCGACTGCATTCTCTCGCATTCGCTGCCACCCGCTGACCTCCTGCAAGTCCTTCACCTCCGCGGAGCCTTGCGGGTCAGGACCATCACGCAGACCGTCTAGCGGGAGAAGACCGAGCGCCCGGGGAACTCGGCGTCGACACCGAGCTGCTCCTCGATGCGCAGCAGCTGGTTGTACTTGGCGACCCGGTCTGAGCGTGACGGAGCGCCGGTCTTGATCTGTCCACACCCGGTGGCCACCGCCAGGTCGGCGATCGTCACGTCCTCGGTCTCTCCCGAGCGGTGACTCATCACCGCCGTGTAGCCCGCCTCGCGCGCCATCGCGATCGCCTCGAGCGTCTCGGTGAGGGTGCCGATCTGGTTCACCTTGATCAGGATCGAGTTGGCCACGCCCGCCTCGATGCCGCGGCGCAGGCGATCGGTGTTGGTCACGAACAGATCGTCGCCGACCAGCTGCGTGACGGTGCCGACTCGGTCGGTGAGCGCACGCCAGCCGTCCCAGTCCTCCTCGTCCATGCCGTCCTCGATCGACAGGATCGGGTAGCGGGCGATGAGATCGGCCCAGTAGTCGGCCAACTCGTGTGCGCTCAGGGTGCGTCCCTCGTGCTCGAGCACGTAGCGCCCGTCGCGATGGATCTCACTGGCGGCCGGGTCGAGTGCGATCGCCACATCCTTGCCCGGCTCATAGCCGGCCGCCTCGATACCCGCCATCAGCATCCTCAGCGCATCCTCGTTGGAGTCGAGGTCGGGCGCGAATCCGCCCTCGTCGCCTACCGCCGTTCCCAGCCCACGCTCGTGCAGGGTGCGCTTGAGCGCGTGGAACACCTCGGTGCCCATGCGCAGGCACTCGGAGAACGTCTCCGCTCCACACGGCACGACCATGAACTCCTGGAAGTCGACTTTATTGTCCGCGTGAGCTCCTCCGTTGAGCACGTTCATCATCGGCACGGGCAGCACCCGGGCCGTCTCACCGCCCAGGTACCGCCACAGCGCCAGGCCCTCCTCGGCCGCCTGCGCGTGCGCCGCGGCCAGCGACACCCCGAGGATCGCGTTGGCACCCAGCCGCGACTTGTTGGGAGTCCCGTCCAGCTCGATCAGCGTCCGATCGAGCACGTGCTGCTCGGCGGCATCCACGCTCGCGATCGCCTTGGCGATCTCCCCGTTCACGTTCGTCACCGCCCGCGTCACGCCCTTGCCTTGCCAGTGCTCGCCGCCGTCGCGCAGCTCGGTCGCCTCGAACTCGCCGGTCGACGCCCCCGACGGGACCGCCGCGTGACCGTGAGCGCCGGACCGCAGGCCCACCTCAACCTCGATCGTCGGATTGCCCCGGCTGTCGAGAATCTGCCGGGCGTGGACTCGCTCGATCCGACTCATCCCGTGGGTCGGCTGCCGTGAGGAGAGAACCGTCCGGGTTGCGAGGCCCGCATCACCGGGAGCGGCCTATTTTTTGGTGCTGGGCGCCGTGGTGCTCTGCGTCGGAGTGCTCGTCTGCGGGGTGCTCGTCTGCGGAGTGCTCGTCTGCGGAGTGACCGGTGTGGGCGTGGAGGGCGTCTTCGGCGCTTTGAACTGCTTGCAGTCCATCACCACATAGCCCGCACGACAATCCGTCTTGGCGGTCCACTTCTTTTTGAAGCCTTTGACGAACGTGCTGAGTGCCGTCTGCTGCTGCTGGGCGGTCAACTGCTGCTTGATCGACGCTTCGGCCTGCGCCAGCGTCTGCTGGCTACCGGCCGTCACCTTCGTCACCTCGAATACGTAATAGCCGAAGGGCGTCTTGATCGGCCCGCTCAGCACGTTCGTCTTTGCGGCGAAGACCGCACTGTCGAGTGCCTTCTCCTCCTGGCCGCGCACAACTCCGGGCAGCACACCGCCCTTCGTCTTGCTGGCGGGATCGATCGACACGCGCTTGGCGACGCTTGCAAAGCTCTTGCCCGAGCGGACTTCCTGTAGAGCGCTCTTGGCTGCCGGTTCGGCCTTCGTGAGGATGATCTCCAGGTCGCGCTTTTCCGGCACGCCGAAGCGCTGCATGTTTTCTTTGTAGTACTTGGCGATCTGCGCCTTCGTCACGGACGTCTTCTTGGAAGCGATCTTTTTCTGAATCTTCGACGAAAGCAGGTTCAGCTTCACGCGCAGCAGCAGATCTGAGACCGTCTGCCCCGAGCTGGCGAGGAATTTCTGGAAGTCGGCGGCTTTCGGGAACTGCTGCTTCTTGATCTGTTCGAACTGCTTCTTGACTTCCGCGTCGGACACCTTCACACCCTGATCGGCAGCCTCGCCGACCACCCACTGGGAGGAGATCAGAAAGCCGAGAACCTCCTGCTGCAAGGTTTTGTACTGCTGTTCGCACTGGGACTTCAGCTGTGCCGAGGTGGGCTTGGCCTGACCTTTGGCCGGTTTCGCAGCGGTCGCTTCCAGATGCGCGACGCATGCCGAGTAGGTCGGCGGATCCGGCACGACCGGCTTGGGCGCGGTCGTCCCCGGGGTCGTCTGCGCGCTCGAGGAGGCGGCTACCGACAGCCAGTGCTGGAAGGTCGTCTTGGCGATCGACGTGCCGCCGACCTGCACGACCGCATCGCCAGGGATGCCTCCCCCACAGGCGGACAGACCCATGAGGGCAAAGAAAACGGCGCCTAGCGCCGGTATGCAGCGGAGTGTCTTGGACACGACGCGGGCACTCTAGCGGAAACTTCACTTGTCGTGCTTAAGGAGTTTCTCAAGACGAGCTTAAATCCGCTCAAGACGAGCCGTTCAAGACGAGCTTAAACCTCGATCTACGCTGCCTCCCGCATGACCGCCAGCAGCACATCGGCCGCTCTTACAACCGCCGGGAAGCGCTCCTGGCCTTCCTTCGGGACGCGCACGGACACCTGCGCTCGCCCTGACTCATACAACGCCTCGGGCAGCTCCTGGCGCAGCCGCTTCGCGCGCACCGAGTCCAGCTCGATCGGCACCACCGCCAGGCGGTCGCCGTGGAAGCTCACCGTCTGCGCCCCGGCCTGGCCGAACTTGATCCGCGCGCGCTGCAGCGCGAGCAGGTTCCCCAACGGCTCGGGCACCGGGCCGAAGCGATCCTCGAGCTCCTCCCGCAAGCGCTCCACGTCGGCCACCTCCAGGGCGCCCGCCACACGACGGTGCACCTCGATCTTCGCCTGCTCGTATGGCACGTAGTCGGACGGCACGTAAGCGTCGACGTTCACGTCCAGGCGCACCGGCTCGGCCAACTCGGCCTCCTCGTCGACCGGCCCGGCCGCCCGCACTGCCTCGTCGAGCATCTGCATGTACAGCTCGAACCCCAGCGCCGCCACATGTCCGGACTGCTCGTCGCCGAGCAGGTTGCCCGCGCCGCGGATCTCCAAGTCGCGCATCGCGATCTTGAACCCCGCGCCGAGCTCGGTGTAGTCGGACAGCGCCGAAAGCCGTTGTGCCGCCTCGGCGGTGAGCGACGCGGCTGCGTCGTAGAGCAGGTAGGCGTAGGCCCGCTCCCGGCTGCGTCCCACCCGACCACGGATCTGGTAGAGCTGGGCCAAGCCGAACGTGTCGGCGTGCTCGACAATCAGCGTGTTCGCCTGCGGGATGTCGATCCCCGACTCGATGATCGACGTGCACACGAGCACGTCGGCGCCCCCCCGTAGGTAGTCCATCATCACGGCCTCGAGCTCCCCCTCGCCCATCTGCCCGTGGGCAACGGCGAACCGAACCCCCGGACAGAGCGCGCGCAGCCGCTCGGCGGTCTCCTCGATCGTGTCGACACGGTTGTGCAGAAAGAAAGCCTGGCCATCGCGTTCGTGCTCGCGCACGATCGCCCGGTGAACGAGCTCCTCGTGATACTCACCGACGTAGGTCTTCACCGGCCGACGGCCCTCCGGCGGCGTCTCGATCACCGAGATGTCCCTGAGACCGGCGAGTGACATCTGCAGCGTGCGGGGAATCGGCGTGGCGGACATCGCGATCACGTCGACCTTCAACTTCAGCTGGCGCAGCAGCTCCTTCTGCTTGACCCCGAAGCGTTGCTCCTCGTCGACGATCAGCAAGCCGAGGTCCTTGGCCCGCACGTCGCGTGAGAGCACCCTGTGCGTGCCCACGAGGATGTCGACGCGTCCTTCGGCGAAGCCCTTCACAGCGGCTTTCTGCTCGGCGGGGGTGCGGAACCGCGAGACGTGCTCGAGCGTGATCGGATAGTCGGCCAGCCGCTCGGCGAAGGTGCCGTAGTGCTGCTGGGCGAGGATCGTCGTCGGCACCAGCATCAGCACCTGCTTGCCCTCGTTGGCCGCCTTGAACGCGGCCCTCAGTGCCACCTCTGTCTTGCCGTAGCCGACGTCCCCGCAGATCAGCCTGTCCATCGGCCGCGGAGCCTCCATGTCGGCCTTCACCAACTCGATCGCCTCACGTTGGTCGGGCGTCTCCGAGTAGGGGAACCGCTCCTCGAATTCGCGCTGCCAATCGGAGTCCGGCTCGAACGCGTGGCCGCTGCGCCGGCGGCGCTCGGCGTACAGGCTCAACAGCTCGCCCGCCAGCTCTTGGGCCGCGCGCCGCGCGCGCGCCTTCATCGTCTCCCAGCGCGTGCCCCCCAGCTTGCTCAGCGGCGGGTGCTCGCCGGGCGGGCGGGCTCCATATCCCACGTACCGCGAGATCTTCGCGAGCTGGTCGGTGGGCACGAACACCCGGTCGTCACCCTGGTATTCGAGATACAGATAGTCCCGTGTCACGTCCGCCACGGTCCGCGTCTCGAAGCCCGCGAACCGCGCGACGCCGTGATCCTCGTGCACGACGATGTCCCCCGTGCGCAGCTCGGTGAACGAGCGCAGCGCGCCTCTGCGCCGGCCTATCTCCCCACTGCTCCCGGGGGCGCCGTCCGTGCCCGATCCTCCGGCACGCCCTCGCTCGGCGCGCCGGCGACGCAGTAGACGGTGCTCGGGGAACACCGCCAGCTTCAGCCCGGGGGCCACGAAGCCCTCGCGCAGCGAGGCCGCGGCGAATCGCAGCGACGGCTCGATCGGCGCCCCGGCGACGCCGACTCCCTCGCCCAACCACGCCGCCTTGAGCCGACCCAGGTTGTAGGCGGCGCGCTCGCCCTCGCCGCGGCGGGGGAACGCCACGACCGTCCTGTAGCCGGAGCGGACGAGCTTCTCGAGCTCGGGCTCAGCCTCCGCAAGCGTGCGTGCCGCTGTGTCCGCCGACTGCGCCCGCAGCTCGATCTCCTGTCCACCCGAGATCCCCGACAGCCAGATCCGTGCCCGCTCGCGCAGCGCCGAATGGATGCTCTCGGGGCTCACGTACAGGTGATGAGCGTCCTCGTCGCCGAACGCCGCGCAAACGTCCGTCCAATGATCGCTCAGCGCCGGGGCGAGCTCCTCCTCGGCGGCCACCACCAGCTCGGTCTCACCCTCGACCAGGTCGAGTAGCGCGCCGAACCGCTCGACCGGCAGCAGCTCGGCGATATCCGGGCGCCCCGATCCGTCCCGCTTGCCGCCCGGGCCGAACGCGCCGGTCGCCGCCGCGATCTCCGCGAGCTCGGCGGCGCCAACCCGGTTGCGATGCTCGGCCGCGAGCTCGGCCGCCGGGGCGATCTCCACCGACTCCGCGTCGCCGAGTGAGCGCTGGGTAAACGTCGAGAACCAGCGCAACGATTCAATCTCCACGTCGAACATGTCCACCCGTACCGCTCGCTCCTCGGTCGCTCCGAAGACGTCCAACAACCCTCCGCGCAAGGCGAACTGTCCACGCTCCTCCACCTGGTCGGCGCGTTCGTAGCCTGCCCCCACGAGCTGCTCGGCGCACTCGTCGAGGTCCAGCAGATCGCCCACGCGCAACGTGAACGAGTGCGGGCGCAGGGCCGGATCGGGCACCTTCTCCGACAGTGCCACTGCGCTGACCACGACCACCGGAGGCTCCTCTCCGGCCTTGACCGGATCGAGCAGTGCGTCGAGCGCGGCCACGCGCAGGCCGACCAGGTGCGGGGGCGGGGTGAGATGGGACTCATATGCAACCCCTCGCGACGGGTAGTAGCGCACGTGCCGCGGCGCGAGCCACGCGCGCAGGTCCGCCGCCAGGTCACGCGCCGCCCGATCGTCCCCGACCACCACCAGCGTCGCCCGCTCGCGTGTGGGCCACTCGATATCCGCCAACGCGGCGATCAGGTACGGTCGCAGCGAGCTCGATACGAATGCGTGGCCGCCGTCTCGCGACAGGCGCCGGGCCGACTCGTCCTCCTGCACGAGCCCCAGCAGCGAGCGCAGGGCGCCGGATGCACTCGCCTGAGCCATCTAGCTCGCCGGCTCGACCGAGGCCGGCTCGGGACCGTCGCCCAAGACGATGCGCTCCACCTGCTCGGCGGCGCGCTCGACCAGCTCCTGCACCTGCGCCCTGCTCTCGCGGAAGCGCCCGAGCACGTGCGCGGAGACGATCTCCGGGTCGGTGCTCTCAGGCCGTCCAACGCCGACACGCACCCTCCAGAAGTCACCACCGCCGAGCTCTCGCTTCAGGGACTTCATGCCGTTGTGCCCCGCCGTTCCTCCTCCCATGCGAGTCCGTACTTCGCCGAACGGCAGGTCGATCTCGTCGTAGACCACCACCACACGCTCCAGCGGAAGCTTGTAGGAGCCGCGCGCAGGACCCACCGAGCGGCCGGAGTCGTTCATGAACGTCTGTGGGCACAGCACGGCCACGCGCGGTGGCGCGGAGCCGAGGGTCGCGTCGACCCGGCCCTCGGCGATCCGTGCGCGAAAGCGCTCCTTCGCCCTGCCCAATCCCCACCGCTCCACGAGCGCCTCGGCCACGGCGAACCCCACGTTGTGGCGGGTGCCCGCATACTCGCGCCCCGGGTTGCCCAGTCCGACGACCAGCCAGTCGATCGCGCCGCCGCCGCCGAAGGGGCGTCGCAGAAGCTGCTACTCCTCGCCGGAGCCGTCGGAGCCGTCCGCGGCGCCGTCCTGACCCCCGCCCTCGGCCGAGTCCTCGCCGACGAGCTCCGTCTCGGTCTCGATCTCCTCGTCGGCCTCGACCTGCAAGCGCGGCGGCGACAACGTCGCGACCACCGTCTCCTCGACGTCGTCGAGCAGCGTCACACCCTCGGGAATCGCCACCGCGCCGAGCGTGATCGTCTCGCCGATCTGCATCTCGCCGACCTCGTGGGAGATCGACTCGGGGATCGCCGTCGGCAGAGCCTCGACGTTCAGCTCGCGGGTGATCTGCTCGAGCACGCCGCCTTCCTTCACACCCGGCGAGTCGTCAGCGCCGAGCAGTTCCAACGGCACGACGGCGTGGATCGCCTCGTCCAGGCGCACGCGCAGCAGGTCCACGTGGACCGTCTCACCGCGTACGGGATGGCGCTGCGCCTCCTTCAACACCACCGGCGTCGCCTTCTTGCCGTCGATGCTCAAATCGAGCACGGCTCCCGACTGGGCCAGCGCCAAGCGCAGCTCGCGCGCATCGGCGTCGAAGCTGACCGCATCGCCGTCGCCTCCATACAGGACCCCGGGCACGCGTCCCGAGCGGCGCAGGCGTCGCGCCGAGCGCGAGCCGTCCGCGGAGCGGCTGGTTGCGTCGAGCTTGGTAGAAGTGCTGGCCATGGCGGCCGCCGACTCTATCAACGCTCAAGACTCAGCAGTTGGCTTCGTTGGGAATCGGCGCGCTCAGGTACTGGAGCGAGACCGCCATCCCACCGAGCACGCTTCCGGCGCGTCGCACCTCCACGCACTGCACCACCGGCAGCCTCCCGATCACGATCCACGCCACGCGCGTGCGCCCGTGCCCACCGGTGAGCGAATAGGCGGTGGAGGATTTCAACGACAGGATCTTCACTGCCCCTGAACGCCTCAGACCGGCCGCATTCCTGCGCTCGGTCGCCGCGCACGCCGGCTGCTCACCGCAACGGCCGAGGCGGGCGAGCATCCCCGCCGCATCGCCCCTCGCCTGCGCGCTCAGCACCGCCAGCACGGCGTCTCGTTCGGTGTTCTCCGTCGACAGGAACCTCGCGAGCAGACCGCTGATCGCCAGGAACACCACCACCCCCACGACGATCGCCGCCCTGGCCCGGCCGCGGGGCAGCGCCCACCTCGGCCGGTGCACCGTTCGAGCGACGTCTGGGGGAGCGTCCTCGCTCAGAACAGCTGGTTCTCGCCGCCGAACACCTCGCTGACCGAGTCGTCGACGAAGATCCGCCGAATCGAGTCGGTCAAGAGCTCCGCGCATGGCAGCACGCGGATGTTCTCCGGATGCCCGGACCGCACCGGGATCGTGTCGGTCACGACGATCTCCTCGATGCCCGAGGTCTTCAGGTTCTCGAACGCGTCGCCTGAGAACACGGCGTGCGTGGCCGCCGCATACACGCGCGCCGCACCCTCCTCGATCACGGTCCGCGCGGCCGCCTTCAAAGTTCCCGCGGTGTCGATCATGTCGTCGACGATCACCGCCGTCTTGCCCTTCACGTCGCCGATCACATAGCCGATCTCCGCCACCTGCTGGGCCGGACGCTCCTTGTCGAGGATCGCCAGCTCCGCGCCGATCTTCGACGCGAACTTCTTGTTCAGCTTCACCCTGCCCGCATCGGGCGCGACGACCACCAGGTCTGAGAGCCCGAGATCGCCGAAGTACTGCGTCAGCATGAACAACGCCGTCATGTGATCGACCGGCTTCTGGAAGAAGCCCTGGATCTGTCCGGCGTGCAGGTCCATCGTCAGCACCCTGTCGGCCCCCGCGGACTCGAGCATGCGCGCGACCAACCGCGCGGAGATCGGCTCGCGTGGGGCGGACTTCTTGTCCTGTCTGGAATACCCGAACCACGGCGTCACCGCGATCACCCTGTGGGCTGAAGCGCCGACGGCCGCGTCGATCATGAACAGCAGCTCCATCAGCGAGTCGTTCGCCGTGACCCCCGTCTGCGGGTTTCCGCACGTGGATTGCACGATGAACACGTCCGCCCCGCGAATCGACTCGTCGTAACGGCAGTACACCTCGCCGTTGGAGAACGTCTTCAACGTCACCGGCCCGAGGTCCACCTCGAGCTTGTCCGCGATGTCCACCGCCAGCTGCGGGTTCGCCCGCCCGCTGAACAGCATCAGCCGCTTGTTGTAGTCGATCGGCAGGCTCGCCCGCGAGGACTGCGTACGCGTGTCCATCGCGCCGGTCATCTCTTCTCGGATTGTAGACGGCTGTCCCGTCGCTCCCTGTAGCCCTCGACGTTCTCCTGCCTGGCCCTCGCCACCGCCAGCGCGCCCTCCGGCACATCGTCGGTGACCACCGACCCGGCCGCTGTGCATGCGTCGTCGCCCACCGTCACCGGCGCCACGAACGAGGTGTCCACCCCGCCGCGCACACGCCTGCCGATCTTCGTGCGGTGCTTCTCATAGCCGTCGTAGTTGGCGGTGATCGTCCCGGCGCCCAGGTTCGTCTGCTCTCCCACGTCCGCGTCCCCCACATAGGACAGGTGGGGAATCTTCGCCCCTTCGCCGATGTCCGAGTTCTTCACCTCCACGAACGTCCCCGCCTTGGCGCCCTTGCGCAGCACGGCACCCGGGCGCAGGTAACCGAACGGACCGACGCTCGCGCCATCCTCGAGCACGCAGTCCACGAGATAGGAGTGCCTCACCACGCACCCGTCCCCGATCCTCGTGCTGCCCTTGATCGTCGTGAACGGCTCGATTGTCGTGTCGCTGCCGATCTCCACGTCCACATCGATCACCGTGGCGGCAGGATCGACGATGCCCACCCCCGCGCGCATGTGCCGCTCGTGGATCTCCGCTTGGGCGATCGCTCGCACCCGCGCCAGGGCCGACCTGTCGTTGACCCCCAACACCAGCCCCTGGTCCTCGACCTCGTGCCCCGCGACCAGCGCGCCGTCGGCTCTGAGCAGATCGAGCACCTGTGGTAGATACAGCTCGCCCTGGGCGTTCTCCGTGCTCAGCCGCGGCAGCGCATCCTGCAGCGCCCGTACCTCGAACGCGTAGAGGCCTGTGTTCACCTCGTGGATTTCAAGCTCTGCCGGTGTCGCGTCCCCGTCCCTCTTCGTCTCCACGACCCGCTCCACTGCTCCTCCTCGGTCGCGCACCACCCGCCCATAGCCGCTCGGATCCTCGAGCGTGGTCGTCGCCATCGTGGCGGCGCCGCCGCTGCGCTCGTGAGCGTCGGTCAGCCCGCGGATCGTCTCCGCTCTCACCAGCGGCACGTCCCCACTCAGGATCACCACGGGGGCATCTCCGTCCAGCAGCGAGTCGATCTGCGCCATCGCCGCGGCAACCGCCCCGCCGGTGCCGTTCGAATGCTCTTGCACGGCCAGCTCCACCCCATCCGGCAGCACCTGCTCGAGCGCGCGCTCGGGGGAATCGACCACCACGATCTTCCCTGCCCGCGCCTCGAGCGCCGCAAGCACCGGCCACAGGACCATCGGGCGACCGCAGATCTCGTGCAGCACCTTCGGCGTCCTCGAGCGCATGCGCGTGCCCTTGCCCGCGGCGAGGATCAAGACTGTGGGCGCGCTCACGGCTTGGATGCTATTCCAGTCGCCACCGAGCGATCGCTGGATCCCTCTGCTCGCTCCTTCTCATACCAATACAGCCATTTGCGAATTGCGTTGTCGGACACCCCATACCGGCGCCCGGTGCCCTTGTATCCAAGCGCATCTATCTCTCTCAGTAAATGCGTGTAGGGAGGCCGTTTGACCTTGCGTTGCTCCGGCGGCGAGCGTCCCTCGCGCTTACGTCTAATACCGCAATAGCGCGAGCAGTAGCGCTGGGACGCATAGCTGGGCCAGAATCCCGCCCCGCAGTTCAGACAGTCACGCCGCTCCATCCCGAGGCGGTTCTGTCGGCCACAATGCGTGTCGAGGGTTGCCGCGCAGTTGGGACATACGATCCGTAAATTCTCAAGTCGATGGTCGTCAGCTACGCCGTTTATGTGGTCGAGGATCAAGGCCATTCTCCGACCCTTCCATGTTTCGTCCTGTCCGCACATCTCACAGAAGCGGTCCTTGAGGCCCGTCTTGAATAACCTCGCCTTCAGGTGCCCACGGGCATAGGTTGAGCCTTGCACCAGAATGCTGCCCAAAGAGATGGGATCCCTACCTAGCGCCTCGTTGCGAGCACGATCTGGATCGAAGTGTTCGGTCGGGACCTTCCAGATCTGCTCGGCGTACTTCCGCAAGGTCCGATGGTTGCCCCCGGCGGGACGCATGCCCAAGCGTCTGAGAGCATCTGAGTAGCTGCTCGACACAGCGATAGCGTGGCGTGCTTCCGACTCTGAATATCGTGGTCCACGCCCTTTGGTCCTCCGACTTGCCACGAACATATGTTCGCATTTGACGGGGACGAGACAGGCGACTGGGGAGCCTGGACTTGAACCAGGACTTGAAGAGCCAAAGTCTCCCGGGCTGCCAATTACCCCACTCCCCAAGGCGACGCACATCGTCGCACGAGAACGGCCTGCGAAGCTTCCCGAGCCCACGAAGGCGTGACTACTACGACGCAACACGCCCAGTTCCTCCGTCTGCAAGGATGCCTGCACTCTGTCGAGGGGAGCTTGCAGAATGCCGCGCATCTGCGTGGCGCTCGTCGTCGTGGCCCTGATGTCGGTGGGCACGGTCGCGACGAGCATCGCCGTCGCAAAGACGGCTGCGGCTCCCTGCCAGGACGCGAACCTGCTCCCCACCGCGACGAACATGGCGGCGATCAACGCGGTAACGCTGTGTCTCGTCGATCGGATTCGCGCGGCACACCACCTGCCAATGCTGCGGGCAAACCGAGAACTGCAGACCGTGGCCATCACGCAAGCTGTCGAAATGGTCAGTCAAGACTTCTTCAGCCACGACAGTCCGTCCGGTCAGACGCCCGCCGCGCGCGTTGCGAGCACTCGCTACCCCGTTCACGCGAGAAGCCTCTCTACCGCGCAGAACATCGGCTGGGGCACTGGCGCCTATGCCACTCCCGCGCACATGGTGGCCGCGTGGATGGCCTCGCCTCCACATCGCCAGATCATCCTCACCGGTGAATATCGCGACGCCGGGGTGGGCGTGGCGGTTCCCGTTCCCTCGGTCGTCGGCCACGGCGAACCAGGCGCTACCTATGCGATCGAGTTCGGCGCACGCCACTGAGCGCCCGCCACGTCGTTAGGACCGGCGCCCCGAGCGACGAGGCACACGCCCTCCTTCCGCACCCGTCTCGGACGCGGGCCCACCGGCCGAGGAGATGCCGAGCACGCGCATCGCCTTCAATCCCAGGCTGAGCTTCTCCCGTCCGTCGCTCGAGCCGACGTCGAGTCCCGAGAGCTCCCGCACGCGCTCGAGCCGATAGTAGATCGTGTGGCGGTGGGTGAACAACCGCTGGGCCGTGCCCGCGACGTTGCCGTCGGCCTCGAGGAAGGTCTCGAGCGTCCGCAGCAGGTCGGTCTCATACTGCTCGTCGTAAGCCACCAGCGGCTCGACCGTCTCGGCGTAGAAGCGCTGCAGCTCGGCGGGGTTCTCGCTCATCGCGGACAGCAGCAGCCGGTAAGCGCCCGTCTGCTCGAAGGCCAGCGCCACGCCCTCCTCGGCTCCCTGCGCGACGTTCGCGGCGAGCAGCGCCTCGCTGGCGGCGCGAGGAAGATCGGCGGGATCTTCGGCGATCCGGCTGCGACCGATCGCGAACGTATATCCCGACAGGCCGGCCTCCATCTCTCGTAGAACTCCGTCGGCGGCGCGCGCGGCGACGTCCTGCTCTCCGCCCGGCACCAGCAGCAGTACCTCAGCGCTCGCCAACGCCATCCCGTCACGCTCTGACAGTGCGGCGATCGAGCGCCCGACGACGGCGCGCGCCCCGCGCTCGACGACGGTCCGCACGCGATCTCGCCAACCCTCCTCGGTGGGCGCCTGGGGATGGGCGCGAGCGACGATCACGCTCGCTCCGTCCTGCAGCTCGAGCGAAAGCACTCGCGCACGCGACACCAGCTCGTCGCGCTCGGTCAGCTCCCGGCTGAGCACCGCTCTCAGAAACTCTCCCGCCGCCGTCTCCGACGCGCGGTCAGGAGCCCTGACGCGCTCGACCTCCGAGGCGATCATCGTCACGAGCAGGCGCCTCATCGAAGCACTCGGCTCGGTGCGGGCGCGCATGTGCAGAGTCCCCACCACGGTGTCGGCCACTCGCAGCGGCATGCTGCTCACACCCTCCCCTCCCGTGAGGAGCGCACGCTCCTCGGCCGGCGAGCGGGCCGCCACGGCCAGTGTCGCCCCGCGAGCGTCGGCCACCGCGAGGCTCGCCTCGAGCGCCCGCGCGGCGGCTCGCACGACCTCGGGCAACCCGGCGCCGGACTCGACGGCCTCGGTGATCGCGTCGAGTGCCGCGAAGTCCGCACCGGCGGGCGCGTCCCGGACGCTCGCGTCCTGTGGCGAGTCGGTCATCTTGCCGTGGCCTCGAGGGCCGCTAGCCCCAGAAGTAGACGATGGCGAGCGCCGCGGCGACGCCCACGCCCACGAGCACGGCGAGCACGTACAGCGATAGGACGGTCGCCGCCAGTCGCTCCCACAAGCGCGAGTAGGAGGTCCACGCGGGGACGAGGATCAGACCGGCGTAGAGCGCCAGCCCGAACACGCCGGCGCAGAGGGCCACCAGATCGTTGATCGCTGTTCTGCTCATGTGGCCGCCAATTGTGACTCACGCGGAGGTCGCGCGCCCGAAGGCCGCATCGACCGGCGTCGCGCATGCTGGCGCCGGCCCACCGGCTGACCTCCGGGCGGCCGCGAGACCAGCGGCCGCCCGTTCGGCGCGGCCGAGGCCGTTTGCGCGGGGAAACAGGCCGACGACCGTTGGCCCTGACCCGCTCACCAGCGCGTGGTCCGCTCCCGCCTCGCGCGCTTCTGTGAGGGCGACGGCGATCTCCGGGCACAAGGATATCGCGGCCTGCTGTAGGTCGTTGTGCAACAGCTCGCTCGCCGCCGGCACCGCGGCGCTCAGCTCGAACGCCCTGCGCAGGCCGCGGCGAGGCTCGCGCAGCGCCTCGGTGGAGCGAGCGAGATCGAGGCGGTCGGCCTCCGCGTACACGGCTGCGGTCGAGAGCGCCACCGCGACCGGCAGGACGAGCAGACCGAACGACGCCGGGTTTGGGTCCGGGAGGGGCTCGAGGAGCTCGCCCGCACCCGTGGCCAGCCAGCGTCCGGGGGCGATCTGTGCGGACACGTCGGCCCCCAGCTCCGCCCCCAACCGGCGCAGCAGAGTCTCGTCTCCCTGGCCCGAGACGAGCTGCAGCAGACGCAGGGCGCCGGCCGCGTCAGCCGAGCCCCCTCCCAGGCCGCCCGCCACGGGAATTCGCTTGACGATGCTCAATCGCAGCGGCGGCGCGTTCCAGCCGGTCGCCGAGCGAAACGCGCGCATCGCGGTCGCGGCCAGGTTCTCCGCGGACGGGCCGGGCACCCCCGGACAGACGACTTCGTCCTCGTTCGTGTCGGCCGACGCCCACTCAAGCGTCAGCGCGTCGGCCAGGGAGATCGACTGCATGACGGTAACCAGCTCGTGCTTGCCGTCCTCGCGCAAGGGACCGAGGAACAGGCCGAGGTTGACCTTCGCGGGGGCGAGGGCGTGTGCGAGCGGTGCGCCGCTCATAGCTCGAGCAGACGCGCGAGCGCCCGGAAATCATCGGGAGAGAGGCGCTCGGCGCGCGCGTCCGCCGGATGCCCCAGCTCGACGAGCGCGCCGCGGATGCGATCCCTGGAGTGATCGGGCAGGCGGCCCGAGAGCGCAAGCGAGCCGGCAAGGGTCTTTCGCCGGTGGGCGAACGCTCCGTTGACGAGGCCTCGCAGCGAGGCCGTGGCGGTGGGTCCGCGCCTGCTCAGCCCCACCAGCACCGAATCGACGTTCGGCACGGGATGAAAGACGGTACGCGGAACGACCCGCAGCACCCGCACCTCGCAGGCCAGCTGGGCGATCACCGACGGCACTCCATACGCGCCACTCCCCGGCGCCGCCGCCAGGCGCTCGCCGACCTCCCGCTGAACCATCGCCACCCAGCTCCCCACGCGGGGCAGCTCTTCGATCGTACGCAGCACCACCCCCGCCGCTATCCCGTAGGGCAGGTTCGCGACGACCTTCTCCGGCGCCGGGCGCAGGGCAGCCAGGTCGATCCTCATCGCGTCGCCCCACCGCACCGTCACGTTCGTGAATCTCCCCGTCGCGTCGAGCAGCGCATCGCTCAATCGCTCGTCGATCTCCACGACGTGCACGTGCCGGACGCGCTCGGCCAGGTACTCGGAGAGCACACCCAGCCCCCCGCCGACCTCAAGCACGACGTCCTCCCCGGTCAGCTCCGCGGCGCGTCCGATCACCCCAAGGATGTTCGAGTCGACCAGGAAGTTCTGGCCCAGCTCGCGGTTGGGACGCACGTCGAACGCGCGCATCCGTCTCAAGCTGGGCTGAGCCGGTGGGTTGGCCACGCTTCTCACCAACCGAAGATGCGCGCGGCGTTGCGCTCCACGATCGCGCCGAGCTCCCGCACCGAGACTCCCCGCAGCTCGGCCAGGAACGCAAACGTGTGGACGACGAAGGCGGGCTGGTTGCGCTCCTTACGCACCGCCTGAGGCGTCAGGTAGGGGGCGTCCGTCTCCACCAGCAGGCGATCGTCGGGGACCCTCCGCGCCGCCTCCGCCAAGTCGGCCGCACTTTTGTAAGTGACGTTGCCGGCGAACGAGATCGCATACCCACGCCGCAGACACTCCTCGAGGCGGCTGGGCATCGAGAAGCAGTGGATGACCACGCCGAGCCCCCCGGCTTCGCGCGCGAGCTGCTCGAGCGTCCCCTCCTCGGCCGCACGCGTGTGAACCACCAGCGGCTTGCTCACCTCGCGGGCGAGCCCGATCTGCGCGGCGAACGCCCGCTGCTGATCCGCGCGCGGGGCGCCATCGCGGTAGAAGTCGAGGCCGGTCTCACCGATCGCCAGGCACCGCTCGTGCCCGGCTAGCGCGCGCAGCTCGGCGAGATCAGCGTCGTCGAAGCCGCTCGCCTCGTTCGGATGCCGCCCAACCGCGGCATACACCTGAGGGAACGCTTCCGCCGCAGCCAACGCCGCGCGCGAGGAGGCGCCGTCTGTGCCGATGCTCAGCATTCGCGTCACCCCCGCTGCTGCCGCCGCCGCTACCAACTCCGTGTCGGGCTGCTCGCACAGGTCGAGATGCGTGTGACTGTCGATCATCAGCCCTTGGGGTTCGTATCTCGTGGGCCCTTGGGAAACAACGACTCGATCGAGTCGACATGCTGGATGCTTCCCGCCCCGAGCGCCGCGCCCGTAAGCGTAAGGTCGGGAGCGCCGAGCGCGGCCAGCAGCTTCTCCGCGCTCACCGGCAGGTAGGGCCATAGCAACACCGTCACCGCCCGCAGCCCCTCGGCGAGCGTGCGTAGCACGCGGTCGAGGTCCTCGCCACGAGCCGGGTCCTTTGCCAGCTGCCAAGGCGCCTGCTCCTCGACGTACCGGTTCAGGCGCCTGACTCGTTGCCAGATCTCATCCAACGCAAGCGTCAGCTCCGCCCGGTCGAGCTGCTCGGCCACCCGCTCGCCGAGACCCGCGAAGTCGGCGGCCAACGCAGAGTCGACCTCGCCAGGGGAGACGGCGCCGTCGCGATAGCGGACGATCATCGCGATCGTCCGGCTGGCGAGGTTGCCGAAGTCGTTCGCGAGCTCACTGTCGTAGCGCTGTTCGAACGCCGCCGTCGAGACCGAGCCATCCTGTCCGAAGGGAACGTCCCGCAGCAGGTAGAACCTCAGCGCGTCCGCTCCGAATCGCTCGATCACGGCGAACGGGTCGAGCACGTTGCCGAGCGACTTGCTCATCTTCTCGCCGTCCATCAGCAGATAGCCGTGGACGAACACGTGCTCGGGCAGCTCGATCCCAGCCGCCATCAGCAGCGCCGGCCAGTAGACCGCGTGGAAGCGAAGGATGTCCTTCGCGACCACGTGATAGCTCGCCGGCCAGAAGACGGCGGTCAGATCCTTTCCCGAGCACGCATAGCCGAGTGCGGAGTAGTAGTTCAAGAGCGCGTCGAACCACACGTAGAACACGTGCTCCTCGTCCCACGGCACCCGCACTCCCCACGTCAGCTTGTGCCGTGTGAGCGGCACGTCGCGCAAACCCGAGCGGATGAACGACAGCGCCTCGTTGTAGCGCGTCCGCGGTGTCACGAAATCGCCGCGCTCGGCATACAGCCGTTCGAGCGGCTCTTGAAAGGAGGAGAGGCGGAAGAAGTAGCTGTCCTCCTGCTCGCGGGTCAGCTCGATGTGATGGATCGGACAACGGTTGCCTGCGTCGATCTCGTTCTCAGCCTTGAAGTCCGCGCACCGCGGGCAGTACCAGCCCTCGTAGGTTCCCTCGAAGACGTACCCGTTCTCTCGCACGCGTGCGAGCACCTCACGGACCTTCGCCATGTGCTCCAGATCGGTCGTGCGGATGAAGAAGTCATTGCTCGCACCGATCAACGGGGCGAGGGCCTTGAACCGCTCGGCGTTCCTGTCCGCCAGCTCCTGCGGCTCGATTCCCAGCGCGTGAGCGGCGTCGGCCACCGGCTCGCCGTGCTCGTCGGTGCCCGTCAGGAAGAACACCTCCTCCCCGCGCTGGCGATGATGGCGAGCCATCACGTCGGCGGCGATCGTCGTGTACGCATGCCCCAGATGAGGAGCCGCGTTGACGTAATAGATCGGCGTGGTCACGTAGAAGGACACTGTCCGTTCCAGGCTACTTGCGTTCTGCGACGGGACGCGCGCGCCGCCGTCCGTCAGGCCTCCTCCGCGAGACCGCGGTAGAGCTCGTTGGCGCTTGCGCCGGTCAGCTTCGCCACCGTCCTTGCCGCTGGACGCGCCTTCGCTCCGGCTGCCACCAGCTCGCGCAGCGCGGCAAGCGCGTCCTCGCGCCTCTCCTCTCCAGGCGGGCAAGCGCCGACGACGAGCACCACCTCGCCACGCGGAGCGTGCAGCTCGTAGTGCGCGGCCAGCTCGGCGGCGCCTGCGCGCCGGACTTCCTCGTGGAGCTTGGTCAGCTCGCGGCACACCGCCGCAGGACGGTTCGCGTCGCGCGCGGCGAGCACCCTCAGCGTGGCGAGCAGGCGGCGTGGAGACTCAAACGCCACGAGCGTCTCAGGCGTTTGCGCCAACACGCGCTCGAGCTCACCCCGCTTACGCGGCAGGAAGCCGACGAAGCGCCATCGCTCGGCGGGCAGCCCGGAGGCCACGAGCGCGGTCACGACGGCGCTCGGCCCGGGCAGCACCTCCAGTGCCAGTCCCTCCGCCAGGCACGCTCCGACCAGCGCGAACCCGGGGTCGGAGACCAGCGGCATGCCAGCGTCGGACACGAGCGCCACCACCGTTCCCGCGCTGATGCGCGTGACCAGCTCCTTCGCGCGCGCGCGTTCGTTGTGCTCGTGAAAGCTGAGGAGCGGCGCGACGATGCCGTGACGGTCGAGCAGGGCTTTCGTGTGTCGCGTGTCCTCGCACGCGATCACATCGGCCTCGCGCAGGGCGCGCAGCACACGCAGCGTCACGTCCTCGAGATTGCCGATCGGCGTCGGGCACACCACCAGCCGTCCGACCGGCGCCTCGGCGAGAGTCATCTCGCAAATATAGGGTCCTCCGATGCCCGCCGAGCCCGACGATCAGCCCCAGTACACCCGCTACCGCGCCGGGCGGCGGTTGCGACCTCGAGGCGAGGAAGACCTCGGGCTCGGATCGCCTAAGCGGGCGCGGGCGAGACGCTCAGAGCTCAGCGTCGGTCGGCGGGGCGCCGGCCGTGAGGACGAACAGGGGGGATCGCCCCGACGACGAGCGACCAGGAAACGGCTGGCGCTCGGCCTGCTCTCGCTCGTGCTCGGCTGGCTCCTGCTTTCGCTCGTCCTGTTCCTGGCCAGCTCGGCCTTCCGACGCACTTCTCCCCAGGGGAACGTCTCGAGCGTGCTTGACTCGGGCGGCTTTCTGCCTACCAGCACCGAGAACATCCTCGTACTCGGCTCCGATCGCCGCCAGAAGAACAGCAAGGAACCGGGCGCCAACACCTCCGGGCCGAGCCGCTCGGACTCGATCATGCTGATCCGCACCGGCGGTGGTCATGCCGCGCGCCTGTCGATCCCGCGCGACACGGTCGTGGACATCCCCGGGCACGGCCTGCAGAAGATCAACGCCGCCTATGCGTTCGGCGGTCCCACGCTTGCGATCTCCACGATCAAGCGATACCTCGGCGTTCCGATCAACCATCTGGTGGAAGTGAACTTCGAAGACTTCCCCCAACTGATCGACGCGATGGGGGGTGTCGACTACAGTGGCGGCTGCGTCGTCTCGCGGATCGACGGCGGGTTCAGCAACGGCGGCTACACGCTGCGATTGTCCAAGGGCACCCATCGCCTGAACGGCAAGCAGGCGCTCGCGCTCGCGCGGACACGGGAGAACCTGTGCGTCCCGTCGCAGACCGATCTGCAACGCGCCGAACACCAGCAGGCCCTGTTCCAGGACATGAAGGCTCGGCTGCTCTCTCCATCGAGCTTCTTCCGCCTGCCGTGGATCGCGTGGAACGCGCCGCCGGCGATCGTCTCGGACATGAGCGGCCCGGCTTTGATTGGCCTGTTCGCGGCGCTCGCCGTCTCAGGCACCCCGTCGACGCACCTGCTGAAGCCTTCAGGCGCGGTCACGCTGCCCGGTGGCGGGGCCGGGCTGAGCGTCTCGGAAGCCGAACGCCGTGCAGCGGTCGCGCGCTTCATGGGAGGTTGACGGCCTCCCGTGTCGATGGCCACAGTCGGCCCTTATCGTCGAGCAATCGACCGTCCCGTTCGAGCGGTCGACTCTCCCGTTAGAGCGGTCGACCGTCCCCTACTGCTTGGCGGCGGCGGGCTCGGGCTTCTTGGCGCTCTCAGACTTCGACGAAGACCCCGAAGCGGAATCCGAGCTCGACGAAGTGCTCTCTGACTTGGATGAGTCCGACTTGGGCGACTCCGCCTTGGACGAGTCGCCGGAGTCGCTCGACTTGGACTTCTCCGAGGCCTTACTCGCCTCGTTCTCTCGCTGGCGCTTGCGTGTGCCGTAGTCGGTGTTGTAGAAGCCTTTCCCCTTGAAGTGCACAGCGGGCGCGTGCAGCACGCGCTCGACCGGGACACCGGTGTCGGGATCGACGGTCAACGCAGCGTCGCTGAACGACTGAACGATCTCGAACTTCGTACCGTCGGGACGTCTGTACTCATAGATCGGCATCGCGCTCGATTATAAGAGCGCCGCTTCGGCAAGCCGGTTCGGAGGCCCGTCTCTCAGTCGCTGAGCAGCGCACGGGCACACATGATTCCCGCGCGCACCGTCGCCGTGAAGTCCCGTCCGGGCTCGGTCATCATCCGCAAGGCAAAACCGTCACCGAGCGAGAAGAGGATCTCGGCGATCGCCTCCGGCTCGGCGTGCAGGTGGAGCACCCCGTCCCGTTGTGCCGTCGCGAGCATCCCCGCGACCTGTTCGCGCATGCGGCGCATCAACCCGGTGTACTCGATGGCGATGTCTTCCTGGCGACGCGAAAGCGTGAACAGCTCGAACAGGAGCGTCACGAAGTCCGGATCCTCGCGCACGGTGGCTTGGAGGTTCTCGGCCATCAGGCCGATGAAGTCCTCCGCGGTCTTGGCGCTCGTGAGCTGGCGCTCGAGCAGCTCCATGCGCAGCTCGCAGTCCCGCCGGACCGCCTCGACGAGCAGTTGCTCCTTGGTGCCGAAGTAGTAGTGGAGCAAGCCCCGCGAGACGCCGGCCTCGCGAGAGACGTGGTCGAAGGTCGAGCCCGCAGTGCCCCTGCGAGCGACGCTCCGTCGCATCGCCTCGACGATCCGCTGCGCCTTCTCCCCCGACAGCGACCTGGGCGCCTCCGCCCCGGTCACGCGCTTGTGCTCGGGCTCGAGGGTCTCCACGGAGGCCGCACGCTTACGCTCGGATTTGGGTGACTTCACCAAGGCCACGCGCTTTCAGTCCTCCTCCGAGGTCCCCACCGACCGCAATGCGACGCTTCCTGCTCAGGCGGTCGCGCTCGGCGCGGGCGTCGCCGGCGCGGTGGTCGAACTGTAGTCGAACTCCTCCTCCGAGCCGAACAGGAGATCGAGCACCTTCGAACGCAGGCTCTCGTTCAGCGCCACCGCGAGCGCGCCCGCGACGATCAGCACGAACAGCGATCGACCGATTCCGCCGCGCCGGGCACGCTTGGGAGGCTCGCGCAGTGCGCTGGACGCTTCGCGCAGGGCATTTGCCGTCTGCTTGAGTTCGCGCTGGAGCTTGCGATCCTCGAACAACGCCTGCGCGGCAGGCTTGCCGTTGCTCATGCGCCCATACGCGCCGCGCGCCGCGCCATAGGCCGCGAGGAGGTTGCCACGCAGATCCTCATCCTCGATCAGGCGTTGGAGATACCGGTTGCCCTGTGCGGCGCGGGCCGCTTCCCCGGCCTTGCCAATGCTGTCCTTCGCTGCCATCTTCGTCACCTCCGTGACATGAACGATGTGGTGCCGGTGGGCCCTTGCAGGTCTCAGCCGAAAGCTTTGCGGATCTGCGGCGACGCGGCTATGTGCATCCGACCGCACCTCCGCGGTCCCAATATACCCTCGCGGCGATCGGTCTATCCGCGCAACTTTTCGTGTCTTCGCGGGAAGACGTAAGAATCGGGACTTCGATGCCCTCTTTTCAGGCCACCGTTACCGTGCTTGGCCTGCTGCTGATGGTCGGCGCGCTCGCCTCCGGCCTGGCACGCCGCTCGCTGCTCTCGCTCGCGGCGCTGTTCGTGCTGGCGGGCTTCGCGCTCGGCAACGGGGGAGCGGGCTGGATCGATTTCCACGCCCGCTCGGGATTCGTCAGCGACCTCGCGTTCACGGCGCTGATCGTGATCCTCTTTCGCGACGGTCTCGAGGTCGAGGGCGAGATGCTGCAAACAGCCTGGCGCCTGCCGCTGCGCAAGCTGGTGCTGGCGATGCCGATCACCGCGATCATCGTGGCTGGCGCCGGGCACGTCCTCGTCGGGCTCTCCTGGACCGAGTCCTTCCTGCTCGGGGCGCTGCTGGCTCCGACCGACCCCGTGCTCACATCGAGCATCGTCACCAACCCGCGCGTCCCACGACTCGTGCGCCATTCGCTGAACCTCGAGTCGGGGCTCAACGACGGCCTCGCCCTGCCGGCCGTGCTCGCGTTTCTGGCGGCGCTGGCACCCGACTCGGGACACTTCGTGTGGTGGCGCTTCGTGCTGGGAGATGTCGGGCTCGGCTTCCTCTTCGGCATCGCCTGCGGCTGGGTCGCCTCTCTGTTGATGCCGCGGAGCGAGCACTCGATCCCTCCCCACCAAAAGTCGCTGTTCGCACTGGGGGTCGCGTTTGCGACCTACGGCGTGACGGTGCTCTCGCCGAAAGGCAACGGCTTCATCGCGGTGTTCGTCGCGGCGATCGTGCTCGGCCTGCGCCGATCCGATCTGCGTGCTCACTTCGAGCAGCGGGCCGATGGGATCGTCGAGATCGTCAAGCTCGGCATCTTCCTCGTGCTCGGCTCGCTGTTGACATTCCACGCCCTCACCCGCGACGGCTGGGCCGCGGTGGGCGTGGTGGCCGTGACCTTCCTGCTGGCCCGGCCGGTGGCGGTGTGGATCGCTCTCGCAGGCACAGGCGTCGACCGCGCCACCCGCTTGTTCATGGGCTGGTTCGGCCCGAAGGGTATCGCCACTGTCACCTTCTCGCTGCTCGTCCTCGACCGCAATATCGCTAGCGGGGAACGAATCTTCGACTTGACCGCGCTGGCCGTCTTCTGCTCGATCATCCTCCACGGGATCACCGATACCCCCGGCGCCGCATGGATCGCGCGCCGCTCGCGTCCAGATCAGGCGTGAAGCGCGGCCTGCTCCTGCGCCGAGGGAAACGCCCACGCGGCCCGCGAGCGACGCTCTTGGCGGAACACGAACCGCAACTGCTGCGGCGGTTTCAACTGGGCCTCGTTGGGTCGAAACGTCGAGCACGGCTCGCTGAGATCCAGAGCGCAGAGTAGGTTGCAGCGAAAGAAGCATTCCTCGCAACTGACCTTCGGCGCTGTCCTGGACGCCGGGCGTCTGGTCTGGGCTCTCGGCACTCCACCTACCTCCTGCGATCTCTTGATGGGACGACGGGACGGCTCGGATCAAAGCACCGTCTCCCCAACGGCGCACCGGGCCATCCCGCAAATCGCAGAGAAAATCGATATCTACCCGGAAAGTGCTGGCGACCGGTCACTTTCCTGTGACAAGCAACCCGATCTCCCCGCACTTTCCGGTGCTTTGGCGATACCCCTGCGCTCTTGGCAACTTCCTCCGCGCCTCGCCGGCGCGCTCGGCGTCCTCTCGCTCGCAACTGGCCGACGGCGGATGCTCTCCCGCCCGGCGAACCGACCAGGCGCGTCATCATCAGTGGCATGCGCATACTCCTCACCGGAGCGAGCGGGTTCGTCGGCGCGTTGCTCCTACCCCGGCTACTCGAGGAGGGACACGCGGTGCGAGCGCTGGCCCGCGACCCCACGCGAGTCGCGCGGACACCCCCAACCGCGCTTGCCGAGGGATATCCCCTGGAGGTCGTCGGCGGGGATGTCCTGACGGGGGAGGGTCTGGCCAAGGCACTTTCCGGCGTCGAGGTCGCCTACTACCTGATCCACTCGATGGAGCGAGCCGCCGGCCCCTCCTCCGAGCTCTCCGGGCGCGCCTCCTTCCCCGAGCGCGAGCGCATCGCCGCTCACACATTCACAGCCGCCGCCTCGCGCGCCGGAGTAAGACGCATTGTGTACCTCGGAGGTCTCGTCCCCGCTCGGGGCGTCGAGCAGGTCTCACCCCACACCTCGCGTCACTTGGCGAGCCGGGAAGAGGTCGAGCGGATCATCCTAAGCGGAGTCCCCGACTCGATCGCCCTGCGCGCGTCGATCGTGATCGGCGCCCGCTCACGATCGTTCCGCTTCCTCGTCCGCCTCGTCGAGCGCCTGCCTGTGCTCGCGCTGCCCCCGTGGCGAAGGTTCTCCACGCAGCCGCTCGACGCACGCGACATGGTGGAGATGCTCACCGCCGCTGCCACCGCGACCGGGGTCAGCGGTCGTTCACTGGATGTCGGCGGCCCCGAGGCGATCACATACGAAGAGATGATCTTGCGCATCGCCGATCTGATGCTGGTGAATCGCCCCGCTTTCAAGTTCGGCGTGAGCGCAACCGCACTCACAGCCCGTGTCGCGGCGGCGATCGCCAGCGAGGATCCGGAGTTGATAGTCCCGCTGATGGAGGGGCTGCAGGGGGACCTGCTGCTCGCGGACGATCGCGCCGCGGAGCTGTTGAACGTGCATCTGCACTCCTTCGATTCAGCCGTAGAGCACGCGCTGGCGGAGTGGGAGCGGTCAGAGCCACTGGCGGCGCGGTGAGGGGATACGGTGTCCA
>DASXIB010000032.1:0-120446 GCA_036498245.1 Solirubrobacteraceae bacterium
GGGGCGACGCTCTCATTGAGCGTATTCTCACCGTCGGGGACATCGACGGTAAGGCGTCCAATGATTTGATCACTGAGTTTTATACTCATGGCTACCCCGTCGAGAAGTTGATCCCACTGTTGCGCAGCGAGGATGACAAGACAGTAAGGACGGGGGCCTTTCTCGCCGAGGAGCTGGGAGTGAAAGCCGCGCCATTGATGCCCGAGCTGATGCGGCTGCTCGGGCACCGGGACAGAAATGTCAGATTTGACATCCTGGACGCTGTGCTCGTCGCCGCGTCGAGCAGCGACGGAGAGGTAATCGCCCGAGCAATCGCTTTGATTGATGATCCTGACCGAGCGGTCAGGGCGCAGACCTTGGACTTCCTTGCGAGAGCAGATCGGGAGCAGCTTGTGGCTGGGTTGCCGCATGTCGCTGATCGTGAGGTCTCGGCCGGGTTGGGTTGGTTGGTGGAGGTCGAGGAGTCGGCGGCCGACGAGCAGGTGGTTTCGAGGCTAATCGCTGAGGATCGGTTGGTGCGCTGGTTTGCGGCGGTCGCGGCCGCGCGAGCGTTCCGGCGCAGTCCCGATCCGCTCAACCGGGCTGCCGAGTCGAGCGATGAGGAGCTGCGGGCGTTCGCTGAGTCTCAGCAGCGAAGGTTTCAGCGCGAGCGGTCTCGAAGGAAGTAGGTTGGGCGCTCTCGTCGGCGCCGGCGTTTGGCTGGTGCGGTCTGTTTGTGCTCACTGGCTCTGTCTGCCTGGGCGCGATACGTCTTATCACTCATACATACGTCTGACTACGACCACGGACGAGCTCGAAAGTATGCGGCGTGACGTACACCTACGACGAAGCGCTCCACGACCTACGGATGTGACGAGACGGAAAAACATCCTATCGATGTCATGTCCCGAAGAAAGGCGGCGACTCGATATGGGCAGCTCAAGCTGGACCAACCCTAGGGGTGGGGAGTTTCGGGAAGCGTTGGCGTCTTGCCTCGGCCTCACCGTGATTTTGCGATGGCTCTAGCTTGACTTCGGCGCGTTGTTGCGGCGCACGTACCACCTGACGGTCATCTCCGCGACCACCATCCCCTCGGCGTTCGTCATCTCGACCTCGATCGGGAAGCGCACGCGTCCCTCCTCGGTCAGCTTCGCTCGCAGCTCCTGCGCGTTCTCTGTGAACCGTCCCGTGGCGGTGATCTCTCCCTTGGCGAGCTTCCTGTAGGCGATCTCCGCGGACTCCGCCAGCGGCGTTATCTCGCCCATGATCTCCACGAACGCGCCGACGAACGCCGCGCCCGAGGCCGCCTCTCCGGCAGAGAACAGCGCCCCGGCGTGCTGGGAGCCGACGTGGTTGTGCAGGTGCCCGGCGCTTGGCAGCTTGACCACGCCGTGGTCGGGTGCGACGGTCACGGTCTCGAGGCCCAGGTGGACGTTGAACGGGATCGCCTGGCTCAGGCCGGCGGCCACCGCGGCATAGTCGATCGTTGTTATCTCAGCTCTCCTCGCTGGCGCTCGTGATCGTCGCGATCGGCGCTCCCGCCTGGATTGGCTCGCCCTCGACGATCGGCAGCTCGGCGATCGTGCCGGCCTTGTGCGCGGTGATCTCGTTCTCCATCTTCATCGCCTCGATGATGCACAGGAGCTGTCCCTCCTCGACGGTGTCCCCCTGCTTGACGAGCACCTTCCACATGTTCCCCTGCAGCGGCGATGGCAGAGTGTCCGGACCCCCCGCGCCCGAGGCCGCCTTGCGCTCTCCTCGTCTGGGCGCCTTGCGCCCCCCCGCGGGCGATGCTCCCGGGAACGCCCCGTTTGACGAGCCCCCGGCGCCTCCCCCCGTCGCCGACGGCCCGGTCGCGAATGGCGGCCCGACGACGCGCACGTCGAACCGCTTGCCCGACACCTCCACCTCGTAGGTCTGCTCGACCTTCTCCTCGCCGTCGCCCGATGTCTCACCGAGCGCTCCCTGCGCGACCGGGCCGTCGCCGACGGGGAAGGCGAGCGTCTTCAGCCACTTCCTGTCCTCGAGCAGGGTCCTGCACGTCTCCCCCTTGGCCCACTGCTCTGTCGCCAGCAGCGCCTGGTGGAAGGGGATCAGCGTCTTCAACCCCTCGATCTCGTATTCCCCCAGCGCCCTGAGCATCCGCTTCGTCGCCTGCTCGCGGTCTGCGTCCCACACGATCAGCTTCGCCACCATCGGGTCGTACATCGGCGAGACCTCTCCGCCCGCCCGCACGCCCGAGTCGACGCGCACGCCCGGCCCGCTCGGCTCTCTGTAGGCGCCGATCTTCCCCGGCGCCGGGGCGAAGTTCTTCGACGCGTCCTCCGCGTTGATCCGGCACTCGATCGCGTGCCCGCGCAGCTCGATCTCCTCCTGGCC
This sequence comes from Solirubrobacteraceae bacterium, assembly GCA_036498245.1. Classification (GTDB taxonomy): domain Bacteria; phylum Actinomycetota; class Thermoleophilia; order Solirubrobacterales; family Solirubrobacteraceae; genus Palsa-744. The sequence goes on from DASXIB010000032.1 coordinate 2,359, forward strand.
GTAGCTCAGCTCCTCGCCGGCCGCCGCTTTGATGCCCTCCTTGACGATGTCCACGCCCGTCGTCATCTCCGTCACGCAGTGCTCGACCTGCACGCGCGTGTTCATCTCCAGGAAGAAGTACTCCGCCTCGCCATCCTCGCGCGGCGAGAGCAGGCCCTCGATCGTGCCCGCGCCGACGTAGTCCACGGCCCTGGCCGCCTCCACGCCGATCTTCCCGATCCGCTCGCGCAGCGCGGCGTCGACCACCCACTCGGGCGCCGGCGACTCCTCGATCACCTTCTGATGGCGGCGCTGGATCGAGCAGTCGCGCTCGCCCAGGTGGATCACGTTGCCGTGACGGTCGGCCAGCACCTGCACCTCCACGTGCCGCGGGTCGTGCAGGTAGCGCTCCAGGTACACCGTCGCGTCGGAGAAGAACTTCTCGCCTTCCCTGCTCGACCCCTCGAACGCCCCCTCGAGCTCATCCTCGCTCAGCGCCACTCGGAAGCCCTTCCCGCCACCGCCGCCCGCGGCCTTCACCGCGACCGGGAAGCCGATCTCCTCCTTGGCGATCCTCATCGCGTCCGCTACGGTCGCGACCGGCTCCGTCGTCCCCGGCACGATCGGCACGCCCGCAGCCTGCATCAGCTCGCGGGCCTTCGTCTTCGACCCCATCGCGTCGATCGCGCTCGCCGGCGGGCCGATGAACACGATCCCCGCCTCCTCGCATGCGCGCGCGAACGGGGCGTTCTCCGCCAGGAACCCGTATCCCGGGTGGATCGCCTCGGCGCCCGCCCGGCGGGCGACGTCGAGGATCTTCTCGACGCTCAAGTAGTTCTCCGCCGCCGGTCCCTCGCCGAGGTTGTAGGCCTCCGCCGCGCGGCTCACGTGCAGGGCGTCGCGGTCGAGCTCCGAGTACACGGCCACACCCGCCACGCCGAGCTCCTCGAGTGCGCGGAGAATCCGGACCGCGATCTCCCCACGGTTGGCGACCAGTACCTTGTCGAACATCGGCCGGGTAGCTTAGTCTGGCGGGCAGTCGGGCGGTCGTCAGACGCTCGCCGGGGCGATCATCCCGGCGCCGACGGTCTCGTTGCTCGCCTCGTCGATCAAGATGAAGCTGCCCGTGCGACGATTGTTCACGTAGGAGTCGAACACCAGCGGCGCGCTCGTCCGCAGGCGCACACGCCCAATGTCGTTGAGCGCGAGCGCCTCCGGCGCGCCCGCTCGTTCGAGCGTGTGCACGTCGATCTGGTCGCGCAGCTCGTCCACGATCGCCGTCGCGCCGCGCGAGGTGTGCTTGATTAAATACCTGCTCCCCGCCCGCAGCGGGCGCTCGGAGAGCCAGCAGATGTCCGCCTCGAGCTCGCGCGCGACCGTCGGCGCGTGCTGGGGGTGGCAGATCAGCTCGCCGCGCGAGACGTCCAGCTCGTCCTCCAGTCGCAGCGTCAGCGACATCGGCGCCATCGCCTCCTCGAGTTCCCCGTCGTAGGTGTCGATTGCCGCGATCCGCGTGCGCCTGCCGCTCGGCAGCACAGTCACCTCCTCGCCCTTGCGCAGCGCTCCGCTCGCGAGCTGGCCCGCATATCCGCGGTAGTCGTCTCCGTTCGTCCCGTTCGCCGGGCGGATCACCCACTGCACCGGGAACCGCGCCGGGATCTCGTCCGGGTGGTCATAGGCGACCTCCACCCGCTCCAGCAGCTCCAGCAGCGTCGGGTGCTCGAGATCGTCGGGGTACCAGTCCATCCGCTCGGAGCGCTCGACGACGTTGTCGCCGTTCAACGCCGAGATCGGGATGTAGGAGATGTCCCGGCCCCTGTCCCCGGCGACCGTGCTCTCGTCGAGCTTCGCCGCGAATCCATCGAACTCTCCGACGAGCTCCTCGAACCGCGCCTGGGAGTACTCGACGAGGTCCATCTTGTTGATCGCCACGACCAGGTGCGGAATCCCCAGCAGCGCGCTGATGAACGCATGGCGCTTGGACTGCTCGAGCACGCCCCTGCGCGCGTCGATCAGCACGATCGCCAGATCGGCCGTCGAGGCGCCGGTGACCATGTTCCGCGTGTACTGCTGGTGCCCCGGGCAGTCCGCGATGATGAACCGCCGCTTGGTCGTCGCGAAGTACCGGTAGGCCACGTCGATCGTGATCCCCTGCTCGCGCTCGGCTCGCAGCCCGTCGGTCAGCAGCGCCAGGTCGAGCGTGCCCTCGCCGCCCCGCCGCTCACTGGCCTGCGTCACGTGCTCGAGCTGGTCCTCGAACACCTGCTTACTGTCATACAGCAGCCTGCCGATCAGCGTGCTCTTGCCGTCGTCCACCGAGCCGGCCGTCGTGAATCGCAACAGGTCGAGGGTCACCGGGAGCCTCTGGGGGCCTCACAACGCACGCCGAGAGGCGCGCCGTGCGCGCCCCCTGAAAATGTTTGCATCAGAAGTAGCCGGCCTTCTTGCGGTCCTCCATCGCGGCCTCCGAGACGCGGTCGTCCGCGCGCGTCTCCCCGCGCTCGGTGATTCGCGTGGCCGCGATCTCAACGACCACCTCCTCGAGCGTCGCCGCCTGTGAGCGCACGCCGCCCGTGCAGCTCATGTCGCCGACCGTTCGATACCGCACGGTCTCCGGAAAGACCTTCTCGCCGTCGATCAGCTCGGTGTCCTCACGCCACGCGTACAACATGCCGTCGCGGCTGAACACCTCGCGCTCGTGCGCGAAGTAGATCGACGGGACCTCCAACTCCTCCTGGTCGATGTACTCCCACACGTCCAGCTCGGTCCAGTTCGACAGCGGGAACACGCGCACGTTCTCGCCCTGCTTGATGCGTCCGTTGTACAGGTTCCACAGCTCCGGACGCTGGTTCTTGGGGTCCCACTGGCCGAAGTCGTCGCGGAACGAGAACATCCGCTCCTTCGCGCGCGCGCGCTCCTCGTCGCGCCTGGCGCCCCCGAACGCCGCGTCGAAGCGGTACTCAGAGATCGCGTCCAGCAGCGTGACCGTCTGCAGGCGGTTGCGCGAGGCCCGCGGCCCCGTCTCCTCGACCGCCCGACCCTTGTCGATCGACTCCTGCACGCTCGCCACGATCAGCCGCTCGCCGAGCTCCTCCACGCGCCGGTCGCGGAACTCGATCACCTCGGGGAAGTTGTGTCCCGTGTCCACGTGCATCAGCGGGAACGGGAACGGCGCGGGCCGGAACGCCTTCTCGGCCAGCCGCAGCAGCACGATCGAGTCCTTGCCGCCGCTGAACAGCAGCACCGGGCGCTCGAATTCGGCCGCCACCTCGCGCATCACGTGGATGCCCTCGCTCTCCAGCGCGCGCAGGTGACTGAGCTGTGGCTTGGCCGGTTTCGTCGCCACGCTCATGGTCGTTTCGACGCCGTCAGCGCGGCGTGGCCGGCGCTCAGCACGCTGCCGGCGCTCGTCGTGGACAGGCCCGCGCCCGTGGGAGTCGCCACCTCGCCGAGGCGCACGGCTCCGGCATCCGTTCGGCTGACCTGGGCGCCCGCTCGCGCCGTCCGCACGCTATTGCGCAGCAGAAAGCCGACGACGCCCACCGCTACAGGCGCACCGAAGATGACCCACACGGGCATGTGTCCGCCGGCGTTCTTCACCAGCGCGAGCGCCGAGCCCAGCAGCACCGCGCCGAGCGTCACTCGCAGCGCATGCACCGGTACGCGGTCGATGAAGTGCGCGCCGATCCACACGCCCGGGATCGAGCCGATCAGGATGTTCCCCACGAGGCCGTAGTCGACGTTGCCGCTGATCGCGTGCGCCACTCCCGCCACCCACAGCAAGAGGGCCGCGTGAAAGACGTCTGTACCGACCACCCGCCTCGGCGTCAGCCGGAACAGCACGATCAGCGCCACGCCGATCAGCGCGCCGCTGCCCACCGACGTGAGGCCCAGGATCAGGCCGAGCACGAAGCCGAGCAGGACGGCCGCCGCGCGCGTGCGCGACGTGAAGCTGAACGTCTCCTGCTCGCGGGCCGCCAGGTGGCCGAGCAGGAAAGTCCGCACGAGGATCGTCGCGGCCACGATCAGCAGCGCGCCCGCCACGCACGCCAGCAGCACGTGATCGAAGCTCTTGCCGTATGCCTTGTGCAGGCGATCGATCAGCAGCACGCCGAGCAGCGCTCCCGGCACGCTTCCGAATGCCAGCCACTTCGACACCGTCAGGTCGACCGTGCCCTTGCGCAGGTGCCGCCATCCGCCCATCGTCTTCGTGACGGCTCCGTATGCCAGGTCGGTGCCCACGGCCACCACCGGCGAGACTCCCAGCACGATGATCAGCAGCGGCGTCATCAGCGATCCGCCGCCGATCCCCGTGAGGCCGATCAGGATGCCCACGCCCAGCCCGAACAGGACGACCTCGAGGCTGATGCCGAGCATCAGCCCACGGTCTCCACGTGCAGGCCGCACTCCGTCTTCTCGCTGCCCGCCCAGCGCCCCTCGCGCCCGGCGCCCGGCAGCGTGCACGGCGCGCAGCCGATCGACTCGTATCCCTGGTCGTGGAGTGGGTTGTACGGAAGCTCGCGCTCGCTGATCCGTCGCCACAGGTCCTTGTCCGTCCAGTGCGCCAGCGGGTTGTACTTCCACAGGCCGCGCTTCTCGTCGCGCTCGACGAGCTCTGTGCCAGCCCTCGTCGGGCCCTGCTCGCGACGGATTCCCGTGATCCAGCCGTCCGCTCCCTCGAGCGCGCGCTCGAGCGCCGCGACCTTCGCCACCGAGCAGCAGTGCTCAGGGCCGGTCCATGGGCCGCCTGGACCGCTCGCGTCCTGCACCTCCACTTTCACTTCGAACCGCTGCTCGAACTCCCGCCACGTCCGCAGCGTCTCCTCGAACAGCACCCCGGTGTCGATCGTCACGATCCGCACCTCGGCGCCCGCGCCGCCGATCCGCAGCAGCTCGTCGATCAGCACCGACTCCTCCTTCTGGAAGGAGCACAGCAGGACCGCACGCGCGCCATGGCGCTCGGCTGCCTCGCGTACCGTCTCCTCGAGACCCATATCGAGATCTATACCGCGCACTCGCCCTCGCCGCGAATCACTTCGAACGGAACGTTGCGGTTCCAGTCGATGAAAGTGTTCATTGTCTCCAGCCCGAAGTCCACGGGCAGCGAAAGATCCTTGACCAGCCCCTCGAGCTCGCCCGTGCCGACGCGGGCGAGGTAGTCGTTCCACTCCTCGCCGTCGGTGCGGCTGGCCTCGTACTGACCGATCCACCGCTCGATCGCCTCCGGCACGCGCTTGGACGGCAGGCGCAGCTTCAGACGGGTGCCGAACTGAACCTCGCCGCCTTCGAACACCCCGCCGACGTGTGGGATGTAGGCGGGGATCGTGTGCTCACCCACTTTGATCGACGCGCCGGTGAAGCCGATGCTCGCGACATGGTGCTGGCCGCACCCGTTCGGGCAGCCGCTGATCTTCACGTTCAGCTTGCGCGTCAGCGGATCGGTGATGTTCATCGCCTCGATCCGCTCCTGCACTGCCTGGTTGAGGCCCATCGAGCTCGTGATCCCTAGCTTGCACGAGTCGGTGCCAGGGCACGAGACGACGTCGTCGATCTCCCGCGATCCCGCCCCGCCGAGGTCCAGCGCGGACAGCGCTCGCCACACGTCGTACACGCACTCCTCGCGCACCCACCGCAGGACGAAGTTCTGCTGGACCGTCGTGCGCGCGTAACCGCCCGCGTATTGGCGCATGATGCTCGCCAGCCCTCTGAACTGCTCGGGCGTGAGGTCGCCGCGCGTGACTTTAGCCTCGACCGTCACGAAACCCTCTTGCTTCTGCTCGCGCACGTTCGCCGCGCGGAACCGCTCGAACTCCGAGAGGTCGCCGTTCGGGCTGCCGTAGGTCTGGGGAGGGGCGGGTGCTGACTCGCGCTCGTCGTCTACGAACAGGCGCTGCTCGATCGAGAAGTCCCGTTCGGCGACCCAGTCTCCCTGCAGTTCCTCCTCGACCTGCTTGCGTAGCTCATCGATGCCGTACTTGTCGACGAACACCTTGATGCGCGCCCGGGCGCGGTTGGCCCGCAGCCACTCCTGGCGGTCGAAGATGCGCATGACCGCCTCGGTTACCTTCAGGTACTCACCGTTGTCGAGCTCGAGGAAGTCGTAGAGCACGGGCGCGACGCGCGGCATGATCGAGGTGCCGCCGCCGACGAGCATCTCGACCCCGCGGACTTCTCCACGTCCCTCGATCTCTCGCACGCGGGCGCGGAAGGCGACATCGTGGATGCCGCTGATCGCACGGTCGCGGGGGCTGCCGTCGAAGGACGTCTTGACCTTGCGCGGCATCGCCTGGGTGGTGGGATGGCGCACGAAGTAGCGCACGTACGCGCCCGCGTAGGGGGTCAGGTCGAACAGCTCGTCCTTGGCCACGCCCGCCCATGGGTCGCCGGTGACGTTGCGCATCGTGTTCCCGCAGCCCTCGCGGCTGGACAGGCCCGAGTCGCCGAGCTCGCGGATCAGCTGCTCGGCTTCGGGCAGCGGGACGTGGTGCATCTGGATGTTCTGCCGCGTCGTGATGTGGCCCTTGTTCAACGGCACGTACTTCTCGACCACGTCGGCGAACGCCTCCATCTGCTCCGGCGTGACACCGCCGAACGGCAGCTTCACGCGGATCATCTGTACGTCAGCCTGACGCTGGCCATAGACCCCCTGCTTCAGCCGGAACTTGATGAACTCATCTTCCGGGGTCTCGCCGGCGAGGAACTTGGTGGCCTCGGTCTTGAAGTCGTCGTACTCGCGCTTGAGGATCGGGATTACGTGCCCCGGCACGTTCTGCAGGACCTCGGGATCCGCCAGCGTGCCGCGCGGGCTATGACCGTCCGTAGCAGCGCCTGGCTGCGCGGCCCCCTTCGACGCGTCGTGCTGGGGTACGGAAACTGGCTCCATCTACGAAACCTCCTGATCGGGACGCCTGACCCCGAACGCTAGCTTTGCCCTTGGCAGAGAGATTGCCCTGAAAGGCTAGCGCCTTTTAGGGATATATCCAGGGGTTGGGAACGTCGCGGAGATCCTCGCGCTCCACCCCTTCGAGGATAGCCGCGCGCGTCCAGGCGTCTGGCCCCTCCGCGACGGATGTCGCGGGGAGAGCGGTTGCGCGTCTGAAGCGCTCGATCGCGGCGGCGATTGCCGCGGCCTCCTCCGGCGAGGCGGTCATCGGTGCGGATCGCGAGGGATCATCGGTGCGGGTCCTCTGAGGGAGGTATGCAATTCGCGGTACTTGAGCGCAATAGTAGGTACAGGCTAGAGGGGTTCCCGAGCTTTGATCAGAGCGGGATGTTGCCGTGCTTGCGCTTTGGCCCCGGTTCGCGCTTGCTCTGCAGCGTGTGCAACGCGGTGATCAGCTTCGGCCGCGTCTCGTGGGGGACGATCACGTCGTCGATGTACCCGCGCTCGGCTGCCGTGTACGGGTTGGCGAAGCGCGCCTTGTAGTCCTCCATCAGCTTCTTGCGCCGCTCCTCCGGCGTAGGGCTGCCCGCGAGGTCGCGGCGATAGATGATGTTCACCGCCCCCTCCGGGCCCATCACCGCCACCTCGGAGGTCGGCCAGGCGAAGTTGAAGTCCGCCAGCAGGTGCTTCGACGCCATCACGTCATACGCCCCGCCGTAGGCCTTGCGGGTGATCACCGTGATCTTCGGCACGGTCGCCTCGGTGAACGCGTACAGCAGCTTCGCCCCGTGGCGGATGATCCCGCCCCACTCCTGCGCGGTGCCGGGGAGGAAGCCCGGGACGTCGGTGAAGGTGATCAGCGGGATGTTGAACGCGTCGCACGTGCGCACGAACCGAGCGGCCTTGGCCGAGGCGTCGATGTCGAGCACTCCCGCCAACTGCGCCGGCTGGTTGCCGACGATGCCGACCGCGAACCCGTCGAGGCGGGAGAAGCCGCAGATGATGTTCTTCGCATGGTGCTCGTGCACCTCGAAGAACTCCTCGTCGTCGACGATCAACTTGACCACGTTGCGCATGTCATACGGCTTGTTCGGGTTGTCCGGCACGACCGTGTCCAGCTCCGGGTCCATCCGCAGCGGGTCGTCGTTCGGCTGCACCCGCGGCGCCGTCTGCAGATTGTTCTGCGGCAGGAAGCTGATCAGGTAGCGACAGTCTTCCAGGCACGCGTCCTCGTCCTCCGATGCGAAGTGGGCCACGCCGGACTTCGTGTTGTGCGACATCGCCCCGCCCAGCTCCTCGAAGCCGACCTCCTCGCCGGTGACCGTCTTGATCACGTCGGGCCCGGTGATGAACATGTGCGAGGTCTCCTTGACCATGAAGATGAAGTCGGTGATCGCCGGCGAGTACACCGCGCCGCCGGCGCACGGGCCCATGATCAAGCTGATCTGGGGAATCACGCCGGAGCACTTGACGTTCCGCACGAACACGTCGCCGTAGGCGCCCAGCGACACGACGCCCTCCTGGATGCGCGCCCCGCCCGAGTCGTTGATGCCGATCACCGGACAGCCGATCTTTGCCGCGAGGTCCATCAGCTTGCACATCTTCTCGCCCATCACCTCGCCCAGCGAGCCGCCGAAGACTGTGAAGTCCTGGCTGAACACGCACACCCGCCGGCCGTCGATCGTCCCGTGCCCGGTGACCACCGCATCGCCCCACGGACGGTTCTTCTGCATCTCGAAGTCATACGTGCGGTGGCGTACGAACGTGTCGAGCTCCTGAAAGGAGCCCTCGTCGAGCAGCTTCTCCACGCGCTCGCGCGCCGTGTACTTGCCGCGCGCGTGCTGCTTCTCCTCCGCCTCCGGCGAGGAGTGGATCGCGGCCTCGCGCAGCTCCTGCAGCTGGGCGAGCTTCTCCTCGTAGGTCTCCGGCGCCTTCTGCCGCGGTGGTTTTCTGTGCCCGCTCCGCGAAGTCGCCAGCAGCGCAGCGTCGTTCTGCCGGTTGTGCGCGCTCGAGGCCATCGGACGCGGCATGTTATCCGGGGGCTTCGCTCAACGGCTGTAGAGGACAGCGAACCCTAATGCCAATACGGAAAACGGGCGATGTCGATCTTTGGATCGAAAACCTCGTGACGGCGCGTCGCGCTGAGCAAGCTCAATGCGATGACACGCTGTCCCTCTACTTTGGTCAGATCGTCGAGGACGTAAGGCATGGATGTGACTACAGATGCGATTACGCGTGCCATACCTCGTATTCCCTGAGCCGATCGGCCCTGCTGGATACCGATGTGATGCAGTTTCGACCGTCGAAGCGCGCGTGACTCCTCGACTGATTCCAGTTGAGCCACGTCGAGTGTCAGAACGGCTTGGTAGCCCTTGGATGCCGCGTCGCGAAATAGCAGGACGTCCTTCTTGCCCTTCCATCCCAGGTCGTTGACATGGTCGAATTGGTGGCCCTTGTTGAGGCAAAGCGGGTCGATGACCTGGATGGGCATCCCCTCGTCAACCAGGACACGCATCAGCCTACCGCGGCCACCTGTTCGGCGAAGCCGGTCGCATCGTCGATTGCCCCGGGGTCCACCGAGGGATAGATAGCGATGATTTCGTCCGGCTCGAGATCGTCTTGTGCAAGCTGCGCCACCACGTCGAATGGGACGCGCGTTCCGACGATCACGGGGTAGCCGCCAAGTACGGCTGGGTCGACAGCGAGCCGCGGACGTGGGTGCTTCAGCGCCGGCACGCTGCGGCCGGCACTGGTTTCAAATGGGTCGAGCACGTCGCTCATCAGGACCTCGGCGAGCACGGTGCCGGGGTGTCGTTCGAGATCTAGAAGCTGACCGGCCCGGGTCTGGACGACGATCGTCGACTCGGTGCTGACTAGTCGATAGGCCGACAGGTGGGTCCACTCCTCAGCCTCCAGCTGTCGAAGTTTGTCAACTGCGCGACGGATACGTGGAAGCGACTTCTCTTGTCGCAGATAGACGATCGAGCGAAGGGCAACTACGTCTGCCCATGAGTAGAGATAGCGTCCACTCCGGCGACCCTCCGGAACAAGCAGCGGCTCCGCCGATTTCGTGTGCCTACGCCAATAGGCGAGCTGAGGAACCGTTGCGCCCGTGAGGACACTTGCGATTGGGATAGGGAAAGCCATGACCTGACTCTAGTCGGGTGATACGTCGGCACGGTGGCCCCGCAACTCGCACCCTTATTCGCCGGCCCCGCTCAGGATCGCGAGAACGGCCGGTGGTGCGCGGCGCCAAGCCTGTCGAGCACGCCGGTGAGCACCGCCGTCACCTGCTCGGCTGCGACATCCTCTGCCGCCCGCAGCTCGGCCGAGATGTCCGGAGTCTGATCCTCGAGTGCGCCCGAGGTCTCCTCCAACGCGTCAATCTCAAGTGCGTCGAGCTCGATCGGGATGGCCTCGGCGATCTCTTCCCTGCCACGCCGACGGAACAGGCGCGCGAAGAAGCCGCGACGGGGCTCCCGCATTGGCTCGGATAGCTCGCCGTCGACGGCGAGGGGCTCCGGCTCAGGGATGAGTGGCTCGGAGGAGGCGGCGGGCGCGGGCGCGAGCTCCACGGGCGGCGCGAGCTCCACGGGCTCGGCGATCTCACGCGTGACGGTCAAAGTCACCCGAGTGCCCCACCCTGAGGGCTTGATCATGACCGTGCCGGTGGTGTCCTCGGCCTCCCACTCAACCGACTTCTCCGGGATGGTGCGGGTGATGCGGATCTCTCCGAGCTCGCCCAGGTGGCGAGCGAGTCCGGCGGGATCGCTCAGCTCCGCCCACAGCTCGGGCGGAGACTTCACGAGCGTGCGCTGCACCTCTGATGAGATCATCGTTCCACCAGTTCGCGCGCTCGTCCGCGACTCCTTCAGCGCTTCAGCGAGGCCTTCGGTGTGGCGATGCGCACAATGCGTAGGTATGGACCAGGCGCCGCCCGGGCGCGGGGCGGCGCGCCGTGCTCAGGAGCCGGTGCTCGCGCCGGCTCGGCGGCCGAGGAGATCGCGCTCGTGCAGCAGCTCGGCTATCTGCACGGCGTTGGTGGCAGCCCCCTTGCGCAGGTTGTCCGCGACGATCCACATGTCCAGTGCGCGCTCGTGTCCGGGGTCGCGGCGGATGCGCCCGACGAACACCTCGTCCCTGCCCGCGGCGTCGATCGCCAGCGGATAGCTCGCCGCGGCCGGATCGTCGAGCACGGTCACGCCGGGCGCCGACGCGAGCAGCTCGCGCGCCTGCTCGGGCGACAGTGGCTCGCGCGTCTGCACGTTGACGGCCTCCGAGTGCCCGGTCACCACCGGCACGCGCACGCAGGTGGCGCTCACGCCGATCGACGGGTCGTCGAGGATCTTGCGCGTCTCGTCGATCAGCTTGCGCTCCTCGTCAGTGTGGTCGTCTCCCGCGGCGAAGCTCCCCGCGTGCGGCAATACGTTGAACGCGATCTGATGGGCGTAGATCTCCGGTGTCGCGATCTCCCGCTCGTGGAGCAGCGCGTGGGACTGGTCGAGCAGCTCGTCGACGGCGCGCTTGCCCGTGCCTGAGACCGCCTGGTAGGTGGAGATCACGAGCCGCTCGATCCCGGCCGCGTCGTGGAGCGGCTTGAGCGCCACGACCATCTGCATCGTCGAGCAGTTCGGATTCGCCACGATCCCCTGGTGGCCGGCGAGCGCCTCCGGGTTGACCTCGCTGACGACGAGCGGGACGTCGTCCTGCATGCGCCAGCGCGAGGAGTTGTCGACCACCGTCGCGCCGGCCTCGACGAAGCGCGGCGCCCACTCACCCGAGGTGGCGCCACCGGCGGAGAACAGCGCCAGGTCGAAGCCCTGGATCGCCTCATCGGAGAGGGCTCGCACAACGCCCACTCCCTCGATCTCGCGTCCGGCCGAGCGCTCTGAGGCGAACGAGACAATCTCACGGGCGGGGAAGTCGCGCTCACGCAGCAGCGCGAGCATCAGCGTGCCCACCTGTCCGGTGGCCCCGACGACGGCGACTCGATAGCCTTCGCTTGTCACCTCGCCAGCGTACCGCGACCCGGGCCGCTGCTTGTGCGCGTGAGCCGGCCTCAGGCTCCGGTTTGGGCGGTCATGAAGTAGATCGTGAGCAGCACGAGCACGTTCGCGATCAGCCCGACCGTCAATACCTGCCGTCTGAGCGTTTTGTACTCCTCACCGAACTTGACCTCGCCGTCCCCGCTGGCCGCGACGTCGCGCTCGGCCAACTCGGCCAGACGCCGCTCACGCGGGGCGAAGAACGCGCCGCCGAGGGCGCCCAGGACGATGATCGCGCCGAGGCCCCACTGCACGTAGAAATCGCTCCATACGTGCAGCTTGCTGGCAAGGTAGATGCCGGCGAGCAGCGCGAGACCCATGAACGGGGAGATCACTCGCTTGCCGACGTGGTCTTGGATGCGATGCATGCCCGGCATCGAGCGCGGCTCGGTGCGGACGCCGACGGCGTACATGACCGGATAGGCGAAGGTGACTCCGAAGGCGATCACGATCGTCGCGATGTGTACGGCGAGGACGAACGTGTAGAAGGTGACTGCAGGGATCAGGGTCATGGGCGCACCCTAACCGGCGCCACGGGCGGAACGTATCTCGTGCGCGGACGCGGAGTCAGAACGTGGGGGCGTAGGAGCCGAACACGTCCTGCATCGCGCCGCACACCTCGCCGAGCGAGCAGCGGTCCTTGAGCGCCTGGCGGATCGCGGGCAGGAGATTCTCCGGTCCGCGAGCAACCTCGCGCAGCTCCTCCAGGCGCCGCTCGACGAGCACCTGGTCGCGGTCGGCCTTGAACTGCTTCAAGCGCTCGACCTGCCGATGCTCGGACTCTGGGTCGACGCGCAGCAGGTCGGGAACCTCGATCCCCTCTTCCTCGTACTTGTTGACCCCCACGACGACGTCCTGGCCGATGCGATAGCGCTCCTGGTAGCCCCACGCGGACTCGTCGATCTCGCCGGTGATGAACTCGATCGCCTTGACCGAGCCGCCGAGCGCGTCGACCTTCTCGATCAGCTCGTTGGCGCGGCCTTCGATCTCGTCGGTGAGCGACTCCACGAAGTAGGAGCCGGCGAACGGGTCGACCGTGTCGGCGGCGCCGGACTCGTGGGCGAGGATCTGCTGCGTGCGCAGCGCGATTTTCGCGGCGCGCTCGGTGGGCAGCGCGAGTGCCTCGTCGAAGCCGTTCGTGTGCAGCGACTGGGTGCCGCCGCAGACCGCCGCGAAGCCCTGCAAGGCGACGCGCACGATGTTGTTCTCCGGCTGCTGCGCGGTCAGCGTGACGCCGCCGGTCTGCGTGTGGAAACGGAGCATCGTCGCCTTCGGGTTCGTCGCACCGAAGCGCTCGCGCATGATCTTCGCCCACATGCGCCGCGCCGCGCGGAACTTCGCGACCTCCTGGAAGACGTTGTTGTGGCCGTTGAAGAAGAACGCCAGCCGGGGCGCAAAGTCATCTACCGAGAGGCCCTTGTCGATCGCCGCCTGCACGTAGGCGATGCCCGAGGAGAGCGTGAACGCGACCTCCTGCACCGCCGACGATCCCTTCTCGCGGAAGTGGTAGCCGGAGATCGAGATCGTGTTCCACCTCGGCACCCGCTCGTGGCAGTACTGGAACAGGTCGGTCGTCAGCCGCATCGTCGGCTCGGGCGGGTAGATGTAGTTGCCGCGCGCGATGTACTCCTTCAGAACGTCGTTCTGGGTCGTGCCGCGAAGAAGCTCTGAGGGCACGCCCTGCTCCTCGCCGACGAGCTCGTACAGCAGCAGCAGGCAGGCGGCGGGTGCGTTGATCGTCATCGACGTGCTCACCTGGTCGAGCGGAATCCCGTCGAAGGCGGTGCGCATGTCGTCGATCGTGTCGATCGCCACGCCGGTCCGCCCGACCTCGCCGAGGCAGCGCGGGTTGTCCGAGTCGAGCCCCAGCTGGGTGGGCAGGTCGAAGGCCATCGACAGGCCGGTCGATCCCTTCGAGAGCAGATAGCGATAGCGCTCGTTCGACTCCTTCGCCGAGGCGTAGCCGGCGTACTGGCGCATCGTCCAGGTCTGCTTGCGGTACATCTCGCGGTGGACGCCGCGCGTGTAGGGGAACTCGCCCGGCTCGCCCAGCTCGAGCCCCCCGGGCAGGTCGGCCTCGGTGTAGAGCGGCTCGACCTCGATCCCCGAGTCGGTGAAGCGACGGGGATCGTCGGGTCCGACGATCGGCGCGACGGTCAGGTGGTCTTCTGTGGCGGCCATGACGCGAATGATATGGACCCGCTTGGGACGGAACGCTCGGGTTGGATTTTGGGCGAGCCGCGGCGCCGTGGCGAGCCGCCGCCGGGGACCGGGCCGCGCTGGAGCTCGGCGAACGAGCGCTTTCGACACCGGCTCATCCCCGTGGCACGCGGGCGCGGGTATCCTGGCGGGCGATGGCCACATGTCTCGTCACCGGCGGCGCCGGATTCCTCGGCTCGCATCTGTGCGACGAGCTGCTGGCGCGCGAGCATCGCGTGATCTGCGTGGACAACTTCGAGACCGGCTCGCTGGCCAACATCGAGCACATCCGCGACCCCGAGCGGTTCGTGCACCTCGGCGTGGACATCATCGAGCCCTACTCGGTCGAGGAGTCGGTCGACTTCGTCTATCACCTGGCCTCGCCAGCCTCGCCGATCGACTACCTGCGGCTGCCGCTGCACACGCTGAAGGTCGGCTCCTACGGGACTCATCACACGCTCGGGCTGGCAAAGGCGAAGCGTGCTCGCTTCCTGCTGGCGTCGACGAGCGAGGTGTACGGCGATCCGCAAGAGCATCCCCAGTCGGAGGCCTACTGGGGGCACGTCAACCCGATCGGTCCGCGCGGGGTCTACGACGAGGCCAAGCGCTACGCGGAGGCATTGACGATGGCCTACCACCGCCAGCAGGGCGTGGACACGGCGATCGTGCGGATCTTCAACACCTACGGCAGCCGCATGCGCCCGCACGACGGTCGCGCGATCCCGACGTTCCTGCGCCAGGCGCTCGCGAACCGTCCGCTGACGGTGTTCGGCGACGGCAGCCAGACGCGGTCGTTCTGCTATGTGAGCGACTTGATCGGAGGCCTGATCGCGCTGGCGGAGTCCGGGCATCACAGTCCCGTGAACATCGGCAACCCCGACGAGTTCACGCTGCTCGAACTCGCCGAAACGATCTCCGAGCTCACGGGGTCGAGCTCAGAGATCGTCTACGAGGCGCTCCCGGTCGACGACCCCAAGCAGCGCCGGCCCGACATCGGCTTGGCGCGAGAGCTGCTCGGGTGGTCCCCGGAGGTCGATCTGCGAGAGGGGTTGAAGCGTACGATCGAGAACTCGGGCGTCGAGTTGCTGATCGGCGGTCTCGGCTGAGACGAAGGCGTGGCTTGCTCGGTCTCGCCCTTCCAAGGCCGCGAATTCTGAGATCGGCGGCCTGAACGATGCACAGATCGCCCTGGGCGAGGCCGCCCAAATCGCTGCTCGACCGCTACATCTGCGACTCTGAGGCGTTGTGAGCAGCGAGATGGGATCACGTTCTCCAGGAACGTCAGCTCCGCCCGCCCCGCGTGCACATCCTCAGCGGGCATCCACCTCGCCGCTGCGAACCGAGGCGGCGAAGTCGGCCGCGGCCCGCTCCGCGCTCTCGGAGAGGACCGTGCGACGCGAGCCCTCGGATCGGGACATGCGCAGCAAGCGCTCGCCCGCAATGTCGTTCCTGCTGCGCATGTCGACCGCGCGGCGTTTGGCGCGCGTGCTGTCGCTGCTGGCACTCGATCTCTTCGCCGTGGCGTTAGCGATCTTCACGGCGCTCGTGCTGAAGGCGGCGGTGCTGGGCCATGTGGACGTGACGAGCATCTCCCACGAGACAAGGCGCATCCTGGCGTTTGCCTACCTCGTCACCGCGCTTCTCTTCGCCCGCTCGGGCCTGTACGCCGAGCGAGCCCAGCGCCCCGGCCTGTCACGCATCGTCGGGTCGCTGTTCCAGGTGGCCTTCCTGGCGCTCGTGTTCGCGGTCGTCAACGGCGAACAGTTCTCGAGCTTTTACATCTTCTACGGCTCGCTCGGCTTCGCCCTGCTGTATGTCTCCTCGCTGCGCGCCGTATATGAGGCGTTGACCGGGGCGATCCTGCGAGCCGCCGGCTACCGGCGCCGGGCGGTGCTCGTGGGCACGGGCAAGCACATCCGCGATGTGGCCCATGCGCTCGGGGACGCGCCCCACTCCCCGATTGAGGTTGTCGGGTTCCTGTCGCTCACCGCCCTGCCCGCCAACGGCCTGCGCGCCCTGGGGTCGCTTGGGGACCTCGACCGGGTGCTCTCCACGGAGCGGATCGACGAGGTGATCATCGCCGATCCCGCCTTTCCCCAGGTCGAGGCGGTCGAGCTCGTCGACCAGTGTCATCAGCGCGGCGTGCGCGTGCGGATCGCTCCCTCGACGATGGAGATCCTGATCCACCGCGCCGAATTCGTGCCCGGTCAGTCGGTGCCGTTGTTCGAGCTCGGGCCACCGGTGTTCGAGGGGGTCGACTTCGCACTCAAGCGCACCTTCGACCTGGTCGGCGCGACGTTCTTGCTGGTACTGCTCAGCCCGCTGCTGCTCGCGATCGTGCTCGCCGTGCGACTTACCTCGCGCGGACCGATCGTATTCCGCTCGATGCGCCGCGGCATCGGCCAGCGGCCCTTCAAGTGCCTGAAGTTCCGCACGATGCACACCGACGCCGAAGAGCGTCAGGCCGACCTCGAAGAGCTCAACGAGGCTTCCGGGGCGCTGTTCAAGATTCGCGACGATCCCCGCCTGACGCCGGTGGGCCGGATGTTGCGGCGTTTCTCCCTCGACGAGCTGCCCCAGCTGCTGAACGTGCTCCGCGGGGAGATGTCGCTCGTCGGTCCGCGCCCGCTGCCCGAACGCGACTACGAGATGCTCGAGGACTGGCACCGCAAGCGCTATCTCGTACTGCCCGGGATCACCGGCCTGTGGCAGGTGTCCGGTCGCTCGGAGCTCGACTTCGACGACCTCGTCCACCTCGATTTCATCTATCTCGAGCGCTGGTCGCTGGCGCTCGATTTGACGATCCTGCTGAAGACGGTTCCCGCCGTGCTCTCCCAGCGGGGGGCCTACTGAGCGGGCCTGCCGAGCCTCGGCGCTGGGGCTACTGAGCGCCGGCGACAGCTCGCTCGTACACGCCCCAGGTGGCGCGACCGGCATCCTGCCATGTCCAGACCGGCGGACGCGGGGCCGGGCGCTTCGCTTCCTGCGCCGCCACGATCAGGGCCTCTAAATCGCCTGACTCGACGAACGTGGCCCGCTCGTTCAGCACCTCGCGCAGGGCGGGCACCTCGCACGCGACCACCGGCGTGCCGCAGGCGAGCGCCTCGACGGCTGGCAGGCCGAAGCCCTCGTCCTCGGAGGGGAGCACCAGCGCGTGCGCACCGCTGTAGATGGCCGCAAGGTGCTCGTCCGAGACGTGCCCCGTGAGTGTCACGTCGGGCAACTCATGAGCCCACGGGCCAGTCGGTCCGACGAGTACCAGCGGCAGCTCGCGCGGCGTCGCAGCGAGCTTGGCGACGTGCTTACGGGGGTTCGGGTGCCGCAGGCCCCCGACCCACACCAGGTAGCGCTCGGGCAGTGCGAAGCGCCTCTGTGCCGCTGCGACCTCGGTCGCCGAGCGCGGATACATCGTCGCGTCGGGTGCCTCCGGGATCACGACGATTCGCTCACGCTCGACTCCGAGCTGCGCGACGGCGTCCTCGGCAACGGCCTCCGTTGGCACGATCACCCGCTCCGCACGCTGCACCGCGAGTTGGCGCAGGCGCAGGCGTACCCCCGCGCGAAGCAGCTCGCTCCTGCGCTTCAACGCCGCGAGGTCATGGAGGGTCACCACCATCGGACAGGGGCTGCGAAGCATCGCGCCGGCCATCCAAGGGGAGTGGAAGACGTCATCGACGCGCCCGGGCCGGTGCGTCTCGACGATCTCCTCGCGCGCGCTCGCGGTATCGCGCAGCGCCCCGAGCAGACAACGCGAATAGCGTCCGACACCCCGGGGGTCCGTGGCGGGACGGCTGTCGAACGCGACCCTCACGGGCTCTCAGATGCCTCCAGATCGTCCCTCGACGCAAGCACTGCAGGCAACATAGTCGGTTCTGGACGGGTGTGTGAGAGGCGTCAGCGAGATTGCAGCGCTGCAATAGCCTGCAACGCATGTCGGCGCGCGACTACCACGAGAGCGTCTGGGAGGGCATTCCCGAGGGCCTCGAGCCGGCGGCCTTCGAGTTGCGCCGGGCGTTTTTGCTCGAGCACGTGCATGCCGGTACACGACAGCCGGCGCGCGTGCTCGACGTCGGTTGCGGCGAGGGACGGTTCGCCGCTGAGCTCGCGCGCACGGGGGTCCGCGTGGTCGGAATCGACGTCGCCGCGGAGCCGCTGCGCCGCGCGCGTGCTCGCCACCCCGAGCTCGACCTGCGTCTTGTGGATGCTGAAGGACCGTGGCCCTTCCCCGACGCCGGCTTCGATGCCGTGTGGGTCGGCGAGACGATCGAGCATGTAGCCGACACCGCCGGCTGGCTCTCGGAGCTGCGCCGAGTGCTCCGCTCGGAGGGCAACCTGCTGCTCAGCACTCCCGACCACGGCCGGCTCGCCATGCTCTGGCTGGCGCTGTCGGGACGGGCGTTCGATGCCCACTTCGACCCACGCTCTGAACACGTGCGCTTCTACACGCGCCGCACGCTTACCGCCCTGCTCGAGGACTTCGGCTTCCAGGATGTCCACGTGCGCGGCGCCGGTGGCGTCCCCGGCGCTAGGCGATTGCTCCTCCTCGACGCGCTGCGCTCACGGTTTTAGCGTCTGGAGCGGGACGCCGGAGCGCGCTTTCGTGGGCCGCAGCGGGAGTTTCCCGGCCGCAAGCGGGAGGGTTGTGGACCGACGCGGAAGCTTCGTGGAGCGACGAAGAGGTTTCCCGGGCCGAACGGGAAGTTTCGACGTGGGCGTGACGGGGGCCGCCGGCGGTGAGGCTGCGCGCAGGGCCTGCACGTAGTCCCCTTGAATCGTCAGCGATTCGGCGTCGGTGCCGGTGATCGATTCGGGATCGAGGTAGATCGCCGCCCGCAGCTCGTTCAGCGCCGAGCGGGGATCGCCGGACAGGTCGTACTCGCCGAGTGCCAGCCAAGTCTTCGGGTTGGAGGGTTGCAAGTGCACGGCGTGTTGCAGCGTCGTCCGCGCGACCTGCGCCCGACCGGTCGTCTGCTGGACGGTCGCCAGGGTCATCAGCGCGTTGGCCGACAGTGGATCGCGCGCGACGGCGGCTCGAGCGGCGGTGTCCGCGGCGGCTGGGTTGGTCCTGAGCTTGGCGAGCGCTTCCTGTTCGGCGTCCATCGAGCGCTGCGGTTGCCACTGCGCCCATGCCGCGAGCAGGGCGGCGATCACTGCGGCCGCGGCGATTGCCACGCGTCTTCGGTCGAGCTCGCTGATCCTGACCGGCAGCGATACACCGCCCAGAGGGTATGCCTGTCCGCCGTCTGGGCGGGGACGGCCGGCGGCTGTCAGAGGGTGCTGGAGCGTCGTGGTCATGACTTCGGAGGCATACGCGGGCGCGGTCGCTGCGAGCGGCCCGCGACCAGCCAGCCAGCCGGCGCACAGCAGCGCTACGCATGCCGTCCCGGGCACGAACCAGGTCCAATCCACGAGCGAGTGGATGCCGAACACCACGATCAGGCAGATCATGCTCAGCAGGCCCACGCGCTCGGCGGAATACGGCTCGGATAGGCCTCGCCATGCAGGCCACGCGCCTGCGCGCAGCTCGTCGAGCGTGCGCCCGCTCGTCCAGCGCCGGTTGAACGGGTGAGTCGAGCGCCCGGCGGCGGCCATCCAGGCCGCCAACAGCGCGAGCACGAGCGCGAGCCCGACGAGGCCGAGATCGGAGAGGGTCTGCACGACGAAGCCGTGGGCGTGCCTGACGTCGAGCGTCTCAGTGCGGTAGCGCAGCCGCGCTGTTTTGTACGTCGCGGCGCCGGACCCGAGGGCCGGATGTGCCTTGAAGATCTTCAAGGCCTCGTTCCAGTAGCGCGCGCGGACGCTGCCGATCGCCGTCAGACGACTGGGAGTGTTCAGGGGAACCGCCGCGTGGGTATCGGTGAGGGTGTTGACGCCATGTGAGATGCTTCCGCCCAGCCCGCGATGGCTGGCGGCGAGCGCTCCGGCGAATGCGAGCACCGCGAGCGCCAGCAGCGTCAGCAGCAGCGCGCCTGCATTCGTCCGCGTCGTCCGTGACGGCGCTCGGCGACTGCTCTGAAAGCCGGCCACCGACCCGACCAGGGTCAGGATCGCGAGCATCGCCACAACCACGACTCCCAACTGGTGCCCGGCGGTTGTGCGCGCGCCGAGTGCCACTCCATCGGCGCTGAGCGCGTGGGTGGAAAAGGCCCACACGACCACGCCGGCAGCACCGGCGGCACCGGCGAGCAGGACCGCGGCACCGCGCAGGCGCAGCGGCACGATGCAGAACCACAACGCCAGGCCGAGCGCCAGCGCCGCCAGTGCGCCGCGCGAGTAGGCCAACATCAACGTCACCAACAGCAGGCCCATCGCCGGATAGGCCAGCGCGCTCAGCAGTGCGTGTCCGGCCCTGCGCGCTCCCAGCCAGAGGCAGCCGATCACGCCCATCGCGGCGGTCAGTCCGATTGCGTTCCAATATTCGTATGGCGCCCGCAGGCGGGCGTAGATGTCGTGGGCATCGAACTGGTCAGGGAAGACCTTCGTGAGTAGGGCATAGCCACACACCACGACCGCCGCCAACGTCACGCCGCCCAGCACCGCCGGCCAGCGCCCGGGAGCCGCTCGTGCGAGCGCCACCGAAGCGCCGAACACGCCGCTATAGGCGAGCATCCGCCCGGCGTCCTTGAAGCTTTCGTCCGGCTGCACCGACCACACGACCGACAGCGCCGTCAGCGCCGTGAACGCGAGCAACAGTCCGACCGACCATCGTCCATAGGTCCGCGCGCCCGCCGGGGCGAGCAGCACAGCTCCAGCCGCCAACGCGCCCGAGCCGAGCGTGAGTGCGATCTCCGTCGCGGTCATCGGCCCGAGGCTCAGGCCGCCGCCGGCGAGGAACGTGACGAAACAGAGGATCGCGGCTGTCAGCAACGTGGGCCACCACAGCGCCGGGCGACCTACTCCTCGCCCGCGTAGCCGGCGGCCCGGTGGCGCGAGCCTGTGCGTCCAACCGGCCACGGACGGGTGCGTCGACTCCAGCGACCCCAATGGCGGGGAGCGAGGCGGCTGCTCAGCGGGGGCGGTGGGCGCGGACACGGTTTCGAATCGTCCCGCCCACGAGCGCCAGCGCGCAGGCGAGCAGAAAGGCCAGGATTGCGAGCAAGGGAGTGGGCAAGGCGCTGAGCGCCGAGGCGATGTCCACGTGCACGACCCCCGGGTGGATCACCTGGTTTCCGACCCGCAGGGGGGCCGCGCCGCCCCGGGGCGAGCGCCTGAGCGCGCTGCGCTGAGTCGGCGTAAGCGGTGTGCCGGCGGGGAGCGCCCCTGTGCCTGCCCCCGTCGATCCTCCGCCTCCACCACCGGCGCCGGCGGCGGCGAGTTGGGCGCGACGGATCAGCGCATCGCAGTGCGAGTACTCGGCGACTTCGGTCGGCAGCTCCTGCAGCGCCTTGCGATAGGCCGCCTGGCTGAACCCGCTCAGCGATTGCCCGTGGGTGCATCGCTGGATGATCGTTTCGCCGACGTCGGCTCCGGCCGACGGGGCGCCCGACAGGAGCGTCGTCATCAGCAGAGCCGCAGGCAAAGCGAGCCGGCGCTTGGGGAAGGCGATTCTCATATACGAGCCTCACAACGCTACCAAGGGCCGGTGCCGTCTCGACGAGGGCCTGCACATTGTGTCTTTAGATACGAGCCTTTACGACTCCAGGGAGAGGTCGAGGCTCGACAACGCCCGCGAGAACCCTTCGGCCCAAGCCCGGTGGCTGTACGCACGGACGTCCTCGGCGCCGCACTGTCCGAGGCGGGCGCGCAGTTGCAGATCGGCGGCAAGCCGGACCATCGCCGCCGAGAGCGCGTCGCTGTCGCCGGCGGGCACCACCAGGCCGTTCTCACCGTCGCGCACCAGGCCACCCGCGACCGCGCCGACGGCATCGCTGGCGACTACCGCCAGTCTCCGGTTCATCGCCTCGTTCACGACCAGTCCCCAGGGCTCGAGAAACGTGCGTGTGCGGATCGACGGCAGCACGAGCACGTCGCCGGCGGCATACATGTTGCGCAACTCCTCCGGGGTGACGGCATCGAGACAAAGCACGTCCGCCGCGCCGCCGGCGGGGATCCAAGGGGGGCAGGATCCCGCGCCGACGAGGACGAGCGCGGCGGTGGAGCCCCCGAGGCCCGATGCACACCAGGCCTCGAGCAGGACCCCCAATCCCTTTTCCCGTGCCGGACGACCGGCAAACAGGAACTTCGTTCTCGCGGCGGTGGGCCAGCAGGGCGCGCTGGGCGGCGCGCATCCGGAAGCGCTCCAGAAGTCGTTGTCGACCGACTGCGGCGCCTCATGGACGTTGCGCGCTCCCCACGCCCTGACATAGGCGCTGACATGCGGCCCGTAGGTGACGAGCGCATCGGCGCTCCGGTAGAGCCTTCGCAGCATCGGATAGCTGAGTACGTGCGCCGGGCTGCGCGGATGTGCCCACAGCGAGGTCCACAGCAGCAGCGGCACCCGCGCGCGCCGTGCTCCCAGCCACGTCGCTGGGAGTGCTACGCGCCCGCCGGTCGAGCAGACCACGCCCCGGTAGTCGCCGCTCGCCGCGAGCTGTGTGAGCTCCTGCTGGCGGACGCGGATATGAGGGAAGGGAAGATCTGAGGCGGAGAGGTGACTCTCGGCGTGTGCGCCATTCCGAATGGCGCCGCGCCCTCGGTTGGGAGAAACCGGTGGATCCACTCCGTGCTTCGTCCGCCCGCCGAACAATGCGAACACGACGTTCTCTTGTTCGTGCAGTCGCGCGAAGGCGCCGAGGCGATCTCGCGGCGCATGGCCGGTGACGAACAGGACAGGCTTCATCGCGCTCGAATGGGTTTCGTCGCAGAGGCTGTCTTTGAGAATGAGCTCACGTTTGCACTCCGCTAGGACCGCAGGGCGTGCTCGTACGCGGCGAGCGTCTCTTCTCCGCAGCGCTCCCAGGTGAACCGCGCGGCGACCGTGGCGCGCGCGCGCTGTCCGGTCTCGCGCAGGCGATGGGGATCCGAGAGCAACTCGTCGATCCGCTGGGTCAGCCGCTCGATGTCGCCGGGCGGCACGAGCAGGAAGCCATCGCCGGCGGCGGCGATCTCCTCGGGGCCGGGCTCGCCGCGACATCCGATCGCCGGCATGCCCGCGGCCATCGCCTCCACATAGGCTACGCCGAACGCCTCCTCGGTTGAGGGCATCACGAACAGGGTGCACCGGCGCGCCACGTCGAGCGCCTCAGCCGGCGGGAGTTGACCGTGGAACTCCACGCGCTCGGCCACGCCCAGGCGCACCGCGAGGCCTTCCAGTGCGACCCGCTCGGGGCCGTCGCCGACGATCGCGTAACGAAGCGACGGGTGTCGCCGCCCGAGGACGGCCAGCGCGCGCAGGACATCGGCGTGACGCTTGCGTGCGACCAGATGTCCGACCGTCACGAGCGTCGGCGGGCCCTCCCGACGGCGCGGCAGGGTGAGCGGCAGGTCGGTGCCGAGGTGCACGACCCGCGTCTCTCCGGCGCCGTGCGTACGCGCGAGCTCGGCGATGCCCTCGCTGTTGCCCAGCACCAACCGCGCCGCTCCGAGTCCACGGGCGACGGCCCTCGCACCGGCGGACAGCGCTCGCGGGCGGCCATCGTGCTGGATCGCCCCCCCGGCGTCGCGGTCGACGGCGCGGCGATCGACGGCCGTGTAGAGCACATCCCCGCCGTGCACGGAGATCACCAGCGGGACGTCGAACGAGCGTGGGCCGAACATTGCGCGACGGACCGCCTCGCCGGCGGGCACAGCGTTGTGTGCATGGATCAGATCGAACGGGAACGAGCGGTGCAATCGTCGCAGTGCAAGACCCAGTGCCGGCGCGGCCCAAGTCCCCCAGCTCGCATACGAGCGCGGTCGCGGCGGCGAGAGATAGGGCACGTAGGCGATCCGCAACCCGTCGCGCGCCTGGCTGCGCGGCTCGCCGATGCGGCTCGCCAGCGCGCCCGCCAGCGCGCGCGGTCCGGCGGCAAGCGAAGCGCGCGGTGGGACCAGCCGGTGCAGGACTAGCACCCGCACCTCCGCCCCAGCGTCGCGCGCGGCGAGCGCCTGGCGGTGGGCCCACACCCCGAGCACCGAGTCGCGGTTGCTCGGGTAGAACTCGGCTACGACCGCGACGCGCACGGCCTACCAACCGCCGTGGGTCGCGAGCGTGCGTTGTGCTTCCTCCGCGCTCACGTACGGTCGTTTGGCGAGAAACGCGCGCGCCTCGGCGACCGCGGCTTGGCGCGAGTACGCGTCTGCCGCCGGTGCTGCGCGGTGGCGGATCGAGACCGCGTCGATCACACCGCAGCGCCACCCCTGCTCGCGCGCCAGCGCGGCCCAGTGCAGGTCCAATCCCCAGCCCATGCGCAATTCCGGGAACGGCAGCAGCAGCGGGAAGGTCGACCGCGCGAACGCCGTAATCGGGCCGATCTCCACGAAGCGTGTCTCGCGTGCGACGCTGCCGGGATGCCTGCGAGTGACGGGCCATGCGGCGTGGGAGTCGAGGCGGTGGGCGGGTTGGGCGAGCTGCAGGGAGAAGCGCTCGCACAGGAACAGAAAGCGGTCGAGAAAGCCTCGGGGAAGCTCGACGTCGTCGTCGATCACCACGAGCCATTCGCACTCGCCGGGCGGATGGGCATCGAGCAGGAGATTCAGGTTCTCGAACTTTCCCCGCCCCCCGGGGGGGCGTGTGTGCAGCTCGACGCGGTGGCGCGAGCGCAGCAGCTCCTCACGCATCGCCGCCGCCAGCGCGCGGCGCTCGGGACGCTCGACGCCGAGGGCGAGAACGCGGAGCGTGGGCGGCTTGCGTCGCGCAGCGCGCGCCAGTCGCATGCGCTGTCCGCTGGCCAGCTCCCACGCGTTCGCTCGCTCGTCGCGGGCGCGTCGGAGAGCCGCGCCCAACCCACCCACCGTGCCGCTTTCGCCTGACAGGAAGTCGTCGTCGGTCTTCGTATCGGGAGTGTCAACCGTCGCCCGTGGACGTACACGGAGGGCCTGTTCGAGCCGCCCGGCGCTATGGGCGACCATCACGAGCCCGGCTGGGCAGCGCCGGCGCAGCACGTGCCCGGTGCAGCCGAGGAGGGTGAGCAGCTCGCGCGACGGCGCCGGCGCCTCGCCGCGCCAGGTGTCCCACGTTCGACTTGCTCGCCCCCGTGCGCGTGCCGCGCGCGCGAGCGAGCGCAAGCGGGCGTCTGCCCCCACGCGGCGGTGCTCGACCGCAGCGTGCGCCACATAGACGACCCGCGCGCTCGGCTCCTCGGTGCGCAGCCGCTCCTGCCACTCCTGCTCGTCGCCCGCGTCCCTCAACGAGACGTCGAATGGACCCACGCGTTCGAGCGCGGCGCGGCGAATCGCCATGTTGGCGCCCCACGCGTAGCGCGCGTCCGTGTCCACCGCTCCGAGGTCCAGCGCGGTGATCGGCGGTCCCTCCTCGCCGCACGTGCGGGGGCTGTTGCCTTCGAGCGCCGGACGGATTGGCCCGGTGAAAACGTCGACCTCCGGAAGCCTCGCCGCCGCCCCGAGGATCGCCTCGAGCCAACCCGGCAAAACTCGAACATCGTCGTCCACGAACACCACGAGCCCTCCTGACGAGCGCTCGACGCCTGTATTGCGTGCCACGTTCAAGCCCAGCGGCTCGGAGTGCGGTTCATAGCGCGCGTCGAATCGCTCCGTCAGGGCGCGGATCGGCTGAGAGGGCCCGGCGTCGTCGATCACCACCACCTCCGCGCCGGCCTCCCTCGCCTGCGGGGCGACCGACGCGAGCGCCACCTCCAGGTAGGAAGGACGCCCGCGGGTGGGTATCACGATCGAGGCTGGCGGCGGGGTCAGGGTTCGCGTCACGATAGATGGTGGGTGCTGCCGGCCTTTCGCCGGGTCGAGGCAGTCTGGTCGCTGAAGGACAGACGGGCTCGGACAGTCTAGGTTTGGCACGGAGATGGTCCTGTTTCTGCACACCCGCTACCGGACGACCGGCGGCGAGGAGCGAGCCGTCGAGGACCTGATGTGGTTGGTGCGCGAGCGGCTGGGCGAGCAGGTCGAGTTGCTCGAGCGTTCGACGGGCTCCGATCGCCCCGCGGCCCTCACGCGTGGACGGGCGGCAGTCGGCCTGTTGCGAGGGGGCCTCGAGCCGAGGGACGTGGCCAGCGCGGTGCGCCTGACGGGGGCGCGCGTCGTGCACGCACACAACCTCCACCCAACGTTTGGCTGGCGCGCCCTCGCCGCGGCGCGCGCGGCGGGCGCACGAGTGGTGCTGCATCTGCATCAGTACCGACTCGTCTGCGCAATCGGCGTGTGCTTCACGCGCGGCGCCGAGTGCACGCGCTGCCATGGACGCGACACGCTGCCCGGCGTGCGGTTGAACTGCCGCGACAGCCTGCCCGAGGCGCTCGCCTACGGAGCTTCGCTCGCGCTGTGGCAGCGGCGCCTGGTCGAGCAGGCCGACGCTGTGATCGTCCCCAGCGTGTTCGCCCGCGAGCGTTTGCGTGCGCTTGGGGCGCCGCTGGATTGGGAGCGTGTGCACGTGCTCGCTCCGCCGGTGCGCGCCTGCGAGAGGTCAAGCTCCAGCGACTTGCCGCGCGCGCGCGCGGCAAGTGCGTGCGCGGCAAGTACCCGCCCGCTCTCCGAGCTTACTTCCGAGCTTTCGGCGCACGCGCGGCAACCCCCGCGGACTACCGCAATGCCTAACGGATACGCGCTGGTCGTCTCCCGTCTCGCGCCGGAGAAGGGCGTCGATGTCGCGATCGACGCCTGCCGGATCGCCGGACTGCCGCTGGTGGTGGCCGGCGATGGCCCCGAGCTCGAGACGTTGCGCGGGAGAGGCGGCGGCGGCAAGGTGCGCTTCGTGGGCCACGTGGAGGACGCCCGCCTCGCCGAGTTACGCTCTCAGGCGGCGATCGCGCTGGCGCCGTCGCGCTCGGCGGAGACCTTCGGGTTGGCCGCGGCCGAGGCGATGGCGGCGGGCCTGCCGGTCGCGGCCAGCCGTGTGGGGGCGCTGCCCGAGCTGGTGGGCGAGGAGGGTCTCGTCCCGGTCGACGATCCGGACGCGCTGGCACGCGCGATCGGCCGCTTGGCAGGAGACCGCGGCGCGGGCGAGCGAGGTCGCAAGCGGGTGCGCGCGCTATGCGCTCCCGACGTGGTCGCGGACGCGCTGGCGGATATATACGACTGGAGCCGCCCGACCGATGGCGGTGACCGCACGTGACGATGGCCCGGAGGCGGGGCGTTGACGATGGGTCGCATGCTTCTGGATGACGGGAACGACGGGCGCGGATGACGAGAACCGCGTGGGTGCGTCGAGCGCATAAGCTGGCGGCGTGTCCGGCGACCGCACCGCCCTGATCACCGGAATCACCGGCCAGGACGGCTCGTTCCTGGCCGAGCTGCTGCTGAAGAAGGGCTACCGCGTGGCCGGTCTCGTGAGGGGCACAGGCGAGCCCGAGCGCTCGCTCGGCTCGTCCGAGCACCTGCGCGAGCGGATCGAGCTCGTGCCGGGGAACCTGCTCGAGCCGACCACGCTCAGGACCGCGATCGAACGGACGGCGCCGAGCGAGATCTACCATCTCGCCGCTCCCTCGTTCGTACCCGCGTCATGGGAGCATCCTGCGGATACGCTCGCCGCGATCGTGGGCTCTGCCGCCGCGATCCTCCAGGCCGTCCGCGCGATCGACCCTACGATGCGCGTGTACATGTCGGCCTCCGGCGCGATCTTCGGCGAGGCTCCGGAGAGTCCACAGCGCGAGCGCACGCCGTGCCGCCCCACGAATCCCTACGCGATCGCCAAGCTCGCCGCCCATCAGCTAGTCGGCGCGCTGCGCGCCCAAGACGGGCTGCACGCGAGCTCCGGGATCGTCTTCAACCACGAGTCCGAGCGCCGGCCCGAGCGGTTCGTGACCCGTCGGATCACCCGCGGCGCGGCGGCGATCGCGCTGGGACTGCAGCAGGAGCTCACGCTGGGCTCGCTCGAGGCGGTGCGTGACTGGTCGTTCGCCGGCGACGTCGTCCATGGCGCATGGCTGATGCTGCAGCAGGAGCAGCCTGAGGACTACGTGCTGGCCAGCGGCGTGGCGCGGACGGTCGCGGAGTTCGCCCGTGCGGCCTTCGCGTGCGTGGATCTCGACTCAGAGCGTTATCTGCGAGTGGATGCCTCACTGGTGCGCCCGCCGGAGCATGTTCAAAGCGTCGGCGATCCGCGCAAGGCGCGCGAGCGATTGGGTTGGGAGCCGCGGGTCGGGTTCGAGGAGCTTGTCGAGCGGATGGTGCAGGCCGACCTGCGACGCCTGCGCGAGTTGCCAAATCAGGGGAGTCCGTGAGGGTGAACCCGTAGACTGCCCGATCTCGATGGCGACCGTCGGGATCATCGGGTTGGGCTATGTCGGCTTGCCGCTGGCTGTGGCGTTTGCGCGGGAGGGCTGTGAGGTGCTCGCGGTTGATCTCGACGCGAGCAAGATCGAGGCGATCGCGACGGGCGACTCCTACATCGAGGACGTCCCCTCCGAGCATCTGCGGGAGGTCTCCGAGCGACTCCGCGCGACAACCAGCTATGCGCAGCTGGTGGAGGCCGATGCGGTGCTGATCTGCGCCCCGACGCCCTTGACCGCGAACCGCGAGCCCGACCTGGGTCCGCTCCTCGATTGCACGCGGGCGCTGGCTGAGGTGCTGCGGGCCGGACAATTGGTGGTGCTCGAGTCGACGACCTACCCGGGCACGACGCGCGAGCGTGTGGCGCCGCTGCTCGAAGCCTCAGGCCTCGTCGCCGGCAGGGACTTCCAACTGGCATTCAGCCCCGAGCGCGTCGATCCCGGCCGCACCGACTTCACGCTGCGCAACACGCCGAAGATCGTCGGTGGCCTGACCGACGTGTGTGTCGAGCGCGCCGAGGCCCTGTATGGCCTCGTGTGCGACGAGCTGGTACGCGTGTCGAGTCCCGAGGCGGCCGAGCTGACGAAGCTGCTCGAGAACATCTTCCGCTCGGTGAACATCGCGCTCGTCAACGAACTGGCGATGCTGACCGACCGCATGGGGATCGACATCTGGGAGGTCGTCGAGGCTGCCGCCACCAAGCCGTACGGGTTCATGCGCTTCGATCCCGGCCCCGGCATGGGCGGGCACTGCCTGCCGGTCGATCCCTTCTATCTCTCCTGGCGCGCACGCGAGTTCGACATGGCCACCGAGTTCATCGAGCTCTCGGGGAAGGTCAACCAGCAGATGCCCTACCACTGCGTGGCCAAGGCCCAACGTGCTCTGAACGATGCCGGGCTAGCGGTCAGGGGTGCACGCGTGACGGTGATCGGCGTCAGCTACAAGCCGGGTGTCGAGGACACCCGCGAGTCACCCGCGCTGAAGATCATCGCGCTGCTGTCAAATCTTGGCGCGAACGTCCGCTACCACGACCCGCACGTTCCCGAGCTCAGCGATCTCGACCTGCACAGCCGTCCACTGGAGGAGGCTCTGAGCGATACGGACCTGGCGCTGATCGTCACCGCCCACCCACGAGTGGATCACGAGCTCATCGTGCGCCGCGCGCCGCTGGTGCTCGATCTCCGTGGCGTCACCCGCGACATGAACGCTACGAACGTGATCCGCCTGTGAAGACGCCGGCGCATGGCATGGACGGAGAGCCCGGCAGGGACGACAAGCCCCGGAGGGACGACAGGCCTACGGGAGCCGACAGGCCTACGGGAGCCGACAGACCTACGGGGGCCGACAGATCTGGAGGGGACGACAGGCCGGGGGGAAACGTTGGGTCTGGACCGGGCAGCGGGCCCGGGGCGCAGGGAGAGCGCGATGCGGGCGCTTTGCACGCCGATCCCCGGGGACCTGGGCTGCTGCTCGGCACGGACGCGCGGATCGGAGCGGGCGTGTCGTTCGGCGCCTACGTGGTCGTGCACGCGGGTGCGGCGATCGGCGCGGACGTCTCGCTGGGAGCTCACGTAGTCGTGCACCCCGGCACCGTGATCGGAGCGGGATGCGTGGTGGAGGACCACGCAGTGCTCGGCAAGCCTCCCCGCCTCGCGCCGAGCTCCGCCGCGCGCGCGCGCGACGTGAACGGCGTGAAGCTCGCCGAGCGGGTCACCGTGTGCGCGGGCGCGGTAGTGCTCGCCGGTGCGAGTATCGACGAAGGGGCGATCCTGGGGGATCAGTCGTTCGTGCGCGAGCGCTCCTCGATCGGCGCGCGATCGGTGATCGGCCGGGGAAGCGTCGTCGACAACGACGTTCACGTGGGAGCGCGCGTGCGGGTGCAGACAGGCGTCTACCTGACAGCATTCACCGTGGTCGAGGACGATGTGTTCGTCGGTCCGGGCGCGACCACCACGAACGACGACACGATGGGCCGCCACGGTCCCGAGCTGCCGCTGCGGGGGGCGACCCTGCGGCGTGCCTGCCGCGTGGGCGCCGGAGCGGTGCTGAGACCCGGCGTGGAGATCGGCGAGGAGGCGTTCGTGGCCGCAGGCGCTGTGGTCACGCGTGATGTCCCCGAGCGCGCGTTGGTGCTCGGCGTGCCAGCCCGCATCGTGGGCGAAGTGCGGGACGAGGATCTGCTCGAGCAGTGGCGCTAACCGGCTTCGCGGACGGCCGCCACGACCTCCTCGGCCTGCACCCGCGTCAGTACCGGGCTAACTGGGATCGCCAAGTGCGTGCGAGCGGCCTGCTCGGTGCCCGGGAGCTCAAGGCCAAGGTCAGAGCCCCACTCGCGCATCGCGGCCTGTCGGTGAACGGGCGTGCGGTAGTAAGCCTTGTGACCGACCGCGGCCTTTGCGAGCGCCTCTTCGAGGCGCTCGACGCGAGGGTGGCTCACGACGTAGAGATGCCATGCGGGCGACGCTCCTTCGATGGCTTGTGGCAGCCTCACCAGCTCTCCGAGCCCGGACTGCTCGTAGTGGCCGGCGGCTGCTCTGCGTCCGTCGGCCCATGCGTCGAGATGGGGAAGCTGCACGCGCAGGATCGCCGCCTGCAGCTCGTCCAGGCGCGAGTTGTAGCCGACCTGCTCGTAGGTGACCTTGTCGCGCGAGCCGTGGAAGCGCAGGGTGCGCGCGTGTTCGGCAACGGCCTCATCAGATGTGACGATCATGCCGCCATCGCCGAAGCAACCGAGGTTCTTGGAGGGAAAGAACGAGAACGTCCCCGCCGTCCCGAGTGCCCCGGGGGTCCCTGCCGCGGAGCGCGAGCCCGCCGCCTGGGCGGCATCCTCGATCACGGGCACGCCGAGCGCCTCGATCTCGGCGACCGGCGCGACGTTGCCGAACAGGTGTACCGCGATCACCGCCTTCGTCCGTGATGTCAGCGCCGCGCGGACGGTCTCGGCGGTCACGCAGAACGTGTCCGGGTCGATGTCGCAGAAGACCGGCCTGGCTCCCGTGGGCGGGATCGCCTCGGCGGACGCGTAGAACGTGAACGAGGGCACCACCACCTCGTCGCCCGGTCCGACCCCCATCGCGCGCAGCGCGATCGTGATCGCGTCGGTCCCGTTGGCCACGCCGATCGCATGCTCTGCACCGCAGTGGGCGGCGAACTCTCGCTCGAACGCGCTCACCTCCGGTCCGAGGATGTAGCGCCCGGAGTCGAGCACTCGGTCGACTGCGGCATGCAACTCCCCGCGCAGAGGGTCAAGCGGGGTGGAGGTGTCGAACAGGGGAATCATCGTGGGACTGGTTCGGTGTGCCCCTCACGAGCAGCGGCGAGCGACGTGAAGTCGCCGGCGACTTCAGCGCGGCTTCAGCAGTTCGAGGTCCGCCCGGGTCATCAGTCTGATCAGCTCCTCGAAAGACGTCTGCGGCTTCCAGCCGAAGTCGCGCTCGGCCTTGGCCGGGTTGCCGATCAGATGATCGACCTCGGCGGGACGGACGAACGCAGGATCGATCGTCACGTATTGCTCGAAGTCGCCCAGGCCCGCCTCTTCGAATGCCACCTGGCAGCACTCGCGCACGGAATGAGCCTCGTTCGTGGCAATCACGTAGTCCTGTGGCGTGTCCGCCTGCAGCATCAGCCACATCGCCTCGACGTAGTCCTTGGCGTAGCCCCAGTCGCGTTCGGCGTCGAGGTTGCCCAGGCGCAGCTCCCGCGACAGGCCGTGGCGGATCGCGGCGGCGTGCCAGGTGATCTTGCGCGTGACGAACTCAAGTCCACGGCGGGGGGAGTTGTGAACGACGAGTCGTCCGACTCCCGCGCAGAACACCCCGCTCTCGGTCTCCAGGTCAAAGACCCACTCGTCGTTGGGCACTGCCGCCGGCGCAACGCGACGGACCTCCTTTGGGCTTCGCAGCAGGTGCTGTCCCGTGGTGCCTACCCGCACGGCTGAGCGAAGATTCAGCTGATAGTAGCTCCGTCCCGCGCGGTGCTCAACGTAGACGGACGCCGGCTGCTTTTGGTTGAAGTACAGGAGACACAGACCTTGGGCGAGCACCGCGCTGTTGGTCTTGATCGAATCGCCCCGGCCCTTCTTCAGGCCGTCGCCGGCGTAATAGCCGGTGAGAAAGGCCTTCTGCGTCTCGAGATCCGCATTCAGTACCAGCGGCGGTACCTGCTTGAAGGCCGTAGAGGTATAGAGCTGCTCTCGCAACCACGGGCCCACGGTAGGTGCGCCGGTGAAGTCCACCGCTTCGACCGTGGCATCGACGTCGAACCCGGAGGTCCCGACGGTGGGTCGCGAAAGGCCGAGGAAGACGCGCGACCACAGCTCCATCGCCCGACAGCGGAGGAGAAAGTCGTTGTTGGTGAAGCGCACGCATTCGCCGCCGCGAGCCACATATCCGTCGGCCGCGAGCAGCCCGAGCAGCTCGGCCATCTCATTGGTCATCGTGGACCAGCCGGGAGCGTTCGGCATCCACTCAGCCACGGCCAGATCGTCACCCTCTTGGACGTCGCGCGCGACCACTGACTCGCGATCGTCGTCGAGCATGTGATGGTGGGCAGTTACGTTCACAACCCCACCGCGGGCTTGAATGCTCAACAGCTCGTGGTCGGGATCGGTGCGCCTGCGACGAGTCGCGGTGATCGCGCGGACGTAGGTCCAGTCCTCACCGTCCCACACCTCCACGAGGTTCTCAGGGGTAAAGCTCTGGGTGCTGCTTCCCTTGCGCCTCAACGGGACAAGATCAGCGGGTGTCTTAATCGAGATGTGTCCCAATTGCCGAACGATCAGTGGAGTGTTTTCGGCGACGCACTCGTGGTTAAAAAGTATTCCACTCGTTGCGTGCAAGTTATACGACTCACGATAATTAACAGTAATAAAATGGCCGTAAGCCTTGGCCACGCCATAAGGTGAACGAGGATAGAAAGGTGTCGTCTCGGTTTGGGGGACCTCGAGCACCTTGCCGAACATCTCACTGGATGAGGCCTGGTAGAAGCGCGCCTCGGGGCAAACTTCGCGCATTGCCTCGAGCATCCGCGTGACCCCCACGCCGGTGAACTCGGCGGTGAGCGTGGGCTGGATCCAGGACACCGCCACGAACGACATCGCGGCGAGGTTGTAGATCTCCGTTGGTCTGGCGGCGCGCAGCGCGTCCACGAGCGAGCGCTGGTCGAGCAGGTCGCCTTGATGGAGGGTGATCCGCTCGCGCAGGTGCTCGATCCGATCGAACTTCTCCGTCGACGCGCGACGCACCATCCCGTGCACGTCGTAGCCCTTCTCGAGCAGCAGCTCGGCCAGGTAGGAGCCGTCCTGGCCGGTGACGCCGGTGATCAGCGCGGAGGGGTTGCCACTCATGCCGGGGACCCTATAGCGCGTCGCCGATGGCCCGTCGGCTCGCCGGTCCTGCTCACGAACGGGCCTAGACTGTCATCGGACGGCCGCAGGAGGGGCGCCGGCGGCGTCGCGGGCGCCCAGCCACTCTACGGTCGCGGCGATCCCCTCCTCGA
The DNA here is from genome assembly GCA_036498245.1 of Solirubrobacteraceae bacterium. Lineage (GTDB taxonomy): Bacteria > Actinomycetota > Thermoleophilia > Solirubrobacterales > Solirubrobacteraceae > Palsa-744. The sequence goes on from DASXIB010000032.1 coordinate 36,280, forward strand.
CCTCGATCCGGGCCTGCCAGCCGAGCAGCTCGCGAGCCTTCTCGACCGATGGCCAGCGCCGCTGCACGTCGACGGCGAACGTGGGCAGGTGCTCGAGTGCGAACGCATTGGGGTCCTTGCCGCAGGCGCTCCACACGATCCGTGCGATCTCAGCCACAGTCAGCTCGCGGGAAGCGGAGATGTTGAAGTCCTCGTTCAACCCCGCCGGCGAGCTCATTGCGGTGACGACGCCATCGGCGATGTCCTCGACGTGCGTGAGCGTCCGCGTCTGCTCGCCCGAGCCAAAGATCTGCAACGGCCGCTGGCCGGCGAGCACCTTGGCGATCAGGTCGGGCACGGCGTGGGCGATGCCCGGCTCGGCGTCGGGCACCTCCCCCGGGCCGTAGGCGTTGAACGGGCGGCAGATCGTGTACGGGAGCCCGTGCTCTGCGTGAGCGGCGCGGCAATAGACCTCGCCGGTTAGCTTGGAGAAGCCATAGGCCGAGACCGGCACGGGACAGCGGGGCAGGTAGTCCTCGGGCGTCGGGAACAGCTCGGCGCCCTCGAACACCATCGAGGAGGAGACGTATACGAAGCGCTCGACCTCCAGCTCGATCGCCGTCCGGATCACGGCGTTGTAGAGCGCGTTGTTGACCTCTGTGAGGGTGTGCGGAAGGCGGTGGAAGTTCGCTATGCCACCGACGATCGCGGCGAGGTGGATGACGTGCGTGCAGCCTTTCATCGCCGCGCGCGCCTCCGCCGCCACGCGCAGGTCACCAGTGTGCACCTCGCACCCCTCGCGCATCCACAGCGGCGCCTCGCGCTGGTCTGAGACACGGACCTCATATGCCGGATCGGCCAGCAGTCGCTTGACGACGGCAGCGCCGATCGTCCCGGCGCCGCCGGTCACGAGCACACGGCTCACAGGTGCGCTCCGGTCGCCGGTGTCCGTCTCATCGGTGCGCTCCGGTCGGATTCGCGCAGGCTCACAAGCTCGCTCCTGTCGTGAGCGCGGCCAGCTCCGAGGCGTAAGCGAACACCTGGCCGGCACCCCAGCAGTTCCATGGGTCGACGACCAGACAGTCCGCGGCGGAGAGCTCGGCGATCGCCGCGAGTGTGCGCGGGTCCTTGAACTCGGAGTGGTTGGCGGCTACGACCACCGCCGCCGCGTCGTCGATCGCCTGCTCCAGCGACGGCGTCGGCGTGGAGACGTGCGCGTCGTGCACGGCCACGTCGGCAAGCTCGCGCTCGAGCAGGCGGATCAGCTTGTGCGCGAGCGAGTCGCGCTCGTCGTCCGTGTCGGCCTTGAAGGCGAGGCCCAGCACGGTGACCTTGCGGTTGGCCAGCGAGCCGAGGCGGCGCTTGATGCCCTCGAGCAGGAACAGCGGCACCGACTCGTTCACGCGCGAGACGGCGAGCAGCATGCCGGGCGCCGCCGAGCGCTCCTCCGAGAAGGTGAAGTCCTTGCGCAGGCACGTCCCGGCCGTGAAGCCCGGCTGGGCGATGCCGCCGCGGGGGTAGTCGCGGTTGATCAAGTCGATCACCTCGAACACGTTCGCCCCGGTGCGCTCGCAGTCCATCATCAGCAGGTTCGGCAGCGCGAAGTGGGTGTACCGCAGGATGTTCGCCCAGATCTTCGCCAGCTCCGCCTGCACGGGCGTCGTCTGGACGATCGGCGCACGGAAGGCGCCGAACAGCTCCGCCGCCACCTCGCCCGAGCGGGCGCCCACGCCGCCGATGATGCACGGCAGCGTGTCGATCTCCTGCAGGAACCGTCCGGCGGCGATGCGCTCGGGGGCGTGGGCCACGTAGACCTCCTCGCCGACCTCGAACCCGCGATGCTTGGCCAGATAGCCGGCCACGAAGTCGGTCGTGCCCGGCGCCACGGTCGAGCGCAGGATCAGCGAGTGTCCGGGCGAGAGCACTCCCAGCAGGTCGTCGAGCGCCGAGCGGATGTCGCGCATGTCGATCTCGATGTGCGAGAACGACGGGGTGCCGAGGGTGATCACGATGTGCCGTGCGCGGCCCGCGTCGGCGACGCGATCGGACAGCGACAGCAGCTGCGGCTCGCGGCCGTGGACGCGATCGAGCAGCTCCTGGGTGCCGGTCTCCTGGAACGGCATCCTGCCTTCGCGCACGGCGTCGAGACGCGCCGGATCGTTGTCCACGCCGAGGACCCGCAGTCCGCGGTCGGCGAACGACAGGGCAAGCGGCAACCCGATCCGGCCGAGTCCGATCACCGAGACCTCGGCGGTGCTCTGGGGCGATGTCACCGCAGGGAGATTAGCGGCGCCGGGCCAGCCGGTGACGCGCATACTGGCGCGCGAAGCCACCGACGAAGCGCGGGTTGTAGCGCGCGTAGCGTCGCCATAGACGGCGTGGTTCGCGCGACAGGCGGTAGGTCCACTCGAGACCGTTCTGCTGCATCCAGCCCGGCGCCTGGGGGACGAGGCCGGCGTGGAAGTCGAACGCGGCGCCCACTCCGACCAGCAGCGGCGCGAACAGGCGTGACCTGACGTCGTGCATCCAGAGCTCCTGCTTGGGCTGGCCGGTGCCGACCCACACCACCGCGGCGCCCGAGCCGTCGATGTCGGCGAGTGCCCGGTTCTCCTCCTCCTCGGTCAGTGCGCGGAAAGGAGGAGAGAAGCCGCCGACGATGCGCAATCCGGGAAAGCGCTCGCCCAGGCGCCGTTCGAGCAGCGCGAGCGCCTCAGGGGAGCGCCCGCCGTAGAGGTACATCGGTGTGCCCGCGCGGGCCGCGCGGGCACAGTAGTGGGCCATCAGGTCCGGCCCGTAGACGCGCGTCGCGCGCGTGTGGCCAAGCGCATGGAGGGCCCACACGAGCGGCTGTCCGTCGGGCACGGCCAGCGTGGCGGCACGCACGGCGGCATACGTTCGCGGGTCCTCGCGGGCGGACATCACCAGGTTGACCGCTGCAGCCGTCATGTATCCCCGCTCGCCCGCCGCGATCAGTGCGTCCATCCAGTCCATCACCTGCTCGTAGTCGGACACGGCCAGCGGGATGCCGAGCACCTCCACGCGAGGGGGCAGAGCTCGAGGAGGGATGGCGGTGCGCGAGGGGATTGGGTGAAGATACCCGCCGTCTCGATTCACCAACTATCCTGGCGCGACCCTTGGCGATCGATCCCGACTTCTGGACAGGACGCCGGGTGCTGGTCACCGGGCACACGGGCTTCAAGGGCGCGTGGCTGTCGCTGTGGCTGCAGTCGCTGGGCGCTCGCGTGAGCGGCCTGGCGGGCGGCGCGCCGACGCGACCGTCGCTGTACGAGCTGGCCGGGATCGGCGTCCACCTGCAGGAGCGCGCGGCCGACGTGCGCGACGGGCGGGCGGTTCGCGAGGCGATGCGGGCCGCCGATCCGGAGATCGTCGTGCACCTCGCGGCCCAGCCGATGGTCAGGCGCTCGCTGCGAGACCCCGTGGCGACGTATGAGGTCAACGTGCTCGGCACGGTCAACGTGCTCGACGCCGTGCGCCGCGAGGGCGCGAATGTGCGAGCGGTGGTCGTGGTCACCTCTGACAAGTGCTACGCGAACCCCACCGGCCACGAGGACCCAGCCGGTGCAGCCGGCCATGAGAATCCTGCCGGTGCGTCGAAGCGTTTCAACGAGGACGACCCGCTCGGAGGAGAGGATCCGTACTCCAGCTCCAAGGCCTGCGCCGAGCTAGTGACGGGCGCCTATCGCAGCTCGTTCTTCTCCTCTGAGGACTCCCCTAGGGTGGCGACCGCGCGTGCAGGAAACGTGATCGGCGGCGGCGACTGGGGTGAGGACAGGCTGATCGCCGACGCCGTGCGCGCGGTGCGCAGCGGCGAGCCGCTGAAGGTGCGCAATCCGCACGCGGTGCGTCCATGGCAGCACGTGCTCAGTCCACTGAGCGGATATCTGATCCTCGCGCAGGAGCTGTGGCAGGCGAGCGACGTGGCGCGGGCATGGAACTTCGGCCCGCCGGACGGTGACGCTCGCACCGTGGGATGGATCGTCGAGCGGCTCGGCACACTGTGGGACGGCGAGCTTCGCTGGCAGCTCGACGAGGGGGCGAACCCGCCCGAGGCCGCATATCTGGCGTTGGACTCCGGCCTGGCCGAGCGCGAGCTGGGATGGCGCGCGAGGTGGGACCTCGGAGAGGCCCTCGAGCGGGTGGTCGCATGGCATCGGGCAGAGCGCCGCGGGGAGGACATGCGGCGCGTGAGTCTCGACCAGATCGCAGAATTCGCCTAGCTCGCAATATCCATAATCTCCCGGCGCATGAGCCCCCTGCCGTTGCGTCGCTACCGCGCCGAGCGTCTGCTGCGGGAGGAGTTCCAGGCATTGCGCGCGCAGGTGATTGCGACGGTCCGGGGACGGCTGAACGCTTCCGGGGTAAGCCTCGACGCGGGCGATCTCGAGGCCTGTTACGCCCTGGCGTGGCAGGGCCTGTACGCGGCGGTGCTCGACGGTCAGGAGGTCGCCAACCCATCTGGCTGGCTGGCTGTCGTGACGTTTCGGCGGGCGATCGACGAGCACCGCGCGCGTGGGCGCCTGCGACATTCCGAGCAGTCCCAAGTGATTGAGCGGCGAGACGGACCGAGCGGCCCGCGGGGCGTCGCTGAGGAGCGCGCCGGAATCGAGCATGACCTAGCGGCCGAGCTCGACGACCGTGTGCGCCTGCGCCAGCTGTTCGAGGCGTTGCGCGTCCGGCTGAGCCCGCGCGAGCGCGAGGCCGCGACGCTCTGCTATCTGCAGGGACTCTCGCGCGCCGAGGCCGCCGCGCGGATGGGGATCGCCGAGTCGCGATTGCGCAAGCTGATGGAGGGTCGTGGTGCCGGTCGGCCGGGTGTGGCGGGCAAGGTCGGCGAGCTGCTCGACACGATCCGCGCCGGTGCCTGGTGCGAGGAGCAGGGCTCGTTGATGCGCGGACTTGCCTACGGCATCCTCGACCCCGCCGGCGAGCGCTACCGGCTGGCCGTGGCCCACCGGCGCGACTGTCCGGCCTGCCGCGCCTACGTGGTGTCCCTGCGCGGCCTGGCTGCGGTGCTGCCGGCGCCGATCGCGCTGCCGTGGGTGCTGGGTGGGGGGGCTGGTGCGGCCGCCGGCGCGGGGGCGGCGCTCGCCAAGGGTGGCGGTGCGAGCGCACAGGCCGGAGCAGGCACAGGCACGGGCTCTGCCGCAGGCACAGGCACTGCCGCAGGGGCGGGGATGGCCGCGAGCGCGGGAACGGCGGGCGCGGGAGGCGCCGGCGGAAGCTGGTTCCTGGCGGGAGGGGTGGGCGCGAAGCTGGCCGTCGGCTGTCTGGTCACCGTCGGCGTGGGGGCTGGATGCGTGGCGCTGAGTGGCCAGCCCGTCGCGCGGCGACACTTGACGCACAGTCGGCACATCGCTCGCGGGAACGGGCAAGCGGGGAGCGCATATGAGGCCGCGATACAGCCGATCCCGATCACGGGCGCTCGGCTCACGGCGCCGGCGATCGCGTCGAGCCCGGGCTCGGGCGGGACGTCGAATTCGATCTCTTCGCGTGCGCGCGCGGCAAGGGCAAATCGGGAGTTCGGTCTCGAGCAGTCGGCCACCGTGTCGGGCGTTGCCGGGAAGGCGCGCGCCGCGGCCGCGGGCTCGCGCGTCGGGGTGTCCAACGGCGAACCGGTCGCCCGACGCGCGGCCCCCGCCGCCGCACCGGTCGCTCGCACGGGGGAATCCGCAGTGGCCGGAGGGCAGCGAGGCGGCGGACGACCCGCCGCTCAGCGCGAGTTCGCTCCTGGATAGGCCGTGCGAGGCGCCTGTGTGAGACTGCCCGCATGGGTGAGCCCGAGCCGGTACGCGAGCGAGAGTCCGAGCGGGTGTGTGAGCAGACGCCCGAACCGGTGGGTGAGTGGAAGCCCGAGACGGTGCGAGTGGCGGTGGTGGGACACGTCGAGTGGGTGCAGTTCGGCCGGGTCTCCCACGTGCCGCGGGCCGGCGAGGTGGAGCACGCCCGCGAACAGTTCGAGGAGCCCGCCGGTGGCGGTGCCGTGGCGGCGGTCCAGTTGGCGCGGCTGGCGGGGGAGTCGCTGCTGTTGACGGCGGTGGGCGAGGACGATCTGGGGGATCGGTCGATCGCGCGCCTGAGCGAGCTGGGCGTGCGCGTAGCGGCGGTCCGCCGTCGCGCCGGCACGCGCAGGGCGGTGACGCTCGTGGACGACCGGCGCGAGCGGACGATCGTGACGTTCGGCGATCGGCTGGAGCCGGTGGGTGCTGATGAGCTGCCGTGGGGCGAGCTCGAGGGGATGGACGCCGTGTACTTCACCGCCGGCGACCTCGCCGCGCTGAGGGCGGCGAGGACGGCGCGCACGCTGGTGGCGAGCCCCCGTGCCAGGCAGGCGCTAGGGCACGGGGTGCGGCTGGACGCGCTGGTGCTGAGCGAGGACGATGCGATCGAGCGGCGCGCGGCGGAGCGCGCGGTGGACGAAACCGATCTCCTCGCGCGCACGCGCGGCAAGCACGGCGGGACGTTCAGCACACTCACCGGCGCGGGGTCGTGGGAGGCGACGAAGACGCCCGGCGACGTGGCGGACGCATACGGCTGCGGCGACTCGTTCGCGGCTGGGCTGACATACGCGCTGGGGACGGGCCGCGAGCCGCGGGACGCGCTGGAGCTAGCGGCGCGGTGCGGCGCGATGTGCCTGACCGGCCGCGGGCCCTACGAGCGCCAGTTGACCGGGCGCGAGGTTGCGCCGATGCATCTCTAGGCCCGACCTTCGCGTGGGACCGATCGACGCCAGGCAGCAGACGGCGGGACGCCGTCCCACCAAGCAGTCCCTATCGCCGATCGGCGAAAGAGACCTCGGCCGCAGGGGTCAGCCGCGGGGAAAGACCTTGGTGAGCCGGGCGAGGACGAGCGGGTTACCACGCGGACGCAGCCGGCCGGTGGCCACGGCGCGCAGTGGGTCGAGGCGGGCGCCGACGATGTCGACCCAGTCTTGGTAGGACAGGCGCAGACGCAAATCGGGGCTGAGCGCCTCGCCCTGCTCGACCGTGCTCGAGCCGTTGTTGACGGTGAGGTTCCACGTGGGGATGTCGGGGTCGGTGAACTCCCACTGGAAGGTCGTGGGACGGGTTAGCCCATGGGCGGGGTTGACCTGGCGGCGGATCGTGTCGAACAGCAGCGCCACGGTCTCGGCGTCACGCTTCGACGGGCCTTCGCGCACGCCGATCACACCGGCTTGGGCAAGCGTGCGGCCGCGCTGGGAGATCTCGAGCGGAGACAGGCCCGCGGGGAGCAGCGGTGGCCCGGGCAGCGTCTCAGCGGCCAGGCCGGCCGAGCGCAGCTTGGTCGTCATCGAGGTCAAACCCTCGACGCCGACCTCGTCGTAGGTGGCGCCAAAGACGGTTATGTACCGTTCGTCCCAGCCTGGGGGCATCAATACCTGGGCGGTGTACCGGGTGACGTCGCGGAGGATCCGCGCGACCGCCTTGGGGACCCCCACCGGGTCTTCGCGGTTCAGGTCGGACAGCAGCTTCACGCCGAAGCCGATGTGCCGCTGCTCGTCGGCGGCGATGTTCTGCATGCCCTCGCGGAACGCCGGCAGCACGTTGCGCTCTTCGAGATAGCTGCAGATGAAGTGCTGCCCGGGCTGGGCGAGGGCCGCCTCGATGACGATGTGGTAGAGCGTGATCGCGGCCGCGAGCTGGGGCTTCGAGCGGTCGGCGCGCAGCTCGTCGGCCATCGTGTCAAGGCGGTCGAAGATCTTGCGAAAACCGGGGGTGAGCTGGGGCTTGATCGCCTGCAGACCGCTCGACATCGACCCGTCGCCGATCCCACAGACCTCCTGCATGAAGCGCTTGAAGAAGACCGCGTGCCGGGCCTCGTCGACCTGCTGCGTGGTGAGGAAGTACTTCTGCTCCTCCAACGGCGCGGCGTCGATGTACGGGGAGAGGTTGTCCGCGACCGCGTCCTCGCCCCAGAAGAACAGGCAGTAGTTCCACAGCGCCGCCTGGCGCTCGAACTCGGTGAACTCCTCCTGCCACTGGCGCGCGTCCTCGGTGAAGTCAAGCTCCGTGGCCTTCCAGTTGCCCCGCTCCCACCGCGCGTACAAGTCCTCGTAGGTGATCGCATCCGTCGGCAGGCTGCCCAGCGTCGCGTCTGGATGAGTGGAGATCGGGGGGGCTGTCGCCATGTGGCTGCTCCTATATCTACGCTGGCCAGGATAGATAACGAACGTTATCGCAATAGGGGTTGCTCTGTCAACTAGAATGCAACCATCGAGACGGCGCGAATGACACGCGAGCAGAGCAAGGCGAATACCCGCGAGCGGCTGCTGGCGGCGGCGCGGAGCGTGTTCGCGCGTAGCGGCTTTCACGGCGCCTCCGTCGAGGAGGTCGCCTCCGAGGCGGGCTTCTCCACAGGCGCGCTGTATTCGAACTTCGACGGCAAGGAGGACCTGTTCCTCGTGCTGATGGAGCGGGAGATCGACGAGCACGCCCGCGAGATCGCCGAGGCGGTCGGTGCGCGCGCGTCGATGGCCGAGCGCGCGACCGGCGGCGCCCGGCAGTGGATGACGATGATCGAGCGCGAGCCCGAGCTGCTGCTGCTGTTCATGGAGTTCTGGGCCTACGGCGTGCGCGACGCGCAGGTGCGCCCGAAGGTCGCGGCACGCTTCGCGCAGATGCGTCAGCTACTGACGAAGCTGATCGCCGACGGGGTGCGCGAGTTCGACCTCGAGCTCGAGCTGCCGGCCGAGCAGCTCGCCGTGACGATCGACGCGCTGGCCGACGGGATCGCCCGTCAGAAGCTGGCCGACCCCGACGCGGTGCCGGACGATCTGATGGGTCGCGTGCTGTCGCTGCTGTTCGCCGCCGCCACTCGCCCAGCCTCTCGTGAGGTGCACAGACAGGCGTAGTGGACCGTGAACAGGCGCCGCGCGAGACCAGGCGCGAGACGGTGCAGGCATGCGCGGACTGCCCACTTGACGGTGGCGACGGCGCGGGCGCGTGGGGTCGAGGCGAAGAACCGATGGACCGCGAGCGGCAGCGGGTCCTCGAGTTCGCCGCTGAGATGCAGTCCCGCGCGGGCGACGAGCGCGCGCGCGGCGGAGCGGTCGAGTCGCTGGAGATGGCCGACCTCGTGCGCGTGCGCGCGCTTGCCGGCCCGCCGGGCCGAGAGGTTGGCCTCGAGCGGCACCTCGACGACCACCGCGCGGCAGGCGCGGGCGACCTCGGCGAGCAGCGCCGGAGGGTCGGGGACGTGCTCGAGCACGTGCGAGAGGATCCCCACCTCGTAGGCGCCGTCGGGGCAGGACAGGTGCAGGCCGTCGTACAGCTCCACAGAGTCGATCTCCTCGCGCTGGCGCGCGATCGCGACGGCCGCCTCGGTGATCTCCACGCCGCACAGGCGCTCGGCGAAGTCGCGGCGGTGGAGCTCGGAGAGGAGTGCCCCGTCGCCGCAGCCGACCTCGAGGATGCTCTGGGGACGAACGCCGGCGCGGGAGCAGAGGGCGATCGCATGGTCCGCCTTGCCAACGGCGCCGAGGGCGCGCCAGTGCGAATAGCGGCGCGCCTGTACGGGGTCCTTCGAGTAGGCGCCGTCGTAGAAGCGCACGAGATCAACGGGATCGTCCATCGTGGTCGATTATCGAGTCTGGGCGCTGGAGGCGACGGTCCGCACAGATAGCCTCGACTGTTACATGGCGACTTCGAGTGAGCTGGAGCAGCGGCGAGGAAAGTGGACCCTGTCGCTGGCGGATGCGCCGAGCACGGTTCCGGCGCTTGCGGCGACCGTGCTGTTCGTTGTGTGGGCGACCGACCAGGCCGGCTACCCGCTGACCCACTGGGCGCCGGGGGGATTGATCGTGCTGGTCCTGCTCGCCCTGGCGCTGGCGACGGTCGGCCTGAAAACCGCCGAGGTGTCCGGGCCTGTGAAGGTTGCGCTGGGGTGCCTGGCTGGATATACCGTGGTCAGCTTTGCCTCGATCCTGTGGGCCGCTGTACCTGGTGAGGCGTGGGAAGGCGCCGACAGGACGCTGCTGTACCTGCTGGTGTTCGCGCTGTTTGTCCTGTGGCGACAGAACGGCAGGAGCGCGTCGCTGCTGGTGGTGGGGTGGACGCTCGCGATGATCTGCCTGGCCGCGTTCGTGACACTGCACGTGAACGCCGCGGGCGCGCACCTCGCGCGGGCGTTCGCCGACGAACGGCTGGCCTATCCGACCGGCTATCCCAATGCCAGCGCGGCGCAGTGGCTGATGGCGTTCTGGCCCGCACTGCTGCTGGCGCGCAGCGCGCTGCTTCCGTGGGCGCTGCGGGGGGTGTTGGCCGCCGGCGCAGTGCTGCTGGCCGAGGTGGCGTTGCTCAGCCAAAGCCGCGGCTCCCTGTATGCGACCGTGGCGATGGTCGTGCTCGTGTTTGCTCTGCTCCCCGGGCGGCTGCGCACGTTCGCAATGCTCGTTCCTGTGGCGGGGGGCATCGCACTGGCCGCGCCGGCTGTGCTGCGCGTCGGCGATCGTCTTCGGCACGCCGAGAATGCGACCGCGGCGCTGCACGGCGCCACTGCGAGGATGTTCTTGGCCGCGGTGGCGGTGGGCGTGATCGTGGCGGCGGGGGCGGCGATCGAGAGTCGCCGCGCATACTCGGACGTCTTCGCCAGACGAGCGCGCAAAGCGGTGGCCGTCATCGCGATCGCGGCGCTCGTGGCGGTGCTCGCCGGTGGCCTGGCGCTCGCGGGCGACCCTGTGGCGCGCGTCAAGCACGGCTGGGACAGCTTCAAGGGCGGGTACGGGACGAGCAGCGCGAGCACCAACCACCTGGTAAGTGGGCTGGGGAGTAATCGCTATGACTTCTTCCGGGTCGCACTGGACGAATTCACGGCCCATCCAGTGGGGGGCATCGGCGTGGACAACTTCCAGCAGCAGTACCTCAGGCGCGGTCGCAGCGACGAGACTCCCAGCTACCCACACAGCGTCGAGCTGCGAACGCTGGCCCAAACGGGCGTGATCGGCGTGCTGCTGGCGCTCGCGGGGCTGACGGCTGCGCTGCTGGCGGCCGCGCGTGCGATCCGGTCTTCCACCGCCCGCGGCGCCGATCCGCTCGCGCCCGCGGTCGCGGCTGGCGCTCTGGCAGGGTTTGCGTACTGGGCCGTGCACGGGTCGGTGGACTGGTTCTGGGAGTTCGCCGGCCTGGGGGCGCCCGCCTTCGCGCTGCTGGGCGTGGCTTGCGCGCTGGCACCGGCCGCCGCGCGTGGCCCCGCGAGTGCCCCGGCGCGTACGTGGAATCCGCGCGCTCGGCGCGTCAGCGTTGGTCTGGCGGGGGTGGTGGCGCTTGTCGCCGCGGTGGCGTTGGCGGCTCCGTGGCTGAGCCGGCTTCAGATTCAGACGGCGGCGCGGACGTGGACGAAAGCGCCCTTGCGCGCGTATGCCCGGCTGGAGGACGCGGCACGGTTGAATCCCTTGAGCGACGAGGCGTATCTCGTGGCGGGCAGCATCGCGCTGCGCTTCGGCGACCTCGACCGCGCCGAACACGACTTTTCGCTGGCGCTCGAGCGCGCTCCTCAGGACGCCTATGCGACGCTCGAGCTGGGAGCGATCGCATCGAGCAAGAACGAGCGTGGAAAGGCCTCGCAACTGCTGGAGCGCGCCGCGCGATTGAATCCCCGCGACCCGCTGACCAGGGAAGCTCTGCTGGTGGTGCGAAACGGCCGGCGGATCAATCTCGAAGGATTGAACCGTTCAATTTTGTTCAAGGCTCAGCGGCTCGCCTGACGGTCCAGCGCCCTGCCGCACGATTTCGAGCTTTCGGCTCGACATGTCGGCCAACCTTCGCTAGGTTATAAGCGGGCCTCTGGTCGATTCCCGACACTGGCGCTACGCGCTTGAGAGTCTCACGTCAGAGTAGAAGCGGGGCGAAAACGGGCACAGGGCACGGAGGTCGACCTAGGTTGCTCGGGCCGAAGAAGGGAATCCAAGGCAGGGAAGCATGACACGCCATCGCATGATTGTCTCCATATTGCTCCTCGCGTCGGCGCTCTCGGCTGCGCTGGGTTCTTCGGCGCCGGCGAGCCCGTTGCTCAGCGGCTATGGCGGTCCGGGCGCGGGCAACCAGGCGATCCTCGGTTCCACCCTGCTGAACGGCCCGCGCGGTGGCGGTGGTGGTGGCGCCGGCGGTGGGGGCGCCGGCTCAGCGGGATCCTCCGTCTCGGCGGCTTCCTCCTCGAGCGTCGGCGCCGGCACGGCCGTCTCCACGACCGGCGCGCATGCGGCGGGTACTCACGCGGGAGCCACCACGCACGCCGGGCACGGCCAGCGGGCAGCGGACGGGACCGGGCGGTCATCCGTCGAGCCCGCCAGCCCGTATCCCCTATTGGAACGGGGTAGCGCCGGTCAGTCGACCGGCGTCGCCTTCGGGCTCTCCGGCGTGGATCTCCTCTATGTCCTGCTCGTGCTCGGCGCGCTGGCCTTGACGGCAATGCTCACCACTCGCCTGACCCGCACGGCGGCGGCGGGAAGGCACGAGTAGCTAAAGGGATGCGACACAGGACCCGAGTAACTGAATAAGGGACAAAGAAGCCCTCGATCATGGACCCCACGCACGTAACTCAGCAGACGACGACCACCCTGCCGCTCAGCGGACAGCTCCCGGCGACCCGCGACGCTCCCCAGCCCCAATCGCTGCGAACAGGCGCCTTCAGCGGGCCTTTGCAATGGCTGCTCGACGGGCCTGGCTGGGGCGTGCTGCGGCCGGCCGTCGATTTCGTGCTCCTGTGCCTCGCGGTGGTGCTGGCTCTGGGTGGCGTGCATGCCACCTTGCATGCCTCCCCGGTACGTGCCCCACTGATTGCCTTGCCCCTGCTGGTGATGCTGCTGCTGTACCTGCGCGGCCTGTACAGGACGCGCCTGCGCGCGCTCGTGCTCGACGGGGTTGTGCCAGTCGTGAGCGCCGTGTCTGTGGCGGCGATGGCGGTGACGATGCTCGGCCTGTTCGCCAACGGGCACGCCCCGACGCAGACCTACACGGTGCGTTCGTGGCTGTTCGCCCTGCTGGCGATCGGCGCGGGGCGGATGGCGCTGTCCTTCGCCCAGCGCCTGGCACGGAGCCGGCGGCTGGTCGGAAAGCCGGTTCTGATCATGGGCGCGGGGATGGTCGGAGCTCAGGTGGCGCGTCGCCTGGAGAGTCATCCCGAGTACGGCCTCACCCCAGTGGGGTTCCTCGACGACGATCCGCGCACAGTCTCCGAGGTGGGTGGCCGCGACGTGCCCGTGGTGGGGACCGTCGAGGATCTCGACGCGACCGTGGCGCGAACGGGCGTGAAGAACCTGATCGTGGCGTTCTCCTCGGTCGCCGACGAGCGCGTCAGCCGCTTGATCCAACGTTGCCAGGAGCTGGGAATAGAGGTCTCGGTGGTGCCGCGGATGTTCGACACGATCAACAACCGCGTGGGCTATGACACCGTCGGGGGGATGCCGCTGATGTCATTCACGAGCATCAATCCGAAGGGCGTGCAATTTGCGCTCAAGCATGGTTTCGACCGCGTGTTCGCCACGGGGTTGCTGATCGTGCTCTCGCCGTTGATCCTGGGCACGGCGCTGGCCGTGCGCCTGAGCTCCTCGGGCCCGGTGTTCTTTCGCCAGCGCCGCGTCGGCCGGGACGGCAAGGAATTCGACCTGTACAAGTTCCGCTCGATGCGCCTGGCGCCGGAGCAGACCGAGCTGAACAGCGACGACTCGAGCGCGCTGGACTTCCTGCTGGGCGGAGACACGGCGCCGGGAGGGGTGGAGGGCGACGATCGACGCACTCCGATCGGCCGCTTCCTGCGTCGCTCCTCGCTCGACGAGCTGCCGCAGCTGTTCAACGTGCTGCGGGGTGAGATGAGCATCATCGGGCCGCGACCCGAGCGCCCGGAGTTCGTCGAGCTGTTCAATCAGGACATCACCCGCTACGACGATCGCCATCGCGTCAAGTCGGGGATCACCGGGTGGGCACAGGTGCACGGGCTGCGCGGGCAGACCTCGCTGGCCGAGCGAGTGGAGTGGGACAACTACTACATCGTCCACTGGTCGCTTGGCCTGGACCTGAAGATCCTGGCGCTCACGATCACGACGCTGTTCCGCTACGCCGAGTAAAGATTCTCGGCGGGCCGGGGCGGTCAGATTCCGCGCTGCGTGGCGCCGGCGAGGCCGGTCCAGTACTGGTAGACCCGCACGACCAGGCCGCTCGTGCCGAGCGCGCGCGGTAGGGCGAGCGAATAGCGGTTGAAGCGGTCGAGCACGAACAGGGCTCGGTAGCGCGGGACCCCCTGCTGGAGAACTTCGAGCCCCATGAAGTCGCCGACCGGTCCGGAGCCGCTCGCAAGCACCTGTCGGCCGCGCCTGCGCAGGGTCAGGGCGATGCGACCGACCCGGCCGAACGGCGAGGCAAGGACTCCCGAGAGCATGGCGAACGCCGGCTTGCGCGCGCCGGTCGCGGTCAGCGAGCCGAAGCTTTCGCCAGGCGAGTCCTGGAGCTTGTAGACGACCTCGGCAGCGAGGTACGGGGTGCGCGCGAGGGAGCGAAACAGGTTGGCGAGGTTGGCTCCCTGCGTCGCCTGCGTAACGCACGCCTGTTCCTGCTGGATCCTGCGTTGGGGATAGCAGCTGCTCCAGCCGAACTCGTCGAGCCACAGGGGCTTGCCGTCGCCGTTGGCGAGCTGGACTTCGTGGATCGAGCGCAGGGAGGCGAGGGTCAGGTTGTAGAAGTGCACGGCCAGGCCGTCGTAGTAGCCCCTGATGCCGGCCGCGTAGAGGGAGCGCAAGAACACCCCGTTGGAGCCGACGAGCGAACCGGCCAGCACCGGTAGCTGTGGGTCCGCGTGCTTGATCGCTGGGTAGGCCGCGCGCAGGATCGCCGCATACCGGCGGGGTTTGTCGGGGCCGGCGAAGTGCAGTTCGTTGGACTGATCAGGCTCGTTCCAGACTTCGATCGCCGCCAGACGCGCGCCGTAGCGGTTGGCCAGATAGCTCGCCAGCGCCGCGTATGCGGCGGGATCACGGGGGGGCCAGGCGTTGGCCTTGCTCGACCTGCCCGGCGCGCATGCACGAAGCAGCGACGCCGGCGCCGAGGACGCCCAGCAAGGACTGCTGTCGGCGAAGACGATCACCCGCATGCCGGCGGCCTCGGCATCGGCCATCAACCGGTCGGTGAAGGCGAGCGCACGGGGGTCGATCTGACCCGCTTCGCGCGGCTCGAGGACCGCCCAGGGGATATCCACCCTCACCACCTGCGCGTGGAGCGTCCGCGCCAGGGCGATCGACCGGGTGGCCTCCCCCGGGGTGGAGTCGTAGTCGAGACCGGCGATGTTCAGGCCTCCCAACGGGTGGTCCGTCAGTGCCTGCGCGGTGCGCGCGCGCGCCGCTCGACCGGCCGGCGCCAGGCAGGCTAGTCCGAGGAGACAGAGGAGCAGCAGCGCGACCGTCAGATCGGCGCGCTTGAGAAAACGAGCATCCATGCCCATCCGATCATAGATTGAAACGCGATCCCCGACCGCAACACCCCGCCCATCCCCGACCGCCACACCCGCCTCCTGCTCCCGCTCGCTTAAGCTGTGTTCGCGATGTCACCTACCTGGATCTGGATGCAGGCCGCGATCGTCGTGTTCGTAATCATCGGCATGATCGTGGCGGTGACCAAGCTCGCCTGAGCTTAGGGTTCGCGCCTGAGCTCAGGGTTCGGGCCATATATGCTGGCGCGGGCTCTTACGCCCTCGGCGCCACCACGGTCCGGAGGCGGCGTCGCCGGGCGGGAGCTCGAGCGCCGGTCGGGGAGGGATCTCCCGATCGCCGAGGATCGCCGTGGGCACCTCCCGCGTGAGCCAGTCGGCGAGGGGGGCGAGCCCTGCTCGCCGGAGCTCTTGTGCGATCCCCGGAGGCCGGCGAAGGGGATCGTGGGTGTCCGAGGCGACGTTGTGGACCATCCCCTCGGCGACCAGCCCGAGCGCGAAGCGGCGAACCTCCCCGCCGAAGCTGCCTACCAGCGAGCCGGCGGTGATCGAGGTGAGGATCCCGGATCGCACGAGCGATTCAAGCATTCGCGGGTCGCGGTGGAAGGCTTGGCAGCGCTCGGGATGGGCGAGCAGGATGCGGTGGCCGCTGCTCTGCAGGTCGAGCAGGATCCTGTCGAGACCGCTGGCCACCGTGGCGAAGGGCGGCTCGACCAGAAGCCACGAGCTTCCGCCGAGACCGAAGCGAGGCAATTCGTGAGGGAGGATGTCAATCAGGCGCGTCATCGCGAGCTCTGCGCCGGCCTTCACCTCGAGCGGCACTTCCTCGATGGTGAGGCGGTCGTTCAGCTCGTCCACCAGCCGAGCGATCGTGGCGGCGTCGTTGGGGTAGCGCCAGCTCACGTGTGGCGTGGCCACGAGCGTGCGCGTGCCCGCGGCCGCCGCCGCGCGCGCAAGCGCCACCGACTCATCGATCGTCTTGGGGCCGTCGTCGATGCCCGGCAGCACGTGGGAGTGCAGGTCGATCACTGGCCTTGAACGATAGGCGAGGAGCCCGCGTCCAGGGCACGGGTCGAGACCGATGTCGAGACGAGTGTCGAGACGGATATGATCGTGGCGCTGGCCGCGGCGGCCACGCCTGGACCCGGCCGTAAGGGAGGCTCATGTTCAAATCGATCGTGGTAGGCACCGACGGTTCCGATACGGCCACTCAGGCCGTCCGACAGGCTGTCGACCTAGCTGTGGCGATTGGGGCTACGCTCGAGATCGTGAGCGCATATGAGCCCGTGCCGGCCCAGCGGCTGCGCCAGGAGCGTCGTGAGACCCCCGAGGATCTGCAGTGGGCGATCAATCCCCGCGAGGAGGTCGACGTCACGCTCGCGGCCGCGGGGGCGGTGGCCGCCGAGGCGGGTCTGAAGGCCAATCTCTACCCCCGCCAGGGCGACCCGGCGGATGCGATCCTCGACGTCGCCGAGGAGCGCGAGGCGGACCTGATAATCGTCGGGAACAAGGGAATGACCGGCGCCAAGCGCTTCCTGCTGGGGTCGGTGCCCAACAAGGTCTCCCATCACGCGCCGTGCTCGGTGCTGATCATGCGGACCACCTGAGCATCCTTCGGGGGAAGGGCAGGACTCCCACGGCCGTGCCGTTCAATGACGTGCGACGCCGGCGTTCGCGAGCTCGGCGGCCGACGCCGGATCGAGGTCGACATCCAGGCGCGCGATCGCCGGTCGCAAGGTCTTCGGCAGGAGGTGGATGAGCAGTCGGGCCCGTCTGCCGACGGCGACGACAGCGTCGGTGGTGCGCAGCTGCGTCTCGACCTCAAGCGCGCCGATGACGGCCAGCGGATGTAGGCGCTGCAGGGAATGCAGTGGCACGTCTGACTCTCTTAGGGACGAAGGGGCGCCCGAGAGCTCGCCGTGCCGCGGGCCCGGCGGGGCTCCAGCTCCCGTGGCGATGAGCGCCACGTCGAGCCCGTGCGCTCGCAGACCTTCGAGCCAGCGGCTCGCGGTACGCGTCGCTCCCGCTCCGCCGGCGATCGCGACGACCTTGACCGGTCCGTTCGGGCGGCGACCGAAGTGCTCGGGCGGACTCCCATCCGAGGCTTCTCCCTTCGCTCCCGCCGCGGATCCTCTACGCAGGAGAACCAGCAGCCAGACCAGCGCGTCGGAGGCCACGTCCAGGGAGATCTTCAGCAACCCGCGCCAGCCGTCGCTCAAGCCTCGCTCGACGAGCGTTCGGTAGGCGAGCTTCGCGGCGGGTCGCAGCACGATCCCGGTCAGATAAGCGCCGGGTCGACGGGGCCTTGGCAGATGGCGGCTCTCCAGCCGCGCGTAGCGCCACGCGTCGAGCAGGCTCTCACCCAGCGTCTCGGCTAGCTCGTGCTCGAGATCGCCGTCGAGCACGATCGGTCGCTCCCGCGGTTCGATGCCCTCGTGAACCGCGCGCGACTCGTCGTGGCGGTAGGCATCGCGGCGGAAGATCCGCGCCCGGTATGCCGGATACTTGGCGGACGATCCGAGGGGTCGGCCCAGGAAGCGATGGCGCAACGCGCATACCGCCATCCCGGGGCTTGGCTCAGGGTCTGTCAGCAACGCTTCGATGCTCGCGCGCAGTGGCGGCGAGACACACTCGTCGGCGTCGATCTCGAGGACCCATTCGCAGTGAGCGGCATCGAGCGCGACGTTGCGCTGGGAGGCGAAGCCGGGCCACGGATTCTCGATCACGGTTGCGCCGGCCGCCCTGGCGATCTCGACCGTGCGATCGGTCGACCCTCCATCGACGACGATCGTCTCGTCGCAGAACGCCACGCTCTCGAGCGCCGCCCCAATCCGCTCCTGCTCGTCCTGCACGATCAGGCAGGCTGAGATGCGCTCTCTGGACACCCGCCGGATAGTATGGCCGTCGCGTGCGCCACGGTCGGATCGTTTCACTCCAGACGACAAACGAGCGTGGCGGCGCCGAGTACGCGAACGTGGATCTGCTCGCCGCGCTGTCGGCCCGCGGGCACGACGTGGTGCTGCTCACGAACTTTCCCGATCTCGCCACGGGAGCAGGCATTCCTGTGCGGGAGATCGACCTCGGACCCAAGCTCGCCCGTCGTTCGCTCGCCCAGGTGATGCTCGGAGCTCCGGTGACGCTGCTGCGGATCGCCCGCGCCCTGCGCGCGGAGCGGCCGGTGGGAGCGCTGATGCTGCACTTCAAGAAGGAGCAATTGCTCTGCTCGCTGCTTCCCAGGCGATTGACGGGAGACATCGTGTGGGCCGAGTGGGGCCCGGTTCCGCCGCCGATGCGCAAGTGTCCGGCTCGCCTGCTGTACGCGCTGGCCGCGAGGCGCGCGCGCAGGGTGATCGCGATCTCCGAAGGGACCAGACGCACGGTGATAGATGCCGGCGTGCCGGCCGGGAAGGTCGACGTCGTGCCCAACCTGGTCGACGTCGAGGCCGTCAAGCCCGATCCTCACAGCAGGGCTGAGCTGAGGGATTCGTGGGGCGCCGGGGAGCGGACGCTCGTCGTGGGCTGCATCTCACGTTTTCAGCGACGCAAGCGCAACGACGTGGTGATCGACGCGATGGGTCATCTGGAGGGCGATGTGCTGCTGGTCATCGCCGGCGAGGGTGAGCAGGAGGCGAGCTTGCGCGAGCGAGCCGCGCCGTATGGCGATCGCGTGCGGTTCGCACCCAACGTGCGTGGCCACGTGGAGGCCTTCCTGTCCGCCTGCGACGTGCTGGTGTTCGCGCCGAGTCCGACGGAGGGTGAGCCGCGGGTGATCGTGATGGCTCAGCTCGTCGGAGTGCCCGTCATCGCAACCGACGCCGAGGGCGCACAGGGGCTGATCCCGCCGGGCGGGGGGACGATTGTCTCCCCAGCGCACGAACCGCTCGCGCTCGCGCTCGCGCTGTCGGCCTATCGCGAGGACCGCGAGCGTTGCCTGCGCGAGGGCCAGACGGCTCGCGAGGCGACGCTGGAGAGCCACGCGCCGGAGCGAACGCTGCGTGCCGTCGAAGACGCGCTCGGGACGGTACGATGACAGACGTGTCGACGGCCGGCTTGACGCGCGGCAGCAGGCCGTCGCTCTTCTATCGACTGACCGGACGACTCAATGTGCTCGTCTGGAAGATGCCGCTGCCACGACGCGTGGTTGCCCGACTGAGCACGACCGTCTACCGCAGTCCGCCGATGCCTGGGGATGCGGTGGTGGCAATCGTCGAGGCCATACAGGCTGCCGGCATGCGCTGCTGGATCAGCGGCGGATGGGGTGTGGACGCGCTGGCGGGAAAGCGCACGCGAATCCATCGGGACCTCGACTTGGTGGTCGAAGATCGAGACATGCAGCGATCGATCGAAGTTCTGGCGGATCTCGGTTATTGGGAGTGGTATCGCGCGGAGTCCGAGGTGCCGATGTTCTCGCGTGTGGTCCTCCATGACCACGAGCTGGCCGGTCGGGCGGTGGATCTGCATCCGCTCGAGATCTCCGGCACACAGGTCGAGTTCGCGACCGGCGAGATCGAGGGACGGCAGGTGCCGTGCCTTTCGCTGGAGTTGCAAATAAAGACACATTCCAGTTACAGGAAGCGCTGGCGCGACCGGACAGATATCGCGCTGCTGCGCAAGCTGAGCCAGGGCTCTGCGACCACGCTGATCGTGCCGGTCCCAGCGGCCGAGGATCTACTGCAAAAGTCGGCCCGCGAGGCTGGTATACCGGCCCACATCACCTTGCTCTATCCCTTTTTGAACGCTCGCACGATCGACGAGGAGACGGAATCCACGCTCGCCTCACTGCTTCGGGAGGTTTCCTCTTTTGATTTCTCCCTGTCTGAGATCGGGCGGTTTCCCGGTGTCGTCTATCTGGCCCCCGACCCTGCGACTCCGTTCGTCGAGCTGACACGGTCGCTCGCGGAGCACTGGCCGGATCATCAGCCTTACGGGGGCGCCTTTCAGGAGATCATCCCGCACCTCACGGTCGCCCATGGCGCGCCGATCCCGGGTGGGCTGTCCGAGCGCCTGCCCGTGCGCGCACGCGCGGAGGAGGTGTGGCTGATGAGCCGAGCGGCCGGCCGGTGGACGCGCAGCGGAGTCTTTCCCCTCGCTCCGCACGCCGACGCCGGCGCGTAGGCGACTGCCCTAGGTCTGACTCGCGCTGCCGGCGTGATCGCTAGTGCGAGCGCCAGAACTGCGAGACGCTCGAGGCGCCGTTGTTCGCGGTGTAGACGTTCAGGCCGTCTGGGCTGATCGCGATGCCTTCCGGGTTGGCCGCCGTCGCGACGCTCGCCGGCGACTGTCCGGTGAGCTTGCCTGTTTCGAGGTTGCGCGAGTACTCAGAGACGGTGCTGCTCACTTCGTTCGTCGCGTAGACGCTGGTGCCGTCGGGGCTCACGACCACGCATTCTGTGTATTCCCCCGCCGCGATCGTCGCGGTCAGGGAGAGCGCTCCGGTCGTCGTATTGCGAGTGAGCAGCGTGACGGTCCCCGGAGAGGCGCCGTTCGCCACGTACACGCTCTTGCCGTCGGGGCTGATGGCGAGGTCGTGAGGGTTGGCGCCCGCCGCGACCGTCGCCGGTTTCAAGGCGGTGAGTTTGCCCGAGGTCGTGTTGCGCGAGTACTGCGAGACGGCGCCCGAGCCGTAGTCGGTTGCGTACACGCTCTTACCGTCGGCGCTGACGACTATTCCGTGGACGTT
Source organism: Solirubrobacteraceae bacterium (assembly GCA_036498245.1). Lineage (GTDB taxonomy): Bacteria > Actinomycetota > Thermoleophilia > Solirubrobacterales > Solirubrobacteraceae > Palsa-744. Next base: position 57,368 of record DASXIB010000032.1, read on the forward strand.
GGCTCCTGCGGCTACCGTTGCCGGCAAAAGCGCCGTGAGCTTGCCCGTCGTCGCGCTTCGTGAGTACTGCGAGACGGTGGCCGAGGTGGAGTTCGCCGCATAAACGTAATTGCCGTCGGCGCTGATCGCCAGGCCGATCGGTCCTTCGCCCGCCGGGACGGTCGCGGTCGACAGCGGCGTGAGCGCGCCGGTTCCGGTGTTGCGCGAGTACTGCGAGACGGTGTTCGAGTACCGGTTGGCCACATACACGTTCTTGCCGTCTGGGCTCACGACGACCCCCTCCGGCGAGAAGCCCGCTTCGACGCTCGCCGGGGAGAGCGCTGTCAGCTTGCCGGTCGCGTCGCGCGAGTACTGCGAGATGGTGGTCGTATACCTGTTCGTGGCATACGCGCTCTTCCCGTCCGGGCTGATGACGAGGCGCGCGGTGCCGGGACCAGCGGTCACGCTCGCCGGTTCAAGGGCGAAGAGCAGGCCGGGGGGGACGCTGGCTGTCGTGAATGTTTGGTCTGTGCCGAGGGTAGTTCCGGTGGCGTTGGTGGCGACGAGGCGGTAGTGGTAGGTGGTACTGGTGGCTAGACCTGTGAGATTGGTTGATACGGGTAGGGCGGTGGTGCCCGATCCCGCGCTCGGGTCAGGGGGACCGGGTGCCTGGGCGCCGTAGCTGGTGGTGGTGCCGTAGTCGAAGTGGTAGGTCGTGGCCTGTCCGTTGGGGTTCACCGTTCCAGTGACCGTCGCCCCGCTCTGGGTGATCGAATTAGCAGAGCCCGTGAGCACCGTCGGGGGCTGCGGCGGCGGCGGCGCTTCGACGGCGCGCGAGTACTGCGAGACGCTCGAGGATCCGTTGCTCGCCGCGTAGACGTTCAGGCCGTCTGGGCTGATCGTGATGCCTTCCGGGTTGACCCCCGTGGGGATGTTGGCCGGTGTCAACGGGGCGAGCATGCCCGTCGTCGCTTCGCGCGAGTACTCCGTGACGTTGTTGGTCACTTCGTTGGTCGCATAGACACTGGTGCCGTCGGGGCTCACGACGATGCATTCGGTGTATTCACCCGCGCTGAAGCCGGCGGTCGACGTGAGCGTCCCCGTGGTCGTGTTGCGCGTAAACAGCGTGACCCTCCCCGGCGAGGCGTTGCTCGCCACGTACACGCTCTTGCCGTCGGGGCTGATCGCGAGGTCGTGAGGGTTGGTGCCGGCGCCGACCGTCGCCGGAGTCAGCGATGTGAGCTTGCCGGTTTCCGTGTTGCGCGAGTACTGGGAGACCGTTTCGGCGCCGTAGTTCGTCACGTACACGCTCTTGCCGTCGGGACTGACGACGATGCCATGGGCGTTGGCTCCGGCCGCGATGGTCGCGGGTGACAGCGGTGTGAGCGCGCCGGTTGCGGGGTTGCGTGAGTATTGCGAGACGGTGGCCGAGGTGGAGTTCGCCGCATACACGCCCTTGCCGTCGGCGCTGATCGTCAGGCCGATCGGCCCTTCGCCCGCCGGCACGGTAGGGGCCGCCAGCGGTGTGAGCGCGCCGGTTTCCGTGTTGCGCGAGAACTGCGAGACGGTGTTCGAGTATCTGTTGGCGACATATACGTTCTTGCCGTCGAAGCTCACGACGACGCCCTCGGGCGAAGAGCCGGATTCAACGGTCGCCGGTGACAGCGCGGTCAGCTTGCCCGTCGCGGTGTTGCGCGAGAACTGTGAGACTGTGGTCGTATACCTGTTGGCGGCGTACAGGCTCTTGCCGTCGGCGCTCACGACGACCCGCGCGGTGCCGCTGCCGGCTTCTACGCTCGCCGGCGACAGTGCGGTGAGCACTCCGGGGGAGCCCGCCGCGAGCGCTGCCGACGCGCCGGTCGAGGCCAGCGCGAAGGCCGAGAGCAATACCAGAGGCAACGCCACCGAGCCGGACTTCCGTGACCGACGAAGATACATCCCGGCGAAGTGTACTAGCTCGGCTCACACATGCGTCCAATCGAGGACTAGAACATTTGTCCAGTCAGAGCCGAGGCCTCAAGGAGCCGACGCGTGGCTCAGACAGTCAGGGCCGGAGCCTCACAAGGCCTGTGCGCGGCTCAGAGGTGTTGGAAGGAGCCCAGCGTGCGACGCTGCAAAGCGCGCATCCACACGTCCGACATCAGCAGCCGGAAATCGCTGTCGCGGTTGGGATGGACCATGATCTCGACGCTCGACCGCTCGGCGAGCTCGAGCAGGCCGTCGATGCCGTCGGCGCTCGGCGACGGGCCAAGACGCTCGATCGCGAAGAAATAGTCGGTCGTGGTGTGTCGCCGGGCGATCAGCGCGTGCCTGGCTGCCCGCACCAGAGCTCCCGGACGACCGCCGCCCGATTGCCCGGTGCGCGTGCGTATGCCCCTCGGCAGAGTCAGCAGCACGGTCGGGCTCAGATGCGCATGGTTGTGCCCGTCGATATGAGTGGGCTCGCAGCCGAACAGCTCGCGGAAGCGCTCGAGTTGGTCTGTCACGCAGCGTCTGACACAGGCGTTCAACGCGGGGTTGAAGGTGAAGCGTCGCAGGCGCCTACCGGCGAAATATCGCGCGACCCGCGCCTGGCGGTCGCGAACCGGTCGAGGCGTGGCGGGGTCCTCGAACTCCTGAGTGACGTTCAGGTGCAAGCCGACGGACAATTGCCGTGAGCGGGCAATCTTCGCCGCGCGCTCTGAGTCGCTCATGTAGACCATCGCCGTCGTGCTCGTTATGCGGTCGGCCGCGAAGCATTCGGCGATTCTGTCGGTCGCCAGTCGACCGCCACCGAAGTCGTCTGCGTTGATGATCAGCAGGCCCGCCACGTGGGGCAGTTTATTGTCCTGCCGGCGGCTCGATGCGGGCGATGCGGCGATACTGTGGCTCGCCCAGCCGAGGGCGCAAGCCCAATGTCTGCACTAGCCCGTCCTGCAACACGGCAACGCGCCGCCCGCGACATCCTCATGCAGGTTGTCATGCGCGTGCTCAACCTCGCGCTCGGCGTGGTCGTCACGGCGCTTGTCGCCCGCACGCTCGGCCAGGCCGGCTATGGACAGTGGTCGACGATCTTCGTCGTCCTCGACCTGATCGGCTATCTCGTCAACTTCGGGATGGAAACCATCGTCGTGCGCGAAGCGGCGCGGGACCCGGAGCACGAGCACGAGTGGCTGGGCGCCGCGACGTTGCTGCGTCTGATCATGCTGGGACCCGTGATCGTGCTGCAGCTGGTCGCGGTGGTGCTGCTGCACCGCAGCCACCAGATGCTCGTCGCCGGCTTGATCCTGATCACCGTGATGCCGTTCAGCGGAGTGGGAACGCTTCAGCTGATCTTCCGGCTGCGGGTGAAAAACCTCATCCCGATGCTCGTCCTGACGCTCAAGAGCATCCTCTGGGGGGCTGCCGCGGCGATCATCTTCTCGCGTGGCGGCGGCATGATCGCGCTGGCGGTGGCGCTGGCGGCCACGAACGCCGTCGGATCCGTGGTAATGGCGGTCGCCGCGTTGCGGACAGCCGACCGCTGGCCGCGCCCGTCGCGGGCGCGGCTCGGGCCGCTCGTTCGTGAGGGCATACCGCTCGGCATCTCCGGACTGCTGATCACCTCCTATGCGCGGATCGATCAGGTGCTCGTGTACCTGATCGTCGGAAGCAGGGCGTCCGGTCTCTATGGCGCCGTGTACAACCTGCTCGACAGCTCGCATTTCGTGCCGGTCTCCGTGCTCGCCACGATCTCTCCGATCATCGCCGCCTCCTGGCCAGGGGATCGTCCGCGCCTGCTGCGCACGATGCGACTGGCGGCGGAGCTGATGGCGATCGCCTCGCTCGGCGCCCTGGCGTTCGCGAGCGTCGCCGCAGCGCCGTTGGTGCGCCTGATCTTCGGTCCCGGGTTCACAGACGCCGCGCCCGCGCTGCCAGTGCTCGGTGCCGCCTTCGTATTCATCTGCTTCGGCTATCTGAACGGCAACCTGCTGGTCGTGCTGGGGCTCCAGCGGCGGCTGTTGATCATCAGCGTCGTGGCGCTGGTCGTGAACGTGGCCGGAAACCTCGTCCTGATACCGCTCACCGGCTTCCTCGGGGCGGCTTGGATCACGCTGGCGACGGAGGTGGTGGTGTTCGGCTCGACGCTCAGGCTGATCCTGCGGACGCTGGAGCTGCCGCTGCCAAAGCCGGGACGCATCGGGCGCACGGTGCTCGCGGCGATCCTGCTCGCGGCTGGTCTGGGTGGCCTGAGGCTGCTGAACGCTCCGCTGGGCGCTCTGGTGGTCGCGGCCTGCGTCTGCTATCCGGCACTGCTGCTGGGATTGCGCGCGATGGAGCTTGCTGACCTGCGCGTGCTCTTGCGGCGCGGGGCGCCGGCCTGATCCGCTGGCTCGACCTCGCTCAGCCGGTCGCGCCGGGTGGCATGTCACAGCAGCTACCGTTCGGCCTCGACATGCGGATCTTGGTGGTATCGACGCTCTACCCTCCCGTGGCCTTCGGCGGCTACGAGGTCGAGTGCTCGGCCGTGGTCGAGCGTTTGCGTCAAAGCCACGACGTGCTCGTCCTGACGAGCGATCTGGATCGTGCGGGCACGGCCGAGCAGGCGGGTGTTCGCCGCGAGCTGGTCCAGCTGACGCCGGATGCGCGTGGCGGTCTGAGGGCGCCGTTCGTCGCCCCTCGGGCAGCCCGCTCGGCACACGGCGCGCTCGCCTGGGATCCCGAGCTGATCTACGTGTGGAACGGCTCCCTGATCCCGCAGACGGCGCTGCGCATGCTCGCCGACAGTGGCGTTCCCCTCGCCTTTCGCGTTTGCGAGCACTGGTTCGGAAGCATCTTTCACGACGATCAGTTCCTGCGCGAGCTCATGCCGGCTCGTCGCAGCCCGCCGAGGGCCGCGTGGGCAGCCGCCTGTCGTGCGATCAACCTGCTTCCGTCGCTGCGCCTGCACCCGACCGCTCCGCTGCGTGCGGGAATCTCTTGGAACTCCGAGGCGATCAAGCGGATGGTGAACACGCCCCGATTCGTAGAGCCGGTGCTCGAGCGTATCTGCCACTCGGTGCCCCGCTTCGGCGACGTCTACGCCGAGGCGGTGCGCGATCCCGCGCCCGAGCCGGAGATCGTCTTCCTCGGCCGAGTCACGCCCTACAAGGGCGTGGCCGTCGCGATCGAGGCGCTTGCGTTGCTGCGCTCCACGCACGGGATCGTCGCGCGGTTGGTGGTGATCGGTCCCGAGGACGCCGATCACGGCATCGAGATGCGCCGCCTGGCCGAGCGTCTCGGCGTTGCCGGGGAGGTGGACTGGCGGGGGCAGGTGAGCTCGGAGCAGGCGGCTGTCGCGCTCGGCCGAGCCCATGCCCTGATCGTGCCTTCGACTTGGAACGAGCCGTTCCCCCTGGTCACGATCGAGGGCGCTCTGGCGCGCGTCCCGCTGGTGGCCTCGGACGTGGGGGGGATCGGCGAGGGGATGCACCACGAGGAGCACGCGCTGCTGTTCGGGCGTGGGGACGCGGTAGGGGCCGCCGAGGCGCTGGTGCGGACGTTGGTCGAACGCGAGCAGACCGCATCTCGCGTCGCACGTGCGCTGGAGCGTGCCCAGGCGTACCGGCTCGGCCCCTACCTCGACTCGCAGGAGCGCTTCGTGGACGAAGTGCTCGCGGAGTGGGGGCGCGATGGAGCTGGTGGGGCGCGAGAGCTGACGGGGCGCGAGGGAGCCGGCGAGGCGCGCGGGAGCTGATGACGTGGGACCGGCGACGGACCGTCGCCGAGGGACGACACGGGATGGGGTTACCATCAGCCGATGCACCTCGAGGCATCTCCGACTTGGCTCGGATGGATTGTGGTGGCGGTACCGTTTGGAGGCTCAAGCAAAGGCTCGAGCGAGACGATAAGAGTCCAGTTGTGAGGACAGAGATGAGCCCAGCCTCACCGACCGCCACGTGCGTGCGCTCTCGGGCGCCAAAAGGGAGGAAAGGCGGATGAGCGCCGCGGAGCTCGAGAGGGCCGGCGAGCGAGACAGCTTCGCCAACGCGCTGTCGGTGCTGCGCCGGCGTTGGCCGATCGTCCTCGGCGTAGTCCTTGCGTGCGTCGTGGTCGCGGTCGTGCACCAGCAGCGGGGCACGAAATCCTATGCCGCCACGGCGAGCGTTGCCTTCCAAAGCGGCACGCTGTCCGACGCCGCGCTTCAGGTCGCACCCTCCGGCAGCAGCGAACCTCAGCGCGAAGCGAATACGGAAGTGCTGATCGCCCACTCGCCCGAAGTCGCGCAGGGCGTGCGTGCGCAGTTGCGCATCGCGACCGACCCGAATGAACTGCTGAAAAAGGTGCAGGTCGAAGCGGTGCCCAATGCCGACGTCTTGAATATCGTCGCCTCGACTGGCGACCCCCGCTACTCGGCCCGGTTGGCCAGCGCCTTCGCCGAACAGTACATAGCCTTCAGAGCGAAGTCGCAGCTGGCCGGGATCGGCATCGCTCAGAGCAGGCTGCAGCGGCAGCTGACGGCGCTTCCGGCCGGCTCTCCCGAACGCGCGACGATCCAGCAGTCGCTCCAGCGTCTCAATGAGCTGCGGGCCGTCGCAGGCGGTGGCGCGAACATCATCGGCCTTGCATCTCCGGGGAAGCTCGTGGGGAAGAGCACGACTACGACGGCGATCATCGGCCTCGTGATCGGACTGGCGCTCGCATTCGCGATCGTGTTCCTGCTCGAGTCCTTGGATCGGCGGATCAAGTCGATCGAGGAATTCGAGCGCGAGTATCGGCTGCCGGCGCTCACCAGCGTGCCGCAGTCGACCTTTCGCATTCCTCGCGCGAAGGAACGGCAGGAGCTGCTCGAGCCGTATCGCATCCTGCGCAGCGCACTGGACTTTGCCGCCGTGACTCGCCAGCTCGACCGGCTGCTCGTGATCAGCGCCGTCGCGGGGGAGGGGAAGACGACCGTGTCCGTCGATCTGGCACAGACGGTGGCGTTGACCGGACGACGGGTCGTGCTGATGGAGCTCGATCTTCGCCGTCCCACATTCATCAAGCACTTCGGTCTCTCCCCTGGCGAGGGTCTCACGGCGGCCCTGACCGCCGGCAGGCCGCTCTCCGAGTTGCTGCTGGAGCCCGTCCCGGCGCTGCCGAACTTCTCCGTCCTGCCGGCGGGACGCCTGCCTTATAACCCCTCCGAGCTGCTCGGCTCGCCGGGCATCGCCGAGATCATCTCGCGGCTCGCGAGCGACGGAAGCATGGTGGTCATCGACGCGCCGCCGCTGAACCCGGTCGCCGATGCCCAGGTGCTGCTCAACAACTCAGCAATTCACGCGGCCATCCTCGTGGCTCGGCTCGGACAGACGACGCGCGACGAGGTGCGCCGCGCGCGGGCGGTGCTCGATCGCCACATGGTCGAGCCGGTGGGCCTTGTGATCACGGGGCTGCGCGACGTGGGTCGGTATGGCTATCAGTCCTACGACACGGTCCCCGTATCGCTCGACACGGATATCGAGGCGCTGTCGCCGTCGTCGAGCGGCGCTCTAGGCGAGCGCCTTACCCGCTGAGGCGCTCGTGAGGGTCGCGTGGCGGCTGCGGCCGCGCACACTCGACGGCCGTGAGATCCTGATCGCCGCGGGCGTGGCGATCGGCACCGCGCTGATCGCCTATGCGGGCATGCAGAAGCTGGGCACGGTGGGTCTGCTCGCGCCCTTGGCGCTCGGGCTGGTGGTGGTCTTGTTGTTGCGGCCGGTGGCGATGACCGTGTGCGTCGTCGGGCTCGTGATCGTGTGTGAGGGGTCTGTGTTCGGGCTCTTTCACTTCACCTCCGCTCTGTACAGCCACGCCACGGTGCTCAACGTGATGGTGGCGCTGGTGGCCGTGTCCGTCGGCTTGGACATGATGCGCCGCCCGCGACGAGCACGATTGCCGGCGTCGCTGAAAATTGCCCTCGCGATGCTCGCGCTCGCGATGGTGGTCGGAGTTGCCACAGCGCATGACGCCGGGGTTGCGGTGGGCAAAGCGCTGCACTCGGAGAATCTCCTGGCTTACCTGCTCGTTCTTCCGGCTGTCGTGGCCAACCTCGAGCTCGACCGCCGTCGGGTGAAGCTGGTGCTCGGAGGAGCGTTTGGCCTGGCGATCGTCAAGGCCATGCTCGGCCTGATGGAGGTCTTCGGCGGTTACGGCTCCACGATCGAGGGGAGCTCGAAGCTGAGCTATTACGAACCGACTGCTAACTGGCTGATCATGATCGCGGTGCTGGGCGTCTTCGCGGCACTGGTGTCCGGCGTGCGGCCCCCCCTGTGGATGCTGCTCGGCACCCCGCTGCTGATCGCATCGCTGGTTCTCTCCTATCGACGCTCGTTCTGGATCGCCGCTGTGCTCGGGTTGCTGTTGGTGGTGCTGCTGGCACTCTCACCTACGCGACGACGTATCCTCGTGCCCGTCGGGCTGCTCGTCGTCGCGGCGATCTGGCTCCTGGGATCGATCAACTTCCAATCCCAGTCTCCCCTTGTCCGGCGCTTCGCCTCGCTCGCGCCGTCGAGTCTCACGACGAACCTAGAAGATCGCTATCGCCTGGACGAGCGTGCGAACGTGCTCGGCGAGATTCGCGCAAATCCGATCACCGGTCTCGGCATCGGCGTCCCCTGGGCAGCGGCGTTCCGGCCGCTCGCCGTGGAACATGTGGAAGGCCGCCAGTATGTGCACTTTGTTGCGTTGTGGTTCTGGCTGAAGCTGGGAATACTCGGGCTGATCGCCTACCTCATGCTGTTGTTCGGTGGGGCGGTGACCGCCTGGCGCGTCTGGCGCACCAGCCACGAGCCGATGCTGCGCGCGTTCGGGCTCGCCTCGCTGTGCGGATTCGCCGGACTGACGGTCATCGAGACGACCGCGAGCTTCACCGGTGTCGACGCTCGTTTCACGGTGCTGCTCGGTGCTCAGTTGGGCCTGCTCGTGCTACTGGCGCGAGCGGATCGAGGGGCGCACCCGGCGAGCCGAGCTTTTGAGCAGGCTCTAAGCCCACAGCCGAGCAGGGTCTAAGCCCACAGCCGTCGGACCTGAGCCCGGCGGCGCGTGGCCGACCAGTCGAACATACTGTCGTTGATGTCGTAATCGCCGTGCTGAGCGGCAGGCACATCGCCGGTTTCTATTCGCTCGATCAGGTGCGGGAGCTCGCGGTAGAACTTCTGTGAGCGGTACGGCGGGTGCAACGACCACATGCCGGGGTTCGCGCCGAGGAAGTCCACGCGACAGAGGCCGGCGGCGTGCATCGCATCGCTGATCGTAAGCTCGGCGGCTCGATAGGGCGGATTGCCGTGCAATTTCGCCTTGACGCGACTGACGAAGCGCATCGGCCCGCTCAGACGCAGAGGAAGCAGTCGATCGCGCAAGCGCGCGCGGTCGAGCAGGAACAGGCGGGTGCTGAGCGTGGAGAAGCGAAAAGCGAGCGTGCCCTGCTCGAACCGCGACGCCGTCTGCCGGCGAAGGTTTCCGTCGGCGGCCGGGGGACCCGGCAACGGACTGCACGCCAGTACATCGGCATTGTCCGCCAGCAGCGTGCAGGCTTCGGTCATCCATGTTTGGCTCGAGCCGCCGAACATGAGGTCGGAGTCGAGGTGAAACACCAGGTCGTTGCGCGCCGTGTGCAAGCCATGGAAATACGGATAGAGAGGCGCTCCCTTCGTGTCCTTGGCGGGGATGATCGTTCCTCCCGTGAAGGCGTTGGCGACCTCTCGCATGGCCTCGGCCGTGTAATCGACCTGGACGACGCGGGCGCTTGCGTGCTCACGGCAGAGATCCTCCAGCAGGCGCTGCATCGGCTCGCGGCGCTCCTCCCAGCCCTCCCCGAAGCGACCCCCCCGCGCGGTGCGGTGAAGGTCGAGCGTAAAGAGGATCTCCTGGACCTGTCCGCTCCACTGGCGCAGCTGATGAGGCAGGATGCTCACCGCGTGCGGAAAGTCCGTGGGCGCCACGTTGATCTGCAGCGTCACCGGGTTCTTCTGTGGCATCGGTTGACCCTAGCAACAGCCGCTGGCGGCGGAATGTCGCTTGGCGTCGCCCGGAAACGCCGCTTGACGTCGCCCGGAAATATTGCTTGGCGTCGCCTATGGATTGGCTTTTAGAAGCGACTCGACCTCTGTCGTGAACGGGCCCTTCGAGCTGCCGTCATTTTGGAGCGATCCGAAGTACTGCTCGCGGTCGGTCGACGTACCGCTCGCCGACTGGTCCTGTGCCTGGTAGAGGTAAAGTGCGTGCAGTCGACTTCCATACCGAGCGCGCATCGCCCCCACCGCCGAGCCAAGTGTGGCGGCGGCTTCTTGATAAGTCATGCACTGATTCCAGCCATAGTTGTCGCTGAGGCAGCGCCCGTTGTCGGTGGCCAGGCCCCACTCGGTGATGTACACGGGGATGCTGGCCGGGGCGCCGTTGGCCTGTGTCTGTGACAGAAGTGCGTCGATCCTCGTCTGCCAATCGGGTCCATATGGATGGACGGTCCAACCGATCACCATCTGACCGAGGTTGGGGACGGCGTGGAACATGTTGTCGACCCATGTCGAGGAGCCGGTGTCTCCGTCGTCGGCCTGCGCAAGCAGCCCGACGTTGGCGTTGACCGCGCCGATCGCTTCGTGGGCTTCCTTGATGCGAAGCGCATAGGTCTGCGCTCGCCCGGCGACCGCTTCGGTCGAGTTGTCACTGAACTGATAGGTGAAGCTGGTCTCGTTCCCGAACTCGATGCTCGTAATCGGTGTTTCGGAGAACGGCTTGCCTCGCCAAAATGTGCCGCCGCGTCCGAACTCAGCCGCCCATTGGGCGAGGTTCCGCGCCTCGCTGCTGGAGGGCAGTGTTTCGGCAAAGCCGGCCAGCGGCACGAGGCGGATGCCGACCTTCGCATATTCTTCGACAGTCGGCGCGAGATCGGAAGCCGGTGCGCCGATCGGAAACTCCATGCGAACGCTGTGAGCGCCGAGATGCTGAATGATGCCCGGCTCGCTGCTCCCCATTGACTCGGGTACGAGTCCCATTTCAAACGAGCCGCTTTCAGCGCCCGAAGCGGGAGGTGGGGGCGTGGTGGGGGGGCTCACCGGTGCTTTCGGAGGCAACGGCACGGGGGCAGGCTGTTTCGGTGGGATTGGGGCGGCGGTGGTGTAGGCAATCGAGACTTCCGGTGCCCATGCGCTGCCGTCAACCGCCGTCCTTACGCTGTAGCTGACCGTGGCGCCAGAGACCGAGGGAGGTGTGAACGAGGTGCCGCTGACGACCGTGTATTGATCGTCCTTCCCGGGTCGTTTCTGTACGAGCACGTATGTGCTTACTTCACCTACTGCGGTCCAAGTCAACGTGTGTCCGGAAACTGTGAGCACCGGAGCGGCCTGCGCGTCCGTAGTCGAAGTCGTGGCCGGGTAGGCAATCGATTGCGGCTCGGCCCAGGCCGAGCCGTTGACGTTGGTCCGCACGCTGTAGGAGACCCGCACGCCTGGAACAGGAGGCGGTGTGACAGACGTACCGCTGACGAGAGAGAATTGATCGCCCTGTCCGGGGACGCTGCGAACGAAGACGTAGCTCTTCACGCTGCCCACGCGCGACCACGTCAGGCTCTGTCCTGAGACGACGAGTCGAGGCGCCTTGGTGGCATTCGATTGACGACCTCCGTGGGACCTGTGCCGTGCGAGTTTCGCCAGGTGGCGTTCCGCACGCGCCAGGCGGCTGCCCGAGCGCTGAACGGCTCGCTGCGCCGCTGTGCAGCGCCGCGGGTGCTTGCGCAGGCAGCTCCTCAGCTGGATGGCCCTGGAGACGAGCGTGTGATCGGCCCTTGCGCGAGCTCTGGCAGCAACGCTCAAGGCGGGGGACCCGCCCGAGACCCGGCTTGCCGCGCGCCCGGGGTGGGCGCTCGTCGAGGCATCGGCTGCGGGAAGCACCAAGCAAGACATCAAGGACACGAGAACGATGAGCTTGCTCGAGCGACGGCGGACTTGCGGCCGGATCTCCTTCATGAAGCTGCCTCCTTCGGAAGCCGGGCTGTCTACGAGAGACCCCTGGCTTTGCGGACCCGCCTCGCGGCGGGGGTGCCTTTATCGGGATGTGGCGAACTCGGGCCGGGTACGCCCGGGTAGCGCTGAGCTGCTGAGCCTGAAGTTGTGCAAGGGTCTGTCGGGTCGGCCCGTGGTGCTTGTGAGCGCCGGTGGGCGTGCTGGACGGATGTCTGTCTGGCGCGTCAGTTCGCGACGAGCCCGCTCAGGGCCTCGATCGAATAGCGATCGAGGGCCAGCTGGCGTCCCTGGCGGCCGAGTTGGGGCGCTCCGTCTCGGAGCACGTCGACAAGCGCGGCGGCGAATGCCCGATCGCCCTCCGCGATCAGGCAGTCCTCGCCGTCGCGCACCTCCAAGCCGGCCGCGGCGCGGGGCGTGGCGATCACAGGTAGCCCGTACGCGAGCGCCTCGACGAACTTCAGCGGGGTGCCTCCGCCCTGGAGCAGGGGAACAACCGCACAGCGAGCACGCTCGTAGGCCTCGGCCAGGTCATCGACGAAGCCGAGCGCCTCGATGCGCGGATCCGAGGACGGTGGCTGATCCAACCCTGGCCCCACGAGCGTCAGGCGAGCGTCGGGCAGCTCCGCCCACACGCGAGGAAAGACATGGTCGACGAGGAAGCGCAGAGCGGTGCGGTTGGGCTCGTAGAAGAAGCTTGCGACGAAGATCGCTCGTGGCTCTGGCGCCACGAGCCGCACGGGTTCGATCGCCGCGACATCGACGACGTTCGGAACCTCACGAAGCCGCGCCGTGGGGCACAGCTCCGCCGCGGCGGCGACATCGGCGGCGCTGACCATCCAGCTCTCGGCCGCGCGCTCGAGCAGCTTTCGCTCGAACCGACACATCGCGCGGGCGTGCATGCGCGGGCGCCCGAGCTTTCCCGCCTCGATCTCGTGCCGGAAGCCCGACTCGACGTTGTGGGCGTTGTAGATCACGGGACGGTTCCGCGCGAGCGTGGCGAGCGTGGCCGCGACGATCGGCCCGTCGGCGATCACACGGCCACGATCGGGTATGTCGGCGAGTGCCTCGGCCTCGGCGGCGAGCTCTGCGGAGACGCCGCGCGCGAACCCGGTGGGCACGCCGGAGATGCGCGCCGCGCCGTAGGCAAGCATGCGGCGAAGGCCCCTGGACGGAACCGCCTCGTGCAACCGAATGCCCGGGATCGCGCGAAAGGCGGCGTCGGGCTCGGGGGCGTCGAAGCCGACATACAGCAGGTCGAGGCCATCGCTGCGATCGGCCAGTGCGCGAGCCACGCCATAGGTGCGGATGCTGTGGCCGGCGCGCAGCACGGGAGTGTGCGCGGTCACGAGCAGGTCTCTCACAGTGCATTCACCGCCGCCGCGATCTCCTCCAGGCGAGCGTCCCAGGAATGGGCCGCGGCCGCACGCGAGCGCTCGTGACGACGCTGGTGGTCGTCCTCGGCGAGCGCCTCGTCCAGCAGGCGGGCGACGCCCTGCGCGTCCGCAGCGGTGGCGACCTCGGTGACGCCGGTGAGCGCGGGCAGCGGAGTGGCGACCACGGGCAGGCCGGCAGCTAGGTACTCGTAGACCTTCATCGGAAAGATGCTCCCGGTAAGCTGGTTTCGAGCGTAGGGGATCAGCCCGGCGTCCGCTGTCCTGAGGACGGCGGGCAGCTCCGCGTAGGAGCGCGGACCGAGCAGATGGACGTTCGGCTCGGCGGTGAGCGCGGAGACGTCGGTGCGAGGGTCGCCGGGTCCGATCGGACCGACGAAGGCGAACGACCATTCCGGACGAGCCCGTGCGAGCTCCTGCACCAACGGAATATCGAGCTTCGTGGCAACGATCGCGCCGGTGAAGACGATGCGCGGCGACGGCAAAGCGGCCATGCCGGCGTCGGTCGGGCCGTGGTCCAGGGCGCTCGCGAACAGCTCGGTGTCCGCCACGTTGGGGGCGTCGAGGACGTTGCTCGAGAGCGCTCGCAGTCTCACCGCCAGCGCCGGCGCGCTTGCCAGCACGAGGTTCGCGCATGCCACGAAGCGCGCCTCGGCGGCGCGAAAGCCGGCGGCGTCGATGCCGGGCTGGGCGGCGATGTCGTCGACGCAGTGGTAGACGACGAGCGAGGGTTCGAGCGCGTCGATCAGGACCTCGGCCTGCGGCACGTAGGCCCACAAGATCGGCCGATGCAAGCCGAGGCGGCGCGCGGCGCGGCGCACGACCCAGGGCAGCACGCGGCGGTTGATCGCCCGTGCGAGGGCGTAGCGATGGAATGGCAGGACCAGTGGAGAGAGGACATGCAGGCCCGCGGCCGGCCGCGCGGGAGCCAGCCCGCGCCGCAGCCGCTGCCAGATGCGGGCGAGGTCGCGTCCCGCCAGCTGCGGCTGACGCAGGCCGAGTGACTCCACGAACAGAACTCGGTTCTCGCGCGCAAGCCGCGACATCAGGTGGTGCTGGTTGGTCCACAGCTCGGTGTCCCAATCGGCGAATCCGACGCACACTATGTCGCGTCCGCGCAGGCGTAAGGGGGCGGGCATCGGCGCATGATCCCAGGCTGGGCGGCAACCCATCGCGGCTCTGCCCTGCCTGATCCAGCCGGCGAACGGATAATCTCAAACGGTGAGCCACGGCGAGAAAGCAGACCCGCCAAGCGGGACTGTCGCCCGCACTCACGATCAGCCGCGTACCGCCCGACTGCTGTTCGACGCCGAGCTCGCCGCCAGCTCACTCACACCAGATTCGCTTCAGCTGCCCTCAGTGCTGGCGGCGACGCGCGTTCGCCCGGTCCCCTCGCGCCCGATCAGGCTCGCCGCGCAGGTGCGCTACAAGCTCGATCGCGTCGATTTCGAGTCGGCAGTCGTGGATCCCCTGGCCGCTGTCCGTCGCGCGGTCCTCGGCGAAGATGACGCACCGCCGCGCTTTCTCGTCCGCGTCGACGAGTTCCCGCATTACCTGGCGTGGGAGGACCCCGATCGCTTCGGCGTGTCGGCGTTCGAGCGCTTTCACGCGATCATGGCGACCGCGGGCGTGCCCTATCTCGTGGCAGTCCTCCCGCGAGTCAGCAGGGACCCGTTGTCTCCATCGACTACCGGATCCCGTCCGCTCGATGAGGTCGAGGTGGCGATGCTGCGCCGCTTGGCCGCCGAGCGCGTGTCCTTTGCCTTGCACGGACGCGATCACCGCACACGCTTCGCCTCCCCTCGCCGCCACTCCGAGCTATGTGGCCTCGGTCTTGCCGCGACCGAGGAGCTGCTCGACGAGGCGATCGCGGAGCTCGCGCGCCACGAGCTGCGTCCCACGGTTTTCGTGCCCCCGTACAACCGCTTCGACGCGTGGCAGCTGGAGGTGCTGGCGCGTAGGTTCGCGGTCGTATGCGGAGGCCCCGAGTCGATCGGGCAGATGGGGTTCCAGCGCTCGCCGCAGTGGCGCGGTGAGACCGTGTACCTACCCTCCTACGCCCCGTTCTACGGTCGCGCCGCCGAGCTCCTGCCGGCCGTCGAGCGGACGATCGAACGAGGCACCGGCCTGTGGGTGCCGATCGTGCTCCACTGGGGATGGGAGGAGCAGGCCGGCTGGACGGACCTGGAGCGACTGGCGACGCTGATCGCTCCCTATGCCGCTGCGTGGGAGGACTTCCACGCGGCGATCGAGCGCTCTCGCGCGTCGGCGATCTCCGACGCGGCAATGGCCGAGCCGGCAGGCGCGCGCCGCGCCGCCGCGGAGGGCGAGCGATGAGCTCACCCTCGCTCGAGCGGCTCCGCGAGCGCTTTCCCCGCGTGGCGATCGTCCACGAGTGGCTCACGATCCCAGGCGGCTCTGAGCAGGTGGTGATGGAGCTGCTCGAGATGTTTCCCCAAGCGGAGCTGTTCACGTCCATCTATGACCCCTCGCCGTGGCCGGCCCTGGTCACCGAGCGGCCGGTGCACGTGAGCTTCCTGAATCGCATCCCTGGCGCGACGCGCCACTATCCGAAGCTGCTGCCCTTGATGAACAGGGCATTCCGGTCCTTCGATCTATCGGAGTTCGACCTGGTCCTCTCCAGCAATCATGCCTGCGCGAAGAACGTACGCACTCAGCCCGGCACGCTCCACGTCTGCTACTGCCACACGCCGATGCGCTATGCGTGGGAGGAGGGCTTCCTCGAGGGCGAGGAGGTCGGCCGCGTGACCCGGATGCTGTTGCCCGCGCTGCTGCGACGCCTGCGGCGTCAAGACCTGGCAGGAGCGGCCGGTCCCGACGTGTTCGTGGCCAACTCACGCCACGTGGCGAATCGCATCGAGCGCTACTACGGACGCTCGGCTGAGGTCGTCCACCCCCCGGTGGACGTCGATCACTTCCTGACGCTGTCGCGTGCGCCGGAAGACTTCTACCTCGTGTTCGGACGGGTCGTTCCGTACAAGCGGGTCGATCTGGCGGTGGCCGCGTGCGCGCGGCTGGGACGTCGAGTCAAGGTGGCCGGCGACGGGCGCGCGATGCAGGCGATCGGCGCGGAGGCGCGGGGTCATGACGAGATCGAGCTGCTCGGCCGAGTGGAGGATGGTGAGCGTGACCGATTGCTTGGCGGCGCGCGGGCGCTCCTGTTCCCAGGTGAGGAGGACTTTGGGATCGTGCCCGTCGAGGCGCAGGCGGCCGGAGTTCCGGTGATCGCCTACGGCGTGGGCGGGGCAGTCGAGTCCGTGCTCGACGAACGCACCGGGTTGCTGTTCGACGAGCAGAGTGTCGATGCGCTGGCGGATGCGATCGACCGCTTCGAGCGCCTGCGGCTGAAAGACGATTGGACCCGCGAGAACGCCAGGCGGTTCGGCCGAGATCGCTTCCGCGCGGAGATGGCGGCGGTCATCGACCGGGCGGTCTAGCGTGAGGCGACTGCGCCCGGTCCGCCGCGAACGGTCGCCGCGGCCGCGTCGAGGAGTCCCGCTCCATACAGGCCCTGATCCCCCGGACCGCCCAGCTTGCGCGCGGTCGCGCGCAGCCGCGCGGTGACCTGCGCGACCGTCGGATGACGGCCGAGCACGCCACTTGAGATGACCAGCGCGGCCGTCGCCGCCACGTGCGGAGCGGCCATCGAGGTGCCGTCATAGCCGGAGGGGATGCCGAAGCGACGGGGCGAGGAGCCCGTGAAGGTCACCTGGTAGATGTCGCGCCCGGCGGGCTGTTCGGGGTGGCAGTTGGGGTCGCCCGGCAGATCGGCGTCGGCGCCGCCGCCGGGCGCGACGAGCGTGAGCCCCGACCCGTCGTTGGAGAAATTCGACAGGCAGCCGTGTTCGGTACTCGCGCCGACGGCGATCACGTCGGGCGCCCGCGCCGGGTAGGCGATCGTGCTGTGCCCCTCGTTGCCGGCCGCCGCCACCACGACGACTCCGCGCCGGCGGGCGTAGCGCAACGCTTCGATCAGCTCGGGAATGTCCGTGGCGGTGACGCCGGGGGAGAACTCGAGACTGAGGTTGATCACCCGCGCGCCGTGGTGGACGGCGAAGCGAATGCCTTCCGCGATCGTCGAAGCCTCGCCTTCGCCCTGGCTGTCGAGGACGCGCACGGGCATGATGCGCGTGGCGAAGGCCAAACCCGTGAGGCCGTAGCGGTTGTTCGTCGCCTCAGCGATCGTCGAGGCGACGAACGTGCCATGACCGTTGCGGTCGTTTGGGAAGCGATCGTGCGCGACGAAGTCATATCCCTGAACGAAGCCGCGACGCGAGAGGTCGGGCGATCGCACGAATGGCCCGCGATCGGCGTAGGCGACTCCGGTGTCGAGCACGGCTACGATCACCCCTTTCCCACCGGGGGCGCCGTCGGCGGCGACGTTCGCCCAGGCTTCGGGGGCGTCGACGCCGAACGGACCGACGAAGTTCCACTGCAGTTGCTGCCAGTCGCCGGGCGCCGCGCCGGCACCGCGGTCGTCGGGAACGAGTCCTCCGGCGACGTGTGCGAAGTAGTCGGGCGCGGCCCACAGCACGTCGCGGCGAGCGCGCAGACGGCGGAGCTCTGATGCCACCGAGGCACCGGCTGGAACATGCAGCCTGGCGGGGGAGGGGGGGAGTGGCGAATCGACCGCGCTCGCGGCGCTTGCGCGTGGGCGTTCCGCTCGAGCCCGAGCGGGCGTGGCGTACCTGACGAGTATCTCCCTCGGCGCGTACGCGCGCACGACGGTCGCAGACGCCGCCGACGCGCCGCCGAGCGAGAGCGCGGTCCAGCATGCCACGAGCAGGACGGGCGCACGGAGGAGTACGCGGGTGAAGAGGAGCGTGCGGACGAGGAAGGCTACGCGGACGAGAAAGGGGCCGCGCACGAGCTCGAGTGGGGAGTGTGGGCGGCGGGAGGAGCGCATCGGGCTTTGAGTAATGATGATGTGCCGGCCGCGTTCAGGCGCCATGACTGCCGCAGGACGCCCGGGAGATCCGATGGACCAGCGCTTCTTTCCCCGCGACGAGTACTTCATGCGCCTCGCGCTGCGAGAGGCAGAGCGCGCGTCCGCGCACGGAGACGTGCCGATCGGCGCGCTCGTGGTGCGCGAGGGCGAGGTTATCGCTGGCGCTTGCAACGAGCGCGAGCTGCGCCAGGATCCTACCGCCCATGCCGAGGTGCTCGCCCTGCGCGAGGCGGCCGCCGCGAGCGGCGGCTGGCGGGTGCTCGACGCGGTTCTCTACGTGACGCTCGAGCCGTGCGCGATGTGCGCCGGGGCGATCGTGCTCGCACGCGTGCCCCGGGTGGTCTACGGTGCGAGCGACCCGAAGGCGGGAGCGTGCGGCAGCGTGCTGGACGTGCTGGGCGAGCCGCGGTTGAATCATCGTCCGGAGCTTGCCGGTGGCCTGATGGCGGCGGAGTGCGGCAAGCTCTTGAGCGCGTTCTTCGCGTCGCGCAGGTAGGGCGCGGCGATCCTCCCACGATCCAGCGATCTCCCCCCACGATTCGTTACGCGGGCCAGATCGCTCCGCACGGACGCGACGACCTCACGGGAGCGGTGGGCTCTGCCGCCTCGCACGGCTGCGTGCGCCTCGACACCGCGAGTATCGACTGGCTGGCGCCTATATCGTTCCGGGGACGCCCGCGACGATCCAAGCTGGTTGCTCCGACGCGGGGGTGACGCGACGCGGGGGGTGACGCCCGGCTGGTCGCGCCATCGCGGGCGGGGACGATCTATTAGCCTTGAGACTGTCCCCCTGGAGGGGTGGCAGAGCGGTTGAATGCGGCGGTCTCGAAAACCGTTGTGCGTCTTATTGGCGTACCGGGAGTTCGAATCTCCCCCCCTCCGTTTGAAGCCGTTGTTCGAACTCTCGCCAGATTTCGAGGATCGTCTCGCGATCCCCGTAGTGCAGGTAGTCCCAGCCTCAGACAGATCGTGAACTCTGGCTATGCAGCTCTCGTCGACGGATCTCCCAGCCGGCGATGGCGCATGTCTTAGGATGGGGCCTATGGAGGGTTCAACGCTCGCCGCGACTCAGAACTTCGGCGATCTCGAGCGCCATCGCCGTGAGCTGACCGCCTACTGCTACCGGATGCTGGGCTCGCCGTTCGAGGCCGAGGACGCGGTTCAGGACACGCTGCTGCGGGCGTGGCGGTCGATCGATCGCTTCGAGGGCCGCGCGTCGCTGCGCTCCTGGCTGTATCGGATCGCCACCAACGTCTGCCTGGACATGCTGGGCGCCAAGCAGCGCCGAGCACGGCCGATGGATCTCGGCGACGCACGCTCGCCCGATGGCCCGATTGGGGAGATCCTGCCTGAGGTCACGTGGATAGAGCCGGTCCCCGACGGCCTCGTCGTCTCCGAGGATGATCCGGCGGCAGTGGCGCAGTCGCGTGAGACGATTCGACTGGCGTTCGTGGCGGCGCTGCAGCATCTGCCCCCGCGCCAGCGCGCGGTCCTGATCCTTTGCGAAGTGCTCCACTGGAAAGCATCCGAGGTCGCCGAGCTGCTCGATACGAGCGTCGCCGCCGTCAACAGCGCGCTCCAGCGTGCCCGGGCGACTCTGGACAGCGCCGATCTGGCCGATGTCGGCGCCGGCTCGCTGGGCGAGCACGACAGCGAGCTGCTGGCCCGCTACGTCGACGCCTTCCAGCGCTACGACATGGACGCGCTCACGGCCCTGATCCACGAGGACGCGACACAGTCGATGCCGCCGTACGAGCTGTGGCTCAGCGGTCGCCACGACATCCTGCGCTGGTGGGTCGGCCAGGGCGCCGCCTGCCGCGGTTCGCGTGTGATCCCGACCGTGACCGCCAACGGCTCGCCGGCGTTCGGCCAGTACAAGCCGAGCGAGACCGGCGCCGGCTATGACCCGTGGGCGCTGCAGGTGCTCGAGATCGCCGACGGCAGGATCGTCGAGTTCACCTTCTTCCTCGCCACCGAGACGATCTTCCCCCTGTTCGGCCTCCCCGCGCGGCTCGACGCGTAGCGTCATTCTCGCAGGAGCGTCATTCTCGCAACACCTCGCTGAGGCCCATGAACGCCACGAGCTCGCGGAGCTCCTCGGAGACGCCGCAAAGTCGCACATGACATCCCGCGCGGCCCGCCGTCAATGCCAGCCTGGCGAGCGCGTCCACCGCGACCGCGTCGGCGGCCACTCCCGTGACCTCGCAGTGCAACACGTCGAAGCCGCCGTTCTCGAACAGCGCGCAGGTTCGCTTGACCAGCCCCGGCAGGTCTGCACGCTCGAGTGGTCCTCGGATGGCAAATGTGACTGTGCTGTTCACGGGCCTCCCGTGATCGCGATCGACCCGCAGCCAATCCTGTTCGTTCTGTAAAGACCGTTTGGCGCCGTGAGACTCATCGGCGACGATCGCGAGGGGGCTCGAGATCTTTGGCGAGACCTTCACACACGCGTTTCACCACTGCGCTACGCTCGCCCGATGAGCGAGCGAACGCAGTACACACCGGGGACCTTCTGCTGGACCGACCTGACAACCACCGACCAGCCCGCGGCCAAGGAGTTCTACACCGGCCTGTTCGGCTGGGAGGCCGAGGACATGCCCGTCGGTGACGGGGTTTCCTATTCGATGATGCGCGTCGACGGCAAGGACGTGGCGGCGATCTCGCCGCAGCCACAGATGCAGCGCGACGCGGGCGCTCCACCGACGTGGAACTCCTACGTGTCGGTCGAGAGCGCCGACGCGGTCGTCGATCGCGCCAATGAGCTCGGCGCCACCGTGCACGCTCCCGCCTTCGACGTGATGGACGCCGGCCGGATGGCCGTGATCCAGGATCCCCAAGGCGCCTTCTTCATGGTCTGGCAGAAGAACCGACACTTCGGCGCGGCCCTCGTCAATGCCCCCGGAGCGCTCGTCTGGAACGAGCTCGCCTCTCCCGATCTCGACGCTTCGAGCGCCTTCTACGGCAGTCTGTTCGGCTGGAAGACCGCGCAGTTCGAGGGCAGCCCGGGACCGTATCTGTCGATTAAAAACGGCGATGCCAGCAATGGCGGCATCCGTCCGCTCGGCCCGCCCGGCGTTCCGCCGCACTGGCTCGTCTACCTCGGCGTCGACGACGTCGAGGTCGCCCTGGCGCGGGTGCAGGAGCTGGGCGGCACGAAGATCGACGGCCCGATCGACATCGGGATCGCCAAAATCGCGATCGTCCAGGATCCGCAGGGCGCCACCTTCGCGCTTTACGCGGGCGAGCTCGACCCGTAGGCCGGCTGAGCGCCTGAGCGGCGGCGGCGGAACTCCTCGGCCGCGGCGACGTGGTCGAGGATCGGCGCGGGATAGTCGAGGCCTCGCCGTTCGCTCGCGGACAGCCGCCACGGTTCATGCACGGGCCGCCCCGCGATGCCCGCCAGCTCGGGGACGTACCGCCGCACGTACTCCCCGTCCGGGTCGAGCCGCTGAGCCTGGCGGATCGGGTTCATCACGCGATTCGGCCGCGTGTCGTTGCCCGTGCCCGCGACCCACTGCCAGTTTCCGTTGTTGTTCGCGACGTCGCCGTCCACCAGCAACCCCGAGAAGTGCGCCGCGCCCACGCGCCAATCGACGTACAACAGCTTCGTTAGGAACGCCGCCGTGATCAGGCGCGCGCGGTTGTGCATGTACCCCTCCCGCGCCAGCTGGCGCATCCCGGCATCGACGATCGGATATCCGGTCAGCCCTGCCCGCCAAGCGTCTATCGCCTGTGCGTCCGTGCGCCAGCGGTCGCCCCGCGAGCGATAGTCGACCCGCGGCAGGTCGGGCCTGGCGGCCAGCACCTGGTGATGGAAGTCCCGCCAGCAGAGCTGACGCACGAACGCTTCGCTCGCCGTGCGCCCCTCGTCACCCAGGCCTTCCTCCATCGTCTCGCCGGCCCCGTTGGCGGGGCTCCCCTCGGTTCGCGCTACCACGGCCCCGGCCGACAGGCATCCAAAATGCAGGTACGCCCCGAGCCGCGACGTCCCCTCGGTCGCGAGCGTGTCGTGGCCCTCGTCGTACTCGGCGAGTCCGTCTCGCAGCCACTTCGCCAGCCGCCGCAGACCGGCTGTCTCTCCGCCCGGCGGCAGCTCGGGCGAGCATCGCCCTTGCGTCAGCTCGGCAAGCGAAGGGAGCCGCCCGGTGCGCATCCGCGGCGGCATCCTCACGCGCCTGGGCGCCCGCTCGGGCCTGCGTCCGGGAAGCGTCCGCCACGCGCGCCAGTACGGGGTGAAGACGCGGTAATGGTCGCCGCCTGCGGGCACGACCTCACCAGCCGGGACGGCCGTCACGCCGGGAAAGCTCCGCAGCAGGATGCGCTCACGCTCGCAGCTCCTCGCGAGCCGCTCGTGCCGTCGCGCTGCGTAGCCGCTCACATCCCTGCTCATGTAGATCGCCTCGGCGTTGCCCTCCTTGGCCACTCTCACCACCTCCTTCACCACGTCGCCCCGGCGCACGACGAGCCGTGCGCCGCGCTCTCTCAGCAAGTGGTCAAGATCGCGCAGGCTCTCCACCAAGAACGCGAGCCGGTTGGGGACGGCTTGGCTGCCCGCGATCAGCTCGTCGTCGAGCACAAATGTCGGAACCACTCGTTCCGCGTCGCGAACCGCGGCCGCGAGCGCCGGCTGGTCGCGCACGCGCAGGTCGCGCGTGAACAGCACGACCACCGTCTTCATCGGACGGGTCGGTCGCCGCCGGGCGTTCGCTCGCCATCTCCACCGGTGGTGGACCCGGGCGGCGATACGGCTCCCTCGCCCTCCTCCTCCGCGAGCGCGCGGCGCAGCGCGACGTCGAACCGCTCGGGTTCGATCTCGAACGGCGCCGCCGAGTCGTCGGTCACGATCGTCTCGGTCGTGAGCCCCTCCACGAGCGGACGCGCCACGTTCGTATCGACAGGAGTCACCAGGCCGAGCCACAGCGCCGACAGCCACGGCGTGATGAACGGCACCGGCAGCTTCGGTCGCGGACGCACGCCCATCGCGAGGGCCATGCGGTCGAGCATCTCCCCGTAGGAGAGCACGTCCGGGCCGCCGATCTGCACCTCCCGTCCCGCGGACTCCTCGACCTCGGGGGCGCGGCGTAGGTACTCGACCACGTCGTCGATCCCGATCGGCTGGGTTGCCGTCTTCAACCAGCTCGGCGCGATCATCACCGGCAGCCGTTTCACCAGGTAGCGCAGCGTTCGGTAGGACTCGCTCCTGGTGCCCACCACCATCGCCGCGCGGAAGTACGTCAGCGGTGGGCCCTCCTTGGCGAGCGTTCGCGCCGTCGCGTGGCGACTTTGCAGGTGCTTCGACACGCTCTCCTCGCCCAACCCCCCGAGATACACGATCCTGCGCACGCCCTCCCGCTTGGCCATCCGCGCGAAGTTCTCCGCGCCTTCCCGCTCGCGCTCTGCGAAGCCCTCCCCGCCGGCCATCGCGTGAACCAGGAAGTACGCCACGTCGACGTCCTCCCCGGCCCCTTGGAGGCTGTCGGCGTCGGTCACATCTCCCTGGCGAACCTCGCACCCCTGGCGCTCGATCTCGCCAGCGCGCGCCGGATTGCGTACGAGACAGCGGACTTTCACTCCCGAGTTGACCAGCGACTCCGCGAGGCGACCACCGATGAATCCCGTCGCTCCGGTTACGAGGGCTCTCGTCGCGATCGTCTCAGGTTATCCACCGGGCGGAGCTTTTATGCGCCACCGCCGTGCGCGAAGTGCCGAGGAAGACATCGCCGCTCGTTTGTCGAGGCGAGGAGGCCGTCGCCGGAAGCGGCCTATCGATGTGGCGAGGAGCCATTCTGGCGCTCGGCGAGGTCGGCGGCGGTCGTCGTCGTCATCACGCTTGCGCTGCGACCGCCAAGCACGCGCCTGGTCAGTCCCGGGGTGAGTACTCGTGCTGCCGCGGCGAGCGCGTACGGGCGCGGCACGTAGCGCTCGGGCTGGCGTCCGATCCCCGCCTCGAAGATCGCCTCGGCTGCCTTCTCGGGCGTCGAGACGGCCCACCGCGTCCATGGCTTGGCCGTGAGCTCTTGCTGGGGAAAGCCCTCGGTGGAGATGAACCCCGGCAGCACCAGACCGACGTGTACGCCGTTTCCCTGCTCCTCCGCCCACAGTGCATCTGACCACCCGGCCAGCGCGAACTTCGACGCGCTGTACGCGCCCGTTCCCGCCCGCGCGACGCGTGCCGCCGTGGACGCCACGTTCACGATTGCGCTCGGCGCCGAGGCTCGCAGCAGCTCGAGCAGCGCCTCGGTCAGCCTCACCTGCGCGTCGAAGTTGATCGCCATCGTCCGCCTGACGTTCTCGTATCCGCCGTCGGCGAAGCGAGCGCGCCACGAGGCGCCGGCATTGTTGACGAGCAGGTCCAGTCGCCCGTGGCGCTCCTCGACGTGCGCGCGAATCCGCTCCGGCGCGTCGTCGTCGACGAGGTCGACTGCCACCCAGCTCATCCGCCGCTCGTCACCGAGCGAGCCAGCGAGCGCGCTGATGCGCTCCTCGCGGCGGCCGACCAGCACGAGCGACGCGTCGGGCTCGCGCGCGAGCCGGCGGGCCGTCGCCTCGCCGATTCCACTCGAAGCTCCGGTGACCACGGCGACCATCGCCACAGCCTATCTGCCCGGCCGATACGGTGGGAGCCATGGAGACGGCGGTCAAGCGCCAGGCGCGCGAGCTGTTCCGCGGGCTGCCACGCCGGTATGACCTGCTGTCGGCCGCGCTCAGCTTCGGCCAGGACCCGCGCTGGCGGCGCGCGCTCGTGCGCGAGGTCTCACCAGGTCCCGGCGATCGCGTCCTGGACGTGGCCACCGGCACGGGCATGGTCGCAGCCGAGCTGCTCGCGCGGTCGCCGTGCACGGTCGTCGGCATCGACCAGAGCCCCGAGATGCTCGCCGCCGCCCGTGCGCGCTTTGCCATCCATCCGCAGGGCGCCCGCGTGGAGCTGATCGAGGGTCAGGCCGAGCGGCTGCCCTTCCCCAATGACAGCTTCGATGCGCTCACGTTCACCTACCTGCTGCGCTACGTCGATGACCCACGCGCGACCGTACGCGAGCTGGCCCGCGTCGTCCGCCCCGGCGGCCGCGTCTCCTCGCTCGAGTTCGGGGTGCCGCCGCGTCCGCTTGCGCGTGCGGCATGGCGGTTGTACACGGCGATCGGCCTGCCCACGCTGGGTCGTCTGTTCTCGCGCGAGTGGGCCGAGGTGGGGCGCTTTCTCGGGCCGAGCATCCGCGGCTACTACGCTCGCCACCCACTGCCGCGAATCGTCGAGTACTGGCGCGAGGCGGGTCTCGAGAACATTCACGTCATGCGCATGAGCCTCGGCGGTGGCATCGTCATGTCGGCGACCAAGGGCCCTCGCGATCCGGTCGCCAACCCCGATATCGACCCTGCTGAGACCGCGGATCCGGACCTCGATCCTGCCGTCTCCCAAGATTCTCCAGAGCATGTCCGCCGCGCCTGAGCGCCCAGCCTTCTATGCGCTCGGTCGCGGTCGGCTGGGTGATCTGGTGACGTTGCTGCACCCGCCCTACACGGCGTGGCATCTGAGCTACTACGCGCTCGGCGCTGCGCTCGCGCCGCGCATGCACGTCGACCGCCTGCTGTGGGGTCTGGCCGCGTTTGCGCTCGCCGTGGGGGTGGCCGCGCACGCGCTCGACGAGCTCGCCGGCCGTCCGCTCGGCACAGCGCTTTCGGACCGGACGCTTCGCGCTCTGGCCGCCGTCAGTCTGCTGGGAGCGGTGGCGATCGGCGTCGGTGGTGTCCTCACGGTGTCGGTCGCGCTCGCTCCGTTCGTCCTCGTTGGGGGCGTCTTTCTTCCGGCATACAACCTCGAGCTGGCCGGCGGGTGCTTTCACAGCGACCTGTGGTTCGCGGTCGGCTGGGGCGCCTTTCCGGCCTTCGTCGGATATTTCGCGAGCGCGGAGAAGGTCGCCCTCCCCGGCGTGCTGATCGCTTGCGGATGTCTGGCGACGAGTCTCGCCCAGCGTCGCCTCAGCACGGCCGCGCGGGAGCTGCGTCGCCGTACGCGGTCGATCTCCGGGACGCGCACGCGCGCCGACGGCGGCGCTGAAGAGCTGTCGCTCGCCGGCATGCTGACGCCGCTGGACGGAGCCCTGGCGGCGCTCTCGCTGGGCACGGTCGTGACCGCCTGCGCGCTCGTCGCCGCGCGCTTGTAGGCCCACACGCTTGTAGGCCCACCACACGCTTGTAGGCCCGCGCCTGCGGGCTCACGCGGGACCTATCGATCCGGCACGGGCGGATCGACGAGGTGCGCGCCCGGGCTGGGTCGCACATTGCGCGCCCCCTCGGGCGGTGACACGTCGGGAGCGAACAGGCCGAGCACGCTGCCGCCGAAGCCGCCGCCGATCACGCGCGCTCCGGCGGCACCGGCGCGGACCAGGCGCTCGACGGTCGCCTCGACGGCGGGTGTGGAGACGTCGTAGAGGTCGCGCAGGCTCTCGTGCGAAGCGTTGAGCAGGGCGCCAAGCTCGGGCAGGTCGTCTGCGCGCAGGGCGGCGACGGCGGTGCGCACGCGCTCGTTCTCCTCCAGCACGTGTCGCACGCGGCTTCGCAGCGGCGGGGGCAGCTGTGCAACCGCGGCCGCGTCGACCTGGCGCAGCGACTCGACGCCGATCAGCTGGCATGCCCGCGCGCACTCCGCGCGGCGCTCGTTGTAGCCGGAGCTCCTGTTCACGTGGCGCTCGCCGGAGTCGAGCGAGACCAATCGCCAGCCCTTCAATCGCAGAGGCACCGGCTCTACCTGCAACGTGTGGAAGTCGATCAGCAGCGCCATGTTCGCCTCGCCGTAGAGCGACGCGAGCTGATCCAGCAGGCCGGTTTGCGCGCCGGCCCACTCGTTCTCCACGCGTGCGCACAGGCGTGCGATCTCGATCCGGTCAAGGGGTACTCCGCCGGCCGGGTCGGTGCGTTCACCGATTGCGTCGCGCGCGCGTACGCGCGCGCGCGCGGCATCTCCGTTGAGGCCCTCCATGTCCCTGTCCGTCGCGGTCGACCCGAGCCGCGCCAGGGCAAGGCACAATGCGACCTCGAGGGCCGCCGAGGAGGACAGGCCCGAACCCTGCTCGAGGGTGCCGCCGATCTCCACGCGCGCCCCCACGAGCGGCAGGCCCGCGGCGCGGAGCTCTGAGACTGTGCCACGCACGAACGCCCGCCAGCCCTCTGCTCGAGGAGGATCGGCGAGCGCGAACTCATCGTGCTCGTCCAGGGCACGGGCGTGCACGTATACGCGCGCCTCGCTGGCGAAACCGGCCTCGGTTGCCTCGGCACGCACGGTCACGCCCTCGGCGACGGCGAACGGCAGCGCCAGACCCTGGTTGTAGTCGGTGTGCTCGCCGATCAGGTTGACCCGGCCCGGGGCGAATGCGCCGGCTCGGCCGTGGACGAAAGCGCCGGCTCGGGCGTTCGGGACACCGGAGTGCTCCGATCGGCTCGGCTCGCTCATGCTGACCGGCGAACGGCCTCAGCCAGCGCTCGGGCGGAGCGCTCGGGCAGGGTGTCGGAGATGAATGTGCCCGCGCCCTGCTCGGAGCCGGCGAGGTACTTGAGCTTCTCGGCGGTGCGCAGCGGCGGATAGAGCTCGACGTGGAGGTGTCCCGCTCGTGCGCTCGCGTCGGAGGGCTCGGTGGGGGTTGGCGCCTGGTGGACGACCATCACATACGGGAAGGGCCTGTCGAACAGCGCGTCGTAGCCGCGGACGAGCGCCCGCAGGCCCTCCGCCAGCAGTCGCAGCTCGCCGTCGTGGCAGTCGAGCAGGCTCGGGCGATGCTCGCGCATGACCACGTGCGCTTCGTAGGGCCAGCGTGCGGCATACGGGATGTAGGCGACGACGGCCTCGTTCTCATACACCACCCGCACGCCGTCGTCGAGCTCGCGGCGCAGCAGCGCGCAGGGCGTGCAGCCTCCCAGGCGGTGATCGGCCGCGAGCTCGAGAGCGGGCACGGGCGGCAGGAACGGATACCCGTAGATCTGCCCGTGCGGATGGTGAAGCGTCACGCCCACCTCGACGCCGCGGTTCTCGAAGATCAGCACGTAGTCCACATCCTCCCGTGCGCCGAGCTCGCGATAGCGGTGGCGCCACACCCACATCAGCGCCTCCACGCGATCTGGGTCGAGGGTGCCGAACGAGCCGTGGTGGCTGTCGGTGTACACGACGACCTCAGCCGCTCCGCGCGGCGCCTGGAAGGCCGGAAAGCGGTTGTCGAAGACCGCGATCTCGAATTCCGGAAAGGGAATCTCGGTCTCTGGGCCGCCGAGTCGCGTCGGGCACAGCGGACAGTGCTCGGCAGGGGGCAGGAAGGTGCGCTCCTGGCGATGGATCGCATAGACGACCTGCTCACCACGCAACTCGTTGAAGCGCAACTCGCTCACGCCGGCTGATCCTCGCTCGGCCGATCGCCGGTCGCGGAATCCATCTGGGGGTCGTGTGCGCGGAGCTCCGTGTCCGGTCTGCGCACGTACAGGATCAAGGCGCGACCGTCGGCTTTGACGTGCCGCTCGAGCTCGACCCCCCCGAAGGACTCCCGTCGAGGCTCGTCGCCGTGACGCCTATGCCCTCGATCGGGAACGGCGTCCGTCTTCGCCGCAGGGCTCTGCCTAGGATTCTCCGATGGCGGCTGGCGCGCGGGCGGGACCATTTGACGAGGGTATACCCGCGGCGCGCCCGCCCAGTGAAGTTCAGGTCAGACCAAAGTTTTCGGCAGTACTTGACTATAAATCCGATTAGCGGGAAGGTAGTGGTGAGCGCGGCGTCGCTCTGGCGCCGTCTCATCGTCAGAAGGAGGAGGAGATGTCAGAGATCGATCGGGCCGGGGAGGCCCTGGAACGTCTCGAGTGGAGTGATCGCGTCGAGGGAACGCGGTCGGGATTCGACCGGCGTGCGTTCCTGCGTCGCACCGCGCTGACGGGGGTGGCCGCGGGGTCGGCGAGCACCATCCTGGCGGCGTGCGGATCGGGGGGAACAAGCTCGAGCTCGGCCTCAGGCAGCGGCTCGAATGCCGTGTTCGGTTCGCACAAAAACTACAAATTCGTGTTCGTCAACCATGTGACGACGAATCCGTTCTTCGTCCCCACCCAGTACGGAGCGGCCGATGCCTGCAAGCTGCTCGGCTGTTCCTACCAGTGGACGGGATCGGAAAGCAGCAACGTCAACCAGATGGTGAACGCGGTCAACAGCGCGGTCACCGGCGGCGCCGACGGCATCGCCGTCGCGCTGATCGACCTGCACGCCTTCAACGCGCCGGTCGAAGCCGCGATCAAGGCGGGTATCCCGGTCGTCGCATACAACGCTGACGCGGCGGGCAACTCGCGTCTGGCTTACATCGGTCAGGACCTGTTCAAGGCCGGGGAAAAGATGGGCGAACGAATCGTCGCAGCGGTGCCTTCAGGGGACGTCGCGCTGTTCATCGCGACCCCCGGCGCGGCCAACCTGCAGCCCCGCATCGAAGGTGCGCTCGCGGCGATCAAAAAGTCCGGCAAGCCGATCAACGTGCATACGGTCGCGACCGGCGCGGCCGTCCCGGGCGAGCTCTCGACGATCGACGCCTACTGGGTCGGGCACAAGAGCACGAAGGGCATGTATGCGGTCGATGGCGGCAGCACGCAGAGCCTCGCGCAGGTGATGCAGAAGTATGGCCTGGCGGGCAAAGGGATCAAGGCCGGCGGCTTCGACCTGACGGAAGTCACCCAGAAGCTGCTGCAGGAAGGCAACATCGAATTCACGATCGACCAGCAGCCCTATCTTCAGGGATTCCTGCCGATCCAGCAGCTGTTTATGTACAAGGTCTCGGGGACGCTGACCGGCTTGGCGGAAACCGACACGGGCCTGAAGTTCCTCGACAAGACGACGGTCTCCCCGTACGTGAAGACGAAAACCCGCTACGAGGGAACGTCCTCGTCGGTCGCGGCCGTGGCCTAGAGGACACGCGGGCGGCCTGGGAGCGGGGTTGATCGTGGCGAGCGTCGCCGGAGGGAGTCCGGCCTCGGAGACTCCGAGCGCGGGAAGCGAGCCGAGCTCGGGAGGGAAGGGCGCGTCGCACGAGCGGCGCGCCCTCCCCGGACGGCGGGAGGCGCTCGAGCGGGTGCTCGCGCTGCGCGAGGGCAGCATCATCGTCGTCACGCTGCTCGTGGCGATCTACTTCGCGCTGAACACGGGCAGCTTCTTCACCTCGGCGAACTTCAAGACGCTGTTGCCGTATTTCGCGCCGTTCGCGATCCTGGCGGCGGGCGAGGTGTTCGTGATGATCCTCGGCGAGATCGACCTGTCGATCGGCGCGATGTACCTGTTCGCGCCGTTCCTCTTCTACAAGCTGGCGAACGCGGGGTTCCCGCTCGTGCCGAGCGTGATCGTCGCGCTGGTCGCGTGCATGGCCGTGGGCGCCGTCAACGGCTTCTTCACGGCGGTCGTCGGAATCAGCTCGTTCGTCACGACGCTCGGAATGCTGTTCACCTTCGAGGGGCTCAGCCTGATCGTGTCGAACGGCCAGCCGGTGGCGACGCCGGGAGCGCGGGTGACGACGAGCACGCACAACGTCACGCACGTGGTTAACGGCCATCACATCGTGCTGCCGGAAACCGTCAACCACATCGGCACGTTCGCGAAAGTCTTCGGCGGCGGCGTCTACTCGGAGCTGATCTGGGCGGTGATCATCGTCGCGATCCTGCAGGTGGTGCTGACGTTCACGCGGTGGGGACTGTACACGGTGGCGATCGGGTCGAACAAGCTCGGCGCCGCCGAGGCCGGGGTGAAGGTGCGGCTGGTTATGATCCGCAACTTCATCCTCTGCAGCCTGACGGGTGGGCTGGTCGGGATCTTCGAGGCCGTGCGCGCGACCTCGGTCCAGCCGGACCCGGCGGGAGCGAATGAAATCCTGTTCCTCGCGATCGCGGCGGCGGTGATCGGGGGGACGCTGTTGGCGGGCGGTTCGGGCACCGTGGTGGGGGCGCTGATCGGCGCGCTGTTCCTGGGGATCCTCCACGACGGACTGGTGTTGCAGGGAGTGAACGCCAACTACCTGCTGTTCTACCTCGGCCTGGCGATCATCCTGGCGATGACGATCAACGTGTACGTGCAGCGCGCACGCAGGGGGCACGGCAGTGGCTGAGCACACGCCACCCCCGGAGGGCGATGCGGGCGAGCGGCGATCGGCCACCGATGGCGCCGGGCAGGCACCGGCCGCTGAGGTCGTCGGACCGAGCTCGGCCCCGGACGACGTCCTGCGCGTCGAGCACATCGCCAAGCGATTCGGTCCCGTGACGGCCCTGCGCGACGTCAACCTGCACCTGAAAAAGGGCGAGGTGCTCGGCCTGCTCGGCGATAACGGCGCCGGCAAGTCGACGCTGATCAAGATCCTCTGCGGCTTTCAGAAGCAGGACAGTGGAAGCATGTATCTGCACGGACAGCCGTATGAACCGAAGAGCGTCGACGACGCGCGCGCGAAAGGCATCGAGACCGTCTACCAGGACCTGGCGTTGATCGACGAACTGTCGGTCTTCCACAACCTGTTCCTGCGGCGCGAGCGGGTCCACCGACCGCTCCCGCTGCTGGGGAACCGGCAGATGAAGCGCGAAGCGCGGACGGCGCTGGATGAGATCGGGATCAACATTCCGCGCATCGACGTCGCCGTAGCGCGCCTGTCAGGCGGTCAGCGCCAGGCGATCGCGGTCGCAAGGACCGTGAACTCGGAGGCCGACATCATTCTGCTCGACGAGCCGTTGGCGGCGATGGGAGCCAAAGAGGGCTCGATGATCCTCGACCTCGTGGCTCGGCTGAAGGCCGAAGGGAAAGTCTCGATCATCATGATCCTGCACAACTACGTGCACGTGCTCGAGGCGTGCGATCGCGTGAGCATGATCCAGGAGGGGGCGATCGCGCTGGACAAGCCGACGGCGGAGACGTCCGTTGAGGAGCTCACGGAGATAGTGGTCAACGAGTACCGTCGCGCGCGGGTGGCGGCGCAGACCTCGTGAGAGAGGGCGGTTGCGAGGTGACGGTGGTCGAGCTGGTCGAGCTGCGGCTTGACGAGGAGGAGTATGAGCGCGCCCTCGCGGTGCTGTCCGAGGAGGAGTGGACGCGCGTGCGGGAGATGCGAAGCGAGAGGAAGCGGCGCAGGTTCGTCGCCGCGCGAGCCGCGGTGAGGACGCGATTGGCGCGGGAGCTGGGCATCGCCGCCGAGCGGGTGGTCGTGAGGGTGGGCGAGTGGGGCAAGCCCGAATTGGGTCGTGTCGACGAGGAGAATAAGCCGCAATTGGGTCGAGCCTCCGCCACGAAGGCGCGGAGCCTCCCGCGGTTCAGCGTTTCCCACAGCGACGATCTCGCGGCGATCGCGATTCGTCGCGGAGGCGAAGTTGGAGTGGACGTCGAGCGCGTGCGCGGGGAGCGCCGTGCGGACGGCCGCCGCGTCGACTGGGAGCGGCTGCTCGCGCGGATCTGCGGCGAGCGTGAGCGTGAGCAGGCGGGCGAGGACGCCGAGCGGCTCGGCGCGCGGATGGCATTTCACACGCGGTGGGTGGCGAAGGAGGCTGTGGTGAAGGCGCTCGGCTGCGGCTTTCGGGTCGCCCCGGCCGAAGTGACGCTTTGCCGGAAGGCGGGCGCGTTGGAGATGGTGGGGCTGTACGGGAGGAAAGAGGGGAGCGCCCAATGCACGCTCGTGCCGTTTGAGGCGCCGCTCGGGTTCGTGGGCGCGCTCGCGCTCGCGGACGGGCCATACGTCGATCCCGGCAACTTGCTTGCAGGGTGATCTGGTGGCGCTGCCGAAGGGTACAATCAGATGATCCCCTTCAGTAGAGCCGTTTCGTGAGTACGACCAGAGTCCTGCACGAGCATGCGACGAGCACGTCCCGGAGTGGCCGGCGCAGCCCGCTGCCGATCTTCGTCGCGCTCGGGCTGGGGATGCTGGTGTTGCTCGTGCTGGGCGTGTATCTGTACGACCACTCCCGGCGCGACACGATCGCGAAGGGCGTGACGATTGACAGGGTGAGCGTCGGAGGGTTGAAGGCGGCGGCGGCGCAGGCGAAGATCCAGCACGAGCTGATTTCGGGGTTGGAGCGACCGGTCAGGGTCCATTCGGGCTCGAAGACGTGGACGATCGGCGCGCGCGAAGCGGCCGTGACGGTGGACGCGGGGAAGATGGTGAAAGAGGCCGTGGAAGCCGGGCGCAGCGGGTCGATCCTCACGCGGACGTTCCGCGGGCTGACGGGGGAAAGCGTGAGGCACGACGTGCCGCTCGCGGTCAGCTACTCGCCGCAGGCGGTGCGCGGGCTGACGGCGAAGATCAGGCGCGCGGTCAACCAGGCGCCGCGCAACGCGACCGTGCAGCCGAGCGCGAGCGGGTTGACGACGGTGGCGGGACGGTCGGGAGTGATGGTCGACAGCACGCGGCTCGGCGCGCGAATCGAGCATACGCTCGTGAGCACGACGGGCAATCGTGCGGTGGGGGTGCCGACGCACACAGTCGAGCCGACGGTGACGACGGCTCAGCTGGCGGCGCAATACCCGGCCTACATCGTCATCGACCGGGGGAGTTTCACGCTGCGCTTCTACGACCACCTGAAGCTTGCCAGAAGCTATGAAATCGCGGTCGGGATGCAGGGGCTGGAAACTCCTGCCGGGCTCTACCACGTCCAGTGGGAGCAGGTGGACCCCCCGTGGATCGTGCCGAACAAAGCATGGGCGGGCGCATTGGCAGGCAAGACGATCCCGCCGGGGCCTCAGGACCCGTTGAAGGCGCGGTTCATGTCGTTCGACGGTGGCGCCGGCATCCACGGGATCGACCCAAGCGAGTATTCCTCGATCGGTCACACCGCGTCGCACGGATGCGTGCGCATGCGGATACCGGACGTGATCGCGCTGTACAGCAGGACGCCGGTCGGCACGCCCGTGTTCATCGTCTAGCTGGAAAGACGATTTTGATTGGGACCCCTCCGGGATCCGGCGGGGCGAGGGTGAGCGCGATCCTGGGCGCAGTCCGGGCGGATGTCAGCCCCGCGTCGAACGACGCTCCAGATATTCCTGGTTCTGCCTGCGCTCGCCGCGGATCTGGACGGCGATGAAGACGACGATCGCGTTGACGATCACGCCGATCCCACCGAAGGTGGCGATCAGGCCGATGTCCTTGCTGACGGCGGCGCTGGCGAGGGAGAGCATCGAGGGAACCCTACCAACGGGAGATGCGCCGGTGTCGTAGCCTTCACCGGGCGGCCGACCGTTTGGAGATCGGCGGTGTCGTCGCTGAGCGGGTGGTCGTGGACGTGGATTGTGGAGAGGTGCCGGAGCGGTTGAACGGGCGCGACTGGAAATCGCGTGACGGGGGAAACCTCGTCCGAGGGTTCGAATCCCTCCCTCTCCGCCATTTGTTCTATGTACGAACCCCGGCCCCGATTTTCGGGGTCGTGGTCGTTTTTGGCCCCTTCGTCCTTATTTTGCAGCCTGTTGGGTCTTTTCTGGCCGTTCTCGGCTGCTTGTAGCTCTCGGATGACGTTGGCTAGCTCGTCGTAGAGCTTGGTGCGTTTCGCCTCGACTGTGTCGGGGTCGCTGATGATGAACATCAGGAAGACGGCTTGGTTGACGAGCCGCCTTGAGCTGTGCGGCAGTTGCTCGTAGATCACGGTGGTGGCGTCCACGAGCAGCAACGCGTCGTTCAGGGCGTCCATAACGTCCTCGACCTCGGCCTCGGCGGCGTTGGCCCAGCGTTGGGCTTTGGCGCTCTCGGCGTCGATGCGCTGCTGCTCGGCTTTCAAGACCTCTTCGGAGACGCCGCCGTTGTAGAAGAGCTGCACGAGCTTCTGCTGTTGGCCGGTGAGTTCCCGCAGCCGTCGCTTGTGGCGCTCTGAGGCGCGGCGGGCGACCTCGGCCTTGGACTCGACGTAGGCGTGTAGCGCCTGCCGGACGAGGTCCTGCTCGTCGTCTTTGTAGGTCTCGCGCTGGTAGCGGCGCACTATGGTGCGTTCGGTGCGCTCCACCGGGAAGTAGGGGGCCGGGCAGCGTCCGCCGCGCTGCACGCGGCTGAGGCAGGAGAAGTACTCATAGATCCCCTGGCACTTGCCTCGGTGGCGTCCGTAGCCCAGGCGCTTGCCGCACTTGCAGAACAGCGTGCCCTTCAGGTAGTGGCTGTGCTTGTGGGAGCGGTCGCCGCTGGCGCGGTGGCCATCCAGCACCTTCTGCACCTGATCGAAGGTCGCCCGGTCGATCAGGGCATCGTGGCGCCCCTCGCGCTTGACGCCGTTCAGCGTCACGATCCTGATGTAGTAGTCGTCTCTGAGTATCCGGTGCACGGTGCAGCGCGCGACGGGTTTGCTTGGCCGCTTGGCGGTCCCGCGGGTGCGCAGCCCGGCGTCCTCAAGGATCTCGGTGATCGTCGTGATGGTGTGCTCGCCGGTAGCGGCCAAATCGAAGGCGAGCTGGACGAAGTGGGCGCGGTCGGGATCGACGCTGATCGTGGCGACTTTGCGGCCTTCGACCATTTCTGAGTCGTTGAGGTAGCCCATTCGCGCCGGGCCGCTTGAGCCGCCGTCGGCGTGCTTGCGTGCCAGTCCGCCCTTGACCTTTTCGCCATCACCGCGCGAGCGGAACGCATTGACCCCGGCCATGATGACGTACAGCAACAATCCTTGAGGGCTGTCGTCGATGCGCTCAAGCGTGGACTCGAGCTTTGCGCCGTGGCGCTTAATCTCGGCCAGCAGCCACAGCGCGTCCATCTCCTCACGCGCCACCCGCGAGAGGTCATAAAAGATGACATACGTCGGTTTGAGCTTCGGTAGCTCGCCCAGCATCTCTTGGAGCGCGGGACGGCGCAGGTTGGTGCCGGTGCGTCCTAGCTCCACGAACTGAGCGACCACCCGAGCCCCGAGCCTCTCGGCGTGGCGTTCGCAGGCTTCGCGCTGGGTTGGGATCGAGTAGCCCTCCGGGTCGTGTGCCTTGTTGACCTGTCCGTCACTGGATACGCGCAGGTAGATAACGGCGGTGGCGTCGGCCTCCGGCGACAGCTCAGTGTCAGGTTTAGTTAGTGTCATAGTTGGTGGCATGTATCCTCCTTTCTCGGTTAAGTAGGCTTAACGATTTTCCCGTTAAGTCGTGATTTAAGCAACGTGTTAATTAGTAAGGTGTGGGTTGGTCCGAGCAGAGCCCAGACCAACCCACTGGTCTCACTTCAGCGCCTCAAGACGCTCGGTGATGGCCTTCTTGCGATCAGTGGCACTGACTTTCAGTGCCTTGGCCTCGGCCGCTGCCTCTGTGGCGCGCTCTTCGGCTACCTCGACCTCTCGGTCGATCGCGGCGATTGAGCGTTCCAGAGATGCGCGGGCGTCTGCCAGCGCATCCTCTGGTGTCGTCTCCCTGCGGCGCGTGCGTGGTTTGCTCTGTCCACCCTCGATCTTTTTCTTGTGCGAGTAGTAGGAACCACGGACGGAGTCGTAGGGCCGTTGGGTGTCCTCGGCGAGTTTCTTGAAGGCGTCTGCCTTCTCCACTCCCGAGGCGACCAGCGCCTCGACTTTCTCATACACCTCCTGGGCCTTGGTGGCCATGAGGTTTCCTCCTTGTCGTTGAATGGCCATGTCGGCAGGCAGAAAGACGCTTGTCCTTCCACCCGCCGTCGGGCCATCCATCACACGCATCACAGCTGCTCCTTCGCCTCGTTCGCCCAATGGGTGAGACGTGCGCAGGCGACGTCGACGTACTCGTCCTCGCGCTCGATGCCCAAGAACTGACGGTCCTCCAACACCGCCGCCGCGCCGGTCGAACCACTCCCGCAGAACGGATCGAGTACCAACCCGCCTTCCGGGGTGACGAGCCGTACCAGCCAGCGCATCAGCGATAGGGGCTTGACTGTCGGGTGCGTGTTGCGCCGCACTCGCGCCGGTCGGCCACGGCCGGTGTAGAGCTGCGCTGATTGCTCGGGCAGCTGCTCGCAGCCGGCCTCTCGCTCTTGCTTCGTTGCCTTGGCGCAGAAGAACAGCCGACTGAGCTGGCTCGGCCCAGCGTGGTCAAGCTGACCCACCGGGCAGCCGATCACGCACGCGGCTTCAGAGCAATCGTTGCCGTGGGAGAGCGTGAGGTGTGCGGGCCAGTATCCCTCCGATGTTGTGGCGCTGGCTATCCGCGTCGCGTCGATGTTCAGTGCGCCGGTGCCGTACCGCTCGATGTTCTCGCTGGTCTGGCCGTCGAAGGGCTTGCGGGCGAGCAGGATCGGCTCATACGCCGGTTTGAGTGTCGTGCCGAGCCCGCCGGGGAGCCGCCTGGATTTCGGCATCCCTTGGGCGTAGATCCACAGCACTTGGTCACGTATCTGGAGGCCGGCATCCTCGACTCCCGCGACCAGCCGGTGGAAGGTGCGCGGCGCACCGAACGCGAGCAGATGCCCGCCGGGTTTGAGCACACGTAGGCACTCGGCCGCCCATCGTGCGGTCCAGCGCTCGAACGCTTCCGGGGCGGGCAGCTCACCGCCACCAAAATGGTCCCAGGGCTCCCCGCCGAGGGAGATCGCATACGGCGGGTCGGTCACGACCGCGTCGACGCAGTGAGCGGGGAGCTTGGCAAGCGCCTTCAGGGCGTCGCCCTCGATGAGCCCCCAGGCGTTTGTGTCGTCCTCGTAGATGGCGGCCTTGGCCTGGGTGCTCACGAGCGCGCCTCCGATGTCAGCAGGGCCACGGCGTTCTCGAAGCGGCAGATCGTGAACAGCCGCTCGGCGTCGCTCGGCAGGCGGCGTACGACCTGCCTGATCTGCTCTGCCCGCTGCTCGTTTGGTACGACCCACAAGACGCGGGGATAGACCCTGTGCTTGGCCTGCTCGCTGCCGGAGTGGTAGTGGGCGAGGTAGCGCAGCGCCTTGGAGCGGATCGTGCTGGGCGACTCGGTCGCCATGTCGATCTCCAGCGCCCAGCGATGCTCGTAGTCGCTACCGGGGGCAGCGACGCGAATGACCAGGTCGGGCTTGAGGATGAGACGGGCACCGAACGCGCCGAGGAACGGCTGCCAGCACGTCGGCTCAGGCTGCACCGCGAGGCATTCCAGTGTGCCCGCCGCGTCGGCCTCGTGCAGCCGCAGGACCAGCTCGGTGATGGTGAGGGTGTGGGCGATGTGGCGGGCGCCGGGAGTCCCCAGCCGCCGCACCGAGCCACGGCGGGCGAGCAGTCTGCTACCGGCGGCTCCGACGCTGTAGATCAGCGTGTCGCTGCCGCCTCGTGTGCCTCCTCGGGCGCGGCCGGGCAGCGGGTCGATCACCCGCCAGTCGCTTAGACGCTTGAGCGCGCGCCGGCCGTTGCGGGCCTCACGGTCACGGTCGCCGTTGCCTGTGATCCAGAAGCGGCGGACCAGCTGCGTGCCGGTAGCGAGCCGCGTCTCACCGAGGAAGCCAAGCACCTGAGCGTCCAGGTCGCCGAGGTCGCCTGCGATCCGATCGAGTGCCTGGGCGGAGATACGACAAGGACGAGCTGGAAGCGAGGTCACATGTCCGGTCTGCGGGCTCGTGCAGCAATGACCTCGTCAACCCATCAACCAAGAGAGGTACACCCCATGCCTGACGAAGACCCTATCCCTGAGCTACCTGACCCGGACCGCCAGCTCGAGCGAGACATCATCCACCTTCTCACCGGCGACCAAACGATCTGGTCGGTCGAGGAGCTCGGCCGCGAGACCGAAACCCCCAACGACAGCAGGAACGCAGTCGAGGCCCTCCAGCGCGCTGGGATGATCCACCGTATCGGAGACTACGTCTTCGCCTCCAGACAGAGCTACTACCTGACGCAGACGATCGGATACATCATCTGACCCCAACCCCACCTGGACCAAGCTCTGCACGCTCGGGCATCCCCGGCACGCTCGTCAGTCTTGCAATGGCACTTGTGCGACCCACGCCCCCACAGCATGCAGCGATGCAGTCCGACCGATCGCCCTGCTAAGGATTCTGTATTCATCCGTACGAGCAACCGCTACACCCACGGACTCGTGGTCACGGGGTTGGTCAGTTGTCGAGGCACCGGATTGATAGGTAGTCGCTTTTTATGAGGCCATTGCAAATTACAGACCAATAGTCAAACATAGAATCATGGGACAGGTCAGCTCGTTCATCGCCTCGCTCGCTACAGTACGGTCTACCGTGTCGTTTACCAACTTCTATAGTCACGAGGACCCGGCCAATGAGGCGAGGCGCCACAATCTTGCTCTTTACCTCCGTGAGATGAGTACCCGTTGCTCGACTACTCTCCTCATTGGTGAGGCTCCTGGATACCGAGGTACGCGCGTTACTGGCATACCGTTTGTGAGCGAGGCGATAATGGTCAACGGCGTGCCTACCCTGAATCTATTTGGCCACGACCGAGGGTATCGTAGCTCAGGCCACACTGCCCAGCTCCGCGAGGCGACCTCAACGATCATGTGGCGCGTGCTCTCCGCGCTAAATCATACCCCGCTGCTCTGGGCTGCCTTCCCGTTTCACCCTCATGAGCCGAACAATAGGGATTCTAACCGTGCACCCACGCTGGAGGAGCTAGAGCTAGGGAAGCGTTTTGTCGAGCAACTACTCGACATGTGGGACATTACACGCGTCGTCGCAGTCGGCAACGTTGCCGCTCGCACATTGGCTGCCATGCAAATTCCGGCCGCAAAGGTGAGACACCCATCCAGAGGAGGGGCTACTGCGTTTGAGGCAGGGCTCCGCGCACTCAACTAACCGCAGCCATGCCGGGGCGCTTCGTCATCGTGTCGGGCAACATCGCCACTGGAAAGTCGACACTTGCCGAGATCCTCGCGCCAACACTAGGCGTACGCTACATTCCAGAGCCGTGGGACGACAATCCCTTCTTTGAATCGTACTATCGTGATCCTTCCTCCTGGGCTCTGCAAACGCAGCTCCATTTTCAAGTGGGCGCTGCTCATGCCCATGCCGAGATCGCCTGTCACGGCGAAGGCGGCGTTCAAGATCGTGGCATGTACGAGATGTACTACGTATTTGCCAGGCAGATGCATCGGGACGGTTATTTGCGCGATGATGAACTGGAGCTCTGTGCAAGGCTTTTGCATCTCTGTGATGACTTGCTTCCCGCTCCCGATCTGCTCGTCTACCTTGAGTGTCCTATTAACGAGGCACTACGCCGCAGTGAAGCGAGGCAGCGCGGTGGCGAGCTGCTAGCATCGGACATGCTCCAAGGACTATACGATCGCTATCGTGAATACATCGCAGAATGGACGCGATCTCCGGTAGTACGAGTTGATAGTGGTACCGTGGATTTTCGAGACGCTAATAATGCTAGCGTGGTTATGGACTCCATCGTCGCAGCGCTCCGGTGACGATTTTCCGAAGCCGCACTACGGCGCTCGCCAGTCCGATGCGAGGAAGCTAAATGTAGTACGAGCCGCAGAGCGATGGTCCGGCTCTGCTCCAAGGACGTCTCGGGTTGCAGCAGACGTACGCACAAACAAGGTCTCGGTCTGCTCCGGACTCAGTCCGGTGGAGGCGTCCGCTAGATGGACGGCAGCGGGGTCCTGGTTGAGTGCAGGGAACAGGTCCGCAGGCTTTGGCTTGACACGAACGGCAAATTCAGTTACCGGCCCACGACGTGTCAATGGCCACTGTGGGTATGGCCCAAATGCCATAATCCAAGCTAGCGCTCCGCTGGTGGTGACCGGACGACGAAGCTCGATGAGCACGTCTGGCGGATACTCATGGTGTTCTCGCACGCTCCACGCGCCAGCGTCGGCGAGCGCTCGCACCATGTCCTTAAGCGCCACGATGCTCACAGCCTGGGGAAACAAGATACTGACGATCTCGCACTCTCGATCGGTAACCGCGGCGCTGAGAGCCTCGTCAATGAGATGGAGAGCGGAGTCATCGTGCCAGGCCATACCAGACACAACGACAACGGGCCATTCCCGCTTCGACATATGACGGCCGAGCAGACGTGCAAATAGACAGCCAGCCTGGCCCGTTTGGTGCCAGTGCCGCTGCACAGCCGCAGCTAGGAGAGGGTTCTCCCACACATCATCTGCTGTCGCGGCGAGACCGGCTCCCACGAGAGCGCTCTCGTAGTCGTGACGCATAGGGAATCGTCGATGTCCGTACTGACGTGAGCACTGAGGACTCACCCCGAGGTCTGGCCAGGCCTTCAAGAAATCGACAGTCGCACCAGCGGAAGCGCTCATTATGGGATTGCATCCAGGATATAATCCGAACAACTGGGACTATATTGGATCTGATGGGGTTTTGCCTGGGTATCTGGCCGGTGGCTCAACCCTGAGCGAATAGAGGTGCATCCATTCACGCGGCAGCGGGCGAACAGCCTTGCAATCGCCCACTACCGGTTGTGCGACACTTTGCCGCAGGGCGACGATGCAGACAATCGCCCGCCGCCCTACTGGCAAAATGCACAGGTCGATTAGACGTATTCCCAGGTGCAGTTGGTGCGATCGTGTTCGCTCCAATGCATACACGGGGCGAACGTCGTGCCTGCCTGCACGTGGTCCTTTGTATTGTTGTGTTGCGTGCATTGAACTTCGCCCGTCTTCGGCACTGTGTCTCCGGGCTTGTACGTTTCTGCCATTACAATTCTCCTGACTAAATAGCCGGACTCCCACGGGGAGCGTCGGCGATCCTCCGGGGCTGACGCAAGTGGTGTTTCTGACTTGGTCTGGGGTATGGCATCCTCCTTCAGACAACGCCGATTGTGCGACCTAAGCATTCCCGAGTGTCACGGAGGCGCC
Source organism: Solirubrobacteraceae bacterium (assembly GCA_036498245.1). Classification (GTDB taxonomy): domain Bacteria; phylum Actinomycetota; class Thermoleophilia; order Solirubrobacterales; family Solirubrobacteraceae; genus Palsa-744. The sequence continues at coordinate 99,311 of DASXIB010000032.1, forward strand.
GGATCCAGCTGCTCAGCGCTACGCACCCGCGGCTGGGCTTGCGATCCGCGGGTACGGTCACTTCTTCGGAGGGGGCGGAAACGGACCGTCCCATCGCTCGTGCGAATCGAGTCCAATCGGAAAAAGAACCGCTTCACGTATCCCGCTGGCGACACAGGGGTCGGAAGGAAGCATTACTCGCTTTTTGCGACATGCGAGGGGGATCTTCGGGGCAGGCCCGACCGTAATTCCAACAAGGCCCCCCTGCGTGGCGAGATACGGATGAAGCGGCTGATTTTGTCGGGTTGTCTGAGCCACGACGAGGCACGGATCAGCGAGCGTGCTCTGTACGGCGCAGCGCAGCAGGTAGATAAACGGCTCCACGTCTACGGTGATTGCGCCGCCGGAAGCGAGGTCGATGACAAGCTGGTAGGGCGCTAGCGACGCAAGAGTAGACGTTCGGAACCTCGCCACAAGCTGGCCACCGGCCGGTAGCGTGGCCGAAACCGTTCTTGGTTCAACTCGGAAAAGCTGGGTGCGTTTTGCCTGTACTGCAATTGGAAGTGGGGTGTATGTCTCAGGGTCGGCGATACGCACGTCGGTGATAACTTGCGTCGTCGGGGTTCCATTATAGATTGAGAGCTGAAGGCCAGAGTTGCGGGCGTCTATGAATTGGGGAGAGAGATACGCAAAGTCGAGGCTCGCGGTCATCCGCCCCGGCTGATGATAAAACGCACCGAAGTAAATCGTCGCTGCGGTGCTTATGACCGTGGCGCAGAGCACCACTACTCCGCGGAGCGTTCCGGCCCAGCGCCAGAGCCGCCGCGAGAGCCCGACTCTGCCGGTTTCACTTCGCTTGGGCTCCTCTACAGTGCGTCCCGGCGTCGAGCGATAGCGAGATAGGTGCTCGGCGGACACAGGCGGACTGACGCCGGCATGTTCGTCCTCGTGGGGACGAACATGCGAGCCGCTGCTGAGGCGCCAAGGAAGACCAGTCGTCGCACTCGCTGACTCAGCTTCCTGCTCGCTGGAAGGCCCAGTAGCGTCGCCAGGAAGAGGCTGGTGCTCGTCAATCTGCGACTCATCGCGATCGGGTCTGGCGCCTTGACTGTCTTGATTTGACTTCTCGGCGTCTTCATCCATTAGCCCAGCCGAGCCTCCAAGGCTACGGGGACATCGAACCTGTCGGAGCTATGCGAGTGGCTGTGTCGCCCCTGGACTGACCGTATCAATAGCTGGCATCAGGTGCGATCCGGGCACGTTGCGGCACCGAAGGGACTCCTAATGAGGATTTCGCTGCCGTTGAGTTCTCCCACCTCCGTGGCCGACTCGACGACGCTTGCGAGGTGCAATAAGAGCCGCAGAGAGACACTCTTCAGACCGACGGCGCATCCAGAGACTGTGACAGCGCGATTGCTCGACCGCTCGACCGCGTCGCCCAGTGCAGCTTGTACGACCTGCTAGGCAAACGTAGGTCCTGAGACCAGACGACGGGCGTCTGCGTTGTCCGTGGCAGTGCAGATCAGGACATCACGTTCCGAGATCCACGTCCGCCTCAGTACCGCCGGTAGTTTCTAGTCAGACTACCTTCGCCTGTAGCGACAGCAGATCTCCCGCCAGGCGCGGCCCCATGCACATGCGCTCTGCAAATTGAGTCTGTCGCTTCTTTTCGCCCGCCGCATTAGCGGCATGGTCTATCAAGTTGCGGGCTCCGCGGAACGAATGCAAGTCCTGCTTGAGCTTGTCATCCACGATCGGGCTGTGGCCGCCTGTATATCCAGTTGTTGAGGCGGCTAGGTCGATACGCCTAGACCAGTCCATTTTCTCGATCGCCGCCTCTGATGTCGATACCCATGCCTTCTTGGCCAATTTTTTTACCAATCTGCCAGTCTCGCCTTCCACGATCTCACACATCTCTTGCAGCGCCGCCTTCCGCTCTCCAGCGTTAAACCGTTTGACGGCTTCCCGCACCTGGGTTTTCAGACGCCCGAGTTTCAGCGTAGGATCAGGCGAGACTTGCAGTGCAGGGTTTATTGCTGGCCTATGAATCGATACGAGGCCCTGTGAATCAACGAGAATCAGGCCGACGCCGTCGCGCGACAGCTCATTGAGAAAATGGCCGCTGAGCGAAGCACTCATCGCGACGGCAATATAAATCTCGCAGTAGAACTTCTCTACCCCTGCACGATGCACGAGATCCCTCACGCCTTGGGTATATTGGGGTACGCTCTGAGCCTCGATATATCTAGACATCCCACTCTTGACAGCGCTTATTGTCGGACGAAATGGGATGTCGTCACGAACGCCAATCTCGACTGTAGCTTTGTATTTCTCGGATTCCAGGTGCTTGATGACCGCCTGGGCCGTGCTTTGCGCCTCCTCCGGCGTCAGCACAAACTCCACTAGTAGTCCTCTAGCAGCTCGTCAATGGTTGCACGAAGACCGCGCAAGTCGTCCACGACGGCCTGCGGCAGCGGCTGACTTCGGTCGAGCTCCGCGAGACGTGACGCGAGCGCAGTAATTCTGGAGCCTACATCACGCACAACGTAAGCTGACTGAACAGTGTCCTCATAGGCGGTCTCGATCTTGTAAGACTTGTCTCGCACTAGGCGAATCAATGCGGGGGCTGCAATGGCGGGATCTCCTTCGGTCCTCTCGACTCTCGCAATCTTGCTGATATCGCGGAAGCGCACAACGTTGTTGACGACGCCCTCTCGATACTTGTCGACCATCCCATCAACGAACTGCTCCTCGGAAACCGACTCGAACACCTCTGGCTGATACTGCTCGATCACGCGCTTCGACTTATTAACCTCTACGAATACATCTGCCGTGATCTTCTGCTGATCGCGTGGCTTCTTTCCTTCCTCAAGTAGTAGATTCTGGTAGCGCTTTGGGAGGTCCAGCAGCTCAAGTGCACGCCTCACGGTAGGAAGCGAAACGCCTGTGACAGCCGAAAGCGCTTTGGGGGTCGCCGACTGCCCCGCTTCACCGAGCAGTTGCTGAACGTCCTTGAGCTTTAGGGCCATTGGCATAAGATCCCAGTCAGTTCTCACGTTGTGAATGTTGAACATCGTGAGGAGATTCTCCAACGGCGAAGGCTCAGGCTGAATCAAAACAGGAGCCGTCTTTAGATTGAGCTTCTTAGAACAGCGCCAGCGACGCTCGCCGTCTAGAAGGACATACCGTTTACCGGCGGCGTACACGGCGAGCGGCACCTGGATTCCGACTTCACGAATCGAGTCCAAGAGCTGATTCATCTCTGCTTCGCGGAAAATCAGTCTCGGATTCACCGGATTCTTATCGATGAGATCAGGGTCTATGTGGTCTAGCGTGGTATTTGTGATTTGCACCATTTACATGCGATGGGTTGGTACGCCGTGTATCGGCGTGGACGTAAGTAGTGCCTCCTGTATGGGACCACGATGACTTCCTTGGCCGCCGATCAGGCTATTGCGCGTTATCCCATACCGAAAGAAGCCCTTATAGAGCGAGATCACATCACCGTGATCGCTGTTACTGACGATCACAAACACGCCGCGATTTGCAAGACGTATTGCCAACACTGCGAGTCGTTGCTGATCCTCCCACGAGAACAGCGGTGCGTTGTACTTCAGGAAGCCGTTGTTTCGGTGCCCAGTGATGTACGGAGGATCGAGATAGACAACATCGCCTGGCTTAGCTGCTTTCATAGTCGCCGCGAAGTCACCGACCCGCAGGGTGGTCCCGCGCAAGGCGTGAGATGCCCGGCGAATTCTATCGGGATCACAGATCGTTGGGTTCACATAGCGGCCAAACGGGACATTGAATTCTCCCCGAAGATTTACCCTATACATCCCATTGAAGGCTGTCTTGTTTAGGTAGATCAGACGAGCGGCCTTTGTGTGGATAGCCCTAGGCCGGGCGCGTCGCATGGCCTCGAAGAACTCACGGTCATGCGGATACCGAGCGAGCGCGGCAATCACCTTCTCAGGACAGTCGCGGACGCCCTGGTAAGCCTCGATCAACTCGGCATTCATATCCCCGAGCGTCGCCTTCCGCGATCCCACAGCGAAGAAGACCGATCCTCCCCCGAGAAACGGCTCGATGTATCGGCCAACGAAGTCCTCGGGCATCACACTAGAGGCGACGGCCGCGAGCCACTGCTTGCCTCCGGTCCACTTGAGGAACGGCCGCGCATGGCCGTTCGAGGCCGTCGAAGCCCCCAAATCGATGGTCCGGCCTCCCACCGTGGCTATGAGCGCACGGCCCGGCCGCACGGTTAGCGTCGCGGGCGTTAGTGCCATGATGGGTGACTCTATAGAGAAGCTCGGCTGGAGTGGCGACACAGCCATGAGATCCCAGCGCTTCGATTCGTCGCCGCGCAGACCACTGACTCCACGTCGGGTGATAGCGAGATATCTAGCTGACGCTCTTTCGGAGCCGAACTATTCGGGCTACTGGGGGCAGCGGGTAGGCACCGCCCCGACATGCGGCAGACAGTATGCTAACTAGGGAACATGCCTAAGCATGCAGTCCAATTGACGGACGCCCAGATCGCTTTCTTGCGGACTTCCCTGGACTACTCCGCACAAGCTTTCCGCGAACACGACTACACGCCAGCGAGCCGAGACTGGAGCGTCGTCCACAGGCGAGAGCAAGAGAAGATGATCGCGTCGATCCGGCGGGCTCTTGCTCGCGGCTCAGCGGAACACGCGGAGTAGCAACGCGCAGAAGCTCATGGGAAGCAGCATGGCGGATGGCCGCCACCGCTTGCTGCCGGGATGAGACCTTCTAGGAAGAGCTCCGGTTCCGACGCTGCACCCGGCTCCGCAGCCAGCGGGTACAAAGCTCGCACGCCGCGTTTGACACTCGCTCGGCGCAGGCGCATGATCGAGCAGTGTCCAACGACGACCCAAGTCGGAGCTTAGCTACGATCCATTTTTCTGATCGCTTCGGCGGCTTTCCGTCGCGCCTCTCGGCCTATGGGCTCCAACAACGCCTCAAGCAGGCACTCCAAGGCAGCCGCCGGGTGCACTCGCGGGTTCGCACGTCGTCCCGATCTCCCCGTGCCGTCGCCTGTCGGCCCATGACCGAACTCTCAGTAGTCGGCCTTCTGGGGTTCCGATCGTCCCTGCCCGACTGAATGGGTCTTCGCGAGCTATGCGCCAGGCGCGACCGGTGCCGCCGCGGGAACCGCGTTCGCGGCCCAGTCCGCGAGGAAGGCCTCGGTGGCGCCGACGTCGAGCGGGCGGGCGAAGAGGAAGCCCTGCCCGCTGTCGCAGTGCTCGTCTCTGAGCACGGCCAGCTCCTGCTGCTGCTCGATGCCCTCGGCGAGGGTCTCGATCGACAGCGCCTTGCCGAGCTGGACGAGGGTGTGGATGAGCGTCTCGCCCTCCCGGTTGTGCGTCAGCTGGGAGATGAAGGAGCGGTCGATCTTCAGCGCGTCGACGGGGAACTGCTGCAGGTGCGCGAGCGAGGAGTAGCCGGTGCCGAAGTCGTCGATCGCGATGCGCACGCCGAGCTGCTTGACCGCGGCGAGTCGCAGAGCCGTCTCGGCGGCGTCGCGCATGAGCGTCGTCTCGGTGATCTCGATCGTGAGCTTGTTCGGCTCGAGGCCGCTGTGGGCAAGCGCCCGCTCGACGTCGGATACGAACTCGTCGGTGTCGAGCTGGCGCGCGGAGACGTTGACGGCCATGCCGATCGGATATCCGGCCTCGCGCCATTTGGCCCCCTGCCGGCAGGCTTCCGCGAGCACCCATTTGCCGATGCCGGTAATCAGTCCGGTCTCCTCGAGCAGGGGGATGAAGTCATCAGGTTGGACCACCCCCCGGCTGGGGCTGTTCCAGCGGATCAGGGCCTCCATCCCGGTTGGGCTCATGTCGCGCAGGTCGAACGTGGGCTGGTAGACGAGGAAGAACTCGTCTCGCTCCAGCGCGACCCGCAGGTCCATCTCGAGCTCCATGCGGTTCTGCACGGCGTCCTGCATGCCCGACTCGAACATCACGTGCCGGTTCTTGCCGTCCCACTTCGCTCGGTACATCGCGATGTCAGCGTCGCGCAGCAGGTCCGCGGCCGATGCGCGCTCGCCGACGGCGATCCCCACGCTGGCGGTCACGGTCAGAGGGGTCTTCTCGGTCCCGGCGAGCTTGAACGGCTGCTCGAGTGCGGCGAGCAGCCGCTCGGCGATCAACTCGGGACCCGCGGCGAGCGACAGCTCCTCGGCGATCACGACGAACTCGTCGCCGCCGAGTCGACCCAGCGCGTCGGTGGCACGGACGACGCCGTCGAGGCGGGCGGCGACTGCCTTCAGCAGCTCGTCGCCGACACCGTGGCCGAGCGTGTCGTTGATCGTCTTGAAGTTGTCGAGGTCGATGAACAGCGCCGCCACCGGTGTCTGATGACGGCGAGCGCGCACGAGCATCTGCTCGATGCGGTCGAGGATCAACGTCCTGTTGGGTAGGCCAGTCAGGGCGTCGTGGGTCGCAAGGAATGCAAGCTCCTCCTGGCGGCGGGCGAGCTCCTCGTGGGAGCGCTGGCGCTCTGACTCAAACGACTCGCACATCCGCACGAGCGTGACGTTGAGGCTCCGCTGCAGCATCGCGAGCGCCTGCTCGAGCACGGCGCTCGAGAGCTCGAGCCGGGCGGCGGTCTCGCGGACGACGTCCTCGGCGGCGTCACACCAGCGTAGGCAGCGCTTGGTGACCTCGTTCAGGGGCGCCGCGCGCTGGGCGGCGAGCTGGCCGAAGATGTGCCAGGACTCCTTGCCGACCTCGCGTGCGACCTCGGCGCCCTCGCCGGCCATCCAGCGGGCGACCGCGACGGTCGAGACGGCGCCGACGCGCTCGAAGCTGTCCTCGACGAGCGTGTCGAGCGTGCGGCCCGACTGCTGCGTCCGCACGACCATGCCGTTGACGACGTCGTCGGTGCGTGCGTTGAGTGCTTCTCCTAGGCGGCGGAGATCCTCGGCAGATCCTTGTGGCGCGGCAAGGGCCTCGGCCTGCGAAGTGGGGGGTCGAACCGCCATCTCACACAACGCGTCGGCGCACGATGAGCTTTATATGAGGCTTGCACGCCCGTCCTAGACAAAAGCACTCATTGAACTATCGGGCGAGATGGGGCGCATGGGTGAACAGCGATGTGAGGCGTCCGCTGCTCGGGTCGGCGGCGCCGCCCAGTGGCGCCAAGCCGAAGGCTTCCTCGATCGTGCCGAGCGCCCCGTAGTGGTCGACGGGCTGATTGTCACGCCCGCCATGGCGTACGTCCGGACCGGCGAGGATCGTCGCGATACGCCCACCCCCGGCCTTTTCTGCACAGCAGCCGTTGTTCGAGCTGCCCTCGTCCCACGTCAGCAGGAGAAACCCGTGTGAACCGAGCTCGCGCAGCAGTAGCGGGACCGTGCGGGCGAGAAACCGATCGGCCGTGGCGGCGTCGCAGTCGTGGCCGTCGTCGCAGAGGTTCGGTGAGATCCAGGCATAGCGGGGCAGGCGTCCGTGGCGCAGGTCGCTCGTGAGCTGGCCGAATCCGACGATCTTGCGACAGCGGGCCGTGCCGGCGATGTCGTCGTAGTAGATGAACGGATTGTGCTTCTTGGCGTAGCCCCCCGACCCGGCGCCGGTGAAGCACGGGTTCGGCTGGTTCTCCATGTAAGCCTTCCAGGAGATGTGCGCGGCTTCGAGCTGGTCGACGATGTTCGTGCCGGCGGTATGGCAGTCGGTGCAGTCGGAGCTCACTCCCTGCGTCGAGCCGCTGGTCAGCGCGAGGTAGTTCGGCAGCGACGGGTGGGTGATCGCGTAGCTCTGGGCTGCGAGCCCGTATTCCCGTGCGAGCCTGTTGGCGTAAGGCGAGTCGGGGCTGCCGATGATGTCCGACTCCTCCTTGTTCTCCATCACGAGCACGATCACGCGCGACACGCGCGAGCGGGGCAGCGCGGAGGCCGTCTTGACGTCGAGGATCGCCCCGGGGCGCGTCGATCCGCAGCCGAGCGCGAGCAGCAAGACGGCCGCCGCCGCCGCGGTGCTTGAGCGGACGGACATGCTCATCGCGTGGGGTTCGCTCGGCGTGTGGTGCTCATCGGGGGGTGGCCGCCGTCGCCTCGCGAGGCGTGCGAGCCTGCGCGAACGTCACCAGGCGCCCGTGCTCCTCGTCCCACAGCTTCAGCCGCATCGCGCGCAGGCCGTCGAGCAGTGAGAGCGTGGGTACTTCGTCGAAGATCTCATTTTCGTCATGCGCTCGCTGCAGATTGTAGTTCGGGATGCGAGCGTTCAGGTGGTGCACGTGATGCAGACCGATGTTGCCGGAGAAGAACTGCAGCAGCTTGGGCAGCTTCAAGTAGGAGCTGCCTCGAAGCGCCGCGTCGGCGTAGCTCCAGTCTCCCGACTCCTCCCAGTAAGCGTCCTCGAACTGATGCTGGACATAGAACAGCCAGATGCCGGCCGAGCCTGCGAGCATCACGGTGGGGGCTTGCACGAGCAGGAAGTCGCTCCAGCCGATCAGCAGGCACAGCGCCGCGACGAGCGCGGCGAGCGCGAGGTTGGTCCAGATCACGCTGCGTCGCAGTCGCGGCCGGGCATCCTTGGCGACCAGCCGCGGGCCGATCAGCAGCGCCACAATCGGCCCGATCCCGAACATCACGAGCGGATTGCGGAACACTCGATATGCGAGCCGGCTCCTCGGCGTGAGCGCGTGGTATTCGGCGATGGTCAGCGTGCGCACGTCGCCGCCGCCGCGGCGGTCGAGGTCGCCGGAGGTGGCGTGGTGGATCGCATGGTCGTGGCGCCAGCGCAGGAACGGCGAGTAGACGAGCAGGCCAAGCGCGGTGCCGAGCCAGGCGTTGGCACGCTTGGACGGGAGGTAGGAGCCGTGAGAGCAGTCATGGAAGAGGATGAACGTGCGCACGAGGAAGCCGGAGGCGGGGATCGCGATCGCCAGCGCGAGCAGATAGGAAGTCCCGAGTGCGAAGTACATGGCGACAGACAGCCCCAGGTAGGGCACGACCGATGTCGCGATGCCCAGCAGGCTGCGTCCTAGATGAGGTTTGGCGTACGGAGCCAGGGCCTCATGCCAGAAGGGACGCCTCTCAGAGGAACGCTTCTCAGCCGAGCGACCGACCCTCGATCGACCGTCGAGCGGTGGCTGCAGACCGTCGAGCAAGATCCTTCCTTTCCGATCCCGTGCCGCCTGCAAAGCGACTCCAGTCCCGTTGGCGTCGGGCCAGCATCGCATGCGTGGCGGCCCGACGCAAGTCCAAGCCGCTATCTACCAATGGTCCAAAGTCGACTACCCGCCGATGATCGGAAGTACAGGCGTACACGCGGGCGTGGTCGGGTGCGCGGGATCGAGCGCGTTCAGGACGTCGGCGTCCGCGATGTGGTCGTAGGGCATCGAGAGGTGCTCCCCCTGGTCGAGAATGCACTGGCTCTGGAGCAGGATGTTCGTCACGCTCGGACCGGATAGGAATGCGGAGGTGTACGGCGTCACGACCTCGTCGTTGGCAGACTCGATCACGGTGTAGCTCACGCCGGGTACGGTGTCCCCTCCGGCGTTCAGGTGCGTGAGGAACGCCGATCCCACCTCCTGCTCTTCGCAGGCCGGGCAGAGGAATCCGAGGAACGCGTTCGCGCCGGGGAAGAAATTGGCAAGCACGGTCAGGCCGGCGAGCGTGGTGCCATGGTTGGAGGAGGCCAGTCCGACGAGCGTGTGGACCTTGGCGGCGCCACCGAGGAACTTCAGGTAGTAGCGCGGCATCATCCCGCCCTGAGAGTGGCCGACGATGTCGACTTGGCTCGAGCCGGTGGCCGCGCGGACGCGGTCGACGAAGCTCGACAGCTGTTCGGCCGACTGGGCGATCTCCCCTACCCCGTAGATCCCGAGCAGTCCGCTGCCGGCGTAAGAGCCATAGTTGAGCGCGAACACGCAGTAGCCGCTGTCGTACAACAGCGGAGATAGCGCCTGCCAGCTATCGGACATGTCGGCGAACGTGCCATGGACGAGGACCACCGGCCGTGGATGAGCGGCGGAGGGCTTGCATGACCAGTCGTTCGCGCCGGGCGGGCTCGCCGTGGAGCTGACGTGGGCATAGCCGAGGACTCCGTTGTAGAGCACCGGCAGCGGCGTCCCCGCCGTGGCGGCAGAGGGCGCGATTGCGGCTAGGAGTCCAACAGCTGCAGCGGTCGCAAATACACGATGACGATGACCCACGGTTCCTCCTCTGCTCGTCGTTTTGGGGTCGCGGGATGAGCGCGACTGCTCTCGCCGGCATGGTAGTGGTCCATATACCCGAACTGCAAGCCCTCGGTTGCTTTGTTTCCGTCTGCTTGAGGTGCCGATGGGCTCAGGGCGCCGGGAAGAGACCGGGATGGCACCGGCGGCTAGACTATTCGGCTCTGCGCCCGTAGCTCAGCTGGATAGAGCGTCGGTCTACGGAACCGAAGGTCGGGAGTTCGAATCTCTCCGGGCGCGTGCAGGTGCTCGAACGCTCGGCGAAATTCACCAAGCGGCTATCCAGCTACTCCAGCAGTTCGAAGTGAACACCGAGTGCGCGGTAGGAGCGCGCGGCGCGGCGGTCTCTGGAAATGAGCTCCAGCTCGTGCTCCAGCGCGGTCAGCGCGATCAGGCCGTCATATGTCGCACCGCCACTGACACCGGCCGCGGCCAGCCTGCCGGGAGCCGAGGCGCAACTGCTTGCGTCCAACGCGACGTAGTTCGACGGCAGACGCGCAGCGAGCGCCGTGGCGACCGTGGTTGCATCAGCGCGACGCGGCCCCGGCAGTCGTGTGAGGACGCTGTAGGTCTCGGCCGCGACGTGCGCGATCGTGGTCTTACATGCGGTCAGCGCCTCGGCAGTTGCATGGTGTGACGGATGATCTTCGAGCAATGCGGCGATCGTGACGCTGCTGTCCGCCGCTTGTCTCACCGGCGCTCGCGCACTGTCTCGAGCGTACGTCGCACATCCTCATCTGTGATCGGTGTGCCGGTAGCTGCGAAGGACGGCCCGTGGGGACCCATGACCAGCTTCGCCGGCTCGAAGTGGGCGGAGAGCTCCAACCGCCCGTCGACCACCTCCGCCTCCAGGGGTACATCCGATGAGAATCCGAGCTCGTCGCGTAGCCGCTTCGGAATCACAACGCGCCCGGCGCGGTCGATTGACACGTGCATGGTATGAATCTACCACAGCGATGGTATGACCACCCGCCATGGCGTGCTCGCGCACGAGGTCTTCGACCGTGCCCGAGCCCGCACTTCGCGCACCCCAGATCCTCGAGGTGCTCAAGCGCTCGTAGACGAGTTGCCCCGACGATGGGTGCGCGGTCAGATCTTCATCGTCGGCCGCGCGGCGATGGCGCTTGCCTACTCGACGCGCCTCCCAGGTAGTCAAGGCGTGGCTCTGCAGACAAGCGTTCGACGCGGGGCCAATGTTGCTGAGTCAGCTGAGAGGGGCGGACGACGCTTGTTGGTGTTCCTACTGACAAGAGTGAAACTAGATATATATGTTTCCTGGTGTCACGGAATCTCACGTGGGGGGCCATGCAAGTGGTTTGAGCGAAGAATTCACATCCTGTCCCACTACCGTCGCGGGCCTATACTTCATTCACGAGGACAGTGGTGATGCGCGCTGAAACCAGGTGAAGTAAAAACGGTCACCGGGGAAGTCGTCTGCAAGGAACGCCACGTGACCTTGGTCAGGAGCCGGCTGTCGAGCGTGCTTCGGTTCCTCGGGGATGAGCCTGTGTCGAGCGCGCTTGTGACGTCCGCGTGCTCGGCCCGGTCTACTCGCCCCTGGGCGCAGTGCCCGTGGGCTCGAGATCATCAAGGGCACCTTCGACGGAGGGACGCACCGAAAGCGGACACAGGCCGCGTGTTCCCACTCCTGACCGCACGAACCGCCGTCCCTCAACCGCCCAGCATCGCTGACAGGGCCGGGTCAGCTCGCTGTCCGAGCTGCATGAGGCTGACGGAGCCCATGAGGCGAGCTGCCCGGGCTGGCGGGAGCTCCATGAGGATGGCGCTGGTGCCCCCGAGCTGAACGTCTGTCTATATCATTAGACTCGGTCAAATAGGAGAGGGGTTTCTGATGGCACTTGGGATCGATGTTTACGCTGTGCGGCAACGGTTGAGGGCGGCGGGGTCGGGGACCTCGCGCGCCCGTGGGCTTCCGTTCGCCGCGATGCTGTTCGTCGGCTTGCTCGTAATCGGGGCTCTCGGAGCCGGCGCCTCCGCTGCCGCGGGTCCAGTCGCCGTTGCATCGCGGACGGTCTCGCTGAACGAGAGCGGCAACCTGCATCTCACGAGTCACAAGGGGTTCACGCTCAACGAGCAGGGCTCGGCCTCGGGGACGGTCAGGGGCACCATCTACATCCACCTGAACGTCAGCTCTACGAACCGGGTGACGGCCGAAGTGAACATCTATCCGCACAACGGCTCGCTGACCGGCTACGGCAAGGCGGCCTACAGCGTCGTGGGGTCCTACGCCTCGTTCTCCGGCAGCCTGTCGATCGCCAGGGGCACCGGCAGCTATTCCCATGCCCACGCCTCCGGCCTGCGGTTCACCGGCACGATCCAGCGCAAGACGGACGCCGTCACGGTGCGGTTGAGCGGGCCGCTGTCGCTCTAAGCGGCGGTCTCTCGTGAACGTCGCCCGCTCAAGGATCCTGGCCCTCACGGGCGTGCTGCTCGCGTGCGCTGGGTGCGCTTGCGCTCCCGCGACGGCCGGCGCGTCGGAGACCGTCTCGCTGCACACTTCGTTCACTCCCGACAGGCTCGGTGCGAGCACGACGATCGGGTTCGGCTTCGCGATCGTCAACACGACCGGCGAACCGCCGGCGCCGTTGACCAGCCTGAGCCTGCGTCTGCCTCCGGGCATCAACTACCTCACGACCACGCTCGGCCTGGCGATCTGCGATCCGGCGAAGCTGCTCGCGAGCGGTCTGAACGGCTGCTCGCCCAACTCGCGACTCGGCTTCGGCAGCGCCTTCGTCGAGGTCCCCTTCGGTCAGGGGTCAGGACACGAGATCCCCGACATCCAGGCGCTGATGGGGCCGCCGCACAATGGAAACATCGTCGTGCTGTTCTACGCCGACGGGCGCGAGCCGGTCTATGCCCAGCTCGTCTTCCAGGGCGAACTGATCGCCGGCTCAAGCACGCTCGCCGGGAGCCTCGACACGGCGATACCGCTGATCCCCAGCGTCACGAGCGGTCCGCCGGTGTCGATCGTGAGCGCCCAGACGACGATCGGCCCCGCGCACCTGATCTACTACGAAAAGGTGCACGGCAGAAAAGTCGCCTTTCATCCGAAGGGCGTCTCGGTGCCGTCGAGATGTCCCCGGGGCGGTTTCCCGTTCTCGGCTACCTTTGGTTTCGCCGACGGCACCAGCGCGGTCGCGACGAGCGTCGTCCCGTGTCCTCCCCGCGCCACTCGGCGCCGGGCATAGAGCCCACGGGACGTGTCGATGGATCCGCGGGGCGTGTCGACGGAGTCACACGGAGCGACCGCCGGGCGCGGTGAGAGCGCCCCCCCGCGAGGAAGCGTGGATCTGGCCGGCACCTTCGCACGCGCGGCGTTCACCTACTGGCTGACCGTCTTCCCACGCGTCTGCCGTGAGCTGGCTCGCCGGCGGCGTCGCGCCGCGGCGATCCCCGACCCGGTGCTGAGGGAGCTCGCGCTCGACGCCTTCGCCAAGCGTGGGAACATCGAGGGCGCCGCGGCGTTCGCCGTGCTTGCCCCGCGCGCGCACCGGACCGTGGCCGTTCGTGCGATCGTCGCCCTGCAGTCGATCTACAACTACGCCGACCTGCTCTCCGAGCAGGGCGCCGCTGACCCGGTCGCCAATGCGCGCAGGCTGCACGAGCCACTGCTCGCCGCGCTCGATCTCGATCGCGACACCTCAGATCCGAACTGGTATGAGCATCACCCCCGGCGCGATGACGGCGGCTACCTCGCGGAGATGATCGCCACATGCCGCACCGCGCTCGCCGTGCTGCCCTCCTACTCGACGGTCGCGACGCCCGCGCGCGCCGCCGCCGAGCGGATCGTGGCGTTTCAGAGCTTGAGCGCCGGCGAGCGGTCCCAGCCCCGCGTCCTCACGGCCGGCGCGGGCGTCGATGGAGATGCTCCGGCGGATATCCACGGTGGTGCCCAAAATTCGAATGGAGCGCTGGAGCGGTGGGCGCGGCGGGAGACACCCGCCGACTGCGGTCTTTCCTGGTGGGAGACCGCCGCCGCCGGCGGCTCTTCGCTCGGGCTGCACGCGCTGGTCGCGCTCGCCGCCGAGGCCGCCCTCGAGCCGGGCGAGGCCGCCGCGGTCGAAGACGCCTACTTCCCCTGGATCGGCGGCCTGCACTCACTGCTCGACAGCGTCGTCGACGAGGTCGAGGACGCCGACACCGGGCAGCTCAGTCTCCTCGGCTGTTACGCCTCCCGCGCCGACGCCCGCACCCGGATGGGATCGGTCGCCGCGCGCGCGATACGCGCCGCGCGCGCGCTTCCCCACGGGCGTCGCCACACGGTCGTGTTGGCCGGCATGGTCGGCTTCTACGCCTCCGCTGCCAGAGGCGAGCCCGTGCTCGAAGACGTGATCGAGGTGCTAGGGCCGCTGGCCCGGCCCACCCTGCTCGTCTTCGACGTCCGCCGCCGCCTTGCCCGCGCGGCACCGCCCGCGCGTGTCAGGAGTCGCGTGCTCCCGTGTCGCGGGTGGCGAGAAGAGGAGGGCGCCGATGCTCGAGCTGCGTGACCTGGTCAAGCACTACCCCGCGGTCGGAGGCGAGCCCGTGCGCGCCGTCGACGGCGTGTCGTTGTCGGTCGACGCTGGCGAGATGGTCGCGCTGTACGGACCGAGCGGGTCGGGCAAGACGACGCTGCTGCTGATGGTCGCCACGCTGCTCCAGCCCACGGCCGGCACGGTCTTGATCGGCGGGCGCGATGTCTCCTCGCTGTCCGAGCGCGAGGCCTCTCATTTCAGGCTCTCCGAACTCGGGTTCATCCGTCAGAACTTCGACCTGCTGCCCGGCGTGAGCGCGATCGACAACGCCGTGCTGAAGCTGCTGAAGACCGTGCGCTTCAGGGACGCCCACCGCCAGATCGCGCCGTTGCTTGACCGCCTCGGCCTCGGCGAGCGCAAGGCGCACCGCGCGGAGACGCTCTCCACAGGCGAGCGCCAGCGCGTGATGATCGCCCGGGCGCTCTCCACCGAGCCCCAGCTGCTGCTCGCCGACGAGCCGACCGGGAGCCTCGACTCCCAACGCAGCCGCGAAGTGCTGGAGCTGCTGCGAGAGCTCTGCCGCGAGCGCGGCGTCGCGATCGTGCTGGTCAGTCACGATCCCCTGGCAGCGGCCTATGCCGACCGCGTGTACGCGCTGCGCGACGGCAAGCTCACCGACTACCAGCCCGACCAGCGCCTCGAGCGGACAGCCGCGCAATAGCGCGTCCAGGGGTCCGGTCGTGAAGCTGTCGAATGTTGTCCTCCTGTCCGATAGTCGACCCATCCGGGTAGGCGGGTCGTGAAGCCGTCGAACGTCCTGCATCTCTACCGCGTGCGTCTGCGTGCGCGGCTCCTGCAGGAGTGCTTCGCGGTCGTCGGCATCGCGGCCGGGGTCGCTCTGCTGTTCGCCTCCCAGGTCGCGAGCTCGAGCCTGTCCAGCTCGGTCGCACAGCTCTCGCACGGGATCGTCGGCAACGCCACGCTCCAGGTCCTCGCCCGTGACCCGCACGGCTTCGACGCACATTTGCTCGCCAGGGTGCGCCACGTCCCCGGCGTGCGTGTCGCGGCGCCGCTGCTCGAAGCCAACGCCAACGCGATCGGTCCCAAGGGGAGCGAGTCGGTGGAGCTCGTCGGCGCCGACTCGAGCCTGTCCGAACTGGGGGGCTCACTCGTGCGACACACGAAGCTGACGCCATTCGCCGGGATCGGCGCCGTCGTGCTCCCGGGCCCCCTGGCGAGGAGGATCGGCGTCACGAAATTCGGCCGCGAAGTCACCTTTCAAGTCGCCGGGCGTTCGGTCCAAGCGCCGCTCTACACCCAGCTCACGGCGAAGCAGATCGGCCCTCTGATCTCGAGCCCCGTGGCGGTCGCCTCGCTGGAATTCGCCCAGGAAATGACGGGCCTCGGCGGACGCGTCAGTCGTATTCTCGTGGAGCCCGCGCCCGGCCGGGAAGCCGAGGTGCGCACTGCGCTCATTCGACTCGCCGGCGGGCGGTTGAACGTCGAGCCCGCCAGCTTTGACGAAAGGCTGTTCGCGCGGGCCGCCGAAGCGACCAACCAGTCGACCGCCCTGTTCGCCGTCATCAGCGCGCTCGTCGGCTTTCTGTTCGCGTTCAACGCGATGCTGTTCACGATCCCCCAGCGCCGGCGGCTGATTGCCGATCTGCGCCGCGACGGCTACCGCCCCTCGGCTGTGATCGGCGTGATTCTGTTCGACGCGACGGTGCTCGGCGTCGTCGCGTGCGCGCTCGGTCTGCTGCTCGGCGAGGAGCTCTCGATCCACCTCTTCCGCTCCAATCCCGGCTATCTCTCCTCCGCGTTCGCGGTCGGCTCCCAGCGCGTCGTCTCCTGGCAGAGCATCGCGCTGGCGGTCGGTGGAGGGATGCTCGCCGCGAGCGTCGCCGTGCTCGCCCCGCTCCGCGACATCCTCTCGCGCGATCCGCTCGCCGCGATCACCCCGAAACAAGGCGACGGCTCGAGCGCCGGCGGCGGCCGTGTGGCGCTCGCCGGGCTGGTGTGCCTGGGCGCGGCAACCGCGATCCTGCTCGCGGCCCCGAAGCAGGCGATCCTCGGGATGGTCTTCCTCGTCGTCGCCCTGCTGTTGCTGCTGCCGATCCTCCTGACCGTCGCGCTCATGCTCGTCAGGCGGATCGCCCCCGCGATCACGAGCGCCGTGCCGCACGTCGCGACGATGGAGCTGAGCGCGGCCCGCACGCGCGCCGTGGCGATCGCGGCGACGGGCGCCGTCGCGGTGTTCGGCAGCGTCGCGATCCAAGCCGCCCACGGAGACCTGCTCGGAGGGCTCGAGAACGCGGCGCACGACATGAACGCGTTCACCGACGTATGGGTCTCCCCTGCGGGCACCTACAACCTCCTCAGGACCGCGCCGTTTCCGGCGAGCGACCGGGGCAAGCTCGAACGCCTGCCGGGGGTGCGGGCCGTGCGCATCTACCGCGGCGGCCTCTTGGACTATGGCGAGCGCCGCGTGTGGGTGATCGCGCCGCCTCGCGAAGCCACGCCGCTGTTGGCGCCGACCCAGATCGTCGAAGGCGACAAGGCGCTTGCCACACGCCGGGTGCGCGCAGGAGGCTGGGCGGTCCTATCCAAAGCGATCGCCGACGAACACCACCTTCGCATCGGCCAATCGTTTGCTCTGCCCACGCCCGAGCCGAGCGTGTTCCGCGTCGCCGCGTTGAGCACGAATATCGGCTGGGCGCCCGGCGCGATCATCATGAACGCAGACGACTTCGCGCGCGCGTGGGGAAGCCCGGACGTGAGCGCTTACAACGTCCTGCTCGCGCCCGGCGTCTCCCAAGACCAGGGCCGCCGAGCGATCGAACGCGCTCTGGGACCCAGCTCGGGGCTTGCCGTGCAGACCGCCCAGAGCCACGCCGAAGAGCAGCGCGCGCTCAGCCGTCAGGGCCTCAAGCGCCTCACGCAGATCGCCACGCTGATCCTGGTTGCCGCTGTGCTCGCGATGGCCGCCGCGATGGGCAACATGATCTGGCAGCGCCGCCCACGCCTTGCCAAGCTCAAGCTCGAGGGCTTCCCCCGCGTCGAACTGTGGGCCACGATCCTGCTCGAGAGCCTGATCCTGCTCGGCGTTGGCTGCCTTACCGGCGCCGTATTCGGCCTCTACGGCCAGCAGTTGCTCGACCGTGCGCTCGCCAACGTGATCAACTTCCCCGTCGTCTACTCCTTCGGAGTCCTGACCGCACTCGCAAGCCTCGCGATCGTGACCGCCACCGCCGCCGCGATCATCGCCCTTCCCGGCTACCTAGCCACGAAGGTGCCCCCGTCGGTCGCGCTGCAGGACTGACGACGGCTCCGCGCCACTCCAGAATTCCGGCCATATCTGCTCGCTCGGGCAGGGACGATCGCATCCGCCGTCGAACAACGCCGCCAATGCCCGAGAAGCTTCGAACAAGCCAACCTCTCGCCCTCGCGGGCGTGCTCCTCGCGGCGATCTGCTGCGCCCTCCCCGCGAGCGCGTCTGCCGCGACTCCGCCGACGATTACCGAATCCTTCGCCTCGACGGGCGCGGAGCAGGCATTCACCGTGCCTGTCGGCGTCAGCAGCGTACGTGTCGAGGCGATCGGCGCCTCCGGTGCGGGCTCAGGGCTGGCCTCCGGCGGTGCGGGCGCCGACGTAGTCGGTGCGTTGCCTGTCACGGCCGGAGAGGTGCTTTATGTCGAGGTGGCGGCTTCGCACTTCAACGGCGGCGGATTCCCCGGCTTCGGCGGTGGGACCGGGGGCGACGCATCTGATGTCCGCACCCTGTCGACGGCATCTCCGAGCTCGCTTGCGTCGCGGTTGCTCGTCGCCGCGGGCGGCGGTGGAGCCGGCGGCACGTTCATCAGTGGCACGGGAGGCAATGGCGGCGCCGCGGCCAATCCGGGGACGAACGGCACCGGCGGAAGCGCGAGCTCGGGCGGCGGGGCGGGCGGGCCCGGCACGCTGACGGGCGGGGGCACGGCCGGTGCTGGTTGCAACTTTCCAGGCCCATGGTCGGGCACCAGCGGCGCTCTGGGACTCGGTGGCAACGGGGGCCTGAACTTTGGTTTTCCCAATACCGGCGGTGGTGGCGGTGGCGGCGGATATACCGGTGGTGGCGGAGGCGGCGGTACGTGCAGTCCCGGCCCGGGCGGCGGTGGAGGGGGCGGAGGCGCCAACTTCGTGTTCGGCGGCGCAACGTTCTCCTCATACGGCGCGGCCTCACCGTCGACAGAACCGTCGATTTCGATCAGCTACCCCAGCCCTGCGACCGCTACGCCCGACACGACGACGATCGCCTTCCCGATGACCCAGCCGCAGCAGACGCTGAGCGCTCCGCAGACGCTGACGATCGCCAACGAAGGCGGCAATCCCCTGCTTGTGACCGGGACGACGTTCGCCGGCTCGACCTCTCCGCTCGCGACCGATCACCCGGAGGACTTCCTGATCGGATCCTCAAGCTGCCTCGGCCCGGTCGTGTTCGAATCGAGCTGTCAGCTCACGGTGCGCTTCGCCCCGCAGGGCGAAGGGACGCGAACCGCGACGCTGCAGATCATGAGCAACTCCGGCGCCGGACCGACCGTGGTGTCGCTCACGGGTACCGCAGGCGCGCTGCCGCAGGGTCCGACGGGCCTACAGGGATCTTTGGGTCCGCAGGGAACGCCGGGTCCGCCCGGCAACGGCGGCGCGGCAGGTCCGTCCGGATCGGCGGGCACGATCGGAGCGCGGGGACCGACGGGCCCGCAGGGAGTCGCCGGGGCGGCCGGTCCGCGAGGACCCGCGGGACAGACGGCGGTGTACGTCTGTCATCACCGTCGCCAGGCTCAGGGAAGATTCGAGATCGCCTGCTTCATCCGAGTTCTGGGTGCGCCGAAGGCGGTGGCGAGCGCGACGCTCACGCGGCATGGCGTCGTCTATGCAAGCACCACCGCCGCGACGATTGCGGCCGCTCGACCGCTCGTGTTGAAGGTGCTGCGGCCGATTCGTCCGGGTCGCTACACGCTCGCGCTCGTCTACAGGTCTCGCGCCACCACAGAGACGATCGCCGTCGGTTGATCCGCCCGGCGGTCGACGCCTCAACCGCGGCCACGCCAGCGCTCCGATCAAGATCCCGTCGGCGAGATAGCCGGCCCACGTGTGTGTGCGCTTCAGACCCGAATAGGGCCTAGACGGTTCCGGCTGGCGAAACCGGCGCAAACCCGTTAATGTCTTCGTAATCTGCCATATCACGGATGGCGGCGGAACGCGTGCTTGCCCTACTCTTGCCCTACTGAGGCGCACCTTCTGGGCAGGGATAGACCCGAATCGGAAGACGAGATGGCAATGAGCGGTGTACTCAGGAGAAGCATCGGCACAGCCCTCGCGCGAGCGATCGTGGCTGTGATCGCCGTGCTCGTCCTCGGCGTCCTGGGGCCCACCGGGGTCGCGATGGCCGAACCGCCCGCCGTGACGATCACGAGCCCGTCCCCGGGAAGTTCGACCCCCAACGCCACTCCGCCGATCAGTGGGACCACGAACGACATCGTCGTCCTCGATCAGGTGACGGTCACGATCTACGTTGGGACGACCGCCACGGGGCCGCCGGAGCAACCGGCGATGACTACGACCCCCACCTTGGAAAACACTTGGAGCGTAGCGCCCTCGACGCCCCTCCCTGACGGCCCCTACACGGTCGTTGCCACGCAGACCAACAGCCTCACGTTGGAAACAGGCAGCAGCCTGCCGGTGACCTTCACGGTGGACACAATGTCGCCGACGGTCTCGATCGATCCCGTCGCCTCGCCGACGAAAAACGCCACCCCCAAACTCACGGGAGGCGCGGGAACCGCTCCGGGTGACGAAGCCGGTGTGACCGTGAAGATCTACCAGGGGGAATCGACAGGGGGCAGCGTGGCCTCAGAAAAGGAAGTACCGGTAGAAGCGGGGGGAAGATGGTCCTATACACCATCCTCGAATCTCCCCGACGGGACGTACACGGCGCAGGCGACTCAGCGTGACGTGGCCGGCAATCAGGGTGAGAGCATGCCGCCGGCGACCTTCACCATCGATACCACCCCGCCGGTGGTTTCGATCGAACCCGTGTCTTCCCCCACGCGGGACGCGACACCCACGCTCGAAGGGAGCGCGAGCGAGGAAACCGAAGTGGCTGTGACGATCTCCCAGGGCGGCAGCGTGGTCGCAGCGAAAAGCGTTCCCGTCGAAGAGGGGAGATGGTCATATACGCCGCCGCACCTCAACGACGGAACGTACACGGCCGAAGCGACGCAACAGGACGCGGCCGGCAATCAGGGTGCCAGCAAACCGCCGGTGACCTTCACCGTCGATACCACTCCACCGGTGGTTTCGATCGCTCAGGTGCCCTCGCCGACGAAAGACACGACTCCAACGCTCGAAGGCCACGCCGGGACAGCCGAAGGCGACGGGTCTACCGTGACCGTAGAACTCACCCGGGAAGGTGACAGTCCCAGCGAAACGGTAGTTCAAGTAAA
>DASXIB010000033.1:0-1970 GCA_036498245.1 Solirubrobacteraceae bacterium
GACGTGCTTCCTCAACTGCCCGCCAAGCGGCACGTCGTAGTGCCCGTCACACTGACCAACGCGGCCGAATACCGTCTGGCCGAGCACGATGTGATCGAGTGGCTGCGCTCGCAGCCACTCGACCTGTCCGAGCTCAACGCCCGGATCGCGGCCACCCTGCGCGCGGAGCGACTCGCCCAGCTCGGGACGCTCCAACGCCTGGCCGCTCGCGGGAAGCTCGCAGCCGCGCTGGCGTGGATCGAGGACTTCCTCGCCTCAGGCGAGCCGCTTGTCGTGTTCGCGCGCCACGTCGAGGTCCAACAGGCGGTGCTCAGACAGTTTCCGGCTGCGCTGCATCTTCTGGGCGCCGACTCGCTCACAGATCGCGACGCGGCCATCGAGGCCTTCCAAGATCCACAGGGCCCGACCCTGATCGTCGGTGCCACGCGGGTCGCAGCCCAGGGGATCACGCTCACCCGCGCGTCAAACGTAGCCTTCCTCGAGCTCGAGTGGACACCGGCAATCCACGACCAGGCCGAGGATCGGTGCCACCGGATCGGCCAGCGCGACGCGGTCACGGCCTGGTACCTGCTCGCGGCAGACACGATCGACGAGACGATGGCACGGCTGATCCAGAGCAAGCGCACGATCGTCGCTGCGGTCACCGACGGCCGCGTGCTTGATAGCGACAGTCTCATACAGGCTGTCGTCCGCGAGCTGCGCGACGGGCGCCCGTTCGGACACCTGCGGGTGGTGGCTGATGACGCGGGGGGCCGCGGCAGCTCGCCCCTCGCCGCGAGCGCGTAAACGAAGCGATTCGGCCAGCGATTCTTCACCGGAGTACGGTGGAGGGATCGACAATTCAGCACACAAGCCACGGCGGAGTCCTGTGCAGCTCGCGAGAGCGGTCGACGACGGGCGCAACGTCGGCGCCGCATTGCGCCATCTCGACGGTCACGGCTCCGAGCCGGGGGCAGCCGCCGTTGCCGAGGCGCTCGCGCGCTTTCTCATCGCTCGGTGCGACTCGCATCATGCGGGCTGGCGAGTCGTTCGTCAGGTCGTGGTGGATTCGGCCGCCGACGCTCCGTGGGAGAAGTGTGCCCGCCGGGCAGTGCCGTTCGTAGCCGCCGATCTGTTGAACCTTTCCGGAGCGGGTGGCCGCACGCAGCTCACGCGCGCCCAACACGTCGCCGCCCAGCGCCGCGCGGAGCAGATCGCTGGTCACGTCGATCAGGCTGCGGTGCTTGCCGACCTGGGGCTCGAGCACTCGCGGGTGAGCGCCGAGCGCTGGCAGTCTGCGCTTAGCAGCGCCGTCCGAGCTCGCTCGCGCGAACAGGTCGCGTCCGCGGTCGACGGTTCGATTCGCGCGTAAGAGATTGCCGCACCCACCGAGACGCCAACGGGCGATCGCGCGCGACCGCGCTTTCGGCTACGCGTCGTGTGGGGCGGATGGTCGACGCGTTTGTCTCGGGTGCTCGAACACCAATGTGGGCTGGGACTCGGGTAGCTCGAGAACGATCTCGCGCAGGGCGCCAACGCGTGGTTTCGCGACCCGGGTACGGTGTGAAGCATGGATGACGATGCGATTCTCGCTCTGGTGACGCGACTGGCTCGCCCTCACGTCTCGGGCGGTGAGGTCATCGAGCGCGCCGCGATCCTCGCAGAAGGCGGCGATTTCCAGGCAGTCATCGCATGGATCGCGAGCCACGATGGGCAGCCCGAAGCACGTGTTCCCACGGGTTCCACGCGTGGCCTACACGGCTCACGGCTGAACGGACCCGCTGGAGAACACTCCGAGCCTCCGCTTCGCTTTGTGCTGCCGGCGGGCACGCTGACCTGAGCCACGACGCCGCGCAGCCCACGCGAGCCTTAGCGATCGACGCTGGCCAGCATGGCGAATCTCGCCGCCGGTTGATCGAGTAGGAGCACAGACGCGATGGCACAGGCGCCGTCGACGGTGCACCTAAGGTGGGGCGATAGCTTTCGTAGGT
>DASXIB010000034.1:0-2236 GCA_036498245.1 Solirubrobacteraceae bacterium
GCGGTGAGCGGGGCCGCGGCCGCCAGCTCCGGTTGCGTCGCGTGGCTCGGCGCCTCAGCGGCCCGGGCGCCGGTGGCGAAAGGCAGTGCCACCGCGACCAGGGCGCCGACCGCCAGCACCGCGACTCCGACCCACATCGCCGGCGTCAGCCCGCTCACGAAGGCCTGCGCGGAGCGGTATCCGCCGTGGCTCGTGAACACTGTCGCCAGGACGGCGATCCCCAGCACTCCGCCGAGCTCCCGGATCGCGTTCGTCGCGCCAGACGCCTGCCCGGTCTGGTCGGTGCGAACCGAGGCGAGCACCGCGTTCGCCGAGGGTGCGAACACGAGGGCCATGCCCGCGCCGGCGAGGATGAACGGCGCGATCATGCTCGCGTAGGTCTGATGCGTGCTCGCGCCGAGCGCCAGCCAACCGAGCGCCACGGCCTGCAGACTCAGTCCGGCGGCCATGAACAGCCGGCTGCCGTAACGCTCCGAGAAGACTCCCGCGAGCGGTGCGACCACCATCGTCGCGCCGGTCCAGACCAGCAGCTTCAGGCCGGCCTGAAACGGCGTCTGATGGAGCACGTTCTGGAGGTACTGGCTGAGGAAGAAGATCGAGCCGAACATCCCGAAGTACATCGCCAGCGAGACAACGTTCGTGACCGCGAAACCTCGGTTCGAGAAGAAGCTCATCGGCAGCATCGGCTGCTCGGTGCGGAGCTCGGCCGCGATGAACGCGACCACAAGCGCAACGCCGGCGATCAGCGAGATCAGTACCTGCGGGCTCGTCCATCCGAGCGACTGTGAGCGCACGAGCCCGAAGATGACGCCAAACAGGCCGCTGGAGGCGAGAACCAGACCCCGCAGATCGAGGCTTCGTGTCACGCCGCGGCTCTCGTCGAGGCGGCTCAACGCGAGCGGCACGAGCGCCACCCCGATGGGGACGTTGAGCCAGAAGATCCAGTGCCAGTTCGCGGCCTGGATCATCGCGCCGCCGACCAGCGGACCGAGCGCGACGGCGATGCCGCTGATCCCCGACCACACGCCGATGGCGACACCGCGGCGGCTGGGCGGGAACGCCTCGGCCAGCAACGTCAGCGTCAGCGGCGTGACGATCGCCGCGCCGAGACCCTGAGCGGCGCGGGCGGCGATCAGCGCCCCGGCGGTGGGGGCGACCGCCGAGGCGGCGGAGGCGAGGGTGAACAGCGTGATCCCGCCGATGAACATGCGCTTGCGACCGAACCGGTCGCCGAGCGCGGAGCCGGTCAGCAGGAACACGGCGTACGCGAGTACGTAGCCGTTGACGGTCCATTCCAGCGCCTGGATGGAGGCGCCGAGGTCGTGATGAATGCTCGGCAGCGCGACGTTCACCACCAGGTTGTCGAGCACGACCATGAACAGCCCGATCGAGACGATCGCCAGTGTCCAACCCCTGTGTTTCTGCATGTCTCAGTCCTCCGGTGAGTTCTTAGTGACTGCTAACTAGGCAGTAGATTAGTAGCCACTAATAAACTTGTCAAGAGGAAATTCTGTCCGGGGCGAAAGCGAACATGTGTTCGTCTATGTATGCAGAGCTTCACTGCCACTCGGCGTTCTCGTTCCTCGACGGTGCCTCGCTCCCAGATGAGCTGGTGCCGGCCGCGCTCGAGCTCGGGTATGACGCGGTGGCCCTGACCGACCACAACACGGTGTCGGGGTCAATGGAGTTCGCCGTCACCGCGCGCGCGCTCGGGCTGCGGGCGATCCACGGGGCAGAGATCGACCTCGACGATGGGAGGCACCTGACGCTGCTCGTGCAGAACGAGTGCGGGTGGGCGAGCCTGTGCCGGATCCTCACACGCGCACACGCGCACACGCGTGAATCTCGCGGTCCTCCTTCGCAAGCGAACGTTCCGCTAGAGCAGGTTCTCGACAACGCCGAAGGGCTCGTCTGCCTGAGCGGCTGCGCGCTTCGCGGGATTCACGACGAGCTGACGTTGCACCGGCTGCGCGATGCTTTCGGAGTGGAGCGGCTGCGGATCGAGCTCCAGCGTCCGTTCCTGCGCGACGACCGAGCGCGTAACCGGCGGCTCTCCGAGCTGGGCCGGCGGCTTGGAGTCGCCTGTGTGGCGACCGGCAACGTACACGCGCACACGCGCGCGAGAGCGCTGCTCCAGGACGCGTTGGTGGCGATCCGGCTGCACTCGACGCTCGATGCGTCGGAGCCCTTGCGGCGCGGAAACTTCAGTCATGTAATCGCCTCGCCGGCGGAGATG
>DASXIB010000035.1:0-2667 GCA_036498245.1 Solirubrobacteraceae bacterium
CCGCAGATCAGCGGCTTGTCGAACACGCTGCGACGACTCCGGCACGCCGATCCTGCGTGGATCGGCTTGGGGGTGATCTTTGAGGGGTTGTCGCTGGGCGGATACGTGCTGCTGTTTCGGACCGTTTTCTCCTGCCACGATGTCCGCATTGGCTGGCGCGAGAGCTACCAGATCACTCTCGCAGGGACGGTGGCGAGCAAATTGCTGGCGACCGCCGGTGCCGGCGGTGTGGCGCTCACGGTGTGGGCGTTGCGGGCGTCGGGCCTAACGCCTAGAGCCATCGCTCGACGGATGCTCAGCTTCGAGTTGCTGCTGTACGCCGTGTTCGCCGGTGCACTGCTGATCGTGGGCGCGGGACTGCGATCCGGGGCGCTGCCAGGCCGCGCTCCATGGACCCTCACTGTGATCCCAGCGGCGATTGCTGGCGGCGCCATCGTCGTGACGCTCGCTTTGCGCGCCTGGCCCGCCAGCCTCGAACGTCGCGTTGCCGCCCGAGCGGCATCAGCCCGACGCGCTTGGCGGCTGATTGCGAAGCTAGCCGGCGCGCCGAGCGCGCTTCGCGAAGCGACCGGCATCGTGGTCCAGCTTGTGCGCGAGCGTAATTTCGGGATCGCCGGCGCACTTCTGTACTGGGGCTTCGACATGGCGACGTTATGGGCCGCGTTGCACGCCTTCGGCGCTCCGCCACCACTCCCAGCAGTCCTGATGTCCTACTTCGTAGGCCAGCTCGCAAACGCTCTACCGTTGCCGGGCGGAGTCGGAGGTGTCGAGGGAGGCACGATCGGTGCCCTCATCGCCTTCGGGGCGCAAGGTAGCCTCGCGGTGCTCGGCGTTCTCGCATATCGCGTGATCTCCTTCTGGCTCCCGACGGTCCCAGGCACGGTCGCATACCTACGGCTTCGGCGGACCGTGCGGCACTGGCGGGAGCGGAAGCCGCGCCCCGAAGCGGCCCCTGGCTAGATAGCTGCCGGATCCCCGGATCCCGGATCTGGCGTGTCCATCCGCGTCAGACGAAAGCTGCTACCCCTGTAGAGATGACGATGCCGACCGGAGAACCGACCTCCACGCAGATCCGCGCCGCCGATTTCCCGGATCTGGCCGACGAGGTGATGTATCCGCGGATCTCGGCGGAGAAGCTTGAGCGGCTGGCGAAGCATGGCACGCCCCGCTCGTTCTCCGTCGGCGAGACGCTCTATGCGCAGGGCCAGCGCGATGCTCCGTTTCTGGTCATCGAGCGCGGCAGGGTGCGGGTGCTTGACCACAAGCCGGGGAAGGTCGTCTGGGTTGCCGACGCGGAGGCGGGCACATTCCTGGGTGATATCGCCACATTCACTGGCGAGCCGGCCATCGCGGAGTGCGTGGCAGACGAGCCGACCGATGTGATCGCGTTTGATCGCTCGGCGCTGCGAGCGATGATGGCCTCCTGGCCCGAGTTCGCGGAGATCGTGCTGCGCACGATGATGGCGCGCAGGGAGTGGCACGAGGCCCATGGGTACGGTGTCGCGCGGCTGATCGCCGCTCGCGGGTCGCGGCGCGCATTCGAGGTGCGGGACCTGCTGGAGCGGAACCTCATACCGGTCCGGTGGTACGACATCGACGCCGACGACGAGAGCACGACGATGCTCAATTGGCTGCAGATCCCTCGAGAGGAGACGCCCGTCCTGGTACGCAACACGACCGTGCTGCGGAACCCCTCCGCTGCTCAGGTCGCGCGCGACCTCGGGCTGCGCGCGGAGATCGATGGCGAGCGGTTCGACCTCGTGGTCCTCGGTGGTGGCCCGGCAGGGCTTGCGGCCGCCGTGTCCGCGGGTTCTGAAGGACTACGTACGTTGGTGGCGGAGGCGTGGGCGCCCGGGGGCCAAGCGGGTACCAGCACCCGAATCGAGAACTACCTCGGGTTCCCGACCGGTATCTCGGGCACTGAACTGACGCGCAAGGCCACGCTGCAGGCACGCCGGTTCGACGCCGTGGTCTCGAGCTTTCACCGCGCGGTCGAACTCGCGCGCGGTCCCGAAGGTCTCGTTCGCATCGACCTTGACGACGGGCAGCACGCCCTCGCTCGCACGGTCGTCGTCGCGACCGGCGCGCGTTGGCGCACCCTGGCCGCCGAAAATCTCGAGCGGTTCACAGGCGCCGGTGTCTACCACGCTGCGATGGCAAGCGACGCCGAGCGGTGCCGGGGCGAGGACGTGATCGTGGTCGGCGGCGGTAACTCGGCTGGCCAGGCAGCGGTGCACCTGTCGCGCACTGCGCGCAGCGTCCGGGTCGTGATCCGCGACAACGCCCTGGCAGCGACCATGTCGCGTTACCTGCTCGAACGGATCGAATCGCGTCCGAACGTCGAGGTCATGGGCCAAACGGAGCTCACCGCCGTCCACGGCGTTGACCGGCTGGAGCAGGCAGATCTGCGCAACCGGGTGGACGGGAAGACCGACCGTGTCGAGGTGTCGGCCGTGTTCGTGATGATCGGCGCCGAACCGCGCACGGACGCCGTGCGAACGGTGCTCGACCTCGATGAGGCCGGCTACATCAGGTGCGGCGACGGCGCCGCGTCCCGGGTAGGCGCCAACGGCTCGTGGTCGAATGGCCGCCAGCCATTCCTACTCGAGACCGCTTGGCCGGGAGTCTTCGCGGCGGGCGACGTTCGTTCGGGTGGTACGAAGCGCG
>DASXIB010000036.1:0-1937 GCA_036498245.1 Solirubrobacteraceae bacterium
AGCCCCGCCCGCCGAGCCCGCCTCCGTCGGTCGGACTGCTCGCGTGACGGGTTGTGCCGTGTGCGACGGGGACGTGGCTTCTCCTACACGGACGCGAAGGGCCGCCCGATCAAGGACCCCGAGGAGCTGCTGCGTCTCAAGCAGCTGGCCATCCCGCCTGCCTGGGAGGACGTCTGGATCTGCGCGGACTCGCTCGGGCATCTGCAGGCCACCGGCGTCGATGCCGCCGGGCGCAAGCAGTACCTCTACCACCCCCGCTGGCGGGAGCAGCAGGACCAGAAGAAGTTCGATCACATGATTGATTTCGCCCGCGCGCTGCCGCGTTTGCGCAAGCGGATCCTGACCGAGCTGGACGGCGACGAGCTCGATCAACAGCGGGTACTGGCCTGCGCCGTGCGCTTGCTCGACGTGGGCATGTTCCGCATCGGCAGCGAGCAGTACGCCGACGACGAAGGCGGCGTCGGCCTGGCCACCGTCACCAAGAGCAACGTCACCGTCGCCAACGGCGAGGTCATATTCGACTACCTGGGCAAGAGCGGCGTGCACCGGGTGCAAGCCGTCCAGGATCCGCCCACGCGGGCCGTCGTAGCGGCGCTGAAGCGCCGTCGCGCCGGTGGCGAGCAGCTGCTGGCCTATCGCCAGGGGCGGCGGTGGCAAAACGTACGCTCGGACCAGATCAACGAGTTCCTGAAGGAGCGCATGGGCGAGGAGGTCACCGCCAAGGACTTTCGGACCTGGAACGCGACCGTTCTGGCCGCCGTATCGCTGGCCGCCGACGGCCGTGACGCCAAGAGCGCGACGGCACGCAAGCGAGCGATCAACGGCGCCGTGCGCGGCGTTTCGGAAGTGCTCGGGAACACGCCCGCCGTAGCCCGGCGCTCGTATATCGACCCGCGCGTGTTCGACCGGTATCTGTCGGGCTGGACGATCGGCGGGGCGGTGGACCGGATGGGCGAACTCGACGGTCCCGACGACCGCCGGCGCCTGCGCCTGGAGAAGGCCGTGCTCGATCTCCTCGACGATGATCGCGGCTCCGCCGCGGTGCAGCGCTTCGCCCCGCCCCGGGCGGCCTAAAACTCGGACAAATTCTCCTTTCGGGGTCGCTGGGCACACCCCCTGTGATAGAACGAGCAGCGTCTGCGATTGAGGAGGTCGGGCTTATGGCGGTGACATCCGGCACCGAACCATTGGCTGGTTCCGTGCGCTCAGGGGAGCTTTTTAAGCGGTGGCAGGAATGTCGCGACCGGCGTGCGCGTGACACGCTGATCGAGCGCTTTCTTCCCCTGGCCCGAAAGCTCGCCCGGCGCTATGCGTCGTCGAACGAGCCCTATGATGACCTCGTCCAGGTGGCCAGCCTCGGGCTCGTCAAGGCCGTCGAGCGCTTCGACCCCGAGCGCGGCTTCGCCTTCACCTCGTTTGCCGTGCCGACGATCGTGGGTGAGCTCAAGCGCTATTTCCGCGATACCGCCTGGGCCCTGCACGTCGACCGCAGCGCTCAGGAACGGGCCCGGAAGATCGCCGAGGCCCGGCGCGAGATCAGCGGCCGTCTCGGTCGAGTCCCCACCGTCCTCGAGCTGGCCGAGTACCTGGAGTGCACGACCGAGGAGGTACTCGACGGGCTGCAGGTGGGCGAGGCCTACGACACGGTCTCGCTCGACGCCCCCCGCCCGAGCGATGACGGCGGTGCCGTGAGCCGACTCGAGGCGCTCGGGGATGAGGACGACCGCCTCGTCAGGGTCGACGACCACGCAACGATCTTCGCTGCCGCCCAGGACCTGCCCGAACGCGAGCGTCAGATCCTGTTTCTTCGCTTCGGCGAGGATCTCACCCAGACCGAGATCGCCGAGCGGGTGGGTGTATCGCAGATGCAGGTCTCGCGACTGCTGCGCCGGTCGGTGCAGCGCCTGCGCGATGTCTGCGCCGGCTGACTGACTCCC
>DASXIB010000037.1:0-1640 GCA_036498245.1 Solirubrobacteraceae bacterium
TTCACGTCCCTACGTCGGCGACTGGCCGCGATGCGTCGAAACCGCCGCGGTGATGGCATCTATCTCGTCTTGGTCGAGTTGGAGCGCGGCGGCTGCAAGGTTGGCTTCGAGGTGCGCTTGAGTTGCGGTGCCGGGGATGGGCAGGGTGACCGGCGAGATCGCGAGCAGCCAGGCGAGGGCGATCTGGTCGGTGTTTGCGTTGTGCCGGCAGGCGGCTCGCGCCAGGGCGTGCTGCTGTTTCGCATCGTCCCAGGCGCGGAGCGGCCGGTAGGGGATGAATCCGATCTTGTGCGGCTCGCACTCGGTCAGCATGTCGTGCCAGTAGTGGTTGGTGAGGTCAAGGCGGTTCTGCACGGTGCTGATCGCGGTGACGGTCCGGGCGGCGGCGAGTTGCTGGAGCGTGACGTTGGAGACGCCGATGTGCCGGATCTTGCCCTCGCGTTGCAGGTCGTTGAGCGCGCCGATCGACTCTGCGTAAGGGACGGCTGGGTCGGGGGTATGCAGCTGGTAGAGGTCGATGCGATCGAGCCGGAGTCGGCTCAGCGACGCTTCGCAGGCGGAGCGAAGGTGGTCGGGGCGGCCGTTGGGCGTCCACCCGATCAGTTCCCCTTTGGCATTCCTGCCACTGGGGCCTGTGCGTTCGTAGCCGCCCTTGGTCGCGATAAGCAGCCCGTCGTAAGGGAAGAGAGCTTCGGCAATGAGCTCCTCTGAAACGCCCGGCCCGTAGGCGTCGGCCGTGTCGATCAGCTCGACACCCAGCTCGACGGCCCGGCGAAGGAGCGCTCGCGCCGCCGCGCGGTCGGGAGGTGGACCCCAGGTGCCCGGGCCGGTGATGCGCATCGCCCCGAAACCGAGGCGGCGAACGGGGATGTCGCCGCCGACCGAGAAGGTCGGACCGGAGTTGGTCATCGTTCCTCCGCCCATCATTGCGCGGGCTGTAGCTGCAGGACATCGACGAGTCGCGAGAGCGTCTCGGTTGCGGCGGCGAGCGCCTCGACTTGCTCATCCGAGATCCCGGTGAGGTGCCCGCCGAGAACAGCGCGAAGCTTTCCGCGGTAGTCCTCGAGCGCGGCGTTGCCGCTTTCGGTCAAGCTGACGAGGACGACGCGTGCGTCGCCGGACTGGCGCGTCCGCGTGACGAGTCCTCTCTCTTCGAGCTGCTTGACCAGGATCGTGATCGTTGGCTGCGCCAAACCCTGCAGGTCGGCGAGCTCGGTGATTCGCCGGGAGCGGTCGTCGAGGGTCTTCAGGAGACCGAGTTCGGTTCGTGACAGCTCTCCGCCGAGCTGCCTGACGAGCAGCCGGGTGAGCAACGCCGCCCGCGGGAGCAGCTCTCTCGAGATGTAGTCGATCCGCTCCGATCGGGCGGGAATCGTCGGCGAGTTCACATTGAGAAACTATATAGTTCTGCTATTCTTGTCAAGCGATAAGCGACGATGACTGAGCGCTTCTCGGCCCGGCCCGGTCCTCCCGGGCTCCCGGTAGCTTCGAACCCCGGGACTGCGGGCAGGTTCTGTCAAAAGTCTGCGGCGAAGCCGACGCCGAAGGTGCTGTTGACAGGTTCTGGCCGCCCCGGACGATCATCGGCGGGCCGCCGTTCCTCGCTTCTGATGGGCGGCGGCTTGACCGGCACGGCGCCG
>DASXIB010000038.1:0-139458 GCA_036498245.1 Solirubrobacteraceae bacterium
GCTCTCGCCACGCATCTCCCGCGCTTGGGCTTCGCCTTCCCGTGGCATGCCTTGAGCGCGGCGGTGAGCTTCTGCGCGCGCGTGAGCGCCTTGGTCTTGGCGCATCCGCTGACGCCGATCGGAGTCGACCGGTTGATCTTCAAGCCGTTCTGCGCGAGAAATTCGGTAGGCATCGCCAGTCGGCTCTTACAGAGGTTCCCATTCGCCGCTAGCGCGGAGTACCTGCCCTGAGGCAACGTCAGCGCGAACGTGTTGAACGGCACGTCCGGCACCGTCTTGAACGTCGTGCTCGTGATCCCCGCCCTGCTGATGAACGTCGCACCAACCAGGTCGACCGTCACGCCGTCGCCCTGCAGGACCATCGTCAGCGACGGGAACGCTTCTCCACCATGGCTCACGAAGTACGTCGGCCCTGTCAGCGGAACCGGCAGCACCGGTGTCGTGACGGTCGCGTGGCCGATGATCGAAGCCTGCGGACATCCCGCCGGGTTCGCTTCGAATTGCACGGCCGTGCACGCCTTCTGCAGCGTCGTCAACCGCGACGGGAGTTGCTTGGGGAGGTCGACCTTGACGCGGGTGATGTTCGCTTGAGTGCCCTGCGCGGCGCTGGGATAGGACAGCTTCGCCGTCAATCCAGCCCCGTTGGCCCTGCTGGTATGGCCCGGCGTCGTGACCGAGAATTTGGGGGCGAACTTCAGGCTCTGGCACGACCCCACCCCGAACCGACTCGAGATCCCGGCCACGGCGCCCTGCGCGCTCGTCGCGGTCCCCGAGAACGCCTGCGGTTCGCAGTTCGTCGGGTTGAACATGAACCCTGCTCGGTCGATCACCGCGTCGATCGAGCGCAGGTCGGTGGGGACGCCGTCCACGATCTGCGGCAAAGGGTCTGTCGTGACCGTGATCTGGGCCGTGTGCGAGTCCACGTCGATCCTCGCCCGGGTTACGATCGTGCCGAGGTTGAACGGACCCGCGAGCACCGGAGTCACGATCGACAACCCGAACGGGGAGCCCTTGTACGGGCCCGTAAGGTAGATCGGGAGTTCCGGCTCGCCGGGCTGCGGCAGCACCAGCGGGTAAGGACCCGGACCGGAAGCCACGACCGCATGGCCGATGTGCGACGCGGCCGGACACGTTCCCGCGTTGGCGTTCGGTTCGTCGCACAACTGGACCCGACTGATCATCCCGGACAATCCTCGCGGGGCCTCGAACTGGAGCTTTTCGATGCGCTGCTGCCCATCACCGCGCTGCAACAGCAGCGAGAAGTCGGTGAACCCGCCCGCCTGGTCGGTCGTCGAGCCGGCGACCATCGAGGGCGCGAAGGGCATCGGAGCGGAGGGACATGGCGCACCGCCGGGGCCGGCCGTGATCCCGAAGCTCGCGTTCGTGGCCAGATCGGA
Source organism: Solirubrobacteraceae bacterium (assembly GCA_036498245.1). Taxonomy (GTDB): domain Bacteria; phylum Actinomycetota; class Thermoleophilia; order Solirubrobacterales; family Solirubrobacteraceae; genus Palsa-744. The sequence goes on from DASXIB010000038.1 coordinate 1,398, forward strand.
GACGAACGGAGTGCTCCACGGCGTGAAGTCCGATGTTGCTAGGTAGGTTCCGCACTGCGGAGGCGTGTCCAGCGCCGCTTGGGCGCCGCCACTGAAGGACAGCTTGAAGTCATTGACGGGAAACTCCGGAACGTTCGCGACCGTGGTGGTCAATTGGCCGGTCGTTTCGTCGAGGTGCACGTTCAGGACCAGCTTGACGTTCACGCCGTCGGCCGAGAAGGCGGCCAAGAGCTTGAGATTTGGCGGATTCGACTGGAGCACGTAGACGTCGCCTTCCAGTTCCTTTTCCGCCGACGCTTCGAGCAGGGGCGTCTTGGCCCTGACCGTGCCGACTTTTGAAGCCAGTGGACAGGACGGGGGCCCGTCGTTCTCCTTGCCTTCCGCTTTTTCCGCTTCTGTCGTGAGACCGTCCTGCGGGGGCTGGCAGGCTTGCAGGCCCGCGGCCTGACCCGGGTTGATGACGAGGCCCGGAGGGAGTGTCACGGTCGTGTCTCGAATATCCGAGCTCGAAAACCCTTCGAGCTGTTCAAGCCCCCCGAGGGGTGGCTTTACATCCACGGTCAGACCCGTCGGGTGGTCTGCCTCCGAGGTGTCGGGAGAGACCGTGATCGAAGGCCCGAACACGAGGCGTTCGCAGCCGGTGAAACCCGTTTCGCTGCCGCCGGCGTCGTGAGAGAGGAACTTCGCTTCGGAGATCATGCTCCCGTTCGTCCACGTGTTCGCGCGGATGACGAACGGCTGCGCGTCGCCACACGCCGTTGGCAGCGTCAGGAACGGCTTCGGTGAGATCGACACGGGCTTGCAGATGAGTTCGTTCGGTTCGCTTCCAAAACCCGAAAGCTGTTCCGGCGAGCAACCGTCGCCGTTACGCCACTGGGTATGGGTTGGATCGGCCGGATTGCCCCACAGGTAGAGCACGCTCTCTATCGCTTCCCTCTGTGCGATGTTGTCGATGTGCGAGGTGATCCCGTAATCGCGACCGCTGCGGACCGACGAATCCACGTAGGTGGCAACGCTCGAGAAGATGAAGCCGAACTCCGCCGGGGCGCCTGGAGGCGGCACCAGATTGAACACTCTGAATGTCTTGGACAAACCGAGAGCAAAGAGAACCTGGCCGTTGCCGACTTGGCTGTCGTTAGGGCATAGGGCCGCAGCGAAGTCCCCGCGCGTGCACGTCGGCACCGCTCCTGGATTGCCGATAAAACCGGGTGGCAGCTCGACTTCTAGATTCCTGATTTCTCCGCCGGCTGGTATGAGCGACCCTACGCGTCTTCCGCCCGGGGCGCCGGCTTCCTTGAGCATGCTCGCGAGATCGAAGCTGAAAACCGCCTCGTAGGGGTGCGATCCGGCCTGCGTGTCCACCGTGCCGTCCGAGTTCGAGAACCAGCCATCCCAACCCACCAGACCGAACCCCGGAGCGTGGGTGCTGATCGTTATCGGGTCTTGGGTGCTCGCCGGACCAAGGGAGCCCCCGCCTGCGATCGCGACTCGGTTTGTTGCCGAGCCTTCGACGACCCCGGGCTTTACCTCCACAGCGAGCCCAATGAGGGTGGGAAGTCCGCCACCACCGGCTACTTCATGAGCATTCGTGCAGGTGATCACGGTTGCTTCCGTCAGCCGTGGGGACGCGCCGAGACCATTTCCCGTGCAGTTCCACAGGGAATGACCGAGCGTCGGATCGACGCCGTCGCCGAGACCTTGAAGGTCTCCGGCATCCCTGACTTCCACCCCCGCGGGCAGCACATCTGTCACCGTGATCGTGCCGGTACTCGCCTTCGCGCCGACGTTGAAGACATCGATCTTGATCGTCCCGCTCACCGCCGGCGAGATGGGCGCCGTGGGAGAGAGGTTGGTAGGGATCGTGCGGGCGGTCAGCATCCACCCAGGGCCTTCGGCTGCGGCGAACGCCGAAGCGCTGGAGAACGACCAGATACACGCCGTCAGCACAACCAGAAGGGTGGCGGCAACGGCCCGCACCGACTTCAAACGAGAGCGAACGATCATGATTTTACCCTCCGTTTGTTGCCGGGTTTCATGGATTTGCCCACCTTCTTCGACTTGTGAAGGGGACCGAACCGTTTGCGGGCCCGGGCTTCACAGGCGACTCGCCTGCGCTTCGTCCTGTCTGTCCGGCAGGCCTTCAAGGCCTTGGCAAGCTTTTCGGCGCGAGTCCGAGTGGCGTTCTTCGGCCTCGACGCTGCCGGTGGTCTCGACCGTGGAAAGTTGCCGAGACCACTGAACGTGACGCTCGACGGAGTCGCGAAGAGCGGCGCGGCCGGTGGCGTGCCTTGGCAACCAGTGCCGGTGCAGGCGAGAGAGCCGTACAAGAAGCCGCCTCCTACGCGCGCGTCGTAAATATGGACTTTGTCATCCCGTGGACCGACGCTCCCCAGTGGACCACGATGGGCGATGAATACGTCCGAGCCATTCGCACCCGCGTCGACAAAATATGAGAAATCGTAGCTTTCCCCGCCGGACAGCAAGAAGACACAGCCTCCATCCAACCGCGCAGGCTCCTTGGGCGGACAGCTATGCGTACCTTCCGCCTCCCACTCATAGACGTCCTGCACCGAGTTCGTGTCGTAAGGCACCAACGGCTGACTCGAGTTGAAAAACACCTCCGAGCCATCGGTGCTCATCCATCGCCTCATGAACGTGGCATGCGAGCTCACCGGCAGATACGTGCCTCCACCCGTGCCCAAACTCCCGTCGATAGCAGCGTCCGGCGGAGCTCCGGACGGGTCGCAGGAAGCGCACGACAGATGCTCCGTCGCAGCGTTGTACGCGAATACCTCGAGACCTCCCAAGCCTTCTTTTTCAGGACCAAGCTCGCTGTTGTCATAGTCCGTCAGCTGCTGCGTAGACGCGAAGACCAGGTGGGTGCCGTCAGGAGCCAGCTCAGCGGTCCTCGATCCCAGATCTGGACGCCAGTCACCATAACGCTGTCCGCGCGTCGTATTGGCCTGCTTGAGGTTGTTGTCTTTCGCCGCCAGAGTCGCGATAAACCGAAGCGGCTGCCCCACGTGCCACACATACAGGTTGCAGCCGACGCCAATCGGGAGGCGACCGTGTTCTTCTTCTCCTCCCGCTTCGGCACATTCACGCCCGGCAGACACTTCTTTGCGCATATTCGGCTCGCTTTCGAGTGCTCCCGCCGCAACGAAGTAAACATATGCGCCGTCTTCGCTTGTTCCGATCACTCCTTGCACCGCCGCGGCCCCATCTGCCAGCTGTTCTCGCATTCCGGTCTGTACGTCGAATCGCCAGAGCCCTTCACTGTCGCTATAGATCGCATAGCGTCCATCGTGGCTCGCGGTCCAGAATTTCGCAGGTCCTGTCGAGACCGCCAAAGTGCATGCATCAGCAACGACCGGACATTCGCCTTGGGTACCGAACGGATTCTCGCGAACATACACGGCGCCTGTTATCGCATCGCTCCAGAACACGCGAGAGCCATCGGCCGAAATCGCGCTGCTGAAGTCAGGTGGATTACTTGTTTCAGCCGCCGGCCCACCAAAGGTAGCGTTTGCATCGAGTTCTCCGTCGGGGAGAACATTCACCAGCCGCAGTGTGCCCGAGCGCGAGTCGTAGAGGTTGTTGCCCCGGCCAATCGTGACTGTCGCACCGCCCACCAAGGCGGCTGGAGTCTGAAAGAGCGTCTGTGAGCTGTCCGCCGATGCTCCAGCAAATCTGAACTGTTCCAGTGACTCAGCTCCTTCGCGGCCGCCACAAGAGCCGGGTGTCTCCGTGCTGCTGAACAGCGCATGAAAGCGATCGTCGCTCGAACTGTGCGAGTACATGACCCAGCAGTTCGGAGGGCCGGATGGGTCGGCCGTCATCGCCAGGGGCTGGGCAGGGGAGCTCAGGAATCCCATCGACAGATCCTCAGAAAAGAATTCGTACGTCGTCAGCTGCGCTTCTCTGGCTGTTTCGCCTTCGCCGGCGGCAGGATTGATGTCGCTGACTTCCCAACCATTGGGCCCCGACCTCACCCCCCGACCTGCAAGGTACTCGTTGCCTAACCCTTTCCCAGAGCTGCCGTTGCCTCCCACAGCTCCAGGGTCGCCTACATAAGCGAGCGCACTCCCGTTCGCCGCTGCACGAAACGGCAATTCCGTGAAGCTTTGTTCGATTTGACGAGGAGGCGCGGAACCCGGTATCGTCGGCACGTAGACTTCTCCCGGTTCGCTGGCGCTTGAAACGAGCTCGTAGGCTCGGCCATCCGGAAGGCTCTGGTCCGTGGCGGCAGCCAAGGTTTCGACAATCGCGCCAATGCCGGAAACGGCTCCCGCCGAGTTCGTCGCGGAGAAACGAAAATCGTACTTCGTTTCGGGCTCCAGACCCGCGAGTTCGACACGCACCGGAACGGGCGCGCCGGCCTCTGGTAGTTGCGCCTCTGTGGACGGCACGAGCGTAGCCCCCGACCAGGCTTGCGATTTGAATTGCGCGTCTGTGACGTATTCGACGCGATACGCAGTTGGCAGCCCGTCCGGGTCTATCTGGGCGCCTACGACCGCTGAGGTTGCGGCCACTTTAGAGAATGTTTCGTCACTGACCGTGGGAGCGGCTGCCAGGGCCGTAAAGTGCTCGGGTGCACCCACCTCGCGTTCCCCGGCTCCGTTGAAGGCAACGAGGCAGAACGTGTACATGGCGCCCGGCTGAAGCCCGGTCGCCTCGGCCGTGACGACTTCGCGTTCTTGTCCCGACGCTATGCCAGGAGGTTCGGGCGTAAGGCTTTCTCCGTTTTCACATTCGCTTTCCGAGATCTTATATATGAACTGGTAGCTGCCGGCTTCGGCTTTGCTGTGGGGATTGAGGACTCCCTGCAGGGTCGCCGAGGCTCCGGCGACCGCAGTAGGAGCGCCGGTTTCGGGCGTTTCCGGCGGGATCGCGGTTCTGAAGCGCGCTGCGGGACCGACGGACGTTTCCGTTCCCGCCTCGTTGCGCGCGAGCAGGCACACCGCATATTCCGTGTCGGGGTTCAGTCCTTCGATGACTTCCTGCACCGGTTCCCGTCCCCCGCCCAGCGACATGCCCGGTGACACAGGAGCATGACCGCCGCCTTCACACGTGGTTTTCGATTCGCGGTAGAGGAATTCGTAGGTGCCCGCTTCGAACGTTCCCGGTTCACCTTCTTTGCCGGGGTTCAATCTACCCTGCACGAACGCTCTGGTCGCTTCGGTTACCGGCTGGACTTCGACGGCGGAGGGCGCTTCGGGAGCGGCGGCCATCGCCGGCGCGCTCGTGAGCAAGCCCGTCGTGAAAGCGCACAGCGAAACGAGCCCGGCCGAGAACATGCGACGCGAGAAGGGATTCGTGACGGTGAGCCTGCGAGCGTTCATCAGTTGTTCCCCTTCTCGTTGGTGCGGACCGTTCGTGCGCCGGTCGCGTCGTGTATTTCCTGTCCCCGTGGGGTGAGTCGCCACGCGTTCGGCTCCCCACTCGGCTGACCGTGCCCGGTGTTGCCGATCAAACCCAGACGCTCCAAGCGCGCCAGGAGCTTCGACACCTGCCCCTGGTCGGAGATCCCCGCTTCGTCAGCGACGATCCTGTTGCTCACACCCGGCTGCGCCGCGATCACATCGAGGACGCGCAGCGTGCGATAGGTGACACGCATCTCGAGACCCTCCAGAGGATCCCTGGCCCGTTGCTTCGCCACCGTGTCAGCTGGCAAGGCCGCCTCGGTCTCCGAGCCCGCCTCGGCCTGCGACACCGGGCGCTCGAGCTCCCTACGCGCCGCGCTCGGCCCGAGATAAGGCAGCACGATCATCGAGGTCAACTGGCTCAGGAGCCCGGACAGCGGGGTCGAGTCGTTCTGCAGGAGGCGACTGTGGATCACCCCGAGAACGCCCCCGGTCACGCCCTCTCCTGTCAGGGACGCGAAGCCCTTCGCGGTGCTCGCGGCTGCGCCGTCGCGATCGACGACCGCGCTCACCGCCGTGAGAACCTCGGCGCGACGAGCCAACACACGCGGACCGGCCCTCAGCGCATCGACCAGGAGAACCCGACCGATCGCGGGTTCCTCGTCCAGCAACCCCAAGAGCTCCGCCAGCGCACGACGAACCCCGGCCGCCCACGAACCTTGACTCTCATACGCCGGGACAACACGGTCTCTCGCGACCTCGACCGCGCGGGTGAAGAGTGTGAGGAAGCAGTCGTCGCGATCCTCGAACAGGTCGTAGAACGTCCGACGAGACACCCCCGCCCGCCCCGTCACCCGCGCGACGGACATCCCCTCGTACCCGTGCTCGGAGACGACCCGCCTCGCGGCGCCCAGCACTCGTGAGCGCTGCACCTCTGAGACCTCCATCCCAAGACGGCCACGCACACGCTCGGGCCTGCCGTTGACCGCGCGCACACCGCTCCCCGGGCGCCGACCCGCGACGGGCTTCAACCTAGAGGCCACAACGCGCTCCGCAAGCCATACGTCGCTCGACCAGACAAGCCGCGCGCCGCTCGACCAGATCCTCGACACCGGGCCGGGAACCCCGAACACCGGGCCGGGAACGACTAATACCGCGCACACAGGCGCGGGGAATACCGGCTAGAAGATCGAGAGGAGCGCCCCTCGGGGCGCCGAGACGAGGGTCAGGCCCTAGAAGATCAGGGCAAGAGAGAGAGAGAGAGAGAGAGAGATGTGTCAGCAGCGCTGACGCATCTAGCTACGGCACCATCACGGTGCGCAACGATCCCCCACACGCCTGTCCCCGATGAGCTCACGCGAAAACAACCCCTCTTCATACGGTCCGGCTCCCTCTCCACAAACATCCCCGACAAGCGCTTGAACCAGACCGGTAAGCCCGACCCAAACCCGACCTATCAACGCCCGGCAACCCCACTTGAGAAGCCGTAACAGTGGAGAACATACACCCAACCCCCTATGTTGTCAATAGAGAACACGGACGAGCTCACTCGCATGCTCCCTGGTGGCCTACTGAGCTAGATGGCAAACCCGCTGCGCCGTCTGCAACACGAACAGGACAAGCCTGCGAAAGACGGGAGGCTGGCCGGAGGAGTTGTCGCTGAAGCGCACAGTGCCACGTTCTTCGCGCACGTAGTAGCTGAACACCGATCCGCGCTCTGCGGGGAGGGAGAGGTTCTTCGAGGCGGGATCGCGGAGGTCTTCCTCGATCGTGCGCGCCTGCACTAGTTCGGGGTCGCCTAGTTTCGTCCTCTCGACGCCGTTGCAGCGCACGCCGCCTTCTTCGTTCACCACGAGCGTCAGCCTCGCGCCCGGCACGCTCCCACCGCGTTCCACGAGGAACAGATCGGGGGCCTTGATCCCCCCGCAGCCGGCGATCGAGATCGCCACGAGCAGCGTTCCCGCTGCTGCTGCTGCTGTTGCCGCCGCCGCCGCCGCCGCCGAACGATTAGCGTGCCCTGCCACCCCGCGCATCATGCCCGCAGCCATCCGGTATGTCTCGTTCACGCGCTCACCGCCACGCCTCCGCGCCGGGGGTCCCCGGCGCCGTTAACGGTCGCTCCGCGTCGCTGCACCGCCTGGACTCCACCGAAGAAGAGGTTGAGCGCAGCGAACTCCACGACCTCTGCGAACGACGCGGAGTGGTCCCCGTCGACGTGAAGCTCGGCCAAATCGATCCCAGGCTCGCAATAGAGCACGCTGTCCTCGAAGTGCACCCGCGGGGCATCGACCGCCGCGCGTACACCGAGGTCGTTGTCGACGACGCCGACGATCGTCTGCAGGAGGGCGGAGCGGATGCGGTTCGAGCCGGCGCTCCCCAGCACCAGCTCGACCTGACCGTCGCGCATCACGACGGTCGGCGCCATCATGCTCGGCATCCGTCGTCCGCGCGGGTGGCGGTGGAAGCCGAGCGGGTTCAGGTCCTGCTCCCCCATCACGTTGTTCATGTGGATGCCGGTGCCCGGGACGACGACGCCCGAGCCCTCGCCGTTCGTGCACGTCACAGAGCACGCGCACCCGCGATCGTCGAGCACGGAGATGTGGGTCGTCGAGCCGAGGCGCGACCCAAGGAAGCGCTCTAGGAAGCCCTCGCGCTCGAGGTCCTCGACGAACTCCGGCGTGCGCTCGGACTGGGCTGCCGCCATCGCCGCGACGACGCCTCCGAGCCGCGGCGGCGCGGGCCCGCGGTCGAGCAGCGCAAGCGCGTAGGCCAGCAGTGTCCCACCGGCTGACGGCGGCGGGTTCGAGAGGACCTCGTGGTCGCGATAGGAGACCCTCACGGGCTCGCGCACGACCGCACGGTAACCCGCGAAGTCCTCGCCACTGAGCGATCCCCCGAGCGATCGCACCCACTTGCACACCTTTGCCGCGATCTCGCCGTGGTAGAACGGCTCGGCGCCCTCCCTCCCCAGCCGGGACAAGGTCTCGCCAAGCTCGGGGTTGCGCAGCATCTCCCCCTCGCGCAGGATGCGGCCCTCGGGCGCCCACAGCGCGGCGCACTCGGGCGTCGATGTCAGAAGCTCGACGAGGATCTTCGCGATGTAGGCCTGCCCGGCGTTCAGCGCGACGCCCTCCCTCGCGAGCTCCACCGCCGGCGCGACGAGCTCTTCGAGCGGGATCGTCCCCCACCGCGCCACAGCCTCGCACACGCCTGCGGGCGTCCCGTAGGCGCCGCACGAGGCCGGGCCGATGTGAAACACCTGCACGGCGTCTCCGAAGGAGACATCGACCGGGCGCAGATCCACGTCTGAGCCCTCCCCCGAGGCATCCTCGACGGCAGCCACGCCGCCGTCCGCTCGTGGATCGGTGGGCGCCTCGACGAAGAAGTCGAGCAGCGCCGGCTCCTCGCCGCCTCCGGCCACGAGCATGTGGCCGCCGGCGCCCAGCCCGGTCAGCAGCGGCTCGGCGGCGAACGAGGTGAGCATCGCGGCGACGGCGGCGTCGACCGCGTTGCCGCCTTCACGCAGCACCTTCGCGCCGGCCTCGGCCGTCAGCGGATGCCCGGCGGCGACCATCCCCCTCTCGCCTCTCACGCTCATCCCAGAGCGATATCACAGGCGCGCATCGGAATGCGGGACGCGCCGTCGAAGTACTGCGCCCTCTGACGCGCGTCAGAGATTCGGGATGAACTCAGGGACTTCCAATTCGTCGACCGCAAGACCCCCGCCGCGTCGCGGCGCCGGACGCGACGGGGCGCTCGCGCGCCGCACGCGCGGCTCGCCGGCGGGCTCGTTGAGGCGACTGACGCTCTTGCGCCGGCCCTCCTCGCCGTAGCCGGTCGCCACGACCGTGACCCACACCTGGTCGTCGAGCTTCTCGTCGACCATCGCGCCGAAGATGATGTTCGCGTCCGGATGGGCGGCCTCGGACACGGCCTTGGCGGCCTCGTTGACCTCCCACAGCGACAGGTCCCGGCCGCCGGTGATCGACAGGAGGATCGAGCGCGCGCCCTCCATCGAGGTCTCGAGCAGGGGCGAGGAGACAGCTTGGATCGCCGCCTCGGTGGCGCGGCCGTCGCCGCCCGCGCCCATGCCGATGCCGAGCAGCGCGTTGCCGGCCTCGGACATGATCGTGCGCACGTCGGCGAAGTCGAGGTTGATCAGCCCGGGCAGCGTGACGAGGTCGGAGATGCCCTGCACTCCCTGGCGGAGCACATCGTCGGCGACGCGGAAGGCCTCGACCATCGCGGTCTGCTTGTCGAGCACCGACAGCAGCCGGTTGTTGGGCACCACGATCAGCGTGTCCACCTCCTGAGCCAGCGCGGCGACGCCGTGCTCGGCCTGCTCGCCCCGGCGCGAGCCCTCGAAGCCGAACGGCTTCGTCACGATCGCGACCGTGAGCGCGCCGACTTCGCGGGAGATCCGCGCGACGATCGGCGCGGCGCCGGTGCCCGTCCCCCCGCCGGCTCCGGCGGTGATGAAGATCATGTCCGACCCCTTCAACAGGGCCTTCACGCGGTCGTAGTCCTCCATCGCCGCCTGACGTCCGACGTTCGCATCAGAGCCCGAGCCGAGCCCTCGCGTCAGCTCGGCGCCGATGTGCATCGTGATGTCGGCGGTCGACTGCTGCAGCGACTGAAGATCGGTGTTGACCGCGAGGAACTCCACGCCCTCGACCTCGGCCTCGACCATGCGGTTGACGGCGTTCACGCCCGCTCCGCCGACGCCGACGACGCGGATCACGGGCTGCCCGACGGGTCCGGCGGAGGTCGGGTGCTCGCGCGTGTATCCGTCCATCACCGGCCGCGCGGGCGCGCGATCCATCACGTTGTCGGGGATCTCCGAGGAGAAGGCGTGGCGTAGGCGCTCGCGTGGCGTGGCCACTCGCGTGTCCGCTTCGGGCTCGTGCCCAGAGGCGCTCAACGCGGGATGGGGCAGGCCGCTCTCGCGGGGATGCGCCGGCGCCGCTGAGGGACGCGAGTCGCGGCGCGACGCGTCCCCTCGCGGCGCGTTCCCCCGGGATACATCGCCCGTCGGGGATGCATCGCCCTTCGGCGCTGAGGCGCGCTTGCCGCCTGTCTTCGCCGGGGCAGGCTCCGGCGTGACATCAGGGTGCTCGTCGTCTTCGGTCTTGCGGAACAACGCCGCGAGCGGCCCTTCACGCATGCTTGCCCGTTTAGGGTTTGCCATGAGTCAAGACCTCCTGCGCGAGTTGCCGGTAGGACTGCGCCGCGACCCCGTCCGGCTCGTACTTGAGCACCGACATGCCCTTCACCGGGGCCTCTGCGAAGCGGACGGTCTTGCGGATGCGCGAGGCGAACACGCGATCGCCGAAGTTCTCCTCGAGGATCTCGATCGCCTCCTTGGCGTGGATCGTCCGCGAATCGACCAACGTCGGCAGGATACCCTCGATGTCGACGCCGGGGTTGAGGTTCTCGCGGATCATCGCGAGCGTGTTCTGCAGTTGGATGAGCCCACGCATCGACAGATACTCGCACTGCACGGGGACGATCACCTTGTCGGCCGCCGTGAGCGCGTTGATCGTCAGCAAACCGAGGCTCGGCGGCGTGTCGATGCAGATGAAGTCGTAGTCCTCGAGGATCGGTTCGAACGCCTTCTGCAGCGAGCGCTCGCGGCCGATCATCGTCGACATCGCGATCTCCGCGCCCGCGAGATCGATCGACGCGCAGGCGACGTCGATCTCGCGCTTGCGGACCACCTCGCGAATCGAGACCTTGTGCACGAGCACGTCGTACATCGATTTGTCGAGCGTGTCGGGGTCGATGCCCTGGGACATCGTCAGGTTGCCCTGCGGATCCATGTCGACGCACAGCACCCGATGGCCCTCCTCCGCGAATGCGGCGGCCAGGTTCAGCGTCGTCGTCGTCTTGGCCACGCCGCCCTTCTGATTGGCGAACGCGATGACCTTGGCCTTTCCTTGCACGGTGGGCTCCGATACTCGATTGCGGGAAAGCCGTCCGATGGGTATTCGCATGGCGATAGGGGATTCCTGCATGGCAACTACGATGCCGGGATGCCCGCGAGCGACGGCACGACGGGGCGGCGGCCCCCACGCGGGCTCGCCAAGCGGCTGAAGGGCAAGCGGGTCTGCATCTGCCTCGGCGCGGGCGGCGTCGGAAAGACGACCACCTCCGCGGCGCTCGCACTCGCGCTGGCCGCCGAAGGTCAGAAGGTCGCGGTCGTGACGATCGACCCCGCCAAGCGCCTGGCCGCGGCCCTGGGCCTCAGCGAGCTCTCAGGCGAGCCCCAGCCGATCGACCCGAGCCTGTTCGCGGCGCAGGGCGTGCCGATGAAGGGCGAGCTGTGGGCGATGATGCTCGACCCCAAGCGCACGTTCGACGAGATCGTCACCCGGCTCGCCCCCGACGAGCGCGCGCGCGAAGAGATCCTCGCCAACCCGATCTACCGCGAGCTCTCCTCGGCCGTCGCGGGCTCGCAGGAGCTGAGCGCGATCTCCAAGCTGTATGAGCTCCACCACGAACGGGACTTCGACACGATCGTGCTCGACACCCCGCCTTCCCGCAATGCGCTGGATTTCCTCGAGGCTCCGAGCAACCTGCTGCATTTCCTGGAGGGACGAGCCCTGAAGGTGTTCATCGCCCCCGGCGGCTTCACAGCTCGTTTCCTCGGCCGCTCCACAGGCCTCGTCTTCGCGATCTTCGCGCGCGTCACCGGCGTCGACATGCTCGGCGACCTGTCCGGTTTCTTCCGCTCGCTCACGGGTGTGATCGACGGTTTCGGCGAGCGCACTCGCGGCGTGGCCCTGCTGCTGCGCGAGCGGACGACGACCTTCCTGATCGTCAGCTCGCCCGAGCCCGAGGCCGCGCGTGAGGCGGTCTTCCTCGCGGAGAAGCTGTCCGGCGCCGGCATGTCCCGCGGCGGCCTGATCGTCAACCGCGTCCACGTGGACGGCCTCGGCGGCCACTCGCCCGAGGAGGCCACGGCCCTGCTTGCGCCCGATCTGGGCGACTCACTGGCGGCACGGGCCGCCCACAACCTGGCTGACTTCGACGTGCTCGTCCGACGCGACGAGGACACGATCGAAGGCCTGACCCGCACACTGGGGGAAGCCGATCCGATCCTCGTCCCGAATCTAGACCAAGACGTCGAGGACCTCGCGGGACTCGCCCGGATCGCTCGCCACCTCTTCGCCTGACGGCTCGTCGCCCAACAGCAGCTCGTCGGCGAGCGCGGCGAGGTCGGGGTCGAGGTGGCCGCAGATCACATCTCTCAACAGTGCCCTGAGGTGATTGGCGATGACGTCCGTGGCCAGCGTCTCGTCAGCCGCACGCGGCACCGGGGCGCCCGCGATCACCGAGCGCTCCAGCGCGAGCGCCCGCACGATCCGCTCGGTCAGTCCGACGCGATGCTCGGGCGTCGCGCACAGCGCGGCGAGCCGACCGGCGAGCAGTCCACTGCCCGGCCCCTCGGGCTCGAGCAGCGCGCGTAGCGCCATCAGATGATCGCTCAGCGCCTCGTGCCAGCTCTCGCGCTCGCATCCCAGCTCGAATCGCCTGAGTGCCCAGGCCAGCTCGTTGCCGTGAGGCGCCCGGCGGGAGACGAGGTTGCAGAACGCGCGCAACTCGTCCGCCTGCTCGGCCGTGACCACCAGCATCCCGTGCGGTCGTCCGCCGGTGCCCAACGCCACCGGGCTCCATCGTTCTGCGGTGCCCGTCACCTGCGTCCAGGCGAGCGCACCGAGCGTGACACGGCCGTCGCCGAACAGCCGCAGCGCGCGCAGCAGGTCCTTCAGTACTCCGCGCCCGCGCGCCAGTGCATCCTGCGGCGCGGCCTGCGCCCGATCGGGATCATCGAGTCCGAGGACGACGAGCAGATGGTCCTGTGACCCGTCCTCGCCCGCCGCTATGGCCCCCTCGGGCGCGCCGCGCAGCGCCTCGGGGCGAGCGATCGTCAGCCCTCTCGTCAGTTGCAGCTCGGGCGAGGAGATCGCCACGCCGTGAAGCGTCGCCACCAGCATCGTCTCGCCGGCGCTCGCCGACGTCGACTGCTCGAGCCGCTCGAGCGCCGCGGCCAGGCGCTCGGGACGCACGTCGAAGTCGGTCTGCTCCTCGAACACGTCCTGCAGCAGCGCCCTCAGCGCGGCGTTTGCGCGCATGCTTCCCCGCATCCGTCCGACCTCGACGCCCGCGCCGGTCAGATATCGGTCGAGCCCGTCGAAGTCCTCGAGCAGTCCCGCGGCGTGACCATGTGCCGTCAGTCGCTGCAGATCCGCCTCGCGCTCGGCGATGAACGCGCCTGTCAGCGCCGTGTAGCAGTAGAGCTGGGTAGCGGCCGTTCCGCCTCCCCGCGCCCCGCGCCCTCGCTGTGAGCCCAGCTCGAACGGGACCTCCGCCCCGGCCGCGATCTCTTTGCGCAGATGCTGAGCGGCGGCGTCGACGAACTCCGTCAGGGCTGTCTCGAGCTGAAGCGAACGCACGATTCGCTCACTTCGCGTTGGTCCGCGACGCTCCTGCTCGACGCAGCGCTGCTTGCAGTCAGGTGACGCCGGTATGACCCGAGACGCCCGGCCCCACACCCCCCTTGTTCGAGAACTCTAGGCGACGGCCAGCGCGTCAGGCGCCGGGCGATCGGCGCTGGCCGATCTTCGATCGGTCGCTTCCAGCCAGTGTTCGCCGTATGCGCGCATGTCGTCGACAATCGGCAACAGCGCGCGGCCCTTCTCGGTCAGCGCGTACTCCACTCGCGGCGGCACCTCGGGGAAGGTGTGACGCTCGACGATCTCCTGCACCTCGAGCGCGCGCAGCCGCAGCGACAGCGTGCGCGGGCTGATCCCGGCCAGCGAGCGTTCAAGCTCGCAGAAGCGCGAGCACCCCTCCGCCAGGTCGCGTATCAGCAGCAGAGTCCACTTGCCGCACACGATCTCCGCGGTCATGCATACCGGACATGTCTCATCGACGGCCATTCCAACCGTTACTTTACCAACTGAAGTGAAGGCGCGAGGCGGAGGGCCGGCGTCAGACGGGAGGCGCAGGGCCGGCGTCAGGCGCGAGGCTGAGGGCCGGCGTCCTCGGAGCGCCAGGTCACGACACCAAGGCCGAGCGCGATGACGACGAACACGACACCAGCCGCCAAGCGGGCGCTCGGTCCAAAGCCGATCAGGACCGCCCAGCCGGCGAACGCGCCGACGGTCTGTGGCCCATACCAGCGCCAGAGTCTCTGCATGGCGTCGATCTCCATGCCGACCTGCCTGATCTAGGCGACGGTGAGGGACGGTTTCGCTGCCGGCTCGCGCTGTTCCTGCGCGGAGGCTACGTCCTCCATCGTCGTCCCCTTGCGACCGTCGGCCTGCATCAGCAGCTTGAAGTCGTGCGGGCTCGAGGCCACGAGCATCGCGTCCTCGAACGTCACCCGTCCGGCCTTCACGTGCCCGAACAGCGCTTGGTCGAAGGTCTGCATGCCGTAATAGCCGCCCGAGGCGATCACCTCGACGAGCTTTCCCGTCTGGGTCGGGTCGATGATCATGTCGCGTACGCGCCCGGTCATCCGCAAGATCTCGCACACGGCCACGCGCCCACCGTCGGCGCCCGGCACGAGTCGCTGGGAGATCACGCCCTTGATCGTGCCCGCGATCATCGAGCGCGCCTGGCTGTGCTGGTGCGGCGGAAAGAAGTCGAGCATGCGGTTGATCGACTCGGTCGCGTCGACCGTGTGGATCGTCGAGAGCACGAGGTGCCCGGTCTCGGCCGCCGACAGCGCCGTCTGCACGGTCTCCTCGTCGCGCATCTCCCCGATCAGGATCACGTCGGGGTCCTGCCGCAGCACCCTGCGCAGCGCGCGCTTGAACGAGGCGGTGTCCATGCCGACTTCGCGCTGGTTGATCACCGAGCGCTTGTCTTCGTGCACAAACTCGATCGGATCCTCGATCGTCACCACGTGCTTGTTGGTATTGACGTTCATGTGGTCGATCATCGCCGCGAGCGTCGTCGACTTGCCCGAGCCGGTCGTGCCCGTCAGCAGCACGATCCCGCGCTCCTCTTCGGCCAACTGACTCACGACGGGCGGCAGCGCGAGCTCTTCGATCGTGCTGATCTTGTGCGGAATCGCGCGGCAGGCCATCGAGACCAGGCCGCGCTGCTGAAAGGCGTTGATGCGATATCGCGCCACGCCGGGAATTTCGAACGAGAAGTCGACCTCGTGCTCGTCCGCGAATTCCTGCAGCTTCGACTCGTCACTCAGCAGTTGCTTCAGCGCGCCCTCGGTGTCCTCGGCGGTCAGCGGCTCGGCGCCCTCCTCTGGGGACAGGTCACCGTGTACGCGAAACAGCGGACCCGCGCCGACCTTCAGGTGCAGATCCGAACCCTCGCGCTGAACGAGCTTCCGCAGCGCCTCCTGAACGTCGAACATGCCCTGCTGATCGGCAGCCCACCGGGAGGGCTTGAATGCGGGGCGGGACGGTGGACGAAGACTCCGTCGCGGCGAGGCGCCGTCAGGCGACGTCTCTGAGCTTCTGGGCCTCTGCCAGAGACTGCAGCTTCTTCAGCGACTGGTTCTCGATCTGGCGGATGCGCTCGCGGGTCACGTTGAACGTCCGCCCAACCTCGTCGAGCGTGCGTGGGTGCTCGCCGCCGAGCCCGTAGCGCAACTCCAGCACACGCCGTTCGCGGTAGGACAGGTTCTCAAGGGCCTCGCGCAGCGCCTCCTTGGTGAGGATCTCGGCGGCGCGCTCGTACGGCGACTCGGCGCGCTCGTCGGCGATGAACTGCCCGAACTCCGACTCCTCCTCGTCGCCGACCGGCTTCTCGAGCGAGACCGGGGCTTGGGCGGAGCGCTTGATCGAGTCGACCTCCTCCGGGTCGATGCCGGTGACGTCGGCGATCTCGTCCGCAGTGGGCTCGCGGCCGAGCTCGGTCACGAGCTTGCGCTCGGCGCGGCCGATCTTGTTGAGCTTCTCCACGACGTGAACCGGGATGCGGATCGTCCGCGCCTTGTCCGCCAGCGCGCGGGCGATCGCCTGGCGAATCCACCAGGTCGCATACGTCGAGAACTTGAATCCCTTGCGGTAGTCGAACTTCTCGGCCGCCCGCACCAGCCCGAGCGTGCCCTCCTGAATCAAGTCGAGGAACGGCAGCCCCTGGTTGCGGTAGTTCTTCGCGATCGACACGACCAGACGCAGGTTCGACTCGACCATCTTCTGCTTCGCGTCGAGGTCGCCGCGCTCGATCCGCTTGGCCAGGTCGACCTCCTCCTGGGCCGTCAGCAGCCGCACCTTGCCAATGTCCTTCAAGAACAGCTGCAGCGAGTCGGTCGTCATGTCCGGCTTCAGGTCGAGCGCGGTTTTCGCTTTCCCGCGCCTGCCCCGCTTGTCGGGAGCGCGCTCGACCTGCGAGGAGGCCGCCGTCGCCGGGTCGATGTCCTCGACGAGCTCGATCTCGGATTTCTCGAGGAAGCCGTGCAGCTCCTCAACGTCCGACTCGTCCAGGTCGAGCTCCGACATCGCGGTCGATATCTCCGCATACGTGAGCACGCCAACCTGCTGGCCTTTGGCGAGCAGGCCCTTCACCTCATCCAGCTCCTGAAGCTCGACTACTGACATCTATTTCCGTTTCTTCCGTCGATCGACAACCCGGAGACGA
Organism: Solirubrobacteraceae bacterium; assembly: GCA_036498245.1. Lineage (GTDB taxonomy): Bacteria > Actinomycetota > Thermoleophilia > Solirubrobacterales > Solirubrobacteraceae > Palsa-744. Next base: position 18,374 of record DASXIB010000038.1, read on the forward strand.
CCGCTTGGGGCCGACCCGCCGGATTCTGGCTGAGGACAACTACTACGCCGGACATACGGCCGAAGCCTGCCCGACGTTACATCTCGAACGTAGTTTTCCAGGCTCCATGCTAACGCCTCCCCCTTCGAGTTCAAAGCGCTTAGATGCGATTTTCCCACCGATCGAATGCGATTTGCCCGTCCTGAGGACGCGTGCGGTCGATCTAGGCGATGATGTGCCCATGAGCGACGCGTCCAACGGCAGCCGGGATACGAGCGTTCCCCGAGAGGACTCGAGTGTCCTCGGCAACCTGCCCCGCACCCGCCCCCAGCGCGCGAGCGCGCGCCGGGCGGCCGCGCGCCGGGGGACGAAAGCCGCCGCCGCGAAGACCACCGTGGCGACGGTCACGCCGGCTAAGCCGATGACGAAGAGGCCCGAGAGGCCCGCGAAGAAAGCCGCCAGGGCTCCAGCGTCCAAGAACGTCTCCCACGCCGCCGCCAGCGCCAAACGGGCCCCCCGGTCGGCAAAGCGCGCGCCGAGCACCGGGCGGGTGGCGGAAGCCGTGCCCAGACAGGGCTTCGAGACGGAGGGCGAGATCGGCAGCGGCTCGGTTCAGCCACCCGGGGGCACCGAGCTCGTGGCCGCCGCGGCGGAGATCGTCGGTGAGTTGACCAAGGCCGGCCTTTCCGCTGGGGAGCGGCTGATGAGGGACGTCCTCTCGCGCCTGCCGCTGTCCTGACGCCGCCGTTCGAGCGCTGTCCGCGGCTCGGACGCGACGCGACCGCCCTCAGCGCGACTACCGTCGAGACTCGTCCGCCGACCCTGTATAGTTCGCTACACGCCGAGCTTCAGCGACCCAGGTCGTGGAAGACGGGGGACCCAATGTGGATCGGATGATCGGTCCACGGGGGCGAATCGGCCTCTCTGCAGGTCGTAGCGCATGCTTTGCATGCGCGAGCCCGTCAGCTCACCTCGTAGGCGCCGAATCACGATGAGACTTGCGTTTACAAAGACGACTCTGCTCGCCCTGCTCGCCGCGACGACCTGCGCCGGCGGCCTTGCCGTGAGCGCGTCCGCCGCCACTACGGGCACCACGACGGGCGGCGCGACGAGCGCCCCGACCGGCTCCGCACCCTCCCTGCCCAAGGTTCACAAGACCGCGATCGCCACCTGGTTCGGACCGGGCTTCTACGGTCAGAAGACCGCTTGCGGACAGACGCTCACGCCGCTGGTCGTCGGCGTCGCCAACCGCACGCTTCCGTGCGGCACGCTCGTCAAGGTCAGCTACCTTAGGCACCGCCTGGTCGTCCCGGTGATCGATCGCGGACCGTACGCGAACGGGGCTGACTGGGACCTCACGACCGAAGCCGCGCACGCGCTCGGGGTCGAAGAAACGGTGCGAATCGGCACACGGGTTGTCGGCAGCGTGCCCAACACCCCCACGCTCGGCCTCCCCCCCGGCGCGCCCACAGTCGCCCTCACCGGCGGCGCCGTGTCGGGCTGAGCGCTTCTACCGCACGGACCTCGCGCGGGGCTGGTCGAGAGGGCGGTCGCTCTAAAAACGAACCGGTGTAACCATCGTTGTACAGGTTCGCGAAAAATACACCTACCCCCGAGGCCTCACCGACACCCTCATGGACGATGCGCGCTCGGCCGCTCCCCGCTCCGCGTCACGCGCAGCTCGTCGGTCAGAGGCGTGTCCCACGGCAGCGGACGGGGCCGGATCGGTGACTGGATCTGTGACCGCGACCGCTGGGTGTCGGGCCTTTCGGGCGTGCCTGCCGGAGCCTCCGCGACCGGCGGATCGTCTCGTTCGTCGATGATCACGACCGCGGGCCGCGAGCCGTGCGCGTGCTCGAAGGGCCGCTCGACTCGTGTGAGCGAATCGGATACGACTGACCGCCCAGGCGTCCACGTCGACTCGGCGACCGGCGGATCGGACGAGAGCGACTGCCCGCGGGCGACCGGTGGCGTGGGTGAGGAGGACACTGGCACGGGTGTGCCGAGCTCGCCAGCGGTCGATGAGACGGCGGACGGCGAGGCGGCGTCGTCGCCCGCAGTCTCGCGGCTCACGGCGTGGCCGAGCGCCGAGATGGTCGAGGCGATATCAGCCAACCGTGTCGACAACTCGGCCACGCGCGATGCCTGCGGACCGGCGTCCGATCGCGCGCGGAGCTCTTCGTGGAGCGCTTCCCACAGCAGGTCGGACAGCTCGCGCGCGGCGGTTGTCGCGCGGCGCAAGCGCTCCGTCAGAGCCGCGTCGAGCTCGTGAGCGGCGGGGTAGCCGGAGCGCGAGGTGGGATCGCCTTGCATCCGGGTTGGATATCAGTAGAGAAGGACATCGCGCACACAGGTAGGGTCGGCGGCACATGACCGGTGCCTGGATCGCCGTGGCTGTGAGCGCCGCGCCCATCGTGCTCGTCGCCCCCTCGTGCCCGTCGCGGCCGTCGTGCTTGTAATCGCCCCCCTCGTGCCCGTCGCGGCCGTCGTGCTCGTAATCGCCGTCCTCGGACTCGTGTGGGCGCGCCGGCTGCGCGGCCATGGCGAGCGCCTGGCGGAGGTGACGATCGTTGACTCCCACGAACCGACGTCGGTCGACAGCAACACCGGCGCGGTGCGTTCACTGCAGGCCGCCGACCTGCTGATGCCCACGGAGGCGCTCGAGGAGATCTGGTCGCCGCGCCAACTGGAGCGGCTGGCGCGCACGTACTGGCGCTTTCTCAGCCACGCCACGCTGGGGCTCGTGCGTGTGCGGTACACCGAGCATGAGCGCTTCGTAGTGCTGCTGGCCAGCCCGTTGAAGCTGCTCACGTTCCAGGCGCCGGAGTACGAGATGGACGACACGCGCGGGGTGGTGCGCTGGCGAATCGAGCGCGGCCTGCTCGTGGCTCGCCGAGGTCGCGGCGGCAACGGATACCTGCAGATCGACATGCAGCGCTCTGAGGACGAGCGCTCGCCGCGCGCGCGCCTGCACGTGGAGATCGAAGTGGCCAACTTCTACCCGGCGATCGCTTCACGGTTGGGACGAAGGATCTACAACGAGACACAGTCGCGCATCCACGTGATCGTCACGAATGGCTTCCTACGCTCGCTCGCGCGTCTGGATCTCGAGGAATCGCGCGTGGGACGGTTCGCGAGCATCGAGGAGGTACCCGACCCCCCGCCGCCGGATCAGCCCGCAGGCGACAGGCCCTGAGGGGAGGGCTAACGTTCCAAATTCGCGCTTCTTCGCGCGCGGGCGCGCACGCGCGCGCGGCAAAGCCTAAAACCGAGTGCCACCGACCGCGCGCAGCTTGGCGCGATCGTGGGTGGCGCGAATGCGCCTGATCGTGCCCGAGCGCGTGCGCATCACGAGCGACTCCGTCGTGGCGCCGCCGGCGCTCGGATAGCGCACGCCCTGGAGCACGTCGCCGTCGGTCACACCGGTGGCGGAGAAGAAAACGTCGTCGCCCGCCACCAGCTCGTCGCGAGTGAGCACGCGGTCGAGGTCGTAGCCTGCCTCAGTGGCGGCCCGGCGCTCGTCCTCGTCGCGCGGCCACAGACGTCCGAGCAGCTGTCCGCCGAGACACTTGACGGCGGCCGCGGAGATAACGCCCTCGGGCGTGCCGCCGATCCCCCACAGCAGGTCTACGGGAGAGCGTTCGGTGACGGCGAGCAGCGATGCGGAGACGTCGCCGTGGGCGATCAGCCGCACGCGCGCGCCGGCCTCGCGGATCGCCTTGACGCCCTGCTCGTGGCGGGGGCGGTCGAGCACCACCACGATCACGTCGCCGATGTCGGTGCCCTTGCGCTTGGCGACGAGCTCGAGCGTCTCGGGCAGCGGACGGTCGAGGTCGAGCAGGTCGGCGATCTCCGGCGAGCCGGCGATCTTCTCCATGTACACGCATGGTCCCGGATCGAACATCGTGCCCTTCGCGGAGAGCGCGATCACGGCCAGGGCGCTCGGCATCCCGTGGGCGGCGAGCGTGGTGCCCTCGAGAGGGTCGACGGCGATGTCCACCTCGGGCGGCGAGCCGTCGCCGATCTGCTCGCCGTTGTAGAGCATCGGCGCCTCGTCCTTCTCGCCCTCGCCGATCACGACGACGCCGTCCATCGAGACCGAGCTGAGCGCGTAGCGCATGCCGTCGACGGCTGCCTGGTCGGCCGCCTCCTTGTCGCCCATCCCGACCAGCGGCGCGGCCGCAAGCGCCGCTGCCTCTGTCACGCGGACGAGCTCCAAGGCCAGGTTCCTGTCCGGCAGCTGGTTCGTTTGATCGGGGGTCAAAAGACTTTTTCTGGGAGACAATCTCGCTCGCCCCCCGCATGACGGTCCGTGTCGCCGGTCGCCGGACGGGCTGGCCGAGCCTGAGCGGTGGCGGTGAGCAATCTATCGGAGCGCCGCGGCGACTACGATCGTGGCGTGAGCGACGACGACCACGACGCCCTCACGATCGAGGTATCGATACCGGCCTCGCTGAGGGCGGCCGTGGCGGAGAAGCTGGCGCTCGCCGCCGAGGAGAGAGTCGGTGAGCGGCTCGCCGAGGGAGACCCGACGCTGTGGGCGCCGCCCGGCACGCCGGAGGTCGCCAACCGCCTCGGCTGGCTGACGATCGCCGAGCGGATGCTGGATCAGGTGGAGAGCCTCGAGGCGTTCGCAAAGCAGGTGCGGGACGACGGCTTGGCCGACGTGGTGCTGCTGGGGATGGGCGGTTCCTCGCTCGCGCCGGAGGTGCTGCGGCGATCGTTCGGCTCCGCTCCCGGGTGCCCACGTCTGCACGTGCTCGACTCGACCGACGCGGCGAGGATTCGCTCCGTCGAGCAGACGATAGACGTCGAGCGGACGCTGTTCCTCGTCTCGTCGAAGTCGGGGGGCACGATCGAGCCGCTGTCGCTGTTCGCCCACTTCTGGTCCCTCGAGCCCGAGGGATCTCATTTCGCGGCGATCACCGATCCCGGCTCGGGCCTCGAACAGCTCGCGCGCGAGCACGGCTTCAGGCGAACGTTCGCGGGCGACCCGGACATCGGCGGGCGCTACTCGGCGCTGTCTGCGTTCGGCATCGTTCCCGCCGCGCTGATCGGGGTTGACATCGGCGCGTTGCTGCACGGCGCGGATACCGCGTGGCAGACCAGGGCTGAGGATGCACCGGCGGGGGTGTGGCTGGGCGCGGCCCTGAGCGCGCTCGCACAAGCGGGCAGGGACAAGCTCACGTTCGTGATCTCAGATCCATCGCTGGCGAGCCTCGGGCTGTGGTTGGAGCAGCTGTTCGCCGAGTCGACGGGCAAGCACGGGACCGGGATCCTGCCGGTGGCAGATGAGCCGGTGGGGAATCCTGACGTGTATGGCGAGGATCGCGTGTTCCTGCACCTCACCGGCGCACGCGAGGCCGGCCCCAGCCGGCCCACCTCAAGCATTCCCCACCCCGGCGACGCCGACGCCGGCGGGACCGGCTCCGGCCGACCTGACGTTCACAATTCAGATCTCTTCGCGCGCGTGCGCGCGCTCGCGCGCGGCCATCCGCTGATCACGATCCCCACACACGGCCCGGCCGATCTCGGCCGCGTCTTCATGCTCGCCGAGCTGGCGGTGGCGGTCGCCGGGTGGGGGCTTCGCATCAACCCCTTCGACCAGCCGAACGTGCAGCAGGCGAAGGACGCGACCAACAGGGTGCTGGCCGAATACGAGACCCGGCACGATCGAGCCGAGATCGGCCGGCCCGTCGGCGCAGATGCGACCGGACCGTCGCCGACCGACGACGACGCCCTGCGCGCTCTGCTCGCCGGCGCCGCGCCACCTGCTTACGTGGCGATCATGGGCTACGTGGAGCCCTCAGATGCCTTCGACGAGGCGATGGCCGAGCTGCGCACGACGATCCGCGCGGCCGGCCGGGCCACGACGACGTTCGGATACGGGCCGCGCTTCCTGCACTCGACGGGACAGTTCCACAAGGGCGGCCCGAAGACGGGACGCTTCCTGCAGTTGATCCACGACGGACCGCTCGACGTGGAGATCCCGGGCGCTTCCTACACGTTCACCACGCTCAAGAACGCGCAGGCGACCGGCGATCTGAACACGTTGCGCGAGCTTGGGCTGCCCGCCGCGCGGGTACGGCTTGCGGGCGAGGACCCCGTCGCCGCGCTGCGCGACTTGACCACGCGAATCAAGAAGATGCTGTCGTGAGCCTTGAAGTCAAGAAGATGCTGTCGTGAGCCCTCGAATCAAGGAGATGCTGCCGTGAGCCAGATCGGTTTCGTCGGGCTAGGCAAGATGGGCGGCAACATGGTGCACCGCATCCGCCGCGACTCAGAGCACGAGGTGGTCGCGTTCGACTTCGACCAGGGAGCGGTCAAGCTGGCGGTGAAGAACGGCGCCGTCGGTGCCTCCTCGCTGGCCGACCTCGTCAAGAAGCTCCCGGCGCCGCGAACCGTGTGGATCATGGTGCCCGCCGGCGACCCCACCCAGCAGACCGTCGAGAAGCTCGCCAAGCTGCTCGACCGCGACGACACGATCGTCGACGGCGGCAACTCGAAGTGGACCGACGACAAGCGCCGCGCGGCGGAGCTGAAGAAGCAAGGCATCAACTACGTCGACGTCGGCGTCTCCGGCGGCGTGTGGGGCCTGGAAGTTGGCTACTGCATGATGGTCGGCGGGCCGAACAAGGCGGTCAAGCGGCTCGCGCCGATCCTCGACGTGCTCGCGCCGGAGACGAACGAGCAGAGCGTCGCGGCGATCGGAGCGCGCGGGTGGATGCACTTCGGGCCGGCCGGCGCCGGGCACTACGTGAAGATGGTGCACAACGGCGTCGAGTACGGACTGATGCAGGCCTACGCGGAGGGCTTTGACGTGTTCGACAAGTCCGAGTACGAGCTCGACAACGCGAAGATCGCCCACCTGTGGGGGCAGGGGTCGGTCGTGCGCTCGTGGCTGTGCGAACTGGCCGCGCGCGCGTTCGAGGCCGACGGCAACGAGTTGCAGAAGATCGAGGGGTACACCGAGGACTCCGGCGAGGGACGCTGGACGATCGCCGAGGCGACCGCCCACGACGTGCCCACGCCGGTGATCACCGCGTCGCTGTACGCGCGCCTGTACTCGCGCGGCAACGGCGACTTCTCCCACCGCGTGCTGGCCGCCCTGCGCAACCAGTTCGGCGGCCACGCGGTCAAGGACGCGCCCCGTGGGCGCGCGCGCGGAGCCAGGTAGGCGGCGATGGCCGATCAGGCCGCGGGCGAGCAGGAGTCCGAGAACCCGCTCGTCGCGGGCCTCGAGCGACTGCCGGTCGCGCCGACGACGCTCATCATCTTCGGCGCGAGCGGGGACCTTGCCAGGCGCAAACTGCTGCCGGCGATCTACAACCTTGCCCATGAGGGCGCCCTGCCCGAGCGCTTCAATCTCGTCGGTGTCTCGCGCAGGGAGAAATCGAACGACGACTACCGCGCGGAGTGCGAGCAGGCGATCCGCGAGTTCTCCCGGCGCGCGCCTGAGGAGGACGTGCTGAAAGGGCTGTTGGAGCAGGTCAGGTACGTCTCGGGCGTGTTCGACGACCTCCACGTCTACGAGCAGCTCGAACGGGTGCTGGACGAGTTCGACGAACAGGCCGCAGAGACGCTCAACCGCGCCTTCTACCTGTCCACGGCGCCGTCGTTCTTCCCCGTGATCATCCGAGCGCTCGGCGAGCAGGGGCTGGCCCACCACGAGCGCGCGGAGGTGCGAGTGATCGTCGAGAAGCCGTTCGGCACGACGCTCGAGGAGGCACGCGAGCTCAACCGCGCGGTCCTGGGCATCTTCGAGGAGGAGCAGGTCTTCCGCATCGACCACTACCTCGGCAAGGAGACCGTCCAGAACATGATGGCGTTCCGGTTCGCCAACGGCATGTTCGAGCCGCTGTGGAACCGCAACTACATCGACAACGTGCAGATCACCGCCGCCGAGGATCTCGGGATCGGCAGCCGCGCGGACTACTACGACGCCTCCGGCGCGCTGCGCGACCTGATCCAGAACCACATGCTGCAGCTGCTCTGCCACGTGGCGATGGAGCCACCGGTGAGCTTCACCGCCGAAGAAGTGCGCAACGAGAAGGTCAAGGTACTGCGGGCGATTCCCGAGCCCACGCCCGAGGAGGTCTCGGAGATGGCGGTGCGCGCGCAGTACGCCGCCGGGCACGCGGGCGGCGAGGACGTGCCCGGCTATCTGGAAGAGGAGGGCGTGCCCGAGGGCTCGACGACCGAGACGTTCGCCGCGCTGCGGCTGGAAGTCGACAACTGGCGCTGGGCCGGCGTGCCGTTCTACCTGCGCACCGGCAAGCGCCTGGCGCGCAAGGTCACCGAGATCGCGGTCACGCTGAAGCCGGTCCCACACCTCGCGTTCAGCCAGGACGGCTCGCTCGGGGTGCAGCCGAACCAGCTCGTACTCACGCTGCAGCCAAACGAGGGCGTCGCGTTACGGCTCGGGGCGAAGATTCCCGGCACGCGCATGATGATCCGCCCGGTGAGCATGGAGTTCCTGTACGGCACGGCCTTCCTATCGCAGTCGCCGGAGGCCTACGAGCGGCTGATCACCGACGCGATGCGCGGCGACGCGACGCTGTTCACGCGCAACGACGAGGTCGAGGCGCAATGGCGGATCTGCGATCCGATCGTCAGCGCGTGGGCGCATGAGCCCGGGCCGCTGCCGCAGTACGAAGCCGGTTCGCAGGGACCGCGGGAGGCGGACCGACTGCTGCTCGACGGCCATCGCTGGCGCGCGATCTGATGACGGTCCCGACGGTTCCCACCGTCAGCGACGCGGTCTGGAGCGAGCAGGGCACGACGCCCGATGCGATCGCGACGGCGCTGCGAGAGCTGCTGGCCGAGCGTCACGCGGAGAACGGCGGCTTCGTGCCCGCCCGCGTGCTGAACATGATCGTGTTCGTCGACCGCGAATGGAGCGGGGAGATCGCCAATCGCCTGCGCGGGGTGGGGCGCTACCACGCCTCACGCCTGGTGGTGCTCTCCTATGAGGCGGGACGAACGCGACTGGACGCGCGCGCGAGCATCGCCGCGACGGGCGCGCCTGGTCCCGGCGAGGTGGCGCTGCTGCGCGAGACCGTGTTCGTGGAGATCGGCGAACGCCACCTGGACGATCTGCTCACGATCGTCGATCCGCTCGTCGTGACCGACCTGCCGACGCTGCTGTGGTCTCCCCACGGGCACGCCGAGATCGCCGACGCGCTGCTGCCGCTGTCCCAGGCGGTGCTCGTGGATTCTGTCGACGAGCCCGTCTGGCAGGAGGCGATCGAGCGTGCCCGCGCGCTCAGCGAGCAGACGTATGTCGTCGACCTCGCGTGGCTGCGCTCGACGCCGTGGCGCGAGCGGATCGCGGCCACGTTCGACCCCGCGCCGCTGCGCCCGCAGTTGCGAGCAATCTCCGGCGTGACGGTCCGCCACCACCCGGCCTCGACGATCGCCGGCGTGCTCCTGCTCGGCTGGCTGGCCTCGCGCCTACGCTGGCAGGCGGCCCCGCTGGCCGAGCACGACGAGTCGCTCGCCGGCGAAGCGCTGGACGCGGACGGAGCCGCCGTCGCGCTGCGCCTGGAGGCGGCCCGCGAGCAGGAGGTGCGCGGCCTCGCGGGCATCACGCTCGAGACGCGCTCGGGCCGTCGCCTGCGCCTCGATCGCGGACCGGGCGGCCTGCACGCGCACTACAGCAACGCCGGGGGAGCCGAGCGCGAGTGGACGATCCCCGGCGCCTCGCGCGGGGAGACCGGGATCCTCGGCGAGGGCATACGCCAAGCGCTGCTACGCGACCCCACGTACGTGCCGGCGCTGAAGGCGGCCGCGGAGATGAGCCGGGGAGAATGACCCGTTTGACCACCCTGGCCGACGGGAAGACGAACTGGGCATGACACGCCTGACCACCCTTCCCGACGGGAAGACGAACCGGGCATGACACGCCTGACCACCCTGGCCGACGCGGAGGCGGTGGCCGTGCGCGCCGTCCGCGAGATCGTGCGACACGTGGACGACGCGCGCGCGCGACGGAGCGTCGCGCACCTCGCGCTGAGCGGTGGGACGACGCCGGCTCGCACATATGAGCTGCTCGCGGGCGAGCTGTCCGACTGGGACGGCATCGAGGTGTGGTTCGCGGACGAGCGCTGCGTCGCCCCTGAGGACGAGCAGAGCAACTACCGGCTCGCCAAGGAGACGCTGCTGGGACCCATTGGGATCCCGTCCGAGCAGGTTCACCGGATGGAGGGGGAGCTGGGTCCGAAGGAGGGTGCGCGGCGCTACGCCGAAGCCCTGCAGGCACATGTTGCGCGCGATGAGCAGCCGTCCGTCGAGCCGCCCGCCGCGGCGTCATCCCACGGCGTGCCCTGCGCCGGCGAGCGGCCGATCGAGCCCGGGCTGCCTGTCCTCGACCTGATCGTGCTCGGCATCGGGCCCGACGGCCACGTGGCCTCGCTGTTCCCCGGCGCCCCCACCCTGCAGGCCGGCCCGCAGGCGATCTGCCTCGGCGTCCACGACTCACCCAAGCCGCCGCCGGAGCGGATCACGCTGAGCCTCGGCGTGCTGCGCACGGCGAGGGCGTGCCTGCTGCTGGCCTCGGGCGCGGGCAAGGCCGACGCGGTCGCGGCGATGCTGGGCGAGCCGAGCCCACACGTCCCCGCGAGTCTGTTGCGACGGGAGCGACTGACGGTGCTCGTCGACGATCAGGCCGCACCGCCGGCGTCGCTTCGATGAGCGAGGCCGACCCGACCCGCACGGCTCCGTGCACCGACGAGAGGAGCGACGCAGACGAGAGGAGCGACGCGGGCGACAGCGGCGAGATCCTGCTCGTGCGTCACGCCGAGACCGAGTGGAGCCGCGACGGACGGCACACCGGCCGGACCGACATCCCGCTGACCGACTCCGGCCGAGACGCCGCGCGCGCCCTCGCTCCCGCGCTCGCGGGCAGGCGCTTCGAGCTCGTGCTCGTGAGCCCCAGCCGCAGGGCGCGGGAAACGTGCGAGCTGTGCGGGCTGGGCGCGCGGGCGCGCCCGCGCGAGGATCTGCTCGAGTGGGACTACGGCGAGTACGAGGGCCTGACGACCGAGCGGATCCAGGCGACCCGCCCGGGCTGGAGCCTGTGGCGGGACGGCTGTCCCGGCGGAGAGGACGCCGAACGGGTCGGCGCGCGGGCCGACAGCCTGATCGAGGAGCTACGCGCCGCTCGAGGCGACGTGGCGGTCTTCTCGCACGGGCACCTCCTGCGCGTGCTGGGCGCCCGCTGGATCGCGCTCGACCCGGCCCAGGGGGCCCGTCTCATCCTGTCGACGGGCGCGGTGAGCGGGCTCGGATACGAGCACGGGCAGGCGGCGCTCTCGCTGTGGAACGCCAACCCGCTAGATTCGGCTACCTCGTAAAGTAGTGTCGCGAAGCAGCTTCGCCATGGCGACCAACGCTCTGAAGACCACCCCGCTGTCCAGCGACGCCGAGCAGGCGATCAACGCGCTCGAGGACGCCCGCGCCGGGACGCTTGCGCTCGTCGCCCATCTCGACGAGGAGCAGCTCGAGCGCGTGCACTCGCCGATCATGAGCCCGCTCGTGTGGGACCTCGGCCACATCGCCGCCTACGAGGATCTGTGGCTCGCCCACCGCCTCGCGGGGATGGAGCTGCTGCGCCCGGAGCTGGCGGAGCTGTATGACGCGTTCGAGACGCCACGGGCCGTCCGCGGAGAGATCGAGACGCTCAGACCGGCCGAGGCCCGCGCGTACCTCGCGGACGTGCGCGAGCGCACGTCCGAGGCGATCGCCAGGCGCGGCGTCGGCGACGGGGTCGTGTGCGAGATGGTCGTGCGCCACGAGCTGCAGCACTCAGAGACGATGCGCCAGACGCTGGCGATCGCCGGGCTGCTGCCCGCGGGCGACCGATCGAAGATCGGCCGGCCGCTCGCAGCGCTTGCGGGACCCGAGCTTGCCGGGCACGAGCTGGCGGAACCCGAGCTTGCAGGGCCCGAGCTTGCAAGGCCCGAGGAGTGGGTCGAGATCGCCGCCGGGAGCTTCATGCTGGGGGCGGGACCCGAGGGGTTCTCCTACGACAACGAGCGGCCTCGGCACGCGGTCGAGCTGGGGTCGTTCGCGATCGCCCGCCGGCCGGTGAGCAACGCGAGCTGGCTGCGCTTCAGCGAGGGCGGCGGGTACGAGCGGCGCGAGTGGTGGTCGGACGAGGGCTGGGCGTGGAAGCAGGAGCACGACATCACCCACCACCCCGCCGTGGCGACGGGACAGGCGCAGGCGCCCGTCTGCCACGTCTCCTGGTTCGAGGCCGACGCCTTCGCCCGCGCGCACGATGCGCGGCTGCCCACCGAGGCGGAGTGGGAGCGGGCGGCGACCTCGAACCAGCAGGGACCGGCGGGGATCGGCGCGGCCTCGAGCCAGCCGAGCCTGGTGGGGATCGGCGCGACCTCAAGCCAGCAGGACCTGGTGGGGATCGGCGCGGTATGGGAGTGGACGCAGAGCTGCTTCCACGGGTATCCCGGCTTCGAGGCATACCCCTACCGCGAGTACTCGGAGGTCTTCTTCGGCGAGCGCTACCGCGTGCTGCGGGGCAGCTCGTGGGCCACGCATCCGCGCGTCGCCAGCAGGACGTTCCGCAACTGGGACCTGCCGCAGCGGCGGCAGATCTTCGCCGGCGTGCGGCTCGCGAGGGACGTGTGATGGAGCCCGTGACGGAAGACACGGAGCCCACGGCGGCAGTGGGGACAACGGCGGCAGCGGGCGCCGCGACGGTCGGGGGCGCCACGTCTGTCGGTGCGACGGCGACGATCCAGATCGACTCACATCTGGATGGCGGGCAGGAGCGCTCGCTCGCCGACGACGTGCTCGACGGCCTCACGCGGCCGTTCAAGGAACTGCCGCCGAAGCACTTCTACGACGCGCGCGGAGCCGAGCTGTTCGACCGGATCTGTGAGCTGCCGGAGTACTACCCGACGCGCGCCGAGCGGGCGATCCTCGAGCTGCAGGCCACGGAGCTGGCGGCGGTGACGAATGCCGTCGAGCTCGTCGAGCTCGGGTCGGGCACGGCCGCGAAGACGCGCGTGCTGCTCGACGCCCTGTATGCCGCGGGGACGCTCGAGCGCTATGTGCCGGTGGACGTGACCGAGAGCATGGTGCGCGACTGCGCGGAGACGCTGACCGAGGAGTACCCCGGCCTGCGCGTGCACGGGGTGATCGGCGACTTCGAGCGCCACCTCGACCAGGTGCCACCGGCAATCGGGCCGCGGATCGTCGCCTTCCTCGGCGGCACCGTGGGCAACTTCCAGCCGGGCAGCCGCCGTCGCTTCCTGCGCTCGATCGCCGGGTTGCTGGGTCCCGAGGATCACCTGCTGATGGGCACCGACCTGGTCAAGGACCCCGACGTGCTGGAGGCGGCCTACGACGACGCCGAGGGCGTGACGGCGGAATTCAACCGCAACGTGTTGACGGTCCTCAACCGCGAGCTGCAGGCCGACTTCGACCCCGAGGACTTCGACCACATCGCGCTGTTCGACGCCGAGCACGAATGGATCGAGATGCGGCTGCGCTCGAAGCGAGAGCACACGACGATGGTGCGCGCGCTGGACCTGCCGGTGAGCTTTCGCGCGGGCGAGGAAGTGCGCACGGAGATCAGCGCCAAGTTCACCCCCGAGCGGCTGCGCGGCGACCTGGCGGCGGCGGGCCTCGAGCTCGTGCGCTGGCTGACCGACCCCGACGACCTGTTCGCGTTGTCTTTGTCCCGAGTCCTCAGCCCTCCCGCCTAGGCACAAGCCTCCTCCGAACCGCGCGCGGCCGGCGTGCCGCCTGCGGTCGGGGGACATGTAGGCTCCCCGCGGATGAGGATCGAGGGCAGCTCAGCAATCGTCGTCGGCGGCGCCTCAGGGTTGGGCGAGGCGACCGTTCGCGCCCTGCACTCTCACGGCGCGGTGGTGACCGTCGCGGACGTGAACGCGGAGAAGGCCCAGGCGCTGGCCTCGGAGCTGGGGACTAAGTTCGCGGCCTGCGACGTGCGCGAGGAGAGCCAGGTGCAGGCGGCCGTCGAGCAGGCCACAGCCGCGACCGAGGACGGCCTGCGAATCGCCGTCTGCTGCGCGGGCACCGGCTGGGCGCAGAAGCTCGCCGGCTCGAAAGGCCCGCACCCGCTGATGCCGTTCGAGACGATCGTGCAGATCAACCTGATCGGCACGTTCAACGTGCTGCGCTTCGCCGCCGCGGCGATGATGGCGAACGAGCCGTTGGACGACGGCGAGCGCGGCGTGTGCGTGAACACCGCGTCGATCGCCGCCTACGACGGTCAGGTCGGGCAGATCGCCTACTCGGCGTCGAAGGGCGGCGTGGTTGGGATGACGCTGCCCGCGGCGCGCGACCTCGCGCAGTACGGGATCAGGGTGAACACGATCGCTCCGGGGTTGTTCGACACGCCGCTGCTCGCGGCGCTGCCGCAGGAGGCGCGGGAGAAGCTTGGGGCCGGTGTGCCGTATCCCCAGCGGCTTGGGCAGCCGCCGGAGTACGCGCAGCTCGCTTGTCAGATCGTCGAGAACCGGATGCTCAACGGAGAGACGATCAGGCTGGACGGGGCGCTGCGGATGCCTCCTCGTTGAACGAAGAGGTGGATGCTTGCGAAGGCGCGGGCGGCGTAAACGAGTCACTCGGTTTGGAGTGCGGGCAGACAATACGGTGCATTACCCGCGACGGCAGGTAGAATGAGAGCATGAGCACTCGTCCCCGGAAAACCCTGCTGGAGCCGGGCCATGAGGCCGAGTGGGCGGCGCTCGACGAGGAAAAGCGGCGTGCACTGACGCCACCGGCGGATACGCCGATCGGCGAGCTGTTGCGGCGCGGCCAGCATCTCTCCGCACAGGCGGTGGGCCTGTTGCGAGCCGTCGAGCGGGCCGATGGCCGCCGCCGATCCTGAGCTCGACGTTGCCGTCGCCGCGATGGTCGCCGAGGGCGCGCGCTTTGTCTTGATCGGCGGATTCGCGGTCATCGCCAACCGCTTCATCCGCGCGACCGAGGACATCGACTTCCTCGCCCCCGACGACGTCGAGAACGACCGGCGTGTGCTCGCTGCCCTCGTCAGGCTTGGTGGTGTGCGGTTTCGCGACGAGGCACCGCTGCGCGAGGAGCACCTGCTCGACCAGACGCATCTGCGAGCGAAGACGCGCGCCGGTGTGGTCGACATCCTCCGCGGCGGGCTGCCTCCGCTCGACTACGACACGGTCGAGGAACGCGCGATGCAGGCCGAGTACGGCGAGGTCGAGTTCTTGGTCGCCGGCCTGAGCAGCATCGTCGGCTTCAAGCGCCTCGCCGGTCGTCCGCGCGATCGAAACGATCTCCTCGGCTTGGCGGAGATTCACGGTGAGCTCCCAATCGAGTCGATTCCCGGGCTGGATACGTAATCCCCGGTGCGGTAATCCCCGGTGCGCAGCACCTATCCGCTGGTTCGCGCGCGTACCGTGCTCCGCTACCTGGTCGCGCGCCGGTAGCGGGCGACCGCCAAGGGGGCGAATATGGCGATGATCACGAACGCCCACACAACGGCGCCCCAGACGTTGTTGCCGGCGGGGGCGCCGAGCCACAGTGAGCGCATCGCGTCGACGGTCACCGTGAAGGGGTTGACTTCGGCGAATGCGCGCAAGACCACGGGCATCGAGTGCACGGGCACGAAGGCGGAGGAGATGAAGGTGAGGGGGAAGACGGCGATGAAGCCGACCGAGTTGGCCGCCTCGGGCGAGGAGACGAGCATGCCGAGGAAGGCAAACACCCAGGAGAACGCGTAGCCGAACAGCAGCAGAAGCCCGAAGCCGCCGATCGCCTCGAGCACGCTTGTGTGAAAGGAGAAACCGATGATCAGCCCAACTCAACGTTCACCCCCAGACGATCCTTGAGAGCAGGAAGCGCACGCAGCAGCTCCTCGGCCTCGGGCTCGAAGCGCAGATCAACGTCAATCGTCGCGTCGCGCCATCCCTCGAGCACCGCGGTCGAGCCTCCGGTCAGGTAGATCCTGACAGGAGCACGAGCGACGCGCCCAAGCTCGCGAGCGAGGGCACGAATGCGCCGATCGTCAACGGGCGGCCGCACGCTCGGCCACCCGGGCAAAGCGAGGCGCCGCCATCGACACCAGCAGCGATGTCTCGCTCTCACGCCCGGCAGCAAGATCCGCAAGACCCGCGCTAACAAGCTCATGACCAGGCAAGTGGACGGGCACACGCATCATGCCTAATAGTAGGTCGGCAAACAGAGCGACGCGCGGCCACCGGCATCGACGGAGACCGGCGACGCTCTGCCGATTACGACTGGGCGGTCGTGTTCCTTGTGCCGCCGAGCGACGAACCGCAACCGCCTCAGAGATAGGTCACTTCGACGTCGAGTCGATCGTATGTGGACGCCGCGCGGCGGTCGCAACTGATCAAGCGATAGCCGTGATGGGCGGCGGTGAGGGCGACGAGGCCGTCATAGACCGCGCCGCCGGCGATCGACAACCGAGCGAAGCGGGCGACCAGCGCACGGCGCTCGGCTTCAGGCAGCGCCATACGCCTGCCGGGGTAGCGCTTGCGCAGGTAATCGGCTATGTCGTCCGGGGCGATCTGGAAGGGCTCCGGCAGGCGTGTGAGGACAGAGTAAGACTCCAACTCCGCGTGGGCGACGAGATCTCCGATTCCCCGAAGCCCGTCCAAGGCGGCGGCATGCTTCTCATGCCAGCTCGCGAATCCCGCGATCACGATACTGCTGTCAGGCGTCGCCCGAGCGTTGGCGGGAGTCACCGGCGAGTCTGTTCGAGCGTCTCGCGTACCAGCTCGGACGTGAGCTCCGGCATCGGTCTGTCGGCGACAGCCACGAGCTGCCCCTGGCGCTCCTCCAAGTGAATCGGCGTCGTGGGATGCTCGATCTCGAGCCTGCCATCCACGGCGCTCAACTCCAAGCGCTGCCCCGGAGCGAAGCCGAGCTCCTCACGCAGCCGCTTCGGAACGACGATCCGTCCGGCTCCGTCGATGGTAGCGATCATGGCATCACTCTACCATCACTGACAGCGTAGGCAGGGTCGATCCCACGGCGACCGCCCCGTGGCCTTATACCCGCGCTGCGCCCTCGATCTGCCCGCCCTTCGCTGTGAGGGTCCAGGCGTTGGGTTCGCCTTTGGCGCGCCCGCGATCGGTGTTGTGGATCAGCCCAAGGCGATGGAGACGCGTGAGGAGCTTTGAGATCTGGCCCTGGTCGCTGACACCCGCGGTCTCAGCGACCTGCCGGTTCGACCCACCTGGACGTTCGGCGATCGCGGCGAGAACACGCAGCGTGCGGTTCGTCAGGCGCATGTCGAGGCCCTGCAACGGGTCCTCGTCCGGCTTTCGGGGCTTACGGGAGCTCCTGGGGGTCGCGTGCGCCAACTCTTGTGCGACTGCCTCAGGGCCGAGATAGGGCAGCACGATCATTCCCATCAACGGATTCAACAAGCCAATCAGCCGCGACCGGCCAGGTTCGAGGAGCCGCGCATGGATAACCGCGAGCACCGCGCCGACGACGCCCTCCGCCGTCAACGGCGGCGGTCCATTCTTCGACCCACGGCCGGTAGCCATTTCGTCGCGTCCTTCGTCGACGATCGCGATAAGGGTGTCGAGCACACCCGATCTTCCCGCCAGGACCTTTGATCCCGCACCCAACGCCTCGACGACCAGAAGCGGCCCCAGCCCGGGCTCATCCCCTGCGAACACGAGCAACGCCGACAGGCCGGCCCTGACGCGCTCCCGCCACAAGACCTGACCCGAAGCCGCCTGGCGAGCGACCACGCTCGTACGCGCTACGGCGTCCTCGAACAACGCGAGGAAGCAGTCTTCGCGATCGTCGAACAGCTCATAGAACGTACGCCGCGACACGCCCGCACGGCCGGTGACCCGCGCCACCGACATCCCGCCATAGCCAAGCTCGCAGACGACGTGCGCCGCGGCAGTGAGCATTCTCGCGCACTGGACCTCCGTGACATTCCTACGCGGCGACCCGTTCAAGCTCACGCGCGCTGCTGCCAGCCTCCGTCGGGTCCCGGCGCTGGAGGAGAACCGCCCGTTCGTCCTTGCCATAGCCGTCGTCGCCACCACGACCCTCCGCGGATCCTTCCCTACTTCTTCCCGCCGCTGGTCTTGCGGTCCCCGGGCTTGGTCTTCCCACGCCTCTTGGTCTTGGCTTTCTTCGCCTTCCTGGCCTTGTGCTTTACGCAACCGGTGACCGCGATCCGCGTGGTCTGTTTGATCACCGCGCCGTTCTGGCCGGTGATCGCGGTCGGCATCGAGAGCGACTGTCCGCACAGGCTGTAGCGGGCGCTCTGCGGCACATTCGCGCCGAGGATCGAATACTTCCCCGTGGGGAGCTTCAGCTCGAACGAGCTGACCGGAGCGTCGGGTATCGCTTTGAAGGTGCTCGAGGTGATGCCCTTCTTGATCTGGGTGCTACCAACCAAGATCACTTTGACGCCTTCGCCCTGCAGCACGATCTCGAGATCCGGGAACGCCTCGCCTCCATGACTGACCAGGTACGCCGGCCCGACCAGCGGGTTCGCAAGGACCGGCGTCGAAGCGCTGGCCATCCCGACATCGGACGCCGAGGGGCAGTTCGCGGGGTTCACGTCGAACACGCTCGCCAAGCAAGCCTTCTGCAACGTCGTCAGGCGTGAGGGGAGCTGCTTCGGCAGATCGACCTTGATCTTGCCGATGTTCGCCTGTCCCACACCCGAGGACACCTTCACGTCCAGGGAGGCTCCGCCCGCTTTGCTCGCCTTACCCCCGGTGGAAGCCGAGAGAGCGGGCTTGAACGGAAGGCTCGCGCAGTTAGCCGCCTGGAAATGGTTCGACACGGGCACCTGGACGCCCTGGACGGACGAGAGGGTCCCGTTGACAGTCAGCGCCGAGCAGTTCGTCGGATTGAACATGAACGCGGGACGATCTACGGTCACGTTGACGGTCTTCACGCGCAACGGGACACCGTCCACACTCTGCGGCAACGGATCGCTCACGACAGTGATCTGCGCCGTGTGCGGATCGACCGTGATCGCGGCACGCACCACGATGTTCCCCAGGTTGAACGGGCCAGCGACGGCCGGCACCACGACGCTTAGACCGAACGGGGCGCCCTTGTACGGGCCCGTGAGATAGACGGATCCGGACTGCCAGAACGGATGCGAGCCAGAACCAGCCGCCGCCGTCGCCGACCCGATCCGGGAAGCCGAGGCACACGACCCCGCGGCAGCCTGCGCTTCAGGACACTGCGGAATACCTGCGATCTTCCCCAACAGACCCGCAGGCAAGCTCACCGAGACTCCGGAGAGGTCCTGTTCGCGATCCTGACGCGAGAACGTCAACGTGAACGGGCTGAAGCCACCGGCCTGCGGGTTCGTGGTCCCCGCTGTGAACGCTGGAGCGAACTTGTCTTCGCAACCTGCGATGGTGAACGACGGGTGCTGGGTCACATTGGGAGTGCCCTGTGCTTCGCCCGGCGCGGGCTGGTGCGACCAGGGTTCGAGTTCGGCGGCCGACGTGAACGAACCGCAACTCTGCGGGTTGGCCAGTGGCGCACGGGGCCCACCGTTGAATTTCAGCTTGAGCTCGCTGACCGGGTCCTGTGGAGTTTCGGCGAACGTTGTGCGCACCTGACCGGGCGCAAGGTCATTGCGATGCTCGTTCCCGCCGACTTCGATCCTACCCGGAACCTTGACGTACACACCGGAGTTTTGGCTCGCGAGTTCGAGGTAGATCGCGAAGACGCCCCCCCTTTCAGCGGCTTCTTCCGAGCATGCCGGCTGCGACGCTCCGCCACACGTGGGCTGGGCGACGTACACGCTGCCCTTCAACGGTTCCCCGAGGACGGGCGTGGAGGCTTCGACCTGGCCGATCTTCGACGCGTCCGGGCAATGTCCGGGCTGACTGGCTTCTGCTTCGCGTTCGAGCCCGATACCTTCGGGTCCGGCCTGGCAGCCGGCCAGGCCATTCGCAGCCGACGGCGAGATCGAGACTCCAGGGGGAAGTGTGACCACCGTCCTCTTTAACGGTGGTGTGGCAAGGCCATTCGGGTCTTCGTTCTGGGGAGCCTGGAGCGTCGAGCTGTAGCCGGATGGTTCATCAGCCTGACTGTGCGCTTCTTCAGGCGCGAAAGAGAGGGTCGGATGAAATTGCAACGCTTCACACCCCGTCACCGGCGGAGACGTCGAGGAAGCGCCCTTCCAGTTAGGGTCGCTCAGGTCGGGCTGACCGTCCGGTTCGACGCGTCCGGGGTGCTGCCAAGAGTCGACGTAAAGCCTGCTCGTGAAGCCCAAAGCCGCGCAATCGCTCGGGTTCGTGAAGAACGACACGGGAGTCAAGGGAGTGCCGTCTAGGAGCGCCGGATCGCCGAAGAACGTAAGCGAAACGCCGTTGTCTTGCACGACGCTGTCTTGCGGCGCGGAAATGACGCGAATCCGAGTTGCCGCACCGGAACCGACAACGCTTGCGTAGAGCAGCTCAGCGTGATTGAGCGACGGCAGGAACACGGCGAACTCGGCGGGATAGCCGCGCTCAGGAGTGGCGTTGAAGATCGTCAGGCCGGTTTCGGCGCCGCCGGGCGCAAGGAGCGCGAGCTTGCCGACCCGAGTGGACGAGGGGCACTGCGTCAGGGCTTCGCTCAGATCGGTGACGGTGGTCAGGGAACACGTGGGTGCGGATAGCGCATCGCCGACAACGCCGGGCGGGAGATCCGCGACGATCCGCTTGACCTTCTCTACGGCGTACGGCTCCTGTTCGTGACCTACCGAATCGACCGAGAAGGCAGAGGGGAACACAAAAGAGGTGGTCAGACCATTTGGATGGTCCGCGGCCATGGTGTCCACGACTCCGGCAGAGTCACGCAACGAGACTGCGAAGCTGCCTTCCAAGACGTCGAACGGCAGCGGTCCCGCTCCAACTGGCGTGGAACTGCTGGCGGTCGCAGGAGACGAAGCGCCGCCTCCTGAAATTTCGACCGTGTTTTCAAGGCTATTGCGTGCCGAGGGGCTGACGTTTACCGGCACCGCAATTCGCGCGGCTGGAGTCAGGGCGGGTACTCCCGTGGCGGACCCCCTGAATTCGGCCTGGCAGACGACGATCTCGTGTTCGGACGCTTCTTCGGTCTTGCAGGCCCATTCCATAAATTCGTTTTCCCCTTCAGGGATCCGCGTCGTCGTGAGACCGATCGGAAGTGTGTCGGTGACGGTGACCGTGCCTTCGGACGCCCGAGCGCCGATATTCGTGGCGAGCAGCGTGTAGTGGTCGCACCGGCTAGAGTCGCCGCTTTCTTCACAAGTGAGGTTATGGTCCGGGGCGAAGCTGGTCGGCTGGGCTATGGACTGTATCGTCCATGCGGGCGCCGATCGTGTCGCCGCCGTCGAAGGCGCAGCATCGACCGTGACCGACACCAAAGCGATAATCGCACAGGCTGCAATCATCACCCGCCAATTGACTTTGCGCGAACCTGAGAGCCTCATTATTTCTTCCCCTGGCCGTTGTTGGATCTCCGGAGCCTGCGCATTTTGCTCTTCGCTTTGGGTTTGGCGCATTTCTCACTTCGCTTCCCACCGTTGTGTCGCTTCCCGCCATTCTGTCGTCGCGTCTTACTCTGAGTACACTTGACCGTCTTCCGTTTGACTCCCTTCTGCGCAGCCCGTGTTGGTGACACAGGGATCAGATTTCCTGAGCCGGCGAGCGTCGTGCTGGAAGGCGCGCCGAACGTCGGGGGCGCTCCAAGCAGTCCCTGACACACGTCTCCCTGGCACGCCGAAGAGGTAGGTGTGCCTGGAAAGCCCCCGCCCGTGCGAGCGTCGTACGTGTCTATCTGCGTGTCAGTGTCCTGCGGCCCCAGCTGATCGGCGGTACTGAAGAAGACATCTGAGCCCGAAGGATTGGCTCCGACCAACTGTGTCGCGGAGAAGCGAAAGAGCGAGTGGGTATCTCTGCCGTCAGAGATCAAATACACATGACCGCTCTCCCACTCATATACATTCTGCTCCGCCGCGAGACATTCCCCAAATTCTTCATAGGCGCACTTCTCGTCGAGGGCTGCCGGAGTGAGCGCCACGGGGCTCTGGAAGAAGATTCTGGCCCCGTCGCTGGAGATCGCGACCGCGCTTGGTCTAGCTTCCTCGACGAAACTGTATCTGGGCCCCCCGGCGGGAGCATACTTGGGCGAGAAGGCAAACGACGACGGCGGGAGGACCAAGTTACCATTGCAGTTGAAGCCGTCTTCCATTTTGGCGGTTCTGGGGCAAATGTAACTCCCCCGCGCGCCGACGGTGATACGCACCAGGCGCGGCACCTTCCCCTCTCCTTCTTCCCTGCTCGGCGTCGCGTCGTAGCGGTAGAGCTGGCGACCTTCCCCCGACGCGTCCGGGGTCAGGTTGGCCACAGACGAGAACAGCAGGAAGCGCCCGTCCGGCGTGGCGTAGTCGGCTGCGGTGGCCGTCGAACGGTTTTCGTCTTCGCGATTCCAGTTCACCTGATCTTCGGGAGAGAGTCGGGCGATGAAGACCGCGTCGCGGGCGGTGGTGTCGTATGCATAGAGATTGTCCGCGCCGGCGGTGGCCGCAGCCCCGAATTCGTTGGGGGCGCTTCCCGCGAGAACTGCCTGAGATACGAAGTAGACTCGCGACCCGTTCTCGCTGACCCGCATCACGCCACCCAGCCCGGTCGAGAAGAACGCCGTACTGGGCGCTAGTTCCGGAGCGATGAAGCTGACTTTTTCGGCGGCGGGAGCACCGAAGTCATACTCGTATAGGTTGTTACCGGCTTCGCCTTTGACCCCCGAGAACAGCTTCTGCGTGGAGAAGAAGAAGACCTTCGAGCCGTCCTCGGAGGCGCCTTGGAACAAGGCATCTTGCGGTTCGCTCTCGTCACAGAGCCCGCAGTCGCCACCAGGGCCCGTCGTGGGCTCGGAGATCGCTATCGTCCTGTCGCGGTCAATACGGGCGTAGAGCTCGTCGACAGGTGGCCCGGCGCCGGTCTGCCCGAGCCTTTCACATGGTCCATGGATCGCGGTGAAGAAGACGGTGTCACCCGACGCAGAAAAGGCGTTGTACGTCTCGACTGATCCCCCGAGTCTTTCGGGAATACTGCCGCCGATTTTGATTCCGCATTGGCTGATCTGTTCGGCCGCTTCGTTGATATGGGCCTTGTGCTCTGTGGCAGCCGCCGCGGCAAGCGACGTCTGATTGCTGACGCCAACGAGTTCCGGTTCTGCGTTGCCGGTGCCAACGTACTCGTACAAGGATTGGTTGTCGATCGTGTGGTCACCGGGCCAAAGCCAGGTTCCGGGCTGGGTTTCCAAGTCTTCTTGGTTGAAGAAGACATGCGACAAGTCTTCTGTCGCGCCGCTGTACTGCGTACTCGGCTTATGGCGACCTTCAGCCACGCTAGGCGTCCAAGCGGAGACCGTTTCGCGGGGCAAGACGGGTCCGACTTCGACGAAAGAGCCATCGGCTACCTTGCGCAGATAGAAGCGCTCGTCGACCGGCTTTGCTTCGATCGGTGTCTGCAGGAAGAGAGTCCGCGAAAGATCGGCGCTGAAGTCAAGCGTTTCGTGGGAAGCACCCTGTAGGTCGGGGCTGCCTCCCAGGAACTGCGTGCCAGAGGGATTCACGGGCCGCGCCGCCCAGCTCGCGGAGCCCCGCGAGGCGACGTATTCGCCGCCTCGCGTCGTCGAATCGTTACCCGGTTCACCGAACGCGCCGAGGCTGGTGAATGCGTAGTTCCCACCGTCGGCGGACACGGCCAAGGCCGAAGGGGGCTCGCCGTTCTTGAAGGGGGGCGATACGAGCTCGTAAGCACGGCAATCTGGAAGATATTCCCTAAATCCGGGGGAAGCTTCTGTGGCCTGCGAGCATTCACCCGGGTTTGGGTGATTGGCGTCGCCCGACGCCAATGCCGATACAGTGAACGAAGACGCCGTGACAAGAAGCGTGGTCGCCAAACCTAGAATGCGCCAAAGACGTCTCATGTATTGTCCACGCTCCCTTTCCTTGCTCCATACTCGATAATGAATTCGTCCCAGGTGTCGTGCAGAATACGGCGGGCCGTTTCTGGGTGACCCGCCGTATTCTCTATTCAGCTTTGTTGCAGGCTAAACACTTTACCTGGCGACAATTCGATTGTTTCGCCAAGGGTCACAAACACAGACCGTGATCCTGTGGCCAATTTGCTACCCGACGCGTCGCATGTCAGTTGATGTGTCGACGCTTCGACCGTGCTGCTGGGCAGGCTGCAAACCTGTTTCCCTTTGATCTTGAGAGTACCGGCCTGCACACAGTTGGTGGTGATGAGTTCCGTGAATGGTTCGCCTTTTGCCGGTGACGACAGTGTGACAGCACCGGCATTGGGCAAAACGCCGCCGAGGCCGGGTCCGGAGCCGGTGGGATTCCCACCGTCGAAGATGACCGGCTTTACGGTGCAGGTCGTTCCCGCGAGGTGGCAATCGGCCGTTCTGATGACGAGGCCCGTGATTTCAACTTTGCCTTTGGTGGCAACGAACTGGCCTTTGCTCCCTCCTCCCGATTCGCACGTCCATTTCCCGAGACCTTCAGGTTCAAGCGTGTATGATCTATTTTGTTTGCCCGTGAAGGCAAACGTCCCTTCTTGGACGTGTCCGCCGCTGCAGAGAGCAACCCCGCTCCCCGTGCCGGGACATTCAGCGGCCGACGCCGACGCCGACCCGACCACACCGGCCAACAGCACCACGGCGAGCGCGACGAACGCGCCCCGAGAAATCAATCGCATAAGAACTGCCTTTCTTATCGTCTCATTCAGCACCGCGACGACCCCCCCACGAAGGAGCGATGATCCCGGCGCCGGTCTCACTGCCAGCACACCCGCGCGAGACGACCGGCCCCGACGCGAGTGCACACCTGGAAGCCCGGAGCGCACACGGGCACAAGAAGACACCGCGTGAACGCGGTGCGAAAGAGACTTCGGGCCGGAGCCGCCGGCTGCTAGCCCAAGCGGATCAGAGAGAGAGAGAGAGAGAGAGAGATGTGTCAGCAGCGCTGACGCATCTACCTACGGGCCCTTGCGAGCACGCGAAGATCCCCACCACATCTGTCCCCAATGGACTCACGCGAAAACAACCCCTCATCATCCGATTCAGGCCCTCTCCCCAAAATCCCCTATTAAGCGCTTTGCATCGATTCCCCAGGAACCGACCCAAACCCGATCTATATAAAAGCTCAGGCGTCCCCAAGGGAGGCCTTGACGAGAACAACATACATACCTGGGAAGTAGAAGTCAAGCCCCCTGCAAAAGTCAAGCCCCCCGCCTGGTCGCCTCCCGCGAGTAAGCCAGGGCCACGCGAAGCGCCGCCACCACGCCGCGCACGCGAAGGGCCGCCCGAAGGCGGCCGCCCACCAAAAGAGAATGCGCGATCCGAGCGCCATCAGGGCGCTGCGCCAGACCAGGCGCTGTGGCAGATCAGCTGACGCGTTCGACGAGCATCGCCATGCCCATGCCGCCGGCGACGCACATCGACTCGATCCCGTACGTGGCGTCCATCGTCTCGAGGTCGTTGATCAGCGTCGTCATGATCCGCGCCCCGGTCATCCCAAACGGATGTCCTAGCGCGATCGCACCGCCGAACGGGTTGAGCTTCTCGTCGTCGATCTTGAGGTCTTCCTTGCACGGGACGATCTGCGCGGCGAACGCCTCGTTGATCTCCACGACGTCGATATCGCTCATCGCCATGCCGGTGTTCTTCAGCAGTTTCTCGATCGCCGGGATCGGGCCGAGGCCCATGATCTCCGGGCGGATCGCAGCGACCGTCGAGGCGATGATCCGCACTTTCGGCTTGAAGCCGAGCTCCTTGGCCTTCTCGTCTGACATCACAAGCAGCGCCGCGGCGCCGTCGTTGAGCGGGCAGGCGTTGCCGGCGGTCACCGTGCCGCCCTCTTTGAACACGGGCTTCAGCGCGGCGAGCTTCTCCATCGTCGTGCCCGCGCGGGGACCGTCGTCCTTGGTGACGACCTGCTCCGGCACGTCGATCTCGTTGCCTTCGCGGTCCTTGTCCTTGTGCGCGGGCGCGGTCACGGGGACGATCTCCTTGTCGAAGTGCCCGGACTCCTGCGCGGCGACGGCGCGCGACTGGGAGATGACCGCCCACTCGTCCTGCGCCTCGCGGCTGACCTTGCAGCGCTCGGCGACGTTCTCCGCGGTCATGCCCATCGAGATGTACGCGTTGTAGAGCGAGTTCTCCGACCCGTCGAGCTTCGGGTGGAACTCGAACGGAGCGCCCTGTCCCGCGCGCGAGACGGCCTCGACGCCGGCGGCGATGTACGTGTCCCCCTCGCCCGCCTTGATCGCGTGGAAGGCCATCCGCGTCGTCTGCAGCGAGGAGGCGCAAAAACGATTGACGGTCGTGCCCGGCACGTGGTGGTCGATGCCGGCCAGCAGCGTCGCCATCCGCGCGACGTTGTACCCGGCCTCGCCCTCCCCGTAGCCGCAGCCCATCATCACGTCGACGATCGTCTTCTCGTCGAGCTGCGGGTTGCGCTCGATCAGCGCCTTCAGCGGGATCGCCGCGAGATCGTCGGCACGAACGGATTTGAGCGACCCCTTCACCGCCCGTCCGATGGGCGTGCGAATGGCGTCGACGATCACTGCTTCGGGCATCTGGGGCTCTTCTCCTTGGTCGTTTGCCGGGCGCGGCTCGGCGAATCCTAGAGATCGAGGCGCGAGACGCCGAGCTCGTCGAAGCCGACGTGGTGGGCGAGCTCGTGGCGGACCGTGCGCGTGACCTGGTCGCGCAGCATGTCCGGGTCGTGACCGAAGTCGCGCCGGAGCGTGTCGCGGAAGATTACGATGCGATCGTGGGTGTCGTCTCGACGAGTCTGGCCGCCCTGGTAGAGGCCGTACGCGCCACGGCGGCGGCCGCCGTTGGAGACCACCACGGCCACGTTCGCGAGGGCGTTGCGCAGCAGGTCGGGCAGGTCGTCGAGGGCGTCGCGGACGAGCTCTTCGAAGTCGCTGTCGTCGAGCGGGTCGAGCTCCATGAACTCGGCTTCCTCCGGATCGACCGCGAGACCCTCGTGCGCGAGCCGCTCCGAGCGCAGGACGATCTCTTCGAACTCGGTCTCCGACTCGGGGTCGCGCCAGCCGGCCAGGCGCACGGCGAGGAACGCCGCGCCGCCCATCACCACGGCCACGGCGAGCACGCCGAGCGCGACGTCCTCCAGAGCGCGAACGGCGCCGATCGTGGAGAACCCCTGGCCGACGACGATCGTGACCAGCCCCACGGACATCGCGATCAGCGCGGCGCCGCCGATGCGCCTGAGCGGATTGGACATGCCTCGTCGCCGTCGGGGGGCTGGCGTCCTCGGCGTGCGCATCGCCCGGCTACTTGAGCGTGCGGGCGATCACGAGCCGTTGGATCTCGTTCGTGCCCTCGTAGATCTGGGTGATCTTGGCGTCTCTCATCATCCGCTCGACCGGATACTCCTTGACATAACCGTAGCCGCCCAGCACCTGCACGGCCTCGATCGTCACCGCCATCGCCGTGTCCGAGCAGAAGACCTTGGCCATCGAGGAGTACTTGCCCCGCTCTGGATGGCCCTGATCGGCCATCGCGCAGGCCTTGTACAGGAGCTCGCGGCCGGCCGCCGTGCGTGTTTCCATATCGGCCAGCTTGAACTGGATTGCCTGGAACTCGTTGATCGGCTGGCCGAACTGACGGCGCTCGCGGGCGTAGGCGACGGCGTAGTCGGTCGCGCCCTGGGCGATGCCCACGGCCTGGGCGGCCGCGCCGAGGCGCGTGCGCTCGAGCGTCCCCAGCGCCACCGACAGCCCGCGGCCGACCTCGCCGATCACGTTCGCCTGGGGCACGCGCACGTCCTCGAAGATCGGCTGGCCGGTCGGCGAGGCGCGGATGCCGAGCTTGTGCTCGAGCTTGCCGACGCTGAAGCCGGGGCGGTCGGCCTCGACGACGAACGCGGTCAGGCGGCGAGTCTCGCGGTCGGTGACGGCGAAGGTGATGTAGAAGTCGGCGACGCCGAGGTTCGTGATCCAGTTCTTCGTGCCGTTGATCACCCACTCCTCCCCGTCTTTCACAGCGGAGGTCTTCATCCCGGCGGGGTCCGAGCCGGCCTCGGGCTCTGACAGGGCGAACGCGGGCGACCACTCGCCGGTCGCGCAGCGCGGCAGGAAGCGCTCCTTGAGCTCGTCTGAGCCGAACAGCTGGATCGGCAGCGTGCCGAGCTCTTGGACCATCAGGATCAGCGCGCATGAGGCGTCGACCTTGGCGATCTCCTCGACCGCCATGTTCAGCATCAGCGTGCCCGTGCCGGTGCCACCGTGCTCGATCGGAAACGGCAACCCGAGGATGTCCTGCTCGGAGAAGATCCGGCGGATGTCCCACGGATACTCGGCCTTCTCGTCGATCTCCCCCGAGCGCGGCGCGATCCGCTCGCGCGCGATCTGCCCGATCGTCGCGCAGAAGTCGAGGTTCTCCTGGGGCACCGTATAGATGCCCTCGCTCGCCGTCTGGCTCATCGTGAGTCGATCTTATTGATGGGGCCGCCCTGTGGGGCGGCCCGCGCGTGCGACGGGTGCGGTCTCACGCGCGTCGTGGTCGCCTTACCGCGGCTGGGGTTTCTCCGCGCGTCTTCCTTGGCGAGGTTTGGGATCGTCGTCGAGGTTTGGGATCGCGGCGGGCGGGTAAACCAGGGCGCATGCCACTTGGGACATCCATATTCCTGATCGCCGTCGGCGCGATCCTTCGCTACGCGGTGACGGCGACCGTATCGGGCATCGACATCACAACGGTCGGGCTGATCCTGATGATCGTGGGGATCGCCGGACTGATCCTGTCGGTCTTCTACATGCTCGCGTGGAGCCCGCGCAGAGGGCGCGTGGTACGCGACCGTGTAGTTGAGCGCGAGCCGTACGAAGAGCCGCCCGTTTACTGAGAGCTCTCCGTCTCCTGATTCGCGTCGCTACGCTCGGACGATGAGCGCGACCGGCGAGACCGCGGCGATCGACGTGGATCCCGCGCGGGTCGAGGAGTGGCTGGCGGAGGACCCCACCCTGCAGGTGATCGACGTGCGCGAGCCCTACGAGCGTGAGGCGGGACACATCGAGGGTACGCGGCATGTCGAGCTCGTGATGCTGACCGCCGAGGCCGAGACGATCGCGCGCGAGCGGCCCGTCGTGTTTTACTGCCGCGTGGGATCGCGCTCGACGATGGCCGCTCAGGCCTTTCGCGCGGCCGGGTTCGAGGCGTACTCGATGCAGGGAGGACTCGCGAGATGGGCGCGCGAGGAAAGGCCGCTAGTGCCGGAGAACGGCCACGTCGCCGACCACTGAGATCCCAGCGTCGCCAACCACTGAGATCCCGGGGGAGCTTATGCTGGGGGACGTTACTCAATTTTAAGACCCGTATCACGATGGTGATACAGGTTCCAAAATGAAGGTCCCCCCACGAGCAAGTAGAGGAGACGACGCACATGGAGGCATCCGAGTATCCGAAGGTGACACGCGGCGAGGGCTATGCGGTCGGCCATCTCGACGACCTGGGTGACGGCCCAGGCTTTCGCAAGGTCCGCAAGGGTCTCGAGGTGGAGGCGTTCGGAGTCAACGCGATCGTGATGCCGGCGGGCATTGAAAGCGGCTTCCACTACCACGACGAGCAGGAGGAGCTGTACTTCGTCCACAAGGGCACGATCGAGCTGGAGCTCGGCGACGGTACGGTCCATCGCCTCGGTGAAGGCGCGCTCGCGCGCGTAGACGCCCCGGTGCAGCGCAAGGTGCGAAACATCGGCGACGGCGAGGCGATCTACCTGATCGCCGGCGGCAAGGGCGGCTACATCGGCCGCGACGGGCGCGTGCCCGAGGGCGAGGAGCAGCGGGTGAAAGCCATTCACGACCTCTCCTGAGAGCGGTCGAAGTGCCGCGGCGACTGAGGCGCGGCGGCAACGGAACCGGGAAGAGAAGCACACCATGACCGACGGACTGCGCATTACGCGAGATCTGACGATCCCACTGAGAGAGGTAGTCGTTCGCACGAGCCGCTCCTCGGGCCCCGGAGGACAGCACGCCAACGTGACGGCCTCGCGCGTGGAAGCGAGCTTCGATGTCGAGGCCTCGCCCTCGCTCAGCGAGCTCCAGCGGCGGCGGGTGCTCGCGCGGGCGGGATCGCGGGTGACGGCAATCGCCCAGGACGCGCGGTCGCAGACGCGCAACCGCGAGCTCGCCCTGGCCCGCCTAGCAGAGCGCCTGGCGCGCGCTCTCGCCGTCCCCAAGTCGCGCCGCGCCACCCGCCCGACGGCCGCCTCCCGCGAGCGGCGTCTGCAGGCAAAGCGCCGCGCGACCGAGCGCAAGCGCACGCGCCGGCCCCCGGCCACTGACGATGGCTAGTTCAAGAGCTCCTTGACATACCGCTGGTGCAGCCGCCCCAGGGATGTTTTCTCCGGATGGAAGCCGATCGCATTCCACAGCAGCCCTGAGGCCGGCGACCAGCCCACGATCAGGTAGGCGCCCAGGACGAGCGTGACCGTCCGCAGCCTGCGCGAGCTCGACAGCGCCGCGAGCGGCAGCACCCACACCACATACCAGGGCAGCACCCAGCTGAGCGTCACGAGCAGGGCGACGCCGGCCCAGCCGGCGGCCGTGATCGACTCGCGCGTGCGCCAGGCGTGGAAGCAGCAGGCGAGCACCGCTAGGGCGAGCACCCCGCTCAAGAGCCGCCGCAGGCCGTCGGTCTCACCGCCGCTGCCGAGGACCAGTCCGAGCAGGTTCGGCACGCTCACGTTCGTCACCAGCCGACCCTGGGTGCTCAGGTCGGGCACGTGCAGGCCGAAGGCGATCAGGCTCACCGCCCCCACCAGGAGGGCCGCCGCGATCATCCCCAACACGACCTGGACGAGGCGTCGCGGCGTCTTGAGCAGGGCGACCAGCACGACGGGGATCAGCACGCCACCGGACGCCTTGAGCCCGGTCGCGACGACGAACGCGCCGCCCGCCCCGAGCTCGAGCGGGACGAGCGGGAAGAGCCACCCCCTCCGACCGGCACGGGGGGCACGCTGAGCGCGATCCCCTTCCCCACCGGCGGGCGAAGGGCTCGCGCCGTTGCGATCCACCGGCCGTTCGGCTGCGCCGTTGCTATCCACTGGCCGTTCAGCCATACCCCTCTGTCGCGTGCGCGCACGCGACAGCAACAGCAGGTAGAAGCCGAGCACGATGAACAGGACCATCAGGAAGTCGTTGTGGTCGCCCCCCAAGCCCCACACCAGCACGATCGGATTCAGCCCGACGAGCACAATCACCGTGACCGGGTCGCGGCCGAGCAGCCGCGCACACCTCCACACCAGCAGGAGCATGGCCAGGCTCGCCAGCGCGAGGATGCCCTTCAGCGCCCAGAACGAGGCGGCGACGCCGAGCGGGACGACGGCGAACGTCAGCAGCGTGAACAGCGGCCCGTAGGGGCTCAGCAGCTGGTGCCAGTTGCTGAGGTCATAGCTCGGGTCGCCGTGGGGCTCGAGGATCGGGATCGTGGTGTACGGGTTGAGGTGGTGCACGACCTCCATGCGCCCGTAGTTGACGTAGTTGAAGATGTCCGTCAGTGCCAGTGGCGGCGCGAGGAAGAAAATCGTGTGCACCGCCACCACGGCGGCGATCGCCCAGCGCTTGTGCAGGCGCAGCGCGGGCACGTAGGCGAGCCCGACCACGTACGCGGCATACATCGTGATGATCGAGCCCGTGAACAGGAGCCTGAGCGTGGTCGTGTCGCGCGTGAGCCCGGGCCACAGCCCACCCAGTGGCCCGGCCATCCAGCCGGGGAAGAAGTTCGCGTGGGTCGTCGCCGACAGCGGACTCGGGCGATCCGCCGCCATCATGACGATGAGCGCGCTCAGGACCACGATCACCACCAGCGAGGCGGCGCCGATCGCGGCGGCCCAGTCGCCGGTGCGCGACCAGGCGCGCTCTCCTCGCTCGCCTCCCGCCTTGTGCTCGCCCCTGCCTTTAACGACGAGAGCCCGCTTCAAAGCGGGCTCTCGGAAAGTCGAATTCATCTCAGCGGGGGTCCTATCGCCTGTCCCAAGCTCGAGACATTAGCGTCCCGAGTCGTGAGACTAAGGCACCGGCGCCCCGGGGTCGGGACGCCACCCCGCCAAAGCGGCTAGATCGACTGGACGTTGACGGCCTTGGGGCCCTTGTCGCCCTGCTCAGGGTCGTAGGAGACCTTCGAACCCTCCTGCAGCGAGCGATAACCCTCGCCGTTGATGCCGGTGTGATGGACGAACAGGTCCTTGTCGCCGTCATCGGGGGTGATGAAACCAAACCCCTTGTCGTCGCTAAACCACTTTACTGTGCCAGTAGGCATGTGGGAACTCCTCCACGGTATGTTCGTGCTGCGACGCGGAGGATGCTGCTTAGAGCTTCGACCTGCGAGCGCTTGCACTACTTTCGCCGGTCTTTTGTGCCGGCCAGACGTCACGACCGTAGCAGGTCCCTCCCTTCCTGTGTTGTCGAGATGTTGCAGGTGGACGTTCGGGCAACGCAGCGGATCGCAACCGCCGCGGTTAGGCTGGCCCGAATGGATGCCGCGGCAGATCCGGATCGCTCGCCGCCGAGCGAGCCGTTCACGCTGAACCGTCTGCTCCCGCCCGCCCCGCCCGCGACCGTGGCGGCGATCGTGGAGGGGCTGGGTCTCCACGTCTCCAGCTCGCGCGCGCACGCGGGGAGCCCCCTCGTCATACCTTCCGAGCGCCCCTACCTGATGCTGAACATGGTCAGCACGGTCGACGGCCGCGCCACCGTCGCCGGGCGCTCTGGCCCGATCGGCAATCGCGCCGACCGGGAGCTGTTCCACGGCCTGCGTGCGGCCGTCGACGCGGTGATGGCCGGCGCCGGCACGGTGCGGGTGGAGCGCTACGGGCGGATCGTCCCCGACCCCTCCCGCAGGCGCCTGCGGCTCGAGCGAGGCTTGAGCGAGGAGCCACTCGCGTGCATCGTATCCGGGCGCTTGGACCTGCCGCCGGATCTCCCGCTGCTGGCAGAGCCCGCGGCGCGAGTGGCGATCGTTACACCCTCGGCGGCCAGCCTGACGGAGAGCGCCGCGCACGTCGATTACGTGCGCGGGGGACGCGACGGGCAGCTCGACCTCGCACTCGCCATGGCCGAGCTGCGCGAACGCTTTCAGGTGCGCACGCTGCTGTGCGAGGGCGGACCGCATCTCAACTCGCACCTGCTCGCCGCCGGGCTCGTCGACGAGCTGTTCCTGTGCCTGTCGCCAAAGCTCGCCGGCGGCGACCTGTCGGCCGCTGAGACGCCGCTGCGGATCCTCTCGGGGATGGAGCTCGAACCGCCGGTCGAGCTCGAGCTGGTCAGCGTGCTCGAGAGCGACGACTCCACCCTCTTCCTGCGTTATCGCGTCAAGCGTCCCGAGTGATCTGCTCGTCGGGCGCCTCCGCCCCGGCGCGCGTCTCGCGGGAGACGATCGCGAGCAGTTCGCTCGCCAGGTGACGACCCTCGGCCGCGAGGCGCGGCGTGGCGGCGATCCGCACGACCACCTCCTCCCCGTCGAGCTCCTCCAGCGTGATCCGCGGCGCCGATCGCAGAGGGGTCTTCAGCGACTTCTCGAGCAGCGCCTGCAGGTCGCCCGGTGTCATCCCGGCACGCAGGCGCGCGCGCAGGTTGACCGCGTCGGGCTCCCTCAGCGGGAGCACAGCGACGTTCAGCACGACGCTGTTCGGCACCATGATCGAGTCCTCGCCGGTCGCGAAGGTCGTGTAGAGCAGGCCGAGCGAGCTGACCGTCCCCTCGATCTGCCCCGCCAGCGGGCCGCCCTGCAGGCGTACACGATCGCCCACGCGGAACGGGCGAGCGCTGAGCAGGACCGTGCCGGCGATCACGTTGCCGAGCGTCTGCTGCGCGGCGAGACCGAAGATCACGGCGGTGAACGCGCCCCCGAGAGCCAGCGTGCGCGCTTCGATGCCCGCCACGCGCAACGCCACGACCAGCGCCAGCACGGCGGTGGCCAGGCGGATCACGAACCCGGCGGTCCCCGCCGTGGCGGGCTCCAGGCGGCGGAACAGCGGCGGCCCGAGCGCGCGACCGATGTCGCGCGCGATCGCCCAGCCGAGTGCCATCAGCACGATCACCGTCACCGTGCGGATCGTGGTTTCCAACGCGGGTTCCACCCTCGTGTACGCAAGATGGCCATGCGGTCCGTGGACGGCGGCCACGCGCGTGCCGAACAGGCCGACGCGGTGGTCGTAGAGCAGCACGACGCCGACGAACAGCGGCACCAGCACGAGCGCCTCCAAGCGCGCGCGCTTGACCACGCGGGGGCTGATCTGGCGCAACAGGCCGACTTCCCGCCACGCGTGGCTGCGGGTCTCGAACATCTTTGGCGGCGTTCTTGGCACGGGCATCCCCTCATGATGGCGAGGGCGGGCGCTCGCGTGTCCCGCGGGCGCATTCTTGCTCTACGTCTACGCCGCGCGCATGCTCGCACTGCGCTTGTGCGAGTGGTCGCTCTACGCCGTGCGCACGCTTCACCTACGCCGTGCTCATGGTCGCTCTACGCGTCGTGCGCGCTTGCTCTAGGCTTCTGCGGCAATGAACGGCAATCTGCGCAAGCTGATCGTCCCGATCGTCCTCGTCGGCATCCTGTTCGTCGTTGTCGCGGTCGTCTACTTCGCCGACGCCGAAAAGTCGCTGCCGTCGTTCTTCCCCGGCCACTCGGCCACGGGTACCCACCACCACACCAAGCACGGCATCGCCGCGCTGGTGGTCGCCCTCGCATGCTTCGCCTTCGCATGGTTCCAGACCGGGC
Source organism: Solirubrobacteraceae bacterium (assembly GCA_036498245.1). GTDB lineage: Bacteria > Actinomycetota > Thermoleophilia > Solirubrobacterales > Solirubrobacteraceae > Palsa-744. The sequence continues at coordinate 53,120 of DASXIB010000038.1, forward strand.
CCAAAGGCCGCTCGGTCGACTCTCCCGCCTAGCGCAGCCACAACGGTTGTTGTCGTCCCTTGACTCAACCCCCCGTCGTGGCAGGCGAGCTGTGCGTTTGCGGAGACGCTTGCCCAATTTTCCTGCTCCTCGGGGACGGCTACCTGCCCGGTCGTCAGGTGGGCTTGTGCGCGAGGAAAAGGTAGCGGTTGAGACTGAGGAAGTAGTTGGGGCCGAGTTCGGTTAGGTCTTGTGCCCATGCTGTGGCTTCGGCCTCGCTCACGCCGTTGCGATCGGGTACGAACGTGGCGATCAGCTCAAGCATTCCGGCGCTGTAGGTGTTGGGGTCATAGCCGGCGTTGAACAACGGCACGATTTGGCGGTCGGTGACTTCCAGTCCAGCATCTCCCAGCAGCCGTGTGAGCGTACGCGGCAGGTGAGGGTGAACGAGGTGCTCCTCCCACGCGGCGAGCACCCGGTCCATGCGCTCGTTGTTGCTCGAAGCCCATACGATCGAGTCCCAGTCGGTGTCAAGCACGAGCGCCCGGCCTCCCGGGCGCAGCACCCGCCCTAGCTCCAGCAGCGCGGCGGGAACATCATCGACGTACTCGTAGACCTGTGTGCAGACTGCGACGTCGAAGCTCGCATCCGCATAGGGGAGCGTGTGCGCGCCAGCTTCTTGGTATTCGATCGGGCCGCTGCCAGCTGGTGGTCTGCGCGCCCTGGCGAGGGCAAGCATGTTCTCGCTGACGTCCACCCCACAGATCCGCCCGTTGGTCCCGACAGCAACGGCCATTTCGCACGCGAGTAGACCAGGACCCGAGCCGATGTCGATCGCGCGCTCGCCGGGCTGGAGCGCGAGTGCCCGCAGGATCGTTTGGCGCTGTTCGATGACATCGGGCGTGGTGTAGATCCTCTCTACGCGCCGGGAAGCGTCCTCGTCGAATTGCAGTGTGGCGCTCATAGTTCACCTTCGGTTGGTGAATGGCTCACTCTTAGGGAACGCCAGGGTACACCTGATGCTCGATACGGTGTCTTGATCGGCGCTGAGCAGCCGACAGTACCTGCGGGCGAGGTGGCGCTTGAGGCAGCGCATGGCCTCCATCCGTGTCTTGCCCTCGGCTGTCTGGCCGATCAAGATCGCAGCGGTCAAGGGGCCACAGCCGGTCTCCTCAAGCAACTCTGGACGCTGCTCGCGGATCAGGTCGCGCAACCCGCGTTCAATGACCCTGCCTCGCGAGTCACGGCGTCGATCCGCTTGACTCGCTGTCGAGCTCGCGTGCCCAGCGCAGCGCTTCAAGGTGGCCCTGCTCGTTACGCCGCTACCCGCCGAGCGCGAAGACCAACGTGCAGATGATGCCAAGCCCGACGCAGTAGATACCGAACGGCGTCAGGCGGTTGGTCTCGAAGAACTTGAGCAGGAACTTCACGGCGAAGAACGTCGTGACCGCCGCGCACAGTCCCGCGACGAGCGCCGGTCCCCGCACGCCGTTGCCCTGCGAGCCAAACAGTTCGGGCAGCTTCAATGCCGCCGCGGCGAAGATCACCGGCGTGGCCAGCAGGAAGCCGAAGCGGGCGGAATCCTCGTTCGAGAGGCCGACCATCAGGCCGCCGCCCATCGTGAAGCCCGATCGCGAGATCCCCGGGATCAGCGCGGCGGCCTGCGAGGTCCCGACGGTGATCGCCTGGCGCCAGCTGAGCTTCGCGAGTCGCGCGTCCACGTCACCCTCGTAGTCGCCCGGACGCGGCGGCCGCCGCCGCAACCGCTCGAACGCGAGCAGCGCGATCCCGTTGACGATCAGGAAGGCCGCCGCGATCTGCGGCGATGCGAACAGTTTGCGCAGCGGTTCCTGCAGCAGCAAGCCGATGATCCCCACGGGGATCGTCCCCGCGACCAGCAGCCAGCCCAGGCGGGCGTCGACGTCGTCGTCGCGGATCTCCCGCATCTGCAGCGAGCGTCCCAGTCCCTTGACGATCCTCACCCAGTCCTTTAGGAAGAACAGCAGCAGCACGATCGCCGTGGCGAGGTGGGTGGCGATCAGGAATGTCAGGAAGAACTTGTCGTTCTGGTGGATGTGCCAGCCCGCCAGTCGCGGCAGCACGACGCCGTGACCGAGGCTCGAGACGGGAAAGGGCTCGGCGATGCCCTGGGTCAGGCCGAGGATCACCGCCTGGAAGTAGGAGATCGGGTCGTGCACGGCGCGACAGCTTACGGATCGCCGCGGTTTGGCGGTCTGGCGACACCGGCAATCGAGACCGGCGCCGACAGGGTTGTTCGGCGGGATAAGCCCACGCGTCTCCCCTCGAAGGCAATTCGTCCTTCACACATCGTTCACACGATCGTTCCCGGCTGGTCACAAAAGCGGGCCTATGCAGGGCAAACCTGTAAGCACGATAATTAGACGATTGGAGTCATCGATATGACCAGCTCGACCAACCGGGTCGATACGAAGGATTCGCTCGCCACCGAACGGCGCGCCACGCAGGAATCAGCCGCCGCCGATCACCGGCGGGCCACGCAGGATTCGTTCTCCCCCGCACGGCGCGCCACGGGAGAATCGCCCACCGCCGATCCGCGCGACTCGTGCATCACCCGGGTCGACATGCACTGCCACTCGACCGCCTCCGAGGTCTCCCGGCTCGGCGTGCAGCGCGCGCTCGGCCTGCCCGAGTGCGCCACCCCGCCGGAGGAGGTCTACGAGCTGGCCAAGCGCCGGGGCATGGACTTCGTGACGATCACCGATCACGACACGATCGACGGCGTCCTTCAGATCGCCGACCGACCGGACGTATTCGTCTCGGAGGAGCTCACCGCCCACTTCCGCGGCGAGCCCCAGGCCGTGCACGTCCTCTGCTACGAAATCGACGCGGAGGACCACGCGTGGCTGCAAGCCCACAGCGGCGACGTCGAGCTGTGCGCCGCATACCTCTACGAGCGGGAGATCGCATGCGCCCTCGCCCACCCCTACTACACCGTCGGCGCCCCCCTCACGGCCCGCCACCGACGGCGCCTGGCCGAGCTTTTCAGCGTGTGGGAGATCCGCAACGGCGCGCGCGCCCGCGAGCTCAACCGACCCGCGGCAACCTACGTCGCCACACGCGACGGCATCGGCATCGGCGGCTCGGACGACCACGCGGGGATTGACATCGGGCGCACCTTCACCGAAGCGCCCGCCGCGCGCACGCCTTCGGAGTTCCTCGACCACATGCGCGCGGGGCGCGTCCGCGCCCGTGGCAAGCAGGGCGGCGCGGCGAAGTGGGCGCACGCCGCAATCGCCCTGGCCGCGCGATCGCTCGCACCAGGCGAAGATCAGAACGCACTCGGGCGCCCGGACCCGCGGGTGGTGCTGACGATGGTCCAGCGGCTGCTCCGCGAGGGCGACGCGCGCCATGGCTCCGCCGGCAATGAGAAATCGCTGTCCCCCCAAGACGCCCGCTGCCTGCTGCACGCGTGGCTGTCCGCAGTCGAGCTCGACCACCTCGACGAGCGCGGCCTGATCGCCTACATGCAGGACGACGCCTTCAGCCACTCCGACCTGTACCGCCACGCATGTCGCCTGCACGAGGACAAGCTGCGCGCGGCCGTCGATGTCGCGGTGAGCGCCATCACCGGCCAAGCCGAGGTGCTGAGCGCCGCCAAGGGACTGTTCGAGAGCTGCATCGCCGCGATCCCCTACGCCCCCGCGACGGCCTTCCTGGCCAACGAGCAGGTGAAGCTCGCGGCGCTCCCCTACGACAGCGGCGCACGCGACGACGGCGAGACGCCGCGCGTGGCGATCATCGCCGACGGCATCGGCTCGATGCACGGCGTCACGCGCACGATCGAAGAGATCCGCCGGCGCGGCGTGCCGGGCTTCGAGATCGAGGTCGTCGCCACCGACCCCGAGGTCGACCGGCGACTGTCGGCCGTCGCGGAGATCGACGTGCCGTTCTACCCCGGCCTGCGGATCGGCGTTCCCAGCTTGCCCGCCGCCGTGCAGACGCTCGCGGACGGCGGCTTCGATGCGATCCACGTCTGCTCGCCGGGACCCGCGGGCATCGCCGGGGCGCTCGTCGCCCGCGCGCTGGCCCTGCCGCTGCTCGGCAGCTACCACACCGAGCTGACCGCCTACGCCGGGCTGCGCTCAGGCGAGCGTCGCGTGGCCGACACGATGGCGATGGCCGTGAGCGCCTTCTACAGCGCCTGTGACGTCGTCCTCTCCCCCAGCCGAGCTTCTGACGAGGCCCTAGCCGGAATCGGGCTGGCCGCCGAGCGGGTGATGCGCTGGGATCGCGGCGTCGACACCACCCGCTTCGCCCCCTCTCTGCGCGACGTGTCGTTGCTGCCCGGGGAGACCGTCAACGTGCTCTACTCCGGGCGGATCACCCGCGAGAAGGGATCTGAGATGCTCGCCGAGGCATTCGTTCGCGCGCGCGAGCGCGCGCGCGCGAACGGTGGTCCGCGTTTGCACCTAGTGCTGGCCGGGGGCGGCCCAGAGCAGGAGCGCCTGCGTGAGCGCCTGGGCGAGGACGCCACGTTCCTCGGCTGGCTCGAGGGCGCGGAGCTGGCGCGCGCCTACGCGAGCGCTGAGGTGTTCCTGTTCCCCTCCGCGACCGACACCTTCGGTCAGGTCATCCTCGAGGCGCAGGCCAGCGGCCTGCCCGTGATCGCCGTCGCCGAGGGTGGTCCACTGTCCCTGATCGACCACCGCGTAAGCGGGCTGCTGTGCGAGGCCGACGCCGACTGCCTGGCCGATGCTGTGCTCGAGCTCGCCGGCTCCCCGCTCCTGCGCGAGCGCCTCTCCCACGCCGCGCTCGTCTCGGTGCGCGAGCGCACCTGGGAGCGCGCCCTCGAGCGGTTGGCCGATGGCTATCGCCGGGTGCTCTCACCAGGCGCCGGCGGCGCAAGGCGCGACGCCGGCGACGAGTCCGGGATCGCCGGCGTCGGGCTCGGGCTCGGGCTCGGTGCCCGCGCGGCATAGCGAACAGCCGGTGGCGCCGTCGCCGGCGCCACATTGCCGAGTCACCGCGAGTCGCGATAGCCTGTCCCGAGCGCACGAACCTGTGCAACTACCAAATCACAGCTGCTCCGTAGGCTGCAAGCGCCGGGTCGCGGGTCACGATCGGAAGATGTTCGCTCAGCGCCTGTGCCGCAAGAAGCCGATCGAACGGGTCCCGGTGAGCGCGGCCGTCGAGCTCGGGAAACGGAAGCTCCTGGAGCCGCGCCACATGCTCCCAAGCGATGTCGAGCACATCGAAGCCGTCCCGCCGCGTCTGCTCTGGCCAGTCTTCGTCGACCGCCAGCTTGCCGATCGAACGCTTGATGGCGATCTCCACGAGCGTGCCGACGCCGACCATTGGACGATCCGCTCTCTGGATCGCGTCACTCGCCGATGTCGACAGGCGCTCGTCCGCGCCCAGCCACCAAAGCAGCGCGTGGGCATCCACGAGTAAGCGCATCAATCGGCGATGCCCAGCGCACGTGCGATGTCCTCGGGCCACTCGTCGAAGTTCTCGGGTACATGCACACGGCCCCGCATCCGCCCGGGCTTGCGCCGCTTACGGCTCTCCTCGGTAATGGCGACAAGACGCACCACCGGGCGACGGTCACGACTGAGGACGACCTCCTCCCCCTCCTCGGCCAGGTGCACGAGCCTTGACAGCTGCGTCTTTGCTTCGCCGATGCCATATACCGAGGCCACACAGCCAGCGTAACAGACTTGGTCAAGTTGGCCAAGTCTGACTGTAGGCCAGGTGCGACTTCAGGGAGGAGCAGCCGGGCGGGGCCTCGACCCCGCCCGGCTGCTGGGTGCTTCCGGGGCGGCGCTAGTGCTTCTTCGACTTCTTATGGCTCTTCGTCGCGCCGTACTTCTTCTTGGCCTGCTTTTCGCAGCTGGCACGCTGCTTCTTGCTCTTTTTCTTACACGCCTTCAGCGCGTTCGCCAGCTTCTGCGCCTTGGTCAGCGGCTTGACCGCTGTGGGGGTTTTGGTCGTCGTGATCGGGGTCGCGGTCGGCGTGGTTGAGCCGGGGGTGGTCGTCGTGGGGGGAGACGTCGTGCCACCGCCGCCCGTGCCGCCTCCGCCACCGCCGTTGTTTCCGCCACCATTGCCGCCACCGCTGCTGGGGTTGTTGACTTCAGTGGCTGTTTCCTGGGCCACTTTCTGCACCGGCATCGGCAGCGCGCTGTAGTACTGACCAGCCGTGGCGAGCGCGCTTTGGCCTTGACTCGTCACATATGTCAGGAAATCCGATGCCGCGTTGCCGACTTCCACGGGTGCCGGAGCGCTGCCGTAGGACCCGATCAGCGAGTAGTCCTTCCACGCGAGATCATAGGTGAGTCCACACAGGGAATACTGGCCGATTACGAATCCCGCGGCGGTGCTGATTTTCGGATTAGATGCGAGCACGCCAAACCAGTCGCCCGGCGCCGTCGGGGTACCCGCCGGGGTCACCGCCGTCGGGCAGTTGCCGTTCGAGCCGTTGGCGGGATCGGCGTACGTGGCACCAAGTGCAGCCGTGCCGTTGTTCTGCACCTCTGCCCAGAAATATCCTTTCGAGGCGTTGGGGTAGACGCCGAATGCTCCTGCGTGCGCGTCGGCAGTGGCAGCGTAGCCGACGGACCCTTCTTTTGCCTTGACTTCGGCGACCTCGCCGCTGCCGCCTTTGGTCGCGGCATGCGTGATGAGATCCGGCCATGTGGTGAAGTCGTTTGCGTACGGCTGCCAGACCGCTGAGTCGAACTGGTTGAGGTAAGACTTGAATACGTAGGAAGTACCCGAATTGTCCTGACGCACGACCAGCGTGACTGGTTCCGTGCACGTGCCGGTGGCGGAGATTCCCGCCGCTGTCAAGAAGGCTTGCCAGGACGCGAATTTATCCTGCCAAAGTTCATCCAGTACCCCGTTGGATATGTTGGGGGTGCCGGTGATGGTGCAAGCGCTCGGCGGGTGGAGCAGCACTGCCACAGGCGCCTCGGCCACGGGAATCGTGAGCTCGCGCTGGTTTCCCCCGCCGGCGGCTTTGCCGGCTTCGTTGGTCTGTGCCGGCGTAGGCGCGTCATCGGTTCCCACGTACCCGTCGAGGCTCGTTTTGTTCCCGCTTTCGGCAGGCGCGAGAACTTCGGTCCCGTTGCCGAACTCCTTCAGGCCGGCGCCGCTACCCGTCGACGTATAGGTGATCGTTGGCGCTTTGGCACACGACGTGGAGGCGAAGCTGGTCGTGAACACGTTTATCTGGGCGACCTTCTGCAACGAGGAGCCCGACCCGGTTATGTTCGCGCACGAGAGCGTGCCCGCTGCGGCGGTCGCCGGAACAAGCGCCGTCCCGATACCCAACAGCCCCCCGCCAAGACAGGCCGCGCCGAGGGCGAGCCTCTTGACTCTGGTGTAAATGCTCATATGGAAACTGATTCCTTCCTTCTCGATGTCGAGGTCGGTGCTCTAACGCCGTCGTGCTCGACGGTCGGCATTGCTCCCGGCGAGCCGGGTTGTTCGAGCTTCACGTGTTCACGACCCATTGTCCAGGGAGTTATCCAAACGATCTCAGGCAGTTCACAGGTCCTTATCATCTGGCCAGGAATGCCACATGGCTCACAATTCACGAGAAGTTCACATACCTGCTGACGATGTCGTATAGGTGAAGGCCGGATCTCACCATCGCTCTCCGCGGCGCCGAGACGTGGCCAGCGCGAGAGCAGGCCGCTCTCGCGAGCTCGATCGACGTCCACGGCCGATCCCCACCCCTGCTCCCGCCGCCAGCACGGCGAGCAGCAGGATCCATGGTCCCGGGCCGCTGCGCCGGTTGACGTCATACGCGGCGAACTTGCCCGAGGAGGCGACCTCGGTGGCCGACTCCTCTTCGCGTTCTTTTTCGACCGCGGTGACCTGGGAGGTGCCGCTTGGAGGAATCGGCCGTGCGACAGGTGGCGCAGGCGGCGGGACGATCGCCGGACGAGCGCCCGCGAGCGGCTGTACGAGCGGCACGAAGGGGAGCAGCGCAACCGGGGTCACTACATGCACCTTCGGGTGGACGGGCACAGGTGATACCGGAGGGGGAGGTGGAGCCAGGACCTGCAGCAAAGGGTTCGCCGACGGTGGCGAGCTCGCCAGCGGAGGTTCGGGCGCCGCGAAGCTGGCCTGCGCGGCCGCTTCCGCCGTGGGCGGATTTTTCAGCGGCACGGTTCCACAGGGATACTCCACCGATCCCGCTTGTACGGCCACCGGCTCGGAGTACGTCAGGCCGCCGGTTGTTATCGATACGGTCGTCGTACCTGAGTTGAACGCGCAGAAGAGCCCCGACTGCGAATCGGATATGGGCAGCCGGTTTGCTCCAAGCAGCGTCTGACGCGGGTTGGCCGATGTGGGATCGTGGGCGACGAAGTCGCCGATGTCGGGATTCGATGAGCTGAAGGTGTAGTCGATCGGCACCGCGTCGGCGCAATTCGCCCCCAGGCAGTTGAAGGGAACCGGGTCATATGGCTCGGCGCCGCTCAACACCACTTCGCCGCTCGCTATCACGCTGGCCGATACGCCTTGAGCCGGCCGTCGAGCGAGCGCTTCGAACAGGGCGACCTGGCTACGGCGCAAGAACACGCCGTCGGTCGCGTTCAGCGCCAGCTGGCCGATGTTGGGCTCGGTGCGCGCGCTGACCGGAGCGACGTTGGTGGCGGGATTGCGCGCCGCGGTTTCCACGTCGAGGAGCAGGAAGCCGCTCGAGCCCAGGTAATCACTTTCACGCACCGAGGGAGGGAACGTGTAGCCGAGCGTGCCCGAGCCGAAAGCCGGGATACGAACCCCACCGAAGCTGACGTGCCCCTGCACATTTGCGCTGGGATAGTCGAACAAGTAGGCAGACGCTCCGCCTTGAGCGAGGATCGCCGAGACGACCGGGGAGTCCGTGGCCTGCTGGACGGGTTGGCCGGCGTCGGGAAGCGCAAGGCCGAGTGAGGCATCCCCCATCACGATCGCCGGTGCAGCCTGTTGCTTGGCGGCGGCCAGTTGTTCCTTCAGCCATTCCTGTTGCACCGAGCCGAGCGCTCCCGTCGAGTAGTCGAGCACGATCACGTTCACAGGGCCGCCAGAGGGCCCGGTCGAGGAGAACGAGTAGTAGCCGCTGTGACCGACGCCCGGCGAGGAGGCGGCGTGCACGGGCAGCGATCCACCGGCTGCCAGCAGCGATTCGTAACGGCCAAGCTCTCGCGCCGATTCCTCGGGCCCGAGCGACGAGGAAGCTCCCGCCGCCAATCTCCCTCCCGTATACAGGAAGCCGCGCAATCCTCCCGGCGAGCTCGCCGCGATCTGATTCGCCGACTGCAGCGCGTGGGTGAGCGATACATCCGGTCCGATTCCCTCGCTTGAGAAGTCGGCACAGGCAGCCGCACAGGTGGCGTCGCCGCCGACGGCGAACGTCGCGTGGCCGGGCGCGGTGGTGATCGTAGCCGGGGCGTTCCCGCCGGACGTGCCGGCGCCTACCCCGAAGCGCATCGCCGTGGACGTCTCGAATGCCGCTTCCCGGCCCGTGAACGTGGCGCCTTTGTTGGCGCCGGTGCTGTCGTAGGTCTGGCCGCCGACGGCGAGGCCGGATCTTCCACTCGGATCGACGAGCAGCCCGAGCACGGGGTCGGGGCGGACGGGCATGTCCCCTCCGCTCGAGGCCGCAAGCGCCATGTGCTCCATGTCGCTCCACCCCGACGCGGTCTCCTTCAACAGGTAGCCGCTGTCTGGGAGTGGGTCGGCGGGTGCAAGCGGGGGCGGCTGACCGGGGCCGCTGGGCGGCGGGACGTCGCCGGACCACGGTCCTGTCTGCAGGTTCCCGTTGCCGATGTTGGGATCGAGGAACTGGTCGAGGTCGATCGAGACGACGGCGCGGACGGCGCCTGATCCATCTCGGTATGCCCCGAGCGCGGAGACGTTCCTCGCCTCGGACAGCGGTTGCGAGGAGAAGCGCCACGGCGCGGAGAGCGAGTCGCGCTCGATCACCAGGCCGGGTCCAGCCGCGACAGCGCCACCGTCGGCGAGACCCGCGACCTTTGACAGCACCGTGTCGATCGGACCCGGGAGCTGAGCCGCCAGCGTGGCGGCCGCGGGGTCGACATGCCAGTGCAGCCCCGACCCGTCTTCTTCGACGGCGACTCCGCCCGCCTCGACTGAGCCGTTGCCCGAGATCGTGCGATAGGTGGCGAGCGCCTCGCCCGCCGCGAACGAGACCGACGTGAAGTTGACCTGCTGGAGACCTGCCGGCAAGGAGACCTGCGCCCAGGACTTGCCGTAGCGCAACAGCACGCCGTCCTTGCCGACCGCGTACCCGAGATTGGGACTGGTCGAGGAGAAGGCGACCGCCGTGAGATTGCCGATGAGGTTCAACGGTTTCGCCGGATCGGGCTCCCACAGCCCGGTGTCAGCGCGCCACAGCCACATCGCGCCGTTGTCGCCGACGGCATAGGCGCGGCCCGGCTGCGGCCAGGCAACTCCTCGCAGCGTCGGCGTCTGCACCCGTCCCGCGGAGTCGTACAGCGACTCCGGGCGCCAGCCCTGACCCGGTATGTATCGGCCGATCTCCCCCCGGACCCCGACCGCGACCGCCTGCGCGCCGGGATCGCCCGAGGTGCTGCCCGGAGCCTGCGCCACCGCCAGCAGCGGGTAGCGGAACGGCACGGGCGTCTCCTGCAGCTGGTCTCCCTGCGGTTGAGACGTTACGTCGATCACCTGCGACGAGCCCTGCTGGTCGGGGGCGCCGGCTCCGCCGGTGCCGATCACCCCATGGCCGGGTGAGCTGAAAGCGGCGCCGCCTGTGCCCCCGACATCGCCTCCCGCGCCCACTTCGTAGGAGAATCTCCCTTCGGACAGCCCCAGCAATGCCCCATGGGGAAGCCCGCTGATGACGCGTGCGCCGGGGTCGGTGCCCGTGCCAGGCCAGGCAAAGCTCTCATATGCCGAGGGAAAGGACGAACCCAGGGACGGCGAGGACGGCGGGCAGACCGGCGCGGTGGCCGGATAGCACCAGGGTCCGAGCACTTTCTCGGCCGGCGGCAGCGGGGTCGCCGCCGTCCTCGCCGGCACCACGAGCTCGCTGACGTCGGCACTCTGACCATTGCCGAGCTTTGCCTGAAAGTCGACCCACGCCCCCTGAGCGGTGATGGTGAGCATCTGTGCGTCGTTGCCCAGCGCGGTGACGCTGAGCGGTTCCCCCGAGGGAGCCTGCTCCCCCAGCAACGAGCTTGGAGCGCCGGCGCCAGGCGACTCTTCTTCCCACACGTAGGAGGACGGTTCGCTCGCCGTCGGCGTGTGGGGCACTCGCTTGAAGAGCGCCAGGCGGTTCGGGGCGCTGGCCGCGGCTTCGCTCTCGTACGCGACCAGCAGCCAGCAGTTCGAGGGCGAGTTGACGTCCGCTTCTGCGGTGCCGGCGCCGCAGGCGATCGCCTTGGGCGTAAATCCGGGCTTCGGAGCGCCTGACACCGTGATCGGCTCGCGCGTCCATTCGCTCCCGTCGTAGCGCAGGATCCCCGTCGCGAGCCCGGCGGTTTCCTCTCCGTCGCGATATGGGGCGATCAGAACGCCGGTGTGTCGCGCGGAGGTGTGCGCAGACGTGTCGTCGATCGCCGCGTAAGGCGTCGGCGCCTGGGCGGGCGGATCGCTTGGTGGCAGCGATTCCCCCGGGCCGAGCAGTGTCGGATCGGCTTTCGCGTCCGGTGGCGGCAGGAGTTGTGGAGTCCCGCCGGGATCGCGGGTTACAATTCCGCCGTCGGTGAGCAGCACGACGCCACCGGCGGACGTCGTGCGACCGCCGAGCGGACCGAGCACGGAGGGGAATTTGCTGCTCGGCAAGCTCGGGCTGACCGGTTCGCCGGCAGGTCCTGCAGGCAGCGGAACCACCTGCCAGCCGGAGACGGCCGTGCGCTCGAGCAACACGTGCTGGTCGGCGTACGATTTGCCGCCCACGATCGCCGGCACGTCGCCGATCGTCCCGTAGCCCCATGCCTCTTCGGCTGCCTCCCCCGGCGAGGCGCCGATCAATGTCACCTTCGTCGCGGGCAGCCCGAGCACCGGCTCAAAGGCTGCGGGCGCGAGCTGAGCGCCGGTGGCCGCCGTGGCGTCGGAGACCGAGGCTCGACCGCCGACTCCCAGCGCGCCAGCGATCGATCCGAGCAGACCGCCCGCGCCACTGCCCAGTGGGGTCACAACAAGGACCGTGACGGCGACAGCGCCGCCAAGGCACCTGACGCGCGTCACCGCTTTACCTTCTTGACGCTTCGCACGCGCGCGCGAAAGGTCACCGGAATCATCTGGACGAGCGTCTTGTGAGCCGATGCCGTGAAGGTCACGCGCAAGATTGCATACAGCCCGTTCCCGCCCGTGATAAGAGAGCGATAGCGCGCGCTCGCGCGCAGGCGCAGGCGCAGCTCCGAAGGCGCCGCCGTGACCACTCCGGCCGAGGCCAGCGTGCGAGCCGTTATCGCGCTGCCCGAGCCCGTCCGCGTCCCCATCTGGGCGAGGCTTCTCCGTGCGTGGCTTGCAAGGCTCGCGCGCGCGGCCTTTTGGCGAGCTCGCCGGCGAGAACGCCTGCGAGCCGCGTGCCCCGCGACGCTCGTCGAGATTTGTGTCGTGGCACGCACGCTCAGCCTTCCGGCGCCGGGCACCTGCGCATCCACGAGCACGCTCCCGTCCGGTTGCGCGACGGTGGTCGCGCTCAGCACCCACGCAGGGACGGGCAATGCCGGGAGCGGGACCGGACCGACGGTCGGCGTCGCAACCTGGGTCGCCGTGGAGATTTCGCGCACGATGTAGACCTGTGAGGCCCCCGGCGTGGGATCACCGTAGATCAGATTGCCGGCCGCCGAGGCAAACGCCAGGCCCAGGCCGTCTCCGGAGAACGAGATCAGCGTCGAAGGGCCGGTCGGGCCCGAGCCGTCGTATGTGCTCGTGACGCGTTGCAACGTGCCGAGCGCGAGATTCGCCTGGTAGGTGTAGGCGTTGCCCACTTCCGGCGCCGGCGGGCTGACCAGCGTCGGCGGCGCGAGAGCGAAGCTCGTGCGCGGGGTCTCGAATGCCACCCGCGAGCCGTCGGGTGAGATCGCTACGTCGAGCACACCGTCGAGGATCGCGTTGGGGGCAGCGAAGCTCGGCGTCGCGGTGAGAGGCGTGACCCACGGCGCCCCCACGTCCCCCACGCGGATCGCGTATGCCTCGGCCGGCGGCGCCTGCTGGGAGCCGAGATATTGGTATGAGGCTTCGTTGCCGGAAGTGGTCGCGTCGGCGACCGTCACGACCGTCGTTCCGTCGGCGCTCAGCGCGGGAGGCACGAAATCTTGCGTGGCCGGGTACAGCGTCCCACCGTTCACGGCCTCGATTTCTTCGTGAGATCCCGTGAAATAGAAGTTCAGTCCCGCGCCCACGAGCAGGCGCTTGGTGACCGCGGCGGATCCGTCGGCGACCCGCCGCCACAGCGGCTCGACCTCCGTGGCGATCGAGCCGCCTAGGTTGACCATCCCCGCGGCCACATCCGTCGCGGGGGGAACCTGAGCCGGTATGTTCGTGCCGAGCCACGCAACCGTGCTCCCATCGGCGCTGATCGCGGCCGTGGAACCAGCGGGCTGGCTGCCGGTCGTGTCGATCGATCCCAGGTTCTTCTGCTCGCTTTCGGTCGATGGAAACGCCCCGCCGCCCGGCGTCGCTTCTCCACTGGGAGTGGCGCTCACGAGTGTCGTCGTCCTGGTGTCGAGATTGCGCACCGCCACCTGGCTCGCAGGCGTGGGACACGTCAGTTGTGGCGGCGTTGTCGAGGGGGTGCAGGGACCGGTGAGATCGGACGGGCCAAGGACCGTGAATGCCACCTGGCGCCCGTCGGCGCTGAGGGCGACCGCGGCGGCGGCCTGCGCGCCGCCGAGCGCAAGACGGCCGGTCGACGAAGCCGCGCACGGCGAGGCAAAGGTCAGACCCGAGCTGTTGCCATTCATTGCCGAGGCCAGCGTGATCGACGGTTCGTTGGGATTCGCCTGCATGTCGCGCACGTAGACCTGCGGACAGCCGCTGCCCCTGTCCTCGACAGGATCAAGGACGGCAGCGCTGGTGAAGGCGATATAGCGTCCGTCTGCGCTCACGGAAGGAGCGGCCGCGTCCGGAGCATCGATCGCCTTATCTTCTGAGCTCCCCACGACCATGTCCACGCCTCCTGTCTGCAGGTCGCGTCGGTAGATCCCGGGGACGCCGGCCAGAGTGCCCTGGAAGACGACATAGCGACCGTTCGCCGAAAGCGCGGGACTGCCGGCCGCTTCGAAGGGGATCAACTGCGTGCCGGAGACGAGCGTGGGCGAGGTGAAGGCGGCGTTTGCCGTGGGCACGAGCAATGCGAACGCCGTGGACGCGAGCACGGCTATGAGCGCACGCCCGCTCGCACGCTGTCCCGAAAAGCGCGGTCGAAATCTCAGCGCGCCCGGCTGACATCTCGGCGAACCCGGTCGGCGTCTCATCGCACGCGGCCGGCGTCTCATCGAACTCTCACACGCAGGTGCACGATCGCGTGGTTGCCGACCTTGTCGCGCACCTGAGCGGTTATCGAGTAGACGCCTGCCCACGAGTAGACGTGGCTGACGTTGTCCCTTCCCCTCGCACGCTGTCCGTCGCCGAAGGAGATGCGGATCGCGCTCGCCTTCACGCCCGAGGCGAGATCGCGGATCGAGATATGAACCCCGCGGCGGCGATCGACCAGCCTCAAAGTGACCAGGGGCGGATTCGCGTCTACTTTCAGAGCGCGCTCGGGGCTCATCGTCTGCTGCCCGGAGACATCTGTCGCGAGCACCTGCACACGATGAGTCCCGTCGCCCAAGCCGGCGGGGCTGAGTCGCGCCGCGAGCCCTGTCAGGCCCTCCAGGCGCGCTCTTCCGTCGACGTACACGGAGTACGTGACTCCGGCGACGGCATCGGGCGACGCCTCCCACGATAGGCTTGCCCTGCGCCCCCGCACCCAGCCCGACGGCGTCACCACGTTGAACGGGGCCGGCGGGGCCTGGACGAACGCGCCGACGACCTCCACCTGCCCGGCGGAGCCCTGGGTCCAGCCGAGCAGGGCGTCGCCCTGGCCCGAGCCGCCTAGCGAGAGCCCGCCGACGGGACCGGGCACACTTCCGACGAGCTGTGCGAGCTGAAAGGCTCCCTGCGCGAAGTCCTGACGCACGGCTACGGTGGGCAGACCGCCGGCCGTGGCGGGCCATGCCGTCGTCCCACCTCCCACCGGGTCGATCGTCGTCACGGCTCGACCGGCGGCAGGACCTGCCACGAGCGCGGTCCCGAGCGTTCCCTCGGTCCCGGCGAGCTCCCGCGCCGTGCCGGACTGGGTCCAAGCCAGACGGAAGCCCCCCCGCGAGTCGATCGCGGCGCTCGGCGATTCGAGCCCGGCCTGAGCGGCGCCCGGGATCGGCGCCGCTCCGGTGAGCTGAGACGCCTTCAGGCCGAGTGAGCTTGCGATCGAGTTCAGAAAGAGCTCGCTTGCGAGGACCGCCGATCCAGGGGCGCCCTGGATGCGGAAGGCGATCCGTGCCTCGCCGTACGGACTCACCGCCACCGCTGGTGAGTCCGCGTCAGAGCTCACGGGACGTCCGCCGAGCGTTTCCGGACTTGCCTCGAGGACGTTGCCCGGCACGAGGCCGAAGAGGCGTCGCACCCAGATGCGGGCGACGCCGTCGCTGCCCGGCTCCTGCCAGGCGAGGACCCCGTTGCCGGTCAGGTCGATGCCGATCGAGGGCGCGTTGGCCGGCGTCGGGCTGCGCATCGCGATCTGCGAAGCACGATTGATCGCTCCGAGCGAGCTCCACCTGAGGTAGCTGAAGCGTGCGACGCGCACCTGCACCACCTTGTCGGTGGAGCCCGGCCGGCACCTGGGGTTTTCGACGATGTTGTTTTCGTCACCTGCTCCGCAGTCGTCGCTCACCACGCGGTAGACCACGTAGGCGGCACCATCGGGCGCCATCGCCAGGCTTGGCGCGACGGCGCTGACGTCGCCCGTGTAGGGCTCGGTCACGTTGGGATCGATCGTCGCCTGTTCGCCGAAGGTCGTCGCCCCGGGCTGTAGCGAGGCACCTGCAAGCTCGTATTCGGTGATCCCCTTGGAGCTGACGTTGCGCGGCTGCACCCACACAACGAGCAGCCGTCCGCCGGCGCCGGCGGCGATCGTCGGCTGGCTTGCACCGTAGGGGTTGCCGGTGTCCACCTGCACAAGTCCGCCCCACCGGCCGTTGACGAACTGGGCGGCGAACACGTGCGTGACGCCGCCCACCACCTTGCGGTAGACGATTCCCCCCGTTCCGTCGGGGGCCATCGCGGTCCCGTCCACGTCGAGGATGTCGCTGGCGGGCCCGTCGAGAACCGTGGCGGGATGAATCACCGCCGTCGAGGAGGCCGGCAGGATCAGAACGGCGAGCAGCGCCAAGAGCATCGGCGAAAAGTGACGACCGGACATGGAGGGCTCAGCCGGTGGAGACCGTGTTGTTCGCGCCGGGAGCGCTCGATTCGCCGCCCGAGCCGCCCGAGGAAGCCGGCGCTCCGATCGGAGTCGCCTTGAACTGGAGCTTGGTCGGCCAGTGAGCTGGGTCGAGGCTCAACGAGAGCTGGTGGCGTCCCGGGCGCAGCGACTCGTTGGCTGTCTTTGCGACCACCTTGCTCTTCCTTCGCCCGACGAGCTGGACATGCGCGCGGCCGGTCAAGGTGAAGGAGATGACGAGCACGCGACCATGCAGGAACCTGCTCTTGACGTGCGCCACCAACGGCTTGCGCCGCTTGCGCTTGACCTGCGGTTCGGGAGCCTGCCGAGGCGGACCGCTGGGCGGGGACGGCGGTTGCTGGTTGGCGAGCGAGTCGTCGACCGGCGGGGCATCGGGCGGGATCACCGGGATGCCGCCGTCGGGCGGCCGAGTCGCGATGATGAAAGCCCCATCGAAGACGGGGTCGGTATCCGGTTCGAGCACCGTGGCTTCGTTGCGCAGGTGGAAGAGCCAGCCCTCGCTCGTCGCCATCCAGCAATCGTGCAACGCCGGGCACGCGATCGGGCCCGCTGTGCCACGATTGCCGATGGGGTCGGCCGGACCGGGAAGGCTGTCGGTCTCGAGCACCCTGCCCTGGCCTTCACCCGATCCCTGCGGAGCTTCGAGCAGAGCGACGGTCGCCGTGCTCCCGGCGCCGCCCAGCGACAGCCACGCACTCTGAGTACCCGGCTCGGGCGCGATCGAGCCCCCGACCGGAGCTTGCTGGGAGGTGAACACGTCGGTTTCAGAGCCGCTCAGGTACGCGCCTTCGGGCAGTCCTTCGCCGGGCGGCAGGCCCACCTGCGCCCAGCCGCCCTGGACCTGGTGGAGGATCGTCACGGGGGCATGCGAGGCGCCGGCACCCGGATTCCTTGGATCGGCCGCGGCCCACAGTTGGGTCGCCCCGGCGCCAAGGGGCGAGCCGTCGGTGGCGATCTCGAACCCGCTCAGTGCGTCGGCGGACAGCCCGCTCGGATACACGGGCAGCGGCTGACCGGAGAATATGAACACGTCGCAGAAGACGCTCGGCGCGCCGTTGCACAGGGGCGCCTGTCCGGCCGGTGCGATCGTGCGGATGACCGCCGGATGGCTCTGGTCCTCTCCGGCCAGGTAGCTGTCTTCCGGACCGATCGCAAGACCCTCATAGAGCCTCCCCTGGAAGTTCGCCATCCCCGTCACCGCGTGATCCTCGGGGTCATAGATGGTCTCCACTTCACTGCCGTTCCAATGCAGGTGGAACGAGCCGCCGTTGCCGTCCTTGCCGGCGAACCAGCAGTCGGCGGGACCGAGGCACCCAGCGGCGTCCATTTCCAGGTAGGAGTCGGCTTTTTCCAGCGGCATCGCGTAGGAGCCGACGACTTCTCCGTTGAGGAAGTGGCACAGCGACAGCGACGAGAGCGTGCCTTGCTGCGTCGCTTTGATCTGCCCCGCTCGCTGGTCGGCGATCGTCCAGAACTCGTCCGGCCCCGCCCACGCGATACGCCCGCGAGCGCCGCCGCAGACCGTCGAGAGCTGGTGCCAGCTGACGCCGTCATAGGCGTACAGCCCCGGAGCAACCGACCCTGACGGGGCCGTCCCACCGGTTATCAGCAAGCCTCGATTGGGAGCCCAAAAGCTGATCTGGCCCACGGTCCCGAGCGGCACGGGATAGACCGCGGGCGCCACCCCCGCGGGAGGTGAAGGCGCCAGCGCCGGGGCATAGCGCCATTCCGCTCCACCCTCGGCGTAGGCGAGCCCCGACTGCGCCATGACCATCGCCGTGACACAGAGCAGAACGTGTATGGCCGTGGCGAGGACGGTGTCTCTACTGCTCACCGTCCGACGCATCGATGGAATCAGGCGACGGCTCATACGCGAAGAAGCGCACGCTAGAGCGTCGGAGCGGAGAGGTTGTTAGCAGGATGTTCACGAGCGGACCTCTCCGCTCTTCGTCGCGAGCCGGGACGGAGAGCGGGTCGGTGGAAGCTGGCCTCCACCGACCTCACCTCTTCCGCTTGCCCTTCCTCTTCACCGGCTTTGGCCCGTACTTCTTCTTGGCCTGCTTTTCGCAGCCCGCGCGCCGCTTCTTCGGCTTCATCTTCTTGCACGCTTTCAGCGCCTTCGTCAGCAGTTGGGCTCTGGTCAGGGTGCCGGTGCTCGTCGTAGTGGCTCCTTTGGTCTGGACCGTCCCCGCTCCCGGGTTGGAGCCCAGGTTGTTGATCGGGCTCGTCGTGCCCCCGCCCTGGCCACCGCCTCCACCACCGCCGCCGCCCGTATTCGCGGGCGCGATCGCGATCGTTTCGGCGGCCTGAGCTTTCTGTCCGAGGGCATCGGTGATCGTCAGCTTCACCGAGTAGCTCCCCGGGGTCGCGTAGGCATGTTCGACCTGCGGTTGGCTCCCAGGTCGGTCTTCGCCCTGTCCGTCGCCGAAATCCCAGTGATATGCCTGGACAGAGTCGAATGCGGGGAGCGTGGCCGAGGCCTGCAGGCCCACCTGCTGGCTCGCGGCGAGCGTTCCCGAGACCACGATTTTCGCACCGGTGATCGGTTCGGCTTTCACCACGTTCACCGTTCGTTCCGCCGTCAGCGTGTCGAAGTCATTGACCAGACTCAACTTTGCCGCGTATGTGCCCGGCGTCTTGTATTCGAATTCGGCCGTCGACCCGGGCCATTTCCACCCGCCCGCCGAGTGCCAGGTGGTATCCGTTTGGACCGCACCTTCGCCCGATGTCCAGTCATAAGTCCAGGGCGAGCCGCCTTGCAGGTTCACTTCGCCGGCGTCGAACTTGAGTTTCGTGCCGACGGATACGGTGACCGGTCCCGTTCCCTTGCTTGCGGCGCTTTTCACGGTTTCGTTGGCGATCGAGAATCCGCCCGCGGGCTGCGGGCACTCCTGGCCGGAGGTACCCCCCTGTCCCGCGCCTGGAGCGAGCTCGAGGATCTGATCGCCGGCGCCGGCGCCGACAGCCGAGCCCGGAGCGATCAGATGCGATTCAGTACCCGGAGCCACCGCCACGCCGGTCAGATCGGGCTGGGCAAGTGCGAACAGGGCTCCGCCACGCCCGGGAGCGAGCGCCACGAACGAGCCGTCGGTGTAGGAGTTCTCACCCGCAGGCCCTCCCTGAAGGTTGCAGGGTCCGCCGGGCGTGACGTTCCCGATCATCGCAAGCGATTCGCCTTGCGCGTCGAACACGCGAATTGCCAGGCTGCTCACGGGGGAGGGCGCCGTCAGCAGGCCTTCTTTTTCTGCGCTTCTGCCGAACGTCCAGGAGAAACTGCTCGCCACAGGGTTCTGCGAGTCGACGCCCGGTTCTTGGACGACCAAGCCGGCATACAGTGCACCAGGAAACCGACCAGCTTCTTCCGCGAGGGGGACCACACTTGGCGCGAGCGTCCCGGCGCCGGCGGTCGCGCCACTGCGCTCCAAGGCGTTATGTTCGGCGCCTTCGACGTCCTGGGAGAACTGCACTGTCGCAGCCCGGTCGTAGTTGACGGCTTCGGTGCCTTCCGCCGCCGCGCTGGCCCAAGGCAATACGGGCGTCGTGGTGACGAGGTCCGAGCTCACCTTGGCCATGTTCGGCTCCTCGTCCGGCGTCGAGCCGACATTGAAGCTCGGCGCTCCCAGCGCGAGGTTGAGGGACCCGTCCGGACTCGCGCTCAGCGAGAAGAGCTTCTGCGACTTCTGCCCCCATTTTTCGGCCGCTTCGTCTTCGGTCGCTTTCACGGCCGAGGCACCTTTCCACGAGGTGGCTGCGATTGACCCCGGCGTAGCGCCCCCCGTGGAGATCAGCTTGATCACGGGAGCGGTGGTACGCCCAGGTTCGCCGGCCGTGAATTCATTGCCCGCGAGCGCAAGATCCACACCTGACGCGGTCTGGTCCACCGCGATGCTCGTCGCGTTGATATCACTCACGATGCTCGTTTTACCCGGCTGGAGTGTGGCCGCGGCCACGAGCTCTCCCGCTTTCACCGCGCTGTCTTCTTTCGGCTCGGGCGCCGCCGCGAGCGCTTCGTCGTGGTTACGACCCGCTGTCCACACATCGACCCTGTCGGCCGCGTTGGCGCCGGGACCTTCGTTGTCGGTGGTGGCCGGAGTATCCGCTATCAGCACATACACCCGGTCGCCTGGCCCGTCCACCGCCAGCGAGGTCGCGTGCAGGCCAGGTTCCCCTGTCGACGATTGCAAGGTGAACGTCTTCGACGCCAAGATCTGGCCGGTGACACTGATCTTTTGCAAACGATATTCCAGTTTCAAGCTCGTGAAGCGCGCGAGTTCGAGACCGTTGAGGGCCTGCGGATTAACGTTGTCGAGCACGTAGATCGCATATTCGTTTGGCACCGTGGCGTCACTCGTGTCCACCGCCATCCCGATTGGATCGACGAGCTTCGCTTCGCCACTGCCTTTGAGGCCAGTCGTGCTCGCCGCTTGATATTGCGCGCCCGTGTCAAGGCCTCCGAAGCGAGCAACCTCGCCATACGCAGGGACGGTTGGTCCCGCGGCGGCCGCTCGCGAAGCGCTGAGCAGCGACACGAGCGCCAGCAGACCGAGAAAGGCAGAGAAGGCCATCGAGCGAAACTGAGTGGAATACCGAAACTTTTGCATGGCGCCACGCTAGGCGTCTCGCTCGCCGCAGTCAACTGCTTTACAGGATCGTAACCGGAGGCACACCGTCGCCCGCTGAGCTCGATGCCGCCCCACATAGAGGGCGATGCCAAGGGTGGCGTCTCGGTCGCCAGCTGCTGGCGACCGAGACGCAGGCGTCTTTCATACTTACACAGACGCCCCGATTCTGCTGTCTATTTCGCTACAAACGAGCTGACCGTTTCCTTGGCCACCGTGTCTACTTTCGTAGGCAGCGGCGCATAGTAGCTCGCTATTTCGCCCTGGCCTTTGCCTGCCCCGGTACCCACCATGTACGTAAAGTACGCGGCGACCGTCCGACCGGCTTCCACCGCGGCTGCTTCTGAGCCGAAGTAGGTTATGAGGTTTGCGGTTTTGTATTTGTTCCACCCCAGGTCATAGGTCAACGTGCAGATCGGATACACCGTCGTGACCGCCGTTTTGCTGGTCGCAAGGTGGAAACCAGACCAGACCGGAGGATTGGTCGTGCCTTTCGGCAATGCCGCTTCCTGCGCCGCCGTCAGCGTCGATGGGCAGTTGCCTTCTTTGGTCCCCTTGACGGGTTCCGCAGATTTGACGGTGACTTCAGTGCCGTTGTTCTGGATCTTCGCCCAGAATTTCTCTTCTTTTTCATTTTCTTTGTAGGCCGTGAAGGCAGGTACGGCTTCAGCGGCATTTGCCAGGTTCACATAACCTACCGAACCCAGTTCTTCCGAGACAGCCGCCACAACGCCTCCGCTGCCTTTGTTTTCGACCGTTTCCGCTTTGTGCTTGTGCTTGATCTCTCTATTTTTTTCTTCTTTCCCTTCTTCTTCGGGCCAAATAGCTTCATCGGTGACGTAGTTTTTGACCCCTTCTTCCCACGGTTTTTTTTCGATCTGGCTCAGGTACTGCTTGAACGCAAAGGACGTCCCCGAGCCGTCAGAGCGCACCTCGAGCTTGATTGCGGCCGTGCACTTGGTCGCTTCTTCTTTGAATGTGATTTTCGCGGCTTTGAGGAATGCTGACCAGTTTGCATATTTGCTCAACCATAGTTCGTTGAGCACTTTGTTGGGAATGACGAATTCTTTGCCTTCTGGTTCGCATTCTTTGGGCAGATGCGCGATCACCGAGACAGGCGCCGCGACGGTTGGGACGGTCTCCAAATTCGTTCCGCCCGCTTTTTCGGCTTCCGTCGACCCCAGTTGTGTCGCCGTGGGCGCATCGTCGGTGCCCGCATAGGCGATCGATTTGCCTTCGACTTTTTCAAGCGCCCCACCCGGAATGCCGACCGCTTTCAGGCCCGCCCCGCTGCCGACCGACAGGTATTTGATGCCTGGCCTTTCCGGTTCACACACTTCGAATTTACGTTCTTCGACCCCTTCTTTGACCCATTTGCCCTGCTGTGTCGCCTGCAGCGACGAACCGGCTCCCGTTATCGCCGCACATTTTTCTTTTGCGAGCGCTATTCCGGGCGATGCCATCATGCCGATCCCCGACACGATGCTGCACGCACAGATCGCCGTCAACGCCGAGCGGCGCACACGATCATAGATCCCCATAGGGGACTCCTTTCATTGTGTCCAACCATTGATATGACGCAACCGCGCCTGGCCGGTCCAGCTCGTCCCTGAACTGATTCAACGAGACGCGTATTCGATCCTATGGGCGCATCTCGCTGAACGCCAGGGTCCTTTACGGCCTGGTAACGCCCCGGACCGCAAATCGGTCAAACGTCCAGTTGAAGATCCAAGATCGAAGCGATCAACCCGGCACGTCCAAGACGAGAAAAGGGCTTGGCAAAGCGAAAAACCGGCTGGGTCATACATGGAGAAACCGCCGTGGAATTCTGGTGAAGACGAGGTTATCTTTTTGCGGCTGTGTCTCATGCACGAGTCGTCGATACCAGAGTTTCTCCGGTTGATGACATGCGGTTGACACGCGGCCGAAGAGCGCACCATAACTTCCGGGTTGCCGTTTCATCACGATCGATCAGACCGCGCAATGCCGGCAGGACGCCGGGGATACGCGGCGGAAAGGCATCACACTCATGCGAAGAATCTCTCTAGGACGCGTTACGGCCAAGCTCATCGGCGCCGGCTGCGTTGCCCTGGCACTGGCAAGCCCGGCTGTCTCGCAGGCGAGCTTCGTCTCTCCATACACCACCCAATGCTCGGGCAGCAGCATCGAAGGCATTGGGTCTGGACCTCAAACCGGCATCGCGAAGACATGGTCCTTCCAGTTCTCCAGTGCAGACACGAGCTCTCCATTGTCGTGCGCGGGCAAGGGCCCTGGCGTGGAATACACGACTGCGACCAGCCTCCAGGCACTCGAAGCACTCGGGGCCACGGCGGGCGAACGCAGCGCGGAAGATCGCCTTGCGGGAGTCGAGGAGCCGCCAACGCTCTCCCAGTGGATGCAGATAGACCTCGGTGACAAACCCGGGCAGGACTCCGGGCTCATCCGTCAGATCCCTGTCGCCTTGGCGGCGGTGGCGCCGCTCGTGAGCTACCCCCAGGGATGCGCAATCCCGGCCAAAGAGGCCACGGGAGACGGACGTTTCAAGGTCTCGAACACATTGCTGGAGCAGGCCTATGCTGGAAAGATCTCCACCTGGGGACAGCTCCTGCCGGACATCCAATCGTCCTGCGCCGGTCTCCCGATCAAGCGCGTCGTTCCCGCCGAAGCGGAAGGCACGACTTTCGTGTTCAAGCAGTGGCTGGGCACGATCGATCCCGCCCTCGGCTGGCCTGAGTCCTCGTCGCTGCCGAACACCGGGTGGCCAAACGACACAGGCGCCACGGCGACGGTTCGCTCCGAAGGTGGAGATTCGGGCGAGGCCGCGAGCGTCGCCGGCATGAGCGGAGCAATCGGCTTCGCGAGCCTTTCGCAAGCGCGTGAAAGCGGCTTCGGGGATTTCTCACCGGAAAACCCGCTGCACGAATTCCAGAGCGGCCAGTTCTGGCTGTCGGTCCAGAACGGCTCGGGTAAGCAGGCAGAGCCGACCCGCGATCCGAAGTCGGGCGCCGACAACGTACAAGGCGCGAACTGCGACAGCCCGCAGTTCAACTACACCCCGAGCGGCTACGACACAACGGTGACGCCTGTCTGGCGCTACGTCTCGGCGGTCGGCAGCAAGACCGGCTGGCCGATCTGCACGCTCACCTACGACCTGGCCTGGGACGACGCGTCGACCGTGTATGGGAACACGAACGCAGAGCAGGCCAAGCAGCGCACCGTCAAGGACTACCTGGCCTACGTCGTCGGTGCTCCTGGCCAAGCGGAGGCAAAGGCCGGGGACTACTCGCCGCTCCCGGCGAAGATCCTCGCCGACGCCCAGGATGGGCAGAGCCGAGTCGGCTGGAACAAGACGCCGGCCGGCCGGCACGACCGGATCAGGTCCCAGATCTCAGCGGCGGCGGGCAACTCCCAGCCCTAGCCGCGGAGGCATCCCCGCAGACCAGCGGGGGTTGGATGGAGTCCCACCGGGGGCGGCGCTGCAGCGCCGCCCCCGTGGCTGTCGGGGTGTTCGGCAGGACTTCGCGCGCGAGGTCAGCGGTGAGGCTAGTCCGGTCCGGTCAGTGCTCGGATTGATGCTCGTCGCTTTCGCCCGAGGACCAGGAACGCTCGGATTGATGCGTCGCTATCCGCCGGAGTATCCGGAGAACACCGTCGGGTTGAGCGATTCCACGCCCTTCGAGCCGGCATAGCCGAGATGCGCAAGCCCGAAGAGATCCTCGATCGTTCGCAGCAAGGAGAAGTGATTGAACGGTTCCTGGTCGAACGTGTGCGCCTTGACGTACCTGGAGAGCAGCAGCGCCCCGACCTGTCCCCCGCCGGGAGGCGGCAAGGCCGGGTTGGCGGCCTGCGCACCTGTGGGCTGGTTACCGGGAATGCCCGGAAACCGCGGCTGCGAGCAGCACGAGCTCGAGTCCGCTTTCGTCCCTGTCGCAGGAGCCTGGTCCGTGGTTATCACCAACAGGCCACCCTGCTTGTACGCGGGCGAAGCGAGAATCTCAGGGACCACGCGCCGCAGGAAGCTGTCCGCCGCCGGCAGCCCGGCCGGTTCGCCGGGAGTGCACGGCGTTTCCCGTCCGTCGTGGCACAGGTTGGGCACGATGTAGGCGAGTGCGGGCGTGCGCCTGGCGACTGCAAGATCGGCTTTGAGCGTCGCCAGCCCCACGTCCGCCTGAGCGCAAGCCGTCGAGTGGATCACGCTGTCGAAGTAGGAGAAGGGATTGCGATAGGTGGCGAACGCGTCGCCCGCGCGTGCCTGCGCGCTCGGGTCGGGTGCACCGAGGCCCGGATGGCGGCATGCGCTGGGCTGACCGGCGCCACCACGTTCCATGTCCTCCGCGTACGCCCGCCACGTGAGCTTCTTCGCGACGAGCTGCGCTCCCACGTTCGGCACCGCGCCGGGGTACACGCAGCCGCTCCCTGCGTACTGTCCGTCGGAGCTCTTCGTCGCGGGGCTCAGTGGGAGGAACGTCGGGCAGTTGGTGGCCGTCTCAGGCGTAGGACCGAGACCACTGACGAGGGCGATCTCATTGGCGAGCTCGTCGCGGGCCACGGCGTAGTAGCGGACGAGCAGCTCCCCCTGCTTCTCGAGCGTTCCCGCCAGATACGGCGCGGCGGAGGCGGGCCCGAACGTCGAGGCGTAAGGCTGATCGGCGAGCACGATCAGGAAGACGTGCTTGATCGGTGGCAGCGCGGACTTCGACGCGGGAGCTGGGACGAGTGTGGTGGCGGCGGGCCTGGTGGAGCGCGGAGTCGTGCTCGTGCCCTTGCTCGCACCTCCCCCGCCTGCCGGCTTCCCGCCGGTGGCGCTCGAGGAGGGGGATTCCGCGGCGGATTCGCCCGCGGCTTCGGTGGGAGTGGGCGTAGAGGGAGGCAGCGAGGGAGGCACGGTCGCTGTCGCAGCCGGCAGCGCCGGCACGCTCGCCACAGGACCGGTGCCCGCCGACGCGGCGGGCAGGACGAGGGTGAGCGCGCCGCGACGCGCCGGTACGTCGCTCGAGCTCCCCCGCGCGACCGAGCCCGTGAGTACCCCGAAGCCGAGCATCGCGAGCACGAGCACGGCCGCGGCGCCGGGACCAGGCAGCGATTTCTCGGGCGCCGCCACAGGCTCTGGAGGAGCGCCGTTCTCCGGTCGGGCCATCAGCTGCGTGCCGCATTGCCAGCAGAACAGCGCACCACGACTGTGCGGCGCGCCGCATTTCGGGCACTCGCCCGCACTCGCTCCCTCCTCCAATCGCAGCAGCCGCTCGAGCTCGGCCAGCTCGGCGTCGCGCTCTTGCAGCTGGGCCGCGCGCTGCAGGAGCACGTCGAGGCGAAAGTGGTCGCGGATCGCCATCTCATACGTGAGGCCCCCCAGATCCCAGTGCAGCTCCGCTACCTGTGAGGCGAGCTCGTCGCGGCGCCTGCGCAGGCTCGCGAGCGCGTCGGTGGACTCCATCAACCGGTCGAGACCACGTTCGGCAGGTGCAGCGATTTCTGCTCGTTGCCCTGGCCACTGCCGGGAGCGCTCGTCCCTTTGGTGCTCGGCGCACCTGCGCCGCCGCCAGGCGTTGACCCTTTTCCGCCGCCGGCGGCGCCTGCCCCCGCGGCCGTGGACGGCGGACTTGCGCCTGAAGCACCGGCGACATGGGTGACGGTGGCGGCTGGGAAGCTCTTCTTCAAGGACCCAAGGGCCTGCCTCGCCTGTGACGGGGTGGAGTAGACGCCCGAGTAGATCACGTACAGCCCGCTCGGCAAGCCGCGGTAGTCATCCGAGCGCAGCGCTCCGACGCCCTGGGCGCCCTTGGCGGTGGCGGCGGCCTTGGCGGCGACCACGTCGGTCGGCTGGGTGCCTGCCGCCTGGAGCGTCTGGAGCTGGACGGTGTAGCCGTTCTTGCCCGCCGGCCAGTCGTCGGAGAACGCGGTCGAGGTCACTGAGGAGGCCGAGGGGGACCCGAGCGCGCGAGTTCCGGCGGAGGCGCCAGGGGTTGCGACCGACAGAACCTGAGCCGGGGCTGTGACCGTCTTTGTCGAGCCGGAGCGTCCGATCAGCACACCGACGCCCATCGCGAGCAGCAGTACGCCGACGGCGGCGATCGTCGAGGCCCCTCCCCACGGGGCCGACCAAGGTGCTCGCTCGCGGAGCGGCCCGGCGACCGGCGCGCCCCGTACAGCCGCGGTGGGCGCGCCAAGGCCGTCCAAGAACTGGCTGCGCGCCTCGGTGCGACGGGCCCCGCACTCCAGGCAGTAGCGCTGATCCAAGGCCAGCGACGCGCCACAGTGGGCGCACGGCACGCTCTCCACGACGGGAGCCAGGATGGCTGTGGCTTCAGTGCTCACGTTGCGGTCATTACGAGATTCGGGAGGCCGTCATCGCCTCGAGCGCCCTGCCGATCTCCGGATCGTTTGCGACCCCGAACCGGCTCAAGGGAGCCCTCCCCATGGTCGAACCTCCCGTCCCCTGGCAGGTGACGATTTTGTGAACGAAGATGCTGCCCCCTTCTCAATCTCGTCACCAGACTTTCACCTCGTTCGGCAATGTCGACGTTAGTGTCACTGCGCGCATGGCTCACCCGGCCGACTCAGACGCAGGCGCAGGCAGTGCGTACTCCACCGAGAGTCGCGCGCCCTCAGCGACTCCGGTGGTCCTGAGCGACTCGGACTACGACAGCCTCTCGCCCACTTCGCAGACGCTGGACATCTGGACGCTCGAGCAGCGATCTGGTCCGCTCGCATACGGCAACCTCCAGCTGCGCCCGGAGGAGTACCAGGCCCTCGTCGACGGCCGGCGGATCGGCCTGACGATGCGCGAGTTCCAGGTTCTGCATGCGCTCGCCCAACACGAAGACCGAGTCGTACGCCGAGCCGAGATCTACCGGTGCGTGTGGGGAGGCGAAATGAAACACCGCGAGCGAGCGGTGGACGTGTTCGTACGCAAGATCCGTAACAAGCTGTCCGCGGCCGCGCCGGGGTGGACCTACATCCACACCCACTTTGGCATCGGCTACCGCTTTGCGCCGGAGACGCTGGACGGCGCCCCGGACCCACCGGACGCTTCATAGTGTCTATTCGCCCCGGTTCAGTGCACCCTGTGACTTGTTGTAGGCGCAGCGGAAGTTCTCAGGCTGGCTGACGGGCTCCGATCCGGCGAAGCCGCCCTTCTGGCCGTTGCTGTAGACGGTGACGTACTGGAGCGTTTCCGGCAGCGGCACGGCCGGCGCCGGCACAGGATTCGGTTCGCCCGTCTGGGGATTGCCGGTCGAGCCGCTGCTGACGCCCTCCGAGCCGGCCGCGTCGGAACCCGCCTGGGTGGTGACGAGCGTCGAGCTCATCTCGCGCTGGTCCTTCAAGCCATGCGTCGGATCCAGCGGGATCGTCGCGGTCAGCTGCGAGTCGTGGATCGTCGACTCGAGCTTGACGCGGTTGGCCGCGCCGAGCAGCTGTGCGGCGGAAGGCAGGTAGCCGCTTTGCTCGACGCACTTCTTGCTGGCGAAGATGTAGTTGTTCTGGCCGATCTGCGCGTTCGTCAGCGGGTAGGGAGCCGTGTCCAGACACCAGCTGCCGAGATCGACCGTCGCCGCGGGACAGGTGCCGGCGATCTGTTCGGCGGTTCTGCCGCCCAGTCTGCTGGCGTTCCGAGCTGTCCCGACGGTGGGGATCGCCGACGCGGGGAATTTCTTGTTCTTGCCCAGCAGCAGCAGTCCATTGGCGTATGGCTTCGTGCTGAGCCGATGACCGGCGATCGCGCTGACGACGGCGCGGCGAGCGGCGTCGGCGAGACCCGTGGTCGAGAGCATCAGCGCCAGCAGCGAGATGATCAGCGCGGTCGAGCCGATGTGGCGGGAGATGCGCTCCCTCATCGCTACCGGTGCGTCCTCATCGCTTGCTCTGGGGCTCGCGTGCGGGAGGGGCGCGGCGAACGTCGCGCAGTTCCTCGAGCGATATCTCCTTGACGGTCGAGAGGACCGCGTCGAGAGCGAGACCCGAGAGGGTCTCCTGCTCGAGCAGGACCGTGGCGGTCTCCTCGACCGAGCTCCAGTTGCGGTCGAGGATCGTCTGCGCCCTGGCCTCAGCGTCGCCGACCAGGCGCTCGACCTCGTTGTCGATCAGGTTCAGCGTCTCCGGCCCCACCGAGCCGAGGTCCTGAAGCGAAGCGCCGAGGAAGACCTCGCCGCTCTTCTCCCCGATCGTCACCAGCCCGAGCGCCTCGGACATGCCGAAGGAGGTGACCATGCTGCGCGCGAGGACCGTGGCGGCGTGCAGGTCGTCGTGCGCACCCGTGGACAGGTGCCCGAAGGCCAGCCGCTCGCCGGCCAGGCCGGCGACGGTGGCGATCAGCTGGCGCTGCAGGTCGGGCTCTTGCTGAATCACCTGGTCGCGGTCGGTGAGCATGTGCGCGGCCGTGCCCAGTTGGCGCCCGCGAGCGACGATCGAGAGCTTGCGCGTCGAGGTGGACTGCCCGATCGCCTCGGTCGCGACGGCGTGGGACGCCTCGTGGATGGAGATCAGCCAGCGCTCCTCGCGCGTGAGGATGTGCTTCTTTGCGGGTCCGGCGACGACCCGGTCGATCGCCTCCTCCAGAGTCTTTTGGTCGATCTCGCGGCGGCCTTCGCGGACCGACAGCAGGGCGCCCTCGTTGATCACGTTGGCGAGCTCAGCCCCGGAGAACCCGGGCGTCTGGTGAGCGATCTCCTCGATGCTCACGTCCGGGCCCATCGGACGCTTCTTGGCGTACAGGCGCAGGATCTCGAGGCGCCCATGAACGTCGGGCACGTCGATCGTGACCTGCCGGTCGAAGCGTCCGGGTCGCAGCAGTGCGGGATCGAGGATGTCAGGGCGGTTGGTCGCGCCCATCACCACGAGGCCACCGTCGCCGGCGAAGCCGTCCATCTCGACGAGCAGCTGGTTGAGTGTCTGCTCACGCTCGTCGTTGCCCTGGCCGATTCCGGCTCCGCGCTTGCGTCCGGCGGCGTCGAACTCGTCGATGAAGATGATCGCCGGGGAGGCCTTGCGGGCCTTGCCGAATAGGTCGCGCACGCGGGCCGCGCCGACGCCGACGAGCGACTCGACGAAGTCAGAGCCCGACAGCGAGAAGAAGGAGGCATCGGCTTCGCCGGCCACCGCACGCGCGAGCAGCGTCTTGCCCGTGCCCGGCGGCCCCACGAGCAGCACGCCCTTGGGCGCGGCGGCGCCCACGTCGAGGTACTTGGAGGGATCGTTGAGATAGTCGCGGATCTCGCGCAGCTCGGCCACCGCCTCGCCGGCGCCGGCGACGTCGGCGAACGTGATCCGTTCCGGTCCGCCCTTGCCCTTCTTGCGCCCCTTGCCGGTGAAAGCCGAGAAGGCCGCGATGCCACCGGCGCCGCCATCGGCGCCTACGCGAGTGAAGAGGGCAAACAGGCATACGAGCAAAAGGATCGGGATCAGGAACTGGACGACGATCGCCCTCGTCGGCTTGCCCGATTGCTGGTCCACCGTGACGCTCGCGTGGCTGTCGGCCAATTCGTGCGCCAGCTGTTGGGTCTGTGCGCCGGAGGACGGATAGGCCGCCCATAGATGCTGGGCCGTGCCGGTCGTCAGCTCGATCCGATTGTCGTGGTCGAGCAGCACGGCACTCGATATTTCGTGGTGCTTAGCCAGGCTCTGCACGGTGCTGATGGGCACCTGAGAGCCGGAGCTGCTTGGAGAGATCGAGCCCAGCAGGACGGCGAAGGCGATCGCCAGGCCGATCGAGGCCAGCGCGAGGAACACCATGAAGAGATCGCGAAAGACGGCACTGCGGATGCCTTGGGCGAAGTCGCCCAGTGCCACCAGCACCGGGCTACGCTGGCGTGCGGCAAGGCCTGAGCGCACAGGCGGTCGAGCGGGAGAGCCTTGACGCGCGACCGGGTTGCTCGGCGGACTCGTCGGCGGCTCGCCCGAGTTGCCGCGCGCGCGCGGCCCATTCGTCGGCGCCCCGTTCGGTGACGGATTCGAGTTGGACGGGCCCGATGGCCCCGGCGAGTCGGTCATGTGGAGGCAGCAGGGTCACAGCCAAGAATCGGAATTGCAACCTCGTTCACAAAAACGACACATCGCGCGAGCCACGATCTTCACCATGCGGGGACGTCCGCCAAATGACAAAAGCAAAAGGAGTCTCTACGTGCGTGCGCATCGCCCTCTCGTCGTAACCGTCTTTCTTGCGCTGGCGCTCGCCATGCCGGCGAGTGCCGTAGCCAAGCGTCTGATCGTCGGCGGCTCGACTTCCGTGCTGCCGCTCGCTCAGAAGCTCGCCACGGCCTACCACCATGCTTACCCGCGGATCCCCGCGCCGAAAGTCGGCGGCGGCCAGTCGGACATTGGCATCAGCGGCGCGGCCAGCGGGCGTTTCGACATCGGCGACTCCTCACGCGATCCAATCCCGGGAGTGGACCCGAAAGGATTGGTGTTCACGAAGATCGCACACGACGGCATCTGCGTGATCACGAACAGCAAGAACCCGGTGTCCAACCTTTCCCAGCAGACCGTCCAGGGCATCTTCACCGGCGCGATTCGCGATTGGAGTGAAGTGCCGGGGGCGACGGTGACCGGACCGATCGACCTGTTCGACCGCGACGGCGCCTCGGGTACACAGGACGCGTTCCAGAACATCTTCCTGGGACAGACGCTGAAGGTCACACCCAGCGCGACCGCCGAGACATCCAATGGTCTCGAGCAGAATGCCGTCAGCAGCGACGCCAACGGGATCGGCTTCGCGTCGTTCGCCTACACGGGAGGGGTCAACGCCGTCGGCTACCAGGGAGTCGCGTGCAACCTGCGCAACGCCAAGTCGGGGCAGTACGGTGGCGTGCGCAACTTCTGGATGGTGACCAAGGGCGCACCGTCCGGCGAAGCCGCGAAGTTCATCGGCTGGGTCACCAAGCCGGGCAACAAGACTGTCCGCGCAATCGTCAACTCGAGCTGGATCGCAATCCACTAGCGCCGCGGCGCTCACGGCAGCGGCCGCCATACACGATGGACACGAGCCGCAACGGACACTCGCGCGGGGCGCGGCGCGGCGCGCGCACCGATCGACGCGCCGAGCGCATGCTCGGCGCGCTCGCCATCGCGGTGCTCGGGCTGATCGGCGTGATGGTGGTGACCGTGTTCGTCAAGGCGTGGCCGTCTTTCGCGCACAACGGGTTGAGCTGGTTCGCCCCCGGCGGCGACGTCGACTCGCAGCTGCGGGCGATGGAGCAGGCGACGCCGCTGCCGGGCCACGCGCAGGACTACTTCCGTGCGTGGCCGTTGATCTGGGGCACGATCGTGACGACCGTGCTGGCGGTGGTGATCGCACTGGCCGGGTCCATCCTGGCCGCGATCTTCCTGACGGAGTTCGCCCCCGGTCCGGTCCGCCGGGTGTTGGAGCCCGTGATCCGGCTGCTCGCCGGCGTGCCCTCAGTCGTCTACGGGCTGATCGGCATCCTCGCGTTGGCGCCGTACATCAACGACCACCTGATCAGCAACTCGCGCAAGGAGTCGGTCTCGTTCGTGGTCCAGTTGAACGGTGCCGACCTGGCGACGGCGACGCTGATCCTGACGATCATGATCACGCCGATCATGGTGGCGATCATCGCCAGCGC
Source organism: Solirubrobacteraceae bacterium (assembly GCA_036498245.1). Taxonomy (GTDB): domain Bacteria; phylum Actinomycetota; class Thermoleophilia; order Solirubrobacterales; family Solirubrobacteraceae; genus Palsa-744. Next base: position 85,765 of record DASXIB010000038.1, read on the forward strand.
GCTCGGCGCCGTGCCGTCGTCGTGGCGGGAGGGTTCGGCGGCATTGGGGGTCAACCGCTGGCGGACGGTGGTGCGCGTGTCGCTGCGGACCGCCCGTCCGGCGATCGTCGCGGCGACCGTGCTCGCCACCGCACGCGCGCTCGGGGAGGCGATCATGCTCTCGATGGTCTCTGGAAGTCGCGGCTTCACGGCCAACCCGCTCGACGGCGTGACGTTCCTGTTCGAGCCCGTGCGTCCTCTGGCGGCGACGATCGTGCGGGAGTCCGAGGGGCTGTCGATCGGTCCGCTCGCGCACACCGTCTACGCGATCGCGGCGGTGCTGCTGGTCTCCGCGGCGATGCTCTCGCTCGCCGGGTGGGGCGCCAAGCAGCCGCTGAAGCGGTACGGGATACGTGCATGATGCTCACGGACGAGGAGAGCCTGGAAGAGCAGGCGGCGTTCGAGCCGCCGTCGGAGGCGGCGATCGTCCGTCCTCCCCGGCAGTCGACCAGATCGTGGCCGTTGGTCGATCGCATCGGCTACTGGCTGTGCTGGGTCGCAGGGATCTCGCTGTGCTTGATCACCTCGGCGATCGTGTTGTTCATGCTTGTGAAGGGCGTCTCATATCTGCGGCCGAGCCTGTTCGTTCAGTCGCCGTCCCCGTCCTTGCGCCAGAGCGAAGCCGGAGGCTTCCTCGATCCGATCGTCGGCACGTTCATCCTCACGGCGATCGGAATCGCGATCGCGGCGCCCACGGGCGTGGCGCTCGCCGCATGGCTGTCCGAGTATGGCCGCCCGTCGTGGCTGGCTCGCGCGGTGGAGTCGGCGATCGAGATGATCTCGGGCGTGCCGAGCGTGGTGCTGGCGATCTTTGGCCTGCTCGTGTTCTCGCAGGGCTTCCTGGGCTTCCTGTCACAGAACGCAGCCAACGGGGCGGTGTATGGCCGCTCGTTCATTGGCGCGGGCGTGGTGATGGCGATCCTCGCGCTGCCGCTGATCGTCGCCTCGACGAGAGAGGCGCTGGCGCAGGTGCCCGATCGCATGCGCGAGGCGTCATACGCGCTGGGGAAGACCCGCGCGCTGACCACCTGGAAGGTGCTGCTGCCGGCGATCCGTCCGAGCATCGCGAGCGGGATCGCCCTGGGCATGGGCAGGATCATCGGTGACACGGCGATCGTGACGATCCTGCTCGGGGTGACGTTGAAGAACGAGGCAGTGGGGAGCACACCGATCCTCGGCACGCTGCGCGGAACCGGATCGACGCTCACGAGCTACGTCTACAACAACTCGCCCGCGGGCGAGGGGAACGCGCCGCAGAAGGCATACGCGGCGGCGTTCGTGCTGCTGATGGTGGTGCTGGCGTTGAACGCGTTGGTGACGCGCCTGACGGGAACGGGCGGGCGCGGAATGCGGTGGTGGAGGCCGAGGGTGGCGTGGATCCGCTGATGCCACCGCCGGTGCGGCGGATAGTCATAGATCGAGACCCTCGCGTGGTGGCGCCGAGGGCCGACGCGAACGGATCGAGCGGGGCCGAGACGCTTGGGGCGAGCGCCCGTCGGCGGCTGGCGCGGCCGGCGGTGTCGCAGGTGATCGAGCGGATGCGGATCGAATCGGTGTCGCTCGCCTATGGGCAGAACTGGGTGGTGCGCGACGTCACGCTGCCCGTTCGCCAGGGCGAGGTGCTGGCGCTGATCGGCGCCTCAGGCTCTGGCAAGACGACGCTGTTGCGCTCGCTGAACCGTCTCACGGAGATCACCGCGGGCGCCGCGCGGAGCGGGCGGATCGCGCTCGACGGCGAGGAGATCCACGAGATGGAGGTCAACGAGCTGCGCCGGCGCGTATCGATGGTCTTTCAGCAGCCGAATCCATTCCCGATGAGCATCTTCGAGAACGTGGCCTACGCGCTGCGCGAGGGACCCGAGCGGCGCGGGATGCGTAGGTCCCGCCGCCACGAGCTCGAGCCGGCGGTGACCGACGTGCTGCGACGCGCGGGGCTGTATGGCGAGGTGGCTGGGGATCTCGGACGCTCGGCGCTGAAACTCTCGGGCGGCCAGCAGCAGCGGTTGTGCATCGCGCGCGCACTTGCCGCGGGGCCGGAGGTGCTCCTGCTGGATGAGCCCTGCTCGGCGCTCGACCCGATCTCTACAGCGGTAATCGAGGAGCTGATCCTCAGGTTGCGCGAGAGCGTGGCCGTGGTGATCGTCACGCACAACCTGCAGCAGGCGTTCCGCGTGGCCGACCATGTCGCCTTCATGCACTTGGGAGAGCTGGTTGAGTACGGGTCGAGCGAGCAGGTCTTCGACCGGCCGGCGAGACAGCGCACGCGCGAGTACATCGGTGGGGCGTTCGGGTGAGGATCCCACCGAGGTTCCCGCCGGCGGTCTTGCCGGTGGTCTTGCTGGTGGTCTTGCTGGTGATGACGTCGAGCGGCTGCCAGACGACCGCGGAAAAGAGCGCCGCGCTGGCCAAGAAGTTCCACCGTCAGACGATCGACCAGCATGGACTGAGCATCGCTCGCACGAGCCGTGAGGTGAGGGCGATCGAAACAGCCGTCGTGCACGATGCGAACGGGACCGCGGCGGTGGTGACGCTGCGCAACGACGCGTCGAGAGCATTCAGAGAAGTGCCGATCGCGATCACGCTGACCGCTCCGGGGGGGCGAGTCGTCTACCAGAACAACGCCGCCGGCCTGGACCCCTCGCTGACCTCTACGTCGCTGGCGGCACACCAAACGTTCACGTGGGTCGACGATCAGGTGGGCACCGGCGCATTTCCGGCGACCGCCCTCGCGCGCGTGGGAGAAGGAGCAGCGGACGCCGGAACAGTGAGCGCCGGCGGACCCCGCCTGGCCGCCCGGAGCGTGCGCCTGGTCGAAGATCCGGCGAACGGCACGGCGGCCCAGGGCACGGTGACGAACCACTCGTCGGTGACCCAGCGGAACGTGGTCGTGTTCGCGGTGGCCAGGCGCAACGGAAAGGTGGTGGCAGCGGGTCGCGCGCTACTCGCCACCGTCCCGGGCGGTGGATCGAGCCCGTTTCAGATCTTCTTCATCGGCAACCCCAGCGGCGGCAAGCTCGAAGTGAGCGTGCCCGCGACGAGGTTTTCTCGATGAGCTCAGCGGCCACGGCGGCCACGGCGCTTCAGCGTGATCCCCTCGAGCACGTGAGCGACCGTCTCGCAAGCGTCCACGGCGGCCTCGAGCGACTCGAAGATGTCCTTCCAGCGAATCACAACCATCGGGTCGATGCCCTGGACGAACAGCGAGGCGACGCCGTCGCGGAGCAGGCGGTCGCCCTCGTTCTCGAGTCGGTGGATCTGAACCAGATGAGGCGCGAGGTCCTCGCCCGCGTGCAGACAGCGCAGAGCAGCGACGATCTGCCCCCCGGCGCCGACGAGCACGTCGGCGAATTCGATCGCCTGCTCCATCGTCGCCTCGACGCCGTAGAGACCGAGCTGGGCGGCGGCCTGCTCGGTGTAGTCGACGATGTCGTCCAAAGCGGTCGCCAGGGCGTAGCCGTCGCCGGCGTCGAATGGCGCGCGCACTCGTCCTGCACCGTTCAGCCGGTGGATGATGTCGTGGGTGATGCGATCGCCCTCCTGCTCGCACGCGGCCAGGTCCTCGGCCAGCGTCGCATGCTCGGGGAACTCGGCCAGTAGCTCGCGCAACAGCACGCTCGAGCGCTCGACGTTGCGAGCGGCCTCTTCGACTAGTGCCGCCAGGGTCATGTCGACGGAGCGCTTCAGCAAGCTCATCTTCGAAGCCTATGGAGATCGACCGCGCCATGCGATCTTCTTCACGACTTCTTTACGAGTCGATCACCGATTGGCAACTCGTGCGCTCGCGGTTGGAGCGAGGCTACGTCCTGGTGGCCGCTCCAGCGGAAAACGCGAGCATCGTGTACGCCGGCGAATTGGAGATCCGCCTGGGCGAGGGTCTCGTGCTCGCCACGGGACGCGCGCTCACCCTATCGGTACGGGAGTTCGGGCTGCTCGCGGCGATGGCCACACGTGCGGGGGCGATCCTCACCAGGGAGGAGCTGTACGGCGCCGTGTGGGGCGGTGAGCTGCGGGGAGGCGACCGCTCGGTCGACGTGTACGTGAGCAAGTTGCGCGGCAAGCTCGAGCGGGCGATGCCCGACCGGCGCTTCATCCACACGCATCCGGGGTTCGGCTATCGCTTTCAGCCGCAGCCATCGCAGGAGGGGGCCGTCGGGACGATGCGAGCGGATTATCACGATCGCTCGGCGGTCACGGATCCCCGTCCGCGGGACGCGCAGGCCGCTGCCGAAGAGCTTTCACGAAATGTTCACACCACGACACCGGGTGAGTAAGAAACTGCCCACACCGTTGGCTCGACAGGGCATCTTCGCACTGCTCTTGCAAGCGATCGGCGTTCATCACGCAAACCAGCCAGAGGAGACGTAGTGATCAAGAACAAGATGGGTGCGCTCGCGGGCGTCGTGCTGCTCGCGCTCGGCCTCGCTGCATGTGGCAGCTCATCGAGCTCGTCGAGTTCGTCGAGTTCCTCGTCCGCGAGCACCGCCACCGGCGCTGGCTCCGCAACCGTGTCGGGAGCGGGCTCGACGTTCGCCGCTCCGGTCTACCAGCAGTGGGCTTCGCAGCTTTCCGGCATGACCGTCAACTACCAGGCCGTGGGCTCGGGCGCAGGCATCACCTCGTTCGAGAGCAAGACCGTGGACTTCGGAGCCAGCGACCCGCCGTTGAAGGCGCCGGATGAAGCCGCGATCGCCAAGAACGGTAGCCCGGCAGTGCAGATCCCGATGTTCCTCGGCGCGATCACGGTCTCGTACAACCTGCCTGGCGTGCAGACGGGCCTGAAGCTCGACGGCAAGACGATCGCCGACATCTACCTGGGCAAGGTCAAGTCCTGGAACGACGCTGAGATCAAGGCGCTGAACCCGGGGGTCAATCTCCCGAGCACGGCGATCACGGTCATCCACCGCTCGGACTCCTCGGGCACGACCGCAGGCTTCACCTCGTTCCTGGCCGCGGTCGATCCCGAATTCAAGAGCAAGGTCGGCGAAGGCAAGGATGTGCCGTGGCCGGTAGGGACGGGCGCCAAGGGCAACGCCGGCGTGGCGGGCGCCGTGCAGCAGACGACGGGCTCGATCGGATATGTCGAGCAGGCCTACGCGCTGCAGCACAAATTCACGTTCGCCTCAGTGAAGAACAAGGCGGGAGCGTTCGTCGCACCGTCTCTTGCCTCGGCAAGCGCCGCCGCCGCGGACGCGAAGGTGCCCGCGAACCTCGGCATCAAGATCAGCAATCCGGGCGGGGTGGGCAGCTACCCGATCACCTCGCAGACGTTCATCGTCGTCAACCAGGATCTCTGCAAGGCGGCCCTGCCGGGCGGCGAAGCGGCCGCGAAGGGCGTCGCGAAGTTCATCTCCTACGGCCTCGGCCAGGGGCAGTCGGTGCTCGCGCAGGCCGACTACGCCGGCCTTCCCCCCGCGATCCTGGCGAAGTCCAAGGCGGCGGCGGCGGCCCTGCAGTGCAACGGCGCTCCGCTCGCCGCCGGCTAGGCAATCCCAACGACCCACGGACCAGATAGAACTAGGACGACATGAAGACAGCCATGGAGAAGTGGAGCTGATGTTCTCGGCTGGTTGTCCCGCCGTGGTTCGTTGGGAGTAGACGGCGCAGTGGAGGCAGCAACGATTCCAGGCGGCGACCGCGGCACTCTCGCGCGGTCGCCGCTGGCGCGCCTACCCGATCGCGCGCTGAAGTACGGCCTGACCGCGCTCGCGGCACTGATCCTGGCGCTGATCGTGTACTTCTTCATCCGCCTCGTGGGCGAGGCGAAACCGGCGTTCGCCAAGTTCGGCGTGCTGGGGTTCACGTTCGACAACAGCTGGGACGTGAGCGCCGAACGGTTCGGCGCTCTACCTCTCGTGCTCGGCACGCTGATCACCTCCGGGCTCGCGTTGCTGATCGGCGTGCCCGTGGCGGTGGCCACGGCGATCTATGCGACAGAGCTGTGCCCGCTGCGAGTGCGCGCCCCGCTGACCGTGCTGGTCGAACTGCTCGCGGCGGTGCCATCGGTGGTGTACGGACTGTGGGGGATTTTCTTCCTCGCGCCGAAGCTCCAGCCGATCGAGCAGTGGGTGGCCGACCGCCTGTCATTCATCCCCTTCATCGGCGGAGGCAGCGTGACGATTCCCAACTACTTCGTCGCCGGACTGATCCTCGCGATCATGATCCTGCCGATCGTGAGCGCGATCAGCCGCGAGGTGATGAGCACGGTTCCCTCAGACCACAAGGAGGCGGCGCTGGGACTCGGGGCCACCCGCTGGGAGATGATCCGCACCGCTGTGCTGCCGTATTGTCGGTCGGGGATCATCGGCGGCGCGATGCTCGGCCTGGGGCGGGCGATCGGCGAGACGATCGCGGTGACGATCGTGATCGGCAACGCCCCCCAGCTCGGCAGCCACCTGTTCGGACAGGGCTACAGCCTCGCGGCGGTGATCGCCAACGAGTTCGGCGAGGCGCAGGGCGTGCACCGCTCAGCACTGTTCGCCGCCGGACTGGTCTTGTTCGTGCTGACGCTGCTCGTCAACGGCGTGGCGCGCCTGCTCGTGCGGCGCGCATCGCGGACCAGGCACCTGCAGCCGAGCGCGCAGAACGCAGGCGGCGGCGGCAGAAGCGGCGGCGTGATGGCCGGAACGGCGGGCGCATGAGCGCCGGGGAAGCAAACCGGACGCCGGGCGGAAAGCCAGCAGACTCGGCGGGCAAGTCCGCGGACCCGGCTCGCGATCGGCTGGCGCGGTTCGCCGTCAGCCCGGCGCGCCGGCGCAGGGACACGGTCGCGCGGCGCACGATCCTCGGGGCCACGGTGGTCGCGTTGATCCCGCTGGTGCTGATCGTGTACTACCTGCTGAGCAAGGGCCTCGGCTCGTGGAGCGCGAGCTTCTTCACGACCGATCCGACGGGCAACACGTTCTTCAAGAGCTCGAGCATCGGGGGCATCAAGAGCGCGATCCTGGGCACGATCGAGATCGTCGCGCTGGCCTCGGCGATCGCGATCCCGATCGGGATCGGAGTGGCGATCTGGCTCGTCGAGTACGGCAAGGAGAGCTGGTTCGCCCACGCGGTCCGCTTCTTCGTGGACGTACTGACTGGCGTCCCGTCGATCGTGTTCGGCCTGTTCATCTACATCGTGCTGGTCGTCGGCAGCGGCAGCTCATACGCCGGCTACAAGGGCTCGTTCGCCCTGGGCCTGCTGATGCTCCCGGTCGTGATCCGCTCGGCCGAGGTGATCCTGCTGCTGATCCCCGGTGCGCTGCGCGAGTCAGCGCTTGCACTGGGTGCGCCTCGCTGGAGGGTGATCACGAGCATCGTGCTGCCGACCGCCCTGCCCGGCATGGTCACGGGCGTGCTGCTGGCAATCGCACGTGCCGCCGGGGAGACCGCGCCGCTGCTGTTCACCGCGGCGGCTACGCTGAAGACCAACTTCAACCTCGGGCAGTTCATGAACTCGCTGCCCGTGCAAATCTACAGCGACGTCACATCCCCTACGACGGCCGTGGTAAACCGTGCGTGGGGCGCAGCGCTCGCCCTTGTCGTCATGATCCTGTTGCTGAATCTCATCGCCCGTTTCGTCTCGCGAAGGAGTCGCCTTGCATGAGCACCGACGGACCGTCGACCCGGACCGCTGAAGTGCGCCCAGCCGCACCCACCCGGGACGACGCGCCAAACCCCCCCTCCCCGATCCCCGCTCCGACTGACGACCAGGCCAAGCAAGGGCTGAGCGTGCGGCTGGAGAAGCTGCGCGCCTTCTACGGCGAGGCCGAGCAGGTGAAGGGCATCGACTTGGAGTTCCGCGCCAACGAGGTGACCGCGATCATCGGACCGTCGGGGTGCGGGAAGTCGACGATGGTGCGGTGCATCAACCGTATGCACGAGGAGATCCCCGGCGCGCGGGCCGAAGGCCGGGTGCTGCTCGACGATCTCGACGTGTACGACCCCTCGGTGGACGTGGTCGCGGTCAGGCGGGCGATCGGGATGGTCTTTCAGAAGCCGAATCCGTTCCCGACGATGTCGATCTTCGACAACGTGGCGGCGGGCTTGCGCCTCAGCCGGCGCGGGCGTGGCGGCCGATCGAAGATCGCCCAGCACCCGAAGGTCGAGGCCGCGCTGCGGTCGGCCGGGCTATGGGACGAGGTCGCCGATCGACTGCAGGAGCCCGGCGCGGGCCTGTCGGGCGGCCAGCAGCAGCGGCTGTGCATCGCCCGCTCGTTGGCGGTCGACCCCGAGGTGATCTTGATGGATGAGCCCTGCTCGGCGCTCGACCCGATCGCGACGCTGAAGATCGAGGAGCTGATCGACCAGCTGAAGGCGCGGGTGACGATCGTGATCGTCACCCACAACATGCAGCAGGCCGCGCGCGTGGCCGACCGCACCGCGTTCATGCTCGACGGCAAACTCGTGGAGATCGGCCCGACGCAGGAGATGTTCACCAAACCGTCCGATCGACGAACCGAGGAATATGTCACCGGAAAGTTCGGCTAGTCCTCCCGGCGACCCGGGGCAGACGCCCACGGATGCGACGAGCGCGAGCGCCCAGAAAACAACGGCGGTCGGAGCGACCAGCAGCGCTCCCCACGGGCGCGCCCACTTCCAGCAACAGCTGCAGGAGCTCGAGACGCACGCGCTCGGCGGGCTCGATCTGATCGTCGAGCAGCTCGACCGTGTGCTCGAGGCGCTCAGCCATCAGGACGTCGAGCTGGCGCAGATGGTGATCGCCGACGACGATCGCGTGGACGGGCGCTATCTGGAGGTCCACCAGGGGATCCTCTCGCTGCTCGCGCTTCAAGCGCCGGTCGCGGGCGACCTACGGCTGGTTGCGGCGCTGCTGCACACGATCAAGCACATCGAGCGAATGGGCGACCAGTGCGTGAACATCGCCAAGCTGATCCCGCTGTCAGGACACGAGCCGCCCGTCCGCCCGGAGGTGCTCGACTCGCTGCGGAAGATGGGCGCGCACGCGCGCTCGGAGGTGGTCCAGTCGAAGGCGGCCTTCGCCGGGCGCGACATCGGACTGGCCGAAGACCTCGTCCGCCAGGACCGCGAGATCAACCGACTGAACCGCGCGATCTTCCGCATGGCCCTGGAGATCGGCGACGACCCGGACACGCGCGAGTGGGCTATGCACATGATCCTCGTCGCGCGCGCGCTCGAGCGGGTGGGCGACAACGCCGTGGACATCGGCGAGCAGGTGGCGTTCGTGGTCACCGGCCTGTTCAGGGAGTTCTCGGACTCCTCGCATCCGGTCGACTCCAGGCCGGACGCCGCCCCTGACGCGAGTCCAGAGCAACTCTGAGCGCACAGTCGGCAACTGAGGACCTGGAGCAAGGCGGACCGCTGGAGCCCGCGACGCGAGCCCCGAACCCAAGCCCCATGCGGATTCCGTCCGCAAACAGCGTATTTCTCCTGTGAAGATCCTGTGACCATTTTGGCCACATCCAGTCCAGGTCCTGCCGGGTCCCTAGACTTCGAGGAGATGACGGAGAGTATCCGCGCCAAGGACGAGGCGGCGCCATCGAGCACGGGGGGTGCGTCGCAAGCGCTGCGCATCGCCGTGCTGGACCGCGACAGTGGATTCATCCAGGTACTGAGCAAGCGCCTGGACCGCCTCGGCTGGGAGCATCGCGTGCTCGGCAGCCCCGTGCCGCCCGAGGCAGTCGCCTCGATGCGGCTGAGCGCACTGGTCGTCGACCTCGCCGTGCTCGGGCCGCAGGCGTGGGAGTGGCTGGAGCGCCTGTGCGGAGCGCTGCCGGAGCTGGGGGTGGTCGTCTGCACGGGCCCCTCGACCGTGGCTCAACGCGTACGCGGGTTGCGGTTAGGCGCTGATGACTGGATCACCAAGCCTTGCCACCCCGAGGAGGTCATCGCGCGCGTGCAGGGTGTCGCCCGGCGCCGCCGACGCTCCACGACGAGAACCGAAACGAAGCCGTACATGGCCGGTGAGGTCGAGATCCGCTCCGACCGCTTCCAGGCGTTCGTGGCCGGCAACAGCCTCGATCTCACCCGGCGCGAGTTCGAGCTGATCGAGCTGCTGTCCGCCGCCGACGGGCGGGTGCTCGAGCGCGAGGAGATCTATTCGCGCCTGTGGGGCTACGCGATGGTGCGCGGCGACCGGTCGGTCGACGTGTTCGTGCGCAAGCTTCGCCAGAAGCTGGAGAAGGCCTCCCCTGCCTGGCGTTACATACACACGCACTTCGGGATCGGCTACCGCTTCGCAGCGGAACTGTCCGCGGTGGACGTGCCCTCCTCAGTGCCCCTCGGTTGGGACTCCGGCGATCAGGGCAAGCTCACGGGGCCGCATCAGGACCGCGAGCTCTCCGACCACGCCGTCCGGGCGTAGAACCCCGTCTTCCAGGCGCAGGACCGCCAGACCGCCCTTCTTGAGATCGACCAGGCCGCCCGTCAGGTCACCTATCAGCCGCGAGAGGTCAGGCTCGTGACCGACGATCAGCAGACGCTCGCCGTCGGCGAGCGCGTTCAGGGCGTCGAGCGCCTGACGCGCGTCGAAGCCAGCGGCCAGCGGCGGGTGGGATCGCAGCCGCTCGCGCTGGGCCATGCTCCACTGCTCAGTGGCCAGCTCGGCTGTCTGGCAGGCGCGCGCCTTGGGGCTAAACAGCACTTCGGCGAACGTCCCGTCAAGCCGCGCGAGCGCAATGCCGGCGGTACGCGCCTGGCGCTCACCGCGCTCGGTCAGCCTGCGCTCAGCGTCGGCGCGCGTGCCGTGAGGCTCAGCCTCGGCGTGCCGCAACAGCCACAGTTGGCGGGCCATACCGGTCGCAGCCTAGAGGATGTAGCGTGAGCGAGACGATGAGCCCGCAATCCGAGCGTGAGCATGCCACGCCAGTGGACGATCGGGCGCTTGACGACCCGTCCCTGTACATCAACCGCGAGCTGTCGTGGTTGGACTTCAACGAGCGCGTGCTGCAACTGGCCGAGGACGAGAGCGTGCCGCTGCTCGAGCGGGTGAAGTTCTGCGCGATCTACACGACGAACCTCGACGAGTTCTACATGGTGCGCGTGGCGGGACTGCGCGACCAGATCGACGCCGGGGTCGAGAACCCGGGCCAGGACGGTCGGATTCCCTCGGAGACGATCGCGCTGATCCGCGAGCGCGCGCTGGAGTTGAGCCGGCGGCTGAGCGACTGCTTCGAAGGACGGCTGCGCCCGGCGCTGGCCAACCACGACATCCACGTGGTGGGCGTGCGGGAGCTCGACGACGAGCGCCGCGCGGAGCTGGCCAGGCACTTCCAGAAGGCGATCTTCCCCGCGCTCACGCCGCTGGCGGTCGCGCCGGGCCGCCCGTTCCCGTACATCTCGAACCTGTCGCTGAGCCTGGCGGTGCTCGTGCGCGATCCGATCAACGACCAGACGGTGTTCGCGCGCGTGAAGGTCCCGACCGAGATCCTGCCCCGCTTCGTGACGCTCAAGCGGTCCGCTTCCGAGCCGGCCCTGCTGGTGCCGCTGGAGGACGTGATCGCGAACCATCTCGACGCGCTGTTCCCGGGCATGGAGATCGTCGACTATGACGTGTTCAGGGTCACGCGCGACGCCGACCTGGAGGTCTCAGATGACGCAGCCGACCTGCTGCAGGCGGTCGAGGACGAGCTGCGTCGCCGCCGCTTCGGGGAGATCGTCCGGGTCGAGGTCGGCGCCGAGGGCTCTGCGCGGTTGCGCGAGGAGCTGGCCGGCCTGCTGGGAGTGCAGGACGACGAGGTCTACCCGGTCGCGGGACTGCTCGACATGGGCGCGCTGTGGCAGCTGGCGAAGCTGCCGGGCCACTCAGAGCTGCGCGAGGAGCCCCTCGTGGGCATCACCCATCCGCGCCTGCTGCGCCACGAGGGCGAGCGCCCGGACGTGCTCGGGGCGATGCGCGAAGGCGACGTGCTCGTGCACCATCCGTATGTGTCGTTCTCGACCTCGGTCGAGCGGTTCGTCGAGCAGGCGGTGGCCGACCCGAACGTGTTGGCGATCAAGCAGACGGTGTACCGCACGAGCGACGACTCGCCGCTGGTGCCGGCGCTGATCGACGCGACCGAGCGGGGCAAGCAGGCGGTGGCGCTGGTCGAGCTGAAGGCGCGGTTCGACGAGCGCATGAACATCCACTGGGCCAAGGCGATGGAGGAGGCCGGCGTGCACGTGGTGTACGGGCAGCCGGCGTTGAAGACGCACGCTAAGTGCGTGCTGGTCGTGCGCCGGGAGGGGGACGGAGTGCGCAACTACGTGCACATCGGGACCGGCAACTACCACTCGGCGACGGCGCGGCTGTACACGGACTTCGGCCTGTTCACGACCGACGAGCAGATCGGCGCGGACGTGGCGGACATGTTCAACTACCTCACCGGGTACGGCCGGCCGCTGCACTACCGCAAGGTGCTGATGGCGCCCAACCAGCTGCGCGAGGGGATCATCGAGCAGATCGAGCGGACGATCGCCGCCCACTGCCCAGAGCAGCCGGCGCGAATCGCGATGAAGATGAACTCGCTCGTGGACGGGCGGTGCATCCGCGCGCTGTATAAGGCCTCGCAGGCCGGTGTGCGGGTGGACCTGAACGTGCGCGGGATCTGCTGCTTGCGGCCGGGGGTCGAGGGGGTCTCGGAGAGCATCCGCGTCGTCTCGATCGTGGGGCGGCTGCTCGAGCACTCGCGCGTGTTCGCGTTCGAGCGCGGCGGAAAGAACACGATCTTCATCAGCTCGGCCGACCTGATGCCACGCAACCTCGATCACCGCGTCGAGCTGGCGGCGCCGATCGAGTCGGCTGAGCTGCGCGGGGAGCTGATGGACTCGCTGGAACGGGCGTTCGCCGACAACCAGAGCTCGTGGGAGCTTGACGGCGAGGGCGCATGGCACAGGCGTTCGCCGGGTCCGGGCGAGCGCCCGCGCAACCTGCAGCTCGAGCTGGCAGCGCTGTATGCCGGTCGGGCGGCGCCAAGCTGACCGCAGGCCCAGGGAGTCGCTGAGGTCCCTACCCGGGGAGCGGCTCAGCTCGTCGAGGCGAGCGTCGACTCGCGCTCGTCGACCACCGGCAGCGCCCCGCCCGCGGTCATGAGGCGAGGCGATCGGCGAAGAACGACAGGATCTCGTCCCGGGCGGCGATCGTCGGTTGGCCCGCTTCGTCGATCAGATGGGCGGTCACCACGCTGTGCGGGCTCGCCACCACGTGCTCGAAGAACGGCGGGGTATCCGGGTTGGCCGCGCTGTCGGGGAGCACGCGTCCGATGAAGCGGTCGCCGAGCGCCTCGGAATAGGCCCCGAACCGCTCTGCCTTGCAGAACCGGTCTCCCGCGAAGCGGTAGGCCATGACGGTCAGGTCCTCCCGCTCGAGGCGCTGTCGAACAGCCGTGAGCTCATCAGGGGCGATCTCAAGGCCGGCGGGGTCGCCCAGCGGCAGCGTCGGCTCGGCAAGGACCGGTGCGAGCATCGCAGGCTCGAGCATCATCGTGAGCGCGAAGTTGCCGGTGAAGCACATCCCGATCGCGCCCACGCCCGGACCGCCGCACTCTCCGTGCGCCAGCCGCGCAAGCGACCGCAGCCACCGGGTCACCGGGCTCGACTCGTTGGCGGCGAACGCGCGGAATTCGGCGCTTACGCAGGCCCGCTGGAACACGGCGGTGCCCTCCTCGACGTCGGGCACCGCGCCGTCGCGGCCGAACAGCGAGGGCATGTACACGGTGAATTCCGCCTCTCTGACCCAGCGACTGAAGCGAGCGACGTGCGGGCTGATGCCGGGCATCTCTGTCATCACGATCACCGCCGGTCCGGTGCCGGCCACGTGCACGAGCTTCGTGACTCCATCGAGGGTGACCTCGCGGTGGTCGAAGTCCTCGAGCGGATCGTCTTCGTTCATGTTCCGTTTCGGCACCCTCACAGCTCCTTGCTCGTCGAATGGGTGGAGCGAAGTTCGCCGAAGCTTAGCCCTGAGCGCTGGGCAACCACATAAAAGACAACCCATAAAGCTTAATATCGTGAGCACTAAGCGTAATAATGATCAAAATATGATGCCTAATATTAGTAACCAGCGACGGACGGCACCGCTTCCCGTGCGCCGGGCGCAGCGGCAGATAGCCGAGCACATCGTGGCTTGGCGCAAGCTGCGTGGCCTCACGCAGGCACAATTGGCCGACCGCTCAGGTGTGGCCCGCGGCACGCTGCAGCGGATCGAGGCAGGCGAGAAGGGCGTCAGCGTCGAGAACCTGCTCCGCGTACTCCGCGGGCTTGGGCTGCTCGAAAATCTGCCGCAGGCGTTGGACCCGCTCGCAAGCGACGTTGGGCGTATTCGATCAGGCCAGCGACTCCCCCAGCGCGTGCGTCCCAGACAGCTAACCCTGCAGGAGCCATCCCGGGAGAGCGAGCATGGCTGACACGATCATCGATGTGCTCGTGCAGATCGCCGGCAAGGACGTACCGGCCGGAGACGGCTCTGGGCACACCCCCACGGTCGCAGCGGGTCGGCGACGTTCGCGTATCTGCCGAGTATCTCGCTCGCGAGGACGGCTATGAGCTTGACCCGCGCCTGGCCAAGCACACCGGGCAGCAGCAGACCGCCGAGGGCCAGGCGCTGTTCGGGGCGTTCTCCGATGCTGCTCCGGACGGGTGGGGACGTCGGCTGATCCGACGTAATGAGATCCACCACGCCGAGAAGCACGGCGTCCCGGAGAGGGACATCCCCGAGAACGACTATCTGCTCAGCGTACGCGACCAGCTACGCCAGGCACGATCCGGCCAGCTCGATGTTCTGCTCCTTGGCCTGCTCCAAAAGCTGCTCAGCCAGCTGCTTCTGATCAACGATATCTGTAGTCATAGACCCGATCATCTCGTCCTGATCGGTCGCATCGACTAGCTCCGTCATGGTCATCCCCTTCGGTCAGACCAAACCAGATCCACCGAAAATCAGACAATCCCGCTTGGCGTCTTGGAGCAAAGCAGGTGGTCGCGTGCATGTTCTGGCATGTGTTCGAGAAAAGCGTGGCTGCGTGTTTTGGGCTATCACCCGATCCGTGCGCAGTCGGTGAAGCCGGCGCGTATCGCGATTGCATTCAATTCTTTGTGCCCACGCGCTTTCGACGTCGCCAGTGACCGAATGGCCGCTATATCGTTGGCTCTTGCGAATTGAGCGGCCTTGACGAGTTCTTGCGCCAACGTCCGCCTGTATGCGACCACCCGCTGCCACTCACGCGCGATCTTGGCCGGTGGCATGAGCTTGCTTAGCTCGCTCACCGCCGCCTGCTCAAGGGCTGCGCGCCGAGGAGCAACGCGCGCGATTTCATGCACGCCCTGGCTGGCGGGTTTAGAAGCAGCCAGTTCTGCGTTGAGCCGCCGGCAGATCGCGTCGGCCCTGGCGATCATTTGAGCCTGAGGGGGGGAAGCAGTGGAAGGACGCAACTTAGACGGAGAGCTGGTGGAAGGAGGCGATCCGCTTCCCACACTTGGCGCGGTGGTGCTAGACCCGCCACCGCATCCTGCTATCGGGAGTGCGGCCATGGTGAGCACGAGCGAAATGCACATCCATCGAGGGGCGCGTTGAGGACGTACCATATATGCGGATTATCTCCCGATGCATGGGCCAAGTCAAGGTGCGGTTGAGCAATGTCTCCAACTTCGAGCCGGCTATCAAGACACTCGACATTTCACCGGAACCCTCGTTTCCGATAATAAGAGCCCGTTTCTCCCATTTTCACTCTTTGTCGGGGATCGTCCCGGTATACTGTCTCCTGGAAATTGCCTGCGAACAAACGCGGTAGATCCCCCTCAGGTCAAGACGTGCGGATACCTCCTGCACTTGGCCACAACGTACCCCGGGCGGCAGCTCGTCTTGGCGGTCCACTTCCTTTCGAAAGCTGCAAGGAGTTTGGTCGTCATCTGTCGCAGTTGCCGAACGGCCAGCCACTGTCTGATCGACGCTTCCGACCGCGCCAGCGTCTGCCGGCTGGCCTGCGTAATCTTCGTCACCTCGAATATGTAGTAGTCGAGGGCCTGATGCACCGGACCGACAAGCACATGCGGTTTGGCCGCGAAGACGTGATTGATGAATTCCTCCTCCTCTTCTCCACGGACCAAGTGCTGCACGCCTTCAGGGGCCTCCGAGT
The DNA here is from genome assembly GCA_036498245.1 of Solirubrobacteraceae bacterium. GTDB lineage: Bacteria > Actinomycetota > Thermoleophilia > Solirubrobacterales > Solirubrobacteraceae > Palsa-744. Next base: position 101,871 of record DASXIB010000038.1, read on the forward strand.
CGACTGACACGCGCTTGGCCACTCTCAAGAAGCTCTTTCCCGACTCGATTTCCTGCTTGGCTTTCTTCGTAGTGGCTTCGTTGTAAGTCAGTATGATCTCGATGTCGCGCTGTTCCGGCAGCAAGAAACGTCGCTTGTTTTCCTCGTAATACCTGGTGACCTGTGCGTGAGTAATCTGCTGCCGGGCTTCCGCGAGGCGCTCCTGTTCGATTCTCGCCGTGAGCATGTTCAGTTTCATCAGCCACACCTGATCCGAGCGAGTCTCCCCGGGGCCCGCGAGCGATCTCTTGAGCTGCGCTTCGTTCGGGAAGCGTTCATACTTGATGCCTTCGAGCCGGACATACTTGAAACGTTCGAGCTGCTTCTGAGCTTCCCCGTCGGTCACCTTCACGCCCAGTTCGGTGGCCTCGCCTATCGTCCACTGCGAGGAGATCAGGAAATCGAGCACTCGCTGCCTGAGCGTCTCATCGGTCGTGGCGCGGCTCGAGACCGTCTGGCTGTCCGCGGCGGCCGGGACCGACAGCCAATGATCGAATATGGCCTTTGTGATCGGCCGCCCGCCGATTCGCGCTACAACGTCGCCCGAACCGCCACCACATGCATTCGGACCCATGACGGCGAACAGGACGGCGCCACATACCGAGATGTAGCGGATTGCCTTGTACACGACGCGTGCATCGTAGCGGACACGCGAAGCTATATGTCAAACTGTTTCTAAATTCACGTATTCGAGCGGTAGTGCTTTCTCCAGATCAATCGGTAGAGCGGTAGCCAGCGCGGGATATCGCGGATGCCGGGTAGGAGCGGGACGCAGACGAACGCGAGGCTGAGGGTCGCCATCACCAGCATCACGAGAAGATCCGCGTTGGGGGAAGCCTTGAACGGTTCGATCTGGTACCAGAGGGCGTATAGCCACAGCCACGCCTGTCCGGGGTAGCTGCCGGTCTCGTTCATCATGCCCCACTGATCGCCGAGCAGGTGCTGGCCGTTTGCGCGTTCCTGGAGTAGCCCGCCGTCAGCCATGAACAGCAACGGCCTGGTGTAGTCCGTCTGGTAGGGCTGACGAACCGTAAGCAGGTAGCCATCTAGGCTGCCGCTCTGTGCGAGACCGAGCAGCGCACGCATCAACGCATCCACGTTCTCGTATTCGCCCGGCCGCACCGTCACCGATCCATCGGCAGCAACGGAGGCCTTCTCCAGTGCTTTTTCGTAGCCTCTGATCCCATCGTCTTTCAGGTAGCCCTTCGCTGACTCATATTCGGCGATCTCCCGCCGCAGCGCAGGGTCACCAGTGATCATCCGCAGCGGGCCGATCACGTAGTCCTCTGCGGTGTCGATCGGATGGCTGACCCCCAGCCATTTCTGCGGGCGGAGGAAGGCGGCGTGCTGGCCCTCCCCATTGTGGTTATAGGGTGGGCCGTATTCGGCCGTGCCGCTCGTACCGCCCAGCTCGGCGACGGCTGTGGCGAGGAAGTCGACCGGCTGCTGACGCGACCACCGCGCGATGGTGCTGGGCCGTTGATCGGGCGAGGAGAACAGGACGGCCAGCAGGACCACAATGAGCGTGACCACCCCGAGGGCGACACGCAGCTCCTCGACCAAGTCATTGGGGGAGTGGGCACCCGTCCACGGGCGCATATCATCATTTGAGCGAAGCGGCCGACCAAGACGGCTCACGAGAGCTCTCCGCTCGTACCTATGGCTTGGTTGAGCTAGGCAGTGGCGGGGTGGTTGCGGCGCCGGGTCTCAGCGCGTACCACGTTGCGCCAAAGCTCTTGATGCCATGGCCGTAGGCGTCACTGCTGTCTTTATCCTTCACGTAGTAGTAGAGCGGCTGGTGATAGTAGGTGACCTGCTTGGTCCCATCCGAGCGCGTGATTGTGCCCAGATCGCGTGGGATCGCCAAGCCTCCTACCGTCGGGGGGACGCCGGTGGTCCTCACCGGCGTCCAGATTCGCGCGCACGCTCCGTAGCAGTGCGACGCGGAGCTAGTGTCGGCTTCGAAGCGATAGACAGTGAGATGCTTCGGACCCGCAGCGAGCACCATGCCGAACTTGCTGGGCTTGCTGCTCACCTGCATGCCCGCGCTCGTCGGCTTTGATGTCGAGCCGGTCCTACTCACTGAGCCAGTCGTGCTCGCGGTCCCAACGGCGCTGCTGGTTTCGGGATGCAGCGAGCCACCGCTGACCGCGGTAGTGCCTTTCGTGCCGCTGCTGCCGCAGCCGGCCGCGCCCAGGGCGACCGCCGACATGACGGCGACAGGCACAAGAATGTTTCTCACCATGACCTCCTGATCCTTGGGTAGCGGCGCGAATGCGGCCCATGTCCCCAGACACCGTCTGTCTGAGAACCTCCCGCATATGGTATTTCAGGAAAGCTCTCTATCGCAGTTAGGGCTCAGTGACGTTTCCCTCTTGGCCACACGCGGGATGATTAATGCAGGGGCGACCGGTGATTGCCGCCACCTGCTCCAACAGGACGGCTGCTGAGGGAGTCGTGGATGACGCCGGCGTCCCCGTGTACTGCTTGCAGTGCTGCACCACGTACCCAGCGCGACAGCTCGTCTTGGCGGTCCACCTCTGCCCGGCTTCGGTGAACTTGGCGAGCATCTGCTTGCCCCCCGTAGTTATCTTCTTCTGGGTCTTCTGCTGCAGCAGATCTAATTTCACGACGAACATCTCGTCCGCAAGACTGCGCCTGTTGCGAGCGAGGTATTGCTGGAGTTCTCCTTCTTTCGGGAACTGTTCAGCCTCAGTTTTATTGAATAGCTGCCTGACCTCCCCATCGGTGGCCTTCACGCCTTCTTCACCATCTAAGCCGATGAGCCACCAGGCTTCGACCAGATAACCAACCGCCTGCAGCTTCAGTGCCTGATACAGCTGTCGGCATTTGCTCAACAGTTGCGCCGCAGCGGTCTTTGCCAGTCTCGTGGAGGCATTTGCCGCGGCCGCTTCCAGGTTGGAGACGCAGGCTCCATAGTTCGGCGGTTCGGACACCAGCCCCGCGGGCACCGTATGTCTTCCGGAGATTTCGTAGAAATCTCCACCAGCCAAAGTCGACATCCAGTGATTGACGTCGTCCTTCGTGATCGAGCGTGGCCCGATGTGTGCCACGACATCACCGGAAGCACCGCCGCACGCTGCCAGGCCCATCGCAGCGATGAATACGGCGACGAATGCCAGGATGGGATAGATTATCTTGGACATGACGCGGATTATCCTAGCCGAAAGGTGACGACCTTACTACGTTTGTTTTTGACTGCAGTATCCAACTTGCCGGTGCGCAACGTGGGCACATGCTCAACACCTCGCACGTTTCTCTCTATCGCCAGTCCGTGCCTCGTGTTTCTGTCTTCTGGGTTTCTCACAAGCCACCTCTCTGTCCACTTTGCCATCTCTACGCTTTCGCGACCTTGCGGCCGCTTCGACGATCAGAAACATCCCCAGCGCGTGTTGTTCTATATTCTGATTTCTGGCGGCTGGGAGCCTTTATACTGCTTGCAGTTCGGCACTACGTATCCCGCGCGACAACTCGTCCTCGCTATCCACTTCGTCGGGAACGCCTCGGTAAAGAACTTGACGTACGCCTGTGTCCGCTGTTGGTGGGTCAGACCCCTCTTGGTCAAGATCTCCCGTTCCAAGTTGATGGACAGTACCTTCACCTTCGCGCGGAATAGCTGATCCGACATGGTTTCTCCTGTAAGCACAAGCTGCCTCTCGAATTCCCCCTTCCTCGGAAATTCGGCTTTTTTGACTTGTTCAAATCGATGCTTGATTTCTGCGTCGGTCGCCTTCAGGCCTTGTTCCGTGCCTTCGCCTATCAGCCACTCGGTGGTGATCAGAAAGTTGAGCACCGTCTGCCGTAGCATCTGATACCTCTGCTGACACTGACTCCTGAGTTGCGCCGCCGTCGAATGCGCCCCACGTTCGATAGCCTTCTGCGGGACCGTTTTTAAGTAGAGGATGCACGCACCGTAGTCTGGCGGATCCGGCACCACTCCTCTTGGCACAGACTTCCGCGGTCTCAATTCATGGGTCAGGATGGCCTCAATCGGTATCCAATGATCCAACTCTGCCTTGGTGATCGAGCTTCCTCCGACCTGCGCCACAACCTCCCCAGAGCTACCGCCACCGCATGCAGTCAGGCTCGGAGCGATAATGGCAATAGCGCCGAGTGCGGCAACACGGCAAGTCGTTTTACGTATGCAACTCGATCCCACCGGAGAAATGTCGCATAGCGCCATCCGCCAATCAAGGAAATTGGCGCATTGTTTCTAACTCTATTACTCCACTCGCTAGAGCGATGCGCTATTTCTTGCGATGCTTGGCGTGCTTGCGTTTGTCGGCCTTCTTAGTGCGCTTGGCCTTGTGCTTGTGACACCCGGTGACGGCGATCTTGGTGTTCTGATGGATCACCGCTCCGTTCTGGGCGACGAATTCGGTCGGCATCTTCAACCCACTCTTGACCTTGCACAGGTTGCCATTGGCCGCGAGCGCCGAGAACTTGCCCTCGGGGAGGGTCAGTTCGAAGCTCGTGACGGGCTGGTCGGGGACGGTCTTGAAGGTGCTCGAGGTGATTCCGGCCTTTGAGATGAATGTTGAGCCGACGAGGTCGATCGTGACGCCGTAGCCCTGGAGCACGACGATCAGGCTCGGGAACGCTTCGCCGCCGTGGCTGACGAAGATCGCGGGTCCTTCCAACGGGACTGGCAGGATCGGCGTTATCGCCTTGGCATGCCCGATCACCGACGCGGCGGGACACCCCGCGGGATTCGCGTTGAACTGCGCCGCAGTACACGCCTTCTGCAAGGTCGTGAGCCGTGAGGGGAGTTGCTTCGGGAGAGCCACCTTGACCCGGGCGATGTTCGCCTGGCTCCCAAACGGCGCCTTGGGGTAGGTGAGCTTCGCGGTGAGGCTTGCTCCCTTGCTCCTGGAGGTCTTTCCTGAGGTTGAGACCTTGAACTTTGGTTTGAAGCCCAGCACCGCGCAGTTGGTGACCTGGAACGGCACGCCGATCGTGTCCGTCCCACCTTCGCTCGAGTGGATCGTGCCGGTGACTTCCATCTTGCTGCAGTTCGTCGGGTTGAACTGGAAGTTCGGCCGCGTGGTGATCGCATTGACGTGCTGGATTTCCAGGGGTATCCCTTCAATGCTCGTCGGGATCGCATCCGGGGTGCCCGGCGGATTTGAGGTGATCGTGATCGCCGCAGTGAGCGGGTTGATTTCGATCTTGCCCCTGACGAGCACGCAGTCGCACGCAGGGTGGTTGGCTTTAGTCTTCGCGAAGTCAAACGGGCCCGCCTTCGCCGGGACCACGAACGTCACACCAAACGGCGCACAACCCGGGGTGCCGACGGTGCAGCCGCCGGTACCGTTGTAGGGACCCGTGAGATAGAATTTCCCGCCCTTGACGGTGAACGGCTCGCCGCCGACGCCGACCGAGACCGTGGTTTCACCGATCAGACTGTTCGGGCCGCAGGTGCCCTGGCTGGCTTGTGTTTCGGGGCACAGTTCGATGTTTGACAGGATCCCGGAGAGGCCCGGCGGGAGGTGCGCTTCGACGGACTGCAGGTTCTGTTCACCGTCCTGGCGGGTCATCGTCAACGTGAACGGCGAGAACGCGCCCGCGTTGACGTTCGTCGCACCGCCCGTCAACAACGGGCTGAACGGCAGAGCCTGCCCAGGATAGGTACACGGGCTCCCGTTCGGGCCGGTCGTTATTTGGAAGCTCGACTGTGATTTGACCGGTTCGGTACCCGACCACGGGACGTATGTCGCCGTGGTCGTATACGTCCCGCAGCGCGATGGGCTCGCCAATGGGGCGCGTTCCCCACCGAAGAAGTGTAGTTCGGCGTCTTCGAACGGCAGCTGCGGGTTGTCTTCGACCGTCGCGACGAGCTGCCCCGCGGCTTCGCAGGTTTCGCCCGCGATCACTTCGCCCGCCCCCTGACACAACGTCACCCTCTCCGGGAGCTTCACCAGCGACCCCGAAACCGGGTCTTCGGCGACGATGTACATCGCGAGGACACTGCCGAACGGGTTCGCTTCCTGCGCGGCGAGATACACGAAGCCTTTCAACGGGTTCGGCAACAGCGGTGTCTTGATCGTGACTTCCGCGACCTTGGACGCGTTCGGACAGGAGTTCTTGCCCTGTTCGAGCAATTCTTCGGTTTCAGGGGCCGTGTGAGCCGCGACGGCCGCTTTCGCGGCGACGCTGCCTGGCAGATAGGACTTGAACAGCGGTGTATTCAACCCCGGTTCGGAGAAGGGATTGAATTCCTTGAAGCCTTCGAAACCGACCAAGCCCTCCGAGCACGTTTCCAACCCGTCGCCACTCGAAGGGTTGATCGCTACACCCGCTGGGAGCTTGACCGTGATGTCCTTGATGTTCGAGTTCGCGAAACCGTTGGTCGTGAGCACCGAGTTTTGGGGGACGTGTACGTCGACATTCAACCCCGTCGGCTTGCTCGCTTGCGTGCCGTCCGGGGTGACGATGATTCCAGGGGAAAACGGGAGACGATTGCAGCCATCCATCGCGACCATCGGCTCACCCGGAAATTCCAGCCGTTGACCGGCAGGCTTAGGCTCCTGCCACGAGTCGCTTTCCAGACTGGTAGGCAACGGGCCCGTGCAGGACGTCGGTAGCACCACGAACGGCGGCGGATGATGCGTTTCCAGGGGGTGGCACGGGCCAGGTTCTTTCACTTCACGGGCCGCCTGCAGACAGCCCCAGCCGCGAGCATTGTCGTGGCGCGCGTCGCCCGGCACGCCCCAGAAGATCAGTTTGAAGGCCAGCAGCGCAGCGGTCTGAGAAATGTTGCTAGAGCCGAGTGTGACGCCGTAGTCGCCGCCGGCGCGCACGGAGACGTCCAGCAATATCGGTGTCCCCGGGAGGGAGAAGCCGAACCGCGCCGGCTCGCCAACGGCCGGCTCCACGTTAAACACGGGAACCGTCCACGTTTGGAGACCAAGGTGGGGTTCGTTGATCGCTACGATCGCCACGCCGACCGCTGTTTGCGAGGAACAGAGGTTTTCGGCACCGCCTTTTGGCCCCAGCGTGTCAAACTGCTCCAACGTGCATTGTGGAAGCGGGGTGGGATTGCCAATCAGGCCCGGGGGCAGTTTGCCTAGCACATCCTTTGGAAGCGCGACCGGGTTCGCATCGGCGGTCTGATTCAGGTCAAAGCTGCCGGTGAGCTGGAAAGGGTGCGAGCCAGCCTGTGTGTCGAGAGACCCACTCTCTTCTTCGGGCAACAGTTCATAGTTTTCCACGCCAAACGACGGTTCGCCGCCTGTCCGCAGCGTCCGTCTCACGAAAGCACCCGCCGCTTGGCCGCCGGATACGCTCACTTCGTTGACTTCACTCGAGGACGCGCCCGCACGGGCGACCACCCCAATCCGGACCTCGATCTGGTCGTACGGTGGCAGCGTCTTGGCAACGACCTTTCCTCCTCCATTTTCATAGGTTCCGCCAAACGTGCAGACGCCCTTGGCGGGCGATTCGAGCGAGCATTCGACCGGGCCACGATTCTCTTCACCTGCCTGTTCGCGACCTGCTACCGCTTCTATGGATACCGCTGTTAGCACTGGCGGCAACTTATCGACGATCCTCACCGGAATAGTTTCGCCGTTCGCGGGAGCGTCGCCTAGGTTCGCTGCTGTCACCACGATCTGCCCATCGGGTCTTCCCAGGACCGCCTCCGTGACCGTGGCGCCGCCCGCCAGCATCAGCGGTACGGGCTGATCCATCATGCTGCCCCTGAAGGTAACTTCGTAGGGTTTGCTGCCGGTCACCGCCACGTTGCCTGGGCCATAGACCGTTTCGAGGCCTTTCTGGACTTCTTCCGGTTTCGCCGTGATTGGCAGTTTCGTGGATTTAAATTCTCCTTTGCTAAACGCAGCCAAGACGAAGTCGCCTTCTGTCGTCGTAACCATGACGTCCTGTACCTCGTTTCTCGCCGATCCCGGATGCAGGTTCGTTGGCCTCGCACTTGAGCCCAGGTGCCACCAGGGGGATTCTGCGAAGGCGGCCGAGGAAACCATAAGGGCCGCGAACAGAACCACGACGAGGATCGAGAGGGTCGCTCCGACTCGCCGCATCACTTTGCCCTCCGCTGGTGGCTGGCTTTCTTGGGTTTGGGACTGTAGCGCTGCTTGGTGTGGCGTTCGCAGGTGGCTCGCTTCTTGCCGTGTTTCTTGCGGCAAGCTCGGAGGGCCTTGGCGAGCTGTTCGGCGCGGATCTGGGCGGCAGTCTTCGGCTTACCCGGCGCTTGCGGGACGAGGTTGCCCGGCCCGGAGAAGGTCGCGCTCGGCGGCGCACCGAAGATTCCAGGCTGCGGCGAGGGCGCCACTTTACACGATGCTTCGGTGGTACACGGTGGCGGCTGCGCAGCGGGCGTCGGGAAGCACGGCGCGGAACTCATGCATTCGTGGGCGTCATAGACATCGAGCCCCGTGTCGAAATCCTGCGAAACCAGCTTTTCGGCCGTGAGGAAGAACACATCTCCGCCACCTTCATGTCCTTCGGGGTCCCTACCGCCCGTAGCGCTCGCGTCCAGGAACGCCGATTCTTCCGGTGAGCTGCCCGAGGAGATCAGGCCGACGCAGCCACGCGAGCGTTCGCGGTACGTCACGCTCGCTGTGCTGCAGCTCCCGACCAGGGGCGGCTCGTACTGATACACGTCCCACGTCCCGTTGACATCCTGCGATACAAGCGCATCGTCGCTGTTGAAGAACAACCGGCCGCTGTCCGACAAATAACGCGACTGATAAAGAGAGCTGCCCAAGCGGTACGGCGTCCATCCAGGGATGTTAGCCGCAAGCCAGACTTGGTTAAGCCACACCTGCTTGCCTCCAACGAGCTTTTCGTCGATGTTCTCATATTCCGTACCCACGGGTCGCGCGCCTGTCGGGTTACACGACGCACACACCAACCCACCCGTCGCCGCATGGTAGAGGAACACCTCCTCATCCATCCTTTCACCCGGCTTCTTACTCGTTATGTCTTCATTGTTATACCCCGTCAACGACCGCTGCGACATGAACGCCAGCCACTGTCCATTGGGCGAAACGCGTGCGGTCAGCACGTTGGGGTGCTCTGAGAAGCCCTTCGCCCAGTCAGGACTGTCTTCGCCTGCGGGCGTCGCCACCAGCTTCGTCCTTCCTGCATGATAAACGTAGAGGTTGCATGTGCCGACGCTCACACTTCCACTTTCTTCACAGTTGCCAGGGCTAGCGCCTTCCGCAAGGATGCCTTGGGCCACGAAGTAGACGTAGGAGCCATCTTCGCTGGCCCCCAATACCGCGCCCTGGACGCGCGCGCTTTCACCTCTGGGGCTCGATGGGGTCAGGTCGACCAGCTTGCACTTCAACTTACCGTTTTCTTCGATCATTTCGCACTCGTAAAGGTCGCGTTGCTCTGCGCCATCGAGCGCCCCCGAGTCTTTGGTTAGTCGCTGATTGTCGGTGAAATATATCTTTGAGCCGTCGCTGGAGGCAAACTGGAACACGGGATGGTCTTCGTGGCCCCCTTCGCCCCCCTGAATGACGTCGAGTTGGATCGTTCGTTCTTTTTCGGGTTCGCTCATGTAAAGATGGTGTTCGGCTTCCCACACGACGCGCGTACCGTCGGCAGAAATCGCGTTGTGTACGCTGGCACCTTGATAGCCAAGCTTTGGCCCGCTCGCGGGCCCAGCGCTTTCCGGAAGCGCGCTGATCAAAGCCAGGTGTCCGCTGGACCACTCGTACAGGCTTTCGCCTGGGGGGACGGGGGTGCCGGTGAGAGCAACGTCCGATGTGAGCACGACGTGGCTAAGATCGGCGCTTGCGCCTACGAAGTCGGGTCCACAAATCGGCTTTGACCCGCAGTCGCTTTCGTGGCCAAACGGAGGAGTGCCCGGCGGCACGTCTTCATAGCCGGGTGCGCTCGTGACTAGTGGCCGGTAGCAATGCATTGTCGTTGGAGTGCATGTTTCGTTTACGTCGCCGTGGAGATAGTCCGCTCGTAGATACGCGGTCTGTTCGGAGGCTTCCGGCGATAGCAAGGGATCGAACTGTCCGAATGGTGTAACGACACCGAGCGAGAGATCGTTTGAGAAGGCCCGGTACTCTTGTCCCCCTCCGATCGCCAGGCTGGTGGCTTTGCTGTGCGGGACGGCGATGTCACGCGACTGCCAGCCGCGGGGGCCACGGGTCGCGAGCACTTGGACGAGGTTTGAGTAGCCCTGTGCTTCGGTTTCCGTTGTCGCGGTAGTCACATAGGTCATGGCGTCGCCTGACGTAGCGGCCTGAATTACGTCGGCTTCTTGGATCGACTCGATTAGAGCACCGTGCTTGTCGGGCGGCGAGACCATCTCCCATGCGCGCACGTCAGGTAGAGAAAACCCACCCGCGGTCTGGGTTGTGAATGTCTGGTCGGGACCCTCAAACGCTTCGAAAATGCCAGATTTGGGTTCGCTGACCGCGACGACACGGTAGTGGTAAGCGGTGCCCGCCGAAAGACCCTGCACATGCTGTTCGAGCTGTACGTCGCCTTCAGCCGAGTCAATTGCTTCACCGGGGGGGGGCAGTTGGCTTGGGCACGACGACGAGAAAGGGGTCGTTTCGCAGCTCGTCGTGCTGGTGGTGCTGTATTGGAAATAGTAGGACGTGGGCAGGTTGTGGGGGTCGATCGTGGCGTGAAGGGTCGCCGAGGTGGCGGCAACGTTCGAGGCGGACTCACTGTGGATACCGGGGCCAGGCGTGGTGAATTCACCGCAGTCCGCCGTCTGGCATTCACCGGTGTTCGTGCCGTTGACGTTCGTCGCATCGAGGCGATAGTGGTAGGTCGTGTCGGGCAGGAGCCCCGTCACGAGCAGCGACCCCACTTCGACCGGAGCGTTGCCGTTCAGGACATTCTTTTCGCATCCCACGTGCTGGCCATAGGACGTGCTCGTACCGTACTCGAATTCGCAGGACGCTTCGCCCGCGCCATCCGGGTTCACCGTTCCGCGGAGCGTGGCGCTCACCGGCGTGAGCTCGGAGGGGGACAGAGTTGTGACGTCGGGGAGCACCAGGTTCGCTGCGAACACGTCCACAGCGCCGGCCTCACCTACAAACACGTGGCCCGTCGCCGGGTCGACAGCGACGCTCCGCAGTCCGGCGAACGGTTCGCTCGGCGAGACGCCCGTCAAATGGCCAAGATAGACACCTTCAGAGGTGAACTGGTCGACAACGCCCCCCGTAGCGACGTATATGTCGCCGTTGCCTTCGCCGCCGCCGATCGCCATGGCGGTGATCGCCCCGCTCGGGAACGGGCCGCTCGGCGTACCGCTGATCTGGCGCACGAATTCATATTCATTGAGGACCGTGGGTCTGAAGACGTCGATGACCGCGCTGTCGACGACGAGCACATTACCGTTGGCGTCGTCCACCGCCACCGCTGTCGGTGCGATGAACAGTAGGAGGCATCCCGTTTCTTCTGCTTTGCAAGGTTCGCGCGTGAGCGGATTCAAGCACTCTGGTTGACCGGCCGTGCAAGGCGCTTTCGGGCCTTCGATCTGCTGAACGGGTTTTGTTTCTTCCGTGCCTCCAGCGCCGGGCTTGAAGACATCCACGATCCCCTTCAAGGGAGCCGCGACGAAGACATCGCCCGCGGCCCAGTCACTGAGACTCGAGGGATTGTTGTCCACCGCAACATCACCGGCCCCGTTGCATTCGAAGCAACCAAAGGATCCTTGAGACGTAGCCGCTCCCGACCAGACCGACTGCAGACTCCCCGCGGCACTAAAGACGCCCACGACGCCGTGCGGCACACCTTCGACGAATTCATCGCCCCCGCGATACACCTCCCCCGTCGCATGCGCCACCGCGACACCCTGCTGGAGAAACGAAAGCGAAGGAACCTGAGGAAACTGCAAAGCAAACGCGCCCGAGGAAGCGTCGAACGTATCCAGCCTATTCCCTTCTGCGCCATGCGATTCCGCCACATACAGCCTACCCGAGTCGACGGTCATCGCCCCCGGGCCTTCGAGCGGGCCGGGCAACGGAACGGATTCGCCTTTCGGCCCTTCAGCCGGGACTTCGGTGATGCGAGAGAGAAACTGATGGCGCACGGCGGCCTGGGCGGGGGCGGACAGGAGCGCGAGGAACCCAGCCAACGCACACATCGATGCCAGAGTTGTCGAGGTCAGCCTCGCCTGGCGGTCGACAACGACGAAGCGACAACTCAGTAGCTGCCATTGCACACACGAACTTCGCATAGAGAGATGAAGTCTATTTGATCGCTCAGCAAAGCGCGAAGCAGTGTTTCCCACTCGACTTACCACGCACCTCGAGCTGATGGTGTCCCAGACACGATCCCCTCCCCGACCACGAACGGCGTGGTGCGCGGGACCAGGCTCGGCCCCACGCACCCCTTATATTCATTCCATAGAGTAGATGCTACTACTACGTCATGATTTCGATTTCTTTTGTCGTTAAGATTAAGGCAGTCGTTTTCTCACTCGACATCGTTGGTTTTTCGTCATTTTCTTCCGTTAAGAGTCCGTTTTCTCCCATTTTTACTTCTGTGCCGGCCTCGTTCCAGTAAACGGTCTCTGCCGGGTCACCCGCACTTTTCTGTTCACACACAATTTCAAAGTGTTTGGCTTTTACATTGACTGGTTTTATTAAGCAGAGCACTTCGCCTTTTACTTTAATTAATATACCAAGACATGTGAAGTGCACCGGTTCAAGTAAGAAAAGGACCCCTACCCCTGCTTCAGATAATTTTGCTCCTAATTTATCGAACACCAGATGGGCGGTGCCTAACACTAATATTACACCTGACGCCTCGCCTAAGCCTGTACAGGTGGCGTTGAAAGGCCCTGTGCATTCTTTGAAAGTAATGTGGAATAAGCCTAACGGTTTTTTCGCTTCAAATTCACCTTCTGACGTGTCTTTTTTGCATGTTACCGTGGTACCACTTAATGACGAAAGCGTACCTTCGCCACTTTCACCCGTATATTTTTCTGCGACTTCGGGTAAGATTTTTACTTCTGCGGATGCCGTCGCGACTGACGCAACCGCGCTCAGTGCGAACACGGCTACCAGAGCGAGACCCAGTATCTTGAGTCGTTGCATTATCAACTACTCCTCTTGTGTTGGTTCCTTGGGTTGTCGGCTTCGAAGATCCCACGCCGCAGGAAGCCCCGACACCGACGCCATCCCGCTGCGCTGTTCCACGCAACGGAACCGCAACGCCAAGCCTTGCATGACGCGGTCGTCCTGTCAACCGAAATCGTCCGAATGTTTCTCAATGGGGTACCGTATCCACCCGTCGCACGGGTCGACTCTCCCATGTCATGCCGGTCGAGGCGCCACCGAGATCAGGGCGAGGAGGCTTTCGCGTCCCCATCCGCTGCCACCATCGAAGCGACCCGACTATCCAGCTCAAAGGGCGGCACCACACCATGGCGACGCACGAGCAACACGTGAGCGATAACCAGTCCGACCACCACGACTGGCAGCAACAGCACGTGACAACTGTACATCTGCCCGAAGTTGGTGATGTTGAAGAACGCACCCACGCCAACGGCGTTCAGTCCGTCCTTGGCCTGCGTGGCAATCCACTGGGCGTCGAAGTTCTCCTGGGAGACATAGCCGGTCAGCGCCGTTGGCACCGCGACCAGGAAGCTGATAGCTCCTGTCATCCACACACGCGCGCGGCCGCCGCGCCAGGCGGCCATCCAAAACTTGCCCCACAGGTGGACGACCATCACAAAGAAGAACAGCTCAACGGCCCACAGGTGGATACTGTTGATGAAGTGCCCGATGCTCGAGTAGTGCCACCAGGCCGGGCCCTCGAAGCTGAGGATTACCCCAGAACCTATGATCACGACCAGCGCGGCGACGCTTGCCACCCCGAAGGCATAGATCCACGACGCGACATACGTCGGCTGGCCGTCTGGAAACAGCTTATCGAGAGGCAGCGCCTGGACCACGGACTCCCTGACACGTGCCGTCCAAGATCTGGGTCGTGCGGGGGTTATGTTCATGCGCCATCCCCATCTCTGCCCGAGGCGCCAGGGAACGGCAGCAGTATCGCCAGCGCGAATACTATGAACATCAAGGCAATCACCACGAGGTTCGCCACGGGTAGCTGGATGAAGCGCCATTCCACGACGTGGGCAGGACGATGCAGGTCAAAGACTGCGCCCATCATGCCCACGGGACTCATGACCGGCCTTCTCGGATTGGCCTGCACATCATCTGGTAGAGCAGGCTACAGGCGTATCGGACCTGTGTGTATCCTTGTTTCCACGACGATGGACTTGCGGTTCTCAAGGCGAAGAGCAGTCAGGTGAAGACTGCGGTCGCGAGCTTTTGTCGGCGCCGGGGCGGATCGATCCGTGGGTGGTTGCTACGACACGCGACTGCCTCGCTTGCGGGCTGAGAACAAAGCAAAGAATTTCCGCTGACGCTACGCCTGGAAGCGCCAGGTCGACCGTCATGGCCTTGAGATGCTGCGCCCGAGGGAGCGTCGGCGGCCGCAGATGCCGAACGCGTTCCCGAAGATGATCGAGGAGCGGATCGTGTCGTTCTCGATCGCTCACCCCGGCCTTGGCCAAGACGGGCCTCCTCGGAGCTGGCCAGGGAGAAGTGGGGCGGGATCGTCGGCAGCACATTGGGAAGTCACCGCCGTCCGCGGCCGCCAGCCGATACCCAGCAGCTTTGCAGCCGTCGCCCTTCAACCCGAGATCGCTGTGTCGTACGCCCGCCGGTCAACCTTGTTCGACGAAGCGACGACACGAGCGACCGTGTCGACCACGAAAACGGGATACGCCTTCCCCGCGCGCTCGTCAGGCCGGCTGAAGCTTGCCTTCGGCCAGCTCCTTCAAACCCCGGCGGACGCTCGGACTCGACCGATCCGTCATGTCCTCCACGTAGCGAACGACGCTCTCCAGCCACTCACGAGCCTCGCCCTTCGCGCGCAACTCGCGTACCGCGCGCCCGACGCGCCTCAGGTCTCGTGCTCGATCAATACCGGCTTGGAGCCCGGCAGGGACGCCAGCGCACCACGCCTCACCCACAACCGGACAGTCGGCTCCGAAACGCCCAAATACGTCGCCGCCTCCGCCACCGGAACTCCCCGAGCTGCGTTCGGCGCAACTCGCTTGAGCTGCCTGCCCATCGCCATCAGCCGCTCCGCCAGTTCTCCCGAACGCTGTGGATCGCTGACCACACTGAGCTCCTCAACCACATCGTCCGCGAGGCGTTCGGTTTTTCAAGGCTTTTCCCGAAAGCCGCCGGGACGATGCGACCCTCAAGCAGCCCGGCTGGGCAGCGTATCCAGCGCCGCCTTCAGATCGTCCACCGACTGGTAGTCGAGCCCAAGCAGATGGTCGTGACGATGGCGCACGATGCCCTCCTCGTCGATCACGATCACAGCACGCTTGACGCCCATGCGACCCAAGGCGCTATAGGATTTCGCGACCTGCTTGTCCACATCAGCCAGCAGCGGGACCGTGAGGTTGTTCTTCTCGATGAACCCCTGATGAGAGTCCAGATCCTGCGCCGAGATCCCGACGATCGTCGCGTCCAAAGCCGCGAAGTCGTCCGGCCGATCACGATAGGAGCACATTTGCTTTAAGCATACGGGCGTGTTGTCGCCGGGGTAGAACAGCAGCACCACTCGCTCGCCGCGATGGTCGGACAGCTTGAACGGACCGTCGGTGCCGGGCAACTCGAAGTCCGGTGCGGGATCTCCTACCTGGGGGACCTTGGCCACGGGTTCAGCATATCGGGCGGCACGGGGACGAGGGGATCACAGCCCGTACTCCTCGAGCAGGTTGAGCCAGACCTCGGAACGCGTGGGGAAGCAGGGAACGGCGTGCCACAGCCGCTCGAGGGGGACTTCGCCGATCACGGCGATCGTGGCGGCGTGGAGCGACTCGGCGACCTCGACGCCGGTGAACGTCGCGCCGACGATCACGCGGCGGTCCTCGTCGATCACCAGGCGGACCGTGCCGGGCGCGCCGTGACCGACGAAGCTGCCACCGGCGTTGGCGCCCACTGGTCGGTCCACCGCGCGCACGTTCAGACCCTCCCGCCGGGCGCTGGCGAGCGTGTGACCGACCGCGGCGACCTGCGGCTCGGTGAAGATCACCCGCGGTGAGAGCCGCCCGTCCGAGCGCTGGCCGCAGGAGCGGTCGACGACGGGGCGACCGAGGATGTGATCGGCGGCCAGGCGCGCCTGGTACTTGCCCATGTGCGTGAGCAGCGCGCGGCCGTTGGCGTCGCCGATCACGTACAGCCACTCGTGACCGGGAACGCGCATCGTGTCGTCGACGTCGACGAACTTGCCCTCCTCGAGCCCCAGCGCGGCGAGCCCGAGCGCGTCGGTGTGGGGACGGCGACCGGTCGCCGCGAGGATCTCCTCTCCTGTGAACGAGCGCCCGTCCTCGAGCTCGAGCGTGACCGGTCCGAGAGGGTCCTTTTTTTCTTGATTTGGATGCGCGGCGCGCGCGTCGTGAGCGGACCGTGCGCGAGCGTCCTCGCGGCGCTGTTCCCCTCCACTGCTTCCTACGACGGCTGTGGCCTCCCCCTCCGGATCGTCGTCGCTCGCGCGCGACGCCTGGCGCACGGCCGTGGCCTCCCCCATGGAGTCATCGTCGTGCACACGTGATCCACGCTGAACGGCTGTGGCCTTGACGCCGAGGACGACCTCGACGCCGAGGTCTTCGAGCGCTTCGCGGACGAGCTCGGACGCGAAGACCTCCTCGCCGGCGATCAGCCGCTCCGTCGCCTCGACGAGCGTCACGCGCGCGCCGAGCGAGGCGTAGGCGCAGGCCATCTCCACGCCGACGACGCCGCCGCCGAGGATCAGCAGCGACACGGGGATCGCCGCGGCGGTGGTGACCTCGCGGTTGGTCCACGGCTCGGCCTCGCGCAGCCCGGGGATCGGCGGGATCGAGGCGGCCGTGCCGGGACCCAGCACGACGGCGAGGCGGGCGCGCAGCAGATCGTCGCCGACGCGCACGGTCCGCTCCCCCGCCAGCACGCCGTGGCCACGGACGAGCGCGATCTCACGCTCTTCGATCCACGGCAGCTGGGCGTCGTCGGTCAGGTCGTGGACGATCTCGTCGCGGCGGTCGAGCACGGCGCGCACGTCGAGCTCGCCGGTGGCCGCCTCGGCAGCGCCCGCGACACGGCGCGCCTCGGCGAGCGCCTGAGCGGGACGCAGGAGCGCCTTGGAGGGCATGCACGCGTAGAACGAGCATTCGCCGCCGACGAGCTCCTGCTCGACCAGCGCGACGGCGAGGCCGTTGTCGGCCAGGCGCCCGGCGCAGACCTCTCCGGCCGGTCCCGCCCCGACCACGATCACGTCGAAGTCCCTGTCGCTCACGTCCTCGCTCCTTTCGTCCTACGGATGTGAAGTCGTCTCGGCGGTCCTTGAAGTCGTCTCGGCGGTCCTTGAACGCGTCTCGGCGGCCCTTGAAGATCCCTCTCCGGCGGCCTTGAAAATCGCCTCGAAAACCCTTGATACCTTCGGTGCGAGGTGTAGCCTCGGATAGATCATGGAGGAATCGCTCACCGGCCAGCTGCTGCTCGCCTCGCCGGCGCTGCGCGACCCGAACTTCGTGCGGGCCGTCGTGCTGGTCAGCGTGCACAGCGACGAGGGCGCGATGGGCGTGGTGCTCAACCGGCCCTCGGCGGTGACCGTGGGCGAGGCCGTGCCCCAGCTCGAGCGGACGGTCGCCGAGCGGGAGCACGTGTACGTGGGCGGCCCTGTGCAGCCGAGCTCGATCGTGTTCCTGGCCGAGTTCCTGGACCCGTCACCGGCGGGCCTGCTGGTGCTCGGGCGGATCGGCTTTCCGGCGCCCGACGCAGGCATCGAGGAGCTCACCGAGGCGACCGCCCGGCGGCGAGTGTTCGCCGGGTATGCCGGGTGGGGAGAGGGCCAGCTCGACGCGGAGGTCGACCAGGGCGATTGGATCGCCCATACCGCCCTGCCGGAGGACGTGTTCACGGACGTGCCGGAGGACCTGTGGAGCAGCGTGCTCACGCGCAAGGGCGGGAGCTACGCGCTGATCGCGCGGATGCCGCCCGACCCGAGCGTCAACTGACGTTCTAAGCTCAAGATCATGCTGAAGCTCGCCCGCTGGTCGACGACCCACCGCAAGTACGTGTTGATCGGCTGGATCGTGCTGCTGTTCGCGGTCAACGCCATCGCGCAGTCGGCGGGCACGCACTACTCCAACAACTTCACGCTGCCCAACTCCGACGCGCAGCGGGCGAACGACCTGCTGCACAAGAGCTTTCCTGTGCAGGCCGGCGATCGCGATCAGATCGTCTTTCACGTGAGCAGCGGCAGCGTGCTCGACCCGGCGGTTCGCACACGGATGAGCTCGGCCTTCGCGGCCGTAGGGCGGGTGCCGCACGTGACGGCGGTCCTCAGCCCGTATACGGGCAGCGCGAGCTCGAGCTCGATCTCGCGGGACCAGCGCACGGCGTTCGCCACGGTCGTGTTCGACAAGCGCGCGAACGAACTCTCCAAGGACGCCGCAAAACCAGTGGTGTCGGCCGCGCGCGCGGCCGTGCGGCCGGGTCTGCAGGTGGAGCTGGGAGGCCAGGCGATCGAGGCGACCCAGCAGGAAGGCTTCGGCGTCTCAACAGCGGTCGGGTTGCTGGCGGCAATCGTCGTGCTGCTGCTGACATTCGGCTCGCTGACGGCGATGGGGCTGCCGATCATCACGGCGCTGTTCGGGCTCGGCACGGGGCTGGGCGTGATCGCGCTGGGGACGAACGTCGTCGACACGGCGGACTTCTCCTCCGAGCTCGCGGCGATGATCGGGTTGGGCGTGGGAATCGACTACGCGCTGTTCATCGTCACGCGCTTCCGCGAGCTGTACGCGACTCCCGGGCCGACGTTCGAGGACGCGCGAGAGTCGACCGTGCACGCGATGGACACGGCCGGCCGGGCCGTCCTGTTCGCCGGCGTGACGGTCGTGATCGCGCTGCTCGGCATGATGCTGCTCGGCGTGGACTTCCTCTACGGCGTGGCGATCGCGGCGTCGGTGGGCGTGCTGCTCGTGATGAGCGCATCGCTGACGCTGCTGCCCGCACTGCTCGCCACGTGGGGCAAGCGGCTGGCACGCCCAAGCCGGCGAGCCAGGCGCAGGAGCGCCAAGGCGTCGGCGGCAGGCGCGGTCGTCACGGCGAGCCTCGGCGAAGCCGACGGAGCCGTCGCCGGCTCGACCGCGACCGTCGCCGGCGGCCCGACCGGCGCGTGGCATCGCTGGAGCGAGCTCGTACAGCGACGGCCGTGGACGATCGCGGTGGTGTCCGGACTTGTGATGCTGGTGATCGCGGCCCCCGCCACGGCGCTGCGGCTCGGCTCGAGCGACGCCGGCAACGATCCGGCCAATCTCACCACCCACCGCGCGTATGAGCTGCTCGCAAACGGCTTCGGCAAGGGATTCAACGGGCCCCTGCAGATTGTCGCGAAGCCCTCGGGCTCCGGCGGGACGATGGCTGGTACGGCCCGGCTGCGAGACGCGATCGCCGCTACCGGCGGCGTGGTCGCGGTGACCCGACCGCTGTTGAACCCGGCCGGGGACGTGGCGACGCTGTCGGTCTACCCGCGCTCCTCTCCCCAGGCCTATGCGACCACCCAGCTCGTCTCGCGCCTACGCAATAGGGTGATCCCGCCGGTCGCCGCGCGCACGGGGCTGACGGTGTACGTAGGGGGAGTGACCGCGGGCGGCGTTGACTTCGCCTCCGTGCTCAGTAAGAAGCTGCCGCTGTTCATCGGCGTCGTCGTGCTGCTCTCAGCGCTGCTGTTGATGATCGTCTTCCGCTCGCTCGTGATTCCGCTGCAGGCCGCGGTGATGAACCTGCTCAGCATCGGCGCGTCGATGGGTGTGATCGTGGCGATTTTCCAGTGGGGCTGGCTGGGCGGCCTGATCGGGGTGAGCCAGGGACCAATCGAGGCGTTCATCCCGGTGATGCTGTTCGCGATCGTGTTCGGCCTGTCGATGGACTACGAGGTGTTCCTCGTCTCGCGCATCCACGAACGGTGGGTGCGCACGGGCGACAGCTCGCGCGCGGTCGGCGACGGTCTGGCGCTGACCGGCCGGGTGGTAACCGCGGCGGCGGCGATCATGGTGTGCGTGTTCCTGTCGTTCATGCTCGGGAACAACCGCGTGATCAAGGAGTTCGGGCTGAGCCTCGCGAGCGCGGTGTTCCTGGACGCGCTGGTCGTGCGGTGTCTGCTGCTGCCGGCGGTGTTGAGCATTGTCGGACGCCGCACGTGGGTGCTGCCCGCTTGGCTCGATCGCATCCTGCCGCGGTTGAACATCGAGGGAAGCACGGGGGTGCCCGCCGCCGCAGAGGCAGACGCGGAGGCGGCGGCCAGAGGCCACCGGCCGCGCGGGCGCGGTGAGGTGGCTGCCGAAGGAGCGGACGGCTGATTCAGGGCGCCTCGGGGCGGCGTCGCGGGACTCGACGTCCGACCCTTAGAACAGAGACTTCTCACCGATCGAAGATCGGCCGGCATCGTCCTGTGGCGAGGCAGGCTCTCTGCGCGGGACTGGCGCTGGGCGCCCTATCCTGCACACTCGCGATCGCGCCCACGCAAGCGGAGAGCGCGTCTGCGGCAAGCACATGGGCCGGAAGCGCATCTGTGGCAAACGCGCGAGCCGAAAGCGCATCGTCGGCGTTGCTCGCGTTCGTGGCTCCCGAAGACCCGATGGCCTCGCCGACGGACGCGAAGGCTCCATCGCCGAGCGATGCGATCGAGGCCGAGCTGGCCGGGGTGCCGGGCCTGTCGCTCGGACTGATGAGCGCCGCTCAGGGCTCCTACACGACCGCCCAGCTGGCACTCGACATCACCCAGGGGGCACGCATCTCCACCTCTTCCTACTCCCCCGGGCGTCCCCCCGCACTCGCCCTCCTGCCCATCGAGCAGGCCCACACCCTGTCGCTGGGACCGCTCCCTCCGCCGCGCGCGTCGGTCGAGCCGTGGCCCACCGTGATCGCCCGCGCGCGCGACGTCCCCGCGGACCTCCGTCCGGGCCTGCTCGCCTCGTCAATTCCCGGGGGCGCGGGCTACGTGGGGATCGCCGGCACAGACAACGTCGACGGAGTCGCGGCAGCCGACCGGTCGGGCATCGTCGCCGCGGTGTCACTCGGCCCAGTGGCGACGCTCGCGGCGCGTGTCGTCGCCGCGCGAGGGCAAAAGCGGCTGGTCGTCGCGGACCTGCCGGCGGGCGCTGCCGGGGCGACCGAGCTGCGTGCCTTGAGCGCCACACGCGGGCCGGGTGAGCTCGAGATCGTCGTGCAGCGCGCACCGGACAGGGCGGGGAACGAATTGTTGTGGGTAGCAGTCGCGGGACTGGGCGGCGGACACTCGCTCACCTCGCAGACGACCAACCAACGTGGGCTGGTCGCGGCGATCGACCTCGCGCCGACGATCCTCGAGTGGCTCGGCCTGCCCGTTCCCAGCGCGGTGCACGGCAAGCCGATCGAGACGAGCGGAACGTTCGACGGTCGCTACCTGCGCTCGTTGAAAGACCGCCTGCTGGTCCTCTATGCGCGCCGACTGCCGGCGCTGGCATTGCTGCTCGGCGCGTGGGCGCTCGCGACGCTCGCCGCGCGCCTGCTCCCGCTCAGTCCACCGTCGCGCTCGCGAGCGCAGGCGCGCGTGGCACGTGTCGGGGCGCTGGCACTGCTGTGGACCCCGGTCGCAGTGCTGATCACCGCCGCGCTCGAGCCCGGCCGCTGGGTGGAGTACGCGTTGCTTGTGATCCTCTGCCTGGCGTTGGGCGCGCTCACCGACCGGCTGCCGTGGCCTCGCGCCCCGCTCGCTCCGGCGATCGTGGCGGTGGTGGGGCTCACCGCCGACGCGTTGAGCGGGACACAACTGCTGATGCGCTCGCTGCTCGGCCCCAATCCCGCGCTCGGAGTGCGCTTCTACGGGATCGGCAACGAGCTCAAGTCGGGCCTCGCGGCGCTCGTCTTCGCGGCCGTGGCCGCCGCGCTGTACCCCGTCGCCTCGCGCGGACCGACCCAGCCAGCGGACGTGAAGCGGCGCATCCACGGGTGGGGACCTGCGGTCTCCACTGCCCCGGGCGGCCACCGGAGCGGGCGTCCCGCAACAGTGATGGCATCGGCCGGAATCGTGCTCGCCGTGGTCGAGGGCTCGGCGCGGATCGGCGCGGGCGTGGGCGGCGTGATCCTCGTGAGCGCCGGCACCGCCGTGGCCACCCTGCTGCTGCTTCCCGGGCGCATCGCCGGCGAGGGCTCCTCGGGGGCACGCCCACGAACGGTCGCCGTCAGGCGCACGCTGATCGTGCTCGCCGCCCCGTTCGTGGGTCTCCTGCTGCTCGCGGCGCTCGACCTGGCAACCGCCCATGGCGGCGGTCACTACACCGGGAGCGTGCTGCACGCCCACTCGGTAGCCGACCTGCGCGACATCGTAGAACGCCGCTACACCGCCGCCTACGGCGAGCTCAAGCACGGCCTAATGCCGCTCGCCACGGCACTCGCGCTGCTCGCCACAGCACTCGGTATCCGCCACCACCAGCGCCTGCTGGCGCCGGTCGCCGGCGACCCGGCCTGGCTTGCGGCACTCGCCGGGGGCCTGGCCGCGGGCGTAGTCGGAGCCCTCACCGAGGACTCCGGCCCGGTGTTGCTCGTTGTAGCGGTGTTCACAGTCGGCTGCCTGCTCGCCTACCTCCGCAGCCCACCATCAAATACCAGCAGGCGCGTTCCCAGACCGGAACAGCAGGCTGTCGAGCTGTCCCATCCCAAGCTCACAGCATGATCGAGCCATGCCACGAATCGCGGGTTTCGAGGGGATGACGATGATGCTCTACTTCGGCGACCATCCACCGCCGCACGGACGGCGAGGTACGCGACGTCGACGTCACACCGCTGTTGGAGACCGAGGCCTTTTCGCCGCTCCGCGACCCCTGTCTGTTCGGACAGGTAACGGTCGATGAGGAGATTGGGACGATCGCGTGGCCCGGAGGGGTCGACCTCGATCCCGACGTGATTTACGCGGCGATGGACCTCGGGCCGCACAAGGCTCGGATCGACATCCTCGCACCCAGCGTAGCCGCCTGAATCGTCATCGCCAGTGCCCGTGTGCGCGCGTGGGAGCGCGCGCGCCCAAGCTCGCGGCCACCAGCCCACATGTCCCTGCGAACCCTCTGCGTGGACGCGCGGTGCGGGCGGCACGTACGCTTGAGCGGGAGCTCTTCCCCCGGCGACTGCCGATCATCACGCCTGGCAACCTACCATAAGACTGAGTCTCGTTCTCATGACGAGATTCGGGAAGGCGGAAAGCGATGCACAAACTGAAGCTCGACTCCGACGACGTCGTCTCGCCCACCTACGCCGGCCGCTCGTTCTCCCACGACATCCCCAAGTACCGCCTGCCCGCCGGGGGCATTAGCGCCGACGCCGCCTACCAGCTCGTCCACGACGAGCTGAACCTCGACGGCAACCCCGCGCTCAACCTCGCCTCGTTCGTGACGAGCTGGATGGAGCCCCAGGCCGACCGACTGGCCACCGAGACGCTCGCCAAGAACCTGATCGACCAGGACGAGTATCCCCAGACCGAGGTCATCCACCAGCGCGTCGTCAGCATGATCGGACGTCTCTTCCACGCCCCCGCCCACCAGCAACCCACCGGCACAGCAACGATCGGCTCCTCCGAGGCGATCATGCTCGCGATGCTCGCCCACAAGCGCTCGTGGCAGCTTCGCCGGGCGGCCGACGGCCTGCCGGCGGACCGGCCCAACCTCGTGATGGGCGCGGACGTCCACACCTGCTGGGAGAAGTTCGCCAACTACTTCGAGGTCGACGCGCGCGTCGTGCCGATGGAGGAGGGCCGCTACACGATCTCCGCCGCCGAGGTCGAGCCGCTGCTCGACGAGCGCACGATCGCCGTCGCCGGACTGCTCGGCACCACCTTCACCGGCCAGATGGACGACCTCGCCTCGATCGACGCCCTGCTCGCGCGCGTGCGCTCAGAGCGCGGCTGGCACATCCCTTTGCACATCGACGCCGCCAGCGGCGGCTTCCTGATCCCCTTCTCCCAGCCGGACCTCGCGTGGGACTTCCGCCTCGACAGCGTCCGCTCGATCAACGTCTCTAACCACAAGTTCGGTCTCGTCTACCCCGGCATGGGCACGGTCGTCTTCCGCGACCACTCGGACCTCCCCGAGGAGCTCGTCTTCCACATCAACTACCTCGGCGGTGACATGCCCAACTACTCGCTCAACTTCTCCCGTCCGTCCAACTCGGTCCTGCTGCAGTACTTCGCCTTCCTGCGCCTCGGCCGCTCGGGCTATGAGCAGATCGTCTCTAGCGTGCTCTCGAACGCCCAGGCGCTGGCGAGGAAGCTGGGCGCAATCGACGGCCTCGAGCTGCTCAACGACGGCTCCTCGTTCCCGATCGTTGCGCTGCGCGCGAGCGATCCCGAGGCGATCGACCTGACCGCGCTCTCCCATCGCCTGCGCGAGCGCGGCTGGATCGTCCCCGCCTACACGCTCCCCCCGAACGCCCAGCACGTGAACGTCCTGCGCATGGTCGTCAAGGAGAACTTCTCCCGCGACATGGTCGACATGCTCGTCCACGACCTGCGTGGCGCGCTCGCCGCGCTCGCGCGGGACGCGGGCGCTCGATCGGGCCCGCGCCCTTCGCGCACCAAGCCGGTTTGCTGAGCCCCCAGCCCGTCTGCTGAGCGGTAGTCACTCGCACCGTTCGCTCTCACAAGATCCGTCTGAGTGCGCGGGTGGTGGTTGACCTTTTATTGAACCCGTATATCCATGGTAATACCGCTTCAGCAATGCGCAGACCCCATCGGGGCCCGGGCGAGCGAATGAGATATCCGCTCGACAAACCGGTATAGCCATGGTTATACCGGTTTAGAAAACCGACACCTCCTCGGGTCGCGGCAGTGCGCCCGGCTACCGCAGCTCTGACGACGCCGCGGGCGCTGACGTCCCGTCCCGAGCTTCGCCGAGCTTGCGCCGGCGGTCGACCAGCAGCACCGCCACGATCACACCGATCACGATCACCACGATCGCCGCCGCGATGTACCGCAGCGTGTGATGGGCTTTCTTGACGGCCGCTTTCTTTTTCTTTTTCTCGACTGCCACCGGCACGCCCTTGGCGCGTAGCCGTGCCGCCAGCTGTGGCTCTTCGTGTGAGGGATAGCTGACGAGCATTCGCCGGCCGTCGTTCAACGACAGGTGCAGCGTGTGCGCCTTCTTGTTGAACGTAGCCGCGTGGATCTGACCGGCGTTCAACTGCTTTTCAAAGGCTGCGAAGCTCTCGTGCTGGAAGCGCACGGCGCCCGCGGCGATCCCGGGGGCGAGGAGGACAAACGCCAGGCACACGGCGGCCACGGCGATCTTCGGCGCTCTCATCGATCCGCTCATCGGCGCCACCCTATCGTCGGGGGCCGACGAATGTCCGCTCGACGCCTACTTGCGCGCCTGCCGGGCTGTCTTCAGGCGATCGACCTTGCTGAGCACGGCCTTGCGCATGCGCACCGACACCGGTGTCACCTCGACGCACTCGTCCTCGCGCACGAACTCCAGCGCCTCGTCGAGCGTCAGTTTGCGATGGGCGTCCAGGCGCACGAGCACATCCGAGGTCGACGAGCGCATGTTCGTCAGGTGCTTTTCCTTGACGGGGTTCACGTCGAGGTCCTCCGAGCGGGCGTTCTCGCCGATGATCATCCCCTCGTAGACCTCCTCGCCGGGACCGACGAACAGCGATCCTCGCTCCTGCAGGGTGAACAGCGAGAAGGTGACCGTCGCGCCGCGCCGGTCGGCCACGAGCACACCGCTCGTGCGGGTCAAGAGCTCACCGGCCCACGGCTCCCAACGCTCGAACACGTGGTGCATGATCCCCGTCCCGCGCGTCTCCGTGAGGAACTCCGTGCGGAACCCGATCAACCCGCGCGCCGGTACGAGGTAGTCCATTCGCACCCATCCGGTCCCGTGGTTGATCATGTGCTCCATCCGCCCCTTCCGCGCCGCCAGCAGTTGCGTGACCGTGCCGACGTGCTCCTCCGGCACGTCCACCGACAGGCGCTCGACCGGCTCGTGACGTTTTCCGTCGATCTCCCGCTCGAGGACCCGCGGCTGTCCCACGGTCAGCTCGAACCCCTCCCTGCGCATCATCTCCACGAGCACCGCCAGCTGCAGCTCGCCGCGGCCCTGCACCTCCCACGTGTCCGGCCGCTCGGTCTCCCCCACCCGCAGCGACACGTTCCCGACGAGCTCCTGCTGCAGGCGGTTGCTGATCTGCCTGGCGGTCAGCTTGCTCCCGTCCTTGCCCGCCAGCGGCGCCGTGTTGATGCCGATCGTGATCGACATCGCCGGCTCGTCGACGGTGATCACCGGCAGCGGCCGCGGGTCCCCGGGATCGGCGAGCGTCTCGCCGATCGTCACCTCGGCGATCCCCGCCACGGCGATGATCTCCCCCGGCCCCGCCTGCTCGGCATCGACCCGGTCGAGGGCATCCGTCACATACAGCTCGGCCACCTGCGCGCGCTGGATCGAGCCGTCCGCCCGGCACCATGCGATCTGCTGGCCCTTGCGGATCGTGCCGTGACGCACGCGGCAGATCGCCAGGCGTCCCACGTACGGTGAAGCGTCGAGGTTCGTCACAAGCGCCTGCAGCGGATGGTCCGGATCGTGCAGCGGCGCGGGGATGCGCTCCAGCAGCAGGTCCAGCAGCGGGGCGAGATCCTGCTCCTCGATCGGATGCCCAGGGTCGTACTTCAGCGACGCGCGACCCGCCTTCGCGTTGCAGTAGACGATCGGAAAGTCGATCTGCGTCTCGTCGGCGTCGAGGTCGAGGAACAGCTCGTACACCTCGTCGATCACCTCTTTCACGCGCGCGTCCGGGCGGTCGACCTTGTTGACCACGAGGATCACCGGCAGTTTCGCCTCCAGGGCCTTGCGCAGCACGAACCGCGTCTGCGGCAGCGGTCCCTCGGAGGCGTCCACGAGCAGCAGCACGCCGTCGACCATCGTCAGTCCGCGCTCGACCTCCCCGCCGAAGTCCGCGTGCCCCGGCGTGTCGACGATGTTCAGCTTCACGTCCCTGTATCGCAGCGACGTGTTCTTCGACAGGATCGTGATCCCCTTCTCGCGCTCCAGGTCCATCGAGTCGAGCACGCGCGTGGCGACGTCCTGACCGACCCTGAACGCACCCGACTGCCACAGCATCGCGTCGACCAGCGTCGTCTTGCCGTGGTCGACGTGCGCGACGATCGCCACGTTCCTGATGTCATCTCTGGGGACGAGCACGGCCGACAGGCTAGCGGCGCGGCCGTGCGGCGCGGATACCAGCCCGCAAGCCGAACCGCGCGAGCGCGGAGGGATAGCGCTCGGCCGCTGCCACCACTTCCTCCAGTGCCGCGGCGAAGCGTCTGATCTCCTGCTCTTCGATGACGAGCGCCGGCAGCGCCTTGATCACGTTCATGCGATGGCCCGCCACCTGGCAGAAGATCTTGTGCTCGTGGAACAGCGGCACGGTGACGAGCTGCGAGAACAGCCCCGGCTGGCGACGCTCGACCCTATCCCACAGCCTTCTTCCCGCTCCGCCGGCGGGAGGCCCGAGCTCGATCGCCCACATCAATCCAAGGCCGCGAACGTCTCTCACCACCTCGTATCGCTCGACCAGCGGCCGCGTCAGCTCGAGCAGCAGCGCGCCCATCCGATCCGCTCGCGCGATCAGATCCTCGTTCGCCAGCACCCGCAGCGTGGCCAGCGCCGCCGCCGCGGCGAGGTCGTTGCCGCCAAACGTCGAGCCGTGGCGCACCGCCCGTTCCATCCCGTCGAACACGCGGTCGAACGCTCCCCGCGAGACGAGCACGGCGCCGATCGGCACAAGACCGCCGGACAGCGCCTTGGCGAGGCACACGATGTCGGGCTGGAGCTCCCAATGCTCGAGCGCGAGGAAGCGCCCCGTCCGCCCGATCCCGGTCTGCACCTCGTCACACACGAACAACGCCCCCGCGTCACGGCAGAGCCGCTGGGCGCCCTGCAGGTAGCCGGGCGGCGGCAGGTTGACGCCCTTGCCCTGCACCGGCTCGACCACGAGCGCGGCGACGTCACCGTGTTCCAGCTCGCGCCCGAGCGCCTCGAGATCCCCCCACGGGACGGGATCGCAGCCGGGCATCAGGGGACCGAAGCCGTCGCGGAACTCCTCGTTCCCGTTCAGCGAGAGCGCCCCAAGCGTGAGGCCGTGGAAGGCGTGCTCGGCATACACCACACGTGGGCGTCCGGTCGCCGCGCGGGCGATCTTGATCGCCGCCTCGACGGCCTCCGCGCCGGTGTTCGCCGGCACCATCGCCGCGACGCTGTCGGGACCTCGCTCGACCAACTCCTCGGCCAGCACGCCGCTCAACAGCGTCACGCCGAGCTGCGGCAGGTTGCCGGTGCGCGCGGCCATCGTCTCCCTGACCGCCGCGATCGCCTCCGGGTGGTTACGGCCGATCGCGAACACCCCGTAGCCACCGAACAGATCGAGGTAGCGCTCGCCTGTCGAGTCGATCAGGTGGGCGCCCTCGCCGCCCGTCCACGTGCGGTCGAAGCCGAGCGTCCTCAAGATGCGCCCGACCTGCGGGTTCAGATAGCGGTCGTTCAGCGCCATCTCCTCGCCGCCGCGCCCGCGCAGGATCTCCGCCACCGTCGACTGCCCGTACCCCGCCCCGCGCTCGCCCATTGCCCAAAGCGTACGCCGCCTGTACCGACGCAAATGCGAAGCGCCGGAATCGAGCGGAAAAGTTCCATAGAACGGGATATCGGGTAGACAGACGTCTTACTCCGGGGAGATACCTCAAGTAGCCGCGCGGGCGCGTCGAGTCAGACTCATGAGCTGGGATGAGTGGCTATGTCCGAGCGAGCTGGATCGCACCAGGGTGGTGGACGCGAGCGATCGCGTCCGCATGATCCGCAAGGTCGGCTCGGGCGCGGTCGGCGTGGCACTAGTCCTAGCGGCGCCCTGGGTGGGCTGGTGGACGCTGATCCTGTTCGCCATCTCCACACTTAACTTCGTCAATGTCGATCGGCGCATGCGCACGAGCGCCCACCCGGAGCGCGTGAGCGCCTATGCGATCGTCGTCACGATGCTGCTGATCGCCACAGGCGTCGCCCTCAGCGGCGGCCCCCGCAGCCCTGTGCTGGCCTGGATGGCGCTCCCCGCGGGCATGGTCGCCGCGCGCTTTCGCCCACGTGTCGTGATGGCGGCGCTCATCCTCACGATCCTCATAACGCTCGTCGCCACCGTCGGCGTCCACCCCCAGTGGGCCGCTGAAAACCCCGTGCCACTGATCGCCACGCTCGCCCTGCTGGTGGGCGTCGTCTCGATCGTGTGGGCGCTTCAGGCCGCCGAGCTCCATCATCGCGACGAGGCGATCCTCGATCCGCTGACCGGCCTGCTGAACCGCCACGCGCTGGTTCCACGCTTCATCGAGATCTCCCATCAGGCCCGGCTCACCGGACAGCCCGTGTGCGTCGTGCTCTGCGATGTGGACTGCTTCAAGGCGGTCAACGACGAGCACGGTCACGACCGCGGCGACGCGGCCCTGCGCGACATCGCCTATGAGCTGCGCAAGCGCCTGCGCTCGTTCGAGCTCGTCTACCGCCTCGGCGGCGAGGAGTTCCTGATCGTGCTCCCCGGCCTCGACCTGTCCACCGGCAAAGCCACCGCCGAGCGCCTGCGGGCCGCCGTCGCGGCCGCTCGCCCCACCGACATCCAGATCACGATCTCCCTTGGCGTGAGCGCCGCCGCCGGGGCACAGGTCGACTACGACACGCTCTTCAAGGCTGCCGACAAGGCCCTGTACGAGGCCAAGCGCGCCGGTCGCAATCGCGTGGTCGCGGCACCCGAGCCTACGGACACGGCCGTCGAGACCCTCCCGGAACCGAGCATTCCGCTATTCGCGCCGCAGCTCGCGGGGTAGGCATCCTTTCCGTGCCGCGGTCGCGCCGTCTGAGCGCCCCGAGATGCACATAGAAGCTGCGATCATCTGTGCATCATGAGCAGCGACGAGCCACACCCCGGCGACTCAGCGCAGGAGACCCAGAAGACCGACGAGGAGTGGCGGGCGGAGCTGACGCCGCAGCAGTACGACATCCTCCGTCGCCACGGCACCGAGCCCCCGTTCACCGGCGAGTACGTGTACAACAAGCAGACCGGCGCCTACCGCTGCGCCGCCTGCGGCAGCGAGCTGTTCGGCTCAGACGCCAAGTTCGACTCCGGCACGGGCTGGCCCAGCTTCACCGAGCCGTCGGTCGCCGCCGCCGTCGAGCTGCGTCCCGACAACAGCCTGTTCATGCGCCGCACCGAGGTGCTCTGTCGCCGCTGCGGCGGTCACCTCGGCCACGTGTTCCCCGACGGCCCCGGCCCCACCGGCGAGCGCTACTGCATCAACTCGGCCGCGCTCGCCTTCGACCCCGCGAGCGAAGAGACCACATAACGCCCGCCTGCTCGTGAGGGCGAAGGTCGCGCCGAACGGCGCGCCGAGGGGCCCGTTCACTTGGCCGTCGAGTCATACGTGAGGATCGCAACCCCGTCGCCGACGATCTTCGAATCCGCCAGTCGCAGGCGCTTCTTGCCGCTCGTGGTACCGAAGAGACGCTTGCCGCTCCCGAGCACGACCGGGAAGACCATCAGCCGCAGCTCGTCCACGAGATCGTGCTCGAGCAGCGTCTGCACGAGTCGGGCGCTGCCGTGGACCGCGACGTCCCCGTGCGAGCGCTCTTTCAGATTCGCCACCTCCTCGACCACATCGCCCGCGAGCACGGTCGAGTTGTTCCACTCGGGGTCTCGCAGGGTCGAGGACACCACGTACTTCGGCATGCCGTTGAACTTGTCCGCGAACTCACCCTCCATCGACGGCCACGCAGCGGCGAAGCCCTCGTAGGTAACCCGTCCCAGCAGCAGCGCCTCGGCGTCGAGCGCCTCGTCGAGCTTGAACCTGTCGCCCTCCTCGCCGCGCGATATCTCGAAAGTCCAGCCGGCGTGCTCGAACCCCTCGCCTCCCCCCGGCGCCTCCATGACCCCGTCGAGTGAGACAAACTCGGTTACGACGATCCTTCCCATGTCGATCCTCCTTCTCGTGATGATTTACCGCTAAGACGGCTCAGGCCCGGCGAAATCATCGAGCCAGAGCTGGGCGCCACATCACAGCACCGTTAGGTGCTATATCACAGCACCGTTAGGTGCTATATCACGGCACTTCTTGGTGCTATATCATGGCACCAATGAGCAGTCCGTTCATCTACGAGGATCCGCTCGAGCCACCCGCGGTGCTGGCCGATCGGGTAGCCGAGCTGGCACTGCTGCGCGATCGCATAGGCGAGACGCGCAACAGCCGTCTCGAGGGCCCACGCCGTTACGGCAAGACATCGCTGCTCAAGGCCGCACTGGCAGCGGCCGACAAGGACGGCTTCGTGCCGATCTACGTGAACTTCCTGGGCGTGCTCACGGCAGGGGACGTCGCCGAGCGCATCGAGCGCGCCTACCGCGAGCAGCTCGACGGACAGCTGAAGCGCTGGTTCGCCGGCGCCATCTCGACGTTGCGGCCACGAGTAAAGGCGTCACCCGGTGGCGTGGGCGTAGAGCTGGCACCCGAGCAGCGAATGCCCGAGCTGCTCGATCGGCTCGCATTGCCACGCCGGCTGCAGGAACGCCACGGGCACCATTGCGCGATCGCGTTCGACGAGTTTCAAGATGTCGTGCGAGTGGGAGACGCCCTGGCAGGGACGATCCGATCCGAGCTCGAGCAGCACGGCAAGATCGCCGCCTACGTGTTCTCCGGATCTCACCCGGGCTTGATGCGCGACCTGTTCTCAGATCGTCGCCACGCGTTCTTCGCGCAGGCCAAGCCCATAGACCTCTCACCGCTCGGGACAGACGACCTGGCCGAGTACATCGGGTCTCGATTCGAAAGCGGCGGCCGCGACCCCGGAGAGGCACTCGAGCCGCTGCTGGCGACCACGGATGGACATCCGCAGCGCGCGATGCTGCTCGCACACCATCTCTACGAGAACACGAGACCCACACGCGCCGCCACCAGCGAGGAGTGGACAAGGACATTCGCCGGCGCCATACGCGACGCAGATCCCGAGGTGCAAGCGGCGTGGGACTCCTGGACCAACAGCGAGCGGCGACTGATGGCCGTAATCTCTCAACGCACGACCCCGCTGCAAGGCCGCGTCGCGCGCGAACGCTACGGGGTCAGCAAGACTGGGAGCAACCACAGCACCATCGAACGCCTCTACCGCGAGGGACACGTCGTCGCCGACGAGAGCGCCGCGACCGGCTGGCGCGTCGTCGATCCACTGCTCGAGCTATGGCTCGCCAACGGTCGCAGCTGGCCGAACCCGACCTGATCGACGCGGGGGCCGGCGACACGATCATGCGCAGCTCCGGGACGCGCTCCGTGGCCTGCGGGAAGGAGGCGATGACTCGCCGCAAGGGCGGCGCCCACGCCTGAGCCGGCCGACGGTGACACGTCGAGAACCCTCGGCTCACCCCACTGCCCGCCGCTCGCCCAAACGGGCGCGGCAGGCAGCCGCAATGTCACCAGCATTCACCCGTTCGAGCAGATGCGGGTAGCGTTCGTCCTCTGGATCGAGCGTGCTGAGAGCCCGCCTGTACGCCCGTAGAGCAGCTCGTGAGTCGCCACAAATATCCTGGGCGCGCCCAAGCTGGAAAGCCGCCAGCGCAAAGCTCGGGTCGATGTACAGAGCACGGCGCAGGGACTCTGCCGCCGAGATCGGCTGCTCAGCCGCGAGCTCGGCCAAGCCCCGTACGAAATAGGCTTCCGCATCGAGCGGGTCGACGGCGAGGATTTCACTGGTGATGCCGATCGCCTCGGCGTAGTCGCCGACATTCGCAGCCGCCTGCGCGTCGCTCACAGTCCGCCGGCGAGATGCCGGCGAGGCAGCAGCGGAACTGCCCTTCCGCCCGGTCGTCCCGATCGGCTTGCGCGGCAGTCGAGGCCGACCCTCGGGTTGCTTTTTCGAAGCTCCCGACAATGCCGATCGCTTGGCCGGCCTACCGCGGGCAGCAAGATCGGCAAATCGCCGGGCCGAGCTCGTCAAGCGGTCGGATGCGCCGAGGATCAGCTGGCCTCCGGGACGCAGCGCCGACTCGAGGGATTTCACCACGACCTCGACGTTCGCCGCGCCGAAATATATGAGCACGTTGCGGCAAAGGACCAGGTCGAACGGAACCTCGCCCAAGGGCGGAGCAGGGTCAGCCACGAGATTGTGCCGGCGAAATCTGACCATCGAACGCAGCTGTTCGCCTACGGCGCTCTTCCGGTCGCGCTCGATGAAGAAGCGCTCGCGCCGCGACGCATCGATCTCCCGCGTCGAGCGCTCCGTGTAGAGCGCCTCCTGCGCTCGATGGAGCGCTCGTTGGGAGATATCCGTTGCAAGAATCGAAACCGGAGGGCGATCATGGCCGAAAGACTCGATTGCGAGCATGGCCACCGAATAGGCCTCCTCACCCGAGGCACACGCGCACACCCACACCCTCACATCCGGGTCACCGCGTGCATGGGCCGCCGACAGGAGCGCTCTCCAGTCGATCGCCTCGAGCTCGCGTGGCTCACGCATGAAATAGGTCTCCTGGATCGCAACTTGATCGATCAGCTGTCCCAGCAGGGTGCGGGCCTCGGCGGAATCGCTCAACGCGGCGAGAAACCGCTCGGCGTTCATCCCTGGCGAGATCCGGCCCAGCGCCGCGGCCAGCGATATCAGTTGGGGTGCCTTTATCTGGATACCGGTCTCCGCCTCGACCAGCTCCGCGACGCTCGAAAGCTCGGCGTTCATGCGATCGCGCGGGGAGGCCGCATGGCATCGAGGGCGTACCCGATCTCAGCAGGTGAGAGCGTGAGGTCGGCGCCCCCCTGAGCAGCCGCCCGCGGCATTCCGTACACCACGGAGGAGGCTTGATCCTGAACGATCACGAGGCCGCCTGCGCGACGAATCGCAGCTGCACCTTCGGCTCCGTCCTTTCCCATGCCCGTCAGCACGACGCCAACCGCCTTGTCTCCCAGGCTCTGCGCGAGGCTCAGCAGCAGGCTGTCCACCGACGGTCGGTGCGCGGCGTTCGTCTTACGGTCCAAGGCAAAGCGCATTGATCGAGTCAGCACGAGGTGCGCTTCGTCGGGGGCAAACCACACCCCGGGCCCAGCGGCCTCACCCTCGCGGGCAACGCGAACTGCGATCTGGAGCTTCTGGTCGAGCCATCGAGCCAGCCCGTCGATGAACCCAGGGGCCATGTGCTGCACCACAACAACGGGCACCGAGAAGTCGGCTCGCAGCGCCCCGAGAACCGCCTCCAGCGCGGGCGGTCCGCCTGTCGAAGCACCCACGCCTACCGCTCGGGCCACGTGCGCGGGCCCCGCGGCTGCTTTGCGCGCCGATCGAACGGAGGGTGGTCTCGAGACGCGAATGCTCGCCAGCCGCCTGAGCCGGCTGCGCATCGCCCGGGCCCAGACATCGTCGAGCTGGTCGAGCCGGAGGCTGTCCTTGGACACGACGTCGAGCGCCCCCGCTGCCAGTGCCTCAGCCGCCCGCTCCGATCCCTTTGCGACATGCGCGCTGAGGATCACGATCGGCAGCGGATTCGCGGCCATCAGCGCCCTGACCACCGCCAATCCATCGATTCCCGGCAACTGCATATCCAGAGTCAGCAGATCGGGCCGCAGGCGCCCGACGTCGGAGATTGCCTGCTCGCCGCTCGCCGCAACTCCCACGACCTCGATTTCCCGATCGCTCTCCAGATACCGGGAGAGCGCCGCAGCGTATGCCCTTGAATCCTCGCAGATCAGTACGCGTCGAGCCCGCGTGTCTCGGGTCACATTCCAACCAGGCGGTCGATCGTCTCCAGAAGCGCCTGCTGGTCGAACTCCTGCTTGACGACATAGGCGTCAGCGCCGGCTTCCGCGCCGCGCCGGCGGCTCTGCTCGTCTCCCAACGTCGTGACGACCACCACGGGAAGGGAGCCGTGCTGCTTGTCCGCGCGAATCGCCTCCAGCAGTTCGAAACCATCCATCTCTGGCATCTGAACGTCGGTCAACACCAGATCGATGTCGGCGCTCTCGCCGATCTGGCGCAGGGCCTCGCGCCCATCGCGGGCGACATGTACCCGGTAGCCGGCCGTCTCCAGAATGCTCCGCTGCAGTTCCCGCGCGGAGAACTGATCGTCGACAACCAGAACCTGCGTCGGACGGCTCTCGGGCGCCTGCGGCGGCCGATCGAATCCGATCGCTTTCATCGGTGCTTTCAGCAGATGGGTGGGATCAAGGACGAGGGCGATCCGCCCATCGCCGAGGATCGCGGCGCCGAGGTAACCTGGCACCCCGGCCAGAAGCGCGCCGAGGCCCTTGATCACGACCTCTTCCTCTCCGCGCAGCTCGTCGCACGCCACCGCAAGGCGGCGAGCGGGCGACTCCAGGATGATCGCCGGTAGGTGCTTGGCCGGCGTCTGAGAGCCGGCGCCGATCAGCTCTCCCAGGTCTGACAAAGGTATTGCCTCCCCCTCGATGTCCAAAGAGGAACGGCCGCCGAGCGAGGTCGTGTCGGTGACCGCCACCACGCGGCCCACGCTGCTCATCGGCAGTGCGAAGGGATGCCCATCCCACTCGAACAACAACACTTGCATCAGGGCCAGTGTCACTGGCAACAGCAACGTCACCTCGGTGCCGCGACCCGGCTTGCTTCGCACGTCAAGGCTGCCGCTGAGGCTCTCGACATGCAGCTTGACGGCGTCGAGGCCGACTCCGCGCCCCGCCGCATCGCTGACCTCTTCGGCGGTCGAGAAACCGGTCTCCGCAAGAATGTCGACCAAAGATCCGCTTTGCTCTGCGCGTGCGAGCAGCTCCGGTGACACGCCACGGCCGTCGTCGGTGATCGCGATCGCCACCATTCCGCCGCGCTGCTCGGCATGGAGCTCGATCCGCCCAGCTCTGGGCTTGCCAACGCTCTCGCGCTGCTCTGGCGTCTCGATGCCGTGCGCCACAGCATTACGCAGGACATGCACGATGGTCTCCGAGATCCCGTCAAGGATGACTCGATCGAGCTGCGTCTCGGCGCCACTGATCGTCATTTCGGTCTCCTTGCCCTCTTGGGCGGCGAGATCGCGAATGGCGCGAGGGAATCGCGCCGTGATCGTGCTCAATGGCAGGGTCCGCATCTGGACCACCGAGTCCTGCAGACCATCGAGCAGTCGCTCTCCCATATCGAGCACACTCGAGTGCTGCCCGCCATCGAGGGTAGATCCGAGCTCGTGCTCCAGACGCCGGTGATAGAGGACCGTCTCGCCGACGACGTCCAGCATGCGGTCCACCTTGGCAGCGGGAATCCGGACCGTCGCTGCTGCGCCAATTGTCGAGGTCGCAGGCGGCCGTTGCTCGGCCGAGGGGCGCTCATCGGAGGCCGGTTGTGCCGCCTCACCGTTGGTGCGGGACCCTAGGCCTGCAAGCTCGGCGACGAGCGGCGCGGCAATACCCGACTCGCCGTGCAAGCCGCGCGCCAGGATGTCCACCGCGCGCAGCAGGGGATCCGCGAACTCCATCGGGAAGGCGCCGCGCTCACGCGCCTGCTCCATGCGGTCCTCGATCGCGCTGGCCAGCGTCGCGACCTCCTGCCAGCCCACCATTGCCGAACTGCCCTTGATCGAGTGGGCGTCGCGCAGGATGGCGTCCATCTCCTCGCCTGCCGCGCTGCCCGACTCCAAGGCCAGCAGATTCGTCTCCATCCTCTGCAGGCAATCGCCGCTCTCCTGGCGGACGAGCTCATAGATCTCCTCGTCGGTGGCGCTCATGGTGACGCCTCCAGCGACCCTTGGGGTGACAGGATGGCGTCTACATCGAGCAAGCCGACAAGCGTGCCATCGATCAAAGCGGCCCCCGAGAGGTACGGCGATTCCGTTGGCTCGGAGGAAGCGGGAAGCTCGCCAACGTCGAGGACGCTTTCCACCGCCAGGCCGGCTCGCCGCGCCCCGAGCTCGGCGACGACGATCCGCTTGGGCTCCTCGTTGGGCAGGCCGAGAAGAGCCGCCAAAGAGATCACAGGCACGACCTGCCCACGCAGGTTCCGAACTCCGACGATCTCGGCTGGTGAGCCCGGCACGGGCGTCAGGTCGCCCGGCTCGGCGACCTCAAGCACCTGCTCAACGGGCAAGGCATAGTGCTCACGCGCAACGCAAATGCGGACACAGACGCCGCTCATCTTGGCCTTGTCGGAGCTGTCCCCATGCCACGCTCGGCACCGTTGGCGCCAACGTGCGGCGACCGGGTCGACTCGTCTCCCGGAGCCGTGCTCTCACCGCCAGGTCCTGCACCATTCGGCGCACTGAGGGTGGGCCGTTCCAGCCCGCGCTCGAGCTCGCCGACGAGTGCTGTGACGGTTTCCGCGGCTTCGGCCCGCTGGCGCCCCTCCGCTGCCAGTTGCTCGGCGGCGGTGCGGATCTGAACCATCGCCGCGGATACCTGCTCGGCGGCCTCCTTCTGCTGCTCGGTGGCACGGATACTCTCCTCCAGCACATCGGCGGTCGAAGTCATCAACTCGCCGACT
>DASXIB010000039.1:0-85000 GCA_036498245.1 Solirubrobacteraceae bacterium
CGAAGCGGCCCGGGCGCAGCAGCGCCGGATCGAGGATGTCGGGCCGGTTGGTGGCCGCGATCATGATGATGTTGTCCTTCGCCTCAAAGCCGTCCATCTCGACGAGCAACTGGTTGAGCGTCTGCTCGCGCTCATCGTGGCGGCCGCCAAGTCCGGCGCCGCGGTGGCGCCCGACGGCGTCGATCTCGTCCATGAAGATGATGCAGGGGCTGTTCTGCTTGGCCTGCTCGAACAGGTCGCGCACGCGCGAGGCGCCCACGCCCACGAACATCTCGACGAAGTCAGAGCCGGAGATCGAGAAGAACGGCACGCCTGCCTCGCCCGCGACGGCGCGCGCCAAGAGCGTCTTGCCGGTGCCCGGCGGCCCGTACAGCAGCACCCCCGTGGGGATGCGTGCCCCGAGCGCCTGGAACTTCTTCGGGTTCTCGAGGAATTCCTTGATCTCGTGCAACTCCTCGACGGCCTCGTCGACGCCGGCGACGTCGCGGAACGTGATCTTCGGCGAGTCGGCCGACAGCCGCTTGGCGCGCGACTTGCCGAACGACATCACTTTCGAGCCGCCGCCCTGCACCTGGTTCATCAGGAAGATCCAGAAGCCCAGGAAGATCAGGAAGGGCAGGATGTACGTCAGCAGCCCCAACAGGACGCTGCTCTTTTCCGATTCGACGTTGTATGGCGTGCCAGCGCTGGTGAGCTCTTTGATCAGTTCCGGCGCGGCCTGGTCGACGTAGCCGGCTTCATACGTTTCTTTGTTCTTCAGCTTGACTTCGAGGACCTTGCCCTTGTTCTTGAAGACGACCGACTTGACTTCGCTCTGGGGGATCTCTTTCGTGACGAGCGTCTGATAGCTGTGCGGGCGATGGTTTTCGGGGCCGTGGCTCACCAATTTCACAGCGAGGAACGCCAGCACCACAACGATGAGGATCGGGAAAGCGGCGCTCTTGAAGAAACGGCTCATAACGAGATCCTGGGTCGCCTGACGCCGTCTGAAGCCAGGAACGCCAGGGCCTTAGAGTACCACGGGGGATCGCCTCGCCCGCCGGTCATGTGACCGTTGTCTGCCTCTCTGAAGGCCGTGTGGGCTTCAAGACCGCGACGAATGGCAGGTTGCGGTAGCGCTCGGCGTAGTCAAGGCCATAGCCCACCACGAAGCGGTCGGGAATCTCAAAGCCGACGTAGCGGGTCGGCAGATCGACCTTGCGCCGCTCGGGCTTGGTCAAGAGCGCGCACACCTCGAGCGTGCGCGGGTTGCGCGAGCCCAGGTTGCGCATCAGGTACTGCAAGGTCAGGCCCGAATCGACGATGTCCTCCACGATCAGCACGTCGCGGCCGTCGATCGCCACGTCGAGGTCCTTGAGAATCCGCACGACCCCCGAGGAGTCGGTCGCCGAGCCGTATGAGGCGACCGCCATGAAGTCGACCTCCACCGGCACGTCGATGAAGCGCATCAGGTCGCTGAGAAAGAATACGGCGCCCTTCAGTACTCCCACCAGCAGCAACGACCGACCTGCGTAGTCGCGCGAGATCTGCTCGCCCAGCTCGGCCACTCGCCGCTGGAGCTCTTCAGCGCTCACGAGCACCTCGCCGACCTCGCTCTCGTGCTCGCCGGCGACGCCGTTGGCTTGCGCTGGCACAGGAGCGGCCACGCGGGGAGTGTAGCCCTACCGCGGCGGCAGCTCGATCATGCTCAAGACGCCGTGCTCGATCACCGCGCCCACCCTTCCTCCCACGTGCAGTTCCGCCCGCCCGCCTCCCCGCTCGGCGAGATCCAGGATCTCCGCCACGCGACCGCCCGCCTGAGGCACGTAGTCG
Organism: Solirubrobacteraceae bacterium; assembly: GCA_036498245.1. Classification (GTDB taxonomy): domain Bacteria; phylum Actinomycetota; class Thermoleophilia; order Solirubrobacterales; family Solirubrobacteraceae; genus Palsa-744. The sequence continues at coordinate 1,813 of DASXIB010000039.1, forward strand.
CCCACTGCCCGCTCGGCCAAGCTCACGACGATCAGACGCGCCAGCGCGGACGGCAACGCTCGCAGGCGGGCGATCGCGATGCTCTCCTCCCCGCCCAGCTCGGCCGCGACCAGGCCCTCCAGCAACTCGGCCTCCTCGCGCAGCAGCCACGCGGTGCGTGCCACGTTGGCCTCCGCCGCCGGGTGCACCGCGCGCAGCGCCGGCACCACGCCGTTGCGCACACGCGTGCGCGCGTACGCGTCGCTGTCGTTGCTCTCGTCTTCGCGCCACTTCAAGCCGCGGGCTTCGCAGTAGGCCGTTGTCTGCTCCCGCGTCGCGCCCAGCAGCGGACGTATCAATCTTCCCTCCCGCGCCGCCATCCCCGTGAGGGCCCGCCGGCCCGGCGAGGCGGCAAGGCGATACAGGATCGTCTCGACCTGATCGCTCGCCGTATGGCCGGTCGCGATCAGCGCGTCGTCTCGCTCGGCGAGCTCGGTGGCGGCGAGGTAGCGCAGCTCGCGCGCCCACGCCTGCAGGTTGCCCGGATCGCGCTCACGCGGGCGCGCACGCACGACCTCGAGCGCGACACCCAGTCCCAGGCACAGCTCGGCGCAGTGGCGCTCGTCGGCATCCGAGGCCTCTCCCCGCAGGCGGTAGTTGACGTGCAGCGCGCGCACCCGCTCCGGCCCGCACAGCGCGATCGCCACATCCGTCAGGCAAATCGAGTCCCGCCCCCCCGACAGCATCGCCACTACCGGCCGTCCCTCCGCGCCAAGGCCGCCCGCTGTCGCCATCTGCCGGATCTGCTCGACGATCACGCGGAAATCCTTACCCCCTCCGGGAGGCTATGAAGAGCTCGGTCGGCTCGGAGAATCCCTTCAGCCGCACCTCGCCGATCAGGTCGAACTCGAGTCCGTCTGAGCCCGCGGCCATCTCCACCACCGGGCGCGTCACCAGCACCTCCCCGCCGCCCGCGCGGGCGACGACGCGCGCGGCCTGGTTGACGTCGCGTCCGTAGTAGTCGCCGTCGCGATACAGCGCCTCGCCGTAGTGAATGCCGATGCGCGGCGGTGGCTCCGCGGGGGATGCCTCCAGCTGCAGCTCCACCGCCCATCCCGTCAGCGTGCTCGGATCGGAGCCCACGACCATCACCTCGTCCCCGAGCGTCTTGATCACGCGCGCATCCGCCGGCAGGGTGCGCTCGACCGCCTCGACGAATCGCTCCACCGCGCCGACGGCCTCCTCGTCGCCCTGCTCGACGGTCAGGCGCGCATACCCGGCGAGGTCCGCAAACGCGATCGTCACCCTGAGACGGCCCTCCGCGAGGGCCTGCTCGCCGAGCTCTGCCTCCATGTGGCCGATCACGTCCTGCTCGACGAAATGCGCCAGCAGGCGACCGTGCAGGTAGTTCATCACCGGAGCCGCAAACGGCAGCATCTCGCGCGTCAGGCTCTCCATCTCATCAGCCATCTCCAGTCCGGGCACGCCCTCGCGCATCAGCGGCTCGTGCACATACAGATGAAACAGGCGCACCTCCGCGTCGGCGATCTGCGCGAGCGCCTGTCCATACACGCGCAGCATCTGCAGCAGCGCCACCAGAGGAAAGCCCGCACCCAGCACCGCCGCGGCGTAGCGCATCACCTGCAGGTCTTCCTCGGTGACCGCCTCCAGCGACAGCGCGCTCAGGCCCATCGTCGTATAGAGACGTTCGATCAGCGCCGGCTTCAGCCCGACCTCGCGGGCGGCCTCCTTGAGCGTATACCGGCCCTCCTCGGCGTTCAGCAGGTCCTCGATCGGTCCGACCGCGAGCTGGCCGTGGTCGCTGGCCTGCTTGATCTGCCCGAGCGTGTGCCCGCGCGCGCGCAGCCTGGCCACCATCCTTACCTGCGCAACCGCGGCCGGCGTCCAGCTCGACTCATACTGGGGCACCAGCCCCTTCTCGATCCACCGCCTCAAGGTGGCAGCCGAGATGCCCGCTCGCTCGGCGACCCGCGCGAGTGTCTGCCCGCCCGCGTCGCTCACGGGTCGCGATGAGGGTGCTCGTCCATGCCGGGAAGTCTAGAGTCGCGGCCCGTGACACCGACCCTGCCGACCACCATCCACCTGCACCCGACGGCGGACCTCGCCGAGCGAGTGCTGCTTCCCGGCGATCCCGGCCGTGCGCTGGCGCTCGCCCAAGCGCTGCTCGAGCGGCCGCTGATGTTCAACCACAACCGCGGCCTGTGGGGCTACACGGGCACCGCCGCCGACGGCGAGCCGCTGACGATCCAGTCCACCGGAATGGGCGGTCCCTCGGCGGCGATCGTATTCTCGGAGCTGATCGCCCTCGGCGCCCGCCGCGCGATCCGCGTCGGCACCTGCGGAGCGCTTCGCCCCGCTCTTGACCTCGGCGACCTGATCGTCGCCCGCGAGTCGATCTGCCTGGACGGCGCCTCTCGCGCGCTGGGCGCCGGCGAGCGGGCTTCCGCGGATGTCTCCCTAACCGAAGCACTTCGTCGCGCGCACGCGCGCACGCGCGCAAAGGAGTCGAAAGTGGATATATCCATGACCGAGCCCGCAATGGATCCGCCCACGAGGAATGTGCCCGAGAAGGCGCTCGCCGCACGCGCGCACCCCGCGCACGTCGGCACGATCGTAAGCGTCGACCTGTTCTACGACAGTCGTCCCCCGTCGGACATTCCCGGCGCGCTCGCCGTCGAGATGGAGGCCGCCACGTTGTTCGCCCTCGGCGCCACCGCCGGGGTGCCCGTCGCCTGCGTGCTGGCGGTCTCCGACACGTTCAGCCAGGACGGAGCGCGCCGGCGCATCGACGACCAGTCGCTGCTGGCGGCCGCCGAGATGATGGGCACGGTCGCCGTCACCGCCCTCTCCGCCTGAAGGCTCAGGTCTTGGGTTTTGCCTTGGCGGCCGGTTTGGCTTTGGCGGCCGGTTTTGCCGCGCGACGCGCCGCGGGCATGCTTCGCGGCGTCGGCTTGGGCGCCTTGCCGAGCTTCTGCGCGAGCGAGCCGAGCTGGTTCTCGATCGCCGACAACCTCGCCTCGACACCACCCGGGGAGAGGGCGCGGTCGAGCCGATGAACACCATCCTCGATCCCCTCTAGCCGCTGCGAGACCGAGCGCAGCCGCCGCGTCAGCCGTTCGATGTCGGCGGCCGACGGGATGTTCAGCGCGCCCATCGCCACCTCCTGCGCCTGAGCCGCCTTCTCGCGAGCGTCGAACGCCCGCCCGATCGCGCCCGTCAGGAGGGGATTGTCCAGCAGATCGGACAGAGCTCTGCCGAGCCGCTCCTCCGTGTTCCCGGCCAGGCGCTCACGCAGGTTCCTGGCGACACCGCTCGCGTCGGACATCCTCTCGCTCCTGCCTGTCGAAGTGGGAATCGGGTGGCCGGTGACGAGCTCGCCCGCAGCCAGAGAGGAAGGATACGGTGCACCAATGCCCGAGCGACTCTTCCTCTTCATCCAAATGGAGTTCCCCTGGGAGCTCGGACCGCCGGATGGCCGCTATGTGCTGCGCGCCCAAGCCGGCGCCGATCCCGAGCGAGTCGTGGTGCTCGGAACGCTGGCCGCCGACAGGGCCGCGAGCCGACGGGCCGGTCCTGGACGCCTGCGGAGAAGCCTTGGGGCCGACGCTGGTCCGCAGGCGACACCGGAGCCGGCGCCCGTGAGGACGTCGCGGGCGACGATCGTCGACCCTGTCTCCCTGTCGGCCGAGCGCCAGGCTCAGGCGTGGCTTTCACAGCTCGACTCAGAGCGCGAATCGCAGGCGGCCATATCGGTCCTGAACCGGATTCTGCATGCTCACCGCATCGCCTCGGCCGACCCCCACATACACGAGGTGTCCGCCGCGCAGGCACTCGTGATCAGGGCCGGTTGGGGCGATGGCGAGCAGGTCGCCTACGGGCGTTGGCTGCATGCGCTCGAGCTGCCCCGAGCGAGCCGGCGGGTGCGCCGTGTCGCCGCCCTGCGCCCACAGGAGCGCCTTGCCGAGCTGCTCGGCGCCCGCGGCGAGGCGCTGCTGTGCGAGGAGCTCCTCCTGCGCGCGCGCCTCGATCTGGACCACGGTCGCCTTATCCACGGCGCCGTGGAGTTGAACGCGGCCTATGCAGCCGCCCTTCCGGAGCTCCGCGCCGAGGACAGGCAGGATTTGGCGATCCGCATCGCCGAGCTCGATCAGTTGCGTGCGGGCGTGGTGGCGCAGGCTCTGGCCGCGATGCCCGCGGCGGGGGATTCGACCGATGCGACGGCCAGCACCGGCCCGCTCGGCGAGGAGAAGCTCGACGAGGAGGTCCTCCGCCATGCCCTGCAGCGTTTGGAAGCCGCTTTGCGCGCACGCACGGCGACTGGGTTCGCCCGCGACTAACCGTTCTGAGCCGGTGGCCCAGGGGCCTCTTGAACGCTGAGGACTGGGATACGCCGCCGCGATGCAGTGGCAGGAACGTCCCCTCAACACCCTCCCCAGCAGGTCGCGGTGTCGGTGGTGACCGTCGGCGAGCTTGAGCTCGGCGTTCACGCCGCCATGGATCCCGATACCCGTGCGCGCCGTGCCGACACGCTTGCGCTCGCCCGTGCCGCGGACCCCCTGCCGATCACAGAGACCGTCATGAGCCGCTTCGCCCAGCTCGTCCACGACTGTCGCTCCGCTGGCGCACGACTGAAGGTGCTCGACGCGCTGATCGCCGCCACGGCCATCGACCACGGCCTTGTCGTTCTCACCCAGGATCACGACTTTGACACGATCTCCTCTGCCCACTCGGCGCTCGAGGTCGTACACGTGTGAGAGCGCGACCGGATCGGCGCTTGGGATGAGGATGCTCTCGCTCCAAGTACCTCCGTCCTTACTGCTTCGCCTTCTTCTTCTGCACGAGACGCACGCTGTCGGTATGCGTCTGCGACGGGGCGGGGGAGGACTTCAGGACCGTCAGACTGGCGCTCAGGTGTCCGTGAGCCATGCCGAGCAGCGATCGTCCTACGGCATTGAGCTTGAGCCTGACGGTCGCAGTGTTGCCCGGCGAAATCGAAAAGGCGGCCGTTCCGATGGTCTCTGTTTTCGCCTTCTTGCCCTTCTTGATCGTGCCCTTGCCCGCCAGGATCAGCTTGCCGCTGCATGCACCGGTGCCCGTGCAGGCGAGCTTGACCGCGGCCTCGCCGCTGCTCTGAACGGTGATCGTGGACCCATCAAGGGACACGCTGCCGACGGCCGTGGTCGTAGTGGTGGTCGGCGTTGTGGGCTGCAACGGTGGTGGTGGCGGCGGCGACAGCACCGTCAGGGTGCGCACCTGTGTCGTGTAGGTAGTTGGTGTCAGGCCTTCACAAGCTTTGAGGGCGGCGCTTGAAAAGGACGCGTCCCAGTAGACGGTCGCGGGGGCGGCGGTCGCCCTGGTCGAGGTGAACGTGTAGAGCTGTTCCGGCTGGGCGGACCCGGCGCCGCTGTCGATATCGGGGCTGGACAGCAGCGCCTGCGAGGAGGCCACGGCGAACGTCACCGGCGACCCGGAGTAACCCGAGAAGGTCACGGGAGTGCCTGCTTGCACGCTCATGCCGTTAGATGGGCCGAGTCTTGCTTCCAACACGGCCTCGTTAGCCGCGACGGCACTGGTGCAGATCGTCTCCGGCGAGGGGGGACCTACCGTATACCCCTGCGCCGAGCTGGAGGAGCCCACCACAATCCAGCCCACTGCGAGCACTCCCAATACACAAACGGCTCGTCCGCCGGCCCTCGCGCCACCAAATCTAACCGTGCCCAGCCACTCAGGAATTTTCACCGCGCCACCCTCTCCAATCCACCGAGTCCGCATAGATAACGACATAGCACCCATATCTTGCGGCTGTGATTTACCATCGTTTGCGTCCGGTCAGCTTAGCCAACATATTCATACCCACCATATCCTTTAAGCTATATTATTGATTGGCCCAAACAGTGCCGACGCTCCGGTCACCAGCGATACGTAACCACCAACTCGTCCCTACAAGGCTTCCTGCACGTGACCACAGTCCTGCATGGCATACCGTGGGTCGCAATACGTCTGGGCAATCCACTTAAGTTTGAAATCGTGAACAAAACGCTTCAGGGCGCGTTGTCGGCTGCGCCCACCGCGATGCCCAGCCAGCACCTGCCTCTGGATCCGAGTCGACAATATGTTCAGCCGTACACGGAACAGAAGATCCGCGACGACCTGTCCGGATTGCCTCAGGAACGCCTTGAATTCTCTTTGCTTGGGAAACTGTTCCGCGCGGACATCGTCGAACGTGTGGCGTACTTCGGTTTCCGACACATGGATATTCAGATCGGTCGCTTCGCCGAGCACCCAGTCAGACGAGAGCAGGAACCCCATGACCTCCCTCACAACCTCGCTCCCTGTAAGACGGTGCTTGGGGGATGACCTCTGTCTCTGTGCGACAGTCGCCCAGTGCAGGAACGTCGCTCCCGTGATCGATTGTGAGCCTATGCAAGCGATGATCTGTTCAGGCGCTGGAGCAAGTAGGCCGGTTGACGCCGGCGCGCTGCCCCCGACCGTCGGCACCGGTGGCGGACATGCCGTCGTGGGGATCTGGGCGCTGGCCAGTTCAACGGACGTCAAGCAGAGCAGAAAGAGAGCAATGCTGGTCCACCACATGTGTTGCTTGGTACGGCTCAACGAGATTCTCCTAGTCATTGCTTTTCGCACTTGCCATCACGAGTCCCGCGATCGAAAGAAACGCCCCTGCCACGAGCGTAAGGCGACTAATTATACGCACGCGGGACGCTGAACACCTTCCTAGGTTCTTCATACCGCCTTCTCCTCAAGGTAGCCATCGAAGGAATCTCTCCCACCATCTCTGTTCTCTTGTTGGATCACCGATCCGCACTATGACAGCCGTCAACTAGCTGGTGCGCGATTTTAGCCATGATCTCACGAGCCAGATGACCTCCATCCTTTTTGACATACTGTCGCGACACAAGCAAGCCAAGGCTAACTGCGCTCCCGAGCAGTTCGTCTACACCATCTCACGCCCATGTATACGTCATCAGCGGAACATCGAGTTAGCGTTCGCGGTCAACTCGGCTTGCGTGCTCGCCCCCACCATACGAGAGACCCGCGAGGAGACACAGCATCATCGTACCGATCGGCACCCATTTGTACCAACTATGCACGTCGAGCACAAGACACAAGCCGAGTGCAACCAGAGAGAGTCTAAACCCGGCATGAAGCCAAGTGCGTACCGAGCTTGACGAGATTGTCCACGGTGGGAAAAGGACGTGTCGCAGCCAGCTCATCGCACGACGATCCCGCATTCGACGCTCGGCTTCTTGCGACTCAACATGACAGCGATGTTCCTATTCCAATCCCAGCTAGAACAGCCTTCGCTAGCTTTGCCTCTGGAAGAAAATAACCTGCGACCGCTATCCCCACTCCAATTGTTTGACATTTTCCATGTTCAAATTGTTCTATTTCTGTTTTGGTATAATGATGACGATGTTTACAGGCGTTCCCATTCATGCAGTGGCCTCGAAATCCACCAGCATCGCGCGTACATGGTCCTTCTATGCCCGCTTTGCATAGTGGGACGGTGGAACTAGGGATAGTCGTGCCTCCACCATTGCCTGCTTCTTCGCTGGTGAGTGGCTGGATCAGGAGCGCAGGTTCAATGCGTGTTTCTTCACCGACCGACTTCTGCCCAGGGTGATTGGAAGCATATTCATAGCTGCCTTCTTCCCCTTCTTCCCATTCTTCCCATTCTTCTTCTTCGCCTTCGTATTGCGGCCCAGCTGCTGCCGCTAGGGCTTGTGTTGCTTCTTGGGCCTTGCGTTCTGCTTCTGCCCTGGCGGCGGCGTTGATCGCGGCCTGTTCGGCAGCTGCTTCTGACGCCGACTGCTGGGTGCCGTTGATGAGTGCTTGAGAGGGCCCACCGACGGTATATGCGCCGCTGGGGTCCGATGCGTTGACGGGATCACCGAACGTGTAGGAGTAGGCATTCGCCGAGCCTCCCGGTATTGGGTCGGGTTGGAGGAAGCGTCCGAGCTGCGGAACGTAGGAGCGTGCGCCCATGTCGACGATGCCCGACGGCAGTTCGGTTGGGATCTCGTTGGCTCCGAGCCAGGAGTACTTGGGTGGCAGGCTCGTCGTGGGTATGCCGAACTCGCTCGTGTCAGCGCTCGACGCGAGCGCCGTCGCCGTTTCTGAAAGGTAGGCGGTGGCGATGAGATCACCGTGGAGGTTCGTTAGCTGGAGCACTGGGGTTTCGCCGTTGTTCTGCACCGCGGCGAGACCGCCGCCGAGGCCTGGGATGTTACGTGTCCATTCCGCCGAGGTGTTCATCGTCCAGGCTGGTGTGCTGCCGGGTCCGGCGTAGTGGGAGATGACATCGGAGACTTTTTTCCCAGTTGAAACGGTTTCGCGTGTTCGGTTGGCCGGGTCGAGATTGTAGCCGATCGTCTGGCCGTTTTGTGTCTGACTGGCGAGCTGGTTGTCGACGTAGTAGGCGTTCGTCAGTTCCGAGCCTCCGGCATCTGTTGCGGGCAGCGTCGTGAGGTTGCCGAAGGTGCTGTAGCCGGCCCCGGTGTCGGTGAGGCGGTCGGCTGTGTCGTAGCTGTGTTTTTCGACGGCGCCACCGGTCGTGGTGCATTCCCCTTTGACGCCCGGTTCGCGGGTCGTGAGGCTCAGGCGGTTGGTGTCTTCGTCGTAGGAATAGGCCCGCGTGGTGCAGCCTTTCCCTGCGGGAGTGTTCTGGACCTGGCTGAGCCGTCCGGCCGCGTCATAGACATAGCTCTGGTTGGACAGCGTGCTTGCCTGCGAAAGCCATTGACCATGGATCGAGGGAACGATCGCGTCACTGAACCACGTGCATTTTTCGGTGCAGTGCGTCGTCTTTATGTATTCGAGGCCAATCGGCTTACCGGTCTTGTCGTAAGCGTAGTCGGCGTTCATGCCGTTGGGGTATCCCTCCGTGAGCAGGTTCCCTTCGACATCATAAGTGCCGGTGAAGGTGCCTGCGGCAGAGTCAGCGAGGCTTGTCGCGAAGCCCGTTGTCGTGTCGTACGTGTAGGTCTGGGTGCCCTTTCCGTCGCTGAGTTTTTCTGGACGTCCGTCGATGTCGTAGCTGTAGGTCGAGGTGTTTTCATCCGCGTCGGTATACGACGTGAGCTGCCCGAGCGTGTTCTGCACCATCGTGGTTTTCTTTGTTTTGCCTTCGGTCGTCGTGCTTTGTGTTGCCAGCGCTCCGGTTTCGGTGTTGTATTCGTCGGTGACCGTCGGCAGGGCCGTTCCGACGCTCGAGGTCGTCGCGCTGGTCTTCAGCCGTCCAGCGGAGTCATAGGTGGCGGTCTTCGCACGTGTCGTGGAGCCGATCGCTTCGGTGGATTTTTCCGGCTCATCCCAAATGTTGTATGTGATGGTGGTGACGGGAAGGTTCGGTACGCCGCTCGTTTCCGGCTGTTTGGCGGGTTGTGTCTGACAGGGCAGGTTCGCCCATTCGGCGTGTCCCCCGCAACCGGGGTATGTCGGGTTTGCGGCAGTCGTGTAGTAGATCGTCTGCGTGTCGTGCGCGCTGTTGGCGCCGGGACTTGCCGGCGTCCTTGCTTCGGTAGCGTTCCCCGTCGCCGCTTCGTAGAGAATCGTGTGCGTCAGTTTGAGACCGCCGGGATCTGTCGTGACGGAGGTCGGCTTGCGTAGTTTCCAGCCCAGGTTTTCCTGTCCGGCGTAGGACGTCGCGGTCGTGCGCACGTCTTCTTCTTTGCCGGAGTACTGCGCTCCATCGGTGACCTTCGTGACGAGGCGATAGGGTCCGCCTTCGGTGGGCGCGCCTTCGTCGTAGGCGTACTGCCGATGATCGCGCGCTTCCACCGTCGCGCCAGTCGCGAGCTTGACGCTGTGTTGCGGGCCGAGCGTGCTCTGCAGCTCAGTGCCTTCGCCGTTGAATGTGCTCTGCGTGTCGAGCAGTTTGGAGGCTTCCGCGGATTTCGTGCCTTCTTTGAGCGCCGCCGCGCGATTGTCGGGGCTGAGCGTTCGCACGACGTCGTCGGTCGTGTTGTATTCGCTCGTTCCGATCGCCCCGCCGGGCGAGGCCACGTTGACCGTGCGCCCGTGATTGTCGAGATAGTAAATGGTGGCGCGCCTGTAGTCGCTCGCGGGAGTGCTCTGCGGCTCGTCAGGCGGGAAGATCGCGGTCGCTTCGGTGGGATCGTCTTTCTGGCCCCATTTTTCGAGTTCCGTGCTGCTCATCGAGTTCGGCGCGCCTGTCCCTGACACGGGTACGCCGTAGCTGACGGTCGCTCCTGGGGCCGCGGGAAGCGCTTCGGCTTCGACCGTCGAGGCGATCTGCCAGCGCTCGGCGCGATGGGAGCCGCTATCGGTGACCCACACGTTTCCTTTAGCGTCGATCGCGATGCCTCTGGGTTCTTCGAACTGGCCAAGGCCTTCGCCTTTCATGCCGAACACCGTCTGGTATTCGCCTTTTTCGTTGAGCTTCTCGACGCGGTGGTTGCCAGAGTCGACCACCCACACGTTCCCAGCCGAGTCGGTTGCCAGGCCTCGTGGGTTTTCGAATTGGCCATTGCCTTTGCCGCTCGTGCCGGCGGTTTTCAGCCATTCGCCTTTTTCGGTGAACTCCTCGACCCGGTTGTTGCCCGGATCCCCGACCCAGATGTGCCCTTTGGAGTCGAGGGCGATGCCGGAGGCGCCGTACTTGAACTGTCCGTTGCCTGTGCCTTCCGAGCCGAACTTGGATACGTATTCGCCTTTTTCGTTGAACTCCTCGACCCGATGGCTGCCGGGGTCTGAAACCCACACGTTGCCTTTTGCATCGACCGCGACATAGCCGGGATACTCGAACTGCCCGTTGCCGGTGCCATAGGAACCGAACTTCGACAAGTACGTGCCACTTTCGTTGAACTCCTGAATACGCTGGTTACTGGTGTCGGCGACCCACAGATCGCCTTTCGAGTCGATCGCGGCGCCCGAGGGAAAGGCGAACTGCCCGTTGCCTTCGCCTTTGGAGCCGAATTGTGACAAGTAAGTGCCATTTTCAGTGAACCTGTTGACTCTGGACATTTCTTCGTCGACCATCCAGGCGCTTCCGCCGAGTCCGATCGCTACACCGGCCGGATGACTCATTTCACCCCCGCTCGTCCCCTGATTGGTGAACTGATGCAAATATTCGCCTTTTTCGGTGAACTGCTGTATCCGATTATTGGCAGTGTCCGCCACCCAGACGGCTCCGGCCGAGTCGACCGCGATGCCGCCCGGCAGGTTCAATTGGCCGTTACCTTCGCCTTTGGTGCCGAATCGTTGCATGAATTCGCCTTTTTCGGTGAACTCCTGGACCCGATTGTTTTCCGTATCGGCGACCCACACATGTTTCCCTGCGACCACGATGCTCTGTGGCGCAACGATGATGCCTTCTCCCAGTTTGGGAAACTTCTGCAGAAATTCGCCTTTTTCGTTGAACTCCTGGATACTGCTTTCACCGCTGGTGGCGATCCAAACATTCCCGCTCGAGTCCACGGTGATACCGACTGGGCGTGCGAGGGCTCCGTTGGCGGGAAATTGTTTCTGGTATTCGCGTTTCCCGCTGAACTCCTGGATGCGCTTGTTCCCGGTGTCGGCGACCCACACATTCCCTTTCGAATCAACCGCGACACCACCAGGTTCTTTGAACTGGCCGTTGCCCGTCCCCATCGTGCCGAACTGGGCCATATAGGCTTTTTCGTTGAACTCCTCGATGCGATTGTTGCCGGTGTCCGCGACCCATATCTGTTCCACGCCGACGGCGACGTTGCGGGGACCGGAGAACTGTCCAGCACCTGAACCGGCCGAGCCGATCCGCTTCAGAAATTCGTCGTTTTTGTTGAACTCGACGATCTGGTTATCACCTGTATCGGTCACCCAGACGCTCCCGCCCGCTGTGACCGCGACGCCCGCGGGAGCTTTGAAGCCCGCCGGTCTGCCGATTGTCGAGGATACGTACGACGGCGCTCCGCTGGCGCTCACAAGGCCACTCACCGAACTCATCGCGGTGAGCGAGCCATCGCCGTTGAAGGCGGTGACGACCGCAGCGAGCGTGTGCCCGATGTCGGCTTCCACGGGCTTGTAGTTCGGGTTCACCGCTTCCGCGATCGGAACGCATTCGGCGCCCGATCCACTACAGCGATCCCACTGGTAACCATAGGTCACAGGCCCATTGCTCCACGCCCCATTGGACACACCCATCCTGTTGCCCACCATCGGCGAGCCGGAAAGCACAGGCGCGGCGGTGCTCGCGAGCGCTTGGCCGTTCCACAACGCGGCGGGCGCCGGGGCCTGCATGGCCTTCAGCAACCGGCCCATGTTCGGGTCGCTGGGGATCGTGGTGTAGGTGAAAGCCCACGTCTCCTGTCCCGGCGCCGCCAAGGAGACAACGTGGCCTTCCGGGTCATAGCCATACGTGGTCTTCAACGCGGGCGAGACGCGCGGATCCCACTCGGCACGCAGGCGACCTTTCCTGTCGTAAGCGTATTGCGCCACCGTCGTGGTCGTCATTTCGGATTTGGATGGATCCCAGCCAGTGAAGTAGATACGGGTGAGGCGGTATGCGTAATCGCCCCATTCGCTCTCGTTTTCGCCGGTCGCCGTCGTGCTGGTCGCGTAGTTGAACGTCAACGCTCGGCAACCCTTGACGAGCGTGGCGCAGGTGATCCCGGCCGGCACGGGCGCGAGCGCCTCCGTAGGCTCGGTGATCCCGCCGACCGTCTGGAACGTGTACTTCAGGGCGCCGGCGGTACCCGGTTCTTCGCGCGCTGACGGAGTGAACAGGGTGCCCGACCCGCCGCTGGGCATCGTGAAGGTCGTCTTCGTGCCGTTCTGTTCGGTCAGGATGAACGTATTCGTGCCTTCTTCTGTGAGCGTCATGTTGGCATCACCGGTGGGCGAGACGAATTTCGCTCCTTCCTTCGCGAACACCGCTTGGCGACCGTTCGCGGCCGTCAGCAGCATACTTCCAGTAGGCAGCTTTGCGAGGCTCTGCGTGCCGCCGAGACCCAATCCCGACCACTGCGGACCGAGCGGCCCTTCGGCGCCCGCCGTCAGGTGACGCGAGTTGTAGCTGCGCCTGATGGTCAATCCACTGCCCGGACTGGCGATCGCCACGTCGGCCGCTTCGAGCGTATAAGCGCCGGACGTGAGATCGACCGAGCCGGGACCCACGCCCTTGGATTCCGAGCTCTCGATCGTAAGCGGAAATTCTTCTTTCTTGACGTTGCCAACCCCATCTGTGGCCGTCATCGTGAAGATATGCTTGCCGGCCGCGTATTCTTCGCCGTTGATCGACCATTCCCCTGTCCCCGTGCACGGTCCCGGCGAACAACCGCCCCTCGGCGTCCCGACTTCTTTGCCGTCGATCGCCAGCGCGATCGATGCAACACCGGAGCTTTTCGTCGTCCCCGAACCGTCCGTCGCGCTGACTTTGACGACATAACGGCCAAAACTGATTTCGTGACTCGCCGGAAATCCGGTCAAGGTCAGGTTGTACGGCGCCGCATTGTCGATTTTCACCGTCGTCGTCGACGTGGCGCTCAACCCCACGGGGTCCTTTGTGGTCGCTTCTATGACGTCTTCTCCGTCGGGCAGGCCTTTCAGGTTCCCCGAGAGAGGTTCGTTCTCGTTGCACTGCACACCGGAACAGCCAAACACATACACGCCCGATTTCCATTCAGGTGCTCCGGGAGACGTCCATTGAGAGGAAAAGATACCCAGACCTGGATCTGATGCGTTGAGGAGAAGGTAGCTATTGGTTTCATTTCGAACCCATTTTTCGACGGGTACGAAACTTGTCGACGGACCGGCTTCCTGGGCGATGCTTACAGTCGCGGTCCGAAAATTGCTCGTACCGCCGGCGAATTCATTCGCTTCACGAGCAGTCTGCTGATAGAAGACTTCGCTTTTGTCGTTGGATTCCGTTACCGTGCCCGGCGCGCACCCCGCTTCCGTGCACAACGTGGGATTCGCCACGTAGTTTTCGATCCACGACTGGCTTACTTCGGGTTTGCCGGTGTGTACGTTCTCGATCCCGAGGACGTTTTCCATCCTGCTGCCGGCAAAACCTTCGAAGCTCGTACTGGCGGTGACCGCGTAAATCCGCGACTTGCCCTGTGTGGGGTAGAAGAAGAACGCACGTTCTTCCGCGGCGACAGATTTGCTGACGACATCCTTCAGATAACGCTGCAGCCCGGGTTTCCCTGTTTCCAGTTGATAGGCTTGAAAGATAGAGGGATTTTCGGTAAAGAAATTCCATGTCTGGTGCCACAGGATTTCGCCTTCATAACCACCTTTTTCGGCGACCGTGGGGTCGACCTCGATCGGATAGCGGTAGGCACCCGAGCGGTGATCGACGCTCACCGTGAGCGTGTCCCCGGATGTGCTCGTCGAGACCGGCACAACCGTGCCTTCGGCGTCCTGAGCCACCGGTACCCCCAGTGCCGCGATCACCGAACCTTCCTCGACCACGTCCACCCTGCCGGAACCGTCCTTCGCCGGCACTAGGCTCGCACCTGAGGGCAATCCGACCTGGAACGACAGACGACTCGGGCTGTTCACCGAGCGCAGCAGAGTGTCCTCGGCAAACCCCATCGCCAGCGGCTTGACCACGGTGTCCGAGTCGGTCTGCGTATTCGCATAAAGCACCGTGGCGCCGTCAATCACGCCTTCGCCGCCGACCAACGCCAAGCCACTGGCATCGACCGGCGTAAGCGAGACACCCGTGCCCGCCAATCGCACCCCGCTCGCGAGCCGCTTCGGGATGCTCACGCCCACTCCCGACCGCAGGGGCTGAAACGCGCCATTGGCTTCGCCAAGGCTGAGATCGAGCGGCGCTCGCTGCCCTGGGGAAGATTCGATCGCCACCGGCTCCATCGATTCGATCACCGCGTGCCTGCCCCCACCGAGATCGACCTGCGCCACATTGTCGGCCGGATACCCCACGACCCGCTGTCCGGAAGGCAACGGCGGCAGTGCGCCCGCGACATGATCGATCGCTTCCGGGAACGCTTCCCCCGCCAGCTTCGCGGCCTGCCCTGAGTCAAGACCCTCAAACTTCGTCTGGGATTCTTCACGAGCCAAGACCGCTTCGGGACCAGCCAGCCTCGCCTGCTCGGCGTTTCTCGCCTGCTCCCCTTCTTCCAGGCCAGCCGGGACCACAAGCGGACCTCCCAGCAACGACGCACCAGATCCCTCGGCAGGCGACCCGACTTCACCGAAGGCCGACGTCGAGAAGACCGCCTGGCCGCTCAGACAACAGGCCAAAGACACCGTCATCGACCAGATCACAAAGCCTGTCAGCGTCCGCGTCCGTGCCTTCATGCCCAAGCCCCCTTGTTGTGTACCTGCACCGATGCAGCCAGTTGTCGTCAGAGAGCATGACCGCGCGGGCGAGCACGGGACAAGAGGTGTTTCCAACTAGAGGTTTTTGTCGAATCGTTCGTACTTATCCAAACGCCTAGGAGATGCCTCCTCCGGGGCCCTTGGTACGGTCCCCTCAGACGACCGGGGGTTTCCCTCGCGGTGGACGAGGCGGGTCGCGCGTAGAGTGATAGCCGGCATGGATCCGACGACAACCGCAATCGGCACGTGGAGTGGCGGACGCTTCATGCACTTCGGCGAGCCACTGAAGGACGAACGCTTGGAAGCGCTCTTGCGCCCCGGCGAAGGCATCGACACCGTGATCACCGCCGATGCCTACGGAGCCGGCGAGGCGGATCGCGCGCTGGGGCGAGCGCTGAAGGGCATCGACCGCGACAGCTACTGCCTCGTGGGTGCGATCGGGCACGACTTCTACGACGGCTCGCGCGAGGGCGCGAAGGGCTTTCCCCGCTTCACCGACCGGCGGCTGCGCGGCGAGGGCAAGTACGCCGGCTACATCCGCATGGCGACCGAGCGCAGCCTCGACCGTTGTGGAGTCGATCGCTTCGATCTGCTGCTGCTGCACAACCCCGATCGCACCGGCTACACGAGCGCGGCCGTGTGGGACGGGATGCAGGCGGTGCGCGAGGCCGGCCTAACCCGTCGCTTGGGCGTGGCCCCCGGTCCGGCGAACGGGTTCACGCTGGACCTGATCGACTGCGTCGAGCGGTTCTCCGAGCGGATCGACTGGGCGATGATCATCCTCAACCCGCTCGAGCCCTGGCCGGGCGAGCTGGTTCTCGACGCGGCCACCGCCCACGACGTGAGCTTGATCACTCGCGTGGTCGACTACGGCGGCGTCTTCCACGACGATGTGCGTGCGGGTCACGCGTTCGCCGAGCACGACCATCGCAAGTTCCGGCCCGAGGGATGGGTGCAGAGTGCGCGAGGAAAGCTCGAGCGGATGCGGCCGATCGCCGAGCGCCACGAGCTGACGATGCTGCAGCTGGCGTGCGCGTGGAACCTCGCCCATCCCGCCGTCCGCTGCGTCGCGCCGACGCTGATCCAGGAGAGCGGCTCCGACGCCCGTCCGGTCGAGGCCAAGCGAACGGAGCTTGCGGCGGTGGGCGATCGCGCGCTGGCCGTGCGACTCAGCGACGCTGAGATCGAGGAGCTCCGCGCGATCGGCGAGAACCGGGGAAGCATGATGTTGAAGGGTGCCTCTCCCGAGCACGAGGGGCCCTCGCGTCCCGATCGCTGGGAGCTCGACGACGATCTGCGCACGCTCGCGGCACGGTGGGGAATCTCTCCCGAGCGCGACCTGACGATGGCGAACATTCGAGACGAGGAGGCGGCATAGATGGGCATGGACTTCGACGCGTTCAAGCAGGGGCAGAAGGCGATGTGGGCGATGGGCGACTACCCCGACCTGGCGCGGATGATCGTGGGGGTCGCCGAGCGCGTCGTCGAGAAGGTCGGCGCCGGCCCGGACAAGGACATGCTCGACGTGGCCACCGGCAGCGGCAACGTCGCGATTCCCGCAGCCGAGAGAGGCGCGAATGTGACCGGCCTGGACCTCACGCCCGAGCTGCTCGAGGTGGCGCGGCGCCGCGCCGCGGAGGCCGGCTTGGAGGTGAGGTGGATCGAGGGAGACGCCGAGGAGCTGCCGTTCGAGGACGCCTCGTTCGACCTCGTGAGCTCGTGCTTCGGCGTGATCTTCGCCCCGCGCCACGAGCGCGCCGCGAGCGAGCTGCGGCGAGTCGCGCGTCCGGGCGCGAGGATTGCGTTCACTGCGTGGACGCCCGAGGGGATGAACGGCGAACTGTTCAGGGCAATCGGCTCGCACATGCCGCCCCCGCCACCCGAGGTGGAGTCGCCGGTGCTGTGGGGCACCGAGGACCACGTGCGCTCGCTGTTTGCCGACAGCGGCGTCGAGCTGTCTTTCGAGCGCCACATGGTCGACTTCACGCACGACTCGCCGGAGAGCTGGGTGGAGTACAACGAGCGCGTGCTCGGTCCCACGATCATGGCCAAGACGGCGCTCGAGCCGCAGGGCAAGTGGGGCGAGCTGAAGGGTCAGCTAGTCGATTTCTACCGCGAGCGCAACGAGGCGACCGACGGCTCGTTCAGAGCCCCGGCCGAGTATCTGCTGACTGTCGCCGAGGTACCCGTTTAGCGCGCGGCGGCGGCGTGGAGAGGCTTGTTGCACACTCGCCAGTCAGGCGATCTTCAGCGCCGCGGTGAGCGCCTGGAGCTCGTCGACCACGTCTCCGTCCAGACGCACGCACGCGATCTCATCGAGCGGCGTGGATCCGTGCGTGACGATTGCCACCGACCCGCCGGCCTGGTGGGTCAACAGCGGCAGCCCAGCCACGGGGTGGACCTCGAGCGAGGAGCCGATGCACAGCAGCAGCTCGGCCTGCCGGCACAGCTCGCGGGCGCGCGACAACGCCTCCTCGGAGAGCATCTCGCCGAACAGCACCACGTCGGGCTTCAGCGGCGGCCCGCACTCTCTGCAGCGGGGTACGCCCTGCGGGTCGCCCAGCACGCGCGCGCGGACCTCGAGTTGGGGGACACGCGTGCCGCAGGACGGACAGAAGCAGTAGGCGATGCTGCCGTGAACCTCGACCAGCTCCCGCGTGCCGGCCTTGCGGTGGAGCATGTCGATGTTCTGGGTGATCACCGCGTCGAGCATCCGTCGTCGCTCCATCGCCACGAGCGCGTGGTGGGCCTCGTTGGGTCGCTTGGGGCCGAGCGTGGCAAAGCGCGCGCCGTAGAAAGACCAGAAGCGCACGGGGTCGGCCTGGAAGGTGTCGACGTGGGCGACCTTCATCGGGTCGACCGTCTCCCAGATCCCGCGCTCGGGCGAGCGGAAGTCGGGAATGCCCGAGGGGACGGAGATGCCGGCCCCGGTGAGCGCGACGACAGAGCGCGCGCCGCGCACAAGCTTGGCCAGCCGGGCGACGTCCGAGGGTGGAGTGGCACGCACGTGCACCGCCGGCCTACCTTCCCGTAAAGCGCGCCGCGCGTTTGCCGAGGAAGGCAGAGATGCCCTCCTTGGCGTCTTCGCTGGCGAACACGGCGGCGAAGCCACGCTTCTCCGCCTCGATGCCCTCATCCAGGTCACCTGCGCCGGAGACGCGCTTGATCTGCTCGACCGCCAGCGGAGGCTGGCCGGCGAGCTTGCGCGCCCAGGCGAGCGCTGTGTCGAGCAGTTCGTGATCCTCGACGACGCGGTTGGCCAGGCCGAGCTCGAAGGCCTCGTCGGCCAGGAGTGGATCGCCAATGAGGTTCATCTCGAGGGCCTTGGCCTGTCCCACAAGCCGGGGCAGGCGTTGGGTGCCGCCGAAGCCCGGGATGATGCCCAGCTTGATCTCAGGCTGTCCGAAGATCGCCGAGCGGGCGGCAATGCGAAAGTCGCAGGCCATCGCAAGCTCACAGCCACCGCCGAATGCCAGCCCGTTGACGGCCGCGATCGTGGCGATGCCCTCGCTGCCGAGCTCCTTGAACAGCGCATGCGCCTCGTGGATCAGCTTCTCCCCACTTGCTTCGTCCATTGTGGTGAAGGCCTTCACATCTGCGCCGGCGCAGTACAGGAACGGGTTGGAGGAGGCGATCACGAGGGCGCGCACGCCGGAGCTCTTCGCCTGCGCCCAGACCTTGCCGAGATCCTCGATCACCTGGGGGGAGAGCGAGTTCATCTGGCCATTCGCGAGCCATGCGATCGCGACCCCTTCGGCGCCGGCCGATCTCCGGTCGGTCTCGAGCTTCACGAGCTCCGCCGGCTGCTCGGCGTCGGGCTGAGAGTAGGCATAGAAGCCCTGTCCGCTCTTCTGCCCCAGACGGCCCTGGGCGACTAGACGGCGCAGGATGGTCGGCGGGGTGAACCGCTCACCGTGGCGCTCCTGGGCGTTCTCCATCCGTTCAAGGACCGCGTCGAGGCCTTCCGTGTCGGCCTTCATGAAGGGCGGCAGCAGGCCGCGGCGCGGGTCAAGGCCGGCGCCGGCCATCATGCCGAAGTCGATGTCCCGGTGAGTCGCCACCCCCTCCTCGAGCACGAGGCACGCCTCGAGAAGCGTCTTCAGCGACATCAGCTCGACCAGTTCGGTTATGTCCGGCTCGTTCTCGCCCGAGAGGGACGGCTCGCCTTGCGAGTTGTAGAACCCATTCCCCCCCGTCTTGGCGCCGAGCCTGCCTTCGGAGACGAGCTTCTGCATGCCCTTGGGCAGGTAGAAGCGTTCCTCGCCGTAGGACTCCACCAGGTGCTCGGCGACGTGCAGCACCGTGTCCAGGCCGAGCAGATCGATCAGCTGGTAGGGACCGATCGGGATCACGCCCGCCGAGCCGAGACCCTCATCGATCTTCTTGATCGACAGTCCCTTCTCCTCCTGCTCGCGCCACACCTCCGAGCTGCCCGAGTTGAGGATGCGATTGACGACGAAGCCGGGTACCTCAGCGCAGGTGATCGGCTGCTTGCGGATCGCCTGGGCGAACGTGACGGCCGCGCCGACCGTCTCGGCCGAGGTCTCCTCGCCCTCGACGATCTCGATCAGCGGCATGATCGAGGCCGGGTAGAAGTAGTGGAAGCCGATCACCTTGTCGGGACGCAGCGTGGCTTCTCCGATCTCCGTGATCGACAGCGAGGAGGTGTTCGAGGCGAGGATCGCGTGACCGGGGGTGGTCGCGTCGAGCTGGGCAAAGACGGCCTGCTTGATCTCCATCTTCTCCGGCACGGCCTCGATCACGAAGTCCACCTCGCCGAAGTCCGTATAGGAGGTCGTGCCCTGGATGCGCCCCATGATCTGATCGATCTGCGCCTGGCCCTGCTCGGCGGTCAGCTTGCCGCGCTCGACGAGCTTTGAGACCTGGCCGCTCGTGACGTTGCGGGCCTCGTCGAGGCCCGCCTGGACGAGTTTGTCGTCGATGTCCTTCAGCACCACGGGGACACCCGCGGCGGCGATCGTCTGGGCGATCTGTCCGCCCATCGTCCCGGCACCTACGACGGCAGCTTTGAACACGAACATCTATCGGTCTCCTCTGATCACGTGGGGCCGGGAGCCTAGCGACGCGCCGAAGCGGGCGTCCGGCGATGGCCTTTACGCCGCGGGAGAGGCCGGCACGGTGTCCGGCGCGCCGTCGGGGGTCGCGCCGGTGACCTCACCGCCGATCCAGTCCTGCAGGAATGCCTGGCACGCGGCCGCATCGAGAGGGCGCGCGAAGAGAAAGCCCTGTCCGCTGTCACACTGCTCGTCCTTCAGCAGATCGAGCTCGCGGGCCTGCTCGATACCCTCGGCGAGCGTCTCGATCGAGAGTGACTTGCCGAGCTGCACGAGTGTGCGAATCAGTGTCTCGCCCTCGTTGTCGCGGGTGACGCGAGCGATGAAGGAGCGGTCGATCTTCAGCGCGTCGACCGGGAAGCGCTGGAGGTAGGCCAGCGAGGAGTAGCCCGTGCCGAAGTCGTCGATCGCGATTCGCACGCCGAGCTGCTTGACGGCGGTGAGCCGCACGGCAGTCTCCTCGGCGTGGCTCATGAGAGTCGTCTCGGTGATCTCGATCGTCAACGCCCCGGCGGGCAGCCCGCTGTCGTGCAGCGCGTCGGCGATATCGGTGACGAACTCGTCCTTGTCGAGCTGCAGAGCGGAGACGTTAACGGCGATGCCGACCGGGTATCCCGCCGCGTGCCACGCGGCGCCCTGTCGGCAGGACTCGCGCAGAACCCACTTGCCGACCTCCTCGATCATGCCCGTCTCTTCGAGCAGGGGCACGAAGTCGTCCGGCTGAACGACGCCCCGCGCGGGGTGGTTCCAGCGGATCAGCGCCTCCATGCCTGTGGGACTCATCGTGCGCAGGTCGAACGTAGGCTGAAAGACGAGGAAGAACTCCTCGTTGGGCAGCGCCTCGCGCAGGTCCATCTCGAGTTCCATGCGGCTCTGCACTGCGTCCTGCATGCCGGACTCGAACACGACGTAGCGGTTCTTGCCGTCCCACTTGGCTCGATACATCGCGATGTCGGCGTCGCGCAGGAGCTCTTCGGCGGACGCGCGGTCCCCCGCCGCGATGCCCACGCTCGCGGTGACGGTCAGCCGACCCTTGTCGGGCCCGTTCAACTCGAATGGCTGCTTCAACGCATCGAGCAGCCGCTCGGCGATCAGCTCGGGACCGGCGGCGAGGGACATCCCTTCGGCGACGATCACGAACTCGTCTCCGCCGAGGCGACCGAGCGCGTCGATGTCGCGCACGACGCCCTGGAGCCTCGATGCGACCGCCCGCAGCAGCTCATCGCCCGCGCCGTGGCCGAGCGTGTCGTTGATCGTCTTGAAGTTGTCGAGGTCGATGAACAGCGCAGCGACGGGCGCCTGGCTGCGGCGCGAGCGCACGAGCATCTGCTCGACGCGGTCGAGGATCAGCGTGCGGTTGGGCAACCCGGTGAGGGCATCGTGGGTGGCGAGGAACGCGAGCTCTTCCTGGCGCCGCGTCAGCTCGTCGTGGGCGCGCTGGCGCTCTGACTCAAACGACTGGCACATGCGCACGAGCGTGACGTCGAGGCTACGCTGCAGCATCGCGAGGGCTTGGGCAAGCACCTCGGGGGACAGCTCGAGCCGCGTCGCGGTCTCCCGCACCACCTCCTCGGCCGCGTCGCGCCAGCGTAGGCAGCGCTTGGTGACCTCGTTGAGCGGCGCCGCGCGCTGGGCGGCCAGCTGGCCGAAGATCCGCCAGGACTCCTGCCCGACCTCGCGGGCCACGTCCGCTCCTTCGCCGGCCATCCACCGGGCGACGGCCGTCGTGGAGACAGAGCCAACGCGCTTGAAGCTCTCATCGACGACAGACTCGAGCTCAAGGCCAGAGCCTTGCGAGCGGCTGATGATGCCCGCGACGACGTCGTCGGTACGCTCGCTGAGCGCATGTCCGAGACGGCGCAGATCGTCATGCGTCGGGCCCGACAGCAGCTCGACCGACTCACCCACTCTTGAAACACCCTCGGACGAGCGCGCAGCGGGCAACGAATCGCTGCGCAAGCTCGAAGGCTGGGCCGACATAGTCGAACGGATCGGCAGACAAGCAGGTTTCCTTTAGCCAGCGGGGAAGCGCTCGACACCAACGCTCGGCGAGGGCGTCGCCGGCTGGCGACGCCCGTGTCTCAGATGTTCGTGGAGGTGTTCGTGGGACCAGTCTCGACGGCCCTAAGCCATCGCGGCGGCGGGCTCCTCGACGCGCCGCGGAAGCAGCGTTTCGCGGGCGATCACGAGCCGCTGGATCTGCGAGGTGCCCTCGTAGAGCTGCATGATCTTGGCGTCGCGGAACAGCTTCTCGACGGGGTACTCCTTGATGAAGCCGTAGCCCCCGTAGACCTGCACGGCGTCGGTGGCGACCTTCATCGCCGTGTCAGCGGCGAAGCGCTTGGCGTGCGATGAGATCAGCGTGTTGCGTTCGCCGTTGTCGAGCATCACGGCCGACTTCCACGTCATCAGGCGCGCGGCCTCGATCTCGGTCGCCATGTCGGCGATCATGAACTGGATCGCCTGGTGCATCGCGATCGGCACGCCGAACTGGACGCGTTCCTTGGAGTAGTCGGTCGCGAACTCAAAGGCCGCACGGGCGATGCCCGTGGCCATCGCGGCGACGCCGGGACGGGTGCGGTCGAGCGTCATCATCGCGAGCTTGAAGCCGGCATTTTCCTCGCCGAGCAGGTTCTCGGCGGGAACCTCGACGTCGTTGAAGGAGATCGTCGCGGTGTTCGACGCCCGCTGGCCGAGCTTGTCCTCCTTCTTGTCGACCACCACGCCCCAGTCGCGCTCGACGACGAACGCGGAGATGCCGCGGTGTCCGGCGTCCTTGTCGGTCTTCGCATAGACGGTGTAGTAGTCGGCGTAGCCACCGTTGGTGATGAAGCACTTCGAGCCGTTGATCACGTACTTGTCGCCCTGGCGCACGGCCGTGGTGCGCATGCCGGAAACGTCCGAGCCGGCGTCGGGCTCGGTCAGGCAGAAGGAGGCGAGCTTCGGCTCCTCGGTGAGCATGCCGAGGTACTTCTTCTTGACCTCCTCGGAGCCTCCGAGCATGATCGGCGCGGTCGCCAGGCCGTTGCAGCCGAGCGAGGTCTGAATGCCCGAGCAGCCCCAGGAGAGCTCCTCCTCGATCAGGCAGCCGTCGAGGTAGCCGGCGCCGGAGCCGCCGTACTCCTCGGGGATATGGGAGTTCATCAGACCGACGTCCCAGGCCTTCTGGACGATGTCCTGCGGCCAGGTGCCGTCCTTGTCGTACTCCCAGGCGACGGGACGAATCTCTTTCTCGGCGAAATCGTGCGCCATCTCGCGCAGGTTCTTCTGCTCGTCAGTGAGCGTGAAATCGACCATGTCTCGAGTGTTCTCCTAAAGGCCGGCGCGGGAACGGACCACCGCGCGAGAATAGATTGACTGGTCAGTCAATGTGGAGGGTAGCGGAGGAGTGGGCCTTTACGCAACAATCGCCAGATGCAGAACGCCCTCCAGTTCGTGGTGTTCGGCGCGGTGGCGCTGTCGGTGGTGATGTCGCTGGTGTTCCTGCTCAGCCGCGGAAGCATCTACGACCAGATCGGCCAGGATGGGTTCTCCAAGGACAGCGATCCAGGGGGGCGGATGGCGGCACCAGCGCCAGACTCCGCCGCGGGACGCGCCGAACGCGAGCAGGAGATCCGCCAGATGCTGAGCGCCCGCAGCGAGCGGCTGGTGCGGGCCGGTCGGCCGGCGCTGGACATCGACGCCGAGGTGACGAAGCTGCTCGAGCCCTCGCGTGCGACGGGTCGATCGGGAGACCACGAGGCCGGACTCGTCGAGGAGGTTCGCCAGCTCGTGCTGGCCCGCAACGAACGCCGCGTGCGCAAGGGCCAGCCGCCACTGGACGTGGACGCCGAGGTGGAGCGCACATTGGCGGAGCTCGACCCGTAGGCATCTGGCGGAGAGCTTCGTCCGCTGGCAGAGAGCTTGCCCGCACGCTAGGTTCGACGCGGTGCGCCCGCCGCGTGGGGTATAAACGCGGGAATGGCCGACCATCGTCGCTTCGAGCTCGACGAGCTGAGCATCCGTCCGGGGACGTATTTCAACCCGCAGACCGAGGTGATGATCGTGGTCGACGACTCACCGGACCTCGACCATGAGATCTTCAGCGCGGAGGAGCTGGACGGCGACGAATGGGTGCTGATCGCCGACGAGTCACCGCTCGACGAGCATCGTCGCGACGAGCTGATCGAGCGCTTCCAGGTGGCCCACCATCCCGGCGGCGAGGTCTCGGGCGAGAGCGACGCCGAGGAGGAAGAGGACGAGCTGGAACCGGATGAGCTGGAGCTCGACGGGGAGTAGCCCGGCGGGAAGTAGCCGAGATCGACCGGTCGGGGACTGTGTCGACCCTCGCCGCAACACCCGATTCGCCCCGCTCCCTCGGGCCCGTTGCAGACACGAGACGCAACTACCGCGCGGGGCGAGGTGTTCGGGGAGTGTGCTCTCCAGAGAACGAGCGCCGCGGCACGGTCGAGATCGCCTGCCCACGACGACTGCAACGACCCGTGCAGCGATCGCCGCTGTCGCGCGCGGCCGTAGCATCGCCTCAGTGGGAGCCAAGTTCCTTTCGATTCTCGCGCTGGGGCTGATCCTCGGCAGCCTGTGCCTCGACCCGGCGAGCGCCCGGCAGGGCGTGCGTGGGCCGAGCGTGACCGCGGCGCTCACGAGCCTTGAGCGTGCCGGCACAATCTCCGAAGCCGCCTCCCGCCAGGACTACGCTGCGTACGTCGCGGCGAAACGCTCGCTGGGCAGGCTCAGCGGCACGCGGCGCGTCGAGCTGGGGGCGGTGCTGGCGAACGTCCAGGCGATCGCCGCCGCCGGTGGCTTCATTCCGTCGCGCCTGCCGGCTCTATTTCTCACGCTGGAACGCAACCGCAGTTGGTGGACGAGCGGTCCGCTGCTGTCCTCCGGCGAGCGCGTGAGCTTTCCCGGGAGCAAGCTCGTGTGGGAGTACTACGGCGGACAGGGGATCGAGATCCAGTGGCTTGGCACGTTCGGCGAGGCCAACGGATACTTCCTGTCCGGCCACGAAAACGCCAACCTGCGCCAGCTCCTGGGGGAAGTGCTCCCGCTCGCCACCAAGCGGGCCGGGGGCATCGCATGGGAGTACATGTTCCAGTTCGACGGCGGGCTGCCGCCGTGGACGAGCGGTCTCTCGCAGGGCACGGCGCTGCAGGTGCTCTCGCGCGCGTGGTCGCGCTTCAAGGAACCCACCCTGCTGGCGGCCGCCCAGCAGGCGCTCGGCATCTTCGAGACGCGTCCGCCGGAAGGTGTGCTGGTGAAGACGGCGGCGGGAGCGCACTATCTCGAGTACACCTACGCGCCACGCGATCGCATCCTCAACGGGTTCATCCAGTCGGTCGTCGGGCTGTACGACTTCACCTCGATCACCAAGGACCCGCTCGGATTGCGGCTGTTCGAAGCCGGTGACGCGGAGGCGCGAGTGGAGGTTCCGCACTACGACACCGGAGCGTGGTCGTTGTATGACCAGTTCGGCGAATCCGATCTCAACTACCACGAACTGCTGACCGAATTCCTCAAGCACCTGTGCGAACGCACCGGCAAAGGACCGCCGTTCAACCCGACTTCGACGCCGGCGCCTCCCGCTCCCGCGACGCCACCCACCCCGCCGCCTCCGTCTCCGACCACGCCCCCCGCGGGTGGCTCGCCCCCGTCCGGGGGCGCCAGTGCGGCACGAGCCGCGAGCACGTCGGCGACGCCGATCGCCGGCGACGCGATCTACTGCACCACCGCCCAGCGCTTCACCGCGGACCTGCGCACGCCGCCGACGATCGCCCTGGTCTCAAGGACACTGCGCGGGGGAACGCGCGCGGGAGTGCAGGTTTCGCTGTCGAAGGTGTCGACCGTCGGGATGACGATCCGTCAGGGCGGAAACGTCGTGTGGAGGAACAGCGCGATCGTCGAACGCGGCAGGCCGCGCATATTGTGGGTGACGCCGAGTAAGGGCGGGACATACTCGGTCACCCTCACCGCGACCGATCCGGCGGGCAACTTCGCGACCGCGATCGGCACGATCGTGGTCAGCCACCACTAGAACCGATCACAAGGGTGGGCCTTCGAGCTAGGCACGTCCGGAGACACCCTCGGACTCCGGCAATGGGCACGGATCGGCTCCGGCGGCGGGACCGGACTCCGTGCGCGCTGAACGTTTCATGCGCCGCCTCAACGCGCCTAGACTGACCTGATGGCCCGCATCGAGACGACCCGCCGCATGCGCGCGAAGCGAGGGCGACCGTAATGCGTCTGACGCACGCATGGCGCGAGATGCGCCCCGAGCAACGGCTTGCGGCACTTGCCTCAGTGGGCCTGCTGGTGACGATGTTCTTCCCCTGGTACGGGCTGCAGAGCCTCAACGGCAAGACGATCAACTCGCACAGCATCAACGCCTTTGGCGACGTCTCGTTCGTCGAGGCGGCCGTGTTCCTGGTCGCGGCGGGGGTCGTGGCGATGGTGCTCGCCCGCGTAGACGGACGCGAATTCCACCTGCCAGGTGGCGATGGGACGATCGTGATGATCGCCGGCGGCTGGGCGGCGCTGCTGATCTTCTACCGCGTCTTCGACCGTCCCGCGGGCCATGGCTACCCGGTGGGGATCGAGTGGGGCTTCTTCCTCGCGTTCGTGGCTGCGGGCAGCCTCGCCTACGCCGGTTGGCGGATGCGCACCGCCGAGCGCCCCGAAGCCCCCCTGAGACGCGCCGCCGAGGCGCCCGGGGATCGAGCGACATGGCCCGAAGACCCACCGGCCGAGCGCCGCCGCCCACGACAGGAAGTGCCGCCGCCCGCACCTTCCTCAGGCGAGGAGCCGACGGTCATCACCGGGGCGCAGAGACGACCGGCGCGAACCCAGCCGGCCGCCGCCCGGAGCCCGCGCTACCCGCCACCGCCCACCGCTTCCCCGAACCGGCCACGCACCCGCGGCGAGGAGTCCGCTCGCCGCCGCATCACGGACACGGGCGCCGAGCAACTGTCCTTCGAGGACGCCCCGACAGAGCAGCGGTCAGGCTCGGATTAGCACTCGTATCGGGGAGAATGTGTGAAAGCGGGTAGCAAGAGTCGGTCGGCGCTCCTGTAAGCCAGCTGGAGAACCTGCGGTTTCCACGGGCTTGGGCCATGGGATCTCTCCTCTTGGCCCAATCGAGGCTAGCGGTCGCCGGCTTGCCGGGGGTACTTGCGGCGAAGGAAATCGCCGAACAACGGCGCGGTATAAGCGTAGGTTCCCTGACTCACACGGTAGACGTGGTTGCCCTTCAGCAGCCGGTTGACGCTTTGCTGGGTAGCGTTGGCCTTACGGTTTTCCAGCTGCGAGGCCAAGGCCGAGATCTCGAACTGCTCGCCGCCGAGTGACGCGGCCACGCGAAGCGTCATCCGGTCCGCACGGGTCGCATCGCCGTAGCGTCCCTCAAAGAACTCCGCGTCAAGCGCATCCTGCACCCGGTCCTTGGTGCTCTTGTAGAGCGCGCTCGTGATGATTTGCACGTTCGCGGCGTCGGCCGCATCCCAGAGCGCCTCTCCGTACTTCTGGATGAAATAGGGGTAGCCATCCACATCTCTCGCGATCTGCTCGGCCAGGGCGCCTTGGAAGCGGATACCCGTCGCCTCCGCTGGCTTGATGAGCGCCATCGCCGCATTGCTTGTGTTATCGCCCTCACGCCGCAGGCCGAGGTTGCCGAGCTCCTCTACCCGGAAAAGCCGCTCGGTGTGGCTGCGTGCTGCCTGTAGATGTGCCGCCAGTGGCGGGAGTCCGGAGACGACGAGCATCACGGGCAGCGGTGGGTCTTCCTCGTCTTGGGTCGCGACCAGCGCTCCAAGCAGCGCGCTAAGCGGATATTGGTGGCGGGCCGGCCGATCGAAGACCGTGTGTGCCTCGTCGTAGAGGAACGCCACGCCGCGCTCTGCCTTGGCTGCCAGACGTCCGAGCTGCACGAAGGCCTTGCTCAGCCGGTCCTCGAGCACCGAGACACCACGCGCACTGGCGGGTTTGACGCTCAAGCTCGGGCCGCCTGGTAGGCCAACCGTTATCCCGCCCACAGCGCGGCCTGCGGCCGAGAGCAGAGTTCGGAGCTTCGCGACACTCGAGAAAGCGCGAATCGCACTCGAAAGATCGTCTGCGACCGCAGAGGCGAAGTCCGTCTCATCGCACAAGCGAGCGGTCAAATCGCGCCGGATGACGACCCAGTCACGTTCGCTGGCCTTGACGCGGTACTCCTTCAGAAGCACCGTCTTGCCAACGCCCCTCAACCCGCTGACGCGCACGTTGCGGCGCTTGTCTGGGAAATCGCGCAGGTAGGCGCCGAAACGCTGCAGTTGCTCCTCGCGGTCTGCCAGATAAGGGGGCGTCGTGCCGACGCCGGGTTGATAGGGGTTGCGGGCGACCACGCACGAAACCTATCACTTCTTACGAGATCTTACGGAAATTCAGTAAGACTATGTAAGATCTTGTACGTTGCGCCAAGAGGCGCTCCGTGGCGCGTTGACTCCGAGAAGGCTTCTGCGATCGTCTCACCCTGGGTCGAGCGTGATCGAGGATGCTCGCGTTCACTTCGGAATCGCGCAGTGGCAACAGGAACGCCCTCTTGAAGCCGAGCCCTATCATTGCGCTGACGATGTCAGCAGCCCAATTCCCCGCGCCCGCGTCGGTCGCAGAAGTCGCCGAGGGTCTGCGCGCGGTTGGCTATCTCCCGGGTGAGTCGACGGCGCTGGTCTCGTTTCTGGCGACCCGGCTCGGCAAGCCGGTGCTGGTGGAGGGACCGGCCGGCGTCGGCAAGACCGAGCTCGCGAAGTCGCTCGCGCGCTATCTCGGTCGCGAGCTCGTGCGGCTGCAGTGCTATGAGGGCCTCGACGAGGCCAAGGCCCTGTATGAGTGGAACTACCGCAAGCAACTGCTGCGGATCCAGGCCGAGGCCGACGGAGCCGGGTGGGACGCGGTGCAGGAGGACATCTTCGGCGAGGAGTTCCTGCTCGCGCGACCACTGATGACCGCGATCGCCTCTGAAGAGCCCGTCGTGCTGCTGATCGACGAGATCGACAAGACCGACCAGGAGTTCGAGGCGATGCTGCTGGAGGTGCTCTCGGACTTCCAGATCTCGATCCCCGAGCTAGGCCGTGTCGAGTCACGCACCCATCCGGTCGTGCTGCTGACCTCGAACAACTCGCGCGAGCTGACGGAGGCGCTGAAGCGGCGCTGTCTGTATCTGTGGCTCGACTACCCCGCGCTCGAGCACGAGCTGGAGATCGTGCGCCTGCACACGCCGGAGCTCGCCGAGACGGTCGCCCGCAGGCTGGTCGAGGTGATCGACATGGTGCGCGCGCTCGATCTCAAGAAGCCACCCTCGATCGCCGAGTCGATCGACTGGGCACGCGCGCTGCTGCTGCTCGGCGCGCAGGACATCGACGCGGAGACGTTCAGGACGACCATGTCGGTGATCGTCAAGCACCGCACGGACATGGATCTGGTGGCAGAGCGCATCGGCCTGAAGCTCGGCGCGCCGGTCGATGTCGCCTGACGCGCCGCCCCCCGCCGCCCCGACATCGCCCGAAGGATTGGCGGCGCGCCTGCTCGAGCTCGGCGAGGAGCTGCGACGCGAAGGCGTCGCGGTCGGCACCTCTGAGTTGCTCGACGCGTTCGCCGTGCTGCGCGAGATCGGCTGGACCTCACAGCAGGCCTTTCGCGAGGCGCTCGCGGCGACGCTCGCCAAGAGCCAGGACGACAGGCGCGTGTTCGAGCTCGTGTTCGACCGCTTCTTCTTCCGCGCCGTCGAGGCAGCCGCGGCGAGGGAGGGTATCCGCGAGCACGACGACACGACCGACGCGGCGCTGGATCTCGAAGAGCTGACCGACGAACAGCTCGAGGCCCTGCGCGCGCAGATCGCCGCTGCACTGAAGGACGGCTCGGAGGGAGCGATGCGCGATCTCGCGCGGATGGCGATCGCGGCGTTCGGACGCCAGCAGGAGGGATCGGGGGTGATCGGCGTCGACGTCCAGCGGATCAGGCGAGCGCTCGGCCTGCGCACCGAGCCCCAGCCTGAGCTGCCGGCGGACGATCCGCGGCGGGAGGGGCTACCGCGGGACGCGCTGCGCCGCTTCGAGGCGCTGTTGCGGCGCGAGCTCGAGCGCTCGCAGATCGAGCGCAGCGGAAGCCTTCCCCCCGCCCGGCCGCTCGGCGAGCTCGACCGTGCGCTGCCCTCCGGCCCGCTCGCCGACCTGGCGGCCGTGCATCGCGTCGTGGCCCAGTTGCGGCGGCGGCTGGCCACACAGGGATTGCAGGCCCGCGGGCATCGCCACCACGCCCACGTGGACGTGCGTCGCACGATGCGCGCGTCGCTGCAGACCGGCGGCGTGCCGGTCGTGCTCAGATACCGTCCCCGCCGTCCGCGCCGGCCGGAGATCTACGTCCTGTGCGACGTCTCCACGAGCGTCACCTCCGCCTCGGTGTTCTTCCTGTCGGTTCTGCACGCGCTGCACGACAGCTTCCGCAAGATGCGCTCGTTCGTGTTCATCGAGCGGATCTCCGAGGTCACCGACATCTTCGAACGCGAGCGCAACTTCAAAGCCGTCAGCGAGCGCATCGCCGGCGACGCGGGTGTGGCCGACATCTCCGGATACACCGACTACGGTCGCGTGTGGTCGGAGTTCCTCGTACAGGTCGAGGAAGACCTGCACCCCCGCGCGACGGTGATCGTGCTCGGCGACGCCCGCACGAACGGCCGCGACCCGCGCGCGGACATCTTCGCCCAGATCGCCGCGCGCGCGGGCCGGACCTTCTGGCTGAATCCCGAGCCGCGCCTGTACTGGAACTACGGTGACTCCGTGATCTCCGCCTACGAGCGGCACTGCACCGCCTTCGAGTGCTGGACGACCGCGCAGCTCGAGGATTTCGTGCGTGCGCTGACCCGTACGAATGTCGTGACTCCGCGCTAGCATCGAGACGAAATGATCAGGGGGGCTGGCGGGTGAGGCCGGCTGAGATGGCGCACGGGAAGCGATTCCCCCGGCGCCGACCCTTCGAACCTGTGGGGTAATGCCCGCGGAGGGAGACACTTGTCGACAGGACTCGAGTTTCGCGCGAGACCGTCTGAGACGGAGCCTCTCGCGCACGGTGTGAGCGTGAGCGATGTGAGCCGTGCCTACGGCAACGATCACGACGCGATCGTGCCCGCACTCGCCGGCGTGTCCCTGCGTGCCGACCACGGCGAGCTGCTCGCCGTGGTCGGGCCGAGCGGCTGCGGCAAGACGACCCTGTTGGAGCTGATCTGCGGCCTGCAAACTCCCGACGCCGGTTCGCTCGCGTGCCGGCCGGCCGCGCTGATGCCCCAGCGCGACCTGCTGCTGCCATGGCTGAGTGCGCTCGACAACGCGGCGCTCGCACTGCGTATCGCCGGCTGCTCGCGCGTGGAGGCGCGCTCGCGCGCCTCCACGATGTTCTCGGAGCTCGGCCTAGAGGGCTTCGAGCAGACCCGTCCACAGCAGCTCTCCGGGGGCATGCGCCAGCGGGTCGCCTTCCTGCGCACACTGCTCTCGGGCAAGCCGGTGCTGTGCCTGGACGAGCCGTTCGGGGCGCTTGACGCGATCACCCGCGGAGAGATGCAGGAATGGCTGGACCGGACGCTGGCGCGCGAGCCGCGAACCGTCGTGCTCGTAACCCACGACGTCGAGGAGGCGATCGTGCTGGCGGATCGCGTCGTCGTGCTCTCCCCTAGGCCCGGTCACGTCGTGGAAGAGCTCGAGGTGGGCATTTCCCGCCCCCGTGTGCGTACGGACTCGGCCATGGTCGCGCTGCGCGAGCGTGCGCTGATGGCGCTTCGGCGAGGCAAGCGTGAGACGTAGGGTTCTCACCATGCTCCCCCCCGCGCTGCTGCTCGTCGCGCTGATCGGGGCGTGGGAGCTGTACGTATACCTGGGGGCGGTGGAACCGTCGGTCCTTCCCGCTCCCCATGCGATGGCGAGCGCTTTGTGGGACAACGCCGGCGTCGTGTGGTCGAACTTCAAGATCACCGCCGAGGAGGTCGTGCTCGGGCTCACGCTGTCGCTGCTAGGCGGCTTTGCGATCGCTGTGGCGGTCCATCTCTCGCCCCTGTTTCGCCGCGCCGTGTACCCGCTGGCGGTCGGCTCACAGGCCGTGCCGATCGCCGTGATCGCGCCTCTGCTGGTGTTCTGGTGGGGCTTTGGCATCGCCCCGAAGCTCGTCGTTATCGCACTGATCTGCTTCTTCCCGGTCCTCGTCACGACAGTCGACGGGCTGGCCTCGGTCGATCCCGACCAGGTCAAGCTGCTGCGCACGCTCGACGCCTCTCGCTGGCAGGCGTTCCGCTTTGCAGAGTTGCCGGCAGCGCTGCCGGCCGCCCTCAGCGGCGCGAGGATCGCGATCGCGGTGGGAGTGATCGCAGCCTTCATCGCCGAGTCCGAGGGTGTCACCGTCGGCCCCTACGGCGGCCTGGGACGCGAGATCGTGACTGACCTGAGCTCCCTGCAAAACCCCCGCGCTTGGGGAGCCGCGGCCGTGCTGTGCATATTCGCCATCGCCTGCTTCTACACGCTGGCGTTCGCCGAGCGCAAGCTTGCGCCCTGGAGCGCCCAACCGAAGGGATCACGACCTTGAGCAAGCCAATGATGCCGTCTCGCCGCCTTCTCGCCGCGCTGCTCATCGCGACGTGCGCTATCGCGCTGTCGGCCTGCGGCTCCAAGCGAGACGTGCTCTCGACGGCCAAGACGAAGCCCTTCACCGTGATGCTCGACTTCTTTCCCAATGCCGACCATGCCGCGCTCTACACGGCGATTGACCAGGGCGACTTCCGCGCGGTCGGCCTGGATGTGCGTCCACAGACGCCCGCGGACCCATCGACGCCGCTGAAGCTGCTCGCCGCCGGCAAGCTCGACATGGCGATCTCCTATGAGCCCGAGCTGCTGCTGGCGCGCGACCGGGGACTGAAGCTGGTGTCGATCGGCGCGCTCGTCCAGCGGCCGCTGACGTCGATCATCGCGCTCGCGGGAAAGCACGTCGCGCGCGTCTCAGATCTGGCCGGCAAGCGGGTCGGCACCGCCGGGATCGCCTACCAGTCGGCCGAGCTGCGCACGGCGCTGCGTGCCGCGGGGATCGACCCTGCCCGCGCTCAGGAAGTCAACGTGGGCTTCAACCTCGTGCCGGCGATGCTGTCCGGCAAGGTCGCGGCCACACTCGGCGGCTTCTGGAACTACGAGGCGATCCAGCTGGAGCTGCTGCGCAAGCGTCCGATCGTGATCCCGGTCGACCGCGCGGGCGTTCCCACCTACGACGAGCTCGTGCTGGTCGTACGCGCGGACGAGGCGCGCACGCGCGGACAGGATCTGCGGGCCTTCATGCACGCCCTCACGCTCGGACAGCGCGAAGTGCGCGCGAATCCGCGCGCGGCTGCCGCGGCGATAGTCAGAGCCAACCCGTCGCTCGAACCCAAGCTCCAGCTCCTCTCGATCGAACGGACGCTGCCCATCATGATCCCGGCGGATCAGAGCAAGCCGTTCGGCTGGCAGGGGCCGTCGGAGTGGGCGGCGTTCGGACGCTGGATGCTCTCGCACAAGCTGCTCGAACACGACCCGAACGGCGCCCTGCCACCGTTCACGAACGAGTTCCTGCCCGGCCAGGGGATTTAGCGACTCTGGCAAGCTGTGCCGATGGCGCGCGTCGGACTGCTTACCGGGGGAGGCGACTGCCCGGGACTGAACGCCGTCATCCGCGGCGTCGTCCGCCGGGGTCTGGCCGAAGACGGGCACAGCTTCGTGGGCTTCAGCCATGGCTGGGCCGGTGTACTCGAGGACGATGCCGTCGAGCTGACGCTCGACAGCACAGCCGGCATCCTGCCTCGCGGCGGCACAATCCTCGGCACCTCAAGGACGAATCCGTTCGCCGAGGGCAAGGACGGGATCGGATCGATCCTGCGCACGCTCGAGACACGTCGAATCGACGCCCTGATCCCGATCGGTGGCGAGGACACGCTGGGCGTCGCGCTGCGCTTGCACGAGAACGGAGTGCCGATCGTGGGCGTGCCAAAGACGATCGACAACGACCTAGATGGCACCGACGTGAC
The DNA here is from genome assembly GCA_036498245.1 of Solirubrobacteraceae bacterium. GTDB lineage: Bacteria > Actinomycetota > Thermoleophilia > Solirubrobacterales > Solirubrobacteraceae > Palsa-744. Next base: position 36,247 of record DASXIB010000039.1, read on the forward strand.
GTTCGGCTTTCAGACCGCCGTGCAGATCGTCACCGACGCAATCGACCGCCTGCACACAACGGCGGAGTCCCACAACCGCGTGATGGTCGTGGAGGTGATGGGCCGCCACGCGGGGTGGATCGCCACGCACGCCGGAATCGCCGGCGGCGCCGATGCAATCCTCGTGCCAGAGCGGCCATTCGACATCGACGAGGTGTGCGCCCACCTGCGCCGCCGCCACGATCGCGGCCGCAGCTTCTCGATCGTCGTCGTCGCCGAGGGCGCCACGCCGCGCGAAGGAACGCTGGCGAGCAGCGCAGACTCCGCCACCGACGCCTTCGGGCACGCGCGGCTGGGGGGCATTGGGAGCACGCTCGAGCGGGAGATCGAGTGGAGGACCGGTTTCGAGAGCCGAGTGACGATTCTCGGCCATGTGCAACGTGGCGGCACGCCGGTGGCATTCGACCGGGTGCTCGCCACCCGTTTCGGCGTCGCGGCAATGGAAGCGGCCGCGGGCCGGCGCTTTGGCACAATGGTGGCGTTGCGGGGCACGCGGATCGTGGAAGTCTCACTCGAAGATGCCCTGCGCGCACCGAAGCTGCTTGATCCCGGCCTCTACGAGACCGCCGAGCTGTTCTTCGGCTGAGACCGGAGGGCCGGGCCGTCACCGTCCTCAGCGTCATCCGTCTCGCCGCTTCCTAGCCGCACGGAGGAGAAGCGGGGAAGTTCGAGCACCATCCGAGCGCCCCCCTCCGACGATGACTCGGCGGCGACCAGGCCCCCGTGGGCCTCGGCTATCGCGCGCACGATCGCGAGCCCGAGACCGGTGCCGCCGGAGGCGCGATCGCGCGCGGTATCAGTGCGGTGAAAGCGGTCGAATACACGCTCGCGCTGCTCGGGAGGGATGCCCGGTCCGTCGTCCTCCACAAGGAAGCGGATACGGTCCTCGCCCGAGCCGTGCTCGAAGCGCATGCGCACCAGACCTCGCTCCGAGACTGTATGGTCGATCGCGTTGCCGATGAGATTGCGCAGCGCCTGCGCGAGACGATCCGGATCGGCAGTCACTGTGCCGAGGGGGATTGATCCGAGCTCGAAGCGGCGGCGGACGAGCAGGCTCATCCCGTCCCACAGCTCTCGCACGTACACCGGTAGATCGATCGACTCCATGCGCAGGAACTCGGCCTGCTCGCTCTTCGTCAGCAACAGCAGGTCATCAACCAGACGACTCATGCGCGCGACCTCGGCCTGAACCAGACGCTCGACGCGGCGCACCTCATCGCCCGAGGGACTCCTTTGGGCAGCCAGCACTTCGAGTTGTCCCCGGATCACGGTCAACGGGGTGCGCAACTCGTGAGAGGCGTCGGCGACGAACGCCCGCTGGCCGGCAAATGCGTCGGTGAGCCGATCGAGCATGTGATTGAAGGCGTCCGCCAGCACTCGCACCTCGTCGCCCTGGCCGCCGGGGTCGTGGATCCGCGGATGCAGATCCCCGGCGTCGACGCGCGCCGCCACGTCCGCCATCCGCCGCAAGGGACGCGACACACGGGAGCCGATCAGATACGCGGCGAGCAGGGCGCCGGCGAGCGCGAGGATCGCCGCGAGGATGAACGCGCGCGCCACGCTCCTCTGGGCGTGCGCCACCGTGGCAAGCGGTTCGCCCACTCCCACTGTCACGCGGGGGGGCCCGGAGATGCGCGCAACGCGCTTGAGCAGGCGCAGGTTGCCGACATCGGGGAGCACGAGCGTGGAGTAGCCGTCGCGCACGTTCAACAACCGTCCGGAGAGTTCGTTCTCCTGTGCTTGCTCGACGCTCGTCTCGCCGTTGTCGGGCGCCGCGCGGGTGAAGAGCTCGGGACGGTTGGTGCTCGTCGGGGCGCCCGGAACGACGACGAACAGCAGCGTCGAGTTTGCTCGGAAGGGCTGAGCGCGCATGTAGCGGGTAGCTGCCTCGGCAACCCGCTTGGCCGAGCGCTCCCTACCGGAAGCGAGGCTGTGCGCGAGCTCGCCGGCGTCGCTCGCGAGCCCCTGGTCGATCTGCCGGCGCAACTGCGTCCCCGTGCCGCGATAAACGACGACGAACGTGATTCCCGTGCAAACCAGCGTCACCACGGCGATCCATCCGGCCAACCGCCAGCGCAGCCCGCCGGGGAGTAGACGAGCGAATCCCACTATGCCGGACTACCGAGCCGGTAGCCGACCGCACGCACGGTGAAGATCGGCGCCGGGCTGTCGGGACGACGGAGCTTGCGACGCAGGTAGCCGACGTACACGTCAACGACGTTGGTCGCCGGATCGTGCTCATAGCCCCACACCGCGCTGAGGATCTGCTCGCGCGAGAGCACCTGCTCAGGGTGGCGCAACAGGTAGGCGAGCAGCTCGAACTCGGTGCTCGACAGTTGCGTGGACTGACCTGCACGACGCGCCCGGCGTGTCAGCAGGTTCACCTCGATGTCAGCCCCTCGCAGAGTCGTCTCCGACGCCTGTGCAACGACCCGCAGCTGGGCGCGCAGGCGCGCGACGAGCTCCGCGAGGGAGAACGGCTTGACCAGATAGTCCACCGCACCCGCGTCGAGCGCACCGACACGGTCCTCAATCTCACCGCGGGCGGTCAGCACGATCACCGGCAGGCTCGGTTGAGCTCGGCGCACGGACGCGAGGATGTCCAACCCGCCACGCCCCGGAAGCATCAGGTCCAGCACGATCGCGTCGAACCCTCCTCGCAACGCCAACCGCTCGCCCTCGACGCCGTCCATCGCCGTCTCGACGGCGAAGCCCTCGGCCAACAGGCCGCGTCGCACGAAATCGACGATTCCAGGCTCGTCCTCGACCAGCAGAATGCGCTCGACCTCTTGCATCTACCTAGCATAAGCGTCGTCGCGTCCGCCAATTTCCCTCCCAGGAGATTCGATGAGCTTTCTCATCAACCGGTTATCGGATCCTTAGCCAACGCGGACACACTCCTCCCATGGAAGCTGCCCATAGCCGCAACGATCTCGATCGGAGAGCGACCGTCCCGGCGCACGCGGGGAGTCAGTTGCCGGCGTTGTCCCTGCGCGCGCGTGTAGTCGCAGGGGGAACGAGTGGAAATGAGCAGCTCACCGCTGTGACAGGCATCGTCTTGCTTGCTCTGCTCGCCGTCATCGGCGTGACCCTCCTTCGGCTCAGCTCTCTCTTGTCGGTTCACCTGTTCGTGGGGATGCTGCTGGTCGGACCGATCGCCCTGAAGATGGGCAGCGCTAGCTATCGCTTCATCCGCTACTACACCCACGACGCCGAGTACCGACGCAAGGGCGCCCCTCCGATCGTGTTGCGCCTGATCGCCCCGATCGTCGTCGCATCCACGATCGCAGTGATGATCAGCGGAGTCCTGCTCCTACTCCTCGGCCCATCCTCGCGTGGCGCCCTGCTGCCGCTTCACAAGGTGAGCTTCATCGTCTGGGGCGTCTTCACAGGGATCCACCTGCTCGGCCACCTGCCTGAGGTCTCACGGGCGCTCCGGGTCGGTCGACCCACCGCCTCCGCGATCGCGCATGAAAGGGCGGCGGAGTGGAGTGGAGCACCAGGGTCGGGTGGGAAAGTGGACGGCCGCACCGGGCGCATTCTCTCTCTCGGGGGGGCTCTGACGGTTGGAGCGGTACTCGCGATTCTCCTCATCCCCCAGTTCGGTCCCTGGATTCACGCTTCCCATTTCCCCCATCACTAAGACATGTCTCCCCGCCCAACTCATACGAGAGATCTCGCACTGCGCAAGTTGGCCCGCGTCAACCGCTGGCTGATCGCGGGGAGCGTCGCCCTCACCGGCGTGCTCACTGAGGTGGCCGCCAGCGCTTTCCCGGGGAAGACGGCCAAAGCCTCCGCGAACACCGGTCACGCGCGTGGCGCCGGCAAGGCCGCGACGCACGCCGCAACTCACCACGCCGCGAAACCCTCTGCCCTGCACGCACCCACCCAAGCGCCACGATCGACCCAGAAATCCACCGCCAAGGGAGCAACGACTCCGAGCACGGAATCGGCGCCCGCACAGGAATCCGCGCCGGCCAAAGAATCGACTCCCACAAAAGAATCCGCGCCCTCACAAGAATCGGCACCGGCCAATGAATCAGCGCCTGCACAGGAATCTGCACCGGCCACAGAATCGGCCCCCGCACAGGAATCTGCGCCGGCCAAAGAATCCCAAGCCCCCGTGGTCTCGGGGGGATCGTGAGACGCCTCCGATGATGTCCCCAAGACCTGGCGAGCTTGCCCACGCGACCTGGGAAGCGCTCGGAACGACAGTCGTGCTGCGCGTGACCGATCCGCGCGCGCTGGCGCCGGCGCGCGCGTCGGTCGAGCGGGAGCTCGATGCGATCGACCTTGCCTGCAGTCGCTTTCGCGAGGACTCCGAGCTCTCGCGCCTGAACGCCAACGCCGGTCGTCCGATGCGCGCCACGTCGCTGCTGATCGAAGCGGTCGAGGAGGCTCTGCGCGCGGCTGAGCTGACAGATGGCGACGTCGACCCCACGCTCGGCGCGGCTCTGGAGATGATCGGCTATGACCGCGACTGGCGACTGCTCGACCCCCCGCGTGAGGAGCGCGTTGACCTCCGACCGACAATCACGATCAAGGCGCGAACCGGGTGGCGCGAGGTCACGCTCGATCGTGCGAGCTCCTCGCTCTGCCTTCCCGCTGGAATCCGCCTCGACCTCGGCTCGACTGCGAAGGCATGGGCGGCCGACCGTGCCGCCGGCTCGGCCGCCCGCGAAGTGGGCTGCGGTGTGTTGGTGAGCCTCGGCGGCGATCTTGCGACCTGCGGTCCCCCGCCCCTCGACGGCTGGCAGATCCGCGTGACCGATGACCATCGCAGCGATCTGAGCGCCCCAGGACAGACGATCTCGATCCTCTCCGGGGGCCTGGCGACGTCCAGCACGACCGTCAGGCGGTGGCATCACGATGGCTGTGACATGCACCACATCGTCGACCCCCGCACCGGCGCCCCGGTCCGGGGCACGTGGCGCACGGTCAGCGTCGCAGCCGCGAGCTGCCTCGACGCGAACATCGCCACCACCGCCACGCTCGTGCGCGGCGAGGGCGCGCCCGCGTGGCTGGCCGAGCTCGGCCTGCCCGCGCGACTAGTCGACCACGAGGGCGAGGTGCTGAGCGTCGGCGATTGGCCTCTCGAGCGAGCGCTGGCGGCATGAGTCTGCTGGCGGCCTCCGGCCCGAGCCTCTACTGGTACCTGACGCGCTCCACGGGCGCTGTCGCGCTGCTGCTGCTGACCGCGGCGATCGCGCTCGGCGTCATCGACGTGCAGCGCTTCAGCACACCACGGTGGCCGCGTTTCATCGTCGACTCGCTGCACCGAAACGTCTCATTGCTGGCGATGGCCTTTCTCGTCCTCCACATCCTCACCTCCGTGCTGGACAGCTTCGCCCCGATCTCCCTGCTCGACGCCGTGATCCCATTCGCCGGCTCCTACCGGCCATTCTGGTTGAGCCTGGGCGCCATCTCCTTCGACCTGCTGCTCGCGGTCACCATCACGAGCATGCTGCGCAGACGAATCGGCTATGCCGGCTGGCGCGCGACCCACTGGCTCACCTACGCGAGCTGGCCGATCGCGTTGCTGCACGGTTTCGGTACCGGCAGTGACGTCAAGAGCACCTGGCTGCTCGCGCTCAGCATCGCCTGCCTGGTGGTGGTCGTCGTCGCGGTGCTCGCACGCGTTCTCGCCGGCTGGCCCGAGCATCTCGGCCGACGCGGCGCAGCGCTCGGCGGCGCCGCGCTGTTCTCGCTGTTCCTGCTCCTGTGGCTACCCGGCGGTCCGCTCGGCTCGAACTGGGCCCGGCGCTCGGGCACCCCGTCGGCGCTGCTCCCCCACACGAGCGCCACCGCGACCAAAACCGGAAACAAACGATGAGATCGCCATCGACGATCGAGCCGCGCGAGGCGCCGAGTGCAGACAGCGGCCCCCCCTCACTCCACCAAGAGCCCACGCTCCCCAGGCTGCTGGCCGGCATCCCCGCCCAAGGAGCAATGCACCTTCACGAGCACCTCGCGATCCACGGCGAGCTCCCCTCCTCGCCTCGGCGCAGACGTGGGCCGTCTCCGCTGATCGAGCAGATCGGTCGCGCCGGGCTGCGCGGTCGCGGTGGGGCCGGTTTTCCCACCGCCACCAAGATGCGCGCCGTGGAGAGCGCCAAAGGCCGCCCGATCGTCCTCGCCAACGCCGCCGAGGGGGAGCCGGCAAGCCTCAAGGACCTCACGCTCATCCACTCGCTCCCCCACCTCGTGCTCGACGGCGGCGTCCTCGCCGCCCAGGCAGTGGGGGCCGACGAGGTGATCCTGTGCGTGTGCGAGTCGCTCGAAGCACACGTGCTCGACGGTCTGGCCCGGGCGATCGAGGAACGTCGGGCGATGCGCTCCGAGCGGGGCGCGGATCGACTGCCGCGGTTGCGCCTCATGACGGTTCCCCAGCATTACGTCGCCGGCCAGGAGTCGGCGCTCGTGAACCACCTGAACGGAGGTCCCGCGATGCCGACCTTCACTCCGCCGCTGCCGTTCGAGCGCGGAGTCGCGCGCCGCCCGACGCTGATCAACAATGCGGAGACGCTCGCCCACATCGCGCTGATCGCCCGCCACGGCGCGCAATGGTTCCGCCAGCTCGGCGTCGCTGCACAACCCGGCTCGACGCTCGTCACCTTGTCCGGTCCCGTCGCCGCTCCCGGCGTGTACGAGATTGAGTACGGCGCCTCCCTGTCGTCGCTGATCGATGCCGCCGGGGGAGCAACCGGCCGCGTGCTCGGCGCGCTGCTGGGCGGCTACGCCGGCTCCTGGATCGGCGCCGAGCACATGCACGGCGTCGTCCTCTCAGACGAACACCTAGCACCGCTCGGAACCTCGCTCGGAGCGGGCGTCGTGCTGCTGCTCTCCGATGAGGCCTGCCCGGTAGCGGAGACGGCCCGCGTCGCCCGCTGGCTCGCCGGCCAGAGCACCGGTCAGTGTGGACCCTGCGTGAACGGGCTCGCCGCCCTCGCCGACACGGTGGAGGAGGTCGCGGGCGGGGTCGCACAGGACGAGGCCACCAGGCGGATCGCCGCTCTCGCCGCTCTCGTGCGCCGCCGTGGAGCCTGCGCCCACCCCGACGGGGCCGTCAACTTCATCCTCAGCTCGATAGCGACGTTCGCGCCCGAGTTCTCAGACCACGCTCGTCACGGACCATGCGACGCGTGTGCACGCACTGGAGAGCTGCCGCTGCCGGTTCCACCACCGCGTCCCACCTCACGACCCACGCCGGCCGGACTCCGATGAGTCACCGCGTGCGAGTCAACCCGATCACCTGCGAGGCCCACGGGATGTGCGCCGAGCTGCTGCCCGAGCACATCACGCTGGACATGTGGGGCTATCCGATCGTCGACGGGCGGCCGCTGCCCCCCGCCCTCCTCGATCACGCGCGGCGTGCGGCCCAGGCCTGCCCCACCTTCGCTCTACTGGTGGAGCGAGAACCCAAGCCACGCGGCTGACCCTCAGAGCGCGTACATATGCGCGGCGGCCAGCCCAGCCCACTCGCCGTACGGGGCAAAGAACGCTCGCACCTCGTGTTCCTGCGCGCGTGCGCGCGGGTCGCCGCCGCTGAGCAGACCCCCCACCAGCTTCAACAGCCCCACGTCTCCCGCCGGCAGCTGGTCGTGGCGGCCCTGGCCGTGCAGCGCAAGCATCTCGACCGTCCACGGCCCGAGTCCGGAGATCGTCCGCAACCTGCGCCACCCGCGCTCGTGGTCTGAGCTGTGCAGGTCGACTCGCCCACGGGCCACCTCGCGTGCGGCGCGCACGAGCGTCAGCGCGCGCGATCCGGCGAGGTCAAAGGACTGCAGCCGCGCCGGCGCGGTGTTCGCCAGGGCCTCCGGCGCGGGCACGTCGCGCAGCCCGCTGCCGTGCGTGCAGCGGCGTCCCAGCGCGAACACCACGCGCCGCTCGATCGCCGCCGCGCGCTCGTACTCGATCAGCTGCTCACAGATCGCCCACGCAAGCGCCTCGAACGGCTCCGGTCGACGGCTCACCCGCAGCCACGGCCGCCTACGCACCGAGCCACCGATCAGCGAATCGCGCGCGAAGCGGCGGTGGAAGTCGCGCAGGTCCTCATCCACACCGAGCGCGAACCGCATCCTTACGATGCCGTGCTCCGCGGCCGCCCTACTCGGTGCGCGTGCTCCGAACATCACCAGGTCGGGAGCGGGCTGCGCTACCCGCACCAGCACGGGCTGCTCGCGAAAGTGCAGCAACCGCTCGAGCACATTGCCGCGCCGGCGCAGTACCCCATCCATGCCCCCTCGCAGCGGCAGCCGAAACGGAGGCGCGGGCCGAATCTCCCGACGCAGTTCCAGGAGTCCGCTCAGCGCTCGCCGCCCGAGCCGAGCAGGTGCACGTCCACGAGCAGCGAGCGGCTGCCCACGATCTGCACCAGCTCGCCGAGCGGACCGCCGGCGTCCTTCTTTCCTCTTCCCGCGAGCCGTCGCCCGGCACGGCGCCCGCGTGTGAGCGCCGCGACCTGCCTGCTACGGCGGCGATTGACCAAGCCAACCATCGCGGCCCCCGCGACGAACCCACCGGCAGCGACCGCGGCGGCCTGTACGGCGGGGATCACAGCGCCGCTCTGCCCGCGACCCGTCAGCTCTCCTCCCGCCTGGTATGACCGCACGACGGCTGGCTCGCCCGCAAGCACCGGGAGCGCGTCGACTTCCTCGGTATCAGCCATCCCACGAAGTGTAGGGGGCAACCCAGACTGCTAGTCGAGGGTGCGCTCGTAAACCCGATAGCGCTTGACGATGGTCCCGCCCATCGCTTCCATGCCACGGTTCATCGCGGTGTTCGTCTCGAGGATCCAGCCCATCTCTCCGCCCTTCTGCGGCCGAGCTTCCGCCGCGTCGAAGTGCAGCTGATACATGCGCGCGGCAACTCCCGTGTGCTGGTATTCCGGCTTCACGCCCAAGAAGCCGACGCGCACCCGATCGGTGATCTTGCCCTTGTTCAGGAAGTGCCACCAGCCGAAGGGCAGGAATTTGCCCTTCATCTTTTCCAGCACCTGGTTCAAGTCGGGGAAGGTCATCGCCATGCCCACCACCTCGCCCGTGTCTTCTTTCTCGGCGATCATGCACCAGTGCTTGTCGAACACCAGCTGTATCTCCTGCGCGTATGCGTCCAGGTCCTTCTTCGAGTACGGCACGAAGTCCCAGTTCTCAGACCACGCGGCGTTGTAAACCTCGGCGAAGGCGTCCATGTCTTTCCGCAGCTGCCGGCGGCGCATCGGCCGCACCCTGATCCCGTGCTCTGACTGCGCCTTCTCCGCCAGCTCCCAGATCACCGGCAGCACCTTCTCGCGATCTTCGACCTCCAGTTTCCACATCAGCAGATCCATCGCCTTGCTCATCCCGGCCTGCTCCATGCGCTGCTGGTAGTAGCGCGGGTGCCACGGCTGCTTGATCATCGGACGCAGCTCGAAGCCCTCGATCAGGATCCCGCTCTCTTCGTTCATCGAGAAGTCGGCGGGGCCCACCATCCGCTCCTTGCCGCGCTCTCCGAGCCAACCCTCGGCCGCGCCGAGCAACGCCTCGAGCACCTCCTGGTCGTCCTCGAACTCGAGGAAGCCGAACCAGCCCCAATTCTTCTTCTGGTAGTCGTTGAATGCGTGGTTGACCTGCGCGCTGATCCGGCCCACGACCCGCCCGTCGCGCCAAGCGAGGAAGTATTCGGCTTCTCCGTGACTGAAGAAGGCGTTCACTCGTCGGTTGAGGAACAGCCAGCGCTCGAGCTTCGGCAGGGGGATCCACAGCGGGTGGTTAGCATGCAGGCGGAACGGCAGGTCGATGAACGCTTTGAGATCCCGCCTGCGCGAGACCGGAGTGACCTGGACGCCCGCTTGCTCGACGCCCGCTTGCTCAGACTCTGCCACTAGCCGAGACCTTATATGCCCACTTCGATAGACGTCTTCGCCAAGGTCCGCGATCATGACCGCTCAGAGGTTCTCGCCGCCGCGCGCGCGGCCGACGTGCTGCCCTACTTCCACCTGCTCACCTCCCCGGCGATGCCCGTCGTCGAGATGGAGGGCGCCGAGCGGATCATGCTCGGGTCGAACAACTACCTCGGCCTGACCGGCGACGAGCGCGTGCTGCAGGGCGCCGAGGACGCCCTGCACCGCTACGGCACAGGGCTGACCGGCTCGCGCCTGCTCAACGGCACGATCCCCCTGCACCTCGACCTCGAGCGGGAGATCGCCGAGTGGATGGACACCGAGGACGCACTCGTCTTCAGCACCGGTCACCAGGCCAACCTCGGCACGCTGGGCACGCTGCTCGGACCCGGCGACACTGTGATCGTCGATTCCGGCGACCACGCCTCGATCCTCGACGGTTGCCTGCTCTCGCGGGCCAAGCTGCGCCCGTTCCGCCACAACCGGCTCGACAAGCTCGAGAAGATGCTCGCGCGCGCCCAGGACGACGGCGGCGGCGTGCTAGTTGTCGTCGACGGCGTCTTCTCGATGGAGGGCGACATCGCCCCACTGCGCGAGATCTGCGATCTCTGCGAGCGCTACGGCGCGCGCCTGATGGTCGACGAGGCCCACGGCGCCGGCGTGCTCGGCGCTCGCGGGGCGGGTACCGCCGAGCTGCTCGGCGTGGAGGATCGCGTCGACCTGCGCATGGGCACCTTCTCCAAGTCGCTCGCCTCCTGCGGAGGCTTCGTGGCGGGCTCGCATGAGGTGATCGACTATCTGCGCATCTCCTCGCGCGCCTTCCTGTTCACGGCCTCCGCCGTGCCCGCCGCGCTCGGCGCCGCACTCGCCGCCTTGCGCGTGCTGCGCTCCGAGGACGGCCCGCCGCTGCTGGCGCGAGCGCTCGCCAACGCGCACCGTCTGCGCGACGGCCTGCAGGAACGTGGCTTCGCGGTCGTGGCCCCCCAGCAGCTTTCCTCGGAGTCCGGCGTGCAGGTGCACGCCCCCGGCGTGCGCGCCGACCTCGCCGGCGCCCACGCGATCGTCACCCCGATCGTCCCAGTGTTGGTCGGCGACGACTGGCAGGCGGCGCTCCTGTGGCGAGCGCTGTATGACGCCGGCGTGTTCGTCAACACCGCGCTTCATCCGGCCGTCCCCCCCGGCGGCGCGATGTTGCGCACGAGCGTGATGGCCACGCACGACGACGCGACGCTCGACCGGGCGCTCGAGACTTTCGCGCGGGTCAAGCGGGAGTTCGAGGCTGTGCACGGAGGGCTGCCGGGCCCCCGTTGAACTTGCCCAGGACCACTGCCCGGCCCCTGTTGAACTTGTCCATTTCTTCACAAGTACCGGCGACTACGAAAAAGGCCGCTTCTAGCGTACGAACCGGAGGTCATGCGGTTGACCGGACGGGCCTGCCTGACATAGCTTGCAGGAGCGCTCTGCACGACCGCCGAGATCATTCCAACACACCGCGTGGGGAGCGGGGTGGGGAGATTCTCAAGGAGTCCACCGCGATCTTTTCGGGGCGGGGTCCAAGGCGGCATCGCGGGCGTGCACCTATCAAAATCAAGCAAGGATGTTGCCGGCGCGAGGACTCGCGGCGGCGACGGGGAGAGTCCATCATGAACGCGACAGCGACGGTCGCCCCTGCCGGTCAACAGCACATGCGCGCCCTCGAACGCGCCAACAAGGTTCGTCTCGCCCGGGCAGAGCTCAAGCGCAGCGTGGCGACGGGCGAGCTGACCGTCGCTGAGGTGATCCTCGAATGCCCGTGGGAGGCGCATAGCATGGCCGTCGCCGATTTGCTGATGAGCCAACGTCGATGGGGTCAGACGCGCTGCCGCAAATTTCTCGCGCAGCTCCCGATGTCCGAGAAGAAGACGGTCGGATCGATGACCGAACGCCAGCGGCACACGCTCGCGGCGATGCTCGCCTCCGCGTCCGGTGAGCGGGGTCGCGCGTGGAGCGCGACCCCCTGGGTAACGGACAGCCTGACGACAGCTTGACGTGCCACCACCCGGCCAGCATCCCGATCAGGCCGAGGCGTGGTCGTACCTCCCATACGCCGCAGCCACCCTGTCCGAGATCGCGTACGGGTAGGCGCACGAACTTGTAGCGTCCGGGCTCGAGCTTCATCCGCGCCAGCAGCTCACGCCCGCGCCGCTCGTGCTCGGCGCGTGCGGCCACCAACCGGCGCAACTCCTGCACACGGCCGACGAGCATGTCGCGCTGACGCTCGAGCTCCTCGAGGCTGAGCAGGCACGGACCGGCAAATGCCTCCACAGGTGCGCCCACGGCGGACGGAGATATGTGCGGAAAGGCTTCCGCCACGATGCTCGACAGATCCCGCTCCAGTCGCGCCACCTGACCACGCAGGGCGTCTCGCGCCGCACGCTCCCCATCCTGAACGTCGAAATCGATGACTGGCTGCTGCGCCCGATGGGCTCTCACACCCGACTCCTCCAGATAGCGCGGTGGCGGCGAATTCTACCACCGCGCCGGGCTCCGGTTCGCGTGCAACGGTCGGACTTTGCCCGCCCGAGGTCCACCTCAGACCTGCTCGAGCGCCGTGCGGCAAGTCCACAGCGCCTCCTCGACGTACAGGGCCGGCACGCCCGCGACCCGCACCGCGAACAGCGCCACTCGGTCGGTCTCGTCGGTCGGCTGGTGTCCGAGGGCCAATTCCCCGAACAGAGTCGCAAGCGCCGAGGAGGCGTCCGCCACGACCAGCCGTCCCTGAGGCAGGGGCGGTGCCCCGGCGGCGCGCCCCAGCGGCTCGCCCTCGTCGCTGACACGGATGCCGAGCGGCCCATCCACCGTGTCGGCGGCGAGCGCCCACACCGGCACGCCAGTGTCGACGAGAGCAATCAGGAGGATGTCCTCGAGTAGGCCGCCGGATAGGAACCCTCCGCGCAGCATCCGTTCGAGCACCGCGGCCTCGATCGGCGTGCGCACGACGTCAGGGTCGAGGCCGATGTGGCGATAGAAGACCCGGTAAGCCGAGGGAACGGGTTCGCGCCGGACGCCGATCGCCTGAGCGCCGCGAAATCGGTTCGACAGTTCACGCAGGCGAGCTTGGATCGTCGCGGGCGAAGGCCCCGTGAGAGCGTGCGTGCCGCCCACGCGGGCCTCGACCACCACGAGACTGAGCTCCGGCAGCTCCGCCTCGACCTCGCGCGAGCACCAGCCCAGCGTGGGCTCGGTCGGCAATGCGGTCATTTGGCCGCGCCCCGCCAGCCACGCGCGCGGGCGGCCTGCACGAGTTCGCTCACGCGCGCGCGCAGCGTCGCTGGCGATGGACGCGTGAGCAGTGCTTTGCTCTGCACCACTCCCCCCGGATATGCAAACGTCACCTGCGGACAGCTCGCCAGCTTGTAAAGACCGGCCAGCGCCCCGTCGCGGTCGATGCCCACCGGCAGCGTCGTGAGCCCTCGTGATCGAATCATCCGGCGCACTCCCTTGCGATCGCCCTTGATCGCAACCGCCGCGAACCGCACGCCCGGAAACGATGGCGCGAGATTCTGCAGGTCTTCGAGCACCGCCGGGCAGGCGCCGGCATTGACGAACAGCGCCAGTACCACGGGTCCCTGTTCGTAGAGCTGGCACACGTTGAGGATGCCGGGCCCTCTCACTGCGCACGCCGGGCGTCTGCCCGCCGCACCCTGATCGGCCGCGGCCGCGACGTCGGCGTCGCCAACGACATCCCCGAGCGCGAGCGGCACCGCGAACGGCGCCAGCCGCTGGCCGGGATCGAGGCCCGTCACTCCGTTCGGCTTCGTCAGCGCCGTGTTCACCGTGATCAGTACGAGGATCAGCAGGCCAAGTACGCCGATGTATCGGCCGTACCGGCGACCAGTGGGCTCAGGCCGACTCATGGCGCGCCCGCCCATACCGTCGCATCCGGTTGAGTCCCGGGACGGGAACGGCGATCGCTCGGCGTCGCTCGAAGAGCATCAGCGCCGCCGGCAGCGCCACCAGCACGCCCACCAGCGAGACGCTCAGGTCGATCAGCGTGACGAGGCCGAAGTCACGCAGCATTCTGATGTCCGAGAGCGCCAGCACACCGAAGCCGGCGATCGCGGTGACACCCGAGGCCGCTACCGCGGCGCCGGTGCGGCGGTAGCTGCGGCGCAGCGCCTCGACCGTGTCGTAGCCGGCCAGGCGCTCATGCCGGTGGCGCTCTGACAGCAGCACGCTGAACTCTGTCGAGATCGCGATCACGAGTGCCCCCAGCGTGACCGACATCGGATTTAGGGGCACCCGTACGGCGAACAGGATCAGCGCGGACCATCCAGTCGCCAGAGCGATCGGCGCCAGCGGCACAAGCGCCCGGCGACGGTCGCCTCCGAACGCAAGCAGCAGCACGAGCGCCACTGCCGCAAGGCCCGCGAGCAGCGTCTCCAGGCGCCGCAGCGGAGAGGAGACCTGAGCGCCGGACTGGGCCGCCAGGACGGGCAGTCCCACGAGCCGAGCGGTGACTCCCGCGGGAGGATGCAGGCTCGCGCGCATCTGGTCGATCACCTGTTGCTGGCGGTCGAGGCTCATTAGGCGGATGCCGAACGCCAGTGTGGCGACGCGCCGGTCGGGAGTGATCACGTCCTGGGAGAAGTACGGAGGGATCGCGCCGAGCACACCGCTCACCTGGGTCTGCGAGAGCGCCCTACTCGCGCCTTGCGTCGAGCCGCTGTTGAACAGGTCCGGAAGCGAGAAGGCCGGGCACAGGCGCGCGTTCGCGCAGCCGTGAGCCGAGCTGTAGCCGAAGCGTTTCAGGACCGTGCTCTCATACGAGCTCATCCATTCGATCACCGCGGGCTTGGCGAGGTCGGTGGCGCCGACCGTCAAATCGATCTCGCCGCCGACGCCTGTGGCGCGCTCGAGCGCGCCGAGATTCTGCAGCGAGCCGAGGCTCTGGGGGACGAGCTTCGTGATGTCGGTCTCCACGCGCGTCTGCGTGTCGAGGCCCCAGCCGAGCACGGCAAGCGCGAGACCGACGCCCAGCACCCGTCCCGGATGGCGCACGGCGCCGACGAGCGCCGCACGAGATACAAGACGCGTCAGCGGGTTCTCGTACAGCAGCTCGCGTGCCCCGCGCCAGGCGGCCTCGATACTCAACGCGCTTGTTCGCGCGTACGCGCGCGCGCGCGCGCGGCCAATCGTTTTTCCCACTACTGTCCGCCCGAGTCCGGTCCGCCCGAGTCCGTCTCTCGCGGGCACGGCTAGCCCACGTCCACCTCCTCCACCTCCGCCGTCACGCACGGCCCCCGCACGGCCCCCGCGCCGGCGAACCCGGGTCAGCCCAAGCGTGGCCGCGCCCGCGGTCAGCGCGCACAGGAAGGCGACGCCCAAGCCGACGACCAGCAGTAGGCCGAAGCCACGCACCATCGGCACCGGGGAGAGCACCAGCACGAGAATCGCGCCTGCGCTGGCCGCGCCGGCGGTTGCGATCGTCGGCGCGCCGACGGCGGCGGCACGCTCGATCGCCACCTGAACGGAGCCCTCGTCGTAGCCCCTTCCCCCTTGCGCGTGCCGCTCGGCGTCTCTCTCGCGCCCCGCCTCGACGTTTTCCTCCCGCGTCTCCACGTCTCCCTCGAGCGCCTCCTCGACGCGTGACTGGAACTGGATCGCGTAGTCGACGGCGAGACCGACGAGCACGGGCAGCACGGCGATCGAGGCCATCGTCAGCGAGGCACCCACGAGCGACAGCACGCCGAACGTGAGCGCCGCCGCCAGGAGCGCCACGGCGAGCGGAAGCAGTCGCGGGCGCCCGCGAAAGACCAGACCGAGAGTGGTGGCCATCACGAACAGCACGGCAACGAGCAGAAGCTCGATTGAACGCGTGATCGAGTGGGTCAGGTCGGAGACGATCACCGGCTCGCCCGTCACCAGGTAGGAGGCGCCGTGCTGCGGGCGCCACTGGCTCATCGCCACGGCCGCGCGGATCAGGGCGATCGAATGAGTGCGCTGCCCCTCGGACAGCCCGGCCTTCAACCGCACCGAGATGAGCGCCGCGTCGCGACTGGGGAACAGGTAGGCGAAGCGTTGCTTGGGGGTGCCCGCGGGCTTGCTCGAGTCGAACACCAGGGTCGAGATGAAGCTCGGGTCGTTCAGGCTCGGACGCGCCCTGAGCCCGTATTGGAGCGCGATCTTCACGAGGTTCTCCTGAAAGCGGGTCATGATGATCTTGCTCGCCTGCCGTCCCAGCGCCTGGGCCTCCCCGGCGCTCAATCCTCGGCCCCGCGCCGCCTGCGAGACGACGCGCTCGGACTGCTTGGCCTGCCCTTCGGCCTGCTTGGTCTGCGCGGTCAGCTGTTCGTCGATCTGCCCCGCCGCCTCGTTGACGAAGGTGCCTGGACCGAAGACCACCTTGACCGTGCCCGCGCGAGCGAGCTGTCCGCATGGACCGTTCGGACCGCCCTCTTGCGCGAGGCCGTTCGCTGGGACGTTGCCTGAGAGGCATCCCTCCAATCCGACCAGCCGATCGATGTCCGAGCTCAGCACGAGCTGCTGCAGGTCGCCCTTCACGAGCACCTCGATCGGCTCTTCCCCGAAGTTTCGATAGAAGCCCTGCGTGGCCCTGTACTGCGGGCTAGAGCTCGACACGAAGGTGTCCGTCGCCGCCGTCGGCGTAAGGCGCAGCGCAAGCACGGCCCCGACGACGCCGAGCACGATCGCGGCCGCGAGCACTCGCCGCGGACGACGGGCCGCCCCGCCCGCCAGTGCGGTGAAGATCCTGGCTGCTGTCACGACACGAGGCTAGTTGACGACCCGCGCGCGCGGCGCGCTACCCAGTCGGCCGCCGCAGTCACTCCATGCCCAAAGGACCGGCGGATTCACCGGAGAGGAACTGCCGCACGAACGGATTCTCCGAGGCGAACAGCTCTTCGGCGGGACCCGACTCGACGATGCGCCCCTTCCACAGGATCGAGATGTGCTCGGCGACGCGTCGGGCGCTCATGATGTCGTGGGTGATCACCACGTAGCAGCCACCGTTCTCCGCGTGGATTTCCTTGATCAGCTCGCACAGCAGCGCGGTGCGCACCGGGTCGAGCCCCGAGTCCGGCTCGTCGAACAGCACGATCTCGGGGTCGAGCACGAGCGCACGCGCAAATCCGGCGCGCTTGCGCATACCGCCGGAGAGCTCGTTGGGCATCTTCGAGCCCTCGCCTCCGAGCCCTACCTCGCGCATCCGACCGTTGACGATCTCAGCGATCTCGTCCTCGCCCTTCTCGGTGTGCTGGCGCAGCGGGAAGGCGACGTTGTCGTACAGGTCCATCGAACCGAACAGCGCCCCGTCCTGGAACAGTACGCCGAACTTCTTGCGCACCTCGAACAGCTCGGCGTCGGGCAGGCTCGGGATCGACTGCCCGTGCACGAGCACATCGCCCTCGTCGGGATACAGCAGGCCGACGATGTGCTTGATGCACACCGACTTGCCCGTCCCGGAGGGCCCGAGGATCATCGAGATCTGGTTCTCGGGCAGCCCCATGTTCAGGCCGCGCAGGACGTGATTGCGGCCAAACGACTTGTGCACGTCCACGAACTGAATCGCGTCGGGCTCCTTCGAGGGCCTGATCGTGCCGGTGTGGTGCGCGAACTCCTCCTGCTCGCGGTCGTGCTCACGCTCGCGCTCGCCGCGGTCGGCCGCTCCCATGCCCGGATCGATCACCCCCGCATCGCCGACGCCCGCGTCGTTCGCGGCAGAATCGCCCACGATGCCCTCTTCCGGCTCGTCAGCCACCGTCAGCCCCCGATCGGAGCTCGCGCACTGGTACCCCAGAACACTTGCGTGCCGACCATCCCGATCAGGTGCACGAGCACGATGTTGAGCACCATCGACTTCGCCGTGGCTCTGCCCACGCCGACGGGCCCACCGCTGGCGGTGTAGCCGTAGTAACAGCCTACGAGCACGATCGCGGTGGCCATGAACATCGCCTTGATCAGGCTGTAGAGGAAGTCTGGCGGGTTCTGGAACTGCCAGAAGATCAGGAAGTATCCGCCCGAGGAGACCGCCCCCACCTGCTGGACGACCGCGATGTAGGAAGCCAGGAACGCCGCGCCGATCCCGGCGAGGTACAAGAACGGGAGCACTAGCCAGGCGGCGAGCAGGCGCGTTGCGCAGAGGAACGTCACCGAGTTGATCCCCATCACCTCGAGCGCGTCGATCTCGTCAGAGATCCGCATCGCCCCTAGCTCGGCGACGATCCCCGTACCGACCTTCGCGGCCATCATGTAGCCGAACGCGTAGGGGGTGATCTCGCGCAGGTCACACCACGCGGTGAACACGCCGGAGTAGGCCGGCGCGCCCTGGGCCTCGGTGAAGTAGGCACCCTCGATCCCGCACTCCAGGCCGAGGATGAACATCAGCGCCCAGATGATGATCGTCGAGGAGATGATCAGGATGCCCGACTGGCGCAGCGCCTCGCCGAAGAACTTAAAGACGCGCAGGCCCCATACGTCGCGCACGACGTTGCCAGTGAACCTGCCGATCTCGCCCGTCGCGGCGATCCATTCGCGCGGCATCGCGAGCGGCTCGCTCATCGCGCCACGCTCCTTCCCGTGAGGATCCTCCGCACGCACGCGCAGCGACGGTCGGTCACTTGATCACCAGGATCTGCGGGTGCGTGGCGAGCAGCGTCTGGGTGAAGACGTAGTCGAACGCGAAGATCGACAGGAACGTGACGACCACCGCCTGGTTGACCGCGCGGCCGACACCCTCGGCGCCGCCGGAGGCGGTCATGCCCTTGTAGCAGCACACGATCGCGATGATCGCCCCGAACAGCGTGGTCTTCAGCACCGATCCCCACAGGTCGATCGTCGAGGCGTTCGCGAACAGCGTCGCCCAGAACGGCCCGAGCGGCTGGCCCTTGACGAACTCGGCGATCAGTCCACCGAAGATCCCGAACAGCAGCGCGTAGATGTTGAACAGGCCCGTCACCACCATCAGCGCGAGAAAGCGCGGGACGACCAGGTTCTTGACCGGGTCGACGCCGAGGACCTGCAGCGCGTCGAGCTCCTCGCGGATCTTCCGCGCTCCGAGGTCGGCGGTGATCGCCGTGCCCGCCACGCCGGCGAGCACGATCGCCGTGACGTTGGGGCCGATCTCGCGGATCGCGGCGAGCACGAAGACGCCGCCGAGGCGGTCGAGCGCACCGAAGATTTCAAAGAAGTTCGCCGCCTGCAGGCCCGGCGCGGCGTAGCACAGCGCAACCGTCGAGACGAGCAGCGGAAACCAGCACAGGCGCAGCGCGAACAGAAACTGCGACACGAGCTCCCCGCCGTAGGGATAGGGAGGACGGATCGCGGACGAGATCGTCCTGCCCGTGAGGATCATCATGTCCCCGACTTCCTCCAGCAGGTTCCTCGCGGGAAGGAACGCGCGCTCGGCTGTGCTGCGAACCATCTCTGCTTTCCCCTCCTCGGGTGGACGATCGACGGCCCTGAGACTCTACGTCATGCGCGGACGACGCGCCACAGCAACCTGAACGTCCGCGGGGGCACCGCCGGGGGAGATCGGTCCCTTCAGCCATGGTCCACCCCGCCCCCGCCACTGGTATCGTGGCCTCGCTGTGAGGGGGAGGCGCACGTCAACGGTCATCCTGCTCTGCTCGTGCGGAGCGCTCATCGGCGGCTGTGGCGGCGGCGCGCGTCAGGATGCGCACGAACCGAAAGGCACCTTCGACGTGCGCGTCACGCACTCGAGCTTCCCCGCCAAGCAGGCGATCGCCACGCCGAGCCGGTTCGAGCTGCGGGTGGCGAACACGGGCGAACACGCGGTGCCCAACTTGGCGGTCACGGTGGACTCGTTCTCCTACACCTCGAGCTATGCCGAACTCGCCGCCAACAAGCGCCCGGTATGGGTCGTCGAAGAAGGGCCGGGAACTCCCGCCAAGAGCCCTGTCGAAAGCCAGGCGATCTCTCCGCCCGGAGGCGGGCAGACCGCGTACGTGAACACCTGGGCGCTCGGTCCGCTCGCGTCGAAACAGACGCAGACATTCGCGTGGCGGCTCACCCCCGTGAAGGCCGGCAGGTACACGGTCCACTACCGGGTCGCCGCCGGCCTGTCCGGCCGCGCCACAGCTCAGCTCTCCTCGGGCAAGCCGGTGCAGGGTCAGTTCACGGTTGACATCGCCCCGGTTCCACCGATCAAGCATGTTGATCCGAACACCGGCCGGATTGTCTCTGGCGCGTCGCCCGCGATCCCCTAGCGCTTGGCACCGTAGGCGCTTGCCTGCCGTTCAGCGCTTGGCCCGCTGTCGAAAGATCGCACGCTCTGTTTCGCCACGCGGTGATGCCCCAGGGGCGCGCTTTGGCACTACGATTGTCGATTGACCAGCCAGGGCCCGTTTTCGCCCTACCCGCCCCGCATTCTGATCGAGGAGGACTCGACCCCGCTCATGCCACGGACCCGTCAGCAAAACGTCACCGCCGCCCAGTGGAACTCGAACGGAAGCGCGCTCGGCTCGCCCGACCTGACCCTCCCCGGCAACCAGGTGTTCGCGTCGAACGTGTTCTCGCCTGTAGTCCAGCGCCACCGCCTGCCCAAGCACGTGTACAAGGCGCTGCAGAAGACGCTCGCCCGCGGCGAGGCGCTCGACACCTCGCTGGCCGACGCCGTCGCGCAGGCGATGAAGGAGTGGGCGATGGAGAAGGGCGCCACCCACTACACCCACTGGTTCCAGCCGCTGACCGGATCGACGGCCGAGAAGCACGACTCCTTCTACGCCCCCGCCGGCGACGGCACGGCGATCGCCGAGTTCTCCGGCAAGGAGCTGATCCAGGGCGAGCCCGATGCCTCGTCGTTTCCGACCGGCGGCATCCGGGCGACGTTCGAGGCGCGCGGGTACACCGCCTGGGACCCGACCTCGCCGGCGTTCATCCTCGAGAACCCGAACGGCGCCCTCTTGTGCATCCCGACCGCGTTCACGTCGTGGACGGGCGAGGCACTCGACCACAAGATCCCGCTGCTGCGCTCGATGGACGCGCTCTCGGGCGCGGCCGTGCGTGCGCTCGAGCTGCTCGGGGTGCAGGACGCGAAAAGGGTCTTCACGACGACCGGCTGCGAGCAGGAGTACTTCCTGATCGACGAGCAGTACTTCTTCGAACGCCCCGACCTGGTGACGACCGGGCGCACGCTGTTCGGCGCCAAGCCGCCGAAGGGGCACGAGCTCGACGATCACTACTTCGGGTCGATCCCCGAGCGCGTGCTCGCGTACATGCTCGAGGTCGAGCTCGAGCTGGCGAAGCTGGGCATCCCGATCAAGACGCGCCACAACGAGGTCGCGCCCAACCAGTTCGAGGTCGCGCCGATCTTCGAGAACTCGAACGTCGGCTCAGATCATCAGATGGTGACGATGCAGATCATGCAGAACACCGCGCGGCGCTACGGCCTCGTGTGCCTGCTGCACGAGAAGCCGTTCGCCGGCGTCAACGGGTCGGGCAAGCACAACAACTGGTCGATGGGCACCGACACCGGTCTGAACCTGCTCGATCCCGGCGACACGCCCTCTGAGAACCTGCAGTTCCTGTTCTTCTGCGCCGCGGTCATCCAGGCCGTCGACAAGCACCAGGCGCTCTTGCGCGCGTCGATCGCCTCGGCCGGCCAGGATCACCGCCTGGGCGCCAACGAGGCGCCGCCGGCGATCATCTCGATCTTCCTTGGTGCCGAGCTGGAGAAGGTCTTCTCGGCGATCGAGGCCGGCAAGGTGCAGGCGTCGAAGCCCGGCTCGTTCCTCGGCCTGGGCACACCCGTGCTGCCGCCGCTGCCGCTGCACGGCGGCGACCGCAACCGCACGAGCCCGTTCGCGTTCACTGGCAACAAGTTCGAGTTCCGTGCGCTCGGGTCGAACTCCTCGCCGGCGTGGCCCAACACGGTGCTCAACACGATCGTCGCCGAATCTGTCGACGACCTCGCCGGCAAGCTGAAGGACGCGCTGAAAGGCTCCGGCGCAACCCTCGAGAAGGCCGTGACGAAGGTCGTCAAGGACGTCTGGGCCGCGAACAAGCGGGTCGTCTTCGACGGTGACGGCTACTCCGAGGCGTGGCACCGCGAGGCCGAGAAGCGGGGCCTCGAGAACCTGCGCACTACACCTGAGGCGCTGCCGTGGCTCGTCGACAAGCAGACGGTCGCCGCGTTCAAGAAGTACAAGGTGCTCTCGAAGCGCGAGCTCGAGTCGCGCCTGGAGGTCTTCACCGAGCAGTACGCGGTCACGATCAACATCGAGTCCGAGACCGCGGCGGCGATCGCCCGCACGATGATCCTGCCGGCCGCCGTGCGCTATCTCAACGAGCTGCGCGCGACCGGGTTGGAGGATCTGATCGGCGAGGTCGAGCCGCTGATCAAGGAGCTCCACTTCGCGCTGCTGAAGCTCGAGGACGCGAACCTCGCGGAGAACCAGCCCGACTCATCGCCGGCCAAGTGGGCCAAATACATACGCGACACGGTGATCCCGGCGATGGAAGATGTGCGCGACGTCGCCGACCGCCTGGAGAAGTTCGTCGCCGACGACCTGTGGCCCCTCCCCAAGTACTCGGAGATGCTGTTCATAAAGTGAGCCTGGCGGTCGTGGGCGCTTCGCGGATGCTTTGTCCTGGTCGCGCCCGCTCGACCTACGATCGCCAGGACCGGGTGGCTAGCATGACTGGATGCGCGATTACGTAGGAGCGATCAACTCCCGTGTCGTCGTCTTCGACGGCGGCATGGGCGCGACGCTCGAGCAGTTCGACCTGACCTCGGAGGACTACGGTGGGCTGGCCGGCAAGTGCCACGAGGCGCTCGTGCTGAACCGGCCGGACGTGATCGAGGGCGTGCACAGCTCGATGGTCGAGGCCGGCGCGGAGGTGCTCGAGACCGACACGTTCCAGGCCTCGCGGATCAAGCTCGAGGAGTGGGGCCTCGACGCGCACACGATGGAGATCAACGTCAAGGCGGCGCAGATCGCGCGGAAGGCCGCCGGCGAGGATCGCTTCGTGGCGGGATCGATCGGGCCGACGGGGTTCCTGCCCGCCTCAGAAGAGCCCTCGCTCGGGCAGATCCGCTTCCGCGAGCTCGTCGCGGTCTTCTCAGAGCAGGCGCGGGGGCTGATCGAGGGCGGCGTCGACCTGCTGCTGATCGAGACCGCGCAGGACATCCTCGAGGTCAAGGCGGCCGTGTTCGGCTGCCGCGAGGCGTTCGCCGAGACCGGGCGGGAGCTGCCGATCCAGACGCAGGTCTCGCTGCTGCCGAACGGCGGCAAGATGCTCCTCGGCACCGACATCTCAGCCGTCCTGTGCACCCTGGAGGGATTGAAGGTCCAGGCGATCGGGCTGAACTGCTCGACCGGCCCGGAGGACATGCGCGACGCGATCCGCTTCCTCGGCGAGTACTGCCCGGTGCCGGTGAGCTGCATCCCGAACGCCGGCCTGCCGCTGCAGGGCCCTGACGGCGAGACGATCTTTCCCGAGCAGCCCGAGCCGCTGGCGGCCGCGCTGAGGGAATTCGTCGAGCGCTACGGCGTGTCGATCGTCGGCGGCTGCTGCGGCACCTCGCCCGATCACATCCGCGCGATCTCAGAGGCCGTCCGCGGCCTCCAGGGCGCCCCCCGTCCGGCGCCGCGTCCGCCCCATTTGTCCTCGATGATCGCCGCCACCCCACTCGTTCAGGAGCCGCGCCCGACGATGGTCGGCGAGCGCGTCAACTCGCAGGGCTCGCGCAAGGCCAAGGAGCTCTTGCTCGCCGACGACTACGACGGGCTCGTGCAGATCGCCGAGGACCAGGTGACGGGCGGGGCGCACGTGCTCGACCTGTGCGTCGCGCTGACCGAGCGTTCTGACGAGGACGAACAGATGCGCCTCGTGGCGAAGAAGGTCTCGCTCACGCAGATCGCGCCGATCCAGATCGACTCGACCGAGCCTGAGGTGATCGCGACCGCGCTCGACCAGATCCCCGGACGGGCGATCGTCAACTCGGTCAACCTCGAGGCCGGCCGTGACAAGCTCGACAAAGTCGTCCCGCTCGCGCTCGCCCACGGCGCGGCGCTGATCGCGTTGACGATCGACGAGGTGGGGATGGCGAAGACGGCCGAGCGCAAGGTGGAGATCGCCAAGCGCATCCGCGATCTGTGCTGTGAGGAGCACGGCCTCGACCCGGAGCTGTTGATCTTCGACTGCCTGACGTTCACGCTGACGACGGGCGACGAGGAGTGGCGGCCCTCCGCGGTCGAGACGATCGCGGGGATCGAGGCGATCAAGGAGCAGATCCCTCACGTGAAGACCTCGCTGGGGGTCTCGAACGTCTCGTTCGGCGTCTCCCCCGGCGCGCGGGCGGTGCTCAACTCGGTCTTCCTGCACCACTGCGTGCAGGCGGGCCTCGACCTGGCGATGGTCAACCCCAACCACATCATCCCCTACTCGGAGATCTCAGACTCAGAGCGCGATCTCGCCGACGACCTCGTGTACAACCGCCGCGAGGACGCGCTCGAGCGCTTCATCGCCCACTTCGAGTCGAAAGGCGAGGACGATACGGTCCAGGGCACTGCCGACCCGACCGAGGGGATGGAGCCGGAGGAGGCGCTTCACTTCCACATCCTGCGCCGGCGCAAGGACGGGGTCGAGGAGTGGATCGACAGGAGCGTCGAGAAGATCGGCGCGGTGCCGACGCTCAAC
The DNA here is from genome assembly GCA_036498245.1 of Solirubrobacteraceae bacterium. GTDB lineage: Bacteria > Actinomycetota > Thermoleophilia > Solirubrobacterales > Solirubrobacteraceae > Palsa-744. The sequence continues at coordinate 60,827 of DASXIB010000039.1, forward strand.
GACGTGCTGCTGCCGGCGATGAAAGAGGTCGGCGACAAGTTCGGCGCCGGCGAACTGATCCTGCCGTTCGTGCTGCAGTCGGCCGAGGTGATGAAGAAGGCGGTCGCCCAGCTCGAGAAATACCTCGACAAGATCGAGGGCTACACGAAGGGCACCGTCGTGCTCGCGACGGTGTTCGGCGACGTGCACGACATCGGCAAGTCGCTCGTCAACACGATCCTCACGAACAACGGGTACACGGTCGTGGACCTCGGCAAGCAGGTGCCGATCCAGACGATCCTCGACGCCGCCCAGGAGCACGAGGCGACGGCGATCGGCCTCTCGGCGTTGCTAGTGTCGACGTCGAAGCAGATGCCCGCGTGCATCCAGGAGCTGCACGCGAAGAAGCTCGACTACCCGGTGCTGATCGGCGGCGCGGCGATCAACCGAGCGTTCTCATACCGCGCGCTCTACCCCGGCGGCAAGGAGTCCGAGGAGGTCTACGAGCCGGGCGTCTTCTACTGCAAGGACGCGTTCGAGGGCCTGTCGGTGATGGATCAGCTGGTCGACTCCGACGCGCATGGCGCGCTGGTCGAGAAACTCCGCGAGGGCGCGACCGCGTTCCGCGCGAAGGGCGAGGAGCCGGTCGAGGAGGTGAACCTCGCCGATGACTCCGTCCGCTCGGCCGCCCGCACAGACGTGCCGATCCCGACGCCGCCGTTCTGGGGCGTGCGCGAGATCCCGGTGGACCTCGACGAGGTCTATCCGCACCTCGACACGCACGTGCTGTTCAAGCTCCACTGGGGCGGGAAGGGAGTCAAAGGCGAGGCGTGGAAGACGCTCCTGCGCGACGACTTCCGCCCGCGCCTGGAGCGCATGTGGTCAGAGCAGGACTACCTGCACCCGCGCGCGCTGCTGGGCTTCTTCCCGTGCTACTCGGAAGGCAACGAGATCGTCGTGCTCTCCCCCCCTCCTCCGTCAACAGAGGGCTCTCCGCAGGGTGACCCGCAAAATCGCGCAAGCGAGCTCACACGGTTCGTCTGCCCGCGCCAGCCGAAGGGCGACCGCATCTGCCTGGCCGACTTCTATCGACCGGCCCTCGAGGACGGCTCGCCGCCGCCCGAGCTCGACGTGATCGCCGTGCAGGCGGTGACGGTCGGCTCGGAGGTGACCGAGCTGATGGCGAAGCTCGAGACCGACGGGGAATTCGCCGAGCAGCTGTTCGTGCACGGCCTCGGCGTGCAGACCGCCGAGGGGCTCGCCGAGTGGCTGCACTACGAGGCACGCAACATGCTGGGGATCCCCGTCACGCAGGGACGGCGCTACTCATGGGGCTACCCGGCGGTGCCCGAGCAGTCAGAGCACCTGAAGGTCGAGCAGCTGCTCGACCTGAAGCAGATCGGCATGACGATCACCGACGGGTACGCGCCCGAGCCCGAGCAGTCGACGCTGGCGCTGATCGCCCATCACCCGCAGGCGATCTACTTCGGCACGCGCCAGGGACGCCTGCTCGCGGACGGCTCGCCCGACGATGTGATCCGCGGCTCACACCGGGACCCGTCGCTGTTCGCCGACCTCGACGACACCGACCCGCCGGACGGCGCGGTGGAAGCCGAGGACGAGCCGGCCTTGGCCTAGAAGGCTTGTGATGCAGGTTCATCGTCCGTCGTAGACGGCAAGGACAGCTCGCGGAGCTAGGTCACCGGCCTGCCGGCGGACGGGGATGGTTGCCCCGGCCGGCTGGGTCGCTGTTGCGCAGGCGCTACGCCGCGGTCTCGCTCGAACTCGAGCTCCCGATTGAGCGCATCGCATTCTGACTGCACGCGCCCGCGCCAAAATGGCCATGTGCCCATCCGCGTGAGCGCCGTGCGATGACCGTCACGGTCCACAAGGTAGACCGACAAAGCGTTAGAGAGCCAAGGCGACGGGCCAACGACGAACCCGGCTATGTCGGACCAAGGGGTGAAGCTCTTTGTGTCCACCGAGATGTTCCTCACGCCCTCGTCAGAGAGACGTACACCGAGGCGCTGGCTCACTATTAGAACGACGATCGGTATAGCGAACGCGAGAACCAAGAGTGCAATCAGGAGTGCTACCGGCCCGTGTTCTCGAGGCAGCGGCCGGGTAAGTTCGGGGATGACTTCGGCGGCTATCCAGATGAGTGCGCCTACTCCTATCGCACTGGATATCAAACGTTGATAGCCATAGACACGTGTTGTGCCTGACGGCCGCGGACCAGTCGGCATCTTAGCCGTCAGGCTCAGCCGATGCAGGAGCATTCAGCCGCCCCTCCTCGTGCTGTCTGTGGCCCGTCGTGCGCTTTCTGGTAGTTGAGGCTGGTCAAGAATGCGCTCGTTTGCCCCAAAGCCTTCATCTGGCTGAGCGCCGCGCACACCTCAAGCTCTAGTCGTCACGTGGAGGCGGGCGGAAGAGGATCCGCTTGACCTCCTCGGCCGAGCCGCCGCTGAGGCGCAGGACGGTCTGAAAGCCCTCGGCGCCGAGCTCGCCGGCATCGAGCGCCCGGCGCAGCTCGTTGAGCGTCGCGTGGTCCTCCTCGGCAACCTGGTCGCGGGCGGCCTCGACGAGGATCAAATGACGTGGGCGCTTCAGCTGCGAGGCAAGGCGCAGGAACGGCTCGCGCTCTGAAGCCTCGAGGCCGTCCGGGGCGAGCACGACGGTCTCTTTGCTCTCCATCCGTTTGACAACGGCGGCCGTGAGGAGCTCGGAGGCGCGCGTCTCCACATCTTCCTCGGCCACCCGCCCGGCGAGCAGGCCGCGGACCTTCTCGAGCGACAGCAGCGAGGCCCGGTCCTCGATCAGGCGCGTGAGGAAGCGATCGCGATCGCTCGAGGATCCCGACACGACGATGAGCAGACTGCCGGGGGAGTAGCGCAGGCGGTCGGCCGGACGCAGAACGCGGCAGTGCACAGAAAGGTTGGGCGGCCGCGGCGGAGCGCCGTCTGGGCGGGGGCGGTCAGATGACCACCCCGTCCGCTCGTCGGCGGCGATCTTGACGCTGCGGGCGGAGGGACGCGAAGACATTCCCCCATCATGCCGTAAACCTGCGCCTCTCCCCTGCCGCCTGTCCCGGGGACTTCGCCGGTGGGCGCGCGGGGCGCCTCAGCGCTCGGCCTCACGGGTGGCGATCAACGCCAGCTTGCTCCGACGATCGAGCGTCTTGATCCGCGCCTCCTCGCGCCGGGCCGCCGTCCGGTCGGCCATCGGCCGCGCGAACGCGAGCTCGACGGGCAGGCGACTGGCCGTGTAGCGGCTGGCGGTGCCGGCGCTGTGCTGGGCCAAGCGCCGCTCGACATCGGTGCTCCAGCCGGTGTAGAGCGACCCGTCGCGGCAGCGCAGGATGTAGACCCAGGCGCCGGTCATGGCGGAGAAGGTCACCTCATTCGATACGCCGCCCGCGCGCGCATGCCTGCTCGCGTCCCCATTTCGGCGCGCTCGGCGGAGAAGGAAGAGGTGGCGAAGAAGGTTCACAAGGTGATCTCGATTATTGAAGAACACGGCTGGCGCCAAGTGCGCGAGCGTGGGAGCCATCGCCAGTTCAAGCATCCCGATTTCCCGTTCGTGATCACCGTCACAGGCAAGCGAAGCGATACCATCCCTGTAGGCCAGCTCGCCAGCATCAGGCGGAAATCCAGAATTGAGGAGCTGCGGTGACTGAGTACCTGGTTGTCTATGAGAAGGGTGAGGACGGCGGTTGGGGCGCCTCGTCTCCCGACCTGCCAGGCTGCGTCGCGGTCGCAAAAACGCAAGCGGAGGTCGAGAAGCTCATCAGTGAGGCGATCCCCATGCACATCGAGCTGATGCGCGAAGTCGGCGAGCCGGTACCCGAGCCACATCATGTGGCCGGCTTAGTTGTCGCTTGAGGCGCTGACTTTCTAAAACCGGAGGTCAGCCTCCGCGGGTAAGGGCCCACGAGCCCTCCCTAAGTCTCGCCGACACCGCCCCTACCTCTCGACGCGTGAAAGGGTGCCCGCGCGCTCGGGCAACGGACCAAGCTTCACAGGCGTCGCGTGCATCGTGCGCAGGCGCACGTCCCTCCAGGACAGACCCTCGTTGACGAGCGCGGGCAACCCCATGATCAAGGCGGCGGCAAGCTCGACCGCCTGAAGGACGATCCCGTAGGCGATCGCGTCGGGGGTGGAGACGTGGTAGGCACCGGCGAGCACGGCCACGCATGCGGCTTGGAAGACGCCGATGTTGGCGGGAGTGGCGGGGATGACCGCGGTGACGTTGACGGCGAAGAGCACGGCGGCGGCCGCGGCGACGCCGGTATGAGAATCGAGCCCGAGCGCCACGAGCAGCAGCCAGCAGGCCAGCCATTGCAGGGCCCACGCCCCGAGTTGCGCGGCGGCGGCAAAACCGGCGCGACGGGGTTGGCGAAAGACGAGCAGGCCGTCGCGCACGCGCAGGAGCGAGCCGCGGAGAGCAGTCATGAGCGCGTGCAGGCGCCGTGAGCGAGAGACAGCGGCCGCGGGGACGAGCACAGGAGCGAGCAACACTGTGAGGAGTGCCGCGAGCGGCGCGAGCGCAATCGCGAGCAACGCCCTGTCGTGACCGTCGAGGACGGCGACGCTCGAGAGCGTGACGCCGCCGAGGACGGCGAGGGCGAGCAGGTTGAGGAGCGTCTGGGAGACGATCGTGCCGAGCACCACGGGGAGCGTCTCGCGCGCGCGGCCGATCCGGCGGGCGACGATCAGCGCCCTGGAAGGCTCGCCGAGACGAGCAGGCAGAGTGGCTGACATCAGCACGCCGATGAACGTCCCCTGCATCGCGTCTCGGCGTTTGGCGCGTCGCCAGGTGGGGGCGGCGGCGAGGATCGCATGCCAGGAAAGGGCACGGGCGAACATCGCGGCGCACATCAGCGCGAGCCCGGCCGCGATGAGACCCGGCTTGGAGGCCAGGAGGGAGGCGGCGACACGGGTGACCCCCACACGCTGCAGAGCGAGTGCGGCGAGACCGGCTCCCGCCAGGGAGGTCGCGGCGAATGCAAGGCGGCGGAGCGCACGCACGCGACGGGGCCGCCCGGCGAGAGGGGGCGCGGGTGGGGCGAGCGAGGGCAGCCGCTGGGCGGGAATGCGCGGGCGCAGGTCGGCGGGCGCAAAGCCGTAGCGCACCGCGGCGCGCGAGAGCCCGCTCACGGGCTGCCCGACGGCGCGCGCCTCGTGGTAGCAGTCGACCACCTCGGCGGCGACGTGCGGCCATGCGAAGCGCTCGGCGCGCGCGCGCGCGGCAAGGGCCATGGGAGCACGCATGCGCTCGTCCAGGGCGAGGCGACGCAACGCCTCGGCCAGAGCGAGGGCATCTCCGGGGGCGGTCAGCAGCCCGTCGCGACCGTCGCGGACGACGTCGCGGTAGCCGGGGATGTCGGAGGCGACGACGGGAGTGGAGCTGGCGAACGCCTCGGTCAGGACCATGCCGAAGCTCTCACCGTGCAGAGAGGGCGCGCACAGCACCTGCGCGTCGCGCAGCTCGACCAGCTTGCGGGCCTCGGAGACCTTGCCGAGCGCGCGCACGCCGCGGTCGTCGAGCATCATGTGGGCGACCTCGTCAGAGGATGCGCCGACTAGCGTGAGCGTCGCCGGCACGTGGTCGCGGAGCGCCTCGAAGGCGCGCAGCAGGATCGGCAGCCCCTTGCGTTCGACTGCTTGTCCGATGAACAGGATTCGCAACGGGGACGGCTCGTCGGTCACGTCGGCGGAGTCGTCAGCTCGGGTGGGAACGGTTGGGAGGGCGTGCGTGCCGGTGCTTGGAGATCCCTCGCGCGGCCAGGGCTCCGACTGGGGGTTGGTGTCCAGGAGGTGAACGCCGTTGGGGACGACGCGGTAGTGGCCGCCGTAGAAGCGCCGGGCCGTCCAGGCGGCGGCCTCGGAGACGGCGATGCGCACGTGCAGGCGGTTCATCCGCCGCCGCCCGCCGAGCGGGATCGCGGCGAGCCCGTTCGTGAGGACGTTCTCGGAGTAGGTGTGGAAGGTGCCGACGAGGGGAAGCTCGCCGGCCGAGCAGAGCGCGTCCCAGCCGACGATCGGGACGACCGGCTCGTGGATATGGGCGACGTCGTAGCCGCCCTCGCGCAGCTCGCGGCGCAGGGCGAAGACCGAGTGCGGGGTGAGCGCCATGTTCGAGACGGCGCCGTTGGCGGGAAGCCCAACGGTGCGCCCGAGCGAGACGAACCGCTCGGGGGGGTGGAGCGGCTGCGGGCGGGCGCCGCGGTGCAGGCGGCGGGAGAGCGCGTCGTCGGGATCGAACGGCGCGAGAATGCGAGCGTCGTGACCGAGCGCGGTCAGCTCGGATGCGAGCGCGTCGATGTGGCGCGTGACTCCACCGGGGTACGTCCAGGAGTACGGCGAGACGAGCGCGATCCGCACAGGTGAACTGTAGCCGCCGTGGGAGTCGGGCAGGCGACGAGCCTGCCGCACACGCCGGTCCGGACGACGAGCGTGGCGCGCCACGCCGGCCTGCCGCCGGCTCACCCGGTGCGATAATCGAGGCGTGAGCGCGCGGCACTTCGTCAAGTACACGTTCTTGAAGCTCGACCCCGCGTGGCGACGGCTCGAGGACGAGCGCCGCGAACGGGACAAGCGCGAGCTGATGGCGGCGTGCGAGGACTTCGCCGACGGCCATCTGCTGCAGTCGTTCTCGCTCGTCGGCACGCGCGGGGACGCCGAGCTGCTGCTGATCTCAGAGGCGGAGAACCTCGAGCGGATCCACGAGTTCCACGTCGTGCTGGCGCAGAGCGGGCTGATGAAGTGGGCGCACATCCCCCACTCTTTCCTGGGCATGAGGAAGAGCTCGGAGTACTCGGAGGACGAGCGCACGACCCCGCGCGGGTTCCGCGGCAAGTATGTGTTCGTGTACCCGTTCGTGAAGTCGCGCGAGTGGTACGCGCTGCCGGCCGAGGAGCGCTGGCGGATCATGCAGGGGCACATCACCGTCGGGCGGGAATACCCGGGCGTGGACAACCACACGACGTACTCGTTCGGACTCGACGACCAGGAGTTCGTGGTGGCCTTTGACACCGATGACGTCGGCACGTTCCTCGACCTCGTCCAGCGCCTGCGCACGACTGAGGCGTCCAGGTTCACGGTCCGCGACACGCCGAGCTTCACGTGCATCGCGATGTCGGTCGAGCGCGCGTTGAACGCGCTCGACGGCGAGCCGCTCGCGGTCGGGTCGCTGCCCGCGGTCGGGGCGCCCGCTGCCTAAGGGACGAGCGCACCTGCGCCGGGCGGACCCGGTGCTCGCGGAGTTGATCGACGCGGTCGGCACACTGCCGAGCTCTCGCGCCGGACGGCCGGAGCCCGACGATCACTACGGAGCGCTCGTGCGCTCGATCGCCGGTCAGCAGCTGTCTGTGCTCGCCGCGCGGGCGATCTACGGACGGCTGACCGCGCGCTTCGGCGGCCGCCCGCCGACGCCGCAGGAGATCCTGAACGACGAGCCCGAAGAGCTGCGCGCGGCGGCGGGCTTCTCACGCGCGAAGGTGCGCTATCTGAGATCGCTCGCCGAGCACGTGATCTCGGGCGAACTGGAACTGGAGCGGCTGGACGAGCTGCCCGACGAGGAGGTGATCGCGGAGCTCACGGCGGTCAAGGGCCTCGGCCTGTGGACGGCGCAGATGTTCTTGATGTTCCACCTCGAACGCCCCGATGTGCTCCCCGTCGGCGACCTGGGAATTCGCCGGGCGATCGAACGCGCATACGGGCTCGAGGCGCTGCCCGACCCGCCGGCGATGGAGGCGATCGCGGAGCCATGGCGGCCACACCGCACGCTGGCCTGCCGGTACCTTTGGCGTTCGCTGGCGAACGAGCCTACGTAGACGCTCGGCCGCCAAAGCCTTCCAAGGAGCGACAGCCGACCTACAATGCGGGGCATGGCAGCGGGTCGTCCGCAAGATCTCGAGGATCTCGAGCGCCTCGCGAGTGTCTAGCGCGTGGCGCGCGAACTGTCTCAGGCCACCCGCCCAACCGCGACTGTACGGTCGGCCTCGGCGACGATCTCCCACCCCGGGGCGCCACCTTTGGCACGGAAGTGGCGCGTGACCACGGAGGTGGGACCGGGGAGACCGCGACCCCCCGGCTGGTCGGCCCGCGCGTCGTGGAACACGACGCGTCCGCCGACGGGCACGAAGCGGTGCCAGCAGCTCCAATCCAGCTCACACCCCGCCTCAGAATGGTCGCCGTCGATGAAAACGACGTCCACCTCGCCCTCCCAGCGCCGAGCGGCGTCAGCGGACAGGGCGACGTGCCAACGAACCGACGGACCGCCACGCCGGCAGGCACGCGAGACCACGCGGCGGGTGGCCCACTCCGTGGCGCCCCAGCCATGAGGCAGCGCGTCGGAGTGGCGCCCGAAGGGGTCGACCAGGTGCAGCTCGGCACCAGCGGTCAGCGCATCGCAAAGCGCAAGCGCCGAGGAGCCCTCGTACACACCGATCTCGACCACCCGCCACGCCCCGTGTGAAGCGTCCAGGAGCACACGCGCGTCCTCGGGGGAGTGCATCGTGCGCGGCGGGATCAGCCCGAAGCCGACGGCGAGCGCACGCAGGCGCACGTCGTCGCGCAGACGATCGGGTGTGAGGCGTCGCAGGGCAACGGGCATGACAGGCACGGCGAGCCACCTTATTCGCAAGCCGAAACCGAGTTGTGGCCGATGCCATCGCGACAGAACTACGAGCAGCCTGCAGCGGGAGTGGGCGGGGCCTGCCCCGCAGCCCTGAGCCGTGCCCAGGCCAGCCACAGGCGATAGCTCGGATACAGGCGAGAGAGGTCGGGACTGACGAGACCGACCGGAAACGAGGGGTCCTCGCGGAACGTGTACTGGAAGACCGCATCGACCCGGGGGTCTTCGTGCCAGCGGAGGAGCTGGGCTGCGAGGGCGAGGCAGCCGGCGTGCTCGTCGGCTGCGTCCGCGGGTCTCGGCTTACCCGGATGGGGAGCGCCGGCCCCGGCCTCGGTGACCCAGACCCGCGCCTGGCGGGCGCAGCCGCCGCGCGCGGCGAGCGCCGCCTCGAGCGCCTGCACTGGGTCGGGCGACGAAGCGGCGGCAGGCTCGCGTCGAGCGTAGGCGTGAACCGACCACACGTCGCTCAGGCAAAGCACGTCCGGGGGCAGCGCCGCGACGAACGCCGGGATGCTGGTGCGGTGAGGCGAGTCTGACAACGAGTCGGCCAGCTCGCCGAGAAGCAACTGGTGAGGACCACCGCCGTCGGTTTGCAGCTCGGCGGCCATCGCCCGACTCAGCTGAGCGTAGACGGCCGCGGAGACGGGCGGCGAGTCAGACGCGCATGACGCCCGTTGGGGACTGATGAAGATGGGGTCGTTGGGCTCGTTCCATGGGCTCCACCAGCGCAGGGAGACGCCCTCGCGCGCGGCAAGTGCGAGCAGCGAGCGGATCAGCGCGCGGTAGGCGACGAGGGCCGGGGCGGCGAGTGGTCGAGAGAATGAAGCGGTCCCGGCACGCTCGCAGCCGGAGGGCGCCCGGGCAGCCCACGCAGGGACGCCGAAGACGTCGATCACGACCTGGAAATCGCCACCGTGTCCAACCCCGGCCGCGCGCTGTTGGGAGGCGATCGCGGCCAGCTCCGCCCGGATGCCGGCATAGACGCCGCACGGACCAACTGTCCGCGCGCAGCCGTTCACCGGAGCTTCCAGCGCCGGCGGTCGGTCGGGAGCGGGCTGCAGCGCCGCCCAGTCCACGAGCAGACGCAGGTAGGTCGGATGCAGCGCCGTGAGCTCTCGCCGCGCGGCGAGGAACTCGACGAACCCCGGCGAGCCGTTCGGGTTCGACAGCAGCTCGGCGTTGTCCTCGGTCAGCCCAAAGGCGGGAGCGGAGGCAGGGAGTGTCGGGCGGACGGCGGGAGCGGCAGGCGTCGGTGCATGATGCGAATGGGTGGTTCCACACCCGCTGAAGCAGACCAAAGCCAAGGCCACGCCCAGTGCCCGAATCGCGGGCCTGGTCGACAGGCGGAAAAGGCATCGGGAAAGCATCCAGAGTGGGGAGATATCGTCCTTCCCGCGGCGTTTAGGCATCAACTCTCGTTGAGAACGATCCACTCGGCCAGGAATGGCTCGGCGATCCTGTACTCCCCCCTGCCGATCCTGCTTACGAGTTCTGCCTCGGACAGCGCCCCCAGTGCCGTCTGCACCGTGGAGGCACCCGGAAGGGAGTGGCGACCCTGGTAGTCGCTGCTCAGCGGACGGCCGGGCTGCTCCGATGCCAGCGCCTGCAGCACCAGACGCTGAGCGGCGGCGGCGCGCGACCACAGCAGGCTGAAGTGAGCGTGCTCGGAGCGCAGCAGTGCCTCCAGCGCCAGTCGAAGGCGCGCATCTTCCGCCGTCTCGCCCGCGGATGCCTCCTCCCAGAGGAAGTACAGAGCCTCTTGCGTCGCGTAGGGATGACCGCCGGTCAACTGGAGCAGGCGCTCGCAGGCTGAGGGATCCAGGACCTTGCCCGTACGCGTGAACTGCTCGGTCGCATAGCGCTCGAAAAGCACCGGCAGGATGACGCCCAGCTCCATCTGCTTGGCGCTGCGCCAGAATGGCTCGTTCTCGTCGTTGAAGATCCGCTCCATCATGTGGCGCTTGCTGCCCAGGTAGACGTGGGAGACCTCCGGCTGCTCCTGGAAGACGGAGCGCATCAGCTTGGGCAGACCCGGATCGACCTCGACGACCTCTTGGAACTCGTCGAGCACCAGCGCGACCCGTCTGTCGCGTTCGGCCGCCAGGCGACCTGGAAGGGCGAGCAGCCCTTCCAGTGTGGCGTCGATGTCCTGCTTGTCCGCGCGGGCGTCAAAGCCGAAGGAGAGCGAGCCGTCGTCGGGATCAACGGTGATGGTTGGCTTTACCCGCAGTCCGGCGAACACACGCGCGCGCTCGCGAGCGCGAAACAGCCGCGAGGCGATCTCCTCGTGAATCGTCTTGGCGAGCTTCTCCGCGAGCTTCTCCTTGGTCGGCGTCCGCATCAGGTCGACTTGGGCGACCAGTATGTCCTCGGTTACCAGCTCCTGCGCTACCCGCCAGAGCAGGGAGGACTTGCCGTAGCGACGGGGCGCGAACAGCACGACATCCTGACCGTTGCGCATGTCTGCGGCCAGTTCCTTCAGCTCTCTTTCGCGATCGGTGAACGCCTCGTCGAGCGCGAGGGCACCAAAGCTGAAGGGGTTCGTCGGGCTGTGGTCGGGGAACGCGATGTGGAGATTATGGCAAACTAGATTATGTCTGTCAAGGTAAGGATCTCTACCTACGAAGACATTATCTCTTGGAGCATAATCTAGACCGCCGAGACCTGCTCCTCGTCGGCGACACGGAACGAGGAGCCGCAACCGCAGGCGGCGACCACGTTGGGGTTCGAGACCTTGAAGCCGGCGCCTTGGAGGCTCTCCTCGTAGTCGATCGTCGAGCCGCTGACGAACGGGAGGCTGTCGTTGTCGACGAGCAGCTTCAGGCCGTGGGATTCGAAGACGGCGTCGTTGTCGTGCTGCTGGTCGAAGGCGAGCTGGTACTGGAAGCCCGAGCAGCCACCGCCGCGCACGCCCACACGCAGCCCGGCCATGCTCACGTCGCCCTCCTGGGAGGAAAGAAACTCGTGGACCTTCTCCGCGCCCTTGTCGCTGATCGTGATCATCGCTTTCCAAAGTATAGCGCCGGCTTTGTGCTCCAATGGCGAGAGGTTCTACTCTTGAAGCATGCCCAACGCCGAGGAGATCAAGCAGCGCATCGAGACCGCCATCCCCGGCTCGAGCGTGGAGGTCGAGGACTACACCGGCGGCGGCGACCATTTCCGCGCGACGGTGATCGCCGCGGCGTTCGAGGGGCGCAACCGGATCGAGCAGCACCGTCTCGTGTACGAGGTCTTCGGCGCGGAGATCGGGGGCGCGATCCACGCCCTGTCGCTGAAGACGCAGACCCCGCAGAAGACGCCGACCCACTGAAGACACCGACCCACTGAAGCAGCCAACCACCGAGTAAGCCAGGAGCCGCTCATGTCAAGCACCGAGCAAAATCCCATCCGTGAGGCGATCGCGCAGGCGATCGACGAGCACGAGGTGATCCTGTTCATGAAGGGCACCCCCGAGGCGCCCGCGTGCGGCTTCTCCGCGCGCACGGTGGCGGCGCTGCAGGCGCTCGACGCGCCGTTCGCGGCCGTGGACGTCCTGCCCGACCCGCGCATTCGCCAGGAGCTCTCGGCGATCTCGAACTGGCCGACGATCCCCCAGCTGTTCGCCAAGGGCGAGCTGGTCGGTGGCTGCGACATCGTGATGGAGATGTACGAGTCCGGCGAGCTCGCAGGAGCGCTGGGTCTCGACGACGCGGAACAGGACGGCGGGACGTCCGCCGAGCCGCTGGCCGAGGACGCGCAGGCAGTCGCGCCGGGGCTCACGCAGATCGAGAATCGGCTGGGCTGAAGGGCCGGCATGCCCGTGCGGTAGCGTCACGCCTCATGCCCCCCGTCGCGGTAGCCACCGACAGCACGCACTACCTGCCGCGCGGGCTCGCCGACGGCGAGGAGGTGCACCAGGTCAGCCTGTATGTCGGCTGGAAGGGCGCTGCGCGGCGCGAGCTCGAGATGGATGGGTGGGACGAGTTCTACGACCGGTTGCGCAGCGATCCAGAGCTGCCGACCACCTCGCAGCCCTCGATCGGCGACTTCCTGGCGGTTTGGGAGCCACTGTTGGACGCGGGCCGGGACGTCGTCTCGATTCATCTCGCCGGCGGCATCTCGGGCACGTGCGAGGCGGCACGCCAGGCGCATGGTCTGCTCGCAGAGCGCGGGCTGGGCAACCGAGTCGAGGTGATCGACGGGGAAACGGCGTGCGGCGGAACGGGCCTGCTGATCCTGGCGGCATGCGCCGCGGCACGCGCGGGCGCCGACAAAGATGCGGTCCTCGCGCGCGTGCGGGAGACGCGCGCGGCGCTGAAGATCTGGTTCTGCATCGACACGCTCGAGTACCTGCGCCGGGGCGGACGGGTCGGCAAGGCCCAGGCGTGGCTCGGGGGCACGCTGAAGATCAAGCCGATCCTGTCGCTCGAGTACGAAATCACGCCGGTCGAGCGCGTGCGCACCGCCGGTCGGGCGTTCGAGCGCATGGTCAAGTACGCGCAGGAGCTGCACGACAACGACGCGGACGGGTGGGTGGTGCAGCACATCCAGGCGCCCGAGCAGGCGCAGCGGCTGATCGACCGCTGCCGGGAGATCTTCGACTCCGAGCCCGTCTTCACCTCCGAGGTCGGGCCGGTCATCGGCACGTACACCGGGCCGGGCCTGATCGGCGTCGGGGCGGTGCCGCGAGCGCTGCTGGCCTGACCCGCCTCGGTGGTCAGTCTCGGCGGCCGCGGCGGCGCAGCAGGCGCACGCCGATGCCGAAGCCAACGACGGCCGCGCCGATCATCAGCTCGCGTCGGTGGCGCTCGACGTGGCCGCGCCAGTCAGTCAGATGGGCCACCTCGCCGCGGAGGCGGTCGAGGGAGACCGCGAGCTCGACGCGATTGCTCTCGATCGAGCTGCGAATCTCGGCGGGAGAGCGCGAGGCCATCAGCTCTTCTCCTGCTTGTCGCTGACCGTCTCGCGGATCTTGCGGGCCTCCTCGATCGCCATGCTCGGCGTCGGCGGGGTGCCTTTTTTGACCACTTTCGCGGCGATCAAGCCGGCGATGCCGCCGAGCACGACGAGGATCACGGCCATCGCGAAGAATCCCCAGAAGTAGGCGAAGTCGCCCACCGGCAGGTAGTAGTAGAGGAGCCATGCGCATCCGACGAGCGCAAACACGAGCGCCATCAGGAAGAAGACCCCCGCGGCGACTCCGACGACGGCGCCCTTGACGAGCTTCGTGGCCTTTTCGGTGACCTCGGCCTTGGCGAGCTCGATCTCCTCGCGGACCAGCAGCGAGGCGCGCTCGGAGACCTCGGTGATCGCCGTGGCGATGCCCTTTTGGCGCTCGTCCTTGAAAGGGTCGCTGCCAGGCGTGGCGCTCACTCCGGCGGCTCCTCTTCGAACATGCGCCGCCACACCAGCGCGGCGACGCGCTGAGCGAGGATGCTGGACAGCGCGCCGGCCCCGGCCAGCAGGCCGGACCAGATCAATCGCTTGACCATCTCGTTCTCCATCGCCGGGAGTCTATTCCCCGCGGAGGTCGCATCCCAATCTGATGAGCCAAGGATCCACTCCGAGCAGCCCGGTCGAGCTCTGCATGCGCCGCAGGGGTTTAACCAGCCGTCGCCTGGCCGACCGCGCTCGTCTGCAAGCCGCCACAGACGGTCTCGACGACGAGCCACTTGGCGCGCTCGAAGTCCTCGGGCCCCTGCGGGCGCAGCCCGAAGATCCAGCCGGTGAGCAGCTGCTCGATCGCCCCGTAGAAGGCCATCGCGGCGAATCGCGCTTCGATCTCGGGCTTGAACACGCCGTCGGCCTGGGCCTTGGCGACGATCTCCCCGATCAGCTCGTAGGCCTCGCGGATGTGGGCCAGGTGGGTCTGCCCGAACGAGTTCGCCGCGCGCGTGACCTCGACGATGATCACCTTCATCAGATCCGGATCGTGGCGGTAGGAGTCGACGATGAACGAGGCGATCGCGTCGAGCTTCTCGCGCACGGGGATGCTCTGCTGATCGACCTCGCGGATCATCGCGAGCATCACGTTCCAGCGCTCGAGGAACAGCGTGTCGAGCACCTCATCCTTGGAGGCGAAGTAGTGGTAGACGAGGCCGTAGGCCACGCCGGCCTCATCAGCGATGTCCGCGACCCGGCAGGCGTGGAAGCCCTGGCGAGCGAACACCCGCACCGCCGCGTCGAGGATCACGCGACGCTTGTCCGGCGCGGGCTTGGCGCCGGCGGCCGGTTGACGGCTGGTGCTCATCGGCCGGCTCCGGTCCGGGCGACCGGCATGGCGGCGATGGTGGCCCCGCCGGCTTCGCCTTCCCCGTTCTCGCTCTCGTCGATCTTGTGACTCTCACCGCTCTCAGGCCACCGATAAACCTGCGGGCGGCGATTGGCGAGCGAGGGCAGCTCAGAGCGGACCCGGTCCTGGTCGTTGAGGTCGAGATCGGCCACGATGTGCCCCGCGCGGTCGGGCGCCTGGGCGAGTACGACGCCCCAGGGATCGACGATCATCGAGCGACCGCCCGAGTGGTAGCCGGCCGGATGGGCTCCGACCTGGTTGGCCGCAATCACGAAGGCCTGGTTCTCGATCGCCCGCGCCCGCACGAGGGTCTCCCAGTGATCGCGGGTGGTCGCCAGCGTGAACGCCGCCGGCAGCGCGATCACGCGCGCGCCCCTGACGGCGAGGATCCGGAAGAGCTCGGGAAAGCGCAGGTCGTAGCAGATCGACATGCCCAGCTCGACTCCGTCGGCGGTCTCTGTGAGCACGATCTCCCCACCGGGCTGCTCGAGATCGGACTCGCGGTAGGGGCGTCCGCCTACGTCTACGTCAAACATGTGCAGCTTGCGGTAGACGGCCTTCACCTCTCCCCGTGGGTCGACGTGCACGGAGGTGTTCGCCAACTTCTCCTGCCCCTCGACGCGCTCGGTGATCGAGCCGGCCACCAGATCGATTCCCAGTTCGCGCGCAATCGCGCGAGCCCATTCGATCGCGGGTCCGTCGAGCGGCTCCGAGGCGGCGCGCAAGTCCTCGACCGAGCCGATCGCGGTCCACTTCTCGGGGAGTACGATCAACTTCGCGCCGTCGGCGGCCGCGGCGCGTGTGAGGCGATCGGCGCTCGCCAGGTTCGCGGCCTTCTCGGCGGATGAGGTGAGCTGGACTGCCGCGACTCTCAAAGCTTAAGGCTCCTCCCGCGGGCCTTGGCATCCCACCCACAGAACTAGATTGACCAGTCAGTCAACATTCTCCAGCATAGCGCCCGAGTGGGTCGAGACGGCGGCTCAGCGTCCCCTGCTTTCCGCGCGCGTGCAGCCGTTTCGCGACGGTCGGCCGCTCAAGCGATGGCGCTACGTAGGCGTCTTCGAGGAGCAGCTGATGGCCTGCGCGGCGCTCGTCCAGGTGGGCCCCGCTAGGCAGGCGTTCTGGGCGGTTCTCACGCGTGGCGACGGCCGTATACGCGAGCGCACGCGACTGCTATGGCGACGCGGGGCCGTGGAGCTTGCGGCGGGCGCACGGCGCGCACGCGCGACGGAGCACCCCGAACCCGAGCGTGCGCACATCGGCCTGACGCGAACGCCGCGGGCGCGCGCGAGCAAGGAATCCGAGCGTCAGCGCGCGAGCACCGCCGATTGGGATGAGGCCTATCGGTCGGGCCGGGTGCGCGTGCGCGATCGCGGCGTGGAGCTCGATCTTGCGCTGGAGGAAGACGAGGGCGTGCAGGCGCTATGCGCGCACGGTCGCGGCCAGGTGTGGACGCGCAAGCAGGCGGGCGTTCCCGCCCGCGGAACGATCTCTCTCGACGGCGGCCCGGCGCGAACGATCGAGGCGCTGGCGATCGTCGACGACACCGCCGGCTACCACGCCCGTCACACCGAGTGGCGCTGGGCGGCGGGCGTCGGCGTAACACCCGACGGAACGCCGCTCGCGTTCAACCTCGTCGCCGGAGTAAACGACCCGCCGACGGGCAGCGAGCGCGCGGTGTGGATCGCCGGCGAGCCGCGTGAGGCGCCTCCTGTGGAGTTCTCCGAGGACCTCGCGTCGATCGCGTGCGTCGACGGCTCGGAGCTGCGATTCGCGGCCGAGGCCGAGCGCCACCGCCGCGAGAGCCTGGTGATCGTGAGCAGCGACTACCGGGCGCCGTTCGGCGTCTTCTCCGGCACGCTCCCGGGAGGCGTCGAGTTGGCGCACGGTCTCGGCGTCGCCGAGCACCACCGCGCGAAGTGGTAGCTGTCGCGCCCCGTCGATCAACACGGCCGTCGCGCCCGACCGACGTGCGAGCCGTGGACTACCGCGCGCGCTGGCGGCGCAGCTCGGCGAGCAGCAGCTTCGAGTGCATCGCGCCGATCAGCTCGCGCAGCGGCTCGGCGCCTGCGGTGACGATCTCCAATGCGCGCTCGACCTCGACCTCACCGGCCAGCCGGTCGAGCAGCGCGCGCACCTCCTCCTGCACCAGCGGCTCCAGGGCCTCGCGGTAGCGCAGCGTGTCGTAGACCGTGAAGCCAAGCGCCTCCTCGTAACCGCCCGCGCGAAACTTGGCGATCGCCTCGATGATCTTCACGTCGTCCTCGTCATAGCCGCCGCTCGCACCGCGGCCGGCCGGCGTGAGCACGCCGATCTCCGCCAGGCGCTCGAGCACGTTGGCGGGAATCTCGTAGCGCTCGCGTACCTCCCGCGCCGAGGCGCGGCTGCGCTCGTCAGCGCTCGACAGCGCACGGTCGAGGATCCGATCCTCGATCTCGATCAGCGCGCGCAGCCGCTCCGGTTCGTGCTCGAGCGCGCCCTTGATCACGCGCAAAGGCATGAAACGCTCCTCCTGCAGGCGCTTGATCAGGGCGATCCGCTCGACGTACTCGGGCGGGTAGTAGGCCATGTTGCGACTCGTCCTGACGATCTCCTCGCCGTCGCCGAGCAGGCCCTCGCGCAGGTAGTGGCGAATCGTCCCCGCACTCACGCCCGAGCGCTCGGCCAGCTCGCTCATCTTCAGCAGCGGGGCGCGGTCGAGAGAACCATCCCCGGTCGTGCGTACGGTCGTGCTCATGCTCGTACGCCCACCCGTGTCGTCGGATCCACCGGGACGCGCGAACCCACCTGGATGCTCGAACTCCGCCGCACGCTCGAACTCACACCCGGAACGCCGTCGCGGCCGGGACCTCCGCCGCGCCTGCGGCCGCTCCGCTCTGCAGCAGCTCGGCGACCTCCTGCTCGGAGTAGCCGACGTCGCGCAGCACCTGCTCGGTGTGCTCGCCCAGCGCCGGTCCGGGCAGGCGCGCGTGCTGGCCGGGGGTACGCGCGAGCTTGACCGGGATACCGAGCTGGCGGACCGCTCGTTCGGCGCCGGGCTGCTCGATCTCGACAACCATCTCACGCTCACGAACCAGGTCGGAGGAGAGCGCCTCGTCGAGCTCCAGCACGGGCTCGAGGCAACAGTCGTGCTCGCGTGCGAACGCCTCCCACTGCTCGCGGTCTCGTGCCTTGAAGATCTCCTCGACCTCGGCGTGGGATTCGGAGCCCGGGCGCTCGAACTGCTTGGCGATCAGATCCTCACGGCCGACACCGCGACACCACGCCTGCCAGAACTTCGGCTCCAGCGCGCCGAGCGTTACCCAGCCGTCCGAGCACTCATACGGCCGATAGCAGATCAGCGAGCCGGCCAGGGGCAGGTCTCCCCTGCGCGGCACGGTCCCGTCCGCGAAGTAGCCCGCGGCCACCATCGCGAGCCAGGAGAGCGCACCGTCGGCCATCGACACATCCACGAGCTGGCCTTCGCCCGAGCCCGCGCGCCCAGGCCGGCCATCGCGAGAGCCGGACCCCGCCCGGCCACCGTCGCGCTCGCGCAGCGCGGCGAGGATCGCGAACGCCGCCATCAGCGCGCCGCCGCCGAGGTCGGCGATCTGACCCGCGGCCTGCACCGGCTCGCCGCCGGCCTCGCCGGTCAGGCCGAGCAGGCCGATCAAGCCGAGGTAGTTCATGTCGTGCCCGGCGGCAGTGCGCTTGGGGCCGGACTGGCCATAGCCGGAGATCGCGCAGTAGACGAGCCCGGGATTCTCCTCGCGCATGCGCTCGTAGCCCACGCCCAGCCGGTCGAGCACACCGGGGCGGAACGACTCGAGCACGACGTCGTGGTCGCGCACGAGCCGCAGAAGCGCCTCGCGCCCCCTTGGGTGCTTGAGGTCGAGGCGGATCGAGCGCTTGTTGCGGTTCAGCGACAGGAACAGCGCCGACTTGGCAGTCTCGTGTGGTCCGTCGTAGTAGGGCGGCGACCAGCGGATGTAATCGCCCATGCCGGTGTCCTCGACCTTCAGCACGTCCGCGCCGAAGTCGGCGAGCAGCAGCGAGCAGAAGCCGCCGGGCAACAGACGGGAGAGGTCGAGCACGCGGATGCCCTCCAACGGGAGACTCATCGCCGGGGCTTCGCTCGCATGCCGCGCACAGCCGAGGAGCCGCAGGACAACGGAACTCTCATGTCCCTACCCTTGCCGCTGAGGGATTGCCAGCATCGCGCGGGCCTCCTGCACGGTCGCGGGGCGGCGACCGATGTCCTCGGTCATCTGCCGGGCCTTGGCGATCAGCTCGCCGTTCGACTTGGCCATCTCGCCGTTGGGCAGGTACAGGTTGTCCTCGAGTCCCACCCTGATCGAGCCGCCGAGGGTCAGCGCCGCGGCGACGAGCATCCACTGGTCGCGCGAGATGCCGATCACGCCCCAGTGCGATTCGGCCGGGAGGTTCTCGACCATCGCCGCGAGGTTGCGCGCGGTTGCAGGGATGCCGCCGACGACGCCCATCACGCAGTCCACGTGCAGCGGGGTCTTCAGCACGCCCATGTCGATCAGTGGCGCGAGACTGCCGACGTGACCGATATCGAAGCACTCATGCTCCGGTTTGATCCCCAGCTCGTTCATCGCCTCGAGCAGCTCGACGATCTCCTCGAACGGGTTGGCGAATACCATCTTGAACACGAACTCCTTGCGCGAGCGCGAGTACTTCGCGTAGTTCATCGAGCCCATATTCAACGCCGCCACCTCGGGACGGCACGCGCGCAAATAAGCCACGCGCTTCTCCACCGAGACACCGATCGTGCCGGTGGAGAAGTTGATGATCGCCTGGTCGCCGACCTCGGCGCGAATCGCGTCGCTGATGGCCTGGAAGTCCTCGATCTCATAGCTCGGCGTGCCGTCGGGTTTGCGCGCGTGGATGTGGATCATCACGCCGCCCTCGTCCACGATTCGCCGCGCCTCCGCCGCGTACTCCGCGGGGGTGTAGGGAATCGCCGGGCACTGCTCGCGGTTGGCGATCGCCCCGGAGATCGAGCAGGTGATGACGACGGGATCCTCGACGCTCATACCGGCACCACCCCATGGCGCTTCCACGGCCGCTCGACCTTCTTGCCGGCGGACATCTCCAGCGCGCGGCAGATCGTCTCACGGGTCTCGCGCGGGTCGATCACGTCGTCGATCAGGTCGTTGCCGGCAGCGATGTAAACGTCGAAGATCTTGCGAAAGCCCTCGATCAGCTCGGCCTTCTTGGCCTGCGGGTCCTCCGCCTCCTCGACCTGCTTGCGAAACGCGATCTCCACGACCCCCTCCGCGCCCATCACGCTGATCTCGGCGCTCGGCCAGGCGACGATCAGGTCCGGTTCGTACGCGCGCCCGTTCATCACGTAATAGCCGGCCCCGTAGGCCTTGCGCGTGATCACCGTGATCTTCGGCACGGTCGCGTTGGCGACGGCGTAGAGCATCTTCGCGCCGTGGCGGATGATGCCCGCGGCCTCGACCTTCGTGCCCACCATGAAGCCGGGCACGTCCTGCAGGAAGACGAGCGGGATCGCAAAGGCGTTGCACAGGTTCACGAACCGCGCGGCCTTGTCAGCCGAGTCGTTGTCGAGAATGCCGCCCAGCTGCTTCGGCTGGTTGGCGACGATCCCCGCCGGCCGGCCGCCGAAGCGCGCGAAGCAGGTGATGATCGTCTTCGCCCACTGACCCTTCATGTCGAAGTACTCGCCGTCGTCGGTAATCCGCCGGATCACCTCGTACATGTCATACGGCTTGCGGTTCGACTCGGGCAGCACGTCGAGCAGGTCCTCCTCGCGCCGGTCGATCGGGTCGACCACGGGCCGGATCGGCGGTGTCTCTTCGCAGCTCTGCGGCATGAACGACAGGTACTGCTTGATCCGCTCGACGCACTCCTCGTCGCTCGCCACCTCCATGTCGCCGACACCGGACTTGCGACAGTGAACGCGCGAGCCGCCGAGCTCCTCCTGGGTGACGTCCTCGCCGACGGCCGCCCGCACGAGATGCGGTCCGGCGAGCGCCATCGAGCCACGGCCCTTCACCATCGGCACGAAGTCAGCCAATCCGGGGATGTAGGCGGTGCCGGCCGCGCACGGTCCCATCAGCGCCGCGACCTGCGGGATCACGCCGCTCATCACGACCTCCTCGCGGAACAGGTGGCCGGAGCCCGCGAACAGCGATCCGGCGGCCTCCTGCACGCGCGCGCCGGCCGAGTCGAGCAGCCACACGAACGGCATTCGCTTCGTCAGCGCCAGCTCGCGCAGCCGCGTGACCTTGATCTCCCCGGTCATGCCCATCGAGCCGGCCATCACCGTGAAGTCATACGCGCATATCGCGGTGAGACGGCCGTCGACCTTTCCGTAGCCGGTGATCACACCGTCCGCAGGCGCCTCCACGCCGTCCATCGAGCGCTGTGAGAAGTGCGGCCGGCCGTGGATCCCGAGCTCGACGAACGTGCTCTCGCCTGCCTGCCTGCCTGCACCCTTCAGGGCGTGCCCTTCAGGGTGCGCCCCGTGGGGTGTGCCCTCCTGCGTGTCCACCAGCAGCGCGATCCGCTCGCGCGCGGTGAGCTTGTCGCGCTCGTGCTGCTTGGCGATCTTCTCCTCCCCGCCGCCGAGCTTGATCTGCGCACGGCGCGCTTCCAGGTCCGCGACGAGCGGACGCAGCAGGCTTGACTCTGTTGAGGATGCGGCCACGTCCGCCATCCTAACCCCATCGTCTGCCGTGCGGGAAGTAAAGGGTTCTACTGCTTACTTTGGTCAGGTTGCGGCGAATCGAAATCAATGCCGTCTTCCAACGTCGCCTCCCAAAGACGCATCTCCTCGAGCACGGCCGGATTCGACGCGTCGGCGCGACCGGCCCGTCGCTCCGACTCGAAGCTCTCCTCCACCTTTAGCTCATCGTCCTCTTCGGAGATCATCTTCCCTTCCAAACCGCCTCGCGCTTCTCGAAGAACGCGGTCACGCCCTCGACGATGTCCTCGGTCGAGAGCGCTAGCGAGAGCTGGGCGCGCAGATAATCGAGCGCGTCGTCGAGCGGCATGTCGAGCTGGCGGTGCATCGCTTCCTTACCAAGCCGCATGATCGCGGGCGACTTCCCCGCGAGCTTGCCCGCCCAGTCGGCGACGAACGCGTCGAACTCCTCGGCTGGGAGGACGCGGTTGACGATCCCCGCCGTCAAGGCCTCTTGCGCGCTCCAGCGCTCGCCGAGCAGCAGCAGCTCGTTCGCGCGCTTGCGCGGGACGTTGCGGTAGATCAGCGCCATGATCATGAACGGGAACGCGCCGACGTTGATCTCCGGCGTTCCGAACGTGGCGTCCTCTGAGGCGACGATCAGGTCGCACGCGAGCGCGATCCCCAGCGCGCCGGCGAGGACGTGGCCGCGCACCGCGCACAGCGTGGGCTTGGTCAGGCTCCCGATCAGCTTGAACAGGTCGACGAAGCGCTCCGAGCCGAAGTGCTTGTGCACGAGCGGCACGTCGCCGGCGAAGCCTCCGAGGTTCGCGCCCGATGAGAAGGTCCGCTCGTGGGAGGAGGCGAGCACCACGCAGCGCGCCTCGGGGTCCTCCTGCGCCCGCTGGATGGCGTCGATCAGTCCGGAGAGGAGCTCAGGTGAAAGCGCGTTGCGCGTGTGCGGTTCGTTCAGCGTGATCGACACGACGCCGTCAGCGAGGGCGTAGAGGACGGGTTCGGCGGAGTCGGCCACGTCGGCATCCTACTTATGTCGTGTCGAGCTTCGCGCTCCATCTCTTTCGAGCGCGTCTCCGACGCTCGCGTCTCGGTGGCGAGAGGGTCTGCGTAACGGCAGCTTGGAGACCGAACTATGCGGTGACCGGGGACCGCAGCGATCCCCGGTCATGCCGCTTAGCACCCTTCGTCTAACTGCTTTCTCGTCTAACTGCTTTCGACGATGCTGAACTTCTGGCCTTTGTGTTCTCCTGTGAGAATTACCGTCTCTTCGAAGCCGAGTTCAGCGTTGGCGTTGAACGTCACCAATTTGAGATGACTTTTTTCCCCTTTGCACACGAGTAGTTTTTCAATCTTTTCCACTTCTGCTTCGGTGAGTGTGCATTCTGGACCGGTAGTATCGCTGAACGACCATTCTCCATAATATGTCTGGGGACATTCGGCTCCTTCCATCCACATGCTCTCTCGCACGCTCATCGGAAGCCTGACGTTTTCTGCCAACGGGCCGAACGTGCCAGTGATCCCCCGCCATGTGGAGGGTTCTTTCACTGCGCAGCCTCCCCCCGCCGAAAACGTCGTTTTGCAATGTTCGAACTTCAAGTTCATTGCCGCTAGTCCTGCGGAGCTGCCTCCGCCAGTATGGATAGCTCCTCCTTCGCGCAACGTAGTACAGGTGACCGTTGCTGAGGTCCCTTCGGCGAAAGGAACCACAATGCGACCGCTGGTCCCCGACTTCAGATGGAGTTCGATGGATTCGATCTTTTCTAGGGTCGGCGAGCCTATGCGTTCGCCCGCGATGCACAGTATGTAGCTTTTCGCGCCTGCTTTCTTTTTGCATGCTTCCGCGGAGGCTGACGCTGACGCGACCGCGCTCAATGCGAGCACTGTTACCAGTACGCCGAGTATCGGCTTGAACATGGATCTCATATGCACTGCCTTTCTGGTCGTCTCATTCAACGCCGAGATCCCTTCCATAGGAACGGAACCCGGCGCCGGTCTCACTGCCAGCACACCCTCGCGGAACGAGACCGCTCCGGGTTGGGTGTACGCTCGAGCCCGCATCGAGCGGGGGAGTCTTTAGCCGCCCGCTACTTCTTCGTTCGCGTCGGACCGTATCTTTTGCGTGCCTGCCGTTCGCAGACGGCTCGCTTGCCACGCGCCTTCCTATGGCATGCCTTCAAGACCGCCGCCAACCTCTGCCCGCGGCTGAGCGCCTTTGTCTTGGAGCAGCCGGTGACGCTGACGGGCGTAGACCTGTTGATCTTCAAGCCGTTCTGCGCGAGGAATTCCGTCGGCATCACGAGCTTCGACTTGCAGAGATTCCCGTTCGCCGCGAGCGCCGAGTACTTGCCTTGCGGCAACGTCAGCGTGAACGTGTTGAACGGGACGTCGGGCACAGTCTTGAATGTCGTACTCGTGATCCCGGTCCGTGAGATGAACGTCGTGCCGACCAGGTCGACGGTCACACCGTAACCCTGTAGAACCATCGTCAGGCTTGGGAACGCCTCTCCGCCATGAGATACGAAGATCGCCGGACCCGTCAGCGGAACCGGCAACAACGGCGTCGTCACCGTCGCCACCCCGATCTTCGAAGCGACCGGACAGTTGGCGGGGT
>DASXIB010000040.1:0-1685 GCA_036498245.1 Solirubrobacteraceae bacterium
GATCCTGCAGCGGTCCCCGGCACCAGAGCTCAGAGCGTGCGAGCTGTCCGCGAGCCAACGCTGCCGCCTTCAGGTCGTAGCGGTAGAAGTGGTGTAACGAGCGCCTGAGGTGGTTCCGACCACCGTGGCGTGGATCCTCGTCGGCTCCACCACAGAGTCGGACGAGAAGGGAGCACACCACGATGGCCGGAACGGGAAGCATGACGTCGGTTGCTGATGTCGTTGCGCAGGTGCGTGATGGACGGTTGGAGGATTTTGTGCGCGAGGCGGTGGTGCTGGTCGCGCGGGAGTTGATGGAGGCCGAGGTCTCGGCGGAGGTCGGCGCGGAGCTCGGCGAGGTCGCGCCGGAGGCGCGGATCACGCATCGCAATGGGTATCGCCCGCGGCCGTGGGAGACGCGGGTTGGGGAGATCGAGTTGTTGATCCCGCGTAAGCGGGAGGGAGCGGCGTATTTCCCGTCGTTTCTCGAGCCGAGGCGGCGGTCTGAGCAGGCGATCGTGGCGGTGGTGCTCGAGGCGTATGTGAATGGGGTCTCGACCCGGAAGGTCGATCGGCTGGTCGAGCAGTTGGGGATCGAGGGGATGACCAAGGACCGGGTCTCTCATATGTGCCGGGGGTTGGATGAGCAGGTCGAGCTGTTTCGCCAGCGACCGTTGGAGGGCGCCTACCCGTATCTCTGGCTGGACGCCAAGCACGTCAAGGTCCGCGACCACGGCCGGGTGGTCTCAAAGGCGCTGGTCGTTGCCTATGCGGTGCACGAGACCGGGCTGCGGGAGGTGATCGGCCTGGACATCGGCGAGGTCGAGTCCGGCAGCTTCTGGGTCGAGTTCCTCCGCGGCCTCAAAAAGCGCGGGCTCGCCGGGGTGCGCCTCGCGGTCTCGGATCAGCACGAAGGGCTCAAGCACGCGATCGCCCGCGTCCTCGCGTGTCCGTGGCAGCGATGCACGGTGCACTTCGTCAGGGACATGCTCGCGCACTGCCGCCGCGATCACCGCGGGCTGGTGTCCGCCGCGCTCAGAGAGGTCTTCAACGCCGACACCCGCGAACAAGCCCGCGAACGCACCGGCCACGTACTCGAGCGCCTCGAGCCGGTCGCCCCCAAAGTCTGCCGGCTGCTCGAAGAAGCCGAAGAAGACCTCATCGCCTTCTATCTCCTGCCCCGCGAGCACTGGACCAAGCTCCGCTCGACCAACCCGCTGGAGCGGGTCAACAAAGAGATCGGCCGCCGCTCCGACGTCGTCGGGATCTTCCCCAACGACGCCGCCGTGATCCGCCTCGCCGGCGCTCTGCTCTCAGAACAGAACGACGAATGGCTCGTGCAACGCCGGTACCTCTCCGCCGAATCGATGGCCTTGATCCTCGACGCTCGCCAACCCCAGGAAAGCTCGCTGGAAAGACAAGAACTCCAGGAGGTGTCCAAACTCACCGCCGCCTGAGAAGCGAACCCCACCGTCGACGAGCGATCCCCGTTACACCACGACATCCGACTTGACTAGCGGCCGCCCGGCAATCAGCGGGAACTCGGGGGCGCCAGCCGGCAGCCAACCCGAAAGAGGCGCAAGCCGAGAACACAACGCAACCCCAAGGCGTCCGGATGACCGGCCCCACGGACGCCGGCGCAGCCGGCCCCCCAACCGGCGGACCGTTTTCCCCGCAGGGCAGCGGGTACTGGTCCGACTAGGCGA
>DASXIB010000041.1:0-64913 GCA_036498245.1 Solirubrobacteraceae bacterium
ACTTCCGCAAGAAGGACCTGCAGGCGGAGGTGACCAGGTTCCTTGAGGTCTACAACGCCGCCTGGGAGAACAACTGGGCCTCCGTACCCCTCAACGAGGAGGAGGTCCGCCACTACGCAAAGGACCTCAAACCCGTCCTGGACGAGAACTGGGCGATGGTCGCCGAAAAAAAGGACACCGGCGAGGTCGTGGGCGCCGCACTGACGCTGCCTGACTTCAACCAGGTGTTGGCGAAGCTCAACGGGCGGCTGCTGCCCTTCGGATGGGTGACCGCCCTGCGCGAGAAACGCAAGATTGACGCCGTGCGGGTGTTCGCGCTGGGCGTCAAGCCCGCCTACCAGCACACCGGGGTCGCGGCGCGCTTCTACCAGATGCACTTCGACGCCGCCGAACGCACCCCCCAGAAGGGCGGGGAGATGGGCTGGATCCTGGAGACCAACAAGCCCATGAATCGCGGAATGGAAGGCATGGGTGGCGAGATCAAGCGGCGCTACCGCGTCTACGAACGTACGCTTTAGGAATCCGCGGCTCGAACCACGCGGTTCACGATGAGCCAACTTCGACAGGACCCAACCTGGGCGTAGGACCTAGGTGTGGGTCCGGCTATCCGGCAGCTCGCCGTGAGCGGCTTCGAGGTCGTGGAGGTCGACGAGGTCGCGCTCGCGTCCGGCGATCCGCTTCAGCGCGACAAGATCAGCCAGCGAACAGATCGGGGCCTCCACGCCATCGACTCGGCGTGTCTCGGCACGAGCAGAGAGCTCAGCGAAGCTGAGCGGCGGAAGCAGCTCGGCGAGCAAGTCGAGCTCGCCGTGAGGCGTCGAGAGATGGATCGTCCTTCCAGGTGCGACTGTCTCCTCGGGCACCGGCGAGCCATCCGGTCGTGTCGCGGGCCACTCGGCGATCAACGCTCGCACACGCTCGAGATTCTCGGGCTCCGGGGCGAGGATCACATCGACATCACGAGTTGCCCGAACCACCCCGTGGCGGATCAACGCAATCCCACCAACGAGGACATAGCGGACACCCGCACGGTTGAGGTGATCGAGGATCCCCCCGAAACCGCTCACCACGATACGCGACCATGGGGAGCCAACTCGATCGCGCTGCGACTCAGGGCGATGCCCTCCGCGAGCAACTCGTCCGGGTCGCGAGCGGCATCGCGAACCAGGCGGTAACGACGCCACGCCTCACCCGCCACGGCATCCTCACCGCGCGCTTCGGCCGCACGAGCCTCCCCAGAGGCCTCCTCCAATCGCCTTGAAAAGCCCGGATCGAGCATATGGCGAGAGGCGGACTCGAACCGCCGACACCTCGATTTTCAGTATTGATCTGGTGCCGCCAAAAACCCGCCGATTTGCAGGGCCTTCACGATACCATGAGCGCCAGGCATACCGTTGGTTTCCTGGGGATTCCTGGCGGTTTGGGCCGGGGGGCGGGCATCTCCGGCCCAAACCCGAACGGGGCTAGTCGCCCGTATGGCGAGAGGCGGACTCGAACCGCCGACACCGATTTGCGGTCGCGCGATACCGTGGTGCCGGCGGTTCAGGACTGGCTGGCCCGCCCAAGTCCTGAACGCCCGCCTTCACGAAACGTCCATGCTCAGGCTCCTGCTTGGACCAGAGAAGCAAGCGTTCTGGGCGGCACGAACCCGGACTCCTCCCTTTCGTCCGTAGCAGGCGTGATCCCGATCGCGCACGAGACGCCCGCTTCTGTCATGGGAGAGCGCCGCGAAGCTCTGGTCGGTCGAGCGATGAGTTTCGCCGCACCCCACAGTCTTAGTAGAACTACCGAACCAGGAAGGGAGGCGACGTGTCAGCAACCGTCCTTTACATGTCCATGTCGCTCGATGGATTCATCGCCGGGCCCAATGCAGGGCCGGGAAACGGTCTCGGCGACGGCGGCGAGCGCCTGCACCACTGGGTGCTCAATGGTGCCGGCGCCGGAGAGAAGGGTGTCCCCGCACCGGTGTCGAGAGGCGTCAACGGCCAGGTCGCCGAAGAGTTCATGTCGACCGGCGCGGTCGTCGCCGGCCGCGGGACCTTCGAGCCGGCGGGCGGCTGGGGCGGCGATCACCACGACGGCGTCCCGATCTTCATCCTCACGCGCCAACAGCCGTACAGCTTCGCGGCGCGCTGGCCGCTAGTCACGCCCGTGTCCGACATCGTGGCCGCCATGACGAACGCCAAGGAGGCTGCGGCGGACAAGAACGTCCTCGTCCACGGCGCCGGAGTGGCGCAGCACGCGCTGGCCGCGGGCGTGCTCGATGAGCTCGAGGTCCATGTCGTCCCGGTGCTCTTCGGCCAGGGGCGCCCCCTGTTCGAGGGCCTTGCCGCCGAGCAGATCGAGCTCGAGCGCACCCGGATCCTCGAAGGCGAGGGTGGCGTCACTCACATGCACTACCGCGTGAGGTACTGAGACCAGGCCCGGCTTACCTGAACAGAAGTGCCGTTTCCGATCGCCTCCGAGAACGAACGCCGACCACCGAAGGAGCACCGGCCACGTCACTCGCCCGCGTCTAATTCATCTCCGTCTCGCTCCACGGTCCTTAGCGCCTCGGGTAGCTCCGACTCTGATACCGACGCGGCCCTTCGTGAGCCAGGGCGCGGCGCCCGCGTGCCCAAGCTCGCGCGCGAGCGTGATCAGGGGGATGCCGAGGAAGGCGGCGATGATAATGGTGCCATCTAGGGACACTGGTCAGCATCGGCTTCAGCTTGCAGACACATAAATGCTTCGCGTCCGCTCCTGACCGAAGCAGGCGCCAGGCGAGTCAGCGTTCGCTGTCCCGCATGGGACGAGGAGCTCCGGTGCCGGTGCCGGCCGCGAGAGAGCGGCTTGCTGGTTTGATCACGCGCCGGCCCCCCGCGGTGGTCGGCCTCACGAAGGGCGAAGACTGCGCAGGTAGGCACTGATGAGCGTCGTGATCTCGGTGGCGATGACGTCCGGGGTGGCTCCATGTAGAGGACGCAGGACGAGCCGGTGGGTGAGGCCCTCGATGCTGCTCACGATCATCCTCGCCGCCAGGTAAGGGTCGGTGCCCGCGATCTCGTCAGTTATTCGGAGGGAGCCGGCCAGGATCTCGACGAGTGCGTCCTCGATCCCGTACAGCTCGGAGCGCAACGCTGTCGGGAGTGGTGTCTCCTCGAACAGAACGCGGTGCAGGCGGGGCGCGATCGCGTGGAGGGAGACCATCGCGGCGACGATGCCTGCGATCACGTCGTCGAGCGGCTCGCCGGCTTGCAGGCGCTCAACGTGCGGCCAGAGTATGGCGGTGCCTTCGGCCATGTGGCGACGGACGAGCGCGACGAGGATCGCGTCCTTGTTCGGGAAGTACTGGTACAGCGAGCCGATCGAGACGCCGGCCTGCTCGGCGATCCGGTTCGTGGTCCCCGCGGCGTAGCCGTGGCGCTCGAAAACCTGAGCAGCCGCTTCGAGTATCGCCTCAACCGTGACCAGCGACCGGCCCTGGACCGGCTTGCGCCTGGGTTGTAGCGCGGCTACGCGGGTCATCGTCAAGCGTCCGCGGAAAGCGAGTAGACAAACACGAGCAATTGCTCATACTACACCCGGATGAACGTCACGGTCAGCACAGAGCTCTCGATTTCCGCCGAGCGCGCTTACGAGCTCGCACAGCGAACGGCCACGGTGCAGCACGTGCTCTGGCCGTGGTTCACTGCCACGCCAGCGACGATCATCCCTGACACGATCGTTGAGGGCGCGCACATCTCGCTAGACCTGCGCCTCCTCGGCCTCGTGCCTATGTGGAGACACGACATCTACATCCGCCGCTTCATGCCCGAGGAAATCGTCTCGCACGAGCACGGCGGGCCAGTGACAACATGGAACCACAGGCTCACGTTCGTGCCGACCTCTCCCAGGACATGTCGCTACACCGACACGGTCGAGATCCGCGCCGGATTTCTCACGCCCATCGCGGCACTGGTCGCCGCCCTCATGTACCGCTACCGCCAGGCGCGCTGGCGCGCTCTGGCGCGGGTTCTCGCGTAGAGATTTCGACGCAATGTCGTTCTCCTGTGTTTGGTCCGAGTGGCATCCGAACGGAAATCCCAGCTCACGACTGAACGGACGACTCTTGACGAAGGTCAACCCTTTCGACCTGCGCTCGAGCTCGTGCGCTTGGCACGCGACACGGACGAGCTGCGCGAACGCAGCGTTCGCGGAAACTCGAACAGCACGATGGCTTCCGTCCCGCAACACGGAGCCCGATGTGGGCGAAGTCGTCCTGACTGGCCATCGCGCCTGCACTCCCGAGCCAGGGTCGCATCTGTCGCCGGCCTCGCGTCGCTACTTTCCGCTGCCTCGCGACGCCAATGTGACCTCGAGTGGATGCGCCTTCGCAAACAGTCGTGGGCTTTAGTGGCTAGGCGTCGTTCGCGGTCGTGGTTTCCTGTTGCTCGAACTCCTCGCCTACGGAATGACGTGGACCTTGACGACGTTGCTCGTGCCGGTCGTGTACGGGTATTCGTTCGACCCAGTGGCAGGCATGGCCATACGAAAGAGGTAGGTCGTCGGCCGGTGCGTTCTGGTGAAGAGGTACTCGTAGATCAGGCTGGTGCCTTCGTGACTGACGACGACCTGATCGAAGATCTTCCAACGTCCTTCGACATGGACTTGGGGGTCGAGCGTGATCCCCTGGGGCGGGAAGGGGCCGCCGAGCACCGTGACCGTCCAGAAGATCCAGTGGTGGTTGCGGACCTTGCGCGGCTCGATTTGTAGCTGGATTGAGGGCTTGACGACCAATCTGGCCACCGCGCTCATCGAGGGTTCCGGATCGTCGCTGTAGGACATGTAGCTGAAGCTGAGCACGCGGTTCGGTCCCGGCGGAACGGTGTACGCGAATGAGCCGTCGAGTCTGGTCGTGACCGACGGTGCGATAGCCGGAGTGCCAGGCACATCGCCGACTGCCGCGACGGCAATCAAAGCGTTGCGGATCGGGGAGGGTCCCACAGTGGAGCACTCCCTGGATGGTGACCGGGCCATAGGAGAGGATCGGCGACCCTTCTTGACCGTCGATCTTTAGGGTCAGTTCTTGGCCCGCGCACGGATTGCCGTTCGGAAAGTGGGCGTCCTCCTGATGTTGGTGGGCAGCGGTCGAGCTGGGGACGCCGAAGGCCAGCCAGACCGCTAGGAGCCCCGCGCCAACAATGCCCCAGGCCCGAGTCACTCTGTCGTCTCCTTTCCGCATCCATACCTCGACCCATCCTGGCGAGCTGGACGCCTGCTGCTCGCGGCATGGGGCGCTAGCCGCTGCACCCTACTTCAGCGCCGGAGGGAGCCGGTTGACTCCGCGAGCACGGCCCGTCCGAACATTCGTCAGGGGGAAAGCGCCTGCCCACCACGACAGAGCGGTAGAGGCCGGACAGACGCCTTGAATCGTCCGCCCGGCAAAACTGACGGAATGAGGCAGGCAGCCATGTTCGCCGCCCCAATAGAGCCAGTAGAGCAAAGTCCGAGCCCACCAAACGGCGGGTGGCCGCTGTGCGGTTCGGGGAGAGAGTGCAGACGTTTGTCCGAGACAATAGACCTCGTGATCGCTTCTCCGCCATGTGGCCGCATCTGACAGTCTGGGCGATCATCCTGCCGGCCATCGGGCTCGGGCTACGTGTCCTGTGGTTTGTGCCGGACTGGCTGCTGAAGTTCCTGGCCGTCGCCGAAGCAATCCGGCGCTATCGGCGCCAGCGCGATGACGACCCTCACTGAGCCGTTCTGCGGCAATGGAGCCTTCTGACATCGCGCACGCCAGGTTCACCTACCAATCGGAGAGTCATCTGGATCTGAAAGACCTGATCCTGCGTCCCGAGGTCTCCCATGAGCGAGGTCGCGGTGGCGTTCGTGCCGATCCGATGTGGGCGCGGAACACAAGGCCGAAAGTCTCTACCGGTGGGTAGGCAGGTAGACCTAAGCGCCGATACTACCACGAGAGAACCGAGCCCTGCGTGAGGTTCTCAACGAGACCCCTCAAACCACGGACCCGAATTTGGGGCACGGCGCCGCGCAGTGGCATCTCGCCAGTGAGGACCGTTGAACTTCGTCGGGTCGTTTACGGGGGTGTGAATCCGGGGACGGTGGGGCCTTCGGCGCTGATGAACACGTCGCCGTGCTTGGCATGCACGCTGAGTCGAAGCGACCGATGACCTTTCGGGACAAAGCCTGTCCATGGAATTCGCCGGTCGCATTCACAGCGCCCAGGCGAGCGATGCGGCCCGATGAGGCGGTGATACGAATCCGCTGTGGCTGGTCGCTGACCGGTGGGGAGCGATGTTCTTGCTCCAGTTCGGCTTCGCCTCTGAGAGTTCCCGTCAGTGCAAGGCAGAGCACCCGTCGGTGACGGTGGGTCTGTGTGGGGCGACACTTTCCTCCATGAAGCGTGATCGCCACCGCATACCTCACCAGCGCCGGCCCGGTAGACGGATTGGGCGCTTGTCCGGTCTGCGTCGAGATCAGCGAGACCACCATCTGCCCAACAGCCCCCGCATACGCGCCAGTTCCCCCCACAACACGACCCGAATATCCCCGGATAGCCACCGGACTACCATCCGGAGGCGGGGGCGATCTATGACGCGGGGCGCGAGGTGGTGGTTGAGGTTTTGCTGCGGATGGATCGGCTGTGGGCGCCGACTGAATACTGGGCCACCTGCCCGGTCAGGGAGGCGATCACCGGGAAGAGGCTTTTGGGGGCAGGTTCTGCTCGAGAAACACCTCGTTCACCTTTCGCGAGACAGCCAGTTCGGTCTCAAGCTGGCGAATTCGGCGCTTGGCGGCCGCGAGCTCCATCTGTCCCTCGGTGCTCAACCCGGCGCCTCGCCCCGGTCGATGCGATCCTGCTTCAGCCAGCTATAGACGCTTGCCTGCGTCATCCCGAACGTCTCGGCAAGCTGAGCGACCTTCGTGCCGGAGCGAGCGAGCTCCACAACCTGCTTGCGCACCTCGGCTGGATACCTGCTGGGCATTGCTTCCTCCTCGCTGAACGTCGGAGGATTCCAGAAACGCGAGTCCGCTAAACCAGGGTCAGATCAGGGCCTCCAAGGTTTTCGGGACGGTTCACCTAGGGTTTGGGCGGACGGGCCCCGGACCATGTACTGATTGTCTGCTCGATTTGTTGGCCTCTGGGAGTGAGGCTCCAGGCATTCGGCTCGCCTTTGGTGTGCCCGAGACCTGTGTTGTTGATCAGCCCGAGGTTCTCGAGGCGCGTGAGGAGCTTCGAGATTTGGCCCTGGTCGTGCACACCCGCAGCCATCGCGACCTCCCGGTTTGACGCGCCGGGATCGTCAGCGATCGCGGAGAGGACACGCAGCGTGCGATACGTCACGCGCATCTCCAGACCAGCGAGGAGAAGTCCGGGTGGCTGCTGCTTCCCCCTATGCACACGAGAAACTTTGGGGACGGGGAGGGTGAGCTCCTTCGCTGCGACACCCCGCCCCAGATAGGGCAGCACGATCATGCCCATCAGCGGGTTCAACAGCTCGACCAGAGGCCGCTCATCCCGATCGAGCATCCGCATATAGATGACCGCGAGGACGGCACCGACTGTGCCCTCGGCCGTCACGGGTGGAAGCATCCGGCCCGTTTTCGCTTCATCGCGTCCCTGATCGATGATTCCGTGGAGGGTCTCGAGCCACCGCGCCCTGGCATGAAGGACGACGGGACCACAACTGAGCGCATCCTTGACCAAAAGCGACCCCAACGCCGGCTCATCTCCCGCGAGCAACAGCAACGCCGACAATCCCGCCCTGACCTTCCCTCGCCACGTCGACTCACCCAACGCAGCCTCCCGGGCGACCATCGCAAACCGAGCGGCCGCCTCCTCGAACACCTCAAGAAAAAAGCTTTCGCGATCCTCGAAGAAGTCATAGAACGTCCTGCGCGACACACCCGCGCGAGCACAGACCCTCGCGACAGACATACCCTGGTAGCCGACATCGCCAACGACCTGGACAGCCGCGATCAGCATCCGCGCGCGCTGCACCCCACTCACCTGCGTACGCAGCGAACTGTTCAAGCTCGCCCCGACTACCGAACCACACCGCGCCCCAGTAGCCGAAAGCATAGACGCAGACACGCTCCTCACACTCGCCCCAAGACAGCCCCGGGAGCCCTATCTCCTGCCCGGCTTACGCCGTCCCGCCGGATGCCTGCCACGCCTCTTCGCTCGCTTGACCTTGTGCTTCGCGCACCCCGTAACGCTGATCTTTGTGGTCTGGTGGATCACGGCCCCGTTCTGGGCGAGGAATTCGGTTGGCATCACCAGTTTGCTCTTGCAGAGGTTGCCGTTGGCTGCGAGGGCTGAGAACTTGCCTTGGGGTAGCGTCAGCTGGAACATGTTGAACGGGACATCGGGCACCGTCTTGAACGTCGTGCTCGTGATCCCCTTCTTACTGATGAACGTCGTACCCACCAGATCAACCGTCACTCCATAACCCTGTAGCACCATTGTGAGGGATGGGAATGCTTCGCCGCCGTGGCTGACGAAGATCGCTGGGCCCGACAATGGGACCGGTAGCAGCGGCGTGGTAACGGTCGCCATGCCGATCTTCGACGCGGCGGGGCAGCCCGCGGGGTTGGCGGCGAACTGCGCGTTTGTGCAGGCCTTCTGCAGGGTGGTCAACCTTGACGGGAGTTGCTTCGGCAGGTCGACCTTGACCCTTGTGATGTTCGCCTGGGTGCCATGGGGCGCTTTGGGGTAGGAGAGCTTGGCGGTCAGCGATGCTCCGTTGGCTCTGCTGGTTTTCCCGGAGGTGGAGACGTTGAATTTCGGGGCGAACTTCAACGCGGCGCAGTTGGTGACCTGGAACGGGACACCCACAGGCGAACTCGCTCCTTCAGCACTGCCGATGACCCCCGTCACCGCGAGCTTGCTGCAGTTGGTGGGGTTGAAGGTGAAGCCGGGGCGGTCGATCGTGACGTTGACGTGCTTTATCTGGAGAGGGATTCCCTTCAGGATGTGGGGGATCTGACCGGTTGCGATCGTCAGCTCGGCGGTCGTGGGGTCTACCTGGATTGAGGCGCGGACGATGACTTTCCCGAGGTCGAACGGGCCGGCCTTGGCGGGGTTGACGATCGAGAGGCCGAACTGGGCGCCCTTGTAGCCTTCGGTGAGGAACACTTCGCCACCGGTGACCGAGAACGGTTCGTTGCCTAGGCCTACGCTGACGATCGTGTGGCCGATCAGGCTCTGCTGGGCGCACGTGCCGGCGTTGGCCTGTGCTTCTGGGCACAGCGGCACCCCGGCGAGGATCCCTGAGAGGCCCGGCGGCATGTGCAGCTGGACGGTCTGGATGTCCTGGTTTCCATCCGGACGAGAGATGGTCGTGTTGAGGGTGCTGAAGGCAGCCGCGTTGATGTTCGTCACGCCCGCATCGAGCGACGGTGCGAACGGCAGCGCCGGGCCGGGGCACGGGCCTCCGCCGGGGCCGCTTTTGATTTCAAATGACGAGCTGCTGTGCGCTGGTTCGGTGCCCGACCACGGCGTGAAGGTCGCGTCGGTCGTGTACAGCCCAGGATATTCGGGGGTGTTCTCGCGGCAACGCGAGGGGGTGGTGAACGGTGCGCGGGAGCCGCCGAAGAGATGGATTTCGGCTTCTTCGAGCGGCGCCTGGGGGTTGTTCTTGAAGGTCGCGGTCACGCGTCCGTTGGGGTCGAGGGACACCTCGCCCGGTAGCTTCAAGAGGATCCCGGAGAACGGGTCTTCGGCAACGATGTAGGAGGCGATCAGCGACTTGAACGGGTTCGCGTCCTGAGTCGCGAGATAGAGGGCCCCTTCGATCGGATGCGAGATCAGCGGGACCTTGATTTTGACGGTGCCGATCTTCGACGCATCCGGGCAGAACGGCGAGGGCACCGTGGGCGTGAACAGCGCGGTGGCGAGGCCCGGTTCGCCCGCCGGGTTGAATTCGTGGAATCCGGTGAAGCCGACCTCGGCTTCCGAGCACGCTTCCAGGCCGTCCGCGGCGGCCGGGTTGACGGTAACGCCTTCGGGGAACCGGACGACGATGTCGCGGACGCTCGAGCTCGAGAGCCCGAGCGGGTTCTGGGCGACTTCCTGGGGCACCTTGACCTGGACGCTCACGCCGGTAGGGGTACTCGCGGACTGCACATCGGGCTGCACCGCGATCGAGGGCGAGAACGACAGATCGTTACAGCCCGAAACCGACAGCGGCCGCTCGAATTCGTCGTTGAGGGTGTAGGTGCCGTGTTCAGCGCTCGCCAGCGGCGCCCCGGACGGGTTTGCCACGTTGGGCCAGGAGACGCCTTCCACGCTCGCGGTGAACGGCAGCTTGCACGACGTGGGCATCGTCAAGAACGGCGGCGGCTGCACCGCGGAGGTTCGTTCACACGGGAACAGCCCGGGCGCGAGCAGGCCGCCGCGCAGACACCCCCAGCCACGCGCGCTGTCATGGCGCGAATCACCCGGCACGCCCCAGATCGTCACCTTCGTAGAGATGAAGTTCACGATCTCGGTGGTGTTGCTCACGGTTGCCGTGACCCCGTAGTCAGAGCCGGTGCGCACCGATGTGTCGAGCGTGACGGGGGCGTGCGCGAACTCGAACCCGAACCGTGCCGGCTCACCAACCTCAGGCGTCAAATTGTACAACGGGACCGCGAACTCCAGTGGTTCAAGCAGGCTTTCGACGTTCACCGACACGACACCCACAGCCGTATCCTGCGGGCAACGATTACCCGTACCACCGGACACGATCGCCTCGAACTGCTGGTCGGTGCACTGCGCGCCCGCCGTAGCATTCCCGACCAGCCCGGCCGGAAGTTGGAACGAAAAATTCCTCGGCAAAGCAGGCGGGGAGTGTGAGAGCGCGTTCTGGTTCAGCGCGAACGACGTCGTGAACTGAAACGGATGCGAACCCGCCTGCACATCCGGTTCGCCGCCCTCTTCTTCGGGCACCATCGAAAATTCTTCCGTCCCGAACACAGGCGCCAAGGCGCTCACCGAAACCGGCCGTTTGACACGCGCAACACGCCCGCCGCCACCTGAGACTTCCACACTATTTCTTGTTGCGACCGGCCCGGTGTTCTTTACCTTCATCTTGATTTCAAAGCTTTCAAACGGCTTCAGTTCCTTCGCCCCAGGCAGGGATCCTTCAAATCCTTCGAGCACTTTCTGGGTCAGCGTGCACGACACCGAAACCGATGTCGTACTGCACATTTTGAAGAAACCCCCCAGGAACGACTCGGGGCCAAAATCGTTTCCCAGTGGCATCGTGAAGAACCCGACCTGCGGTGTTTTCTTGATCACCCCCGGTTCGGTTTCTTCTTCATCTTCCACGATGCTCAACCCTTCCGGCAGCACATCGCTCAACGTAGCCGCACCAGAAGTCGCACCATCACCAACATTCACGGCCTGCACCGTCAACAACCCTTCACCACCGGGCGCAATATTTGCAGGGCGCACACTCTGCACCACATTCCACCACGGCGCACAGCTCGGGCACGTCGCCGCATCCGCAGAAGCAGACACCCCAACAACCATCACAGCACAGGAAGCCAGCACGACCCCGAGCCGGCGGCCCAAGACACCTACGTTGATGATCCGTGGCGAGCTCATGCGCCTGCCCTCCGGTTGTTGGCGGCCCCGGTCGGATTCGTGGCTGTCTTGCCTTTCGCGCCCGCGGGCCCGTATCGCTTGCGGGCCTTTCTCTGACACGCCACGCGTCGCTTTCGTGGCTTGATCCTGTGGCATGCCCTCCACGCGCGAGTCAGCTTTCCGGCTCTGACCCTCGCGGGCGTCTTCGAGTGCACGGCCGGGCTTGAAAGGTTCCCGTTGCCGCTGAACAGCTGGCTGGCGGGCGCCCCGAACAGATCAGGCTGCGCCGCCGGTGCCGCACGACACGAATCCGCCGTACTGCAAGCCGGCGGGACACTCACCACACCCGACGCGCACGGCACCCCCACAGAACACACATGCGCGTCATACAAGTCAAGCGCACCATCAATATCCCCCGCGACAAGCTGCGCCCCCGTCAAGAAAAACACATCATTCCCAGAGCCCGAAGCATCCAAAAACGCCGATTCTTCACTCGCCGAGCCAGACGACATCAAACCCACACAACCGGTAGCCAACGCACACCCACCAACGCCTGAAGGCTCAAACTCATACACATCCTGACGGCCATTACCGTCACCCGCCACCAACCCCACCGGCGAATCAAAGAACAACCGGCCACTATCCGACAAATACCGCGACCGATACATAGCCTTAGAAAGTTCCACATTCGTCCACCCCGGAACAGAACCAGCAAGCGTCTGGCCGTCCCAATTCCCCTTACGATCCACCAGCGGCCTTTCTTCCGGCGCCTCGAACGCACCGACCGGCCGTCCGCCAGAGGGCGAACACGACACGCACACGAGCGTCCCGTGTTCGCGGTCGAACTCGAACGTCTCGACATCACGCACACCACTGACCGCATCCCTGTTATCAAACCCAGTCAACGACCGCGACGACATGAACGCCAAAAACCGTCCACTAGGAGACACACCAGCCGTCATTACACTGAGATTAACGCCGGGTGCGCCTCCCCTCGCCAGCCAGTCCGGAAAATCACTATCAGCGACCACAGCCACCAACGATGTCACCCCCGACTGCACATCACGCACATACACGTTGCACAACGCCCCCGTGGACACGCTGTTTCGGTTACATCCGCCGTGCACGGCACCTGGCGCGAGCGCACCGTCCGCCACGAAATACACATACCGGCCCGTTTCATCGATCCCGATCACATCGCCCTGAACATTGGCCGCCTCATTCCGGTTGCGATCGACCGTCAAATCCGTGAGCGCACACGACAGTTTCCCTTCCACAACACTCACGTCGCACATGTACAAATCCGGCTGCCCTTCTTTCGCAGTAGCGTCTACAGTCAGCCGCGCTTCGTCAGTAAAGAACACACGCGAACCATCACCAGTCGCAACCTGAAAGACGACTTCCCCCGTCCCTGGCCGCACCCCGCTCTGCGGCGCATTCAACTGCACCGTTTCCCCCCGCGCGACATCACGAAGAAACAGGAGGCGCCCACCGCCTGTGCCGAACACGACCCGTGAGCCATCGCTAGACACAGCACCCCGCACCTGTTCATCGCGGTTGCCGAGACCCGCGCTGATGCCTTCTTCTGTCGCTGTGTGTCCGTTTGGTAGCACGCTGACGACCGTGAGCTTCCCGGCCCGCAACTCATACACGTTTTGTGCCGGGGGCGATACCGCTACTCCTTCAACGAGTGGCTGCGCCGAGTCGAGAATGAACGTGCTCGCGTCCGGTGTCATCGCCTTGAGGGTCGACCCTTCCTGGTATTCGCCGGCCTTGATTTCGTTGCCGGCGAATTTGACGCCCGGCGGCGTGTTCGCTTCCGTCAGCAACGGCAGGAATTCCCCGTTGCTCTGACGCACGTACGGTGTGCGTTCCTTACGTTCACCCATCAGCGGCACGTTCAACGGCGTCCCACCCCCCGGTTCCACCACACCCAACGACAGATCAGGCGAAAACCCCAGATACTCCGACAGATGCCCCACCACGAGCCCCACGTTTTCTTCATGCGGCGTTGAAATATCCCTCGTGCCCCAGCTACCAGCCCCCGTCCGCACGGACAGCAGCTGCGTGTCAGTAGCACTACGGCTACCCGATGTTTCACCGCTCACCGGTGCCAGCGCGACATACGTGATCGCATGCCCATCTTCGGCCGCCTGGATCAGCGCACCTTCATTACGCATCGCTTCAAGCGCCGAACCGTGCTTGCTCGGCGGCGAGACCAATTCCCACCGGCGGCCATCCGCCAAGGCCGTGGGCGGCGCGCTCTCGGTCGTGAACGTCCGATCAGGACCAGCAACCGTACCCAGTTCGTTGGTCGCGAGGACCCGATAGTGATACAGCGTGTCTGCAGTCAAACCCTGCACCCGAACATGCACGGGGACGCCTTTACCACCAGCAGCCACCTGCCCGTCCGGTTCCGGCACGCTCGTCCCATACGCACTACTCGTCCCATACTGGAAACGGTAACCGCCCGCCACACCATGCGGGTTGAGCGTCGCCTCGAGGCGCACATTATCACCCCTCACTTCCGAGACGGACTCCGATTCAACCGACACCGCCGGCGCCGTTTCAAAACTCTGATCTTCCCCGAACGTCGTATGCGGCCCACCGCTCGCCACAAAACGGTAGTGGTAGACCGTGCTCGGCGCCAGCCCTTCGATCGCCGCGCTCACCGCGCGATCATCGAACAGGGAGAACCCAGGGGTCTTGGTGGCGATGACGGCGGTCGGTGCAGGGCCAGATTCAGGACCAGTGAGGCCGCTCGCGTCGGCGGTCAGTTCGGGGACATCCTGGCCTCCGCGAGCGCCAGTAAATTCGACCGACCAAGGGCCGCCCGGTTCGCCGCTGACCGCGACCTGGCCCGCACTCAGCCCAGGCACCCCTTCCAGCGCCGTCTGCACTTCGCCCGCGGAAGCACTCGACGGGATTTCAGTGCTCGCCGCGCCTTCGAAGGAGAGCGTGAACCTGCCGCCCGTGGCCGTGACCGTCACAGACTGCACCTCGTCGACAGCCGTCAAAGGCGCCGAAGACGGAGTGCTTTCGCCATAAGCCGTGCTCAGGCCATAGTCGACGTGGTATTCAGTCGCGGCACCCTCCGGGTTCACAAGCGCATGCGCCACCACACTCCTCGGCAACACACCATCAACACGCTCACTACCCCCCACCACCACGGGCCCCGGCGGCGGCGGAGTCAACACGACCACTTCGGTGGGCAGCACCACATACAACACCCCCAGTTCGTTCCCGAACGCCAAACCACGACTCGTACGACCTTCCAACAAGATCGACGAGAGCTGCGTGCCATTCGGGGCGTACTCCTGCACATGCCCCTGAGAATTGTCATACACAAACAGTTCTCCGGCCGGACCGACAGTGATCACAGTCTGCTGTGGGCCTGCCGCAGGATCACGCGCTTCCCCGAGCTCCACACCAGCTTCAACACCGACCGACCCGTACTTATGCACACCAGACAGCCCGCTCGCCACCACATAGAGATCCTTCGCGGAATCGACCGCCAACCCCGTCACCACCCCCACACCCGGCAACGGCACTTCGCCGAGCAACACACCAGCCGAGCTGAACTCCTGCACCCGGTTTTCATCCCCGACATACACAACACCCGTGCTGTCCACCGCGACATTGTCGCCTTCCAACGCCGCAAACCCGCCGGGCCCGCCTTTCGCTTCGCCAGCTCCACACGCCGCCATTTCCGCCGCCGTGCAAACATCACCAGGCGTGACACCATGTTTAACGCCCTTACCGAACATCAACACGAATTCTCCATTCGGGGAGAACTCCTGCACCCGACTGTTCCCATCATCGACCACATACACATCCCCATGC
Organism: Solirubrobacteraceae bacterium; assembly: GCA_036498245.1. Classification (GTDB taxonomy): domain Bacteria; phylum Actinomycetota; class Thermoleophilia; order Solirubrobacterales; family Solirubrobacteraceae; genus Palsa-744. The sequence continues at coordinate 15,398 of DASXIB010000041.1, forward strand.
GACAAACCCAACGAATTATCGACCGCCACACCAGCAGGGAACCCCGCGAACTCACCCGCACCCGTACCAGCTTCACCCGCCAGACACACTTCACCAGCCACACACAGGTTGCCCGAACCAGCCGAGCCGACGCCACGACCCCACACACGTTCAAACACCCCGGCGCCACTGAAACGCTCCACACGCAGGTTTTCCGAGTCAACCACGAACACCTGCCCCGATGCCTGATCAACCGCAACACCATGCGGGCCATTGAACTGGCCCGCGCCTTCGCCTTCCTCACCGAAACCCGGCGGGGCGGCCAGAGCAGAGGGGGCGGACACGGTTAAGGCGAGGAAGAGAGCGCAGAGGGCCGTGAGGGCCACGGCGAGGAGGTGGCGGCGCGAGAGGAGAGTCCCACCCGTGAGAGGGGCATGCACGAGTAAAGGCTGGTCGCGAGGGACGCTCGCGGCGAACGAGCCGGCCACGCCACCTCGCCCAACCAGCGCCAACAGCCCGCGAGCAGAGCCCATCAGTGTCCTCATTGTCTGCCTCTCTCCCCTATCTCTGTTGAATGTGAGCCCGGCGCCCCACGGCCGACCGACAATAAACGGCTGGCGGGACCGTGGCACCCGCCAGCCTTTCCTTACGATCCTCGCAATGCGGTCTTACGCGAGGATGCCTATTTCATAGATTCCTGTTGTAAATGTCCACGTACCATTCATTCCGAAAGATTTTAGTGGTTTTTTGAAGTTCTGTTCAATTTCCAGGTTATGAAGCGCTTCTTCGCCTTCGAAGTGCAGCGGTTCCTGTATGCCATGTTTTTGGTTATACGAGAGAGTAAATTTGTTGCTGCGGGGACCCACCGGCGTGATCGGTGCCATGACCGAACCCAGGATCGCATCCACGGCTTGAATGGATTTACGTTCACAGTCCGCTACGTGTCCGGCCACAGGTTCGAGCAGCAGGCCGACCGTTCGTTGGGCTTTATTGAGGTACCCAAGCCTGCCCTTAAGTTCGTGCGTTTCCCATTCGTTGTATTTGAGGCCGTTCTTCGTGCAAAACTCTTCATTGTTGCCGCAGACGAATTTGACGAGAACTTTTGTCACTTCTTTCGTCCCAGAGGTCTGGCCCGAAATGCTACCGCCGGCACAGCCATATATGGCACCCCCTGCTTCTTCGAAGGTGAAGGGGCCGGTAGTGCCTGTGAACGACACGTTTTTTTGGCCTTCCCATTCCGGCCGGGCCGCCGAGGCGGAGGCAGAGGCAAACGCCCCCACGGCGAACGTCGCGAGAAGTGCGACCAACAGCGGTCTTGTTATGGATTTCATTCGCTAGACTCTCCTTCGTATCGTTCGGTGCCGGGCGTATTCCCCGCAACGAGATGCGTTCGGCACCGGGTTTTGTTTGCAGCGCGCCCGGACAGGCCGGAAAGCCCCGCTCGGTCGCACGGTTTGGGCCCGCGAGCGGGCGTAGGCGAAGGTAGGGGTCTGCCACTCGTTCTCACGGCGCCGGTACGAATGTTCTCGATCAGCCCAAAGCGGGCCAGACGCGCGAGGAGCGGGGAGGCATCGCCCTTACCCTCGATGCCCACGCGGAGGGCGATCTCGTGGTTGGTGTGCCCGGGCTCGACGGCAATGACACTCAACACCGAAACGGCGGGGTGGTTCAGGCGCGCACCGCGATCGCGCAGCAGGTCGAGCACCAGGCGGTGCTCGACCGGCGCAGGAGTCTCGTGCCAGATCGCGCGCTCGAGCTCCTCGCCGCCGTTCGGACCCGGCGTTGGATTGCGCATCCGCAGACGAGCACTCGGCGCGTTTGGCAACATCAGGACACCCCGCCTGCCGGGAAGCGAAGCGGCATCCCGTGAGGACCGCGACGCCCTGAATGACCGGCGCGTGTGGGAGCACGCGACGGAGCCTCCTCGAACGCCACAGAACGACAAATACCACGCGCAGAGGCGCAGCGAGGGCGAGCTAGAAGGTTGTGGCCGGCGCCGTTTTTGGCGCCGGGCCTAGACCCTTTGCCCGCTAAATCGGGAGCAGAGAGAGAGAGAGAGAGAGAGAGATGTGTCAGCAGCGCTGACGCATCTACCAACGGCCCCCTTCGGGCACGCGAAGACCCCCATCACATCTGCCCCATACGGACTCACGCGAAAACAACCCTTCCCATGATGACCCGGCCCCTCTCCCCTACATCCCCTGCTAAGCGCTTGACGTCAACCCAAAGAATCGACCCAAGCCCAGTCTATTTCCATGCTCCACTACTGGGAGCACCTCTACTGCAAACATAAGCACAACCAATTGACAAATGCAAGAGGAATATTCATCAAGCACAAAAAACAGCTCTACAAAGCGGAAATCATGCGGTTGATCGCTGATCATGATGTACTCTAGGAATGTCTGCGTACTCGATTGGGGCAGCCAACAGAGCGGGCTTAGAGGCCTGGCGAGAGACGAACTGCCGTGTCCCATTTTGCAGAGGACCTAGACAGGATGGAGTGGCCGGGTGGTCCGGGTGCTCGGTGAGGATGGCCGGCGGCCTCCCGCTCCACGCCCGGCTTGAGAAGGTCTCAACGCTAGCGCGAAGATGGACCACGTTCAGATAACAAGCCCTATCTGACCCGCGTCGATCGCACCGGTGCCCGCTTCGACGCCTTCGCTGTAGGAGTAGGAATGCGAAGAAGATCGCGGCTGAGGTGGATGCGATCACGATTCAGTTCATGGTCGCCGTGACTCGATTTGGGACGCGCAGGAGGACCGCCCCACCCATCGCCTGACACACAGACTGAAGCGCTTACCAAAGATCCCCGATTTGCAGCGAGATCGTCATGGCGAGAGGCGGACTCGAACCGCCGACACCTCGATTTTCAGTCGAGTGCTCTACCAGCTGAGCTATCTCGCCGCGACCCCGATCGTAGCGTCTCTGGGGTTTCCGGTTGAGCGCTGCGAGCCTGGGTCGTGACGTGCGGTGGCCATGGTTGCCGGCCACGTGCGGCGAATATGCGCTGGCAGGCGTCCTTGACGGGCGCGAGGTTCTCCCCGGTCAGGGCTTGGAGGAGTTGCAGGTCGATGAGATCCCAGTAGCGAGGGTTCTCCCCGCCGGGTCGTAGTGGTGGCTCGGTAACGGCGTGCAGCTTCTGGGCGATCTGCCAGCGGACGGCGAGCACCGGGACGATGGTCGGGCCGTCGAGGCCGATGGTGCTGAGGTCGTGGAGAGCTATCTCTTCAATCTCATCGCCCCCGGCCTCGACGGGCCGACCTCCACGACGAGCGTCATGAAGGGCTTGGTGCGGAACGCGACCCTTCACCCGGTGTGCTCATGCTCGTCCGCTGACGCCTTCGAGCCTGAGCTCCCGCACCAGCGTCTCGTGCTCCTGGGCGCTCAGCAGCCCGCGAGCACGGCCGTGGCGGGCAGCCTGCTCGAGCAGATCGCGCCCGAGGTGCTCCCGGGCGCACTGGCGCAGGGCGCGGGCGAGCTCGACGACGGGGACCCCATCGATCGCGGTGACCTCGGCCGGGTCGAGGTCTTCGCGATGGATCACATACGCCCTGGGGATCGATCGCTGCGGACGGTGTCCGCGTGGCACGGTGACGTGGACCTTGGCGGGGTTCACGTCGCTGACATCCCACAGATCCAACGCTGTGTCGTACGTGAGCACGCCCTGTACACCCTGGGGCCACAACGCTGTCGCCATGTAGGCCTGCATCGCTCCGCCCAGCACGAAGGGCACCCGGTAGACGCCCCTGCTCACCCGTTCCAGCTGTCCTCGCCCAGCCGGCGCGCACGCGGTGGCTACCCCTGTTCCCAAGCCTGCAGATACGGCAGCGGATCGATCGGATGGCCGCCGGCGGCCTGCCAGCCGCCGACCCACATCTCGAAGTGCAGGTGCGGTCCGGTCGCATCGCCGGTCTGGCCGACCTTGCACAGAGGCTCGCCTGCTGACACCGCCTGCCCTTCGGCCACCGCCAGCGAGCCGGCCTGGCAGTGGGCGAACATGAAGTCGAACCCGTCGGTCGCGTGCTCCACCGCGTAGTAGCCGGCCCCGCCTGCCTGGTAGGTCGCTGTGGTGATCGTGCCGGCCACGGGGGCGACCACGGGGGTGCCTTCGGCGGCGAGCACGTCCTGGCCCTGGTGGATGTGTCCCGCGCGGGCGGCGCCGAAGCGGTTTTCGGGACCGCCGAAGTTGTGGGGACCCTGTACGGGGAACACGGCTCCCGCCGCCCCGGGGATCGGCGTCGGCGTCGGTGGCCCCGGTGCGATCGGGGTGGGAACCGGTGCCGGGGCCGGAGCAGGCGGCGGCTTGGCCTTCACCGTCAGGCCGGCCACGCCCGAGCTGTGCGCCCTGCGCAGCAGCGTCGCTCCGTGATGGTCACGAGCGGCGAGGCTCACGTGGTAGCTGCCCGGCGCGAGGGTCCCACCGCGTGGCCAGACAACGGCGATCACGCGGCCCGTGTGGATCCACCCCATCGCCACGACCAGCGCCGGTCGGCGTGTGGAGAGGTCGGTCACCGTCACCCGCACATTGACTGTGCCGACGCCCTTCTCGTCGACTCGCAGCGTCACTCGCGGTGGACGTCCCGCGGTCGCGGTGAGGGGCACGCTCAGCTGGCCCACCACGGGACGGGGGACGAACGTCGTGCGCATGGCGACGCCGTACTCGCTGCCCCCCGCCAGCGGCGCCGAGGGCGCCTGCGCCCCGCCGGAGACATCCGCCGGCGCTTGCGCGGGCGGAGCGCAGAACAGGGCGATGGCGATCAGGACAGGCGAGGCTGCCCTGGTGGGATACCTCATGCCGTTACCTTCGACGGATCTGAGCTGGCGGGCAACGATTGCGCGGCGAATTGCAGGTGCGACGGGACCGGACTTAAGCCCGTTCGAACTCCTCCACGAGCGCCTCGTAGGTCAGGCGCAGCCCCTCGGCGATCGGCACGTCCGCACTCCAACCCAGCTCACGTTCGGCCAGCCCGGGATCCAGGCGGCTGTGCTGCAACTCACCAGGGCGCAGGTCCGCGAGCTCCGGCTCTACGTCCGATCCCGCAACGGCGCGCAGCTCGCTCCACACGGTCGTCACGTCGGTCTCGACGCCCGTGGCGACGTTGTAGGTGCCCGACCTTCCGGAGGCGGCGAGCAGCGCGTTGACGACGTCCGCGACATACACGTAGTCGCGCGTCGGGCGGCCGTGCCCGTACAGCTTCGGGGCGCGGCCGGTGTGCAGGTGGTGGGCGAAGATCGCCACCACGCCGGCCTCGCCGTGGGGGCTCTGGCGTGGGCCGTACACGTTGCCCAGCCGGCATACCGCATGGGGAATCCCCGAGGACAGCGACCACGTCTTCACGTACGCCTCGGCGGCCCACTTCGACGCGCCGTAGGGCGACAGCGGCGCCGGGATCCGCCCCTCGCCGGTGGGTCTCGGCGCATCGTCCCCGTACAGCGCTCCGCCGGTCGAGGTGAACACGACCGGCGCACCGTGGCGGCCGGCAGCCTCGACGACGTTGAGCGTACCCCTGACGTTGACCTCGCAGTCGCGGCCGGGATCCTGCACGGAGACCACGACGCTCGACTGCGCCGCCAGGTGGAAGATCGCCCGCGGAGCAACCTCTGCGACGACGGTCTCCACAGCGGCGAGGTCGACGATGTCGAGCTCACGCAGCTGCGCCTCGGGGGCCACCCGCTCGGCCTTGCCGGAGGAGAGGTCGTCGATCACGGTCACCCCGTAGCCCTCGGCGAGCAGCGCATCGACCAGATGCGAGCCGATGAAGCCGGCGCCGCCGGTCACGATTGCCTGAGCAGTCACGAAGCGGAAATCTAGCCGACCGGATGGCCGTCGCGAGCTGCGAGCAGCTCTTCGACCGTCTCCACCGAGCGGTCGATGCGCTCGAGCACGGCCACGCCGGGGGGACCCGCCGCCAGGCCGCCTCCCACCGCGGGGACCCCGAGGGCGAGCGGTATCCGCGGGTGATTCTCGTGCAGCTCGGAGGCCGCGAGCCTGACCATGTCCGCCGCGTCGACCGTGGCGCCGAGGACGATCAGCTCGGGGTCTCGGCTCTTCACCATCGCCCGCAGACGCTCGAGCGAGACGCCGGTCTCGATCGTCGTGCGGTAACCCGCCGCGGCCAGCTGGTCGTGGACCATCTGCAGCCCAAGTGTCTGCTCGTCGCCCGTGACACCTACCAGCAGCACGCGCTCGCGCGTGGGCTCGGTGTCGCCGAGCATGTACCGGTAGAGAGTCGCGAGCACACGCCGCGTGATGCCCGAGGCAAGACGCTCGCGATCGCCACCGATCCGTCCGCCCTCCCACAGCTCGCCAATGCGGCGCAGGGCCGGAGCGATCACTTCCCCGTGGATCGTCGCCGGGGGTATCCCGTCGTCGATCGCGGTGGCGATCGCGCCCTCGGCCATCTCCGCGTCGCCGCGCTCGAGGGCCGTCGAGTACCGCTCAAGGGCGCTCTCCACGAGTGCCAGCGGGTCGGCAGCATCCTGGTCGCGGGCGTCCGGACCGGAGCTTCCGAGCACTTCCATAAACGCGTCCAGCAGCACAGGATCGAAGTGCAGCCCGCGCTCCGCGCGCATCATCTGCACCGCCTCCTCGACGGAGAAGGCCTTGCGGTATACGCGGTCGCTGGTGAGTGCGTCGAACACGTCGGCGACGGCGACGATCCGTCCCTCGATCGGGATCGCCTCGCCCTTGAGGCCGCGCGGGTAGCCGCTGCCGTCCCACTTCTCCTGATGGCTCAAGGCGATCGTGGAGGCCATTTCGAGGATCGAGGAGGTTGATCCTTGCAGCAGGCGGTGGCCCTCCTCGGCGTGGGTCTCGACGATCGCCCGCTCCTCCGGCGTGAGTGCACCGGGCTTCAGCAGGATCGAGTCGGGGATCGCCACCTTGCCCACGTCATGCAGCGGCGCCGCGTGGCCGAGCCTCGCGCAGAAGTCTGGGTCCATCCCGATCTGCTCGGCGAGCAGCGTCGAGAAGCGTCCGATCCGCTCGATGTGCGCGCCGGTGTCCTCGTCCCTGAACTCGACCGCCATCGACAGGCGACGGACGGTCTCGGCTTGGGCGATCTCGAGCTCCGAGAGGGCTCGCATCAGCTCGCTGGAGCGACCGTCGATCTCCTGCTCGAGCGCCGTGCGCCGACTCTCGCCGATGCGCCAGCCGAACACGGTCGCGGCGGCGACCAGCACGACCACGCACGCAGCGAGGATCGGCGTGGTTTCCGCCGCGACGGCCCCCACGCCGGCGGTGAGCGCGAGCGCGCCCCACAGCCCCCAGCGGAGCGCCGAGCGTCGAGGCGGTGTCTCTCCGCCAGGCGTCTGCCCGTCGGTGGACGGACGTGTCCGGGGTTCGCCCCCCATCCGATCGAGCTTACCCGTCCGCGCACCCGAGCTGGGACGTTGGTGCTCTCCCCCAGGCTCGAGGGGCCGACGGAAGGCAACTTGGGTAATTCCACTCACAGGAATAGCTCTCGTGTCCAACAGTTCACTTCCGCGTTCGACATATTGGAGCACCCGCTTGAGCCGCCCGAAAGGCGGTAAGCGCATGGTCGAGCGGGCTCGACCATGTCATTCGAATAGGCGGGACGCGATGCCTCACGCCCAGCTCGCCGGCCTGTTCCATCCCAATCCAGAGGGCGCGACCGGCACCCGGCGCCATGACCAGGTGGCGAATCAGGCCGGCTGAGCTAGTGTCCGGCGCGCAGCTGGGCGATGTCCACGGCGTTTGCCGGAGCCGCGAGCGCGACGGGAACGTTCCAGCGGTCGAAGACGATTTTGCCCGCGCTGCCGCCGTTCTTGGAGACCTCGATCGGGTACGGCGCTCCGGTCGTGGCGACATAAAGGGTGCCACCCTGGGAAGTGTCCTTGATGCCGACGACCTTCTGCCCGTTCACCGTGGTGACAGCGCCTTTGGCCAGCGCTCCGTGGCTCACCAGCGTCGTGTCCACCAGCTTGTGCAGGTCGGTCAGGGAGCTGATCGAGGCGAAGTCCGGGCTCGAGGCCGACGCCTTCAACCACTTCCCTTGGAACAGCTGCGCCGCGGCACTGCCGCCGACGTGCCGATAGAAGGCGGGACTCCCGCTGATGTAGACGGTGTTCCCTAGTTGGATCAGGTCGAAGCTAAGTCCGTTCTCCGCGATCCGCCCGTGCCCGCCCTTGCCCGCGACGAGCTCCAGGTCGAGCGCAATCGGGCTGCCGTTGCTCACAATCTTGCCGGAGAGATGGACCGACCGAGCGCCGTCTGCCGCCGCCCTGGTCGCCGCGACGATCTCAGCCGGCGCCTTGGCGGCGACGCCGTTGCCAGACGGAGAGCTGCTGCCGCAGGCGTTCAGCGCGCAGGCGGCGATCACGAGAGCGGAGGCTGCGGTGAGTGGTAGGCGGCGCATGCGCGGCGGGACCATATCCGAGAACGCGGTCGACCCACATGTCGGCTTGACTCGTCTCCACGTAGGATCGTGCCGTGATGCCAAGCGCCGCAGACCTGCCAGCCGCGGTACAGGGAGATATGACGAGAAGCCGCCTGCTCGCGCCAGCCCGTCTGGCCTTGGGCGCGCTGACGATCGCCGCTGTGATTGCGCAATATGCGCATCGCGCAAATCCGTCGGCCTTCTACACGGTCAACTACTTCAGCTTCTTCACGAACGAGAGCAACCTGTTCGCGACGGCGTTGCTGCTGTATGGCGCCTACCTCGGCCTGCGACGAGGCGGCGGGGAAAGGTCATCGCTGTATGACCTCCTGCGAGGAGCGGCAGTGATCTACATGACGATCACAGGCGCTGTGTTCGTTCTGCTGCTGTCGCCCTCCCACGAGGCCGTGCCGTGGGCGAACGCAGTCGTCCACTACGGGATGCCGATCGTGATCGTGCTCGACTGGTTACTGGATCCACCCCGCGCACGGATAACGTGGCGGAGGGCGACGCGCTGGCTGATCTTTCCAGCGGTCTATTTCGGCTACACGTTGATCCGCGGGGCGATCGTCGGCTGGTATCCGTATCCGTTCCTGAATGTCACTGTTCACGGTTATGGAGGTGTGGTCGCGAATGGCGTCGGGATCCTCGTCGCGATGGCCGCCGTCAGCTCGGCGACGCTGTTGCTCGGCAACAGGCTGCACGCTCGCTTCCGTACGGCATAGGACCAGGCCCACCCGTAGTACGGCACGGGCCCGCCAGGGACCGGTGTCGATCGCAGAACACGCTCAGCCCGCGATTCCCTGACTCGACGACGCTCGCTGTCGCCGGCTCCTCTGGCCTGCTCGAACCTCGGCCTCCCGTCAAACGCTCATAGCCACGTACTTAGTCTCCAGATACTCGGAGATCCCCTCGAAACCGCCCTCGCGGCCGAAGCCCGACTGCTTGACTCCGCCGAAGGGCGCGGCGGCGTTCGAGACGACGCCCTGGTTGAGGCCGACCATGCCGGTCTCGATCTGCTCGCAGACGCGGAACGCGCGGGCGAGGTCGCGGGTGTAGACGTAGGCGACGAGACCGAACTCGGTTCGGTTGGCGGCGCGGATCGCCTCCTCGTCAGAGGAGAACGTGGCGATCGGGGCGACCGGCCCGAAGATCTCCTCGGCGAGCAGGCGGGCGTCGTCGGGCACGTCGGTAAGTACCGTCGGCGCGTAGAAGTAGCCGCCGTCGACGGGCGGTTGGTCCTCCGCGCCGAGCAGCACGCGCGCGCCGCGGTCGACCGCGTCGGTGACGAGCTCCACGACCTTTGCTCGCTGGGATTCGTCGATCAGCGGGCCGACGTCGACGTCCGGCTCGGTGCCCCGGCCCACCTTCAGGGCGCCCATCCGCTGGGTCAGTTTGGCAGCGAACTCCTCCGCCACCGCCTCGGCCACGTGGAAGCGGTTGGCGGCCGTGCAGGCCTCGCCGACGTTGCGCATCTTGGCGAGCATCGCGCCGTCGACTGCAGCGTCGAGATCGGCATCGTCGAAAACGAGGAAGGGGGCGTTGCCGCCGAGCTCCATGGAGACGCGCAGGACTTGGTGGGCGGACTGTTCGATCAGCTTGCGTCCCACCTCGGTCGAGCCGGTGAAGGACAGCTTGCGCGTGCGTGGGTCCTTCAGCAGCGGCTCGATCACGGCGCCCGAGTGCTTGGCTGTGACGACGTTCAGGACGCCCCCGGGGAGCCCTGAATCGTCGAGGATCTTCGCCAGCGCGAGCATCGACAGGGGCGTCTGCTGGGCTGGCTTGACGACCATCGTGCAGCCCGCGGCGATCGCCGGGGCGATCTTGCGCGTGCCCATCGCGGTGGGGAAGTTCCACGGCGTGACGAACACGCACGGGCCGACCGGCTGGCGCATCGTGAGGATCCGCCCGGTGCCTGTGGTGTTGACCATGTAGCGGCCGTGGATGCGGACGGCCTCCTCGGAGAACCAGCGGAAGAACTCGGCGGCGTAGGCGATCTCGGCGCGGGACTCCTTCACGGACTTGCCCATCTCGAGCGTCATCAGCAGCGCCAGCTCGTCGGTCTGGGCGACGATCGCCTCGTACGCACGGCGGAGGATCTCGCCACGCTCGCGCGGGGCGCACGCGGCCCACTCCGCCTGAGCGTCGGCCGCCGCGGTGAGCGCGGCGATGGCGTCCTTGGGCTGACCGTCGGCGACCTCGACGAGCGGTCGCCCGGTGGAGGGATCCTCGACGGTGAGCGTGCCCGCGCCGCTCGCCGTCCGCCACTCACCGGCGATGAAGAGCTCGGTGGGGACCCAGTCGAGGACCGTCTGCTCGCTATCGGCGGGCATCTTCATCTCGGGAGCAATCGTGCAGGACTCACGTGGACAGGATGCCCGGCCGACCCGAATCTCATGCGACCGCACGTCACAGAGCGCGCCGCCGGCTGAGCGGGCGTGTTGCACAGAGCACGGATGCTCACGATCGAATCAACCTACCACCGCCCTCAGGGCCGTCCACGACGGGCATTGCTCGTGGCGAGCGTGATCGCCGGGCTGGTGTGCGCCGGGGCGGCTCCGGTGAGCACCCTTGCCCGCAGGGGGCCAGTCCGATCCAACGCCAGCGCGGCGGCTTCGCAGACGCTGGTGATCGAAGGCGCGGGCGAAGGGCACGGCGTGGGCATGAGCCAGGACGGGGCGCTGGGGTACGCGACGCATGGATGGACTTATCAGGCGATCCTCGCGCACTACTACACGGGTACCACGCTGGGCGCGGTTCCGAGGGGAGCGAGCGTGCGGGTGCTGGTCGGATCGAAGGTCGAGAAGCTCCCGCTGGAGCAGTACGTGCGGGGGGTGGTGTCCGCGGAGGTACCGTCGAGCTGGCCGATGGCGGCGCTCGAGGCGCAGGCCGTGGCGAGCCGCACGTATGCAATCACCGCGCATGCGGGCGGGAGCAGGTTCGACGTGTATGCGGACACGCGTTCGCAGGTCTACAGAGGGGTGGCAGCGGAGACCTCGCGCACGAACGCGGCCGTCGCGGCGACAAGCGGCCAGGTCGTCCTCTACCTGGGGCGCCCGGCGATCACCTACTTCTTCGCCAGCTCGGGCGGGCAGACGGAGAACGTGGAGGTCGCCTTTCCGGGCTCTGAACCGCAGCCGTGGCTGCGCGGGGTGGCCGATCCGTTCGAACAGGGATCGCGCAGGTGGAAGATCGGCATGAGCTTCGCCTCGGCCGGCGCGCGGCTGGGCGGGCTGGTGAAGGGAAGACTGCGCGGGATCGAGGTCACGAAGCGCGGCGTCTCGCCGCGGATCGTCTCGGCGCTCGTGCTCGGCTCCGCCGGGATGACGCCGGTCAGCGGCGCGATGCTGGCGGGTCGTCTCGGACTGAGCGACACATGGGCGTACTTCAGCATGAAGGACGCTCGCGGAGTCAGGCCGGAGCCCGACCGCAGCGGGCAGGCGCGCCCGGTGCCCGTGGCAAGCCCATCGGGTGTCGTAGCCGCCACGCCCCCGGCGGAAGCGGCGACAGCGACACCCACGGCAAGCCCGCAGGGCGGCGCCGAGGCGCCCGGCAGGGTGGAACCGACCCGAGCGGGAGGCATCTCGGCCGGGTAGCCGGCGGAGCAGTGTCCCGCCGGGGCGCCTCGGCTGGATGTACGCGTTCCCGCCAGCCCCCCGCGAGCAAGATGGGAGAGGGACCCCTACCCTGAACCATGTGCACGAGGAGGATGCGAAGCCGCTGCTGGTCGCCGACGTGCCGTGGCTGCTGTACCGGTCATTCTTCGCGCTGCCGAAATCGATCGTGGATGGACAGGGCCGGCCGGTGAATGCCCTGCTGGGTACCGTGAACGCGCTAATGCTTTTCGTGGAAGCGCGCCTGCCGGCGCGTCGCCCGCGTCGCGTGGTGGCGTGCATGGGCGCCGAGCAGGCCTCATATCGCGTCGCGCTGTACCCGGGCTATCACGCCCACCGCGACCCGATGCCACCGGAGCTGGCGGTGCAATGGGCGCTGGCGCCCGCGCTGTTGGAAAGCCTCGGCTGGGTGGTGAGCACGAGCGAGGAGCTCGAGGCGGACGACGTGATGCTGTCGTTCGCGCGCGTCGAGGAGGAAGCCGGCGGGCGTGCGCAGCTGCTCACAGCCGATCGCGACCTGTTCGGAGCGGTGAGCGAGCGCGTGGCGGTCGTGCAGTTGCAGAAGGGCGACGAGCCCGTGGAGATCGGGCCCGAGCAGGTGCGCGCGCGCTACGGCATCGACCCCGAGCGGGTGCCGGACTTCATCGCCCTGCGGGGCGACCCCTCCGACGGGCTGCCGGGAGCGCCGGGAATCGGCGAGAAGACGGCCGGGGAGCTGCTGAGCCGGCACGGCTCGCTGGAGGGCGTGCTGGCGGCCGCGCGAGCGGCGGCGGAGTCGCCGCGGGTCGACAGGGACGGGACGGCGATGCGCCCGCGGACGGCGGCCGCGCTGCGGGAGAACGAGGAGCTGTTGAGGAAGTTCAAGGAGATCGCCACGCTGCAGCGCATCGACGTAGAGCGCCCACAGGACGGCGAGACTGACTTCGCCGGCGGGGCGCGCGTGGCGAAGGAGCTCGGGATGAAGCGGCTCTCAGAGCGGCTCGCGCGAGCGGCTACGGGGTGAACTTGACGGTGATCACGTCGCCGTCGGCCATCTTGTAGTCGCGGCCCTCCAGGCGCAGAGTGCCCCGCTCGCGTCCACCCGCGTATCCGCCCGCGTCGACGATCTCACGCCAGCCGATCACTTCGGCGCGGACGAAGCCCTTCTGGATGTCCGAGTGGATCTGCCCGGCCGCGTGCCAGGCGGAGAGCCCGTCGCGCAGGTGCCACGACTGCGCGGGCTTGGCCTCGCCGGCGGTGAAGAAGGCGATCAGGCGCAAAAGTGCGAACGCCTCCCCCACGACACGCGTCACGCCCGACTCGCCGGGCGGGTGGGCCCACATCTCCGCGCGCATCGCAGCGGCGTCCTCGTCGTCGAGCTCCGCAAGCTCTGACTCGATCCGCGATGAGACGGCGACCGCCCGCGCGCCGTGGGCCTCGGCGTGGGCGGCAATCTCCGCGGGCACCTCGTCTGAGCCCTCGTCGACGTTGGCGACGAACAGAACCGGCTTGGCGGTCAGCGAGCCCAGGTCGCGGAGGGCGTGCGGCGCCTCCTCGGGCACCGGCACGCCACGCGCGGGACGGCCGCTCTGCAAGGCGAGGATCACCTCTGCGAGCCACCGCTCCTCGGCTACCGCCTCGCGGTCGCCGCCTCTGGCCTGTTTGGCGACTCGCTCGACGCGGCGTTCGGCCTGCTCGAGGTCGGCGAGCACGAGCTCGGTCTCGACCGTCTCGATGTCCGCCAGCGGATCGACGCGGCCCTCCGGATGGACCACCCCTTCGTCGCCGTGCGCGCGCACGACGTGCACGATCGCGTCGGTCTCGCGGATGTTCGCGAGGAAACGGTTGCCGAGCCCTTCGCCTTTGTGCGCGCCCGCCACCAGCCCGGCGATGTCGTGGAAGTCGACCGTGTCCCAGACGATCTCCGAGGCCCCGACCGTGCGCGCCACCTGCTCGAGACGCTCGTCGCGAACGGGCACGACCGCGACGTTCGGCTCGATCGTGGTGAACGGATAGTTGGCCGCCTCGGCCCCCGCTTTGGTGAGCGCGTTGAACAGCGAGGACTTGCCCGCGTTGGGCATCCCGACGATGCCGATCCTCGTGCTCATCGCTCCGCGTCCGATCCGAGAATGCCCTCGTGCGACAGCCAGCCAACGCAGCGGTCCAAATAATGGTCGAGCTCGGCCAGGAGCGAACGGACACCTTCGTGGAGCGCCTTCCAGCCTGCAGGTGGATAAGCATGAGCCAGATCGTCGCGCAGCTCCTTGACCTCCTGTAAGCGCGTCGCCGATCGTCGCGAGATCACGCCCAGGGCCGCCAGCCGCTCCCACGGATGGCCAGGCGTCTTCTCGACCACGCCGAACCGTTGCCCCTCGGCGAGCGCACGGGCAGCGAGCTCGTGCATCCAGTTGAGCAGCACCTCACACTCACGCTCCACGACCGCGACCTTATTGCGCTCGCGAGCATTCGCAGAGCATGCAGCCGCCAGGAAGGCTCCCGCGTCGAAGTCCGGGGGGAACTCCTCGATCGCTACGAGCATCTGCTCGCGCGCGGGAGGGATCGCGGCAAGAATCGTGTTGAGCCGACGCTGCCCCTTGGACAGCTGCCCACGGCGGTCTCCCCCAGAGCCGAGCGTCGCTTCCTTTCCTCGGCTCATCGACGACCTGTCGCGCGCGCCGTGGCTAAGCCGCCGCCGCGACCCGCTCACGCGAGGCCGCAACCGCTTCACGCGCTCGCGTTGCCGTTGCCGACTCCTCACGCTTGGCTGCGACAGAGACCTCTTTCCGCCGCCCCTGCAGAGCTGCCCACAATTCGTCGCGGTCGACCAGGACGCGTCCCTCGCGCAGGACGTCTGCCAGCAGGGTCGGCATCGTCTCGGCCTGCTCGAGGCTGACGACGTGGACCGGTCTGTCCAGCGCATGGCGCAGGCGCAGCTTCACTGCAATCGGGGCGCGAGGCGCGTGGTCGCGATTGACGATCAGCAGATCCACGTCCGAGGAGGAGTCGTCATCGCCGATGGCGGTCGAGCCGAACAGCACCGCGAGTCGAACGCCCGGCTCGGTGCGCAGCGCCTTCCTCAACGAGCTGAGCAGCTCCCAGTGGCGCCGCAGATAATCCTCTTCCGCATCGGACAGCTCCAATCGGCGAGCGACCCAACGGCCTTGCAGCAAGCCGTCGTTGACGTAGCGGCGCAGTGTGCGCTCGCTGCAACCCAGCCTTTCAGCCGATCCAAGCAAAACTCGACTCATGCGTCCAGTATATGCGCTTGTGTGTCCAACGAGCGAGCGCCGAGCCGGACCCCCAGCACCGCTCCGGCCAGTACGTCGGATGGGTAGTGCACGCCAAGGTACAGTCGCGACAGAGACAGGCCGGCGGCCAGCGCGTACAGCGGGACCGCGGGCAACCCCAGGCGCGCATAGAGACGCGCGCCTGCGAACGAGGTCGACGCGTGCGCGCTGGGAAAGCTCAGCCGCGTGGGCGTGTCGATCAGCGGCGGCAGGCCCGGAAGCTCGGGGCGACGGCGGCGGACCGCCAGCTTGACCAGCGTGTTCAGCGCGTACGTCGCGGCGACTGTCTCCGTCGCCCGGCGCCATGCGGCTCGTCGCGCGGGATCGCACACCAATCCGCCCACGCCAAGGGCGAGCCACGCGCCGCCGTGCTCGCCCAGTGCTGAGAAGCGCGCGACAGCTCTCTCCGCGCGCGGGTCATGCCCCACGGTGCGCGCCAGCCGCAGGAACCGCTCGTCCGCGTTCACGCGGCGGCTAGGCGCCGAAGCCGACGCGCAACTCGTCGCTCTCCGCGCGCACGTAGACCACCTGCGCGAGATCGAGGCGAACCGGGCCTTCCTCGCTGTCCAGGTCGTGCCAGCCGACGTTTCCGAGCACCTTCTCGAGCGCCTCGAGCTGGGCGTCGGCGACACGCAGCGACAGCACCTGGCCGCCCTGGAAGCCGATGCCGATACGTCGTGCGTTCGATGCCATCAGTGAACCTCTGAGTGGGCAGCCGGCTCGACCGCCGCGCGCGCATGCGCGTTCGATGCCATCAGTGAACCTCCAGGTGATCGGCCGGCTCGACGATCTCCGTCAGCACGCCGTCGGTTGAACGGGGATGCAGGAAGGCCACGCGCGAGGAGCGGATGCCTACCCGCGCCTCCTCGTCGATCAACTCCGTCCCCGCCTGCTTCAGCGCAGCGAGGGTCGCGTCGATGTCTGACACCTGGTAGGCGACGTGGTGGAGCCCTGGGCCCTTCTTGGCCAGGAACCTGCCCACCGGCGTGTCCGCGCCGAGCGGGGCCAGCAGCTCGACGTGGTTCTCCCCGACGTCCAGCAGGATCGCCTCGACGCCCTGCTCCTCGACCACCTCGCGGTGGGCGACCCGCAGCTGGAAGCGGTCACGGTAGAGCTCGAGCGACGGCTCGATCTGCTCGACGGCTACGCCGATGTGGTCGATCCGGTTGAACACGAGGCCAGTCTATAAGGGGCCTGGTGAGTTAGCCCGGGAGGAGATATAAAAAAAACCACACGCGTACAACCATCGCTATACCGGTCCAAAAAAAGCACACCCTCCCCCGGCTGCCTTCTGGAGTCCCACACCTCCCCAGGCCCGCTCCTGGAGTCCGGCTCTACGCCCGACGACCTCCTGCGGCTCTTCCGGTGATCGCCAACCGCTGCGCGTGGTCAACCCGAGGCGTTTACGCCGCCGCCGGGCGCGGTGTCGACCGCCGTCGCCGCGGCGACCACGCGCAGGCCGACGCCCGGCGCGCGCTCCAGGCGCGGCACGCCCGCCATGATCCGTTCGATCCCGTCGCGGTCGAGCACCTCGTGCTCGAGCAGCTCACGCGCGAGCGCGTCGAGCTGGGGTCGGTGGGCGACGATCATCTTCTGCGCGGCTCGACGTGCCTCCTCGATCAGATCCTGGCGCTCCTCGTCGCGGATGCGCAGCGTCGTCTCGGACAGCCGCACGTCGCCGTCCGGCGCGCGCCCGCCGCCGGCGGTGCCCATCGCGAAGTCGTGGACCATCGAGTGCGAGATGTCGGCGACCCGCTTGAGATCGTCTGAGGCGCCGGTGGTGATCGCCCCGAACACGACCTGCTCGGCCACGCGCCCGCCGAGCAGCACGGTCATGTAGTCGAGCAGCTCCTCGCGCGTCTTCAGATAGCGATCCTCGGCCGGCAGATTGAGCGTGTACCCGAGCGCCCGCCCGCGGGGGATGATCGAGATCTTGTGCACGCGGTCGACCGACGGCAAGAGCTCACCGCACAACGCGTGCCCGGCCTCGTGGAACGCAACCACCTGCTTCTCGTGCGCGTTCAGCACGCGGCGCGACTGCACGCCCGCGATCACCCGCTCGATCGCCGAATCGAAGTCCGCAGTGACGATCGACGCTCCGCCGCGACGGGCCGCGAAGATCGCCGCCTCGTTGCAGATGTTCGCCAGGTCTGCACCCGTCAGGCCGCTCGTCTGCTGGGCCACCATCCCCAAGTCAACGCCCTGCAGTGGCTTGTTGCGCGTGTGCACGGCCAGCACGCCCTCGCGCCCCTTCACATCCGGCGGCACCACGAACACCTGCCGGTCGAAGCGGCCCGGGCGCAGCAGCGCCGGGTCGAGCTTGTCGAGCAGGTTCGAGGCGGCGATCACGACCACCCGCCCGCTCGAGGCGAAGCCGTCCATCTCCACCAGCAGCTGGTTGAGCGTCTGGTCCTTCTCCCCGGAGATGTCCGACCCGCGGCGTCCCCCGACGGCGTCGAGCTCGTCGATGAAGATGATCGCTGGTTCGTGCTGGCGGGCGATCGCGAACAGCCGGCGGATGCGTGCCGCGCCCAACCCGGCGAACATCTCCACGAACGCCGCCGCCGACTGGGCGAAGAACTGCGCGCCCGATTCGCGCGCGACGGCCTTCGCCAAGAGCGTCTTGCCGGTCCCCGGCGGCCCGTGCAAGAGAATCCCCTTCGGCACCTTCGCGCCGAGCGCCTCGAACTGCTTGGGATCGCGCAGGAACTCGACGATCTCCTGCAGCTCGGCCTTCGCCTCGTCGACGCCCGCGATGTCCTCGAACGACACCGACTGGTTCGACGCCGGCTTGATCTGCTGCGGCTTGACCCGCGGCATCACCTTCAGCGTGCGCCACATCAGGTACAGCAGCGCCGCAAAGAACAGGATCATCACGACGCTCGACCACTGATAAGACCATTCCTGGATCTTGTTCACGAGCGACGTGCCCACCACTGTCACCATCCTTGGCTCCATACCTCCATTATGGGGCTTTCGCTCACCGCCGTCCAGCGAGGATCCTCTTCGCCGTCATCCGGAGGGGCTGAGCCGGTGTCGAAAACGCTCTGGCTCACCCGCCGGCTCGACGCGGTCTCAGGCCGCCGGCACGTGGCCCGCGGCGGCTCGAAACTCGACAATCACCCCAGCACACGCAGCGCCAGATCGCTGAAGAACTCCGTCGCGAACGCAAGGTCGCGCACGTCGATCCGCTCGTCGGCTCCGTGCACCAGCGGCGCCCCCTCCAGCAGCGACTGGTGGCGCTGGGGGAAGAACCCGTACGCCACGCACTCCGGAAACGCGGCGCGAAAGTGACGCGAGTCGGTGAAGCCCGGCAGGATCACCGGCACCACCTCGGCGCCCGGGTCGCGTTCGCCGATCCACTCCGCGATCGTGTCCATCAGCGGCGACTCGATCGCCGAGCGGTTGCCCACGACCCGCTCGGTGAACTCGATCCGCCACTGCCCGTCCGCCTCCTCGCCCAGCACCTCCGCGATCCCCCTGCGCACCTCCGCCTCGCCGAGACCGGGCGGCACGCGGCAGTCCACCTTCAGCTCCGCCCGGCTCGGGATCACGTTGATCTTCTCCGACGCCGAAATCCGTGTCGGCGTGAACGTCACGCCGAGCATCGGCTCGAACATCGTCGCCAGCCGCGCGTCGTGCGCGCGCAGCCGCGCGACCGACCCGTGCGGATCCTCCGGATCCTCGCCGATTCCCCGCAGGAATGCCCGCGGCTCGGCGGTCAGCTCGTAGGAGGGCTGGCGCGCGAGCCGCGCGAGCACCGGCGCCATCTTGAGCAGCGCGTTCTCGCCCATGCTCGGCATCGACGCATGCCCGGCCACGCCGTCGGTCGTGACCGTGAACCTGAACACGCCCTTCTCCGCGCAGCACACGCCGTAGCAGCGCTTGCCCCCGTACTCGAACACCGCGCCGCCGCCCTCGTTGACGAGCAGGTCGCAGCGCACCTTCTCCGGATGGGTCTCGGTGATCCACTGGGCGCCCAACTCCCCACCGGTCTCCTCGTCGACGACCGCCGCGATCAACAGCTCGCCCTTGGCCGGTCGCCAGCCCGTGCGCGCCAGCGCCGCGCCGGCCGCGATCTCCGCGGCGAGTTGCGACTTCATATCCAGCGCGCCGCGGCCCCACAGGTAACCGTCGGCGACGTCCCCCGACCACGGATCGTGCGTCCACTCTCCCGCGTCAGCCAGCACCGTGTCGACGTGTCCCAGGTAGCAGAGCGTCGGTCCGTCTCCGACTCTCTCCGCCGAGCGCAGCCGCGCGAGCAGGTTCGGCCGCTCTGGCGCCGCGCCGAGCAGCTCGCATTCGAAGCCCGCCTCCGTCAGGTGCCGCGCTAGATATTCCTGCGCTTCGCGCTCGTTCCCCGGCGGGTTGACCGTGTCGAACCGGATCAGCTTCGCCAGCAGGCTTTCGGCCTCGACGGCCGTCTCGGCGCTCCTCACCGGGGGATCGTACGCCGATCCCGCCAAGCTCTGGGCACGGCCGCGAGCAGCTCCCGCGTATATGCGTGCGCGGGGTGCGCGTACAGGTCCTCGTTCGCCGCCAGCTCGACGATCTTCCCTTCATACATGACCGCGACTCGATCGCACATGTGCCGCACCACCGACAGGTCGTGCGAGATGAACACCAGCGTCAGCCCGAACCTGCGCTGCATGTCGCGCAGCAGGTTGAGCACTTGCGCCTGGATCGACACGTCGAGTGCCGACACCGGCTCGTCGGCGATCACCAACCGCGGCTTCAACGCCAGCGCGCGCGCCACCCCGATCCGCTGGCGCTGCCCGCCGGAGAACTCATGCGGATAGCGGTTGTAGTGCTCCGGGTTCAACCCGACCGTGTCCATCAGCTCCCGCACGGCCCGCTTGCGCTGCTCCCTGTCCGTCTCCATCCCGTGGATCGCGAACGGCTCCGCCACGATCGAGCCGACCGTCTTGCGCGGATTCAGCGACGAGTAGGGGTCCTGGAAGATCATCTGCATCTCTCGTCGCGTCGCCTTCAACCGCGTGCCCGTGAGCCCGGTGATGTCCTGACCGTCGAATCGCACCGTCCCGGCCGTCGGCTCGAGCAGGCGTATGAGCAGCTTGGCTGTCGTGCTCTTGCCGCACCCCGTCTCGCCGACGATCCCCAGCGTCTCGCCGCGGAGCACGTCGAAGCTCACGCCGTCGACCGCCTTGACCGCGCCCAGGCTGTGCCGGAACACGACTCCCCGGGCGATCGGGAAGTGCTTGACCAGGTCGCGCACCTCCACCAGCGGCTCCGCTCGACGCGACTCGTCCTGGCTCATCTGTCCCCACTCCCTGCTTCCTCACCATCCACCGATCCGAGCTCCTCCTCGGGCCCGCCGCTTCCTCCCGGTCCCATGCCGACCGCGGCGAGCGCCTCCTCCGGTGTTCCTCCCTCACGCAGCTGCTCCCACAACCTCGCGCGCGTGCGCGACTCGAGCAGGCACGCGACCGCGTGGCCCGGCTCGCCCGACGCCGCCTGCAGCGGCGGGTCGACGCGCGCGTGCGCGGGACGCGCGTACGGGCAACGAGGGTGGAAATGACACCCCGATGGCCGCTCGATCAGGCTGGGGGGCCGGCCGGGGATCGGCGTGAGCCGCTCCTCGCGCGGGCCGTCGAGGGTGGGGATCGACTTCAGCAGCCCCCACGTGTACGGGTGCTCGGGCGCCGCGAACAGCCCATCCGTCGAGGCCGTCTCGACGATCCGTCCCGCGTACATGACCGCGATCTCCTCGGCCGTCTCCGCGACCACGCCGAGATCGTGGGCGATGATCACAATCGCCATTTGCCGCTCGCTCCGCAGGCGCTCGAGCAGCGCGAGGATCTGCGCCTGCACCGTCACGTCGAGCGCTGTCGTCGGCTCGTCGGCGATCAGCAGCTTCGGGTCGTTGGCAAGGGCCATCGCGATCATCGCCCGCTGGCGCATGCCGCCGGAGAGCTCGTGCGGGTACTCGTCCAGACGCCGGGCCGCCTCGGGCATGCCCACCTGCTCGAGCAGTTCCTTCGCGCGCGCGCGCGCCTCGCGCTTTGAGACCTCACGATGGGCGAGCACGGCCTCGGCGAGCTGGCTGCCGATCCTGTACAGCGGATGCAGCGAGGACAGCGGGTCCTGGAACACCATCGCGATCTCGTTGCCGCGAATCGCCCGCATCTCCCCCTCCGCCAGCGCCAGCAGGTCGCGGCCCTCGAACATGATCCGCCCGGTGATGCGCGCGCCGATCCGTCGCGTCAGCCCGAGCGTCGTCAGCGCGGCAATCGTCTTGCCCGAGCCCGACTCGCCGACGATCCCCAGCGAGCCTCCCTGTCCGACCTCGAAGGAGATGCCATCGACGGCGTGCACCACACCGTCTTCGGTGGGGATCTCCACGCGCAGGTCTTCCACACGCAGCAGCGGCCCGTGAGCGGTCGGGCTCACAGTCGCTCCGCGCACGGGCACCCAAGGACACCGTCAGAGAGGACCGAGCGCCACCGGGTCACGCGTAACGCACCCTCGGGTCGAGCAAGGCGTAGGCGATGTCCACGAGGATGTTCGCCACGACGATGAAGAACGCCACGAGCAGGACCGTGCCCTGGATGATCGGGAAGTCCGCGTGCGTGATCGCGTCGTAGCTGAGCCGCCCGATGCCGGGGATGTTGAAGACCGTCTCCACCAACACCGCACCGCCCAGCAGCGTGCCGACGTCGAGCGCGAAGATCGTGAGGATCGGGTTGATCGCGGCGCGCACGCCGTGGCGCAGCACAACCCGCCGCTCGCTCAGGCCCTTGGCGCGGGCGGTACGGATGTAATCCTCGCCCATCGTCTCGATCAGGCTTGTCCGCATCAGCCGCGCGTACACCGCGGCGAAGCTCGCGGCGAGCACGAGCCACGGCAGCACGAGCGAGGTGAACCATTTCCCCGGGTCGCCCGTGAGGCCCGTGTAGCTGCCGGCCCCGGGAAAGACCTTCACCTGGCCGATGTCCGCCGAGAATAGGTACAGGGCGATCAGCCCGAGCCAGTATTCCGGAGCGGACACGAGCACGAGCGCGGTTCCCATGCTCGCCCGGTCCAGGCGCGAGCGCCGCCGCAGCGCCGAGATGATCCCGATCGGCAGCCCGCTCGCCAGCCATACGACGGCCGCGCCCACCGTCAGCGACACGGTCGCTCCCAGCCGCGAGAAGAGCAGGCTCTTCACCGACGCCCCGCTGTAGTAGCTGTAACCCAGGTCGAAGTGCAGGAACAGGTTCTTCATGTAGATCCAGAACTGCTCCAGCAGCGGCTTGTCGAGGCCGAGGTCGCGGCGCAGGGCGGCGATCACTCGCGGGCTCGGATTGCGCCCCGCGCGCAGCCGCGCGGGATCGGCCGTCGGCAGGATGCGGAACAGGACGAACGTAAGCGCCGAGACGAGCACCAGCAGCAACACCCCCCACAGGACCCGGCGGATCACATAGCGAGTCATCGCGCTCGCCCGATGCGCTCAGACCGGGTCGCTGCGGGGAGGCTCACCCGGCGGGCCTCACTTCAGCGAGGTGAACGCGTAGTCCCAGGAGCCGAGGTTCCACAGGTCGCCGACGCCGGCGACGTTCTTCGACTCGATGTCCGGCTGCTTTTCCCAGTCGTAGGGAATCGCCACGGCGTTTGCAACCAGTTCCCTGTCGATGCTCGCCCACGCCGCCGCCCGCGCCTTGGCGCCGACGGTCAGCTCGGCCACCGCCATCGCCTTGTTGATCTGCGGGACGTTCACCTGGCCGAAGTTGGAGTTGTTCGACGGTTCGATGTGGTTGCCGTTGAACGGAACGTCGAGCACCGCCTGCCCGTCGCCGAAATCGGCGAGCCAGCCGACGTTGGGGCACACGTCGACCTTTTCCGCCGGCACGGCGCAGAACTTGCCGAACATCACCGATTTGTCGACGAGGTTGAACTTCGTCTTGAAGCCGAGGCTCTTCAGCGTCTGGTTGGCGATTTCCGCGACTTCCCCTTCGGGGCTGCCGGTCGCGCCTACGACCTGCAGGGTCTTCGACCCCGTGTACTTGCCGCTCGGATAGCCGGCGAGCCGCATGTACTTTTCGGCGACCTGCAGGTTGCCTTCGGGATGTTCGTTGTAGTCGACCCGCGGGCCGGCCACGCCGCCCGCTTCTTCGAAGCCGGGAATTTCCGGGTACAGGAAGTGAGTCATCGTGTTCGTGACCAGTTCACCACCACGCGCCTTGTTCATCGCGACGCGGTTCAGCGCCGCCCAGTAGGCCCTGCGCACGTTGACGTTCGAAAAGGGACCCTCTTTGTTGTCGACCGCGATGTAGTGGTCGCCCGCCCCGGGGGAGATCTCGAGCTGGCTGCGGTACTTCTGGTAGGCGAGCTTGACGATCGGCTGGGCGGGGCTGTCGTTCTGGACCATGCCCGAGCCTTCGAGCACCTGCCGCCCGATCACCGTCGGGTCACCGCCGATGTGAACTTCGATCCGGTCCACGTAGGCAGGCCTGAAGTCGGTGCTCGCGTTCCAGTTGGGATTGCGTACGAGCGTCGCCGACTTGCCCGGCTGATAGCCGACTCCGAGAACCTTCCCCGAGCCGTCGGCCTTGAACATGTACGGACCGGTCGCGACTTGGTAGTTGGCGTATTCACTTGGTTTCTTCGCGTCGTACTTCCTCGCGTACTCCACCGGCACCGGCGCGCTGCCCGGGAGCACCAGCGCGTCGAGCACGATCTGCGCCTTCGATTCGCTGAGTTTGAAGACGATCGTGTACTTGTCTGGCGTGCTGACGCCCGATATCGGTCCACCGTTCGCCTTTTCCGCGCCCACGATCGCGCTGAAATAGGAGTGGAAGTAGGAGTTGGCGACGTTAGGGTTGGCGTCGCGCTCGATCGCGTATGCGACGTCGGCGGAGGTCACTTCCCGATTCACCGGCGGGCTGAAGTGGACGCCGTGACGGATGTGAATCGTGAGCGTCTTGCCGTCGGGTGAGATCTGCGCGGGCCCAGAGGCGATGTCGGGCGTCGGCGTGCTGAACGTGTTCGGCTTATACGAGTACAGCGGACGCTGTACCACGTCGAGGACCTCGTAGTCGAGCGAGAAGTAGGCCGAGCCGGCGTCGAGGTGTTCGAAGTCCTCGTGGTCGAGCACGACGAGCGTGCCCCCGCGCTTGCCCCCCGTCTGCGCCTGAGTCAGCGGTGTCTGCACTCCGCTGACGATCTTCAGACCGGCGCTGCCGGACGCCGTTTTGCCGCTGGAACCACAAGCGGCCAGCCCCACGACCAGCACCGCGAGCGCTGCCGGCGTGACCATCTTGATCGACCCCATCGTCATCTCTCCCGTGCTTGTCGTCCGACCGTCCGGGTGATCCGGCGGTCCCTCATCAGAACGTCACTGAACATCAAGTCATCCCGCTCGCGGGTGAGGTGGCCTCGCAGATCTTTCATGCAACGCTCCTCGGGTTGAGGGCGTCCTGCAGGCCGTCTCCCAGCAAGTTGAACGCGAGCACGGTCAGCAGCAGCGCCACGCCCGGAAAGGCCATGTACCACCAAGCCGTGTCGAAGGTCGGAGTCGCGGCGGCGATCATTTGCCCCCAGCTCGCGGTCGGCGGCTGAACTCCCACGCCGAGAAACGACAGCGCCGCCTCGAGCAGGATGTTCTGAGGAATCAGCAGGCTCGAGTAGACGATGATCGGCGCAACCAGATTCGGCAGGATCTCGCGGAACATGATGCGCGCGTTCGACGCTCCCAGCGAGCGCGACGCCTCGACGAACTCGCGCTCGCGCAGCGACAGTACGAGCCCGCGGACGATGCGCGCGATGTATGTCCAGTTGACCAAGGCGATCAGGAACACGATCACCCCGACACCGGGCTGGACGAGCCCCGAGACGCAACCGCGCACGGCGCACGCCGCGCCGAGACCAAGGCCGAGCAGCAGTAGGGGAATCGACAGCACGACGTCGATCAACCGCGACAGCACCGTGTCCAGCCAGCCGCGATAGAAGCCCGCCAACACCCCCACGAGCACGCCGAGCACGGTCGCAACAGCGGTGCCGAGAATGCCCACCTCGAGCGACACCCTGGTCCCGTAGATCACCCGCGAGGCCACATCCTGGCCGAGCGGGGCGACGCCGAACGGATGTGCCAGGCTGGGCCCCAGGGGACTGCCGAAGGAATCGGTCAGGTTGGGATTCTGCACCGACGGTCCCGGCAGGCCGAGGAGCTTGACCAGCAGCGGAGCCGTCAGCGCCACGAGGCCCAGCAGGACGATGAACGCAAGCGACAGGAGCGCCACGCGGTCGCGACGGAACCGGCGCCAGAACAGCACGAGCGGAGAGCGTGCGATCTCCCCGCGTCCGCCCGCGACGCCGGTCTGCCCGGGCGACCCGTCCAGGAAGCCCAGATCCCCCGAGGTGCCGGGCAGGATCTCGGCCGCGCCGACGCTCATGTGGTGTGGAGTTGGTCGTGGCGCTCATGGGAATGCCGTCTATGCGATGTAAGAAACACCGGTTGTATAGATTCGACACGCTCTCCCCCGCGACCTGCCGGGGATCCGAATGGTTCTCCGGTCCGGCTTTAGCCCGATCATCACGGGGTTCTCGGCCGATCGTGTTCTCGGCCGATCGTCGCCGCTGGGAGAGGGATACTCGCTTGTGGTGGACACTCTTTTCGAGGACGATCCTGAGGAGACTCGCTCCTGCGGCCAGGAGGGGCGCGCGGGCGGCGCGCGCGGAACGCCCGGCGGCAGAAGCGAGACGGGGCGCCCGCTGGCCGTGCGCATGCGCCCGGCCGCGCTCGACGGGTTCGTCGGCCAGGCCCACCTGCTCGGCGAGGGCTCGGCGCTGAGAACCGCCGTCGAGCATGGAAATCCCCACTCGATGGTGCTGTACGGGCCACCTGGCTGCGGCAAGACGACGCTGGCGCGGATGGTGGCCGAGCGCTCGAACGCGGCCTTCGAGGAGCTGAGCGCGGTGCAGGCGGGTCGTGCCGAGGTCCGCGCGGTGATCGAGCGTGCCGCCCACCGGCGCGCTGCGAACGGGGCCCGCACGGTGTTCTTCCTCGACGAGATCCACCGCTTCAACAAGGCCCAGCAGGACGCCCTGCTGCCTGCCGTCGAGGAGGGGTTGCTGACGCTGATCGGCGCGACCACGGAGAACCCCGCGTTCGAGGTCAACGGAGCGCTGCTCTCGCGCGTGCGCGTGTACGCACTCGCGGCCCTCACCGCCGAGGAGGTCGCGACGGTGCTGCGCCGGGCGGCGGCGGCGAGCGCGATCGAGGTGGACGAGGCGGCGATCGACTTTCTCGCCGCTCGCACCGAAGGCGACGCGCGAACGGCGCTGAACGCCCTCGAGCTGGCCGCCGAGACGGCAGCCACAGAGCGCGTGACGCTCGCGCGAGTCGAGGACGCGCTGCAGCGCCGCGCGGTCCTGTACGACAAAAAGGGAGACCGCCACTACGACTACATCTCCGCGTGGATCAAGGCCACGCGCGGGTCGGACCCCGACGCGTCGCTGTACTACCTGGCGGTGATGCTCGAGGGCGGCGAGGACCCGCGGTTCATCGTCAGACGGATGGTGATCCTCGCCTCGGAGGACATCGGCAATGCCGACCCCGACGCCCTGCGCGTGGCGGTGGCGGCTGCGCACGCGGTCGAGCACGTGGGGCTGCCCGAGGGACGGTACGCGCTCGCGCAGGCCGCGATCTACCTATCCCTGGCGCCGAAGTCCAACGCGGCCGGACGCGCGCTGGCGGCCGCCGAGCGCCACGTGCGCGAGCATGGAGCGGCGCCCGTTCCGGGAACGCTGCGCTCCGGCCCGAGGCCGGGACAGGACGTGGGGGGCTATGACAACCCGCACGGCCATCCCGGCCACGTCTCCCCGCAGGAGCTCCTACCCGAGGAGGTCGCCGGGTCGCGTTTCTACGAGCCCGACGACGCCGAGGCGGAGCTGGCCCGCCGCCTCGAGCAGGTGCGCCGCGCACGCGCGCGATAATCGCCGCGATGAGCCCCGCTCCTTCCACGGCCCCGATCGCGAACGTGACGCTCACGAGCGTCGATTCGCGCGACCCGGTGAGCGGCGAGATCCTCGGGAGCTTCCCCGTCACCCCGCCCGAGTCGATCGACGGGGTGGTGGACGCCGTAGCCAAGGTGCAGCCGCTGTGGGCGCTCTTGCGGGTGCAGGACCGCGCCAGGTACATGCGCAGAATGGCCCAGGCGGTGATCGACGAGTTCGACGAGCTCCAGGAGGCGCTGGCGCGCGAGCAGGGGCGACCGGCGGCGGAGATCGCGGCGCTCGAGCTGCTGCCCGCGATCGACGCGCTGCTGTGGATCGCCGAGGAGGGCGCACGGGCGCTGGGCGGCCGGCGCGTGCGGGTCAGCCGCTCGATGTCCGTCGCCAAGCGCGCTCACCTAGCGTATGAGCCGTTCGGCGTGGTCGGAGTGATCGGCGCCGGCAGCGCGCCGTTCGCGCAGCCGCTCGGCCAGATCGCGGGCGCCCTCCTGGCGGGCAACGGCGTCGCGTTCAAGCCCGCCGCCCGGGCTTGCCTGGCCGGCGAGCGGATCGCGCAGATCATCGCTCGCGCGGGGCTGCCGGAGGGATTGGTGAGCGTCGTGCACGGCGGCGCGCAGGGCGGCGTCGCGCTCGCGCGGGCGCCTGTGGACAAGGTCCTGTTCACCGGCTCTCCGGCCGTCGGGCGCGCTGTCGCGCGCGCGTGCGTGTCGCACGAGAAGGAGGTGACGGTCGAGCTTGGCGGCAAGGACGCGATGCTCGTGCTCGCCGACGCCAAGCTTTCCCGCGCGATAGCCGCTGCCCTGTGGGCGGGCTGCGCGGGTGCGGGGCAGGCGCGCGGATCGATCGAGCGCATCTACGTCGCCCGTGAGGTCTCAGAGCGCTTTCTCGCCGGCCTCGTCAGCGCCGCCAAGGCGCACACCGTCGGCGACCCGCGCCGGCCAGACACGCAGGTCGGGCCGCTCGCCTCCGCTCGCCGAGCCGCGCACGTGAGCGAGCTGGTCGACGAGGCGGTGGCGCAGGGCGCGCGGATGCTGTGCGGCGGCCCGGTCAGTCCCGCCGGTTGTGCCGGCGGGTCGTTCTACGCGCCCACCGTGCTTGCCGGAGTCACCCATGAGATGCGCCTGATGCGCGAGCCGCTCGACGGACCGGTGCTCGCGGTCATGGTCGTCGACTCGGTGGACGAGGCGATCGCGCTCGCCAACGACAGCCCGTATGGCCTGGGCGTGTCGGTGTGGACGACCGATCGCTACCGCGGGCTGCGGATCGCGCGGGAGCTGCACGCGGGGATGGTGTGGCTGAACGACCACCTTCCCGCACCGGTCGTCTCGCGCGGACCGTGGGGCGCGGCGGCCGGCGGCGGCCTGGGGCGGACGCTTGGCCAGGCCGGCCTGCGCGCGTGCGCGCAGGAGAAGCTGATCACCTGGGATCCCCCGGCGATGCGCGGGTTGTGGTGGGGACCGTACGACCAGACCAGCGCGCGCGCCGCGCGTGCTGTCGCGAAGCTGCGCTCGGGCCGAGAGTCGGACCGCAAGCGCGCGTGGCGGGAGGATGCCGTGGCGCTGGCGCGTGTGGGCGCGCGTGCACTGGGGCGCGGTCTGCCGCACTGAGATCCTGGCGCGGACAGGCGAGCCGCGAGGCCCTACCCTGTAGGGATGCCCGCTCAGGCCTACGCAGGCAAGGAGTGCGTGTGCCAGCTGCGCAGGGGAATCTGCGACCAGAGCTGCGTGCAGGGGATGCTCGACACTCCCTTCTACATCGCCTGCCTGAAGCTCACCGGACGGCGCTGCCTGGTCGTCGGCGGCGGTGAGATCGGCCTGGAGAAGGTCGACGGACTGCTGGCCTGCGACGGCGACGTCACGCTGATCGCTCCCGACGCCGTCGAGGAGCTGCGCGAGTACGCGCGCGAGGGCTCGATCCACTGGGAAGAGCGCTCCTACTCTGGTCCGGAGGACCTGGAGGGGGTGTTCATGGTGATCGCCGCCACCAACGACACGGACGTGAACATTGCCGTCTACGACGACGCCGAGCGGCGGGCGATGCTCGTCAACGTCGTCGACGTGCCGCCGCTGTGCAACTTCATCCTGCCGGCGATCGTCCGCACGGGCCCACTGGCGATCGCGATCTCCACCGCCGGGGCCTCGCCGGCGCTCGCCAAGCGGATGAAGCGCGAGATCGAAGGCCAGTACGGCACCCCCTACGCGCGCCTCGCCGTACTGCTCAACGAGGTACGCGGCTGGGCCAAGGGCACGCTGCCGACCTATCAGGACCGCAAGGAGTTCTTCGAGGGAATCGTCAACGGCGAGCCCGACCCGATCGAGCTGCTGCGCGACGGCGATACGTCCAACGGCGCCGTCGCCAACGACGCCACCGCCAACGGAGGCACCATTCTCGAGGGCAGAGAGTCGGCGGGCGAGCAGGCGGTTCGCCGGCTGATCGCCCGAGCGCAGGCCCGGCACGAGCCGCAGATCTCGGGCGTCGAGCAGCAGACTTCGGGCGTCGAGCAGCAGACTTCGGGCGTGTGATCGAGCTAGACGGGCTCGTCCGGCGCTACGGCGAGCGCGAGGCCCTGAGCGACGTGTCGCTGTCGCTGCAGACAGGGCGCACGTTGGTCGTGTTCGGGCCCAACGGCGCCGGCAAGACAACCCTGCTGCGCGTGCTCGCGACGCTGCTTCGCCCGCACGGCGGCGACGTGCGCGTGCTCGGCAAGAGCCTGCCGCGCGAGGGCTGGGCGCTGCGCGGGCGCGTCGGACTGCTCGGTCACGAGCCCCTGCTCTACCGCGAGCTGACCGCGCGCGAGAACCTGCGCTTCCACGCGCGCCTGCACGGGGTCGCCGGCGCGCGCGTCGAGTGGCTGATCGACGCCGTGGGGATGCGCCACCGCGCCGAGGAGCCGCTGCGCACGCTCTCGCGCGGGATGATCCAGCGCGTCGCGGTCGCCCGCGCCGTGCTGCACGACCCGCCGCTCCTGCTCCTCGACGAGCCATGGGCGAATCTCGATCCGGCTGCGGTCGAGCTCGTCGATCCGCTGATCGGCACGGCCTCCGAACGCACGCGGGTGATCTCGAGCCACGATCCTGGCGGAGGGCTCGCCGAGGCAGACGTGGTGCTGGGTCTGCGCGACGGGCGCTCGGCGCTGCTCGCCGACGCCGGTTCGGTCGAGCAACGGGAGATCGTCGAGCTGTACAGATGAGCGTCGTGGCGGGTCCTCCCCAGGGCGACCCCGTCGAAGACCAGGCTACGTCGGCGGATGCCGGCTCGCGCGAGCCCCGGCCCGCGCCTCCCGGCACGGCGAAGGTCGTGGTGGCGCTGCTGCGCAAGGAGCTGCTGGTCGAGCTGCGCACGCTGGAGTCGGTGCCCGCCATGTCGCTGTTCGCGGTCACCACGTTCGTCGTCTTTCACTTCGCGCTGAACCGCAACACGATCGACGGCGAGGAGGCCGCCGGCATCCTCTGGGTGACGCTGCTGTTCGCCGCGATCCTCGGCATCAACCGCCTGTTCGTCGCCGACGCCGATCAAGGTGGCTTCGACGGCTTCCTGCTCGCCCCGGTCGACCGCAGCGCGCTGCTCGCGGCCAAGGCGCTCGCGCTGCTCGCCTACCTGCTGGCGCTCGAGCTCGTCGCCGTGCCGGCGTTCGCGCTGCTGCTGCTCGGCCCACCGCTCGGCCACGCGCTCCCGGGCCTGTTCGCCGTGCTCGCGCTCGGCGACCTTGGCCTGGCGGCGATCGGCACGCTCGTCGCCGCGCTCGCGGTGCGCACCCGCGCACGCGACCTGCTCGGGCCGCTGCTGGCACTGCCGCTGCTCGTGCCGGTGGCGATCGGCGCCGCGCGCGCGAGCTCGCCGTTGTTCGCGGCGACCGATCCAGGCGCCCCGCCGGCGCGCTGGCTGGCGACGCTGGGGCTCTATGATCTGGTGTTCGGGCTGATCGCCTACGCCGTCTTCGATTTCCTGCTGGAGGACTGACCCCTTGTACGGACGGGGCCTGCGGGCACTGAGCATCTCAACCGTCGTGGTCATGGGCATCGCCCTCGGCCTCGTCTTCTTCTACGCCCCGCTCGAAGCCGACCAGGGCTTTCTGCAGAAGATCTTCTACATCCACGTGCCGATGGCGATCGTCTCGCTCGTCGGCTTCGTGGCCGGCGGCCTCTTGGCGATCCAGCACCTGCGCACGCGCGACTCACGTTGGGACATGCGCTCCTACGTGGCGATCCACATGAGCCTGATCTTCGGCGTCGGCACGCTGATTACCGGCTCGATCTGGGCGAAGGGATCGTGGGGCCACTGGTGGGTGTGGGACGAGCCGACGCTCGTGTCCTTCCTGATCGTGTTCCTGCTCTACGCCACCTACCAGCCGCTGCGCTTCTCGATCGAGGATCCCGAGCGCCAGTCGCGCTACGCGTCGGTGTTCGCGATCACCGCGGGGGCGTTCGTGCCGCTGAACTTCATCGCAGTCCGACTCTCGACCGGCTATGTGCATCCACGCGTGCTCGGTGCCACGTCCAACCTCCCCCCCGAAATGACGTTCACGTTCCTCGTCTCCCTGCTCGGTATCGCGCTGCTGTTCACGACGCTGTGCAAGTACGAGATGACGGCCAAGCACACGCGCGCGCAACTGCGCGCGCTGCGCCGGAGACTGCTTTCCGGCGAGACCGAGCGGCCACGCCGCCCGCGCAGCGCCGCCCCGAGCGTGAGCGGCTGATGCCTGCCCTGCCACTGCACGAGGCCGGCAAGTACGTCGCCGGGGCATACATCGTCCTGTTCCTGCTCGTGCTCGTCTACGTGGCGATCATGGCCCTCCGCCTGAGCCGAATCGAGCGCGAGCTCGGCGAGCTGTTGGAGCTGTCAGAGGGCTCGACCGAGCCGCCGCCGACTCCGCGAGAACCGCGCGGGGAGTCCGATCCGGGCACAGCGAGAGAGTCGGGCATCGCGCGCGAGGAGTCCTCGGTGGCATGAGCGAGCTGATCGCACTCGGCATCTCTCACAAGACGGCGCCCGTCGCGCTGCGTGAGCGTCTGGCCTTCACCGATGGCGAGGCGGGCGAGTTCGCCGCTGAGGCGACGGCGACCGCAGAGGTCCGCGAGGCCGTCGTCATCTCCACCTGCAACCGCACCGAGGTCTACCTGGTTGTCGGCGACGCCGTGCGCGCCGAGGGGGACGTCCTCGGGCTGCTCGCCCGCCGTGCCGGCATCCGCCCGACCGAGCTCGCCGAAGCGATCTACTCCCCGCGCAACTGCGATGCCGCCCGCCAGCTCTACCGGGTGACCGCGGGCCTCGAGTCGATGATCGTCGGCGAGGCAGAGATCCAAGGCCAGGTCAGGCGCGCGCATGAGACCGCGATGCGGGCCGGCTCGACGGGACCACTCTCCAACCGCCTGTTCGCAGCCGCGCTGACGACAGGCAAGCGCGTGCGCACGGAGACCGGGATCGGCTCCAGTCGCGTGAGCGTCCCGTCGGTAGCCGTCGACCTCGCGCTCAGCGTGCTGGACGGGCACATGGAGGACCGTCACGTGGTGATCCTCGGGGCGGGGGAGACCAGCGAGCTGACAGCCCGCGCGCTGGCCGAACAGGGCGCGGGGACGATCTTCGTCGCCAACCGTCACGCCGATCGCGCGCTCAGCCTGGCGCAGCGCTTCGGCGGCTCGGTGGTCGGGCTCGACGGGCTGCCCGACCAGCTGGTGCGGGCCGACATCGTGCTGTCCTCGACCTCCTCCCCGCATCCGATCGTCGGACGCGAGGAGCTCGAGCTGGTGATGCGCGAGCGCCGCGGACGGCCACTCTTGCTGATCGACATCGCGGTGCCGCGTGACATCGATTCGAGCTGCGGTGAGCTCGAGGGCGTGAGCCTGTACGACATCGACGACCTGCAGGCCGTCGTCGCGCGCAACCTGTCCACGCGCGCAAGCGAGGCGCCGCGCGCGCAGGAGATCGTCGAGGAGGAGATCCACCGCTTCGCCCGCTGGCTCGGCCAGCTCGACGCGTTGCCCACGGTCAGCGCTTTGCGCGAGCACGGCAACGCGCTCGTCGAGCAGGTGCTGGCCGAGAACGAGGGCCGCTGGGAGGCCGCCTCGCCGCGCGACCTCGCGCGCGTGGAGGCGATTGCGCGAGCGGTGATGAGCCGCCTGTTGCATGAGCCGACGATTCGCCTGCGCAGCCTCGGCGAGGCCCGCGGCCACGCGAGCCTCGAGCTCGTGCGCGAGCTGTTCGGACTGCACGACGAGCCCGTCGAGGAGGCGCGGACGGAGCTCGCCGAGGTCCACGACCTCCAGCGTCGCCGCCAGGGCTGAGGTCCCTGATGCGGATCGGAACCCGCGGGAGCGCGCTCGCGCTTGCGCAGGCCCGCCATGTCGCAGACCGATTGGAAGTCGTCCGGCCCGGCGGAGTCGAGATCGTCACGATCACGACCAGCGGCGACCGGGGGAGCGGCGAGGACAAGTCGCGCTGGGTGGACACGATCGAGCAGGCGCTGCGGGCAGGCGAGATCGACCTGGCCGTGCACTCGGCCAAGGACGTGCCGGCGGAGCTGGCCGAGGGCCTGTCGCTCCTGGGCGCTCCCGCGCGGGCCGATGCGCGCGACGCCCTGTGCGGAACCCCCGGCTTGGGCGCCCCCGGCTTGGGCGCCCCCGGCCTAGGCGCCACTGGGAGGGGTACGGGCCTCGACGCGCTGCCCGTCGGAGCGAGAGTGGGCACCAGCAGCGTGCGCCGTGCCGCACAGCTGCGTGCGGCACGCGAGGACCTGCGGGTGGTGGCGATCGGCGGAAACGTCGACACGCGCCTGCGCCGCCTTGGCGAAAGTCGGGAGCGCGACCTCGCGGCGACGGGAGAGCTGGGGGAGCATCGCCGGGGCGACGGCGGAACGGCCCCTGGAGAGCTCGACGAGGGTCCCTTGGACGCGATCGTGCTCGCGCACGCGGGACTGCAGAGATTGGGCCGTGAGCGCGAGGTCGGCGCGGTGCTCGATCCCGCCCACTTCGTGCCGGCTCCCGGCCAGGGGGTGCTCGCACTCGAGGGCCGCGGAGGGGACGGCGGCGTGGAGGAGGCGGTGCGCGCGATCACCGACGCCGACGCGTTCGCCTGCCTGCAGGCCGAGCGTGCGGTGGCGAGCGGACTGGACGCGAGCTGCCACACGCCGCTCGGCGCCTACGCGGCGCCCGCCGGCTGCGGGTGCCTGAATCTGCGCGCCTGGGTCGGACTGCCGGACGGCTCCGAGTGGACGAGCGACGAGCTGCTCGGCGGCTTCTACGATCCGGAGGCGCTCGGACGCCGGGTGGCAGAGCGGTTGAAGGCCGCCGGGGCCGAGGAGCTGCTGCGGCGGGCGGAGGAGATGGCCGTTGAGCACGCCTGACGGGCCGCGTCACGCGTCGAGCACTGACGAGGCGCGTCGCGCGGCGAGCACAGCGGACGGTTCGCCTCGGAAGGGCTCCGGGTCGGGGCGCGTCTACCTCGTCGGCGCGGGACCGGGCGATCCCGGCCTGCTCACCGCACGCGCCCTCGAGCTGATCGCCACGGCCGACGTGATCCTGCACGACCGCCTGATCCCCGCCTCGGCGCTCGACGGCGCGCGCGCGGACGCCGAGCTTCTGTTCGTCGGCAAGCAAGGCGGCGGCGAATCCGTCCCCCAGGAGCAAACCGAAGCGCTGATGGTCAAGCACGCGCAGGCCGGAAGGCGTGTGGTGCGGCTGAAGGGAGGCGATCCCTTCGTATTCGGACGCGGAGGCGAGGAGGCGCTGACGCTACACCGCGCCGGCATCCCCTACGAGGTCGTTCCCGGCGTGACATCAGGTGTGGCCGCGGCGGCCTACGCGGGCATTCCGGTCACCCACCGGGGACTCGCAACAGCGGTCGCGCTCGTCACCGGGCACACTCGCGCCGACGCAGGCTCAGCGCGCTCGGAAAGCTCATCTGAGGAGTACGCCGCCGACCTGGATTGGCCGGCGCTCGCGGCGTTCCCAGGAACGATCGTGTTCTACATGGGCGTGCGCCAGCTGCCCGTGATCGCGGAGTCGCTGATCGCCGGCGGGCGCGCCCCCTCAGAGCCCGTGGCGGTCGTGGAACGCGGCACGCTGCCCGATCAGCGCACCGTCACCGGGACGCTCGAGACGATCGCGGAGACCGTCCGCGGCGTGGGGATCCGAGCACCGTCGATCACAGTCGTCGGGCCGGTCGCCTCGCTCGCCGGGGAGCTCGGCTGGCTGCCCGACCGTCCGCTGGCGGGACGCACGGTCGCGGTCACCCGTGCGCGCGCCCAGGCCAGCGATCTCGCGCGACGCTTGGGAGAGCTGGGGGCGACCGTCGTGCAGGCGCCGGTGATTCGCACGCAACCGCTCTCCGTCCCCTCGCTCGACCTGGCGCCGTATGACCTCGTCTGCTTCACCAGCCCGAACGCCGTAAGCGAGCTGTTCCAGCGGTGCCTCGCACAGGCGGCCCGGCCTCCCCGCGATGCGCGTGCTTTCGCGCATGCGCTTGTGGCGGCGATCGGTCCAGGCACGGCGCGCGCCCTGGCCGAGCACGGCCTCCTCGCCGATGTCGTGCCGGAGCGCTTCGTCGCCGAGGGGCTCGCCGAGGCGCTCGCCGACGTACCGGTCGAGCACGCGCTCGTGGCGCGGGCGAAGGAGGCTCGCGACGTGGTGCCCGACGCACTGCGCGCCCGCGGCGCAAAGGTGGATGTGCTGGCGTTGTACGAGACGGTCGCAGAGCCGCTCGCTCCCCGCGCACTCGCGGCGGTGCGGGCGGCCGACTACGTCACGTTCACCTCCTCCTCGACCGTCCGCTTCTTCCTGCGCGCTGCCGGTGGCGAAGCCGGCCTGTCACCCGCCACGCGGATCGTCTCGATCGGCCCGGTCACGAGCGAGACCCTGCGCGAGCACGGCCTCGAGCCACATGTCGAAGCCGAAGCCCACGACGTCGATGGGATCGTCCAAGCGCTACTCGCCGACGCGACCGCGCGAACGGCCCCGTGACGATCGAGCGTCCGTCTTTCGCTGGCCATGAGTCCTGCGCGCACAGCGAGACCGCGCTCGGCCGGCCGCGGGTGCACCTGCGCCTGACCGACTCGACGAACGACACCGCGCGCGGGCTGGCGATCGCCGGTGCGCCGCACGGGACGCTCGTCACCGCGCGCGAGCAGAGCGCGGGGCGCGGTCGCCAGGGCCGGCGCTGGTCGGCGCCTCCTGGCAGCTCACTGCTGATGTCGCTCGTCGTGCGGCATGCACACGACCGCGACGCACCGGACGGCCACTCAGACCGGACGGAAGGTTCGTTCGGTGCCACCGCGCCCGGCAAGCCACCCACACTGCTGCCGTTGATCGCCGCCGTGGCCGTCTGCGACGCAGCGGGCGAGCAGGCTCGCATCAAGTGGCCGAACGACGTGGTCACGGTTCGTCCCGAGGGCTTGGCGAAGCTCGGGGGCATCCTCACGGAGGGGCGCCCGCAAGCGGGCTGGGCGGTGCTTGGGATCGGCCTGAACGTGGCGGTCAGGCTCGAGGAGCTGCCGGTCGAGCTGCGCGAGACCGCCGCCACGCTCGGCATGACTCAAGCGGAGATAGAGCCGATGCTCGAATGCCTGCTCGCAGCGCTCGAGCGGCGCATGCGGGAGCCCGCGGAGATGACGCTTCAGGCGTGGCGGGCGCGTGACGCGCTGCGCGGACGTGAGATCGCGTGGCCCGCGGGACGCGGACGCGCGCGGGGAATCGACGGTACCGGGCGACTCGTGGTGGAGCTCCCCGCCGGCGGCAACACGACGCTCGAGGCCGGCGAGGTCCACCTCGAGCCGTGACCGTCGGGGGGCTGCTATTCCCCCGCGTGGTCGAGTGCGTCTTGGACGTTGCGGTGCAGTTTCTCGCCGGTCCCCGGTGCCATACCCGCGTCATCGCCGGCCGAGCGCAGCGGCTCGTTCAATCGCGGCGGCTCGTTCGATCGAACCGTTTTATTCGCCATGCCTCCGCTAGATGAAGTACCCGTATCGGCGCCCATCTTCTTTGCGTTAGCGACGCCGTTGGAACCGGCGCCGTTCACCGAGGGGCCGCCGCGCGGACCCTTTCGCCGGCGCCGGGCGTTGCGCGCGCGTCGCTTGGGGAAGTTGCGCAGCAGCTCGCGCGCCAGCGCGGGCGGCTTGCGCGCCATCCGCGTGCGGGCGCCCCGCAGCGCCTCCTCCGCCTCGGGAGTGTGCGCGAGCGCGGCGGCCAGGAGGGCCGCAGCCAGACGGCGGTCCTGCTTGCGCGAGGCGTGAATCAAGCGGCGCGCGTTGCGCGCGTGCGCACCCCCAGCGGAGTTGACGAGCAGGCCGAGCAGCCGCTTGGTCTCCGGCCAGCGCTGCACGGCGTACTCCTCGTGCACGTCCCGCGTGTACTCGGCCAACCGCCAGATCCAGGCGTTGGCCTGGTCGCGCCGGCCGATCCGCCGCTCGACCATCGCGCGCAGCATGATCTTCGACGCCTCCTTGCGCTCCTCCCGCGGCCAGCCGCCGATGATGTCGATCGCCGTGTCGAACGCGTCAGGGTCGCGCAGAGCGGCGATGTCGGCCAGCGCGCGCAGGCGCAGTTGCGGGGTCTTGTTGCGCTGCACGGCGGTGATCAGGAAGCGACTCTTCAGCTCTCCGGTGCGGTCGAAGTGGAGCATCGCCCGCGCCCTGCGCCATCCGCTCGGAGCCACACGCGCGCCCGCCAGCGCCGCCCACACGTGCTGCTCGCCGTAGTCGAGATGCTCGACGGCGATCCGCCACAGCTCGCGCTCGAAAACCTGGAAGCGCCGCTCCTCCTCCGCGCATACCGGCAGCACCCGCCGCTCGACCCGCATCCGGCGTCCGCGGCCGCGGCGCACCGGGCCGACGACGATCGCCCCGCCACGGTAAACGTCCCGGTCAAGCAGCGAATGCAGGGTGACGACGGGGTCGTCGTGCTTGGTGGCCGGATGGACGAAGTCGACCACGAGACCGGCCTCCTTGCCGGGATGGCGACGGGTGACACGTCCGACGCGCTGCTGGTAGATGCGCTTGG
This sequence comes from Solirubrobacteraceae bacterium, assembly GCA_036498245.1. Classification (GTDB taxonomy): domain Bacteria; phylum Actinomycetota; class Thermoleophilia; order Solirubrobacterales; family Solirubrobacteraceae; genus Palsa-744. Next base: position 53,596 of record DASXIB010000041.1, read on the forward strand.
ACGCCGTCGGGGCAAGGTGCACGCAGACGGTCGCCCGCGGGCTATTCCAGCCCTCGGCCAGCAGCTGGGCGTTGATCAGCACGTCGATGTCGCCGCGCTCGTAGCGCGCGAGAATCTCCGCCAGCTCACGCTTGGGGGTCTCGCCGGAGACGCCCTGGGCCTTTATGCCCTCGGCGCGGAAGGCCTCGGCGAGGTTGTACGCGTGCCTGACGCCGGCGGCGTACACGACGCCGGGCACGCCGTTGAAGCGCGTTTTGTAGAGGTTCGCGACCGCGAGGTTGAAGGGCTGCTGATCGAGCAGTTTCGCCAGCTCGTCCTGGTCGAACTCGGTATCGACCTCGCCCCGACGCAGCGGGACCTTGGCGATCGTCCGCACACCCACCCCTGGTGAGATGCGCACGCAGCGCAGCGGCGCGATGACCCCGCGCCGCGCCGCTTGCGCCAGGTCGAAGCGGGAGGTCTGCGTGGGGAAGAGGTCCGTCACATGTCGTGCGATCAACGCCCCCGTGGCGGTCATGCCGATGAAGATCGGCCCGGTCCACTCGCGGATCGCCGCGCTCGTCTTCTCGCCCAGCGCGGTGTGCGCCTCGTCGCAGATCACGATCGTGTAGGCGCTCGATATCTTCCCGGCGTTGCGTACGAACCACTGGTAGGTCTCGACCGTGACAGGGCCCTTGACCGAGTCCTCGCCCTTCAGCAGCGGACGGCTGATCCGCCTGGAGTAGCCGCGGTCGCGCAGCTCGCCGTGGAACTGGTCGACGAGGTTGCGCCGATGGGTGAGGATCAGCACGCCGCCGGTCTGCGAGGCCTCGACGAACCCGAGCGCTGCGACAGTCTTGCCCGCCCCGGTGGCATGCTCGAACCAGAAGCGCTTGGCCGCGTTCGGGTCCTCGGGCTGCTCGGCGAGCGACTCCTCCTCGTCGTCGTCCTCAACCCAGTCGCGAGGCTCGTCCTCCTCCGAGTCGCTCTCCCGCTCGGCATCCTCCTGCTGCTCCTCGCCGATCAGCTCGGCCTCGGTGTCCTCCTCGTCGAATTCGTCTTCGTCCTCGTCGTCTTCCTCGTCGGGCGCGGCGCGCTGAACGGACCCCAAGTCCTCATCATCCTCGTCGTCCTGATCCTCTTCGTCGTCCAGCTCGTCGTCCTCGTCGTCGTCATCCTCAACGACGTCTCGATCGCTGTCGGAAACCGACTCGGCCGCGGCGTTCTGCTCCTCCGCCGTCTCGTCGTCCGGGCCGAGGATGTCGGCCGAGGCCAGCAGGTCGGGTGACGCGGAGGCCGCCGCGACTCTGCCGTTCCCGTTCGAACTCGTCCGCTGCGCCTCGGCCAGCAGCGCCGTGAGTGTGCCGGACAGGGCATCGACCTGGTGGGCTGAGAGCACGGTGCCGTCTGTGAGCTTCGGCTCGTCGTCGGAAAGCAGCCGCTCGAGACCGAGCAGCAGCGAGAACTCCCGGCGCCACGCGGTCGAGGGATGCTTGACCTGCGGATCGGCGTCGAGCTCCGCGAGCGCGCGGTCGAGCGCGCGCCGCCGCGGGGTGCCGAGCGCGAGCGCGACAGCCGGATCCTCGCCCTCGTGCAGGAAGCGCTCGCGGACGAGCTTCTCTGCACGCGAGATGTCCGCGGAACTTGGAATGGGCGCAGCCGCGAGGGCCACTGAAGTAGACTCGGCCATTGAGGCTCTGGACTTCCGAGACGGAGCCGCCGCTGAAGTAGCTTCGGCGTGGCTCAGATCGATCGGCGCCCAACTGGCGCCGCTTTGCCGGACGCACTACGCGATCCGGCCTTACGTGCCTTCAGGATATAGCACGTCGAGGCGCGAGTGAAGGACGCGTCATCTGCGACCCTTACCGCGATGACGATCAAGCACGTCGCAGTCGCCTCGGGCGGGGTCGCCCTGCTTGCCGTCCTCGTCCTCGGACTGCTCCAACTGACCGGCCGCTCTCAAACGCCGGCCCCGCGATCGACGCTCACGCTCGCACAGATGCGTACCGCCCTGGCCGGCTCGCCGGCGACGCTCGCCGCGCTGCACGCACAGGCGGGGACCCTGCTGCCCGGAGGGCTCGGCGCGCTCAGGGTCCGCCTGCGGAAGCTTCGAGGCCAACCGATCGTGATCAACAAGTGGGCCTCCTGGTGCGTACCCTGCCGCACCGAGCTCGGTGCCTTCCAGCACGTCTCCGTCACGCACGGGCGCGAGGTGGCGTTCATCGGGATTGACTCCGGCGACACGAGCCGCGCCGACGCGCTCGCCTTTCTGCGCTCGTTTCCGGTCAGCTATCCGAGCTACTACGACCGCAGCGGCCGCGCCGGACTGGCGATCACCGACTCCTCGTTCACACCGGTGACCGTCTTCTACGACCGTCACGGCGGCCAGTTCATCCACCAGGGCCCATACCCGAGCGTCGCGACGCTCGAACGGGACATCAGACGCTACGCGTTCGACCATGCCTGAGATCCGGATCGACCCGCTCAGCGGGCACAGGACGATCGTCGCCGGAGAACGCTCGCGCCGGCCTGGCGGGGAGCCCACCTGCACTCCCCCCGAGCCGATCGATCGGGAGCGCGACCCGTTCGCCGAGGGCCACGAGGACCGTACGCCCCCGGAGCTGTACGCCGTTCGCCCCGAGGGCGCTCCCGACTCGCCGGGATGGAAGGTGCGGGTGGTGCCGAACCTGTACCCCGCGCTCAGCCCCGCGGGCGAGGGACAGGTGCGCCCAAGGCCGGAGTCCCGGCCGGAGCTGTTCACGGCGCTGCCCGCGACGGGGGTGCACGAGGTGATCGTCAATGGGCCCCAGCCGGTGCTGTCGCTGGCCGATCTGCCCGTGCAGCAGGTCATCACCGCCGTGGAGGTTTGGCGCGAGCGGATGCGCGTCCATTCGGAGTGTTCCTACGTGCAGCTGATCGTCAACGAGCGCCGCGAGGCCGGGGCGTCGTTGCCGCACACGCATGCTCAGCTGTATGGACTCGACTTCGTCCCGGCTGCGGTGGCGCGGGAGCGTGAGCGCTCGGCCGCCTACACCACGCGCACGATGGGCCAGAGCCTGCTCGGCGACCTGCTCGCCGAGGAGGTGCGCCGGCGCGAGCGGATCGTGGCGATCGACGATGACGCGGTCCTGATCGCCCCTTACGCCTCGCGTCTGCCGTTCCAGCTGATGCTCGTCCCACGCAAGCCACGCCAGAGTTTCGAGGACGAGGGTCCGTCGGGTGCGGCGCTCCTGCACGAGGGACTCTGCCGGCTCGCGCGGCGGCTAGGGTCGAGCCCGCCGCTCAACCTGTGGGTGCGCACGGCCCCCCGCGGCGCGGATCACTTCTGCTGGCGGATCGACGTGATGCCACGGCTCACCCACCTGGCGGGGCTCGAGCTGTCCACCGATCTGAATCTGAACATCGTCGCCCCAGAGCACGCGGCAGCCCTGCTGCGCGAGGCGTGAAGCACAAGCATGCGGGTAGGCTGCGCTCGTGCCGCCCGAGGAACGTTTCGTCCCCCGCTTCGCCGCCGAGCCACCTCAAGAGGAGCTGCCCTATGGCCGCTGGGAGCAGCGGCTGGGAGAGCATTTCCTCGCGGCCTGTCGCGAGCTCGAGGACGAGCAGACGGATCTGGGGGAGCCGGGGGAGATCGTGTGGTATCCGGACCGGACCTGGCATGGGCGCACATATGTGCCGGCCACATCGCTGACCACGAGCGGGTACGAGCTGTTTGGCTACGTGCGCTTCGTCCCCCCCGGCGCGGATGGAGATCCGAGCGACTTCTGGGCATGCGCCGACTTCACCGAGGAGACGGCGGCGAAGAACCCGGACTGGAAGCTCGACCTGTGCGACGAGGTGATCGGCGCCTGGCGCGGCGACGGTGGCGCCGAGGCCGCGATGACGCTCGTGTGGGGGCGCCCGCTCGTCTCCGCCGGGTGGATGGTGACCGCCGAGCTGGCCGATCTGGCCGTGGACCAGTGCGAGCTGGTGGACGAGCGCTTCACACTGATCGCACCGGACGACTACCGCCACGACCTGCTCGAGATCAAGCTGTTCGGAGCCAAGGGGCAGGAGCTTGCGCGGGAGTCGCTGTATGCAGGCGAGGACACAGACGGAGAAGAGCCCGACGGACCCGCTGCGGAGGCACCTCCGCCCGGTTAGCCCGACTTTGTTTCTCACGATGTAAACAAGCGCGCCGCGGGTGTCAAGAATCGCGGTGGATATGCCGAAACCTCGGGCATGCAGAGCAGACGCCGTACCGATGACCCCGACGCACAGAACGAGCGGGTCGCATTGAAACTCGCCCCCTTCGCCGCGGCCGCCACACTCGCCGCGGTGGTGGCTCTCCTGGGGACGACCGTCGATTGGGGCCTGTATGCGACGGCGGTGGTATTGGGAATCCTCGCGGGCCTGGTGCGCCTGATGCCGTGGCAGCAAGCACTGGGAGGAACGAAGGAGATATTTCCCTCCCTGATCTTCCTTCTGGCCGTCGCTTTCATGCGCACCGCGGCCGGAGGGGCAAACTCGGGGATCGCCGCTGTCGCCCTGCTCCCGGTGTTCTGGACGGCCTTGCACGGCGATCGGCGCCAGCTGTTCTTCGTCACCCTCGTCGAGGCCTTCTTCTTTCTTGCCGCACTTCTGTTCGTAGGACCGCCCGAGTACCCCCACAGCCAGTATCGAGCGGCCGTGCTGTTCGTGACGGTGAGCGCGATCATCGGCTTCACCACACAGCGACTCGTCGCCGAGATTCGGTTCCAGGCGCACGAGGCCGCCCTGCGCGAGCGAGCCCTCGAGCGGGTCGCGGCTGTGATGCGCGGACTGTCTAACAGCGCTCACGCTCGATCTGAGGTGTGCGAGGCAGCCAAGACGATCAGCAGCGCGAGCTTCGCGGTGCTCTACGAGCCCACCGGCGCGCCTGGAACGTTGCGCTCGACAGCGATCGCGGGGGTGGAGGTCGCGCCGTTGGAGGTGAACCGCGACAGCACCTCGACGGCGCGCGAGGCATTCGTATTCCAGCGCTCGATCCTGTGGACCGAGGATCAGCCGATGGACAATCTCAACCGCGAGATGTGGGAGGCGGTGGGGCGTCCCGCCTCGCTGCTGTTCGAGCCCGTGTTCGGAGCGACCGGACCTGTGGGTGTGCTTGTGGTCGGTTGGGATCAGAAGATCGGCGCGGGCGGAGCGAGGGCGACGATGGTCGCGCTGCTCGCCCACGAGATCGCCGTGGCGATCGAGCGTGGCGACCTGCTCTCACAGCTCGCCGACATGGCGAGCACCGACGCGCTTACTGGACTGCCCAACCGTCGTACATGGGACAAGAGCCTCTCCCACGCGCTTGTCACCCAGGAGCCGTTCGCCCTGGCGATGCTCGACTTCGACCACTTCAAGAGCTTCAACGACACACGCGGACATCCCGCCGGCGATCGCCTGCTCAAGGAGACCGCGGCCGGTTGGCGCGAGGAGCTGCGTGCCGGCGACATCCTCGCGCGGATCGGCGGCGAGGAGTTTGCGCTGCTGCTTCCCGGCTGCGCGTCCGAGGACGCGCTCGTCGTGGTCGAGCGCCTGCGTCGTCGGATCCCCGAGGAGCAGACCTGCTCGGCGGGAGTCGTCATCTACGAGCCGGGAGAGTCCGCCGAGATCCTGATGGGCCGTGTGGACAAGGCGCTCTACACCGCCAAGGCGTCCGGCCGCGATCGAGTTCTGGTGGCCGCCTGAGGTCTCTCGAGTCGGACCCGCCGACGACGAGAAGGCCTCGGACGAGCGCGCCGAGGCGCTGGTGGCGGAGTGGGGCGAGGACTGCGTGTCAAAGACGAGATGAGGCGCACGGGCGACCTCTTCGCAAGGTCAATTCCGGGCCGCGAGCGCTCGCTCCGCCGAGGCCGTCACGTGGCGAAGCTCATGCCACGCGACAGGATCGTGCGTGGGCACCAGAATCGCCTCTGGATCGCTCTCCGCAAACGCCTCGATCTCCCGCATCGACCGAAGCGACGCCCTATCGTCGTCGGTCAGCATCGGCAGTGTCCGCTCGCGAATGTTGCGCAGCGTATACGCGGCGTCGCCGATCACCAGGACTTGTCGACCGCGCTTTAGACGCAGCAGGACAGACATATGACCGGCCGTGTGGCCGGGATTGGAGATCAGGCGAATGGTCCCGTCACCAAGCAGATCGATCGTCTTCGTGAACGGCCCGTAGGGCTCGCCGTCGCCGTCGAAGTCGACAAACTCCACGCGCGACGCGGGTGGCAGATGGTGGTTGACGTAGCCTTTGCCGACCGCGAATCGCGAGTGGGCGGCTGTCCACTCCTCGCGCGAACAAATGAACTCGGCCCTTGGCAGCAGGCGCATGCCGCTCGTGTGGTCGACGTGAAGGTGCGTCATGATCACGCGCTCCACGGTCGACGGCTCGACGTCCAACCCGCGCAACTGCACGTCGAACGACTCCTCCGCCGGCCGCAGGCTCCGAAACACCAGGCCCAACGGAGTGCCGAAGTCTCGGCGGAGATCACTGCACGCGTCAGGATGCATGCCCGTATCGATCAGGATCGTGCCGGCCGACGGATGGCGAATCGCGTAGGCGAGACACGGTGCGCGCAGGACATCGCCGATGGACCGGGCGGCGGTCAGCAGACGTGCCAGCGGGTTGCCGCTTTCCGGCCGGTACAGGTAGCCGACGGGAATGGGGACTTCGCCCGTGACCATCACGTCGAGCTCCACGCCGGCGCTGCTTGTGTCATCGCTCACTGCTTGATCCTCCGGGAAGTCTGGCTGCGGCCATAGTGGAGGATCAGCGTACAGGCGATAATCGGCCACGGGCTATGAGCGTGATTGAGATTCCGAGCAACATCTCACGGAGGTTCGCGGCTGGGCTGATAGTGCGAGGAGCCGTCGCTGACGACCTACCGGACGTACTGGCGCTGCTCTCGCAACTGCATGACGAGGATGTACTTGACCTCGCCGACGAGGACTTGACTTCGACGTTCGCCGTGATCCTCGCGTCACGGACGCGCGCCATCTTCGTTGCTCTTCGAGAGGGCGCGATCGTGGGTACGCTCGACCTGTTTGTGGTGGCCAACCTCACTCGTGGCGGACGCCCCTGGGCGGGGATCGAGAATCTCGTCGTCGACGTGACGTGCCGTCGGCAGGGAGTCGGCAGGGCACTCGTGACGGTCGCCGCCGACATCGCGCGCGGAGTTGGGTGCTACAAGCTCCAGCTCGTATCGCACGAGGAGCGCAATGCGGCGCATGCGCTGTACAGCCATATTGGATTCACAGGGCCGGTCCGAGGCTACCGGCGTTATCTGGATGGTGAGAGCGGAGCGCGTCTTTAGCGCTTAACGGATGGCCCTATATCGTGCTTGATGCCAGTGCCCGCGCCAGGAGTCGAACCTGGATCTACCGCTTAGGAGGACGTGTGGGGCGGGTATAGGCGCCCCGTTTTGTAAGCGGTTGCTTGGAAATTCGGCGACGAGCAGGATAGTCGAGGACGCTCTTGCTGTATTCCTCGGCTTGCGTGCGCTCGATGACGCGCGAGCGCAGGGCACCCTGGACGCCGACGAGGCCGACCGGCTGGCGGTGCAGGAGGTTCGGGCTGTGCGACGGGCGCGCCACCCACTGCTTACGGTAGGCGCCGCTGACACTCGTGTTCACGCTTTAGCCGATGCTTGCAGTCATCCGAACCTGAAGGCGGAAGAATTACTACACTGCCCAGCTGTCTGGTAGGTTCGCGCAGTCCTCTCGGCCATCGCACCGATGGTGCCGACAATCGCTCCCCCAAACCTCGCCGAGCTCTCACTCCCTCGCGACGACTTACGACCTCCGGTTCCCAACACGATCGGCTCGAGCTCTTCCAGCGTTGCCATGTCAAGCTGATATTCAGCGACAGCGACCCGAACGGCGTCCTTCGATTTCGCACATTCCCACGGAAATTGAAGCTGCCGATAAACCTCGCTCTCGATGCTGCCTGCCGGCCTACGATCTTTCGGTACGTACCGCCCTGCGAAGCTCTCGCTGAAGGCGCTCTCTCCTGGGAACTGATCACGAGTGGGATCTAGCAGCACTCCGCCGGCTTTGACCCACCAATGTTCGACCCCGCCGCTCTCGGTCTCCTCCGCTCGTAGATAGTGCCCACGGACACACTCGACGGCTTCGCCCGCATGCCCGAGGTCCAGTGTCAGCAGACACGCGCCTAGCTGGCAGCCTTCTTCGGGATCACCGACCGAGTGGCCGCGTGCGCGCGTTCAACTGCGAGGAGCATGTCGGCGAAAGTGGACACGCCGACTCAGACGCTTACGAGCCTGAAATGCTTGCGTAGCGGCGGTGGGGGAAGATCACAGCGTAGAGCGGGGCGAAGGATGAAGTCAGGGATCTGCAGGCAACGCTAGGGCTCATCAATAGCGCGTTAGTTTGACACCAGAGAACGGAGATGCTCGGTTATGTCGTGGGGACCAATCCCAGGCGGGCATGTGTGGCAGCCGAGACCCGTTCGATCGGGATTCTCCAGCTGGAATTGTGCGATCGTCGCTATTCTCTCGGTAATTGACTCGGCGTGTGCGCGCGCCACATCACGTGCATGTTCCGCGTCGGCGTGCTGGCTGACGTACTCCATGAACTCCTTGTAGGCATTGAGCGCCACTAGCGTACCTACGTCCTTGCCGCGGAAGAGAACAAGGGGCTCGTCGTCGGGAAGAAAGTAACCTCCATCCTTGTGGAATACAGTGTCCTCAGAGCCAAACTGATACTTCGGATCATGCATAGCGCCTCCTAGCGGGAGCGGTCGTCATAATTGATGGCCCTCCGGGTCGAGTGTTTCGCAACGCCCCTGTGTCATGTGGACCCGGTCTCCTCGGGTGACAGCTCTTTTCGTAGCTCCGCCTCGCTCTTTAGGTCGCCGCGGTCTTGATCAAGCTGGGATTGTTTCTGTTCGATTTCGCGAATACGCTCTGACGAGATGGGTGTTGCGCCCTGGCGGATCGCGTCGAAGTTGCCGATGTAGCGGTTGGTAATCGGTGGATACCGCGGAGCTTTGTGCAGCAGGCGCTCGATCGGGCGATCAAGCCAGGCGTGGGACTTGCCGAGGACCATCCCGGGCGAGCGAAGGTTCGGGTTGCCCGCCATGTACTGAGTCACGATCATCAAGTCGTCTACCCAGGTGACGCCGCACGAGGGCGTGGCGTTGTACTCCTTGAGGATCAGGCGCTCCTGCTGGCGCGGGTGGGCGAGCTCCTCCCGGAGCTTCCAGAAGAAGAGGATGGCGTTGCAGGTGTCAAGTCGCGTGGTGCGATGCTCCTCCCGTTCGCGCACGGGCGCCAAGTCGCTGTCTGGGTTTAGCCAGAGGAACTCGACCTTGACGTCGTGCTTAACGATCGCGTCTGTGAAATCGCGGGCGCTCGCCTCTGCCACAGCGGGATCGGCGATGTAACCGTGATTGGCTGTGCCTAGAACGCGGAAGTGGCTGCGCGCTTCGCGGATCAGGTCGGTCCAAAAAGTGTCTTCGAAGCGCGTGTTGCGATTGACGAAGACATCCTGGACGCCGTCGCCCAAAAGCTGCTGCATGAACTGGTCTCGGCCGAGGGCAATGCCACCGACCAGGACCGATGCGAAGATTGACGTGCCCAGTCCGATAAGAATCAACCCCATCGCGTGGCTGGTGCCGATGGCCACGCCGACGAGCACACCAATAATCCCGCCTGCGCCAGCGAGCTCGAGGGTGCGCGAATCTAGCTTGAACCAGACCCGGCGCATCCGCGATGAGAACTGAGCGGTCATCGACTCTGCGAGTGAATCGTCGCCGCCTTAGTCCCACGTGACGCGATCGAGAACGCGGCAGACGACGTCGCTGATGTCGAGCGCGTCCAGCTCGTCGCGATGGCAGAAGCGGACCTCGTCGAGATCGCTGGCGGCCTTCAGCTTGCCGCCGATCAGCCGGGCGAGGCTATAGATGATCACCCTGTGCTCCTCGGGCGGGTCGATGATCTCCCAGACGCCGAGCTGGCCCTGGACCTCGACGGCTAGACCGGTCTCCTCGTGAATCTCGCGGATCGCGGCCTGTTCGATCGACTCAAAGGGCTTGATCCTGCCTCCGGGGAGGACCCATTTGCCCTTGTTTGGCTCCTTGCCCCGAATGCCGAGTAGGACGCAGTCGCCGTCGAGGACCACGACGGCGCTGCCGAGCCGCGGCGTCGTCTTCGCGGCTGGCCTCTCGGCGTCAGGGGCTAGGGCTGTCTCGAGCATCGGCTTCTTTGAGCGGTGGGGTCCACATCAAGTAATCCGACGGGAGATCGGCTTTGTGACATGATTTTCCGCGATGTGGCCAATATTGCGGCCAAATAGACAGATTCATGGCCAGAACTATCCCACCGGCGCCGGACAGCATCGTCTGCGTTGACGAAGACGCGCTGCTGCGTATCACTGGTGTTGCACGCTCGACTCGGCGGAACTGGGTCAAACAGAGCTTGATCGACGATCGATCAGACGGCCGCTACTACGAACAGGACGTGCTCGAAACGGCACTCGTCGCACTAATCGTCAAGGCGACAAAAGGCCTAGCCGATGCCAGACTGGTCTGGCACTCAACTCGCGACAGCCTCCTTAGCGCAATCGCCGGCGTGGCCGACGGGAAGGACCTAGCACTCGTCTTGGAACTCAGGCTGCTACGGGGCACCCTGGCGAGCTCGGCCGCACAGGTAGGTCCCGCGACCAGGCCTTTCGAGCCGTTTGTCCTCATCCCGGTCGGCCCGCATGCCGCCGAGGCACGCGAGGGGTTTCGCACGTTCGCAGCTTCTCCGCGCGCGAAGCCCGATGGTCGTCGCCGCAAAGAGCGACTCCACGCTAAGCGCTCGAGCGATCCTCTAGCCCGCTCAGGCTGAGGCGCGCCCGCGTTTCGATCCATACTCGCGCCCCACATGACAGGGGCCGCTCGGGGGAGTACCGAACGACGGAATCGCCGTGGATCACCACATCGCTGCATGCAAAGGACCCCTTGGAGGTCTTGACGCTAAGTGGAGGCGCCGTGTCGCCCGTCTTGGTGTTCCGCCGGATCACGTGCTGGTTGACGTGAATGCGCTTGATGGTGCCAGCGCTAAAGGGAGGCGTCGGCTGTGCTTGGGAGGTTGTCTCATCGCTAGATGGCATCGTCCAGAACGTTAGAGGACCTCTCGGAAATGTTGGCTAGCCACAGTCTGAATAGACAGCAATGGGCAGCAGCGAGGTTTGCACTCATGAGCGCCCTTGAGACGAGCGGTCGAGCGTCCTTAAACCCACCGAATAGCAGGGCCTTTGTGTCGATGCCCCCGCCAGGAGTCGAACCTGGATCTACCGCTTAGGAGGCGGTCGTCTTATCCATTGGACTACGAGGGCGC
>DASXIB010000042.1:0-233969 GCA_036498245.1 Solirubrobacteraceae bacterium
AAGACCTCCGCGCGATAGGCCAACACCCGCGGGCCGGCCCTCAACGCATCCACCAACAACACCCGCCCAAGAACGGGCTCCTCATCCAAGAGTCCCAAGAACTCACCAAGCGCACCACGGACCGCCACAGCCCACGAACCATCAACCGCATAAGCAGGAGCGACACGGTCCCTCGCGACCCTGACCGCATCGGCGAAGAGGGTCAGGAAACAATCATCGCGATCCTCGAACAGGTCATAGAACGTACGACGTGACACCCCAGCACGACCCGTCACCCGTGCGACAGACATCCCCTCATACCCATACTCAGAGATGACCCGTCTCGCGGCGCCCAACACCCGCGAACGCTGAACCTCAGAGACCTCCACCCCCAACCGGCCACGCACACGAACCGACCCACCAACCCCCGAGCGCTCACGACTACCCGGACGCCTGGCCGCAGCAGACTTCAACCTAGAAGCCACCACGCACCCCACAAACCCCGCGACACCACACCACGCCACCGGCGTCGAGCCGGGAACACCGAACACCGCGCCCAGGAGCGCGGCGGTACCCAACTAGAAGATCACGAAGAGCACCCCGAAAGGCGCCAAGAGCAGGATCAGGCCCTAGAAGAGCAGGACAAGAGAGAGAGAGAGAGAGAGAGAGATGTGTCAGCAGCGCTGACGCATCTAGCTACGACACCATCCCGGTGCGCGCCGATCCCCACCACATCTGTCCCGTTCGGACTCACGCGAAAACAACCCCTCATCATTACGATCCGGCTCCCTCTCCCAAACAATCCCCGACAAGCGCTTGAACCAACCCGGAGGCCTGACCCAAACCCGACCTATCGTCGCCCGACAACCCACTTGAGATGCCGTAACAACCAAGAACATACACCCAACCCCCCAAGTTGTCAACAGAGAACACCCAACCCAACAGGGTCCACCCCTACGAGAGGACCCCCCAGCAGATTCAGCGGCGTACAGAGCGGGAACGACGGGGGTCCTACCCACGTTCGGCACCACATCGAGATTCGCGCGAGATGCGTGGAGGGATCAGGCGTCGCGGGTTCCTAGCGGGGCGAGATTGAAACACCTACCGCCGAGACCCTGTCAGCGTGCTCTCGCCGCGGACCACGTGCTGATTGTCTGCTCGATCTGTTGGCCCTTCGAGGTGAGGCTCCAGGCATTCGGCTCACCTTTGCTGTGCCCGAGACCGGTGTTGTGGATCAGCCCGAGGTTCTCAAGGCGCGTGAGGAGCTTTGATATCTGGCCCTGGTCGTGCACACCAGCGGCCTGCGCGATCCCCCGGTTTGACCCACCGGGATCGTCAGCGATCGCGGACAGGACTCGCAGCGTGCGATACGTCACGCGCATCTCCAGACCGTCCAGGAGAAGTCCGGGTGGCTGCTGCTTCCCGTGCGCGCGGAAAACGCTGGGGACGGGCAAGGTGAGCTCTTTCGCTGCTGCACCGTGCCCCAGATAGGGCAGCACGATCATGCTCATCAACGGGTTCAACAGCTCGACCAGAGGCCGCTCATCCCGGTCGAGCATCCGCATGTAGAGGACCGCCAGGACAGCACCGACGGTACCCTCGGCCGTCAGGGGTGGCAACTCCCGGCCCGCTTTCGCTTCATCGCGTCCCTGGTCGATGATCCCGTGGAGGGTCTCGAGCCGGCGCGTCCTGGCCTGAAGGACGACGGGACCACAACTGAGCGCATCCCTGACCAAAAGCGACCCCAACACCGGCTCATCCCCCGCGAGCAACAGCAACGCCGACAATCCTGCCCTGACCCTCCCTCGCCACGTCAACTCACCCAACGCAGCCTCCCGGGCGACCATCGCAAACCTAGCGGCCGCTTCCTCGAACACCTCGAGAAAACAGCTTTCGCGATCCTCGAACAAATCATAGAACGTCCTGCGCGACACACCCGCACGAGCACAGACCCTGGCGACAGACATCCCCTGGTAGCCGACATCGCCAACGACCTCGACAGCCGCGATCAACAACCGCGCGCGCTGCACCCCACTCACCTGCGTACGCGGCGAACTGCCGTTCAAGCTCGCCCCGACTACCAAACCACGCCGCGCCCCAGAAGACGAAAGCCTAGACGCAGACACGGCTCGTCACCCTCGCCCCAAGACAACCCCGAGCCCTATCTCCCACCGGGCCTACGCCGTCCCGCCGGATGCCTGCCACGCCTCTTCGCTCGCTTGACCTTGTGCTTCGCACACCCCGCAACGCTGATCTTTGTGGTCTCGTTGATCTTTGCGCCGTTCTGGGCGACGAATTCGGTCGGCATGACCAAAGAATCCGCGAGGAGCTTAGTCGTCCTCCTGGCGACCTTCCTCGTCTTGCCGTGGACTTTGACCCGGACGGTCTTCTTGACCGTCACCGCGTGGGTCAGGGCGCACAGGTTTCCGTTCGCCGCCAGCGCTGAGTACTTGCCCTCGGGGAGCGTCAGTTCGAAGCTCGAGACCGGGTTGTCCGGGACGGCCTTGAACGTGGTGGAGGTGATCCCGGCTTTGCTGATGAATGTCGACCCGACGAGATCGATCGTGACGCCGTAGCCCTGCAGCACGATGACCAGCGACGGGAACGCTTCCCCGCCGTGGCTGACGAAGATCGCGGGCCCTTCCAACGGGACCGGGATCAGGGGTGTTATCGCTTTGGCGTGTCCAATGATCGACGCTGAGGGACAGCCCGCAGGATTCGTGTCGAACTGTGCCGCGGTGCAGGCCTTCTGGAGTGTCGTGAGCCTTGAGGGCAACTGTTTGGGGAGGTCGACCTTGACCCTGGTGATGTTCGCCTGGGTGCCTTGTGGCGCCTGGGGGTAGGTGAGCTTCACCGAAAGGCTCGCGCCGTTCGCTCTACTGGTTTTCCCTGCAGTGGAGACAGAGAATTTGGGGGCGAACTTCAGGTTCGCGCAGCTCGCGGCCTGGAATGGGCTGGTGACGGTCGCGCTGGCACCTTCGCTGGCTGTGAGGGTGCTGCCGATCGCCAGGGGGTTGCAGCTGGTTGGGTTCAGCGTGAAGTTCGCCCGGTCGATGTAGACACGGATGTCGCGGACGTGGGTGACGATCCCGTCGATGATGTGCGGGATCGGTTCAGAGGCCGTGGGGTCGACGCTGATCTGCGCGGTCCGCGGATCGATCCGCAGACCGAACCTTACGACGACGGTGCCGAGGTCGAACGGTCCGACGACCGCGGAGGTGACCGACACCAGCGAGAACGGGTCCCCGTCATAGGGGCCCGCGAGATAGATCCGTCCCGGCGTGTAAGCCAGGACCGAGCCGACACCGGTCCCGACCTGGGTGTGCCCGACCTGGCTGGCCGCGGGACAGGACGGGGTGGTTTCCTCTTCACGGCCCGTCTTTGTGCGGGCGGTGGCGATCGCGGCCTCCGGGCAGAACGGGATTCCCGTGAGGCTGCCCGTCAGCCCGGGCGGCAGGTCGGTCGAGAACCCCGAGATCTCCTGCTCCCCGTCGGTGCGCGTCAGGTGCAAATAGAACGGGCTGTACGTGCCAGCGTTGTTGTTCAAGGTCCCGGACTGGATCGCGGGGTGAAACGGCGGCGCGCCGCCGGACGGGCACGCGCCGCCGTCAAAGCCTCTGGTGATCTGGAAGGCCGAGCTGTCGGTAAGGACCGCGGAGGGTTCAGACCACGGCATCAGTTCAGCCTTGGTTTGAAAGGTGCCGCAGCTCGCGGGGGTGATCAACGGGGCCTGCTGGCCTTCACGGAAATGGAAGTTGAAATGGCTGAACGGCAGCTGCGGGTTGTCTTCGAAGATCGTCGTTAGCTGCCCGGTGACCGGGTTCGGGGTGACCCTTCCCGCGAGCTTGATCAGGACCCCCGTTTCCGGGCTGCGCGCGACAATGTAGAGGGCGACGAGGGAGTTGAACGGGTTTTCATGCGGCTGAGCAATGAACAGCGACCCGTGAATTTTCTGCGTGAGCAGCGGCGTTTCGATTTCGACGGTCCCCAGCTTCGAGTCGTTCGGGCAGCCCGCGCCAGGCTCGGAGGTGAATGTCTCGCGTGCGTAGTCCGCCGGGCGGCAGCCGCCCAGGCCGACCCCCGCGGACGGGTTGATCGTGAGCCCTTCAGGCAGTGTCACGACGATGTTCTTCAGATCAGACTGCGCGAGCCCTTCCGAGCTCACCAGGCCTTCATCATGAAAATCAACGTTCACATCAAGCCCGGACGCCGAGGAGGCGTTCTCCGTACTCGGCTGCGCCGTAACGGTCGGAGCGAACGGCACCTGGTTACAGCCAACGAGACCGCCCGGGTTTTTCGAGGAGTCTTCGAGCGAGTAGGAGAGCGGGGCGAGAGGCGCACCGGAGGGGAAACTCTGGTTGGGCCACGAAACCCCTTCCACCGACGTGGAATACGGCGCGGCGCAGTTCGTCGGCGAGGTCAAAAACGCGGGCGGATGCGGCTGCGTAGTAGGGTTGCAGGGAGCGGTGCCTCCCAGCACCCTGTCGTAGTAGCCGCCCGCGATGCAACCCCACCCACGCGACCCGTTGTGCCGCTGGTCACCCGGAGCGCCCCAGAACACCACCGTCGAAGCGATGAAGTTGACGGTCTGCGTCGTATTCAGCGCGCTCACCGTCACCCCGTAGTCTTCCCCGGCCCCCGAGCGCAGCGAGGTGTCGAGGATCACCGGGGAGGAGGTCACGAGGAACCCGAACCGCGCCGGCTCACCGTGGGCGGGCTCGAGATTGAACAACGGCACCGGGAACGTCCGCAGCCGGTAGGTCACGGGTTCATCGACAGTGATCATCGCGACCCCGATCGCGCTCGCATCCGGGCACCGGTTCGTAGCGGCCGGCGTCACCGTCCCGAACTGCGCAAGGCTGCACCGCGGGTACGCCAACGGGTTACCAAGCTGCCCCGGCGGCAACCGGAAATTCAGGTTCCGCGCGAGCGCCGGCGGACGCAAATACTGTTCTATGATCTGCCCGTTCTTTTCTTCAAATTCCCCGGCGTTCTGATTCAAGTTGAACGTGTTCGTCAACTGGAACGGGTGCGACGCCGCCCGCGCATCAATCCCACCACCCGGTTCTTCAGGCACCAACGACAGCTCTTCGGCCCCGAACACTGGCCCCGCGGACCCCACCGTCAGCGCGTGCGATTCAGACACCGCCGGCGCACCACCACCCCCAGCCGCCGCCGTAAACGCTGCGCCCGGCGCGACCCCCTGATCCTTCACCTGCACCCGGATCTCGATGAATTCAAACGGGTTCAACCCATGCACACCAATACCCGCTTCCTTTTCGAGCTTCGCCGTCGAACACGTCACCGTCGACGACGTCGTTTCGCACGCCGCCGGCAAAGCCGACGCCAGATCAAACGACCCCGATTCAAACGGGAAATCAAAAAACTTCGTACCCACAATCGACGCGTGTTCGGGCAAAGTGACGCTCACCGTCGCGGGGATCCCTTCATCGTCTTCGGTGCACGACACCCCATCGGCACCCGGCCGCGACGTACACCCATCACCCACATTCACCGCCTGCACCACAACCGTCCCTTCACCGCCCGGCTTGAGGGTGGACGGGCGGAGACTGGTGTTCAGCCTCCACCAGGGCGAAGCAGCAGAAACCGACGCAGCACCGAGAGCGAACGTGGCCAGGACGACACCAAGGAACAGAATCAGCTTGCAATGGACCGCGGTCCTCATGAGTGTGTCCTCCGGTTGTGGTTAGCGCGCTTGGCTTTCTTGGCCTTGGTGGGGCCGTATCTGTGGCGGGCGGTCTTTTCGCACACCGCTCGCCTGTGCCTGTTGTGTTTGGTGCGGCAGGACTTCAGCGCTTTGGCGAGCAGCTGCGCGCGGGTAGAGGTCTTCGGTTTGCCGGGTGGCGTGAGCGCCGGGACGAGGTTCCCCGGCCCTTGGAAGGTCAGGCTGCCCGGCGTCGGGTCGCTTGGCGGCGCCACGACCCCCTGGCACGCATCGCCGGCGCATTCGGGTTCCGGCGCCGCCGGGGGTGGCGGGCACGGCAGCGCCGCACTGCAGACATGGGCGTCATACACATCCAACGCGCTGTCGTGGTCGCTTGGGGAAAGCTGCGCCGCCGTGATGAAGAACACGTCATTCCCGTTTTCAGACGCATCCATGAACGCGGATTCTTCAGCGGAGCTCCCCGAACTGATCAACCCCACACAACCACCCGACGCGCTCACATACGTCGCGCTCGCGGTCGTGCAGCCACCGACCCCGGGCGGCTCGAACTCATACACATCCTCAGTCCCATTCGAATCCTGGGGCACCAGAGCATCAGCCGCATTGAAGAACAACCGGCCACTATCCGAGAGATAACGCGACTGGTAGGTCGTGTGGCCACCCAGCGTGATATTCGTCCAGGCCGGGATCGAACCCGCGAGCGAGCTACCTGCCCATGCCTGGGTGCGATCCACCAGCAACCCCGGGATCGGGCTGTTATCGGCCACGCCATGCGGACGAGCCCCGGTAGGGTTGCAAGAGGCACACACAAGCTGCCCAGCGCCACCGTTGGCCTGGGAGTCATACAGGAATACCTCCTCGTCACGGACCCCCGTCCTCGCATCACGATTCTCATAGCCGGTCAGCGGACGCTGCGACATGAACGCCAGCCAGCGACCGTCGGGAGAGACACGAGATGTCAGTTCGCTCAGGCTGACGTTCCTCGTGCCACTCCAGTCCGCGCTGTCGGCTCCGGAAAGGACGGCCACGAGACGGGTCTCACCAGTTTCGACGTCGTAGCGGTAGAGGTTGCACGATTGCGAAGGAGAGCGCTTCGCATCTTCGCAGTTACCGCGGACGGCGCCGGCAGCCAGGGCACCATCGGCGACGTAGTACACCACCGAGCCGTCGGACGACACGCCCGGGATGATCCCTGCTCCACGTGGCTGGGCTTGGACGTTGGCGTGCTCGCCCGCGTTGTGATCGACCGACAGATCCTTCAACGTGCACGCGAGGTGACCTTCGCCGTCAACCACAACCTGGCACATGTAAAGATCGGGGTGTTCGGTTGCGGCGGTGGAATCGGGCGTGAGACGCCGCGGCGAAGTGAAGAATACCCGCGAACCATCGTTGCTGGCATCCTGAAACGCGGTCTCGGCCGTTTCGGGCGCACTGAAGGTCCCGCCCTGGTTGGCGTCAAGCTTGAGCGTTTCACCACGGGCGCCATCACGGAGGAAGAGTTCCGCAGCGCCGTTGTTTTCGACGTTGAATACCGCGCGGGATCCATCAGCGGAGAGCGCGTCCCTCGTCAGATGTTCTCCGCCCAGGCCCGCTCCGCCGAGTCCGGCTTCGTGGGCTTCGGCGGCGGGGATGCAGGCGGGTTCTGTGCCGCCGCAGAGGGTGCCAGCGCCCGACGGGACCTGGCTGAGCAGTTCGAGGGCGCCGTGGCTCCACTCGTACAGGTTGCTGACGTTGGTGTTGGGTTCAAAGCCTGCTTTGAACCCGCCGGTGAGCGCTTGCGGCGAGCGGACGACGATGTGCGAGAGATCGGGCGTGGCGGCTTCGAACTCGACGCCGCCTTCGAACCCGTTGCTGAAGCCCTTGAAGATGCCGCCGAACTTGGTTCCGGGCGGGACGTTCCCGGGGTAGACCAGCGGCGTGTGTTCCCCGTTGGCCTCGCGCAGGTAGGGCGTGCGTTCTGTGGCCAGCGGCGAGAGGGGGGTCGTGCCGGTCGGTGACTCGAGCGCCGCGAGCGAAAGGTCCGGGGAGAACAGCTGGTACTCGGAGACGGTGCCGACCTGCACACCGGCGGGGGCTTCGCCCGGGGTGGTGATATCCCGGGTCGTCCAGGCGGGGGACGCGGCTGTGCCGCGGCGGGAGAGCAGCTGGGACCATGCCGGGGCGTGGCTGCCGGGCGCCCCGCCGTTGATCGGCCCCCTCGCGACATAGGCGATGCCGGAGCCGTCCGCGGCGGCTTGGATGTCGGCGCCCTGTTCGGCTAGCCCTTCCAGCGGGATACCGTCCTTCTCCGGCGGGGAGACCATTTCCCACGCCCGCCCGTCAGGGAGGAACGAGGAGCCCAGGGTTCCCGCCGCCGCCTGGGTGGTGAAGGTCTGATCCGCGCCTTCGACGGTGCCGAGCGAGTTGCTCGCAACCACCCGGTAGTGGTAGACCGTCGCCGGCGACAGGCCTTCCAGCTGGACACTGCGCGTCACATCCTTGCCCTCCGCACCGGCCGAACCGTCAGGGACCGGGACCCTGGTGCCGTGCGGCGCCTCACCTTCCGCATACGGTGACGTGTCGTATTCGAAACGGTAGGTCGTCGGCGACTCTTCAGGGTTCAGTTCGGCTTCAAGCGTCGCCGAGGTCGCGGTCACCAGCGACGCAGAAACCGCGTCCACCGACGGGCCCGGCTTGCTGGTGTGGACCGCGAACACCTTCACGGCACCGGGACGGGATTCGCCGCCGTTGTCGGCGACATACACATCATGGGTCGCCTGATCAACCGCCAGGCCGCTGAAGGTTTCGGCGGCGGGCGCTTCGAGAATCTGGGAGTTCGTGTAGGTACCGTCAGAGCGAAACGCGTCGACGACGTGATTACCGGTGTCGTTTAGATAGATCCGCCCCGAGCTGTTATCGGCCGTGACCGAGGTGTATCGGCCGCCGAGGTTCCCGGCGGGGGTTTCAGAGCCGTTGATCGCGGACACGAACGATCCGGTAGCGAGACCGAAGCGGAAGGCCTTCTGCGCACAAGAATCCGACACGAGAAGCTCACTGGAGGCATCGTCAACGGCGATGCCGTCAGCGAGGGCGCTACCGCATTCGAACGGACCATTGAAGAGGCCTTCCGCTTCCGCGGCCGGGAGGCCTTCAGCCAGCGCTTTTGAGGGGGCTTGCCGGAACGCGCCGCTTTCGTCGAACACATCGACAGCGTGGTTGCCGGCATCGATCACGTACAGATCATGCGTGCCCTGATCGACCGCGATACCAAACGAGGCCTGTTCCGGAGGCGAAAACGAACCCGCGGGCGTTTTGAGTCCGGCGAGCTGGCCGTTCGCAGCCGGGGTCGTGTCGCCGAACGTGGTGATCAGGCTTCCGTTCGGGTCGAACTTCTCGATCACCTTCGCGGCAGAATCAGCCACATACACATCACCGCTCGTGTTATCGACCGCGACAGCAAGATTGCCCTTGAATTCACCGGCGGGGGTGGTCGTGCCATCCCACACCGCTTCCGGCGTGGTAGCCGAGGCCGACGCGAAGTCATAGACCCGGTGACGACCCGAATCAGCCACATACACATGGCCGTTCTTGTCGCTGACCGCCACCGACTCGGACTTCAGCCGTTCGAACGTTTCACCCGCAGCCGGACCCGTGATTTCGCCCAGCTTGGTGTAGGACGTCGAGGCGAGGGCGGGGGCGGCGGTGAGGGCGAGGAGCGCGGTTGTAGCGAGGGCGGCGGCGAGGAGGTGGAGGGCCGTCAGGCGGGCGGGACGCCTTGCCCCAAGCCGAGCCGAAGAAGGCGCACCGGTCCGTCCGACACGGAGCAGGCCACGGAGCGTCGCGAAGATGCCGGTCCGAAGGGACGGGGTCTTAGCGGTGTGCTCGGTGGGTGTCACGTTAGTGCCTTTCTTGGTGTTGATGGAGTGAAAGTTGTGGGCTACAGCACTGAAGATGAGGGCGCGGCGGGCGGAAGAGGGTGCTACCGACATGACCTTCTTGAACGTGCTCCAGGGGTTATGGGGAGAACGACCAAGACTTGATAGAGGAGTGAGGGGTGTCATGCGGCCCTTTCGCCGAGGGGACGGTTGGCTTGCACGGCCGCTTCACCGCGGGGTGTGAGGCGCCACGCCTTCGCGGCGCCCTGCCCACGACCACCGGTGTTCTCGACCAGCCCTTGCTCTTGCAGACGCATCATCAGGCGCGAGATCTGCCCCTGGTCTGAGACACCGATCAGATCGGCGAGCTCACGGTTACTCGGACGAGATCCCCGGCCGCCCGCGTGCGCGAGCGCTAGGAGCGCCGAGTGCGTGCGAACCGTCAGACTGAACCCGGCCGGCGGCAGCGAGCTCCCCGGCCGCCCACCAGACAGGCCAGTCCCCGTGCCCGTGCCCCCGGGGGCACGGAATGCCCGCTTCGGAGCGCTCCGTGTGAGCTCTCGTGCCGCCGCCGCGCGACCGCGGTAGGGGAGCACGATCGTCGCCATCAACGGGTTGAGCAGCCCACCCAACGCCCCCGGGGAGCGTTCTGAGAGTCGCGTGTGGATCACACCGAACGCCGCGCCGAGGACGGCCTCCGTGGTCAGAGGCGGTATCTCGCCCGCACCCTTTACGCCCGCGCGGCCCTGATCGATGACCTTCGCCAGCTCCCCGAGCAGCTGCGCGCGACGCTCAAGGACGCGCGGACCGACAGCGAGCGCCTCCACGAACACGAGCCGCCGCAACACCGGCTGCTGATCGAGGAACTCCAGGAGCGCCCCGAGACCCGCACGGATAGCCGCCACCCAATCGCTCTCCGCTTCATACACAGGGCGCGCGACGGCGGCCAGCCGCTCGACACCGTGATCGAACGCCGCGAGGAAACAATCTTCACGATCGGTGAACAGGTCGTAGAACGTCTTGCTCGAAACACCCGCACGCTCAGCGACACTCCGCACCGCCATACCGCGGTAGCCCTGCTCGAAGACGATCGCGAATGCCGCGTTCAGCAACCTGGTGCGCTGCAACTCCGAGACATACAGGCCACCACCACGGGGCCCCGGTGCCGGGTTGCGCATCCGCAGACGACCATCGGCCGCGTTCGCCAACATCAGGATATCTCCCGCGCGGGGGTCGCGTCCCTAGCTGCCGGTAAAATTCCCCGTCCCAGGCGAAGCCTAGGGTGGGGAGTGGGAAGGCGGGAAACGGAACGACAAACGCCACGCGGGTGGGCGCGATGGGGGCAGACTGGAAGATCGTGTTCGGCGCCCTTTTTGGCGCCGGAGCTAGGCTTTTGCCTAGGCGGAACTAGGCTTTTGCCTAGAGAATCCGGAGCAGAGAGAGAGAGAGAGAGAGAGAGAGATGAGTCAGCAGTGCTGACGCATCTACATACGGGCGCCGTAACGACGCAGCGATCCCTCATCACGTCTGTCTGAAGCGACTGCACGCGTACTCCATTCCCCGACATTCGTCTCGACCCGGCTCCCTCTCCAAGAAAACCCGCTTGCGCTGAACGCCGGCTGCAGGAGCCCGACCCCAACCCGATCCTATGTTTCCTCATCCCGGCGACCGCATGTGGCTACCGCGACAAACCAATCCAACCAGTTCAGCGGCTTGCTGTCAAGCCCCAACCGTGCTTGCTCCCTGCGAGGCTCGACGAGGTGCGGGTGTCTTGATTCGATCGGGCATGGTTTATGCGGCGACCGTGTACTCGTGGATGAGGCCGCCGAGTCGGCCTCATCTGTGGATCGGGGCGACTGACGGGCCGGCCGTTGTTGGCGGTGGCTGCCGTGGTTCTGGGGGCGCGAGTCCGAGCGCACGGTCGGGGCGATGGCTGTTGTAATGGACGACGAACTCGCGGAGGACGCACTGGAGGTGCCTGCGGTTGGCGATCAGGATCCAGTCCAGGCACTCGCGTCTGACTGTCCCGACAAATCGCTCGGCGACCGCGCTGGCCTGCGGCGCCCTGATCGGCGTGCGGATCACGCGGATCCCCTCGGCGCGTTGAAGACCGTGTGAAGGCGCAAGCGTGAACCTAGCGTCGTTGTCACAGATCAAGAAACTCAAGGGTCTGTCGTGCTGCGCGATGAGCCGACAACGGTGCCAGGCCAGCAGTGTTTCCGGGGTCACGAAGAACGCGCGCACCAACGGTTCGGGGGAGCAGCCGGCTGGCCGCAGCCAGGAAAGCCCGGGTCTGCGGGCTCCAGCGCGGGGCGCGAGACCTGCCGACGCAGCACCGCCAGCTCATGTCGAAGGACGATCTCGAGCTCCTTGAAATCCGACGAGCGAAACAAGCGCGTTCGAGCGCCAGCACGCGCCCGAACGTCACGTACACAACGACCCCGCACCAGCCTTCCCCTCGTCGATGGAGCAAGCGACCCTACGAGCTCATCACGCCCAAAACACCCGCGCTACGGGCACAATCGAGTTTTGACACCCCACACGTATCACAGACGTGTCACGTCAACTGCTTGACGCATCCTAACCGGCGACCTTACGGTTTCGTCAATGTTCGGCGAAGCGTCTGCGCACAGGTAGGACCGTCCAGTGCTCTCCGGTGTCGGTGGGCGGGCAAGGACTAGCCAAAGCTCGATGGCGCATACAGCAAGGAGGTGCGCTCGGCGGAGGTGAAGCCGGCTGGGCGTGTCGTCGTGACGCGGTGTGAGCGCACCTCCCGAAGGGACCGGATCCTCCACGCGATGGCGGAGGTGGTCGCTGAGCGTGGGTTTGCGGGTGCCTCGGTGAGGTTGGTGACGGGGCGGGCGGGGGTGTCCAGCCGTACGTTCTATGAGTGCTTTACCGGCATGGAGGATTGTTTTGTGGCGATCCTTGATCAGGGTATGGCGTTGATGGCGGAGGTGATGGTGCAGGCTTTTGCGCGGGAGCGGTTCTGGCTGGATGGGCTGTTGGGCGCTGAGGCGGCTGTACTTCAGTGCTTGGATAATGAGCCGCAAATGGCCCGCGTGCTGCTTGTGGAGGCGCTCGGTGCGGGCGTCTGGGCGCTTGAACATCGCGAGCGAAACGTACGGGCTCTGCGTGAGCTGATTATCGAGCAGTGGAGGGATGCGCCGCCGCAGGGAGATTCCCCTCCGCTGGCTGCCTCAAGTGTGATGGCTTCCATCTTGGGCATTGTCCAGGACCACCTCGTGCGCCGGGAGCCGGCGCCGCTGATCTCGCTCCTTGGTCCGCTGATGGGCGTGATCACGGGGCCGTACCTGGACGCCGACGGTGTGGCACGCGAGGTCCGTCGCGGCGAACAGCTCGCGCGCAGGATCATGGCCGGAGAGTCCACCTGGGCGCCAGCCCCCGCGGCGACGCAGGATGTGAGACAGGGCGCGGTGCTTCCCGCGATGCTCGCCAACCCGAGCGCCCGTCGCGCTCGTGAGTGCCTGCTTTTCCTTTCTGGGCATCCGGGCTCGAGTAATCGTGAGATCGCCACGGGGATCGGTGTCGCTCATCAGTCGCAGATCTCGCGACTGCTCGCGTACTTCACCAATGAGGGCTTCGTGGTCAAGCGCTCTGAGGGCGCGGGCAAGCGCAACACATCACAGCTCACACCACGGGGCGAGGAGATAGCACGGACGCTGGCGCAGCGGCGGGACTAGTTCCGCCCTGTCCGAATCTAGCTTCCGGTAGGTGAGAGTTAGGACCGTGAACACGACCCGTTAACAGAAACCTGTGACAGCTTAAGAGGTGCGTGTTTTCTCACCTGTTAACTCTTGACGGCCATCGGACCGGCCAGTTAGAAGTCCCCCGGCAGGATTGTCGGCCAACAGACCAGCGCCGCGATGTCCCTGTTGGCAGGGGCACACCCCGGCGCTCCACCACACAAGAAGGAGCTACTTCCATGATCAGATCAAGATTCAGGAGCGTCCTCGTCGCCGTCGTCGCCACCCTGGCGATCGGTGCGCTCAGCGCCAGCGTCGTGTCAAGCGCGTCGGCGGCATTGCCGGAATGGGAATTGACCGGCGGGAAAAACGTCCCATTCACAGGCACGCTCCCCGCCACCGGACTCCGGGAAGCGGGTGGTGCTGAATATATCTGTGCAGGCGGTAGCATCTCGGGTCAAATCTCTGGGACCAAAGAAGTATCGAAAGTATTCATCAAATTTGTCTGCGGCAACAGCAATAGCAATGCCTTTTGCACTAAGAACGGCCTCAAAGCCAACGAATGGGAAACGACAGAACTAAAGGGAAGGCTCGGATATCGCAGCAAATCGCTGCGGACAGTCGGCCTGCTCCTCGAACCCGTGTCCGGACACTTTGCGGACTGCAGCCGTTCTGGAGTTTTGCTGGCGATCCTGGACTCCTTGATCGGCGAAATTACGCCATTGAGCCAAACGAACAAACTGCACCTGCAGTACAATCAGCGATCTGGAAGTCAGGAACTCCAGCACTTTGAAGGCGAAGAAGTGATTCACAATCTAGAAGTGGAACAGGTGGCTTTTCACTCCAAACAAAAGCTCGGAGTGGTAGCCACCTGGACCCTTGAAACAGGCAAATCCGAAGTAAGAATCCACGCGTAAGACCAGCATTACGACGGGCGTAAAGAATGGTGTGCGGGGTGCCTCAGTCCCCGCACACCATTTCGCCAGGTTCGCGTCACGGCAGGTCCGTTGCGCGGGCGGGCCGGGGCCAGAAACCGGGCACGTCGGCCAGCCCACGAATCTTGTTAAACGGCGCGACGAAACACTCCTTCGGCGCCGCTGTCCCGTAACGCCCTCCAAACGACCTTTCTAGAGGGGGAGCCCTCGGCTGACATAGCGGGGGCGGGATCAGGTCACAAATCTGCGACCGTAAAGCCATCCGAGCCGCGCGCCCCAATCCCTACAGGGTCGAGGAGTCGTGCGTGCTGGGCGAAGCGGCTGACACGTAGATCGGTGTCGTCGGCCGGCGTAGCGGGACCAGCTCCTCCCCGTAGGGTTCCGCCGCACGGTCGCGTAGACGGTCCAGCCGGCGCGCGCCAGCCGCAGCGCGGTCGCCCGGCCGATCCCCCGACTGGCCCCGAGATCAGAACGCTCGGCAGAAGCCCGCCTTGCCTACGACGGCGCCGACGATACGCCCCGCGTGATCCCGACGGCGATGCGGTCGTCCTCGCCACCCACCCCACCGCGCCGAAGGTCGCGGCACTGCGCGCCCGGCCACGCGTGGCGTTGACGATCGACATCGCGAACCCGGCCGCTCCCTGCTGCTCCGCCACGAGGCCGAGCTGCAACGCCTTTCGCCGCCCACCGATCCGCACCTCGACCGCGCCCAGGAGATCCTCGGCGACTTCCCCCGCTTCTGGCAGGCGGAGCCCGACCCGGCAGAGCGATGAAAGCTCATCAACAGCCTCTTCGACCACGTATGGCAGGACAACGGCGCGATCGTCGCAGTCAAGCCTCGCGCCGCCTTCGCTCCCTACTTCGAGTCGCTCGACGAGACCCGCCGCAAACCCCCAAAAGACCGCCGAAAGCGCGGGGTGACAAAGGCGGGAACGACGGGACTCGAACCCGCGACCTCCGACGTGACAGGCCGGCGCTCTAACCAACTGAGCTACGTCCCCGCGTGTGCTCGGCAAGACCTGTGGAGCCTTGGCGCGCCCACTCAGTATGGCAAGGCTTCGCCCTCGCCGACACCCGCACGGAGAACGGCCGACATGGAGCCGCCACCGCTCACCGGGACGAGCCCTCCCCAGCGACTGGCCAGGCAGCCAGTTTCGCTACTGTTCGCGATATGGCGCTCGTCGGGCCCCCTCCCCTCCTGAACACCAGCCCGTTTGCGGCGATGTTCAGGGACCTCCGCGACGAGCGGGCCGCATCGGTGCCGTTCCCGCCGGGGGAGACGTCCTTCTCCGTCGCTCGCACGCGGCGCTTCGCGGACGATCCGCTGCCATTGCTGCTCGACGCCTACGAGCGCTTCGGCCCGGTCTTCACGCTGCGGCTGTTCCACAGCAACGTGGTGTTCATGCTCGGGCCGGCCGCCAACCACTACCTCACCGTCTCCCACGCCTCGAACTTCATCTGGCGGGACTCCCATTTCCGAGACCTGATCGGGTTGATGGGGGACGGGCTGCTGACGATCGACGGAGAGTTCCACCGGCGCTCGCGGTTGATCATGCTGCCCGCCTTCCATCGCGAGCGGATCGTCGCCTCGCTGGATGTGATCGTCGAGGAGACGACGCGCGCGCTCGACCAGTTCACGCCCGGGGCGACGCTCGACCTGTACGCGTGGACGCGCCACCTGGCCCTGCGGGTGGCGATGCGCGCGCTGTTCGGTCTCGACCCCGACGGGGAGCGCGTTCGATCGATCGACGCCGCCGGGCTGTTCGAGGACGCCCTGGCGTTCTTCTCCGCCGACTACTTCCTGCGCGTGCTGCGCGGGCCGTTCACCCCCTGGGCACGCCTGCAGCAGGCGGCGCAAAAGCTCGACACATTGATCTACTCGGAGATCTCCAACCGCCGTGCCAGCGGCGAGCGCGGTGAGGACATCCTCAGCCTGCTGCTGGACGCCCACGACGAGGACGGCACGACGCTCTCTGACCTGCAGATCAGAGACGAGGTGATGACGCTGATGTTCGCCGGCCACGACACGACCACCTCGACCGTGGCGTTCATGTTCTACGAGCTCGCCCGCAACCCCGCTGTGGCGACGCGGCTGCTCGCCGAGCAGGACTCCCAGCTTGCCGGCGCCCCGCCGACCGCCTCCCAGTTGACGGGCGGCGAGCTCTCCTATCTCGAGCTCGTCCTCGAGGAGACGCTCCGCAAGTACCCGCCCGCCTGGATCGGACCCCGCCGCTCGATCGAGCCGTTCGAGTTCGAGGGCCACACGATCCCCGGCCGCGCGTTTGTGAACTACTGCTCGTGGGCCTCCCACCACCTGCCCGATGTGTTCCCCGAGCCCGAGGAGTTCCGTCCCGAGCGCTTCACCGGTGAGGCGCGGGCGGCGCTGCCCAAGGGCGCCTACGTCCCCTTCGGGGGGGGCTCGCGCACGTGCATCGGCATGCGCTTCGGGCAGCTGGAGATCCGCACGATCGCCACGCTGATCTGCTCCCGCTTCACGCTCTCCCTCCCAGAGGACTTCCACCTCACGATCCGTCAGATGCCGACGATCAGCCCGAAGGACGGGCTGCCGATGGCGGTGCACGCGAGGAGCTCCGCTCAGCGCAGGCTCGCCCTCATCGACAGCAGATAGCTGTGCGGCTGCGCCTGGCTGCCCGCCACGACGCTCGCAGTCACGCCCTCCACATACACACCGGGATTGGAGAACAGCGTGATCTGAAACCCGCCCAGCAGCCCGGTGGGGTGCGCCACGAGCTTGCCTTCCCGGGCGGCGGCAACGGCGTGGACGGACGCCCCCACGCCGAACAACCCCCCGCTCGCGGTCACCTCCACCTGGCCGGCTTCGCTCTTCACGAGTTTCACTTCGAACCCTTCCGGCAGGGCCGCCCGCACGTCGGCGCTCGTCACCTCGGCCTGCGCCGTCAGCGCGCTGCCACGCTTGCTGAAGCTCACGTCGCTCAGCCGCAGCGAGCCCTCATCCGCGGCGGCGATTGAGATCTGCATCCGCTTCACCCCCCGCGCTTCCCGCAGAAGCTTCACCGTCTGCTGAGGATCGAGCTTCAGTCTCCTCGCCCGCACCGTCACCGAGTCGGCACCCCCCCACAGCAGCTTCACCGCCGGCCACGCGCTCACGCTCACGCTCTCCACGCTTCCATACCGACCCACACGATCCCTGATCCTGCTCGCGGCGAGCTTGGGTAGGAAGACCTGCGCGAGCGCTCCCACGAGGACGATCGCCCCCACCGTCATGCCCATCCCGATCCGCAGGGCTCGGCTCACGCCGCAAGCTTCGCAGGCGGGACGCCCCGGATGGCGCCCCGCCCGCTTCCCGTCAGCCTTCGGTCAGCCGAGACCGCCCGCGCCCGAGTCACATCCTCGCGCAGGCTCGACCTCGGTCCACATCTCAGCCCAGGCCGTTGGCCTGGAGGAACTTCTGGGCGACGCTCGCGGCCGACTGCTTGTCGATGCTCACCGCCGCGTTCATCTGCTGGATCGCCTTGAACGTGAGCAGCGCGTTGACCTTGTTCAATGTTTCCTTGAACGCCGGTCCCTCGGCCACCAGCACGCTCTGCTTCACGACCGGCGCCACGTTCTGAAATCCGAACACGTGCTTGGGGTCGGCCAGGAGCTTGTACTTGCCTCCCAGCAGCTGCCCGTCGGTGGTGAACACGTCCTGCGCGTCCACCTGCTTGCTGTCAAGCGCCTGGTAGGAGAGGTTGATCGCGATCGGTGTGAACGTGGGGTTCACGCCGTATTCGTTTTTCAACCCGACCAGGCCCTCGACCCGTGTGGCGAATTCCGGCGCACCGCCGAGCTTGACCTGTTTGCCGAGTTTCTTCAGATCTCCCACGCTCGTGAGGTGGTTCTGGCGCGCATACGCGGGGAGCGTCGCCAGCGCATCTGAGTCATAGAAGGGGGTGTATGAGAGCAGCGTCAGTCCGTGCTGCTCGACATATGCCTTCGCCTGCGCATACGCACCCACCGCGCTCGTGGGGTTCTTCGTCTGGCCGGCGATCGCCGACAGCAGCACGCCGGTGTACTCGGGGTACATGTCGATCTGCCCCGAGGTCAGCGCCTTGTAGGTGATCTCCGAGGAGCCGATGTTGTCCTTCAACGTCACCTTGTAGCCCTTCGCCCCGAGCGCTTGGGCATACAGCGCCCCGATGATGTTCTCCTCGGGGAAGTTCTTGTCGCCGATCGTCACGGCCGGCTTGCCGACGCCCGGCCCACTGGAGGCCGCGGCGGGCGTCGCCGCGGCGGTGCTCCCCGCAGGCGTGCTCGCCGAGCTCGACGTGGACGAGTTCGATTTGGTGCTGCTCCCGCACGCCGCCAGTACGACCGCGCTCGTCACCGCCAGGATCAGCGAGATCCCCCTGGTGCATCTATGCATGTGCCGTCTCCTCTGCCTTGTTTTCCATGGAAAGATCTGCTCGCGAGTCACACGATGCGGTCGATCGGCGTGAGAGGCCAGGATCGGACCACAGCGCGGGCCACTATCGCGCCCCGGCCGTGGCGGCATCGCCGAGCGACGCCTTCGCGTCCATGCGGTCGGCCAGCCGCAGCCCGTGCGGGGTCACCGCGCGCTGCACGAGCGCGAGCGCCCCCTCCACCGCCAGCGCGAGCGCCGCCACGCAGATCGCCGCGCCGAGTACTCCGTAGAAGTGGTAGCTCGCCTCGTTCGCGATGATGTCGCCAAGACTCCCGCTGAAGCCGACGAGCGAGGCGATCGTCGTCGTGCTGACGACGAACACAGCCGCCGTGCGAATGCCCGCGAACATCAGCGGCACGGCGAGCGGGAGCTCGACGCGCATGAGGATCTCCATGCCCGTCATGCCCATGCCCCGCGCCGCGTCGACCAGCTCGCGGTCGACGCCGTCGACCGCGAGGTAGGCGTTCGTGATCATCGGCGGCACCGCCAGCAGCACGAGCGCGACCAGCACCACCGTCAGGCCGAGGCCGAGAAACGCATCGCCGATCGCCAGCACCGCGAGGCTCGGCAGCGCCCGGCCGACGTTGCCGACGTTGATCGCCAGGAACGCCCCTTTGTGCAGGTGACCCAGCCACAGTCCGAGCGGGATCGCCAGCACCAGCGAGATCGCCACGCCGATCGCGCTCACCTTCAGCGTCTCTCCCGTCAGGTGCAGCAGGCTCGGCAGCTGCGGACTGCCCGGCACGCTTCCGTCGCGCGCGATGAACTTGAAGGCTTCCACGAAGTCGTTCATCGTGCGATCACGCCCGTCCCGCCGCGACCCAGGGGGTGAGCACGCGCTGGACGATCACCAGCAGGCCATCGGCCAGCAGCGCCAGCAGGATCGCCAGGCCACCGGCGGCGATCAGCTCGGTCTTGAACGGACCCTCGCCGAGCGCCGTGTTGATCGGCACGCCCAGACCCTTGTCGCACACCGCATAGGCGATCGTCGCCAGCGAGACCACGGTCACCGTGGCGATCCGCAGGCCCGCCACGATCGCCGGCAGCGCCAGCGGCAGCTCGACGCGCAACAGCGACTGACCCCGCGTCATGCCCATGCCGACGGCCGCCTCGCGCACGTCCTCGGGCACCTCCCGCAGGCCGGTGACAATGTTGCGAAAGAGGATCAGCAACGTGTAGGACACGAGCGCGATCTCCGCGGTCACCACATTCAGCCCGACGGGCGCCACGAGCAGCTCGAACAGCGCGAGAGAGGGGATCGTGTAGAGGATGCCCGTCACGACGATCGTCGGTCGCTCGAGCCAGCGCAGCCGGTGGGCCGCCAGCGCGAGAGCCATCGAGATCGCGAAGCCGATCGCCACCGCGACGAGCGTCAGCAGGATGTGCTGGCGCAACGCCGGCCACAGCACCGGACCCCAGTTATGACTGATCCAGTCGCCGCAGAAGACGTGGTTCTCGATCACGCACTTCGAACTCGCCGAGGCATAGCTCGGGATCACCGGCCCCGCGGTCACCACGAGCGGAGTCATCGGCCGACCTGTCCGCGGTCGTCCCGATCCAGGCCACGGTCCTCTCGATCGCGGTCCTCCCCGTCGACTTCTTCGCGCGCGTGCGCGCGCACGCGCGCGGCATGTCCGTTTTCGCCTTCACCACGCTCGTCCAGCAGGGCGCTGACCGTCTCCATCGTCAGCAGCCCCACCACTCGATTGCCGTCCCGGGCGGCGGCGGCGCCTGCGCCGGGAGCCACACCTTCCGCGGCGAGACCTCCCTCTTCGTTCTGCGCCTCTCCGATCTCGCCATCGAGCACGGTCAGCGGGCGCCCGCCGTTGCTCAGCAAGAGCGACAGGGCGTCGCGCACGCTCGTGTGCACAGAGACGGAGTCGCCGTTCGGGCGCAGGCCGTTCGGCTGCGGCAGCTCGATGTCGGCGAGCGTCGCCAGCCCGAGCCGCTTCAGCGCGCGGTCGGCGCCGACGAAGCGGGCGACGAACTCGTCGGCCGGGCGCGTGAGGATCTCCTGCGGCGAGTCGTACTGGGCGAGCACGCCGCCCTCGCGGAGGATCGCAATGCGGTCGCCCATCTTGATCGCCTCGTCGATGTCGTGGGTGACGAATACGACGGTCTTCCGCACTTGCGCCTGCAGCCGCAGGAACTCGTCCTGCAGGCGCGCGCGGTTGATCGGGTCGATCGCGCCGAACGGCTCGTCCATCAACATCAGCGGCGGGTCGGCGGCGAGCGCGCGCGCCACGCCCACCCGCTGGCGCTGGCCGCCCGAGAGCTGGCTGGGGTAGCGGTCCTGCATCTGCTCAGGATCGAGGCCGACGAGTTCGAGCAGCTCGAGCACGCGCGCGGCGGTGCGGTCCTTCTCCCACCCGAGCAGGCGGGGGACGGTGGCGATGTTCTCGCCGACCGTGTGGTGGGGGAACAAGCCGATCTGCTGGATCACGTAGCCGATCTCCCGGCGCAGCTCGCGCGGCTCGCGCTCGAGCACGCTGCGGCCGCCGAGCAGGATGTCGCCGGAGCTGATCGGGATCATCCGGTTGATCAGCCGCATCGCGGTCGTCTTGCCGGAGCCGGAGGGGCCCACCAGCACGCAAACCTCGCCGGCGGGCACGGTGAGCGACAGCCCTGAGATGGCAGGCTCTCGCTGGCCGGCGTAACGCTTGGTCACGTCTCGCAGCTCGAGCTCGGCAGCCTGCGCGAACGCCGACGGCCCCTCGCTATGGGCGGTGTCTGCGGTATTCAAACGAGAATCCCGGCCTGGGTAACCGAATCGTAACGAACTCGGTCCGGGCTCCCGGACGCTAGCCTTAGAAGCCCCCACCGAGGGCGCGTAGCTCAGTTGGCCAGAGCACCTCGTTTACACCGAGGGGGTCGCCCGTTCGAGTCGGGCCGCGCCCATCATGACCGACCAAGAATCGCCAGTCCGGATCGCCGTCGTCGGCTCCGGGCCCGCCGGCTTCTATGCCGCCGGGCACCTGCTGAAGGACTCCTTCGGGCACGTGGAGGTGGACATGCTCGAGCGGCTGCCCACGCCGTGGGGGCTCGTGCGCTCGGGCGTGGCGCCCGACCATCCGAAGATCAAGTCCGTCACAAGAATCTACGAGAAGACCGCCGCCCATCCGCGCTTTCGCTTCTTCGGAAACGTGAACTTCGGCGAGCACGTCGCGCGCGAGGACCTGCTGCGCCACTACCACGCGATCGTCTACGCGACCGGCTCGCCGACCGACCGGCCGCTCGGCATCCCCGGCGAAGACCTGCCCGGATCGCATCCGGCGACGGAGTTCGTCGGCTGGTACAACGGCCATCCCGACCATCGCGACCTCGAGCTCGACCTGCTGTCCTCCGAGCGGGCGGTGGTGATCGGAAACGGGAACGTCGCGCTGGACGTCGCGCGAATGCTGTCGCTGACACGCGCGGAGCTCGCCGGCACGGACATCGCCGATCACGCGCTCGACGTGCTCGAGGACAACCGCATCGCGGAGATCGTCGTCATCGGTCGCCGCGGGCCGGCGCAGGCGGCGTTCACCAACCCCGAGCTGCTGGAGCTGGGCGAGCTGTCAGACGCCGACGTGATCGTCGACCCCGCCGAGCTCGACCGGGCACTGGCCGTGTCCGACCCGGCCGCCGAGGACAACGCGACCGCGCGGCGGAACGTGGAGATCCTGCGCGGCTACTCCCAGCGCGCTCTCACGGGGAAGCGGCGGCGGATCGTGCTGCGCTTCCTGCTCTCGCCGATCGCCCTCCGCGGGAGCGCCCAGGACGGGGTGGAGGAGGTCGAGCTGGCGCTGAACGAACTCGTCGCCGAGCCCGACGGCTCGCTGCGCGCGCACGCGACAGGCGAGACGGAGACGATCGCCGCCGGTCTCGTGTTCCGGGCGATCGGCTATCGCGGCATACCGCTGCCCGGCGTGCCGTTCGACGACCGCCGAGCGATCATCCCCAACGCGAGCGGGCGCGTGGTCGATCCCGTTGCCGAGTCGCCGCTGCGCGGGGAGTACGTCGTCGGCTGGATCAAGCGCGGTCCGTCGGGAGTGATCGGGACGAACAAGAAGGACGCCCAAGAGACCGTCGACGCGATCTTCGAGGACCTCTCGGCCAACGGCGACGGCGGCCTGCACGCCCCCGCGGCGCCCGACGCAAGTGAGGTCGAGCGACTGCTGCGTGCGCGCCAACCGGACCTCGTCACCTACGAGGGTTGGTCGGAGATCGACCGCCACGAGCGCTCGCTCGGCGAGCCGGCGGGCCGGCCGCGCGTGAAGCTGACGCGGATCGAGGAGATGCTCCGCGTCGCCGCCGCCGAAGGCTCCACCGAAGAGAAACACTCAGCCGCGTGAACCGGCTTTTTCCGCCCGCGGCGGGAGCCGATCTGCCAGACTCTCGCCCGGCAGGCCCCGTTAGCTCATCTGGTAGAGCGCCGGACTTTTAATCCGGTGGGGCGGGTTCGAGTCCCGCACGGGGCATTTTCTCAGCCACGTCGGCCCGATCTCGTTATTGCTCGCGCGTCGTCCAGAGAGCTCATCGTCCGGTGTGAGCACCGTGCGCAAGGCGTCCAACACGTTGTCCCGTGCCTCCCCTCGCGTGCGGCCCTGGCTAAGGGCTCCGGGAACCTCCAATACACGCGCGACAATCCACCCCTCCTCGTCGGGCTCGTCGAAGGCGACCGTAAAGTCGATGGAAGGCAACACGACCACAGGATAGCGCTGGGTACGCGAGATAGCGGGATAGCGGAGTTGTAGGGGATAACGGTCCGCGCAATGCCGACGTGTAGTGGTCCGGTCTTTACGTGTGTGTCGAAGTGCGCTTCCGGTTTTCCTGCTTCTTCTTCTGAGTCTTCGAAGCTGGTCGCCTTTGGGTCTGAAAGTCCGTAGCGAAATTTCGAGGCTTTGCTCGCGCTGGCTTCGTTGCTCGGAGCCCCGATGTTTATTTGGACGGTCACGGGGAAGGTAGCGCCGCCTGGGGAGAGGGTCATTGTGACCGTGCTGCTTTCCTCACTCAGGGACGATGAGACGGTGTTGCCTTTGGCGTCCATGACTTTTGGTGGTTCGATCACCATCAGCGTGGTGCCGATGGTGTGTTCTTCGGCAAAGGCTACGGAGCTTTTAGCGGCTTCGTATTGGACTTTGGTTTCCTGCGGATGTAGTTCTCCCGATTTCGGTTCGACCACGGGGGTGGATGCTGTGGGTGCGGCGGCTAGTTTTTCGAGCGTGCTTTCTCCGGAGATGCCTTCTTCCATCGTGTTTTCCGCTGTTTCGCCGCTTTCGCCTGAGCCTTCGTGTTCTGCTGTGGCTTCTGAGGGTTCTGATGCGAGGCCTTCGCCCAGTGAGCCACGCGACACGATCGCGCCAGCGTCGAGTCCGGCGATCCGACGCTCGACGAGTGGCCGCGCCGCTACTCCGGACAGAATCGCCGTCGCGACACCCGGCCACCTGGTGATCCTCGACGCCGAGGACGCCGTCGTCGCTTACGCGAGCATCGCTATGACCGGCATCGACCGCTCGGCCGCTCCATCCGGCGTCGCGTGTGGATCGCCGGACCCAGTGCCGGCCCTCCTGCTTGGCCAACTCTCGGTCGAGAGTCGTCACAGCGGACTCGGCGTGGGCACAGCGCTCGCCGTCCAAGTTCTCGCAACCGCCGTCGAGCTCAACGCCAAGGCAGCCTGCCGCGCGGTCGTAGTCACCGCACTGAACGCCGACGCCCGACGCTGGTGGGAACGCCTGGGCTTCCGGACACTCGACCCCACCGACGAGACATGCCTCGACCTCTACCTGCTCACCAGCGACCTCGAAGCCACCCTCCGCACCCCAACCAGGCGCGGTCTTTACGGTAGGACCCTCGGTACACCTCTGGGCGCAGTCCTAAGTTCAGCTTCACTCGTTATGGGCGGCGTCGTCTTATAAACGGTCGTCGTCGCGGTGACGGTCTTTGTGTTGAGCACGGTTGTCGCCGGCAGCGTAACCCTCTTGAATGTCGTCACGGCCTTCCCGCCAACCGTGACGCTTACGGGGACTTGAGTCGTCGTCGGGCTGACGCCACCGTTGTTATGCCCGATCGCATAGCCGGTGGCGCCGCCAGCTACCGCGGCGACGATCGAGCCGAGCATCCACCACGTAGTCCTCGCCGTACCCCCACCGACGGTGGCACCTTGAGGGCCGCCAGATGCATCCTCGTCGCTCCTGGCCCCGCGCCGCGGGATCGACGGGCGCCAGCGCCGCAGTTTGTCGGCCTCGCGCAGGTACCGTCGCGCCGCGGCGGGATCGCCGACGCTGGACGAGGCGGCGGCGAGTTGCTGTAGCGCCCAAACCTCTGATCGTCGGTCTCCGAGCGCCCGCGCCGCGCTGCGGGCACGATCGAGGAGCGTGAGCCATTCCTCGACGCGGTGGGCGATCCCGAAGCACGCCTGCAGTGTCTTCACCAGTTCGAGTAGCCGTTTCCACTGCTGCATCTCGGCCGCCCACTCGGTGAGGCCGAGAACGGCCTCGGCGTCGTCAAGCAGTCGCTCGGGAGTCAGTTGGCCGTCCTTGGCCAGCGTCGTCATGTACTTCAGCAGGCGATCTCCTGCCGAAAGAGCGGCATCGGTTTGGCGAATCTCCTCGCCGATACGGTCGAGTACGGAGTAGCGCTGCTTCTCCTCGCGCCTGATCAGACCGTGCTGTTCGAGGTCGGCGACGAGCGGTGTGACGTCGTCATCCACCTCGGCGAGCTCGGCCAACTCCTCAGCTGACAGCGACGCGCTACCGACGACGGCAAGCGCAGCCAGGACTCGACGCTCGGCGTCCGGCAGCGCGGTGACCCGCGTCGGCGGGGTCTCTTCGACCGGCCAATCGCCAGTTCTGGTCATGACGCGGTCTCGATCCTCATCCCAGGCCGTTTAGCGATGGGTCATGCGCTCGGGGCTGAGTCAGGCATCAAACGTGTCCTTCCCAGGCGTGACCTGGGGCGGCGCGTTCGACGTCACACCGGGCGTCACGCCGACGTACTCACCGCCGATCTTGCCGCCGTCGACCGTCAGCTTCAGGAATCCGTATTCCGAATCGTCGCCGTACTCGAAGGTCACACCCGGCGCGAGCTGCTCGCCGGGGTTCGAGCCGGGAGCCAGCCGATGCAGGTTGTGGTAGCCCGAGTTCCCGATCACGACGTACGGGATCGCATGCGCGAGATCTGAGCGGGTGAAGCGCTGGTAGTCGTGGACGTGGCCAGAGATCACGAGCTGCGGCAGGCGCCCCGATGTCTTGAACGCCGAGTCGAGCGCGTCGCCCATCTTCTGCGATCCACCGTGATGGGCATCGACGCTATAGGGCGGATGGTGCAGCGTGACGATCAGCGGCAGCTTCGGGTCGGCGTCTTTCAGCTCGCCGGTCAGCCAGTCGATCTGCGACTGCTCCAAGTGCCCTCCGGATGGCACGTTCGAGTAGAGCCCGACGACCGTGACCGCTTCGCACTGGAGCGTCCAGTCGCAGTAGGGCTGGGTCTGGAGGTCGCGGCCGTACTCCTCGTTACCCGGCGGCAGCGCGGGCTTGGTCGCGCAGAAGTTCGCCATCCACGTATCGAGCGGCGTGCGGCTCGGGTCGTCCGTCGTGTCGCCGTCGTGGTTGCCTGGGATGCTCAGGAACGGCGCCGGCAGGTGCGCGTACGCCTCGTAGAACTGCGGATGCCACTCTGTCTGATCGGCGTTGAAATAGACGACGTCGCCGACGCTGTAGACGAACGCAGGCAGCTTTTCCGCCTCCATCGCCAGCGTCACGGCGTTCTGTGGGTTCGGGTCCTTGATCCCACCGTGGTCACCGACGACGAAGAACGTCAGCGGCTTGTTCTCCTTGACGCCGAGATCCGCTGCCTTCGCGCGTCCGCCCCCACCGGTCGGGAGTGGCTGCGTCGAAGCGGTCGGCGCCCAGGACTTCTGAAGCTGTTTGACTGCCGTTGTGGGCTTGATCCCGACCCTGCGTCGGGCGACCTTCTTGGCGGGACTCATCTCGCTCTCCTCTGCGCCGATCACCTCTGCGCCGATCACATACCGGGCAGCTCTTTCATCTCGTTGAAACATCCATTTCTAACAAGAGTTCAGATTATTGCAAGTTGAGATATTTCGCCACGTCGGTGGAGAAGCGCGGAACCACCTGATCAGGGAGAATCCGCTCCGGCATACGCATGAGCGCATCGACAACGCAAACGCTTTCGACCGGCCGGCACGCGGACCCCGACGATGGGCTCTCCACGCCGCACCACCGCGTCGCGATCGTAGGCTCCGGCTTTGCCGGCTTGGGAACCGCGATTCGGCTGAAGCAGCGCGGCGAGCACGACTTCGTGCTGCTCGAGCGCGCTGAGCGCCTCGGCGGGACATGGCGGGACAACACCTACCCGGGCTGCGCCTGCGACGTGCCCTCGCACCTGTACTCGTTCTCCTTCGCGCTGAACCCGGATTGGACGCGCCTGTGCTCACCCCAGGCGGAGATCCAGGCGTATCTCGAGCGGGTGGCCGAGGAATACGGCATCCCCCCGCACATCCGCTTTGGCCACGAGATGCTCGAGTCCGCGTGGAACGACGAGCGTCGGCATTGGGAGATCCAGACCTCGGCCGGCTCGCTGACAGCCGATCTGCTGGTCAGCGGCATGGGTGGCCTCAGCGAGCCCTCCGTCCCGAAGCTCGAGGGCCTCGAGTCGTTCGAGGGCGCCGCGTTCCATTCGGCGCAGTGGGATCACAGCCACGATCTCAGCGGCAAGCGCGTGGCCGTCATCGGCACCGGCGCCTCGGCCGTCCAATTCATCCCGGAGATCCAGCCGGAAGTCGGCGAGTTGCAGGTCTACCAGCGCACGGCCCCGTGGATCGTGCCGCGCCGCAATGCCGAGATCAACCCGCGCTTGCGGCGCCTGTTCCAGCGCTTTCCCCCGGCGATGAAGCTGCTGCGCGGCGCGCTGTACTGGAGCGCCGAGCTGCTCGTGCTCGGCCTGGCCAAGGAGCCGCGACTGATGCGCATTCTGGAGCGCGTGGCCGAAGCGAACCTGCGCCGTCAAGTCTTAGACCCGGAGCTGCGCAGCAGGCTTGCGCCGAGCTACCGTCTGGGCTGCAAGCGCATCCTCTTCACCGACTCCTATCTGCCGGCGCTGAACAACCCCAATGTCGACGTGGTCAGCTCGGGCATCCGCGAAGTGCGCCCGCATTCGATCGTCACCGAAGACGGCGTCGAGCGCGAGGTCGACACGATCATCTTCGGCACGGGCTTCCACGTCACCGACCAGCCGCTGATCGATCGCGTCAGGGGCACGGATGGGCGCCTGCTGTCCGAGCACTGGCGGGGGACGATGGCCGCTTTCAACGGCACGACGGTCACCGGCTTTCCCAACCTGTTCACCCTGCTCGGCCCCTATACGGGCCTCGGTCACACCTCGATCGTGATCATGATCGAGGCCCAGATCGAGTACGTGATGAAGGCGCTCGACGCGATCGAGGATCGCGGGGTCGCGGCGGTCGACGTGCGCCCGCGAGCGCAGGCCGCGTTCGTCGCGGAGATGAGCCGCATGGCCGAGGGCACCGTGTGGACCGCCGGCGGCTGTCAGAGCTGGTACCTGGACGCCCACGGCAACGCGTCCACGATCTGGCCGGACTTCACGTTCCGCTTCCGCGCGCGCACCAAGCGATTCGACACCGACGACTACGAGCTGATTCCGCACGTCACACCAAGAGTCGACAGTCCGATTCGAGCCACTACGAGCGAAGAGGCCTCCATCGCATGAGCCGAAAGAGTGCAACGCCATTTGACGTCAACGGACGCACGGTCTTCATCACCGGCGCAGCGCGGGGGATCGGCGCGGAGACCGCCAGACGGCTCCACGCCAAGGGCGCCAACGTGGCGCTCGTCGGGCTCGAGCCCGATCGCTTGGAGGAGCTCGCCGCCCAGCTCGGCGACCGTGCCGCCTGCTTCGAGGTGGACGTCACCGACTACGACGCGCTCCAACGCGCCGTCAGCGCGACGATCGAGCGCTTTGGCGCGCTCGACGTGGCGATCGCCAACGCGGGCGTCCAGTTCAACGGAGCCCTCGCCACCACACCGGTCGAGCACGTCGAGCGCACCCTCGCGGTCAACCTGCTCGGCGTGTGGCGCACCGATCGCGCCGTTATCGAGCACATCGCCGCGCGGCGAGGCTACCTGCTGAACATCTCCTCGCTGAGTGCGATCGTCCACCCGCCGCTGCTCGGCGCCTACGCCACGGCCAAGGCTGGGGTCGAGGCGCTGAGCGACGCCCTGCGGCTGGAGAGCGCCCCGTCGGGCGCGCGCGTGGGCTGCGCGTACTTCGGCTTCATCGACACCGACCTCGTGCGCGGTGGCTTCGCAGGGCCCTCGGGCCAGGCCGCCCGCAGTCAGATGCCCGGCTTCATCGGCAGGCCCGCCCCCCTGTCGAAGGCAATCGACGCGATCGAGGATGGTGTCGAACGCCGCGCCGCTCGTGTCTGGGCTCCCCGCTGGGTCGGACCGATGCTGCTGCTGCGAGGGATCCTGCAGCCGATCGTCGAACGGGGGACGCTGAGGGATACCGGGCCGCTCGAAGAAAGCCTGCGTCTCGCCGAGCCAACCGCCGGCGAGGTCGCAGACCAGGATCCGCTACTGGGCGTCGCCGCCAGAGCCGTAGCTCCGAAAAGCTAGTCGGAGGAGACCTCCGGCTCGCCGTCGGCGAGGATGCGGTAGAGGTCGCGCCGCGCGGCGACCAGCACCTTGCGCGCCTCGCCCATCTGCGCCTCGCTGCCGGTCCGCATCACCTGCACGAAGGCCGAGGCGACCTCGCGCATCAGCTTGCCGAGCTCGACGGCCTGGTTGCTGACGTCGCCGCTCATCTCCTCCCACGGCGCCGGCTTGCCCTCTCCGCGCTCCTCGACGAACGCGCGTCCGGCGTCGGTCAGCTCGAAGAGCTTTCGCCCCTCCGACTCCGCGGAGCGGATCAATCCCTCGTCCTCGAGCTGCTGGAGCGCCGGATACACCGAGCCTGGGCTCGGACGCCACACACCGTCACTGCGCTCCTCGACCTCCTGCATGATCTGGTATCCGTTTCTGGGCTCCTCACTCAGCAGCAGCAGCGCTGCCGTGCGGATGTCACCGCGCCGCGCCTTGCGCCCTCGCCCGCGGGGGCCGCCGCCGCCGGGACCGAAGCCGAACGGGCCGCCGAAGCCACCGGGACCGCCAAAGCCACGGTGGCGGTGATGGTGGGGGTGATGACACCCCCCCTTGCCGTGGTGCCCCTCTTGTGTATGAATCGCATGCGCGAACATATCTATCTCCTATCGCGAACCATCAAAGTACGCTCATGATATATCGTGATACTCGTTATGTCAAGGGATTGGGTCGTCGTTTATTCGATACCATTTATGACGTCATGGGTGCTGCGGAACTGGTTTCTTCCACACGTAAGCGCCTGGGACTGAGCCAGCGCCGCCTCGCCCTCAGGGCGGGAACCACTCAGGCAGCTGTCAGCCGCATCGAGCGGGGCGTCGTCTCGCCCACGTTCTCGACCTTGCGCGAGCTGATGATCGCCATGGGAGAGGAGCCCGTGCTTTCTTCCCGGCGGCTCGCGACGAATTGGGATCCGGTGCACATGAGGAGCACTTTGGAGCGACCGGTCGAGGAGCGCCTCGCCCTGGCACTCTCCTGGAACCGAATGGCCTCCCAGCTCGCGGCCGCCGGTCGCGTGGCACGTGGCGATGACTGAGCCCGCACCGGCCCAGAACGAGCTCGATCCCGAGCGCATCTTCGCCGCTCTGGATGCCCATGAGGTGGAATACATCGTGATCGGAGGCATAGCCGTCCAAGTCCACGGCCATGTACGCATGACCAATGACGTCGATCTGATTCCCTCTCCCGATCCAGCGAACCTCGGACGTCTAGCGGCTGCTCTCAATGCTCTCGACGCACGCATCCTCAACCCTGGAAGCGAGCACCTGTCGATCGACGCGGCAATGCTCCCCAGAGCGACCCTTTGGCAGATGACGACGCGCTGTGGCGACATCGACATCCTGCACGAAGCCCCCGGCGCGGCTCCCTACCCCCAGTTGCGCGATCGCGCGCTGGTCGTCACCCTGGGAGACCTGGCGATCCAGTTCGCTGGACGTGACGACCTGATCCGGATGAAGCGCGCGCGCGGACGCCCGGTCGATCTCGCCGACGTGGTGGCCCTGACCGAGATCGACCACAGCGAGTAGAACCCGGCGCCTAAACGACGCGCTCCGACCGGCGCCGCCGTCAGTGACGGAAGTGGCGCACGTCGGTCGCCACCATTGCGACGCCCGCGGCGTCCGCCGCGGCGACGACCTCCTCGTCGCGCACCGAGCCGGCCGGCTGGACGATCGCCGCCACTCCCGCGGCGATCGCGAGCTCGGGGCCGTCGGCGAAAGGGAAGAAGGCGTCCGAGGCGAGCGCCGCGCCGGCGAGCAGCTCGGGCTGGCCGGCCTGGGCCTTGTCGATCGCGATCCTGACCGCGTCTATGCGGCTCATCTGACCTGCGCCGATCCCGATCGTCGCGCCTGCCGCGGCGATCACAATCGCGTTGGAGCGCACGTGGCGGCATACCTTCCACGCGAACAACATGTCGCTCCACTGCTCCTCGGAAGGCTCACGCGCGCTCAGCACGCGCATCTGCTCGCGTCCCTCCGTGACGACATCGCGGGTCTGCACGAGCTGGCCGCCGAGCACGGGCTTGCCTTCGACCTCGTGACTGGGCGCCGGCCACCGCGCAAGCTCCAGCAGGCGCACGTTCTTCTTGGCCTTCAACACCTCGAGCGCGTCCCCGTCATAGCCCGGCGCCAGCAGGACCTCGACGAACTGCTTCGAGAGCTCCTCGGCGAAGGCGCCGTCGACCCGGCGGTTGACCGCGATCACGCCGCCGTAGGCGCTCTGCGGATCGCACGCGAAGGCGCGTTCGTAAGCCGCCCGGCCGCTCTCGCCGAGAGCGCAGCCGCAGGGGTTGTTGTGCTTTACGATCGCGCACGCCGCCCCCTCGAAGTCCTCGACCAGCTCGCGTGCGGAGCTGAGGTCGAGCAGGTTGTTGAACGACAGCTCCTTGCCGTGCAGCTGGGAGACTCCGTCGAGCAGGTGCGTCGGCGAGCCCACACGCGCGTAGAAGGTGGCGCGCTGGTGGGGGTTCTCGCCGTAGCGCAGATCGCTCACCTTCTCGTATGCCTCACACCACGCTGGTGGAAAGCCCTTGTAGGTATGGGCGGCGAACCATGTGGAGATCGCCGCGTCGTAGCGCGCGGTGCATGCGAATGCCTTGGCCGCGAGCCCTTTGCGCGTGGCGAGCGACAGCATGCCGTCGGACTCGCGTAGCTCCGCGAGCACGCTCTCGTAGTCGGTCGGGTCGACCACGACGGCCGCGAACGCATGATTCTTGGCGGCCGCGCGGATCATCGTCGGGCCACCGATGTCGATGTTCTCGATCGCCTCCTCCTCGCTCGCGTCGCCGCGCGCGACGGTGCGCTCGAAGGGGTAGAGGTTCACGCACACCAGGTCGACCTGCTCGATCTCCTGCTCGGCGGCAGCGGCGAGGTGCGCGTCCTCGTCGCGCCTGGCGAGCAGCCCCGCATACAACCGCGGGTGAAGCGTCTTCACGCGCCCGTCCATGATCTCCGGAAAGCCGGTGAAGCCCTCGATCGAGCGAACATCCACGCCCGCCTCGGACAGCTCTCGCGC
Source organism: Solirubrobacteraceae bacterium (assembly GCA_036498245.1). Classification (GTDB taxonomy): domain Bacteria; phylum Actinomycetota; class Thermoleophilia; order Solirubrobacterales; family Solirubrobacteraceae; genus Palsa-744. The sequence goes on from DASXIB010000042.1 coordinate 32,258, forward strand.
TGTTCCCCCGGTCGAGACGATCTCCACGCCGAGCCCGGCCAGGCCGCGGGCGAAGTCCACGATCCCGTCCTTGTCAGAGACCGACAGCAGTGCTCGGCGCACGCGCGTCTCGCCGGGCGCAGCGCGCTCGATTCCATCGCTCGAGCGGGCGGTGACGTCGGTGTCTGCGGTCATTCCCTGAGCCTACTCATCGACCGTGACCTCTTGCCCCGGGGAGAAGCGTTCGATCAGCACCCGGCGCTCGTTCGCCTGGTCGAGGCTCAGGGCACCTCGCGCAAACAGGCGCGCGGCCTCGCATAGCAGCGAGTGCTCGAGCGGGCGCAAAGCGCTCAGCACCTCAGCCGGATCGCGGGCGTCCGGCAGCTCGATCGCGCGCTGGAGGATCACCGGCCCGCTGTCGACCCCTGCGTCGACGAAGTGCACTGTGACTCCGAACACCCTCACCCCGTAGGCGAGCGCCTGCTCGATCGCTTCCAGACCGGGGAATGCCGGCAGCAGGGACGGGTGCACGTTGATCACCGCGTCCGGGAAACGCGCGAGGAAGGGCTCACCGAGCAGCTCCATGTACCCCGCCAGAACGACGAGCTGCGTGCCTCGCTCGCTCAGCCAGTCGGCCAGCGCCTCATCGCGCGCCCCACGGTCGGCATACTCGGAGCGAGGAAAGACCGCTGTCGCGACACCGGCCATGCGCGCGCGGGCAAGCGCGGGGACATCGGCGACGCTCGATGCCACCGCCACGATCCGGGCCTCCCGTTCGTGCACGGTGTCGAGCAGCGCCTGCAGATTCGTGCCTCTGCCTGAAACGAGCACGGCGATCGACAATTGTTCTTGCACGCGCCGGACCTTAGCGGCGGAGTGCCGGGCAGCGGACCTCCGCGTCAGCGCGTGCGGGTGGTTGACGGTGTGACTCAACTCACAGACGTATGCGTCAAGGGATTGTTCAATGTTGTCGAGGGCGGAGAACAACAATCGAATCGAGGTTCTCCCATGCTTGCATCGATCATCGTCGCGCTAGTCATCCTCGCCGCTCTGGCGAATGCCTTCAGGCCAGGCCGCCGAGGCGACATCATCACCAGCCGGCCGTACAACAACCGTTACAGCGACGCCTCCGGCGCCCGCGACCTAAGCTGACGCTCTCGAGCGAGCGCGCACGATTTGCGCGCGACCGGCTCGAGCTGTCGCTTGGATTCGAGCGCGGCTCAGGCGCGCGCGAGAGGCGTCAATAGGGAGGGCCCCGTCGGGGCCTCCTCCTCCAGCGCGTACTTGCCGTTCGCGTCGTCGCTGCCCGTCAGCGGGTACTCGCCCGTGAAGCACGCGTCGCAGTGGGTCTCGCGCGTGGCGCCGACCGCCTCATAGACACCCGCGAGGGACAGATAGTGCAGCGAGTCACATCCGAGCTCGCGGGCGACCTCCTCGGTCGTGCGCTCGTGGGCGATCATCTCCTCGCGCGTGGACATGTCGATCCCGTAATGGCATGGGTGCTTGATCGGCGGCGCGGAGATCCGCAGGTGCACCTCGGCGGCGCCGGAGTCGCGCAGCATCTGGACGATCTGCCGCGTGGTGTTGCCGCGCACGATCGAGTCGTCGACGACGATCAACCGCTTGCCCGCGACCACCTCGGGCAGCGGGTTGAACTTCAGCCGCAGACCGTGCTTGCGGAGCTCCTGGCCGGGTGCGATGAACGTGCGCGCGACGTAGCGGTTCTTGACGAAGCCGTCGTCCTGGGGCAGGCCCGCGGCTCGCGCGAGGCCGCGCGCGGCCGGGTTGCCCGAGTCCGGGACCGCGATCACGAGGTCCGCGTCGACCGGCGCCTCGCGCCACAGGATCTCCCCCATCCGCCCACGCGCGACCTGCAGCACCTGGTCGTTCATGCGCGAGTCGGGCCGCGCGAAGTAGATGTACTCGAACACGCAGAACGCGCGCCTGGCGCCGGGGGAGACGAGCCGGCTCGACAGGCCCTCCTCGCCGAGCGTCACAACCTCGCCCGGCTCCACTTCGCGGAGGAACTTCGCGCCGATGATGTCGAACGCGCACGACTCGCTGGCGACGCAGTAGCGCACCTGCCCTCCGAGATCGTCCCCAGCGGGCTCGAACGTGCCGATGGAGAGCGGCCGGAGGCCGTGCGGGTCGCGGAATGCCACTACGCGGTCACGTGTCATCACGACGATCGAGAACGCTCCGCGCAGGCGAGGGAGGACCTCTGCGAGCGCGTCCTCCACCTGCTCGGCCGGATGGGTGGCGATCAGCGCGGCGATGATCTCCGAGTCGGAGGTCGAGCTGAACGTGACCCCCCGCTCGAGCAGCTCCTCGTGGAGCTCGACGGCGTTGATCAGGTTGCCGTTGTGGGCGAGCGCGACCTCCCGCTGGGAGCCGCGGGTGCCCTCGGAGCGTTGCACGGGCTGTGAGTTCTCCCATGCGTTCGAGCCCGTCGTCGAGTAGCGCACGTGCCCGATCGCGAGCTCGCCGGCGAGCGTGGAGAGGTCGTTCTCGGAGAACACCTGGTTGACGAGGCCGAGCTCACGCCGGGTGATGATGTGCCCGCCACGGTCGGCCGCGGCGATGCCCGCCGACTCCTGGCCGCGGTGCTGGAGCGCGTACAGCGCGAAGTACGACAACCGCGAGACCTCGTGGCCGGGCGCGTATATGCCGAACACACCGCACTCGTCGCGCGGTCCGTCGCGGTGATCTGCGCGCTCAGGCACAGGCTTCACCGTTCCAAGCTAGCAGCATCGCCGTACGGGGCCTCGTCACGGGAACAGCTCCGCGAGAGCCCCGTGGGCGCGCTTCAGCTCCTCGAGCGTCAACTCCGCGTGGGATGCGCCCACGGCGATGCTCAGCGCGGGTCCGCCGACCGTGCCGATCGACCTCACCCGAACGTGCTCTCCCAGCGTGCGCAGCGCAGCGTGCCCTGCGCTCACGACAAACCCGCCCGACCCCTCGCCGAAGAGGGCGGTAACGGCCGGTGGGGCCGGCGACACAGACCCCCGGCTCGGCGGTACAGGTCTGGTTGTCTCCCATAGATCCTCTCCCAGGTCGACCGCCGCGCCAAGGCCGCCGGCCAGGCAGCACTCGGCCAGCGCCACCGCCAAGCCGCCCTCGGCGATGTCGTGCGCGCTCGACAGCGCCCCCGCGCGCACCGCGTCGCGCACCGCCGCCTGAGCGGCGCGAACCGCCTCGAAGTCCACCTCCGGGAGGCCGTCGGGCAGCGGCTCGCCGCGCAGCTTTGCGAGCTCGCTCGCCGCGAGCGACGGGGCGAACGGGCCGACGAGCGCGATCGCGTCGCCCGCGCGCGCGAACCCGACCCGCCCGGCACGGCGCGCGTCCGGCAGGCGGCCGACCATGCCGATCACCGGCGTCGGGTAGATCGGTCCGGTCGCACCCTCGTTGTACAGGGACACGTTGCCGCCCACGATCGGCGCCTCGAGCGCCCGGCAGGCGTCGCCGAGTCCCCGCACCGCTTCGGTCAGCTGCCAGGCGATGTGCGGCTTCTCGGGGTTGCCGAAGTTGAGGTTGTTCGTCGTGCCCAGCGGCTCCGCCCCGACGCACGCGAGATTCGACGCGCACTCGAGCACCGCCGCGATCGTCCCCCGGTAGGGATCGGCGGCCACCCGGCGCCCGTTGCAGTCGATGCTCACCGCCAGCGCGGGCACCGCCTCGGTCGAGGTCGAAGGGGCGTCGGCGGTCGGTCCGGCGGCGTCTGGTGTGTGTCCACCGGTGTCTGCTGGAGTTAGTCCACGCATTGCGTCGCGTGCGTGCGCGCGCGCGCGCGCGGCATTTCGCTGGAGTAGGAGCACCGCCGCGTCCGCCTGCTCCGGTCTGCGCACCGTCCGCGACTGGACGATCGCGTCGTACTGCTCGAACAGCGGCCTGCGCGAGGCGATGTTCGGCGAGGCGAGCAGCGCGAGCAGCACCTCGCTGGGCGCATGGGTCTCTGGGGGCAGCGTCGCCGCGGGCGCGGGGTAGATCGCCTCGCTCGGCTTCTGCGGGCACAGGTCGTACAGCGGACAGTCGTCGACCAGCGCCCGCACGGGCATGTCCCCCACGACCTGCCCGTCGCACAGCACACGCATCCGGCCGGTGTCCGTGACGGTGCCGATCGCCGCGCTTCTCACCTCCCACTTCTCGCACAGCCCTTGCACCGCATCGAGGTTCGCCGGCTCGACCACGCACAGCATCCGCTCCTGGGACTCGCTCACCATCACCTCGAACGGCTCCATGTCCGGCTCGCGCAGCGGCACCCGCGCGACGTCGACGTCGATCCCCACCTCCCCCTTCGAGGCCATCTCGGCGGCCGAAGAGGTCAATCCCGCCGCACCGAGATCTTGCAGCGACACGAGCAGCCCTTGCTCGAGCAGCTCGAGCGAGCACTCCAGCAGCTTCTTCTCCTCGAACGGGTCGCCCACCTGCACGGTCGGCCGCTTGTCCTTGACCGCGTGCCCCTCGACGCCATGCGGGGGGGCGCTTCCAAGGATGTCGCTCTCGCCGAGCTCGGTCGATGCGAGCACCGAGGCGCCGCCGATCCCGTCGCGGCCCGTCGAGGCGCCGAACAGCACGATCACGTTGCCGGGGCCGGCCGCCGCGCTGCGCACGAGGCGCTCGCGCGGCGCGAGCCCCAGCGCCATCGCGTTGACGAGGCAGTTGTGCTCGTAGGGGCCCTCGAAGTAGACCTCCCCACCGACCGTCGGCACGCCGATCGAGTTGCCGTAGTGGCCGATCCCGGCGACCGCGCCATCGAGCAGGTAGCGTGCGCGGGCGCTGGCGACCTCGCCAAAGCGCAGCGAGTCGAGCACGGCGATCGGCCGGGCGCCGATCGCGAAGATGTCGCGCAGGATGCCCCCGACGCCGGTGGCGGCGCCCTGGAACGGCTCGACCGCGCTGGGGTGGTTGTGCGACTCGACCTTGAACGCGCAGGCGAGACCGTCGCCCACGTCGACTGCGCCGGCGTTCTCGCCGGGACCCATCACCACGTGCGGTCCCTCCGTCGGCAGCGTGCGCAGCAGCTTCTTCGAGTGCTTGTAAGCGCAGTGCTCGCTCCACAGCAGCGAGTACATCGCCAGCTCGACATGGTTCGGCGGCCCGCCCTGCTTCTCGCACACGAGCTCGTACTCGGCGCGCGTCAACCCCAGCGCGAGCGCGTCCTCCAAGGAGGGGAGCGACTCGATACTCGGCGACAATGTCGGGGTGGTGGTCTCTGGCGGCGTGTCGATCGTCTCTGGCGTCCTGCCGGCCAGGGGCCCCGGGTGAGGCTCAGACATGTGCGCCCTCGACGGCTAGGCGCACCGACTCGAAGATCTTCAACCCGTCGGTCGAGCCGGTCAGCTCGTCGACCGCGTGCTCGGGGTGGGGCATCAGGCCGAAGACGTTGCCGGCGCGGTTGCGCACGCCGGCGATGTCGCGGGCCGAGCCGTTGAAGTTGTGTTCGGCCGCGTACCGCAGCACAACCTGTCCGGCATCCTCCATCTCCCCGAGCGTCTGCTCGTCGGCGTGGTAGCGGCCCCAGGAGTGCTTGGCGGGGATGCTCAGCCGCTCGCCGCGCGTGCACGCGAGGGTGAACGAAGTGTCCGCGTTCACCACCTCGATGTCGACCTGGCGAAAGATGAAGCGCCGGTTGACGTTTCCCAGCAGCGCCCCCGGCAAGAGGCGCGCCTCGCAGAGGACCTGAAAGCCGTTGCAGATCCCCAGCACCGGTCCGCCGTCGGCGGCGAAGGAGATCACGGACTCCATCACCGGGGAGAAGCGGGCGATCGCGCCCGCGCGCAGGTAGTCCCCGTAGGAGAAGCCTCCCGGGACGACGATCGCATCGGCGCCCTTCAGAGCGCGGTCGCCGTGCCACAGGATCTCCGCGTCGCCCACGCGCCCGGCGGCGTCGAGCGCGTCGATCTCGTCGCACGAGCCCGGGAACTGGAGGACGCCGAACTTCACCGCTAGAGGGAGGCGCTCGGCGGAGACTCGCGTCCGGCGCTCCCGTCCAAGAGCTGGACTTCGTAGTCCTCGACGAGCGGGTTGGCGAGCAATCGCTCGCACATCGGCTGGAGCTGCGCCGGATCCTCGACGTCGAGCTCGACCAGCCGACCGACGTGCACGTTCGCGACGCCGACGAACCCGAGCGCGGGCAGCGCGCGCTCGACCGCCACGCCCTGGGGGTCGAGGATGCCCGCCTTCGGGCGGATCAGCACGCGCGCCCTCACGCCGAGTCCTCCAGCCATGCGGAAAACGGCTCGCCGACGATCAGCTCGTAGGCCTCGACGTAGCGAGCGCGCGTGCCCGCCACGACGTCGTCGGGGATCGCGGGGGCCGGGGGGTGCTTGTCCCAGCCGCTGGCCGCCGCCCAGTCGCGTACGTACTGCTTGTCGAAGCTCGGCTGGCCATGACCGACCTCGTATCCCTCGAGCGGCCAGTAGCGCGAGGAGTCGGGCGTCAGCACCTCGTCGCCGATCGTGAGCGCGCCGGTCCCGTCGAGGCCCAGCTCGAACTTCGTGTCGGCGAGGATCACGCCGCGGGCGCGCGCGTGCTCGGCCGCGAACGAGTACAGCTCGATCGACACGTCGGCCACGCGTTGCATCAGCGCGCGATCGCCGACCAGCTCGGCCGCGCGGTCGAAGTCGATCGCCTCGTCGTGCCCGACGTCGGCCTTCGTGCTCGGCGTGAAGATCGGCTCGGGCAGGCGCTCTGACTCGCGCAGGCCCGCGGGCAGCTCGATCCCGGAGACCGCGCCGGTCGCCTGGTAGTCCTTCCAGCCAGACCCGGTGATGTAGCCGCGCACGACGCACTCGACCGGCAGCATCTCGAGCTCGCGCACGACGAGCGTCCTGCCACGTGCCTCCTCGGGGACGCCATCGGTCGCGGAGAGGAGATGGTTCGCCACGATGTGCTCGGTCTTGGCGAACCAAAACGCCGACAGGCCCGTCAGCACCTTGCCCTTGTCGGGGATCGGCGTGGGATGGACCGCGTCGTAGGTGGAGATCCGGTCGCTTGCGACCATCAGCAGCCGGCCGCCGGCTGTCGAGTCACCGTCGCCGCCCTCGGACCCGCTGAGGCGATACATCTCGCGGACCTTGCCGCGGGCGATCAGGGGCAAGTCGGCGAGGGGGGTCACGTGACGCGATCCTACCAACGCCCGATGACCGGATGGCGTGCGTCGGGTCAGGTAATCCGATCGAGTCGCGCGACGATCTCCTCGGCGTGGCGAACGTAGTGGCCGTAGTCGAAGATCGCGGCAAGATCCAAGCCGGCGGCGCGGTCGTCCGCGGCGAGCAGGTCGCGCAGTGGAACCCCGTCGTCCCACGCGCGCTGGGCGAGCTCCTGCACGAGCCGATATGCGTCGTCACGAGACATGCCAGCCTCGACCAGTGCCAAGAGGACACGCTGGGAGAAGAGCGCGCCATGGGTCAGCTCGAGGTTCTCGCGCATCCTGTCCTCGTGCACGGTCATGCCTTCTACGAGGCCGATCGTGCGGTGGAGAAGGTAGTCGAGCAGGATCGTGGAGTCCGGCAGGATCACGCGCTCGACGGAGGAGTGGGAGATGTCGCGCTCGTGCCACAGGGCGACGTTCTCGAGCGCGGCCTGGGCGTTGCCGCGCAGCACCCGCGCCAGGCCGGAGATCTGCTCGGCCTTGATCGGGTTGCGCTTGTGCGGCATCGCGCTCGACCCCTTCTGGCCGGCGCGGAAGGGCTCCTCGACCTCGCGCACCTCCGTGCGCTGGAGGTGGCGGATCTCGACGGCCAGGCGCTCGAGACCCGCGCCCGCGAGCGCGACCGCCTGCAGTAGCTCGGCGTGGCGGTCGCGCGCGACGACCTGCGTGGAGACGTCCTCGCGCTTGAGATCCAGGCGCGTCAGCACGCGCTCCTCGAAGGAGGGGCTCGTCGCCGCGTAGGTGCCGACAGCGCCGGAGATCGCCCCGACGGCCGCCTGGGCGAACGCGTGCTCGAGACGCACGGCGTTGCGGTGGGCCTCGAAGGCAAAGCCGGCGAGCTTGACGCCGAACGTGGTCGGCTCGGCGTGCACGCCATGGGTGCGCCCGACGCACAGAGTTAGCGCGTGCTCGCGCGCGCGCGCGGCAAGCGCCCCGACGAGCGCATGTGCGCCCGGCACGAGCACCTCACCCGCGGTTCGCAACTGCACGGCGAGGGCGGTGTCGAGCACGTCGGAGGAGGTCAGGCCGAAGTGGATCCACCGTCCCGCCTCGCCGGCCGAGGCGGCGAGCACGTCGACGAACGCGGCGACGTCGTGATCGGTCGTGCGCTCGCGCTCGTCAACCGCCTCGACGGTGAACGTGGCGGCGCGAATCGCGTCGAGCTCCGCCGGCGTGGGGCCCGGCCCCCCCACGACCGGCCCAGAGGAGTCCGTGGGACGCGCGACCAGCAGCCCCGGGAGCTCCTCGCAAGCCGCGACCTCGACCCGGCGCCAGGACTCCATGCGCGCCTCGTCCGTCCACAGGCTTCCGAGCTCAGGGCGGGTGTAGCGGGCGATCACGCGCCGAGGATCTGCGCCGCGAGGATCGCCGCGTTGCGGGCGTTGTCCAGGCCGACGCAGGCGACCGGCACACCCGGGGGCATCTGCACGATCGAGAGGATCGCGTCGAGACCACCGGCGGCGGTCAGGCGGCCTGACAGCGGCACGCCGATCACGGGCAGGTCGGTATGGGCCGCTACGGCGCCCGGCAGCGCCGCGGAGATGCCCGCCCCGGCGATGATCACGCGCAGGCCGCGCATGTGGGCGTTCTTGGCGTAATCGGCGACGACATCGGGTTCGCGGTGCGCCGACATGACCCTGATCTCGTGCAGGATTCCACGCGATTCGAGCTCGGGCACAGCCTTCTCCATCGCCTCCATGTCGCTCTTCGAGCCCATCACGATGCCCACGCGCGGAGCGTCGACGTCGATGTCGTCGAGCTGGGCCTGCACTTCGGCCTCCTCCATCGGCTCGGGCACGAGCGAGATGCCCGCGGCGCCCGGTGTGCCCCCCTCGCGAGCTGAGGTGTCGCTCATCGCCTGCCTCTCCTCGCCGTCCGGGTCGTCATCGGGAGTCGAATGCTCGCTCATCATGAGTCCTCCGCGGCGCCCGCAGCAATGTCGCGCCTGATCTGCATCCCGTCGAAGGAGATCATTCCAGCCGCAGCATACGCCGCCCGGCGGGCGGATCTGACATCGCGACCAAGCGCGGTGACGTTCAGCACGCGCCCCCCCGCGGTCACCACCGAGCCATCGGCGCGTGCCGTCCCGGCATGCGTCACCTCGACGCCCGCGTGTCCCTCGCCGGCGTTTCCCTCCGACGCCCGCTCGAGACCACTGATCGCGTCGCCAATGGAGGACGAGGTGGGATAGCCGGCGCTCGCGAGCACGAGCGTCACCGCCCACTCCGGCGCCCACTCGAGCTCCGCTCCGGCAAGGCCGCCGGGACGGGAGGCGGCGAGCAGGAGCTCGAGCAGGTCCGAGCGCAGCCGCGGCAGGACCGCCTGCGTCTCGGGGTCGCCGAAGCGCACGTTGAACTCCAGCACGCGCAGACCCTCGGGCGTCAGCATCAGGCCGGCGTAGAGGACTCCATGGAAGGGCGTGCCACGCGCGCGCATCAAGTCGACGACCGGCTGGTGGACGGCCGCGACGATCTCCCGCACGCGGGCGCTGTCGAAGCCCGCCACCGGCGAGTAGGAGCCCATGCCGCCCGTGTTCGGCCCGCGGTCGCCGTCGAAGATGCGCTTGTAGTCGCGCGCCGGAGCCATCGGCACGGCGCGCTCGCCATCGCACAGCGCCAGCAGCGACAGCTCCTCGCCGACCAGCCGCTCCTCGACCACCGCCCGGGGAGCCTCGGACGATTCCTCATCGCCAGCACGCTCATTGCCACGGGCGGCCGGGGAAGAGACGAAGCGGCCATGCAGGAAGACCTCGGCCAGCGCCACCTCGGCTTCGAGCGCCGAGTCGGCGACCGTGACGCCCTTGCCCGCCGCGAGGCCGTCGGCCTTCACCACCACGCCCTCGCCGGGCGCGCGCGCGAGGTCGCGCACCGCCGCCAGCCCGTCGTCCAGGGAGCGCGCGTCACGCCAGCGCGCGGTCGGCACGCCCGCCTCCCGCATCGCCTCCTTGGCGAACGCCTTCGAGCCCTCGAGCTGGGCCGCCGCGGCGTGCGGGCCGAAGACGGCGTGTCCGCGCTCGGCGAGCACATCGACGAGACCCGCGACGAGCGGTGCCTCTGGCCCGACGACCGTGAAGTCGACACCCTCACGCTCGACCGCCGCCACCAACCCGTCGACGTCCTCAGCGGAGATCTCGAGCAGACGCGCGTCGGCGGCGATGCCGGCGTTGCCCGGCGCGCACAGCAGCTCGGGCCCCTGGGGCGAGCGAGCGAGCGCGCGCACGAGCGCGTGCTCACGGCCGCCGCCGCCGACGACGAGAACCTTCATTGGACGGCCCTCCCCCCGTTCATCTCGAACCTATCCTCGCACTGGCCCCACGCGTCGTGGATCGTAACCGGCGGGGAGCGGGATCGGCGCGTCGCCCCAACCGGGTCTCAGCGACGCCGCCGAAGGCGAGGGGGTGACTCACAGAGACGCGATGAACTCCTCCACAGGTATCGCCGCCAGCGTCTCATAGCGCCCGGTGCCGCGCGAGCCGAGCTCGAGCGACACGCGCGCCATCGTCCCCTCGTCGGGCGCCTCGACGATCGAGATGAAGTCGACGTGACCGAGCGTCGCCCACTGCGCCGTGACGGTGGCGCCGAGCTGCTCGACCTCCTTGTTGACCTCTCGAATCCGCTGCGGGTTGTTCTTGACCGTCTGCACGCCCTCGGGGGTGAGGGTCGAGAGCATGATGTAGGTGGGCATGATGGGCTCCTCCGTCCGGTTTTGCCGATGGCGCTCCCGGCCGATCCGGTCGAAAGCGCGCTCACGTCGTTTGTAGCGGATCGGCGGCGCTACGGGAGTTGCCATCGGTCCAAGGCCCTGTCCGAGGGGCATGGTTCGCCTGCCCAGGCGGGCGGTCGTTCTTCCGTCCAGAGCCGGTGGCGTCCGCCGTCCCGCCCCGTAGGGTGCCGCGCATGTTCAAATCTAAACGCAGTCTCAATTACGCCAACATAACCGCCACGCTCGCGCTTGTGTTCTCCATGAGCGGCGGAGCGCTGGCCGCAAGCCACTATCTGATCAACTCAACGAGCCAGATCAATCCGAAAGTGCTCAAGAAGCTCAAGGGCAAGGATGGAGCGAACGGAGCGAACGGCGCTTCCGGGGCGACCGGTGCCACCGGCGCGACTGGCGCAACCGGAGCAACTGGGGGAACGGGCAAAGAAGGGCCGCCCGGAGCCGCCGGCACCGCCGTTGCCTTCGCTTATGTCACCGGTACAGCGACATCCCCGACGCTCTCGAACGCCAAGAACGTCTCGTCTGTGAGCAGGGTCGGACCAGCAGTGACAAAAGGGGAGTACTGCCTCACCACCGTTCCATTCCAGAACGTGACCGGCATCACGGACCTCGAGTTCGGCGGCGGGAACGGCGTGACGGTCAGCGCCGACACGGCCATCGTGCCCATTCTGATCGGCGCAAGTGAGTGTCCTGCCGGGACTACTGTCGTCGTAACCACAGGCAGCGAAAAAGAATCAAAAGACACCAACTTCTGGATCTCCTTCAATTAGCAGGCCTGGGGCACGGCGGGGCGAACGCGCTCCGCCGTCCTCGAGCCAAGTCGCGGCTCGCGCTAAGCCGCTGCTTCTCGCGCCGTCTCAAGCACAAGCTCCCCGTTGACCGCGTCCACACGCACGGAATCGCCCGCGTGGATCTCGCCTCTGAGCAACGCCAGGGCGAGGCGGTCGGTCAGTTGCTTCTGGATCACCCGGCGCAGCGGGCGTGCGCCGTAGGTGGGGTCGTAGCCCATGTCGCCGAGCAGCGTGCGTGCATCGTCGGTGAGCGTCACCTCCACGCCGCGCTCCGCCACGCGCTCGATCACCCTCGCCACCTGCAGATCGACGATCTCTGAGATCTGCTCGCGCGTGAGGGGGGAGAAGCGCACGATGTCGTCGAGCCGGTTGATGAACTCGGGCTTGAAGTAGTCGAGCAGGGCCGCCCGCAGCTGCGCGTCCGCGCGGGCCTGATCTGAATCCGAGCCGTTCGCGGCCGGAGCGCCGACGGGGATGTTCGAGGTCATGATCAGCACCGTGTTCTTGAAGTCCACCGTCCTGCCCTGACCGTCGGTCAGACGCCCGTCGTCCATCACCTGCAGGAGCGTGTTGAACACGTCCGGATGCGCCTTCTCGATCTCGTCGAGCAGCACGACCGCATAGGGGCGACGACGGACAGCCTCCGTCAGCTGACCGCCCTCTTCGTAGCCCACGTATCCCGGCGGCGCGCCGACGAGGCGCGAGACGGAGTGCTTCTCCATGTACTCGCTCATGTCGATCCTGATCATCGCCTCCTGCGTGTCGAACATGAACTCCGCCAGCGCCCGCGCGAGCTCCGTCTTGCCGACGCCCGTGGGGCCGAGGAACAGGAACGTCCCGATCGGCTTCTCCGGGTCCTGCAGTCCCGCGCGCGAACGCCGCAGCGCGCTTGCCACTGCCTCGATCGCCTCGTCCTGCCCGACCACCCGCTCGTGCAGGCGCTCCTCCATCTGCAACAGCTTCTCCGCTTCCCCCTCCAGCAGCCGGCTGACGGGGATGCCCGTCCACCGCGCGACGATCTCCGCGACGTCGTCGGCGTCCACCTCCTCTTTCAGGAAGACCGGCGGCGCGCCCCGCTCCTCGCCGGCTGTGTCAACCACGTCCGCGCCGGCGAGGGCGCCGCTCTCCCCGGACGCGCCCCCCGCCTGATCCTCCTCACCACGCACGCCCGCGGGGCCGCCCTCCAAGGCGGCCAACTCTTTTTCCATCTCCGGGATCTCGCCATACCGCAGCTCGGCCGCGCGCTGCAGGTCCGCTTCCCGTTCGGCCCGCTCCATCTCGCCATTGGCCTGCTCGAGCCGCTCCTTCAGATCTGAGACGCCGCGGATCGCGTCCTTCTCCTTCTGCCACTGCGCCTTCATCGTCTGCGAGCGCTCCTTCAGCTCCGCCAGCTCGCGCTCGATCGACTCGCGGCGCTCCTTGGAGGCGGCGTCCTTCTCCTTGCGCAGCGACGTCAGCTCGATCTCCAGCTGCATCACCCGCCGGTCGACCTCGTCGATCTCCGTCGGCAGCGAATCGATCTCGATGCGGATCTTCGACGCCGCCTCGTCGATCAGGTCGATCGCCTTATCGGGGAGGAAGCGGTCGGCGATGTACCGGTGCGAGAGCGTCGCCGCGGCGATCAGCGCGCTGTCCTGGATCCGCACTTTGTGATGGACCTCGTAGCGCTCCTTCAGCCCGCGCAGGATCGCGATCGTGTCCTCTACTGAGGGCTCGCCGACCATCACCGGCTGAAAGCGCCGCTCGAGCGCCGCGTCCTTCTCGATGTACCTGCGGTACTCGTCGAGCGTCGTCGCCCCGACCGCGCGCAGTTCACCGCGCGCGAGCATCGGCTTGAGCAGGTTCGACGCGTCGACCGATCCCTGCGCCGCGCCGGCGCCGACGATCGTGTGCAGCTCGTCGAGGAACAGGATGATCGCGCCCTGCGCGTCGGAGACCTCTTTCAGCACGCCCTTCAGCCGCTCCTCGAACTCGCCACGATACGCCGCGCCCGCGATCAGCGCGCCCATGTCGAGCGCGATCACGCGCCGCTCGCGCAACGACTCGGGCACGTCACCTGACACGACCCGCCGCGCGAGTCCCTCGACGATCGCCGTCTTGCCGACGCCCGGCTCACCGATCAGCACGGGGTTGTTCTTCGTGCGCCGGCTCAGCACCTGGATCACCCGGCGGATCTCCTCGTCGCGGCCGATCACCGGGTCGAGCTCGTTCTGCTCGGCCATCTCCGTCAGGTCGCGGCCGAAGCGCTCGAGCGGACTCTGCTCGTCCTCGGCCTGGGTCGGGGGGGCGGGAGCCGCGGGGCCCGTCGGGGTCATGCCATCTCCTCGGTTCGCTCGTCGCGCGTGGTGTCGGTCCTGGACCCTCCTCCGTTCGGACGGAACGCGACGAGAGTCATGCCCTCCTCCTGCCGAACGGTGAACGAACGTCCGCGGCGCGCACGAGCGTGGTCCCGCCGCGGTAGGGCACCGTCAGCTCCGCGCGGAACGACTTGCGCACCTGCTCGAGCTCCTCCGCGAGCTGCACCTGCGCGCGCAGCGCCTGCACCTCCAAGTCTTCGATCCGCGCGTGCATGCTCTCAATTTCCGTCTCCAAATCCAACACCCGCTCGACTCCCGCCAGGTTGAGACCCAGATCGGCCGTCATCTCCTGGATCCGCCGCAACTTCTCCACGTCCTCCTGCGAGTACAGCCGCGTGCCCTTCGGCGAGCGCTTGGGCTCGATCAGCCCGCGCGCCTCATACATGCGCAGCGTCTGCGGATGCATGTTCGCGAGCTCCGCCGCCACCGAGATCATGAACACGCCACGGTCGGTCGCCACTTCGATGCGCGCCACTACGACGCCTCCTTCTCGAACAGCCGCGCGCGCGGGTCGCCGTTCATCGTCTTCGCCAGCGCGTCGACGGCCGCGCTCTGCTCGCTGCTGAGCTCGCTCGGCACGTCGATCAGGAAGCGGTAGTGAATGTCCCCGCGCGCCGGCGGCGAGCCCGAGCCGAGCTTCGGCGGCCCCTCGCCGCGCAGCCGCTGGACCGTGCCGTGCGCCGTTCCGGGCTTCACGCGCAGCGTCTTCGCTCCATTCAACGTCGGCACCTGCACGTCCGCGCCGCGCACCGCCTCGGGAATGCTCAGCGGAACCTCCACCTCGAGGTTCTCGCCCTTGCGCGCGAACACAGGCGATGCGCCGACATGCGTGATCAGGTACAGGTCGCCGGGGGGCCCTCCGCGGCGCCCCTGCTCGCCCTTGCCGGGCAAGCGGATACGGCTGCCGTCGCGCACTCCCGCAGGGATGTTCACGCGCAGGCGCTTGACCGTCCGCACCGCCCCCGAACCGTGACACGTCGGACAGGGATCCTCGATCACCGTGCCCGCTCCATGGCACCGCGAGCAGGGCTGTGAGATCGAGAACATTCCCTGCCCCTCGCTCTCCACCCCGCGCCCTTCGCAGCGGGGACACACGATCGGCGTCGTCCCCGGCTTCGCGCCCGTGCCGCGGCACGTGTTGCACGTCGTCTGCATCGGCACCGACAGCGGCACCTGCGCGCCCGTGACCGCCTGGTCGAAGCTGATCGAGACCTGCGCCTCGAGGTCGTTGCCGCGCTCGGGTCGCGGACGCTGTCCGCGACCCGCCGCGCTTCCGCCTCCTCCGCCGAACAGGTTCGACAGGATGTCCCCCATCGAGGAGGCGTCGAAGTCGAAGTTGCCGAAGCCGCCGAAGCCGCCGCCCGGGCCGCCTCCGGTCGTGAACGGGCCGCTGCCGCTGTCGTACTGCTTGCGCTTCTCCGGGTCCCCGAGCACGTCGTGCGCCTGGGAGATCTCCTTGAACTTCGCCTCCGCCTGCTTGTCGTCGGGGTTGCGGTCGGGGTGGTACCGGCGCGCGAGCTTCCTGTACGCCTTCTTGATCTCATCAGGCGTCGCCTTCTTCTCGACCCCCAGCGTCTTGTAGTAGTCGGGACGTGTGGCCATCTCGCTGCCCCTCGTCCTACGCGGCCACGACGACCCGGGCCGGGCGGATCACACTCTCGCCCAGCCGGTAGCCGGGCTGATAGACCTCCACCACGGTCCCGCTGTCCGCGTCCTCGACGGGCTGCTGGGCCATCGCCTCGTGCAGGGCCGGGTCGAAGGCCTCGCCGAGCGGCGAGAACGACTCGATCCCCACGCGCGCGAGCGCGGCGCTGAGCTCCGACCGGAGCAGTCGCACCCCGTCGAGCAGGGAATCGTCCTGCGCCACGGCTGCCAGCGCGCGGTCGAGGTTGTCCAACGCCGGCAGCAGCTCCCTCGCCAGGCTCATCACGCCGCGCGTTTGCGCAGCGGCCGAGTCGCGCGCGACGCGCTTGCGGTAGTTCTCGAAGTCCGCCTGCGTGCGCTGGGCGAGCGCCAGGTACTCGTCGCGCTGGGCCTTGACCCCCGTCAGCTCGTCTTGCGCCTCGGCCGGCCCGTCCTGCTCCCCGGTCCCCTCGTCGGGGAGCGGGGTATCGACGATCTCGCCTCGGGGCACCTGCTCGTCGCTCGTCTTGCCATCGTGAGACGCGGCGCCGTCCTTAGGCGCAGCCCCATCCTGAGGCGCGGCCTCGACCTCGACCTCGGTGTCGGTCTGCTCGACCGTCTGCTCGGTGTCGGTCATCGTTACGCCCGCGGCGTCGGCTCGTCCACGACCTCCGCGTCGACCACGTCCTCCTCATCTGACGACCCACCTGCGCCATCGGTCCCGCCGGCGCCGTTGCCCGCGGCGGCGGCTTGCTCCTGGGCGCGCTGGTACATCGCCTCGGAGATCGCGTGGAATGCGGTCTGCAGGGCCTCGGTCTTGGCGTTGATCGCCGCCGGGTCCTCCTCTGTCAGCGACTCGCGGACCTCCTTGATCGCGGCCTCGATCCGCTCCTTGGAGTCGCCGTCGACCTGGTCGCCCAGATCGGTGAGCTGGCGCTCGGCCTGGTAGGCGGCGTTCTCGCCGTTGTTCCTGGCCTCCGCGAGCTCGCGCGCGCGACGGTCGTCCTCGGCGTGGGTCTCGGCGTCGGAGACCATATTCTTGATCTCCTCCTCGGACAGCCCCGAGCCGGACTTGATCTCGATCTTCTGCTCCTTGCCGGTGCCGAGGTCCTTGGCCGACACGTTGAGGATGCCGTTGGCGTCGATGTCGAACGCGACCTCGATCTGCGGGATGCCGCGCGGCGCCGGTGGGATGCCGGTGAGCTGGAACTTGCCGAGCGACTTGTTGTAGTTGGCCATCTCCCGCTCACCCTGCAGCACGTGAATCTCGACCGAGGGCTGGTTGTCCTCAGCTGTCGAGAAGACCTCGCCCTTGCGCGTCGGGATCGTCGTGTTGCGCTCGATCAGCTTCGTCATCACGCCACCCTTCGTCTCGATCCCGAGCGTAAGAGGAGTCACGTCCAAAAGCAGCACGTCCTTGACGTCACCGGCGAGCACGCCCGCCTGGATCGCGGCGCCGACGGCGACCACCTCGTCGGGGTTCACTCCCCGATGGGGCTCCTTACCCGTCAGCTCCTTGACCTTCTCCTGCACGGCCGGCATCCGCGTCATGCCACCGACGAGCACGACGTGCTCGATCTCCTTGACGCCCTTGTCCTTGGCGTCGTCGATCGCCTGGCGCACCGGCGCGACGATCTTCCCGATCAAATCCGAGGTCAGCTCGGCGAGCTTCGCGCGGGTGAGGCGCGTGTCTAGGTGCTTCGGGCCGGAGGAGTCGGCGGTGATGAACGGCAGGTTGATCTGCGTCTCCTGCGTCGTCGACAGCTCGATCTTCGCCTTCTCCGCCGCCTCGTACAGACGTTGCAGCGCCATCGGATCGGCGCTCAGGTCGATCCCCTGGGACTTCTTGAACTCGCTCACGAGCCAATCGACGATCGCCTTGTCGAAGTTGTCGCCGCCGAGATGGTTGTCGCCGGCGGTCGACTTCACCTCGAACACCCCGTCGCCGATCTCCAGCACCGACACGTCGAACGTGCCGCCGCCGAGATCGAACACGAGGATCGTCTGGTCTGACTCCTTGTCGAGGCCGTACGCCAGCGAGGCGGCGGTCGGCTCGTTGATGATCCGCTTGACGTCGAGCCCGGCGATCTTGCCGGCGTCCTTGGTCGCCTGGCGCTGGTCGTCGTTAAAGTACGCCGGCACGGTGATCACCGCGCCGTCGACCGACTCGCCCAAATACGCTTCCGCGTCGGTCTTCAGCTTCTGCAGGATCATCGCCGAGATCTCCGGCGGAGAGTGCTGCTCGCCGCCGGCCTCCACGCGCGCGTCGCCGTTCGGCCCGGAGACGACCTTGTAGGGGACGATCGACTCCTCCTCGCGGACCTCCGCCTCCTTGCGGCCCATGAAGCGCTTGATCGAGAAGATCGTGTTCTGCGGGTTCGTCACGGCCTGGCGCTTGGCCACGGTGCCGACGAGACGCTCGCCCGAGGCAGCGAAGGCGACTACGGAGGGAGTGGTGCGACCGCCCTCGGCGTTCTCGATCACGGTGGGCTCGCCACCCTCGAGCACGGCCATGCACGAGTTTGTCGTGCCGAGGTCGATGCCAATGGTCTTGCCCATGCTCTTGCTCCTTATCTAAGCTTGATAAATCTGAGTGCCAGTGTGGCAGATTTCCTATGGCGTTTCAAGTGGTACCGTGTCCAAATGGAGCTGGCAGCGTCCGGGCCTGTCAAGCCGCGCCTGCGCGGGGTCTCGCACGAGTATGCGTTCTTCGTCTCGCTCGCCTGCGGCGCCGGCCTGATCTTCGCGGCCTCCGATGCGCGCGCGCGTGGGGCGGCGATCGTCTACGCCCTGGCGGTGTCCGGACTGCTGGGCACGAGCGCCCTCTACCACCGCGTGACCTGGCGCCCGGCGGCGCGCCGCTGGATGCGCCGCCTGGACCACTCGATGATCTTCGTGCTGATCGCCGGCACCTACACGCCGGTTGCGCTGCTCGCGCTGAAGGGATCGTTGGCGAGCACGATCCTGATCGTGCTGTGGGCCGGGGCGCTGGGCGGCGTGTTCTTCAAGCTCGCCTGGATCGACGCGCCGAAGTGGCTGTTGGCGGCGATCTACGTCGCGCTCGGGCTGGTGTCCGCGGCGATCTTCGGCCAGCTCCCCACCGCGATCGGCTGGCTTGCGGTGGCCGGCCTGGCGGTCGGCGGGCTGCTGTACACGATCGGGGCGGTCGTCTACGCGAGCGGCCGGCCGAACCCGTGGCCGCGCGTGTTCGGCTACCACGAGGTCTTCCACGCGCTCGTGATCGTCGCGGCGGGGCTTCACTACGCGGTGATCGCGTTCGCTGTGTTGCCGCGGGGCTGAAGACAGACTCAGCCAGGGTCAGCGGGCGCCACGGCAACGATCTCGAGTAGATCCTCGAGCCCGACGAAGTCGTCGGGATTGCTTGTATAGAGCGGCAAGCCGTTGGATAGGGCAGTCGCCGCTATGAACAAATCGACGGTCCGACGACCACGCGCCTTTCGGCCGATCGCTGTGACGGACGCAAACACACGTCCATAAGCGCGGGCTGCAACATCGTCAAAAGGGAGGGATTCGAGCGTCGCCTCGATCTGCTGGAGACGCTCCTGTCGACGCGCGCGCTCGTGCGGGTTGGGGGACGCGGGTGGTCCCGCGGCCAACTCGGCGAGCGTCACCGACGAGACCGACTGGACGTCGGGCAGTAAGTCCGGATCGATCTCTTCGATGTTGACCACCACCGACGTGTCGAGCAGTCCTCGTGTACGAGTGTCCGATTCAGGCTCAGGCACGACGCTTTTTGTCCCAGACCCGCGGGGTTGGGTCCTGGTCTACAAAACGATCGATGTCGGCCCGGAACTGCTTGTAGTCGATGTGCCCTACTCCGGAGAACTTGGCCAGTACCTCAGCCTTTGGCACGAACCGGCGTCGGCGGATCGGCCGGAGCTCGCCGACGGGCGTCCCGTTGCGTGTCACGACGAACGACTCCCCGCGATCGAGCTCGCGCATGATCTCGCCACTGTCGTTGCGGAGCTGGCGCTGCGTTATCTCGCGCATGGTTGACACACTGTAGCACGCGTGCGACGCCTAAACATTGCGTAAAATCAGTGGCCGGTGAGCGCCGTCACGGCGGCGGAATCGGCTGGGTCCACCCGAGCGAAGCGACCGACCTGCCGGTGCGACGCGCCTCTTCCTCCGTGAGGCGATTCGGTCGTGCTCGGACGCGCCCATGCTTCGGCAATACCGTCTATACTCAGCCCGTGGCCAAGGTGATGATCTCTATGCCCGACGATCTCCTCGCGCGCATCGATGCGCAGGTGAAGTCCGAGCACGCGACGCGCAGCGAGTTCCTGCGACGGCTGGCCGAGCGGGAGCTGGCGCAGGAGAATCGGCAACGTCGGAGGCGAGTTGAGGAGCTGCTCGACACTGCCACCGGCGGCTTCGGCGGTGACGGGACCAAGCTCATCCGCGAAGATCGCGAATCGCACTGACGGCGTTACTGCTCGACGCGGGTGTGTGGGTTGCGGCGACCGACGAAGACGACCGGTTCTACACGTCCGCGCGCAGGATCACGGTGGGGGATCACGAGTTGGCGGTACTCGATCTCACGCTTTACGAGGTCGCGAACGTGGTCACACGTCGGTTCAAGGTCGCGGCGCCCGCCATCGCCGCAGTACACGCTGTGCTCGCGGCGTGCAGACACATCGTGCATGTCGACACCCACATGATCGCGGTCACTGTGAGCCTAGCCGCCGAACACGATCTAACCGCCTATGACGCCGGATATGTCGCCGCGGCTCACCGCTACGACTGGACGCTCGTCAGCACAGACGTCAAAGACCTCGTGAGCCGAGGACTTGCCCTAGCGCCGGACGACCCGTCTATCCAGTAGGCACCCAGGGCTCAGCTAAAACAACCCTCGGCTCGGACACATCCGCGCCAGCGCACACTCCCCACAGGTAGGCACACGCGAGTGGCAAGTGCGCCGGCCATGACGCAGCAGGTTGACGTGGAGCTCGAGCTCCTGACCGGGAGGGGTGAGCGCGAGCATCTGGTCGTGCAGCTCCTCGAACGGCGCACCCGGCCGCAAGAGCCGCAGGCGCATGCCCACGCGCGAAACGTGCGTGTCGACCGGCACATCGCGCAGGCCGTAGGCGAACAGCAGCACGCATGCAGCCGTCTTTCGCCCCACCCCGGGGAGGCCGATCAGATACTCGCGGCCCTCCCCCACCGGCGCCGCGCGCATCCAGTCGAGCGAGAGCGGACCGGCGTCGGGCGCATGCTCGTGCTCTTGCTCGCGATCTGAGATCGCCCGCAGGATCGCCTGTATCCGAGCCGACTTCACCTTGGAGATCCCGCCCGGACGAATCGCCTCCTCGATCTCCTCGACAGGCGCATCGCGCACCGCCTCCCACGAGGCGAAGCGCTCGCGCAGCCGCAGGTAGGCCACGTCGCGATTGCGGTCGTTGGTCGACTGCGACAGCACGGTCAGCACGAGCTCGGCGAGCGGATCGCCGTGCGGCTTCATCAGCGGTACGCCGTACACCTCGCGCAAGCGGTCGCGGATCCTCAGCACACGCGCACGCGACGGAGGCTTCCAGGCGGTCGGGGGCATCGGCCCACGGTATATATCCTCGGCCGGTGCCCGACGTCAGCGACCACACCGGCGAGATCGGCGGCCTTCCGGTCTTCTGGCGAAGCGCGCCCCTGGCACGCCTGGCGTTCGAGCCTGACGAAGCTTCCACAACCCGCCAGGCAGGCGCACCCTCACCCGGAGGCTCCGATGTGTCGACGCTGCCCCTGTACCTGCACGGCGTGCCCACGAACTCCGACGACTGGATCCCGTTCCTCGAACGCACCGGTGGTCTCGCGCCGGACCTTCCCGGCTTCGGGCGCTCGGGCAAGCCCGGTCACTTCGACTACTCGATCTCCGGTTACACGGACTTCCTGGAGCGCTTCCTCGAGCTGGCCGGCGTCGAGCGGGTGAGCCTCGTCGTGCACGACTGGGGGGCCGTGGGGCTCGCCTTCGCCCAGCGCCACCCCGAGCGGGTCGAGCGGCTGGTGGTGATCAACGCGGTGCCGCTGCTGCCCGGCTACCGCTGGCACCGGATCGCGCGCGTGTGGCGCACACCGGTGCTGGGCGAGCTGGCGATGGGCTCGACCGTCCGGCGCACCCTGCGAGTGTCCTCCAGGGAGTCGAACGTCACGCCCGGGCCGTTGCCGGAGGCGTGGCTCGACACCGTGCTCGACCACTTCGACCAGGGAACCCAGCGGGCGACTCTGCGCCTCTATCGCAGCGCGCCGCCGGATGGGCTCGCGGCGGCCGGGGCGCAACTCGAACGCCTGACGATGCCCGCGCTCGTCGTGTGGGGCCTGCGGGATCCCTACATTCCCGCCGGCTTCGGGCGCGCGTATGCGCAAGCGCTCGGCGACGCCGAGCTGGTCGAGCTCTCCGACGCCGGGCACGTGCCGTGGCTCGACCGTCCTGAGACGATCGACCGGGTTGCTGACTTCCTGACCGCGCCCTGAGGCAGGCAACGCCGATGGCAGCGCACGCAGCGATATCCGCACCGCAAGAGCCCGTCGAGCGGGCGGCATGGTCGTCGCGCGCTCTCGGGCGTCCTTGGGTGCTGGCGCTCGCCATGGCGATCCCGCTCGTGCTCGCCTACCTGATCTGGATGCCGCCGGCCGCCGACCTCGCCGCCGCCACGTACCGCAGCGACCTGTTCGCGCGCGTGGGCTTCGCGTTGCGCGATAACGGCTGGTACGCCGTCCACGGCCACTACCTGCTCGGCTACTCGCTGCTGTCCCCCGCGCTGGGCGCGCTGATCGGCGTGCGCGTGTCGCTCGTCCTCTCGACCCTCGCCGCGAGTGTCCTGTTCGGGCTGATCGCGGAGCGCGCCTTCGGCCTCGCGGGCGGACGCGTGGCCGCCGTCGTGTTCGCGCTCGGCTTCGGCGTCGGCCTGCTCTCCGGGCGCGTCGCCTACGACCTCGGCTTCGTAATCGGACTCGGCTCGGTGCTCGCGCTGACGCGCGGGCGGTTCGCGCTCGCGCTCGTCCTGGCGGTGCTCACGAGCGCCGCCAGCCCCGTCGCGGGAGTGTTCCTCGCGCTCGCTCTGCTCGCCTGGGCGCTCGCCGAGGGCGCATTGTTCAATCGACCGCACGTCCGCTCGTTCGCGCTCCCGGCCGCCGCGCTCGCGCCGATCCTTGTGCTGAGCCTGGCCTACCCGGAGGGTGGATACGAGCCGTTCGCCTCCTCGGCCTTCTGGCCGGCGCTCGCGGGAGTCCTGCTGATCGCGCTGCTGCTGCCGCGGGGGCCGCTCACGCCGCGCACGCACAGGGCGCTGCGCATCGGCGCCGCACTGTACGCGCTGGCGCTGATCGGCTCGTTCGCGATCAAGACCCCGGTGGGGGGCAACGCGGCTCGCCTCGGGCCGGCGCTCGCAGCGCCGCTGATCGCCGGCGTGGGATGGAGCGGGCGTCGCGCGACGCTGTGTCTGTTGGCCCCGCTGCTGCTCTACTGGCAGCTCAACACGCCGATCGGCGACCTGTCACTGGTCGCCGGCGATAAGTCGGTGAAGACCTCCTACTACAGACCCCTGCTGTCCGAGCTGCGCCGCCTGCGCGATGGCGCGCCGACGATCGTCGAGGTGCCGCTGACGGCCGTCCATTGGGAGGCCGCGCTGTTGGCAGGCCACGATCGTGTCTCGCTCGCCCGCGGCTGGGAGCGCCAGCTCGATACGCGCTACGCCGCGCTGTTCTACCGCCGGCCGCTCACCGCGGCGGGCTACCGCGCATGGCTGGGCGAGAACCACGTCGCCTACGTCGCGCTGGCGGACACGCGCCTCGACTACGCCGGGCAGGCCGAGGGAGCTCTCGTCGCCCACGGCCTGCCGTACCTGCGCGAAGTGTGGCGCTCCGAGCACTGGCGCCTGTACAGGGTCACCCCCTGAGGAGGCTGGGCCTGCGCGAGCGCGGAGTCGATCGTCGAGCGCTGTGGCAATGGTCTGAGAGACCATCGTCTAGGCTCTGGACAATGGTCGCCCGGCTACGTCTCTCGCAGGCGCGGCTCCTGCCGCACGGATGGCGGGACGCGCTGCGCCAGGTCTCGCTGTTCCTTGCCGCGTACTTCGCCTATCGCCTCGTGCGGGGCCTCGTGGAGGGCAAAGCGACCGCCGCCTTCCAGAACGCGCGCGAGCTGATCTCGGTCGAGCGCACGCTGCATTTCTTCGTCGAGCCGAGCGTGCAGGCGTGGGCGTCGGGCAGCCACCTGATGATGGAGGTGGCGAGCTGGCTGTACGTGAACGCGCAGACGTCGGTGACGATCGGCGCCCTGCTGTACCTCTACCTGCGCCACAACCGCTCCTTCTACTTCGTCCGCAACATGTTCATGATCGGGATGGCGATCGCTCTCGTCGCCTACGTCGTGTTCCCGACCGCGCCGCCGCGGTTCATGCCCGAGTGGGGCTTCATCGACAGTGTTTCGTCCTTCACCGGCGTGCACGTCGACCACGCCAGCGCGTCGATGAGCGCGCTGTTCAACCCCTACGCGGCGGTCCCCTCGATGCACGTCGCGTTCGCGCTGATGATCGGCTGGCCGCTCGCGCGCCTCGCACGAAGCCCCGTCGTGCGGGTGGCGTGGCTGCTGTACCCGTTTCTGATGACGTTCGTGATCGTGGTCACCGCCAACCACTTCATCGCAGACGCGCTGCTCGGAGCGCTCACCGCGGGGCTGTCCGCCTACGGCGCGCGCCAGCTCGCGCGCGCGCGGCCGAACGCGTGGCGCTTCTCCACCGCTCTACCCACTCGCGCAGGCGTGAGCGCCGGCGGCGGTTGAGCGGCGACGGTCGCGGCGCACATGGCCCCCCGGCACCCAGCTCCCGCACGTCGCACGCGACGTGGCGCCTACCGCGGCGGAGCTCGCGGCGCACGCCCCCCGATCGGCTCGGGCGTCCGGCGCGAGCTCGTGCGCAACCGGCTTGTCGAGTCGCGCCTGACGCCGAACGCGATCTCGCTGACGGGCTTCGCGCTGAACCTGATCGCCGCCGCGCTCGTGTGGGAACGGCTGTTCTTCCTCGGCGGCCTGGCGTTCGTCGTCGGCTCGATCATGGACACGCTCGACGGGCGCTACTCGCGCATGTCCGGCAAGGGCACCCCGTTCGGCGCGTTCCTCGACTCGACGCTCGACCGCATCGAGGAGGGCATCGTGCTGACTGCCGTGGCCGGGTACTTCGCGCTGCACGGCAATCGTGTTGCCGCGGCCACCGTCGTCGTGGCAGTACTGGCCTCGCTGATGGTCAGCTACACCCGCGCCCGCGCCGAGGCGCTGGGGGTCGAGTGCAAGGTCGGGATCGCCACGCGGCCGGTGCGCGTCGTGATCCTCTCGATCGGGCTGCTCTTCGCCCGGGGCGCGTCGCTCGGCTCCTTCGAGCTGCTGCAACCCGCCGTGTACGTGCTGGCGGCGCTCAGCCTCGTGACGGTGGCCCAGCGCATCTGGCACGTGCGCCGCGAGCTGTCGGTGTGACCTCCCAACCCCCGCGGGGTAGTCTCCCCGAACTGCGAGGAAGGACTTCCACTTGACGATCACACAGCACAGCAACGGAAACGGCGCCGCCTCCAAGAACGGCGCCGGGCGCTATCAGTCCGAGAGGGTTCGGGTGGCGATCATCGGGGTCGGCAACTGCGCCTCGGCGTTCGTGCAGGGCGTGCACTACTACGCCGGCGCTGACCCGGACCAGGACGTTCCCGGTCTGATGCACGTCGGCCTCGGCGGCTATCACGTGCGCGACATCGAGTTCACGGCCGCCTTCGACATCGACAGGGCGAAGGTCGGCAAGGATCTGGGCCAGGCGATCTGGGCGGGACAGAACAACACGATGAAGTTCGCCAAGGTGCCCCGCAAGCTCGGCGTGCCTGTCTACCGCGGGATGACCCACGACGGTCTCGGCAAGTACCTCAAGCAGAAGATCACGAAGGCCCCGGGCGAGACCGCGGACATCGTGCAGATCCTCAAGGACACCCATACCGACGTGGTCGTCTCATACCTGCCCGTCGGCTCAGAGCAGGCGACCAAGTGGTACGTCGAGCAGATCCTCGAGGCCGGCTGCGGCTTCGTCAACTGCATCCCCGTGTTCATCGCCCGCGAGGACTACTGGGACAAGCGCTTCAAACAGGCGCGCCTGCCGATCGTCGGCGACGACATCAAGTCGCAGGTCGGCGCGACGATCGTCCACCGGACGCTCGCGCGGCTGTTCGCCGATCGCGGCGTGAAGATGCTCCGCACCTCGCAGCTGAACGTGGGCGGGAACATGGACTTCTACAACATGCTCGAGCGCGAGCGGCTGGAGTCGAAGAAGATCTCCAAGACCAACGCGGTCACCTCGATCATGGACCATGAGCTGCCGGCCGAGGACGTCTACATCGGTCCGTCGGACTACGTGCCGTGGCTGACCGACCGCAAGTGGGCGCACATCCGCGTCGAGGGCCAGGCCTTCGGCGACGTGCCGCTGAATGTCGAGATGAAGCTCGAGGTGTGGGACTCGCCCAACTCGGCGGGAATCGTGATCGACGCAGTGCGCTGCTGCAAGCTCGCACTCAACCACGGCGTCGGCGGCCAGCTCGACGGACCGAGCAGCTACCTAATGAAGTCCCCTCACAACCAGCGTCCGGACGATCAGGCGCGCCAGGACACCGAGAAGTTCATCGCCAAGTACACCGGCAGGCCGGGTACGCGACCGCAGCGGCGCGGCTCAGCGCGGAAGCCGGCCGCTGCGAGAGCGCCGGGCGCCGCCCGCGCCAAGGCACGGGCGGGCACACGGGCGAGCGCCTCAAAGGACGCCGGGTCGAACCCCTAGCTGACGAATTCGCGCACCTGTTTGTAGACGGTTTCGTCCGTCGTCAGCGCGGCGTGCGTGAGACAGGCCGTTTCCGTGTTCGTGGCACCCGTCAGAATCACGCTCGTATGCGGGTTGATGATTTCATCGCACGGCGACCACCACGTGGCGTAGTCCACGGCTCCGGGCGTTTCGTCGCCGGCGTTCAGTTCGTTCAGAAACGTCGATTTGGGGCGCATCTCGATGCACGACGCCTGCGTGCAGAGGTTCGCCGTGCTCGTGCCATGGTTGGGGCCACCGAGCGACACCCAATCCTCGACCTTGCTTTCGCCACCCAGGTTCTTGATGTAGTAGCGGGTGGACAGGGCGCCCATCGAATGGGTGATCAGATCCACGTGGCTGGCCCCCGTGGCCGTCAGGATCTGGCTCACCTTCGTAGCGACTTCTTTGGCGGTCGTGACGTTCGACTGCGAGGTGTTGTACGTCCAGTTGTTGAGCTCCGCTTTCGTCCAGCCGTCTTTTTCGAAGCGGCCGATCATCGTTGTCCAGAGCGAGCTGCTCTCACTCCAGCCATGCACGAACAGGATCGGGTTGTGCGCCTGCGCGCCCGCCACCGGCACGAACAACGCCAGCGCGGCGATCGTCGCTGCGATCAGTCTCTTCACGTCGGTCTCCTCCTCTTGGATGAACTTGGGATCGGTGGTTTAGCGCAGACGGTTTCCACTTGGTGCGCAATCTCCGCATTCGTTTCCGACCTATTCTCCGAAGATGGCTGAGCAGCGGTTCTCGATCGCCCACGTCACTCCCTACCCGTGGGAGGAGCGAGAGAACGAGGTCAACGCCCACGTCGAGCGGGTCGCTCGCGCGCTCTCGCGCAGCGGCCATCGCGTGCTGATCCTCGCCCCGTCGCACTCGCAGGAGCGCGTGCGCGGCTCACGCAAGGCGCTGCGCGCGGCGCGCGAGCGGCCGCAGAGTCTGCTCGAGGGAACCGACACGGGGACGCCGCGGGTGATCGCCGTCGGCGAGGTGCTCGACGTCTCCGCCGGCGCCCGGCGACGGACGCCGGCGCTGCCGATCGACGTCGCCCGCACGATCGAGGAACTGCTGGGGAGGGTGGAGCTCGACTTCGTCCACGTGCACGAGCCGTTCGCCCCGAGCACCTCCAACGCGGCCCTGCGCCACTCGCGCGCGCTCAACGTGGGCTCCTTTCACTCCTCCACCGAACGCCTGCTCTCGACGCTCGTGGCGCGCCGCTTCGTGGAGAGCTTCTTCGGGCGCCTGGATGCCCGCACCGCGAGCCTGCCCGCCACCGCCGAGCTGATGGCTCGTCATTTCCCGGGCGACTACCGGCTGGTGCCCGACGGAGAGGACGCCGCCGGGCAGCTCGAGCGCATCTACGGCGCCCTGGCCGCCCGGCGCCACTCGCGCGAGGGCGACTCGGCGCTGCGACGCCGCTTGGCGGATCGGCGGCTGATTGACGTCGACCTGCACATGCACACTGATCACTCACCCGACTGCGCCACTCCTGTGGAGGTGCTGCTGGCGACAGCGCGCGAGCAGGGCCTCGGGGCGATCGCGGTGACAGATCACAATGAGATCTCCGGCGCCCTGGAGGCACGGGCGCAGGCCGCTGAATCAGATGCCCGCCCACCCGTCAAGGTGATCGTTGGCGAGGAGGTCAAGACGGCCGGCCAGGGCGAGGTGATCGGACTGTTCGTCGAAGAGAAGATCCCCCGCGGCCTGAGCCTCGCGGAGACCGTCGTGGAGATCAAGCGCCAGGGTGGGATTGTCTATGTGCCCCACCCCTTCGATCGGTTGCACTCGGTCCCGGACTACGCGCACTTGCTGACGATCCTCGACGACGTCGACGCGATCGAGGTCTTCAACCCGCGCGTGGCGATCGGCGCCTTCAACGAGGAGGCCGCGCGATTCGCCGCCAAGTACCGAATCGTCGCGGGGGCCGGATCGGATTCGCACGTCGCCCAGGGACTCGGCTCGGTGCGGATCCGGATGCGCGACTTCGACGGTCCGCGGGAGTTCCTGCAGTCGCTGCGGGACGCCGAGATCATCACCCGCCCCACCAGCCTGCTGTACGTGCAGGCGCTGAAGTTCCTGCAGACGCGCGCGACGCCGCCTTCCGCGCGACGAGCCAGCAAGGCCCGGCGCGTCAAGCGGGTGAGGCAGGCCCCCGGCGGGGGACGCCGGAGGTGAGGGAGGAGCGCAACTCCTGATGCACGGCCAAGGACAACCCCGCTCCTCGTCTAATCCCTCGGGGTCGATGCCCGTGACCGATGACGAGATTCGCGAGAAGTACCTCGAGCGGGCGATCCGCGAGCTGAACACGCTCACGCGCGAGCTGCAGGCGTGTCCGCACTGCCCGCGCGGCAACCTGATGCCGGTGCTCGGCTCGGGGCACCCGCAGGCGGACGTGATGCTGTTGAAGCACTCCCCCCTGCCGTCTGAGATCGAGGAGGGGGTGGCCTTCTACGGGCGCGCCGGCGGGGCGCTGATGAAGTCGCTCAAGCGGCTGTCGATCGACCCACTCGCGGTCTACGGCACGCTGTGCGTGAAGTGCCCGCTGAGCGACTCCTCGCTCGCCGACTTCGCATGTGTTGCGCGGGTGGTCGAGGAGATCGCGATCGTCCAGCCGAAGATCGTCGTCGTGATGGGCCCTGATGCACTGGCCGCACTCGGGGAGATGGAGATTCCGCTGGCGCGCCCGCTCGCGCCACGGCTGGGCGAGATCCAGCAGCTGACGCCGATGATCGACGCGCTGTACGTGCCGAACATCGACGAGTCGCTCGACGAACAGGAGTCCAAGCGCGCGTTCTGGGACGCGTTCCGCTCGCTGGGCGACTGGTACTCCGCGCAGCCTCCCTACTGACGCACGCCATTTCTCCTTCCTCCCCGAACCGGTATAACTTTAGTGATACCGGTTCCGAAAAGGTAAGTCGTCCACGCGGTCGAATGCCGGTGCTGGTGGGGGACTCACTTTTTAGTACCCGTATTGCAATGGTTACACGGGTTTTAGAAATAATCCCCCCCCACCATGCACGACCGAGAGCCCCGCCATGCGGGCGCTCTCTAAATCGTGAGGACGATCTTGCCGAGCTTGCCGCCCGCGGCGAAGCGATCGTAGGCCGCGACCGCCCGGTCCAGGGGAAAGGTCTCGGCGACCGGCACGCGCAGCGCGCCGAGCTCGAACAGGGGGAGCACCTCGTGCTCCACGCGACGGGCCGTCAGCGCCTTCTCCTCGAGCGGGCGCGCGCGCAACGTCGAGCCGTGGATGCGCGCGCGCTTGCCCATCAGAGCGAGCAGGCTCAGCTCGCCCTTGGCGCCCCCCGAGACGCCGATCACGAGGATCCGTCCACCGGTCGCGAGCGCCTGCAGGTTCTCCTGCAGGTTAGGCGCGCCGACGAGCTCGAGGATCACGTCGAACGGGCCCTGCTCGGCGAAACCCTCCGGTGGGATCGCCTCGGCGCCGAGCGCGGCGACCTGTTCGCGCAGGTCCTCGCTGCGCACGGTTGCGGTTACCCGCGCCCCCGTCTCGCGGGCGAGCTGAATCGCCGCGGTACCGACGCCACCGGCGCCACCGTGCACGAGCAAACGCTCGCCGGGACGCAGTTGGCCTTGCGTGAAGAGCGCGTCGTGGGCGGTCGTGAAGACCTCCGGCAGGCCGCCCGCCGAGGGCCAGTCAAGCCCTCCCGGCACCGGCATCAACTGGCGCTCGTGAACCGTGGCGAGCTCCGCCTGGCCACCGCCCCCGACGATCGCCATCACGCGGTCGCCGACGGCGAAGCGCTCGGCTCGCGGTCCGAGCGCGGCAACCTCGCCCGCGAGCTCGAGGCCGGGGATCTCCTGCGACGAGCCTGCGGGTGCCGGATACAGACCTCGTCGCTGCATCATGTCGGCACCGTTCAATCCGGCCGCGCGCACACGAACGAGCACCTCACCGGCGCCTGGCACAGGATCGGGCTGCTCTTCGATCGCGACCTCGTTCTCGCGGATGGTGACGGCGCGCATTCTCGCAAGCCTACCCGGAGTCGGGAACCGCGCTGCGGGCCGGCCGAGGGCCACCGTCGGCCCGCTCGAAAAGAGCTACGCACTCGATGTGATGCGTCTGCGGGAACATGTCGACGGGACGAACCTTGCGCAGCACCCACCCCGCCTCGACGAGTTCCGCGGCGTTGGGGGCGAGCGTCGTCGGGTTGCAGGAGACGTAGACGATCCGCTTCGGCGAAGCGTCGACAATGCGGTGGACCACCTTCTTCGAGAGTCCCGCGCGGGGGGGGTCCACGACGAGGACGTCGGGGCGCCCGGCGCGCTCGACGAGCTCTGCCAGCGCCAGGCGCGTGTCGCCGGCGAAGAAGTGCGCCTGCGTTACCTCGTTGCGGCGCGCGGCGGCGATCGCGTCGGCGACGGCCTCCTCGACGAGCTCAATTCCCCACAGCTCGCCGGCGCGCGAGGCGAGCGTGAGCGCGATCGTGCCGATCCCGGAGTACAGGTCAAAGACGCGCTCCCAGCCCTCGAGCGCCGCATACTCCGCGACCACGCCGTAGAGCAGCTCGGCCATCTCAGTGTTGGTCTGGAAGAACGCCTCTGGGGAGATGCGCAGGTCGAGCTCGCCCAGCCGCTCGGGCAGCTCAGCCTCACCCCACACGAGCTGGGTGTCGCCACCGGCAGTCGTCTCGGCGAGGCTGCGCGAGGTGCTCCACAGCACGCCCGCCAGATGGTCCTCGCCGAGCGCCCGGCTCAACTCGGCGGCCAGCCCGCCGGCCTCGAGCTCGCCGTCGGTGGTCACGATCCGGACTTGCAGCTTTTCGGTACGGCGCCCTTCGCGCACGACGAGGTTGCGCAGGCGCGCGCGGCCGTCCGCCGCCGAGGCCGTCCGCTCTTTGCGCGCCGCTTCCACGGCGGCACCGGACGGACGAGTCTCTCTGTCCCGGCCGCGGTTCCAGCCCTCTAGGCCCTGAGCGCGGCACCAGCGCAGCGCCACCTCGCGGGCGAGGTTCCCCCGCTCGGATGCCAGCAGGCAGTCCTCGATCGCGACCACTTGATTGCCGCCCGCGGGAGCATGGAATCCACACACCAGCTCGCCATCCTCGCCGGCCCCGAAGGAGTACTCGAGCTTGTTGCGATAACGCCACGGCTGCAGGGCCGGGACGATCCCCTCGAGCTCGAAGCCCTCCAGCCGACCGATCCGCCGCAGCGCCTCCTCGACCTGCGAGTGCTTGACCTCGAGCTGGCGCTCGTAGGGGAGCACCTGCCACGCCACCCCCGGGTGGTCGGCCACCGGCGGGATCCGCTCGGGGCTGGGATCGAGCACCTCGACGGTGCGCGCGTGAGCGTAGCTGCGCTTGCGCTTGTGGACGACGGCTCGCACGAGGTCGCCCGGAACAGCGCCGGCGACAAACACCACGTACCCGCCGCCGTGTGCCCCGGATGGGGTATCGCCCAGCCGCGCGACGCCCTCCCCGCCGAAGGCGAGCGACTCGATCCGCAGCTCCAACTCGTCTCCGCGTTGCGGACGGGGCAACGGGTCTTGGGCCGGCGCGGCGGCGGCTGCCGATAGCGCCGTCGAGTCCGGGCCCTCCTCTCCGCTCATGGTCTCGCCGGCGCGGACACGAGCAGCTCGAGCAGCGCCTTCTGCGCATGACGCCGGTTCTCGGCCTGGTCCCAGATGCGCTGGCGCGTGCCGTACAGGACCTCGGCGGTGATCTCCTCGCCGGGATGCGCGGGCAGGTCGTGCATGGCGAAGGCGTCGGGCGCCGCGGCGTCGAGCAGCGTGTCGTCGACGCGGTAGGCGGCAAGGGCTGCGCGGCGGCCATCCGCGGTGGCCTCGTCACCCATGCTCACCCACACGTCGGTATAGACCGCGTGCGCACCCTCGACGGCTTCGCGCGGATCGGTGTGGAGCGTCAGCGAGCCGCGGGCCCCCGCAGCCGACCAGAGATCCTTCTCCAACGCGTAGCCCTCGGGCGAGGCCACCGCCACGTCGACGTCGGCGAGCGTGCCGAGCACGGCGAGCGAGCGGGCGATGTTGTTGCCGTCGCCGACGTACGCCAGGCGCAGTCCGTCCAGCGAGCCGTAAGCCTCGCGCAGTGTCATCAGGTCGGCGAGCGCCTGGCAGGGATGGTGGAGCGCGGTGAGCATGTTGATCACGGGGACCGCGCTGTGCTCGGCGAGCTCCGCGAGCATCGCGTCCGGCCCCGTGCGCACCCCAATCGCGGCGACGTGACGGGAGAGGACCATCGCCGTGTCGCGCGCCGCCTCGCCACGCGAGAGCTGAAGCTCGTCCGTGCGCAGCACGACGGCGTGCCCGGCGAGCTCGTTGATGCCGACCTCGAACGACAGTCTCGTGCGCGTCGAGGGCTTCTGGAAGATCAGCGCGACGCTCTTGCCGGCGAGCGCTTGTGAGGAGAGCGGCGCCGCCTTCAGCTCGAGGGCACGGTCGAGCAGGGCGTGGAGCTCGTCGGGGGTGAGCTCGGCCCCGGTGAGGAGATGGCGCGGTGTCATCGAGCGGCCAGTCTAGGCCAGTGGCCAAGAGCGCCTGCGCTGCTGCCGGCCGCGGCGTGTGCGAGGCTAGTGCCTTGAGTGAAAGATCGAGAAAGGGACCATCGATGAACAGAGGCTTCCTCGCCCTGATCGCCGGCTCCGCCCTGCTGCTTGCGGCGGGTTGCGGGTCGAGCAGCTCGAGCAGCAGCTCCAGCAGCGCGACGACCGCGAAATCCAGCACCCCGACGAGCGGGCTGAAAGCGAACACGACGCCCAAATACGCCGCCCCCTCGTCTTCGGCACCGGTGCAGAGCGGGACCGTGCAGATCGCCTACCGCAACATCGCCATCGACCCCGACACGCTCAAGGTGAAGGTCGGCAGCACGATCAAGTGGACGAACTTCGATTCGGTCGAACACAACGTGACGAGCAAGGAGGGGCCGGCGAAGTTCGCGTCGAAGGACTTCGGCGAAAACGGCACGTACGAGGTCAAGGCCCTCAAGCCCGGTGTGATCCACTATCTGTGCACGCTTCACCCGGCGTCGATGAACGGGACGATCGAAGTCGTCAAGTAGGGATAGAGAGAGTAGGCAGACCTTCGTTCGAGGTCGAAGCCGTGGCGTAGAGACGGCGGGGAATACGCCCCGCCGTACGGGCCAGGCGCCCGGCCTCGACGGCAGCACGCATCGCCCTCGCCATGCGCACCGGGTCCCGCGCGCGCGCGACGGCCGAGGCGGCCATCACCGCGTCGCAGCCGAGCTCCATCGCAAGGGTCGCATCGGAGGCCGTGCCGATGCCCGCATCGAGCACCACCGGCACGGTCACGGCTTCACGGATCAGGGCGATGTTGTAGGGATTGCGGATCCCCATGCCGCTGCCGATCGGCGAGCCGAGCGGCATCACGGCGGCGCAGCCGACGTCGGCGAGGCGGCGCGCGAGCACCGGGTCGTCGGTCGTGTAGGGGAGCACGACGAAGCCGTCGTCGACGAGCTCCTCAGCGGCGCGCAGCAGCTCGGGAGCGTCCGGCAGCAGCGTGTCCTCGTCGCCGATCACCTCGAGCTTCACAAGGTCCGTGGCAAAAGCCTCGCGCGCGAGCTTGGCGGTGAGGACCGCGTCGCGGGCGGTATGGCAGCCGGCAGTGTTCGGCAACAGCTCGACGCCGGCCGCGGCGAGCACGTCGACCAGCGAGCCGCGCGCCGAGGGATCCACCCGGCGCAGGGCGACGGTCACGAGCTCCGAGCCGCTCGCCGCGATCGCCGCCGCGAGGAGCTCGAGGGACGGGAATCCACCGGTGCCCAGCAAGAGGCGGGAGCGGTACTCGCGACCGCCGATCCTCAAGGCCTCGGACATACCCGAATCATCCTCCCTGCATCGCGGTGAGCACCTCTACGCGCGCGTCTTCGCCTAGCGTGAACGACCGCCAGCCGTCGCGGGGGACTACCTCGCCGTCGACCGCCACGGCGACGCCGCGCGCATCCTCGGCCAGCCCGAGGCGGGAGAGGACGGCAGAGACGGTCTCGCCCGCGCGCACATCGGAGTCCTGACCGTTGAGCAAGATCACGACGCGACCCACGAAGGAGACACGACTCCCCCGGACGCGGCCTCTCCAGCCTGTGTGGCGTTGCTGGTGAGCGCCTCGACGACGAGCTCGGCCGTCAGCGGGGCCAGCAGGATCCCGTTGCGGTAATGCCCAGTCGCCCAGATCAGCCCCTCGATCGCGCCGGGACCGATCACGGGCGCGTTGTCGGGTGTGCCCGGGCGCAGCCCCACGCTGAGCTCCTCGATCTCGAGCTCGCTCACACCCGGAACCAGCTCGTAAGCGTCGCGTAGCAACTCATACACCCCGCCCGCGGTTGGAGCGGACTCGAATCCGCGCTCCTCGACCGTCGCCCCGAGCACGTAGCGTCCATCCCCGCGAGGGACGAGATAACCGCCTTCGAAGCGCACGACCCGCTCCAGCAACCCCGGACCCGCCGGGTCGCGCAGGCGCAGGATCTGACCCTTGACCGGGCGCACCGGCACGCGTGCTCGGTCTGGCACGCCCTCGATCTGCCCCGTCCACGCGCCAGCGGCCATCACCACCTGCCCCCCTTCAACGCGCTCGCCGTCGTCGAGTACGACGCCTGTCACGCGAGTCTGCGTTCCGTCGAGCGCGAGACGAGCGACGCGCGCATGCTCGCGCAGGTTCACGCCGTTCGACACGCACGCCGATCGCAGGGCGGTGAGCACCCTCCGCGGATCCACCGAGTGATCGTCGGGGGCTTCGAGCGCCAGACGAACCGTCGGCGCGAGCGCCGGCTCACGTTCGCGGGCGACTGTCGGAAGCAGGCGCTCGGTGTGCACGGCAAGCGAGTCGCGAAAGGCGAGCTGGCGCTCGAGCTCCCTCGCCTCGTCCTCGTCGCGGGCGACCACGAGCGTGCCTGTCTTGCGCAGTCCTACCTCCAGGTCGCCCGCTCGTTCGAGCCCCGAGGCGAAGGCGGCCCACATGCCGACCGATCGCAGCCCGAGGTCAAGCACCTGCCGACCGGCCTCGCCGAACTCGACCTCGGCGACCGGCGCGAGCATGCCCGCGGCAACGTGAGAGGCGCCACTTCCGGTCGTATCGCGCTCGAGCAGGGTCACCGACATGCCGTGCTCGGCGGCGCGCCAAGCGACTGCCAGGCCGATAACGCCGCCCCCGACGACGACCACGTCTGTTAGTTGGCCATTCGGCATACGTTCGATGCTAGCCCGATGTCAGACTGAGTTGATGAGCCGGAACATAGGCGCCGAGCGGCGCGAGCGGCTGGCCGCCTCGCGGCTGTATCTCGTGTGCCCAGCGATCGGCGATCGCGAGGCGATGGGCGGCCGGGGGCTGCCAGACCTGCTGGGCGCCGCCGTAGCCGGCGGCGTGGACGTAGTGCAGGTGCGGGAGAAGCACCTGCCCGACGACGAGCTGGCCGCGATCGCCCATGCCGCGCGGGCACTGTGCGAGCGGCTGGGGGCGCTGTTGATCGTCAACGACCGTCCGACGGTGGCACGCGAGGTGGGGACGGACGGCGTGCACGTCGGCCAGGACGACATGCCGCCGGCGGAGGTGCGCGAGCTGGTCGGGCCGGAGCTGCTCGTCGGCCTCTCCACCCACGCACCTGAGGAGATCGACGCGGTCGACCCCACGCTCGTCGACTACATCGGCGTGGGCCCGATCCATGCCACGCCAACCAAGCCCGGGCGCCCGCCGGTCGGCCCGGAGCTGATCCGCTACGCGGCCGCCCACTCGCCGGTGCCGTTCTTCGCGATCGGCGGGATCGACTCGGGCAATGTCGACGAGGCGCTCGACGCGGGCGCGACGCGCGTATGCGTGCTGCGTGCGGTCACCGAGGCCGACGATCCGCGGCGGGCGGCTCGGGGGCTGCGAGATTCGCTGGACGGAGTCCGAGACAATCATCGATAATCCTTGTCTTTGGAATAACGATCGGTTAGTGTGCCTGTTCCAATCGATGGACTCTGACCCGGTCCATGCATTGAGCCAACCGAATGAGTGGACGCATCGGAGCTCGTCGAGCGACCCTCGACATTGGAGCAGAGAAAATGAAGCGCATGAGCAGCATGGGACTGACCCTGACGACCGTGCTCGTGAGTATGCTAGCGAGCAGCGCCCTGTCGGTGACGCCGGCATCGGCGGCGTGTCGCCACGTGATCCCGAAAGAAGTCAGCTCGTGGGAAAAAGGCCTAATTTTCAACTGTGGCACCGAAGTGCTGGGAGAAAGCGGTTACACGAAAATCAGAGGAGCCGGCTTCTTAGTCGCTGCCGGTGTGGTGTGTTTCAAAGTTCAAAATGCGACTGAATTAAGTGGCTGGGAAGACTCTAAATGCGCGAACCCGAAAAAAGACAAAGGTAAATACATCCTGGTCAAAACATTGTGGGGAACGAAAGAACACCTGGAAGAACAGGAAATCTTACCCAATCCCACGGAAAAAGAACCTCTGACCTTTACGTCTGAAGGAAAAGTATCGAAACTGGTATCGAAATCGGGCACAATCGAATGCGAAAACCTGACGAACGAAGGAAGCTTCACCTCGGCTAGGACTGGGACGGTGACGATCGACTTAACCGGCTGTAAATCGAAAGAAGTCAAATGCAATACCGAAGGCGATGCTGCCGGGGTGATATTAGCGAAATACAACAGTCATCTGGTCGCCGTCGCGTCAGGCGAAGAATTAAACCTCGCGGTGGCGCTGACGCTTGAAAAAACCCTGATAATCAAATGCGGTGTGCTCAAAATTGAAGTGAAAGGCACGGTGATCGGGCAGATCGACGGGTCCGCCTCGGAAGCAAAAACCAAAAACAACGAACTGTTACTCCATGAATCAGGCGGTAAACAGGCTATAAAGACGTGTGCTATCGACGAAGAATTCTGCGAGGAAGAAACCGGCACGGCGATAACCTACGAACTGTTAGCTAATTTCGGAAAAGAATTCAACGAAGGCGTCCTGAGCGCGGAAGACAAACTCTCGCTCGCGAAAGAAATATCGTTCGACTTCTAGCCGGCGAGAGCCGCCATCCGCGACCCGCGTGTCGTCGACTGGCGCGTCGAAAGCCGACATGAGGCATGCGCGGGGCCCGTTCTGGGTCCCGCGCACTATCTTTGGGCGAGATGACCGACGGGCGACGCCGCGACGACGCAGGCCCCACCGCGACACCGGCACGAGAATCAGCGTCGGCCGACAGCGCGCGCGGCTTGCGCGAGGAGCGGGCGCGTCAGGCCCTCGAACCGCTGGGTCCCGACGAGCGCCCGCCGGCACTCATCGCCGCGATCGCCGTGTGCGCGCTGCTGGCGCTGGGCGTGGTGGTGGGCGCAGCGAGCGTCCACGACCTCGCCCGCCACGGAGGCTCGCTCCCCGGCGCGGTCCTCCTCGCGCTCGTGCTCGGGCTGCTCGCACAGGGGATGTACAGACAGCGCCACTGGGCGGTGCTCGGGTTCGAGGGGCTACTGGCCTTCCAGATCCTCGTTACGTCGCTCGCGCTCGTGGTCGCCTCGACGATCGTCGCGGCGGCGCTGTGCCTGTTCGTCATCGTGCTCGCCGGGTGGCTGTTCTGGAAGCTTGTGCGCGTGATGGGACGGATCCAGGCCCCAGATCACCGATAGCCTGCGACGGCGCCGGTGAAGGCTCGGCGATAAGCGGTCATGAAGGCCGGGTGAGCTTCGATAGGCT
This sequence comes from Solirubrobacteraceae bacterium, assembly GCA_036498245.1. Classification (GTDB taxonomy): domain Bacteria; phylum Actinomycetota; class Thermoleophilia; order Solirubrobacterales; family Solirubrobacteraceae; genus Palsa-744. Next base: position 70,356 of record DASXIB010000042.1, read on the forward strand.
CCGGGCCAGATGGCTGAGAACTCGTACGACTGCATTGTGATCGGCTCCGGGCCGGGCGGATATGTGGCCGCGATTCGCGCCGCTCAGCTCGGCAAGAAGACGGCGGTGGTGGAGCGCGACAAGGTCGGCGGCCGGTGCTTGAACTACGCGTGCATTCCCGCCAAGGCGGTCCTGCGCTCCGCGGATCTGCTCTCGGAGATCCGCGACGCCGAGGAGTACGGCCTGAAGGTGAGCGAGGTCGAGGTGGACTTCGTGGCCGTGCAGGCTCGTCGCGCGAAGGTCGTCTCCACGCTTACCTCAGGGGTCGGCGGCCTGTTCAAGAAAGGCGCGATCGACCTGATCGAGGGGGACGGCACGCTCACCGCGGAGGGTGAGGTTCGTGTGGGTGAGAAGATGTATGCCGCCGAGACGATCGTCCTGGCAACCGGCTCAGTCGCGCGGACGATTCCCGGCGTGGAGTTCGGCGGTCGCGTGATCGGCACCGAGCAGGCATGGGCGCTCGAGGAGCTTCCACCTCGATTGGCGGTCGTCGGCGCGGGCGCATCGGGCGCGGAGATCGCCTCGGGCTACGCGCGACTGGGCAGCGAGGTGCTGCTGCTGGAGGCGCTCGACCGCGTGCTGCCGACCGAGGACGCCGACATCTCGCGATTGGTAGAACGGGGATTCAAACGGCAGGGCATCGAGGTGCGCACCAGCACTCCAGTCGCGAATGTGAAGAGCACCGATGGGGGCGTCGTGAGCTTCTCCCACGGAGAGGACGAGGGCGAGGTCGACTACCTCGTGATCGCCGCCGGACGCGGCGCGGACGTCGAAGGGCTCGGGCTGGACGAGGCCGGCGTCGAGCTCGGGGAGCGTGGCCTTGTGAAGGTGGACGCACGCATGCGCACCTCTCGCGCGGGCGTGTACGCGATCGGCGACCTGGTCTCCGGTCCGGCGCTCGCACACAAGGCCTCTGACGAGGGGATCATCGCGGTCGAGGACTCCGCCGGGATGACGACCCATCCGCTCGTACATATAGACATCCCGCGAGCGACGTTCTGTACGCCGAACGTCGGCTCGTTTGGCCTGACGGAGGCACAGGCGCGCGAGCAGGGCCACGACGTGGTCGTCGGCAAGGTTCCCTACGGCGCCGTCGGCGGCGGGACCGTGTACGGCGATCGCACGGGCCTGGTGAAGCTTGTCGGCGAGAGCAAGTACGGCGAGCTGCTCGGCGGTCACATCGTCGGCTCGCGCGCGACCGAGCTGATCCAGGAGCTCGTGAACGTGCACGCGCTGGAGGGCGGCTTCGCGGAGGTCGGGCGGATCGTCCACGGCCACCCGACGCTGTCGGAGGCCGTGATGGAAGCGGGACGCGCTACCGATGGCTGGCTGATCCACGGCTGAGACGGCCCGTCCGCGAGGCCAGGCCATCACGGCTGAGACGGCCATCCGCGGCGCCAGACCATCCACGGCCCGACCACCTCTTGCATGAGCGCCTAACCTCGGCGGGGATGTCCTCACCGACGGCCAGCTTCTACTTCGACCTGGCCAGCCCGCTGGCTTACCTGGCGGCGGAGCGGGTGCTGCACACGCTGCCCGGACCGGCCGAGTGGCAGCCGGTGCTCGCGCGCGAGCTCGGCGCACCTGTTGTCCCGGAGCCGCGTGGGGTCGTGGCTGATGCTTCCCAAACGGACATCTTCGCGCGCGCGTACGCGCGCGCGCGCGGCAAGGCCGTTTTCGAGAGCACACATCACACTCGCGAGGAGATTGCACGGCGTGCTCGGGAGCAGGGACTGCAGTCCCTGCGGTGGCCCGATCCATTCCCGTTCGACAGCGCCCTGGCGATGCGAGTGGCCACATACGCGAAGTCGATCGGCCGTACCGTGCCCTTCGCGCAGGCGGCGTTCAGGCAGGCGTTCGCGGGAGGACACGACCTGGAGCGGATCGACTTCGTGCTGATTGCCGCGGCCGCCTGCGAGATGCACCCGCGGGCCGTGCGCCAGGGCGAGGCGCTGCGCTCGGTCCGCGAGGAGTTGAGCCGGGCAACCGCCGCGGCCGCGGCGGCCGGCGTGAGCGACGTGCCGGCCGTGCGCGTCGGGGAGGGCGTGTGGGTGGGCGAGCGCGCGGTGGAGGATGCCGCTGCGCACATGAGCGCAGCGATGACGGGCCCGAGCCGATGAGGGCCGATCGCGCGTACCGGCTGATCGTTACGCGCGGTGGGCGAGCACCGGCGCTGCTCGCCGACGCCGGACGGGTCGACCACATCGAGGTCGTGGAGGTTGACAGCGGTGAAGTGGTGCTGTTCTGGGACCGCCCGCCGCACGCCGCCTCGCGGCTGGCGCGCGCGCTGCGCTCGGAGCTACGGCAAATGGAGGCCCCGGAGTTCCTCGCGCGCTGGAGTACCGTGGAGGGTTGATGACGCCCACCCTGCCGGAGCCGGAGGTCGCTCGCGAGTGGCTTCAGCGGATGATGCTGATCCGCCGCTTCGAGGAACGGGCCGGGGAGATGTACGCGCGGGCGAAGGTAGGGGGCTTCCTGCACCTGTCGATCGGTGAGGAGGCAACGATCGTGGGCAGTGCGCGGGCGCTCAGAGACAGCGACTACCTGATCTCCACGTATCGCTCGCACGGGCATGCGCTCGTGCGCGGCACGCCGCCGGAGAACGTGATGGCCGAGCTGTTCGGCCGCGTCGACGGCTGCTGCCGGGGGCGTGGCGGGTCGATGCACATGTTCGATGCGAAGCGCCGCTTCATGGGCGGGTATGGAATCGTCGGCGGCAACCTGCCCATCGGCGCGGGAATCGCGCTGGCAAGCGATTACAGGGGCTCAGAGGAGGTCACGCTGTGCACGTTCGGCGACGGCGCGTCGAACCAGGGGACCTTCGGGGAGACGCTGAACCTGGCCGCCCTGTGGCAGCTACCGGTGGTGTTCATGGTCACGAACAACCAGTTCGGCATGGGCACCTCGCTACGCCGCCACTCGGCCGTGACCGACCTGCAACGCAAGGGCGAGAGCCTCGGCGTGCCGGGGATGCGGTGCGACGGGATGGACGTGCTCGACACGCACACCGTCGTCGGCGAGGCGGTCGAGCGCGTGCGCGAAGATCGCCGGCCCGTGCTAGTGGAGGCGATCACCTACCGCTTTCGCGGCCACTCGATGGCCGATCCGGAGCAGTACCGGACGAAGGAGGAGGTCGCGCAATGGCGCGCCCGCGATCCGATCCCGGCTTTCGGCGATCTGCTTTTGCAGGAGAGTGCGATCGAGGAGTCAGAGCGCGAGCGGATGGACAGGGAGGCGACCGAGCGGGTAGACGCGGCCGTGGCGTTCGCCGAAGCGTCGCCGTTCCCCGCGCCCGAGTCTTTGTACGACGACGTGTACGTGCTCGACCAGGGGTCACACGGCTGGTACTCCGTGCGGACCGCCCAAGACCCCACCAGCGACACGCGGGCCGCAGCCGAAGGCGGAGGCGATCATCTTGGCAACGGCGCCGAGCCCTCGGCCAACGACGAGATTCCACAGCAGATCACGAGCGCGCTGCAGGCCGGCGAGGACGCGGGCTGATGGTCGAGGAGAGCCCACTGATGCTCGAGGAGGCCCGCTGATGGCGCAGATGCGCTACCGCGAGGCGCTCAACGCGGGCCTACGCGAGGAGATGACGCGCGACGAGAGCGTCGTGCTGATGGGCGAGGACATCGGCGTGTTCGGCGGCGCATTCAAGGTCACCGACGGCCTGCTCGAGGAGTTCGGCGAGCGACGCGTGCGCGACACCCCGATCTCCGAGAACACGATCGTCGGCATCGGCGTGGGGGCGGCGATGACCGGGCTCAGGCCGGTGGTGGAGCTGATGACGATCAACTTCTCGCTGCTGGCGTTCGACCAGATCGTCAACCACGCAGCGCACATCCACTACATGTTCGGCGGACAGGTGCGCGTGCCGCTCGTCGTGCGCATGCCCCAGGGCGCGGGCCACCAGCTCGGGCCGACCCACTCGCACTGCCTGGAGGCGCTGTTCATGCACGTGCCGGGGCTGCTCGTCGCCGTGCCCGCGACGGCGGCCGACGCGAAGGGCCTCTTGAAGACGGCGATTCGCGACGAGAACCCGGTGATCTTCATCGAGCACGAGTCGCTGTATGGGGTGCGCGGGGAGGTGGCCGAGGACGACGATCTGCTGGTCGAGTTCGGTCGCGCGCGAACGGTCCGCGAAGGCGAGGACGTGACGATCGTCGGCGTCTCGCGGATGGCGCTGACCGCCGAGCGCGCGGCAGCGACGCTGTCCGGCGAGCACGGTGTGGAGGCGGAGGTGATCGACCCGCGCACGCTCCGTCCGCTCGATCTCGACACGGTGCTCGCGTCGGTGCGGCGGACGAACCGGTGCGTTGTCGTCGAGGAGGGCTGGCCCCACGGCGGCGTCGGCGCGAACCTCGCCGCGCTGATCTCAGAGCAGGCGTTCGATCACCTCGACGCGCCTGTGCGACGAGTCACCGGCGCGGACGTGCCGACGCCGTATTCGAAGCCGCTCGAGGACCTCGCCTATCCGCACGAGCCGCAGGTCGTCGAGGCAGCGCTCGAGCTGCTCGGCCGCAAGCCCACCGGTACGAAAGTCGGATGAACGCAATGGCAGCGACCGAGATCGTGATGCCACGCCTGTCCGACACGATGGAGGAGGGCACAATCCTGCGCTGGCTGAAGGGCAACGGCGACCAGGTGCGCCGCGGCGAGGAGCTCATGGAGATCGAGACCGACAAGGCGACGATGACCTACGAGTCAGACCAGGACGGCGTCCTCGAGATCCTCGCGGACGAGGGCGACACGCTGGCGGTCGGCGAGCCAATCGCGCGCGTCGGGACGGCGACGAAGAACGACACGCGTGACTCTTCCGCGGTTGGGGGTGCCAGCTCAGGTGCAAACGATGAGGAGCCGGCCGATGGGCCGGTCGGTGTGCGCGCGGTCGGCGGGCAACCGGCGGGGGGCTCTCACGAGCGGGCTTCCCCGTCCGAGGCTAAAGACGTGCGCATCAAGGCGTCTCCTCTAGCGAGGCGCATCGCCAAGGAGAACGGCGTCGACCTGGGCGCCCTGTCGGGCAGCGGACCGGGCGGGCGGATCGTCAAGGCGGACGTGCAGGCCGCTGCGGGCGGGAGAGGCACTGCGGGCGTGGCGACGGCCAAGGGAGAGACGACCACGGTCGAGCTGTCGCGCACGCAGCAGACGATCGCCCGGCGGATGGCCGAGTCGAAGGCGACGATCCCCGACTTCGCGCTTCAGGCGGAGGTGAACATGGAAGGGTGCGTGAGACTGCGAGCGGAGTTGAAGAAGCTCTCGCATCGGGGTGGCGTGAACGACCCGGGTGGCGCGGAGGGAGACAGCGCGCCGACGTACAACGACATGGTCGTAAAGGCATGCGCGCTGGCCCTGCGCGAGCATCCGCGCGCGAACGGCAGTTACCGTGACGGGCGCCTGCAGTTGCACTCTCGGGTGAACGTGGGCGTGGCTGTGGCCGTCGACGGCGACGGGCCGGCCGGGGGGGCGCTGGTCGTGCCGACCGTGTTCGACGCGGAGGAGAAGTCGCTCGGGGAGATCGCCCGCGAGACGAGAGCGCTGGCCGCGCGCGTGCGTGAGGGCACGATCACGCCGCCCGAGCTGGGGGGCGGCACGTTCACGGTCTCCAACCTCGGCATGTTCGGAGTGAGGAGCTTCACGGCAATCGTCAACCCGCCGCAGGCGGCGATCCTGTCGGTCGGCTCACTCGAGCGACGTGCCGTCGTGTTGCCAGCCGCTGCGAAAGGTGGCCACGGCGCGGACAGCGGTGGTGGTGGCGGCGGTGGTGGTGGTGGCATCGGCGGCGGCGGCGGCGGCGGCGGCGGCGGCGGCGAGATCGTCGCCCGACACACGATGGCGGTGATGCTCGTCTGCGATCACCGCATCCTCTACGGCGCCGACGCTGCTCGCTTCCTCGCACGTATCCGCGAGCTGCTTGAAACGCCCGCCGCGCTCACGCTGTGAGCCCAACGCTAACCTGAGATGCAGCCAATGAAACGAGCCGATCTGTCTGCGCGAGAGCTGTGGGTGTGCCACCTCGGCACGATCCCCTACCGCGACGCGGTCTTGATGCAGGAGGGAATCCGCACACGGAGACAGGCTGGAGAGCTGCCCGACACGCTGCTGCTGCTCGAGCATCCGCCGGTCTACACGCGCGGACGGCGCTCGGTGGACGGCGAGCTGCCGCTGGGCGAGGATTTCTACCGCGAGCGGGACATCGAGATCGTGCCCACCGACCGCGGCGGGCGGATCACCTATCACGGGCCGGGGCAGCTGGTGGGGTATCCGATCATGGCGATCGAGGCCGTCGACCGATATCTGCGCACTATGGAGGAAGCGATCGTGATGGCCCTCGCCGAGGAGGGAGTCGAGGCTCGCTCTCGGCCAGGAGAGGGACCCGACTACACCGGCGTTTGGGTCGAGGACCGAAAGATCGCCTCGATTGGCGTGCACGTGTCGCGCGGAGTGACGACCCACGGATTTGCGGTGAATGTCGACAACGACCTCGAGCCGTTCTCGTGGGTCGTCGCGTGCGGACTGCCCGGCGTGAGCATGACCTCGCTCGCGCGGGAGCGCGAGCTGTCCGTCCAGCACGGTGAGATGGGCTCGCAGCGCACCAGCGGGCTGGCCTGTGTGCGCAAGCGAGTCGCCCACAGCTTCTGCCGCGTGCACGGACGTCGCCAGCGCCTGGTGTCGCCGGCATGGCTGAAAATCCAGGCGCCGATCGCACGGGCGGGGATCGGCCCGAGGGAGACGATCGCTGCGTGAGCCTCCAACCCGTCCAGGAGGTGACCGACCAGGAGCGCAAGCACGTCACGCGCTCGCGGGCCAACCCCGGCGGGATGGACGTGCTGAGCGTGCTCGGGCCGAAGGTGCGCCCGCTGCGCGAGCGCAAGCCACCCTGGTTCAAGGTGCCTCCGCCGGGAGGCGAGCGCTATCGCGAGCTGACAGAGCTGATTCGCGCGGAGAACCTGCACACGGTCTGCCAGGAGGCGGCCTGCCCGAACGTCGGCGAGTGCTGGGAGCGGGGAACGGCGACGTTCATGATCCTCGGCGACACGTGCACGCGGCGATGTGGCTTCTGCAACGTGAAGACCGGCAAGCCGACGTGGAACGACCCGCTCGAGCCCGCTCGGGTGGCGCGGACGATCGCGCGCATGGGCCTGCGCCACGCGGTGATCACCTCGGTCGACCGCGACGACCTGGCGGACAAGGGGGCTTCGGCGTTCGTCGGGGTCATCCGCCAGATTCGCCGCCAGGCGCCTGGCTGCCAGGTGGAGGTCCTGACGCCCGACTTCCAGGGCCAGGAGATGCCGCTTGCAAAGGTGATCGCCGAGCGCCCGGACGTGTTCAACCACAACGTCGAGGTCGTCCCGCGCCTGTATCCGCTGGCGCGACGCGGCTCGGAGTTCGAGCGCTCCTGTCGCGTGCTGCGCGTCGCCGGCGAGCTCGGCGAAGGCGAGGTGGTGACGAAGTCTGGGTTGATGGTGGGGCTGGGCGAGACCCATGAGGAGCTGGTGGAGACGTTTGGCGCACTGCGCGAGCACGACGTGCGGGTGCTCACCGTGGGGCAGTACCTGCGCCCGTCCGAGCGTCACCTACCGGTGGTGCGCTACTGGCATCCGGACGAGTTCTCAGAGCTCGAGCGGGCCGCCTATGCGCTCGGCTTCGAGCACGTGGCGGCCGGCCCGCTCGTACGCTCGAGCTACCACGCGGACCAGCACGTCCCGCAGAGCCGTGCGGGAGTCGGTCCGCTGGCAAGCCTCGGATAGCCGCCGGGGCGTCACGGTGGTGGTGAGCGACGCCTCGCGGCCACTCGGCTTGCGGCCCACAAGCCTCTGGTGGGCCGCCGCCGGCCGCGGATAGGGTCTGCGGATCATCCCCTTGAAGGACAACATCACGCGGGAGCGCTTCCCCTCGCTCACCGTCGCCCTGCTCGCCTTGCTGGCGATCGCATACGTGCTCTACCCCCGCCATACGGGGCTCGCGCCGACGCTGCTCGACGCGCTCTTCCTGGCGCTGTTCGGACCGAGCGTCGAGGATTCGCTCGGACGCGTCCGCTTCGGTGCCCTGTGCCTGCTCGGCGGTGGGCTCGCGCTGACCGTGCACGCCTTCCTCAACGTCGGTCCGGCGCTTCTGCTGCTCGGCGCTTGGGGCGCGACCGCGGCAGTCCTCGGCGGCTATCTTCCGCTCCATCCCCGCGCCCGCGTGCTCACGCTGATCGTCGTGCCCTTCTTCGCGACCCTCGTCGAGCTCCCGGCGATCGCCCTGCTCGGCGTCTGGCTTGTGGCGCAGGTCTCGTTCGGCGCCCTCGGACTCGATCGCCGATGACTCGCATCCTCGTGCTCTGCCTGGCGCTGATCTTCATCGGCGGCTTCGCCTTCCTCACCTTCCGCGCGGTGGTCGACCAAGGGTTTACCCTGGCCAGCTTGATCTCTGTGTTCGTCCTCGTTCTGCTCGGCGTCGGGATCGTCGGAGCGCTGTTCAATCCACCGCGCCGATGAGCATTCAGTCGCCGTTCTTGACTCCCAGCCATCGCCGGCGCCGGCGCGAGGCGGCCCTCCATCGGCGCCGACGTCGTCGTCGTGTGACGACGCTGATCGCGGCCACGCTGGCGCTGGCGGTCGTGGCGGTCGTCCTCCTCGTCTCGCAGGATAAATCGAGTCGTGCGGGCGGGGCAGGCACGGCGGCCCGCCATCACGCCTCGCGTCACTCCGCGACGAAGCTCGCCGTCGCCCGTCCGGCGCACTCGCCGATCGGCTTGACGCTCGGTCGACCTCCGCTCACGCTGGGGCTGGCCGCCACTGGCGACCCGGTGCAGCTGCCGTTCCACCATCCGCCGCTGGCCGGGCTGCTGTTCGATCTCGACACCGGCCGCGTGCTGTGGCAGCGCGAACCGCTCAAGCGCATGCGCATCGCGAGCCTGACGAAGATGATGACCGCCCTGCTCACCGTCACATCAGCCAAGGCCGATGAGCCGGTGCTTGTCACCAAGCAGGCCGTCGACTCCGCCGGGTCGAAGGTCGGGGTCCTGCCGCTCGGCAAGCACGTGCGGTTGGAGACGATGCTGTACGGATTGCTGCTGCCGTCGGGGAACGACGCCGCGGCCGCGCTCGCCCAGCACGTGGCGGGAAGCATCAGCCGGTTCGTCGTGCGCATGAACGAAGAGGCGGCGAAGCTGGGGATGGGCTGCACGCGCTACTCCTCCCCGTCGGGGTACATCGACCTGGGCAACTTCTCGTGCGCAGCGGACCTCGCCGTGCTGGCCCACGTCGACCTCGCCCAGCCGCGCCTGGCGCGGATCGTGCGGACCGCCAAGGCGGTCCTGCCGCTCCCGATCAAGGGCGGGAAGATCTACCTGTACAACAACAACCCGCTGCTTCGCTACCGCTACCCCGGGACGACGGGCCTGAAGACCGGGTTCACGCTAGCCGCGGGCGACTGCCTGGTGGGAACCGCCGAACGCGGCGGCGTGCGTCTCGGCGTCGTGCTGTTGCACTCCTCAGCGCTCGGGACTCAGGCGCGGCAACTGCTCGACGCGGGCTTCGAGCGTGTCTACCACCAGCCACCGGTGAAGGAGCCCCCGATTCCGCCCGGGGCGTGAGGACTACGACGCGCTCGCGCGGTAGGGAGTACCGTTTGCGAGACGATTGACTGGTCAGTCAGCCAGGTCACAGGACCGATCAAGGGAGAGCAGCCGTGGATCTCGACGACACGCCGGAGCAGGCCGCCTACCGCGCTCAGGTACGCGCCTGGCTCGAGCAGCACAAGGCGGAGGCCCCCGTCCTCGACGGCCCCGGAGCGCTCAAGGACGAGGATGAGATCGTCGCCGCCCGGCGCGCCTGGCAGGGCAAGCTCGCCGAGGCCGGCCTCGCCGGCGTGACGTGGCCGAAGGAGTACGGCGGCCAGGGACTCGGCCCGATCGAGCAGGTGATCTGCAACCAGGAGATCGCCCGGGCGAAAGTGCCCGGCATCCTCGACGCGATCGGCGTCGGCATGCTCGGCCCGACGATCATCGCCCACGGCGCGGAGGAGCAGAAGTCGCGCTACCTCGGGACGATGCTGCACGGCGATGAGGTGTGGTGCCAGCTCTTCTCCGAGCCGGCCGCCGGCTCTGACCTGGCGGCCGTGCAGGCGCGCGCGCGGCTGCAAGACGACGGCGGCTGGGTGCTGAACGGGCAGAAGGTGTGGACGACCAACGCCCAGTTCTCCTCCTACGGACTGCTGCTGGCGCGCACCGACGCGGATGTGCCCAAGCACAAGGGCCTGACGATGTTCATCGTGCCGATGGACGCCCCCGGTGTGACCGTGCGCGGCCTACGTCAGATCTCCGGCGAGGCGGAGTTCAACGAGGTGTTCTTCGACGACGTCGCACTCGACGCGGACGCGGTCGTCGGCGGCGTGGGCAACGGCTGGGGCACCGCGCTGACGACGCTGATGTTCGAGCGTGTCACGATCGGCCTCGGCAGCGAGGGGCTCGGCTACAACTCCGCGCGCTTCGCGAAGGCGATCGCCGGCGACGAGCACGCCCGCCGCGATCCTGAGGTGCGTCGCCAGCTGGGTGAGATCTCAAGCGAGCTACTGGCGGTGCGGTTCACCGGCTATCGCACGCTCTCGGCGCTCGCGAAAGGGCAGGTGCCCGGCCCCGAGGCGGGTCTCGCGAAGGTCACAATCGTCAACGGAGCGATCAAGGCCGGCGATCTGATCGCCGACGTGCTCGGCCCGGACGCGCTCAGCGAGGACAACGAGTGGGCGTACATGATCTCCTTCCTGCCCGGTCTGAAGTCGGCGGGCGGAACCGAGGAGATCCTGCGCAACACGATCGGCGAGCGCGTGCTCGGGCTGCCGCCGGAGCCACGCCTGGACAAGGGCATCCCGTTCTCAGAGCTGCGCTCGAAGGAAGGGGCGGCGGCATGATGCAGTCGAACGCAATCGAAGGAGTGTCGAGGTGAACTTGTCCCTCTCAGACGAGCAGGAGTTCCTGCGCGAGGCCGCTCGCGGTGCGCTGTCTCGCTTCAAGACGTTCGAAGCGGCGCGCGAGGCGCTCGACGGCAAGGACGACGCGCTGCCCGAGCTGTGGCCGACCGCGAAGGAGGCCGGCTGGCCCGGCCTGCTGATCGACGAGTCCCACGGAGGCGCCGGACTGGACGCGTTCGACGCGATGCTCGTGCTCGGCGAGTGCGGGCGCGTGCTGGCGGGAATCGGACTGCTCGGCCACCTGCCGGCGACGGCGATCTTGAACGACTCCTCTGGCACGGCGGCGACCTCGCTGCTGGCCGCATTGGCTACCGGTGAGCGCCGCGCGGCCTATCTGCCGGTCAGTCCGCCCGACGATCTAGGCGACCGCTGGAGCGCTGACCCGGCGCACGGGATCGAGCGTCCCGATGCTCCCATGGCGGTCAGCGACGGCGATGACCAGGCGCGCGTCACGGGGAAGCTGTCATTCGTGCCCGATGCGCCTGGCGCCGACGTGCTCATTGGCGTTGCGCTGCTCGATACCCCACAGGGGAGGCCTGTGAGCGTGGCGATCGATGCCGCCGTCTCCGGGGTGACGATCGAGCCGGTGCGCCGCTACGACGCGACGCGCTCGCTCGCTCACGTCACGCTCGACGACGCTCACGCCACCGTGCTCGACGCCCCTGTCGAGTCACTCGCGGCAGCCTGGTACCTGGCTCAATCGCTGATCGCCGCGGAGTCGCTGGGCAGCGTCGAGACGGCCCTGGAGGTGTCCGTCGCCTACGCCAAGGAGCGTCACACGTTCGGACGCGCGATCGGCTCCTACCAGGCGGTCAAGCACGGCCTCACCGAGGTCCTGCGCCAGCTCGAGAACGGTCGCTCATTGTTGTACTACGCGGGCTGGGCACGCGCGGGAGCGCCGGGCGAGTTCCCGCTCGCGGCCAGCGCCGCGCGCTCGGTCGCAGGACGCGCGCTCGACCAGGCGGCCCGCCAGATGGTCTCCGTGCACGGAGGCACGGGCGCAACGTGGGAGCACGACGCGCCCCTGTACTTCCGCCGAGCCCAGCTCTCCCGCCGCCTGCTCGGAGGAACCGCCGGAGCCACCGATCGGGTGGCCGGCGAGCTGATCACCCAGGCGAGCTGAATAGTTCGACGCCGGGTCGGGGGCAGCCGGCCCGGGCGGCGGTCACTTCCGCGCCCGAGCGGCCGTAGCCACCGTCAATGCCACCGACACGGGCGCTCCGTACGCGGCGTGGACGGCCGCGACGAGCGACTGCTCGATCCCGCAGTTGGCGCAGAACCCATGCTGGGACCAGCCGATCGCGCGCGCGAGCACCTGGTCGGCGTAGGCCACGCCGGCGGCGTCGTGTCCGTAGTAGGCGTACGCCGCGTCCCACGCGCCGGCGTCGAGGGAGAGCGTCGCGCCGTCGGCCGACAGCAGCCGGGCGGCGGCCATGATCGCGTCGAAGTCGTCGTAGATCGACGGGTGGGTGGCCGTGCGGTGGTCATACGCCGCCGGTCGCGTGCCGTAGAGGTAGGAGTCGCTGACCAGTCGCCAGGTGCTGACCGGTCGGTTGGTCACGTTGAACTGCATCGGACCGCCGCAGCAGCGGGCGAAGTTCAGCCCGCGGTAGGTGCCGGGAGCGGTGGAGAACGCCGACTCCTGCGCGTGGATCGACGCCAACAGCAGCCAGTTGACGGCGAACGTGCTCTGGGCGATGCCGTAGATCGGGTAGAAGCCCTCGATCCAGCGTGCCGGCACGGCTACTTCCGTCCGGTCGACCAGCCGCGTGAGGGCCGCGCTCGGCTTCCCGTGCGTGCGCGAGTGGCGAGTGGCGGTAGCGGCGCTCGATGCTCCCAGCACCGCATGTCCGGCGAGCACGCTCGCCGCCGCGGCCGGTCCGGGGGTGGGAGTCGGCGTCGCCGCGATCACCGCGGGTGGCTTGGCTGTGGACACCGACGAGGAGCCGCCGACCAGACCCGTGAGCGCCGCCGTCAGCACGCACACCCCCAGTGCACCGACACCGATCGCCAGCAGCCAAGCTCTCCTTTCGGAGGGAGGCACGGGCACCTGTGACCGCGGGGAAGCGCGCGTCTCAGACGCGGTGTTTGTATCGGAGCCGGCCATCGTTCGCTGCTGTAACGGTATCCCCGCCGCATAAAGGAACGAGCCGGCGCCCGGGTTCCGGTGGGTGGGCCGCCGGCTCCCGGTCTCGGTGGACCATGCGTCCGCACGAGCTTCCTGTCGTCGTGAAGGGCCGGCCGCGCGACGAACGACCTACCGTGAGCAGTGTGACCGACCCGACCCACCGCCGGACACGCAGGTTTGCGTTGCTCCTGGCGCTCGCGCTCTTGCTCGCCTCGAGTTGCTCGGCGAATGCCTCGGCAGGCGCCTCGACGCCGACGTCCGCCGTTCAGGCGCACTACCTGTCGCTGGCTCGAGGAGGTGTCGCACGAGCGGAGCAACGCTGGCGCGACCGCCGTCTGGGCTGGTACGACGCACGGCTGAACGACCGCGAACGGTATCCACTGGCGACGATCTGGGACATTGTCCCGCTGTTCGAGTCGCTCGACGCGATCGCGATCGTCGACCCTTCCGCATCCAACCGTAGCGCCTTGACGCACTTCGCATACGGCGCCGAGCGTTACCTGAATCGCGGGCTGCGTCCAGTGCCCGGTTACTCGCCGTACCCTGGGGACAGAGAGCCTCGGACGAAGACGTGGTTCGACGACAACGGCTGGTGGGGGCTGGCGTTCGTGAACGCCTACCGCGCCACCGGCGCGCGGCGCTGGCTCGCCGATGCCGAACGGTCGCTGCGGTTCATCGCCACCTCGGGCTGGGACTCCCGGGCGGGCGGCATCTGGTGGAACACCGCTCACCCGTACAAGGCCGGCGAGGCGCTGGCGAGCGGGACATTGCTGGCCGCACTGCTCTATGCGCAGACGCATTCGCCGTTCGCCCTCGGCCAGGCGCGCAGATACCTCGCGTGGGCGACCACCACGGGCTTCAGCGCGTTCGACCAGCTGTATGCGGGCAGCAGCCTCGACCCGACTCCGATCGACTACATCGAGGCTCCGCTCGCATACGCGCAGGCGGTGCTGTGCCGCGCGACCGCCACGCCCGGCGACTGCACCGGCGCGGAGCAGATCAAGCGCACCGCGCTCGCCCGGTTCGGCTCACAGCTCGACTTCGCGCCCCAGTACGACGCGATCTACCTGCAGTGGATGCTCGCGTTGTATGCGCTCGACCACGATCCGGCGCTGTATTCGCTGGCCGCGACGAACGCCCATCAGGCGGAAGCTCAGGCGAGCGACGGCGAAGGGCTCTACCTGCGCTCGTGGGGCGGACAGGCGCTCTCGCCACAGCTTGCGCTGCCGGGGATGCTCCAGACGCACGCCGCCACGACCAGCGTGTTCGCGTGGCTGGCGGTGTACCCGCCGCCGCCGTCCTGACTCAAATGCCCAGCGCGCGCCTGAGAACCCGATCGAAGACCCACGTGGGAAGGACCGCATGACCGAGGACCATCGCCCACGCGTCACGGCCGACGAGGTACCGGGCACGCGGTCGCGCGGCGGTCAGCGCACGCTCGATCGTCTCTGCCACGCGCTCGGGCGGGATGCCCCGGCTGTCGACTTCCCGCAGCGTCTTGGCGAACGCCTCCGGCACGTGTCCATACTGCGCGTGGAGCTCCGGCGGGATCTTCATCTGCTCGGCCTCCGCGCCGGTCTTGCCCCAGATCGGGGTCGCGACCGAGCCGGGCTCGACGAGCACCACCTTCACGCGTGAGCTGCGCAGCTCCCCGCGCAGGGCGTCGGCGATCGCCTCGATCGCGTGCTTGGATGCGGCATAGGGAGCGCTGAGGGGCAGCGCCACACGGCCGCCGACCGAGGATACGAACACGATCCGTCCCCGTCCCCGCGCGCGGCGCAGAGCCGGGAGCAGCGCCTGGGTGACGGCCACGTGCCCGATCACGCTGACCTCCAGCTGCCTGCGGAAGTCCTCCACGGCGATTAGCTCCAGGGGGCCGCCGACGCCGATGCCGGCGTTGTTGATGAGCGCATCGAGCCCGCTCGCGCCGGCGAGCTCGTCCACACGCTCGGCGGCCTGCGCGATCTGCTCCGCGTCGGTCACGTCCAACATCACCGGGACGATCTGCTCTCCTCCTGCCGCAACGAGCTTTTCGCCATCCTCTGACTTGCGTACTCCCGCGAGCACCGTCCACCCCGACGCGGCCAGGCGCAGACTCGTGGCACGGCCGATCCCGGTGGAGGCGCCACTGATCAGTGCGACGGCCATCGTTTGACCCTAGCGGACACCGCTCGAGCGAAAGCCTTTGACCGCCGGGCGCGGGACGCGCTCCGCGCGAGCCTCCGCCCGGAGGAGCTTTCGCGACGTGCCCGCAACCGTCGTAGGATGCCCGGCGATGACCTCGCACGCAGGCATGCTCCGCAGGGCCGGACGTGCTGCGATCGCGTTCGCGTGCGTCGCCATGGCCGGTTGCGGCGCCGCCGCGGGAGTCGGCTCGACCGCGCACGCCGGCGACGCGCCGACTTCGAGCGACGCCACGACGCCTCTCCCGCCGGCTGGGTCCGGCGCGTGCGCCCCCGTCGTCCTGAACACGCTGGGTCGGGTGGCTGTTCGCGTCTACCGCGAGGGCGTGGCAAGCGAACGAACGGGGTCGGCCCTGCATCTCGCCACGACGTCTGCCTCCCTGCGCGAAGCCGTCGAACACGACGACCCGGCCGCCACGCGCGCCGTCGCCCGGACGCTGATCGCGACAGGCCATCTGACGAGCCTGCGCGTGCTTCGGGGCGCCCGCATCCTGACCGATGTCGGATCGCCGGACGCGCTCGCCCCGCTACATGGGACGATCCTCGATATCCGCGGCGCGCCGGTTGGATCGTTCGTCGCGAGCGTGTGGGCCGACGCCGGCTTCCTCGCCGAGCTCGACGGGGTCACCGAGGGCGCGGCCTCGCTGCGGACGAGGGATGCCACAGTGGCAGGCACATCGCCGCTTCCATCCGGCACACTGCCCACCAGTGGCATGCTGACGCAACACGGTGTCGACTACCGCTACACGTCCTTTCCCGTCGCCGCGTACCCCGCCGCCCGGCCGCTGCGTGTGTACTTGCTCAGGTCCATCTCCTCGATCTCCGCCTTGTGCGCGAGGGCTCCCGAGGACACGCTTGTCAACACCCTCTCGCGAATCGCCACGCTCATCTACGCCGGCGAGACCGGACGGAGGACCCTCCCGCAGGTCCGCCGCGTCCAGCGCGACTCGGCGCTGCTGCTCGCGGTCGCCCACCGCGATCCCGTGACTACGCGCGCGGCGGCCGCGCGGCTGCTCCAGCAGCACATCGTCCGCCTGCGCATCAGAACGCCCACCCGCCTGCTGGCCGATGTCGGTGGGCCCCTCGTGCTTGCTCCCGTGCGCGCGCCGCTGCGCCGTGCCGGGCGCACGATCGGCAGCTTCGTCCTGTCGATCCAGGACGACGAGGGCTACCGGCGGCTCGTCCATCGCCTGGCGGGACTCGAGGTCCTGATGCACGCTGGCTCGCGGCTGGTGAAGAGCAGTCTCGGCTCCTCGGCGCCCCCGGCGCCCGCCAAGGGCTTCTACCGCTATCGCGGACGCGTCTTCCGCGTCTTCACACTGGAGGCGAGCGCGTTCCCCTCGGGGCCGCTGCGGATCTCGGTGCTGATACCGATCCCCTATCGCTGAGAGGACGACGTGCGCTTCTCGTGCAATGCGTCGAGCAGCGCGTCAAAGGCGGCCGAGAATTTCTCGACTCCCTCGCGCTCGAGCGTGTCGGTCAGATCGACGTAGTCCACGCCCGCGCACTTGAGCTCGCCGAGCAGCTTGCTCGCCTCCGCCACGCCGATCTCCAGGCGGGGCTGGGGACGACCGTGGTCCTGATACGCCTCGATCGTCTCCTCGGGCATCGTGTTCACGGTGTCCGGACCGATGAGTTCGTCGACATACAGAGTGTCGGCGTAGTCGGGATTCTTGACCGAGGTCGACGCCCACAGCACACGTTGAGGAGTGGCACCCTTGGAGGCCAGGTACTGCCAGCGAGCGCCGGTGAAGGCCGACTTGTAGTGCTGGTAGGCGAGCTTGGCGTTGGCGACCGCGAGCCTGCCCTTGAGCTGGTCGTGACCGCCGATCTCCTCCAGGCGCCGGTCGCCCTCGGTGTCGATTCGCGAGACGAAGAAGCTCGCCACCGAGGCGACTTTGCGCGGGTCGCCGCCCTCGGCGATGAGACGCTCGATGCCGCGCACGTAGGACTCCGCCACCTCCGCGTAGCGGCGCAGAGAGAAGATCAGCGTGACGTTGATCGACTTGCCCTTGGCGATCGCGTCCTCGATTGCGGCGAGCCCCGGCTTGGTGGCAGGAATCTTCACCATCAGGTTCGGCCGATCGACGATCTCGTGCAGCCGCATCGCCTCGCGGAAGGTGCGTAGCGAGTCATACGCAAGACCCGGGTCGACCTCGAGCGAGACGTATCCGTCGCGGCCACGTCCGGCCTCCCACAGTGGACGGAAGAGGTCGCACGCCTCTTTGATGTCCTGCTCGGCCAGAGCCCAGAATGTCTTCTTGGCAAACTCCAGACCCTCTCCCCGCTCGTCCTCGTCCGCTTCTCCCCGCTCGTCGTCATCCGCCGCCGCTTCTCTCTCCAGCGAGCGAATCTGCTCGTCGTAGGCCTCGCCCGAGGTCATCGCCTTCTGGAAGATCGAGGGGTTCGACGTCGCGCCGACCACGGCGTCGTGGTCGAGCAGTCCCTGCAAGTGGCCGCCGCGAATCGACTCACGCGAAAGGAAGTCGATCCACACGCTCTGCCCCAGAGCCGACAGGCGCTGCAGAGGAAGGAGTGCGCTAGAGGTGGCTGTCGTGGGCACGGGCTTCAGGCTCCCCGACCGCTCTTCAGGACGGCTCGCGCGCGCGCGGCGATGTTCTCGCTGGTGAACCCCAGTTCCTCGAGCACCCGCGTGCCGGGGGCCGAAGCGCCGAAGCGATCGATGCCGAGCACATCGCCATCGCTGCCGACCCACTTCCACCAGCTCATGCTCGCTCCCGGCTCCACCGCCAAGCGCGCGCCGACCCGGCGGGGAAGCACCTGCTCGCGGTAGCCGTCCGCCTGCTCCTCGAACAGCTCGATGCACGGCATCGAGACGACGCGCACGCTCGTCCCCTCGCCGGCCAGCGCACGCGCGGCCTCGAGCGTGGGCGGCACCTCCGCGCCGGTGGCGATCAGGATCAGCTCGGGACCGTCCTTCGAGGTCTCGACGGCGGCTGTGGAGCCACTGGCATCTGCCGTGGAGCCGGCGGTGGCTGCCGTGGCACCGCCAGTGTCCGCCGCGCCGCCGGCGCCTGTCGTGGAGTCCCACAGGACATATCCGCCACGCTCGAGCTCCTCGGCCGCTCCGAGGCCCGAACGATCGAGCACGGGCACGTCCTGCCGCGAGAGCAGCAACGCCACGGGCCCGTCCTTGCGCTCCAGCGCCACCCGCCACGCGGCGGCCGTCTCGTTGGCGTCTCCCGGCCGAATCACCCACAGGCGCGGGATCGCCCGCAGCGAGGCATAGTGCTCGATCGGCTGGTGCGTGGGCCCATCCTCGCCCAAGCCGACCGAGTCGTGGGTCCACACCCACACGACCGGCAGGCCCATCAGGGCCGACAGTCGCACGCTCCCGCGCATGTAGTCGGAGAAGACGAGGAAGGTCGAGCCGTACGGCTTGACGATTCCGCCGTGGGCGGCCGCACCATTGACGATCGCCCCCATTCCGTGCTCGCGGATGCCGAACGGCACGTTGCGCCCGGCGTGGACCTTCGAGAACTCTCCAGCGCCCTCGAAGATCGTCTTGGTCGACTCCACAAGGTCGGCCGCGCCGCCGATCATCGTCGGCGCGAAGGAGCCGAAAGCCGCCATCACCTTCTGCCCGGCCGAGCGCGTAGCGATCTTCTCGCCCGGCGCAAACGCGGGCAGAGCCTCGCGCCAGCCCCCGTTCAGGCCGCCCGCCCATGCCCGGTCCCAGTCTGAAGCCATGTCCGCGAACGCCTCACGCCAGGCGTCGAAACGCCCTTGCCAAGACCGCTGAGCCTCGGCTCCACTCTCGCGCAGGCTCATGTGCTCGTAGACCGCATCGTCGACCCAGAACTTACGGTCGGGATCGAAGCCCATGACCTGCTTGGTGGCGCGCACCTCCTCCTCCCCCAGCGCCGCGCCGTGCGACTTGGCGGTGTCGACGGCATGCGGCGCCGGATAGGCGATATGCGAGCGAATCGCGATGAACGATGGCCGCTCGGTTTCCTCGCGCGCGCGGGAGATCGCCGCCTCCAAGGCATCCACGTCCTCTGAGTCCTCCACCCTCTGGATATGCCACCCGTCGGCGCGCAGGCGCTCGCCGTGGTTCTCGCCGTCGAAGGAGATCGAGGTCGTGCCGTCGATCGTGATGTGGTTGTCGTCGTAGCACGCGATCAGCTTGCCGAGCCCGAAATGGCCCGCGATCGAGGCGGCTTCCTGGCTGATGCCCTCCATCAGATCGCCGTCCGAGCAGATCATGTAGACGTGGTGATCGACGATCTCTTTTCCCGGCCGGTTGAAGCGCTCGGCGAGAAACCGCTCGGCGATCGCCATGCCGACCGCGTTGCCGAAGCCCTGGCCGAGCGGTCCGGTGGTGATCTCGATGCCGGGGGTGTGACCGCGCTCGGGATGCCCGGGCGTCAGCGACCCCCACTGCCGGAACTGCTTTAGATCCTCAAGACCCACGTCGTAGCCGGTGAGGTGAAGCAGCGAGTACTGCAGCACGCACGCGTGTCCTGAGCTGAGCACGAAGCGGTCGCGGTCAGGCCATTGCGTGTCCCTGGGATTCACGTGCAGGAAGCGCTTGAACAGCGTGTAGGCCAGCGGCGCGAGCGCCATCGCCGTGCCGGGATGTCCGGAGTTGGCCTGCTGCACAGCGTCCATCGCAAGGCCGCGGATCGTGTCGATCGACAGCCTCTGCGTATCGCGCTCGCTCGCCTTCGGCCCCTCCATCTCCGGCCCCTGTTCCCGGGATGATCCCGTTCCATGCCTCGCTGACGTCCGCCTCCGATCCTAGCGGCGGAAGAGCGCCTTGAGCGTGCCGCTACAGTCACAAGATTGTGTCTGAGCAGTTCTGCGACGTGGGGCGGGGGGTAACCCTCTGTTATGAGACGTTCGGCGATCCGTCAGATCCGACGGCGCTGTTGATCATGGGCCTGGGCGTGCAGATGATCGCCTGGCAGGAGGATTTCTGCGTTAGCCTCGCCGAGCGAGGCCTGCACGTCGTGCGCTTCGACAACCGCGACGTCGGACGCTCGACGCACCTGCCGGGTGCACCACCGACGATTCCTCAACTCCTGACTCGCTCCAAGCGCGTCGCGCGATACACGCTCGCGGACATGGCCGACGACGCGGCCGGGCTGCTGAGTGAGCTCTCGCTCGAACCGGCGCACGTGATCGGCGCCTCGATGGGCGGGATGATCGCCCAGACGCTCGCCGCGCGTCACCCGAGCAAGGTCCGTTCGCTGGTGTCGATCATGTCCAACACCGGCAACCGCTGGAGCGGCCAGCCGACCCTGCGGATCTATCCGCTCTTCCTGCGCCGAGCGCCGCAGGGACGCGACGCCTTCGTCGCCCACGCGGAGCGCCTGTTCACCGCGATCGGCTCACGCGAGCAGCCAAGGGATCCCGCCGAACTCCGATCGCTCGCCGCGAGCAGCTACGACCGTGATCACGATCCGTCCGGCCCTGGACGTCAGCTGGCCGCGATCATCGCCTCGGGCGATCGCACGCGACAGCTGCGTCGCATAACCGCACCGACGCTCGTAGTCCACGGCACGGCCGACCGGCTCGTGCCGCTTTCCGGCGGCCGCGCGACGGCGCGGGCGATCCCCGGAGCGAAGCTGATCGAGATCGACGGCATGGGTCACGACCTGCCGCGCGTGGTGTGGCCGCAGTTGCTCGACGCCTTCGCCGAGCACGCCCTCGGCGCGAGCGACACGTCGCAGGCCGTCCATCCGCATCCTCCGTCAGCCGTCCATCCGCCGTCAGCCGTCCATCCGCCGCCGGCCGTCCATCCAGCGCAGGCCGTCCATCCGCTTCAGGAAGCCTGACCGCCGTCTCTGCCTGACCGCCTCAACGCTGCCCGCCTCTCAACCTGCCCGGCCTCTCCTTCCCTCTACCACGCACGGGGACGGCGTCGGCACGCCGGCAACCCCGCCATCGAGTGTGAGCGGCCAGTGGAGCACCATCGCCTGTGTGGCCTCACCCGCACCAGCCAGTGCAGATCGTGTCGGCAATGCGAGCGTCGGAACGGCCAGCGACCGTGCAACGCCCGGAGCATCCTCTGCTCTTGACAATCGAACGTTCTCATCTCAAGCCTCCCTACTCATTCCAGTGAATCGGCCGCTCTCGCCCGGTAGGCGAGACTTGCCCAAGCACGGTCGGCCGGTTGGGCCAACGGGTGCCCCCGCAATACACCGGAGAGTCCCACTAATAGTACGGTGCCTACAGAATGACGACAGTACGTTCCAAACTGTGGCGCGCCCTGCCCATCTCCCCTCGGTCCCAGACATCTGCTTGGCCTCAGACCCATAAACAGGTCCTCCTCTTGCTTTCCTACCCCCATCCCATCCCAGTCTCGACGACTTGCAAGGGATCGAAGCCTCTCTCGTCGAGGGACATATAAATCAGGTTTTACGCAGCATGTCAACTTCGTACCGCATCGCGGGACACCTTCCGCGGAGAGACTCCTCGTTACTCAACTTGCGCGGTGAGACTCGATGCCCCATCGTTGTGACGAGCGCCCTGACAACTCGATCGATCCCTTAAGGTGACATGGTGTCAACCGCTCGGTCAGGCAGGATAGGTCGCGGAGGACTCCCGCGCGGACCACAGGCCCTCCCGCGCGAGACGGTCGCGGCCGATCAGCGCGAGCGCCTGTTCGCGGCGATGGTGGAAGCCGTCGACGAACGTGGCTTCGCGGCCACCACGATCTCCGATCTGGTCTCGCGCGCCGGCGTCTCGCGGCGGAGCTTCTACGAGCATTTTCACAACAAGGACGAGTGTCTGCTGGCCACCTACGACGTCGTCGTCGAGCGGTTGGAGCGCCGCCTCGTCGACGCCTACGACTCGGTCGACGGTTGGAACGAGCGGTTGGAAACATACATTCGCACCCTGTTCGAGGCCGCGATCGAACGGCCCGACTTGGCGCGTCTGGTCTGCGTCGAGATGGGCGCCGCCGGGCCCGCCGGCGTGGAGCGCTGGGCGGAAGGCGCGAAGCGGCTCGAACGGTTCATCCTCGACGGCTTCGAGCAGGCGACCGGCGAGGGGACCGTTCCCCAACCCGTGGCCAGGGCAATCGTCGGCGCGCTACGCAAGATCCTCTACACGCGCGTGCAGCGGGCACGATCGAGCCGCGCGTTGAAGGGCGAGTTGCTGAAGCTCGTGCCCTCGCTCGTGGATTGGATCGCTATGTACTACCCCTCACCGCCTGGTGTGCCGCGCCGTCCGCGATCGAAACGTCCCGTGAAGCTGACCGGCGGCCGTGCGCCGGGCACCCTTTCGGCGCCATCGCTCTCAGGGGCGCGAGGACTGCCGCGCGGCGAGCACAACCTCCCGCGCGGCTTCGTCATCTATAACCAGCGCGAGCGGATCTTCGACGCGATCGCCAACCTGACCGCCCGCGGCGGCTATCCCGCTCTGAGCCTCGAGGACATCGCGGCCCGGGCGGCGGTCTCGCTGCAGACCTTCTACACGCACTTCGACGGCAAGGAAGAGGCCTTCCTGGCGACGTACGAGGTAGGCCACGCCAAGGCGATGGCGATCGTCAACCAGACGCTCGTCAGGCAGACGAGCTGGATCCAAGGCGTGCGTGCCGGCGCCGCCGCGCTGCTGGAGTTCCTCGCCTCCGAGCCTTCTTACGCGCATCTGGCCTGCGTCGACGTGATGATCGCCTATCCCCACATGGCCGCGCGCGTGCACGACGCCAACGACTTCTACGCCGAGCTGCTCGACCTGCGGATCGGCAAGGACGATCCTTCCTCGCCGGTCCCGTCCGTGGTCGTCGAGGCGATCGTGGGGGGGGTCTTCGAGCTGCTCCACGACTACATCATGCGCGGGCGCACTCGTCATCTGCCCGAGCTGACCGAGCACATCATGTACATCGCGTTGACCCCGTTCATGGGCAGCGAGAGGGCTTGGAGCGCGATCACGGCCGGGGGATGAGCGGCCTCGATCGCAGCAGGCTGAATGGCCTGGGGCCCGGCTTTGAAGTATGGATTTGCGCGGTCCGTGCCGGGATGACGTCCCGGAAGTGCGCCCGGCGGGAATCGAACCCGCGGCCTGCGGCTTGAAAGACCGCTGCTCTTTGGCTCCCCGAAGAGAACCGTTGACCACTGAGCTACGGGCGCGCACTTGGCATTCACCGACTCGGGCGGCTGCCAGGCCCTAATCTAAGCACGCCGCAGGCGTGTCCGCACGGTGGAGCCTCGCAGCCTTCGAACCCGCACATGCGGAAACGCTCAAGCAAAGAGGAATGTCTCTCGTATGTAGGACGCGTGCGATCTCTTTCCTAATCGAGGCTTCGAAGCACCGACCGCGCGGCGTTGTAGCCGTTCATCCCGTGTGCCCCGGCGCCGGGTGGAGTCGCCGCGGAGCAGATGAAGACACCGGGGATGCCGGTGTCGTAGGGGTCTATCGCCAGCCGTGGGCGGATTACGGTCTGCAGCGGTGTGTTGGCGCCGGTGATGATGTCGCCGCCGATGTAGTTGGCGTTGTATCTCGCGATCTCCGTCGTCGAGCGCACCGCGGTCGCGAGGATCCGCTCGCGCGTGCCCGGGGCAAAGCGTTCGATCTGGTCGAGCAGCGCCTCGGTGGCGTCACCTGTGTAGCCGCTCGGAACGTGCGCGTAAGCCCACACCGGGTGGACGTCGCCGTTCGCCCGTGTGGGGTCGGCGAGCGACTGCTGGCAGACGAGCACGAACGGGCGCTCCGGCATGCGACCACGGTCGATCTCGCGCTCGCAGGCGGCGATCTCCTCGAAGGACCCGGACGCGTGCACGGTGCCCGCCTTGCGAGCGGCCTCGCTGGTCCACGGCACGCCACCGGCGACGGCGAGGTCGACCTTGAACGCCCCAGGGCCGTGGCGGTAGCGACGGTAGGCGCGTGCGACGCGCGGGGGGAGCCGCTCGCCGGCGATCTCCACCACCGCACCGGGTGCGAGGTCCAGAACGACCGCGTTAACCGCGGGGAGCTCGGACAACGATGCAACCCGCCGGCCGGTCTCGAGGCTCCCGCCGTGCTCGCGTATGACGGCGGCCAAGGCATCGCTGATGGCCTGAGACCCTCCGCGCGCCACCGGCCAGCCGTAGCGATGGCCGGCGCAGATCAGCGCCATCCCCACCGAAGAGCTCATCAGGTGCGTCAGTGGAGCGAAGGCGTGCGCGGCACAGCCGCCGAACAGCGCGCGAGCCTCCTCGGTGCGGAACGCGCGGGCCAGTAGCGATGCGGGCATCCCCGCCGGGATCCCGAAGCGCGTCAACCGGATCGGGTGCCGCGGCAAGTGCAGCAGCGGCTGCATGATGTCCTCGCTCAGCTCGTCGAACCCCGCCGATGAGGATCCGAAGAGGCGCTGCCACGCACGTCCGTCCTCACCCAGCCCCGCGACGGTGTCGGCGATCGAGCGCACCATCACCACGGCGCCTCCATCGTCGAGCGGGTGGGCGAGGTCGACCTCGGGCCAGCACCACTGAAGGCCATGGCGCTCGAGGCCGAGCTCGTTCAACGACGGCGCACCGACCGCCATCGCGTGGACGGCGGAGCAGTCGTCGTGCAGCAGTCCGGGCAGCGTCAATTCGCTTGTCCGGGTGCCACCGCCGATCCTCGCCTCGGCCTCCAGCACGGTCACCTTCATCCCTGCACGGGCGAGCAGCGCGGCGCACACCAGCCCGTTCGGGCCGGACCCGACGACGATCGCCTCGCTCACCGTGGCACCGGGGTGTCGACCGGTCGTGGCTCGCGGGGAGCGATGATCTCGACCGGGAACACGCCGGTCTCGCCAAGCCACGGCTGGCGCTCGACCATGTCTGCCACCCTGATGGAGCCCTCCTCGATCAGCCCCGAAGCCGCGTCGTAGATGCGGTAGTGCTGGCGTTGCACGTGCGCGGGCTGGGACTCGATCATGATCACCCGCAGCTCGCCCTCGGCGAAGTTGCATCTCTCCTGCACCGCCTCTAGCAGTTGCTCGTTGTGGAAGTGACCATCGCCGAAGTTGTAGCCCAGCACCACCCCGGCGACCACCTCACCCTCGCGCACGTGGTACTGCTCGACATCGTCGACCGCGTGTGAGAGCAGCCCGTTCAACGCACGGCCGTGCGCGTGCATCGAGCGGAACGCAAGACCCTTGTACATCAACAGCTCCGCCGTGTCGCGATCGTAGAATTTCACCAGCTGCTCGACGGCGACCGGCGCGGCCTTGACCACCGAGCGGTCGAGCTTCTCCTCGGCGGCGCTGTCCTTGTGGAACAGCCACTGGCTCGTCGCCCAGTTGCCGGCGTAGTAGCGCATCGACGGCAGGAACGAGATCAGATCCGGTCGGAAGTTGCCGAGCACCGGGATCCCGACGCAAGTCACCGCCAGGATCGCGATCAGCAGCGGGTCGTCGAGCGTCGAGAACGGCACCGAGCCGTAGTGGCCGAACAGGAAGAGGATGCCGAAGATCATGAACACGTTCCACTCGAGCGGAACGGCGAGTGGAAACGTGGAGAAGATGTGGACGTGGAAGATGATCATCCCCACCACGGCGATCGTCAGCAGTGGCCCACTCGGCGACACGAGCAGCAGCAATGGCAGCGTGAACTCCATCACGGTCCCCGCGTGCGCCGCCAGCGCACCGGTCGAGGAGGGCAGCAGGTCCTCGGGATGCTCTCGCCACAGCCTGCGCTTCGCCGAGCGCGAGCGGTTCCACGGGGTGTTGCTGATCATCACCGTCACGACGAACGGGAAGTGTCGGTTCAGCTTCGACGCCGCCGCGCCCCACCAGATGCACACGAACACGATCTGCGCCGCGACGATCAGGTTGTGAAGCGGGAACAGGAACAGGATCATCAGGTTCCCGTAGACCTCCGCGCGAGCCGCCAGGAACGGCACCTTGTCGCGCAGTCCCAGGAGGATCCCAAATGCCAGCAACACCCCTACCGCGGTCGGGTCCAGATGTCCCGCCGCGACGCCGGCCGCCGCGCTCGTGTCGGCGAGCAGCAGGTAAACCGCCGAGGCGAGCAGACCCGCGTACAGCGCCACGTCGAGCGGCGTGCGCGTGGTTCCGCGTGTGAACGGCACCCGCTCGGGCCATGGCGGCAGGCGCGTGGTGCCGGGACGCAGCCAGTACAGCACCCCGCCGATCATCGGCGAGAACCGCAGCGTCAGCGGCATCGAGCCGGCTCCCAGCCCGAGCACCTCCCACAGCATCGTCCACACGACGGCCTTCTCGAAGACGATCGGTTCCGTCCACCAACTGCTCAGGTTCCCGAGACCGCCGAGCCCCTTGGTCGTCGCGGAGATCACCAGCAGTCCACCGAGCGTGTAGACGACGAGCTTGACGATGTACAGCAGGAAGACGGCGTGCGGAGTGCCGAAGCCATTGATCGCCCAATCCTGGGCCAGCGGCTTGATGCGCTCCAGGTGGGGCAGCCGCTTCCACTCCTCGATCTCCACCGGCGGCGGGGCAGGCGCTATGAATCCCATTTTGCCGTCTCTCTCCCTCGGCGCTCGAACGAGCGCGGTGGCCTACGCCGCGAAGCGCTGGATCGAGCGCGCTCGTCGCTTGGCCGCCTCGAGCTCTCGGCTCTTCGGCGGCGCATGCGTCACGAGCTCATCGAGCAGTCGGGCCGTCATGAGCGCGATCTCCGCGACCGCGCGATCGAAGGCCTCCGCGTTGGCCTGCGAGGGCTTCGTCGAGCCGCTGATCTTGCGGACGTACTGCAGCGCGGCGTCGTGGATCTCATGCTCCGTCGCAGGCGGATCGAAATTGTGGAGCGACCTGATGTTGCGACACATGCCACAAATCCTAGCGCCTTCGGGAGCGACGCGAACCTTGGATGGTTGGGAAGAGTAGTACATTCGTCCATTCCTCCCCCAGGGGCTTATCTATGCTTCACACTCTGCCCTCGACCAACCATGCTGAAAAGGCAAACTCGTCGTGAGGCGAGGGCGCAAAGTCAGGGATCTCGATGAGATAGCTCGGCCGCCAGTAGACGCCACGGAGGGCTATCTTGTTTTCATATTCGTCTCAGCATCTGTTCCCCAGCACGCAGCGTCGCCTCGCAGACACGTTCCGTCGCCTTGGCGAGCGCACTCGGGGCGAGGACGGTTTTTCGCTGATCGAGCTCCTCGTCGTCGTAATCATCATCGGGATCCTTGCGGGCATCGCGATTCCGTCGTTCGCCGGGCAGAAGGGCAAGGCCGTGGACACTCAGGCGAAGGAGCTTGCACGTACGGCCGAGACAGCAGCCGAGGCGATCTCGACCGACAACAACGGCGAATACGAAAAGGTTACGACGACGGAACTGAACAAATACGAACCGACGATTCACATCCTGGCAAGTACGAGTGAGGCGTACCTGAGCAAAACGACGAAGAGCAAGACCACATACTCCGTCACAGCGAAAGCGATCAACGGCGACGAATTCACGATCAGCAAGAACGCAACAGGCGAAGTAGCTCGAACGTGTGTGAGCCCGGCCACGAAAACCGGCTGCGTGGGCGGTGAAAAAAGCAGTTGGTAGCTGCTCACGGGCGCGGGCCGGGCCGCCAGATCCAACCCAGCTGCATGCTCACGATTAGGACCACGATGATGCTCAGCAGGCCGAAGCGCACGAGGCTCTGCTGGCTCCACACCGCCAGATACCCGAATTTTGGCAACTTGAAGTCCTCATACCAGACGGTGTTGCCGACGATGTGGGCACGCCACTGATCCTTGGCGTTGTTCGCGTCGCCTTGCGTCTGAAAGATGACTCCGTTCTTGGTGTGCTCGACGGAGATCGCCCGGTGCGTCACGGTCAGGCTCGACTCGCCGGGTGGGTGAAAGGCGACGATCTGGCCCTTCCGCAAGTCGCTGGGCGGCTCCGATGTGAGGAGCGCGACGTCCCCCGGGTTGAGCGTTGGGCGCATTGATCCGGTGTCGATCACCGTGACTCGCAAGAGGCCGAGCGCCATTCCCCCGACGGCTGTCGCGATCAGGAGAAGGACGCCGCCCAGCATGATCGAGGAGAGCACCTTCGCCACCCTTCCGTGCCCCCGGGTACGCCGGCGTGGCTCGACCAGAGCTCTGGTCGGCTGGACGTCGGTATATGCCGCTATTCGCAGGGGCATCTACTGCCACCCTCCCTGGTTGAAGCCGAGTGTGTAGGTCATCGCAGCGGTGAGCGCACTCTGCCAGCCGCCATGCCCGGCCTGCAGCTTGTAGAAGTACTGTGAAGGTGTAGCGAGCACGGCATATGGTTCTTTGCCGACCGTCGCTTCGGCCAGCGTCGAGGAGACCGTGTTGGTCGCCGTTGCAATGACCGAGACGCTGGGGACGCCTCGGTTTGCGACATAGACATGCGTGCTATCCGGGGTCACCGACATGCCGGTCGGATCTCCCGTGGCCCCGACCGCCGGGGATGCGGCTACAGCGTCACTTGACACCGTGATCGCGTCGACCTGGTTGTTTGCGTGGTCGTGGACGTAGAGCTGACAGCCGTTGGGCGTGAGAGTCAGCGCGTTGGGGTTGGGGGTGGTCCCCGGGAGCGTGATCGTTTTCGTCACCGTGTCAGTCGAGACGGCGATGTGAACAATGGTGCCAGCGGTGTAGCTCGCCACGTAGAGCTGTTCTCCGTCGGGGGTGACCACCAGGACGTTTGGGTCTCCGCCACTCGCTACGTTGGCGTCGACCATGCTTCCGACGGTGATTGTTTTGGAAACGGTATCGCTCGAGGTTGCGATGTCGTCCACCTGTGCGTTGCCCTGATCGGCGACGTATACGTCGGCCGAGCTCGGGGTGACAGCCAGCGCGATCGGCTTGCCCGTTTCCCCGGCGCCGATCATGACGGTGGCGGTCACCAAGTTGGTGGCCGTGGTGATCACCGACACGGTGTGAGCGGAGAAGTTGGCGACGTACACCTTTTTCCCATCTGGCGTCACGACGATCGCGCCCGGGTCGCCCTGAGCGCCGATGGCGATCGCGGTACCGAGTTTGCTCGTGGAGATCGTCAGTGGGTAGACGAGTTTGTTGGCTCCGTCGACGACGTACGCCGTCAAGCCGTTGGGGGTGATGGCGACCGCGTCGGGGCGCGATTTGACGCCGGCAACTTCCGGGATCGACACGGCCGCGCCGACGGCGTGAGAGGAGACGGTGATGATCTGCACCTGATGTGAGGCGCCCTCGGCCACGACGACCTTGGTGCCTTCCGGGGTGACGGCCATGTTGTTTGGCTCAATGCCAACTATTCCGGTCGTCATCGATGTGCCGGCGTTGGTCGAGGTGTTGACGGCGTGCACGGTTTTTGTGGCTTCGCCACCGTTGCCAACATAGACTTGGGGAACTTCCGCTCCGGATGGATTGACATCGGTGAAGCTCGTGGCAACACCTGTCGTGCCGACGGAGGAGTAGCTGCCTCCCGAGGTGGTCGAACGCAACAGCGTGTAGCCGTTGACCAGGGAGGCCCCGTTGGCGTCGAGTTCCGCCGAGGCGGTCCACGTGGCAGATACGTTGGTCTGCCCGCTGCCGCCGGCGCAACCCCCGTTGGCACTTGCGAGACCGATGGGAGTCACCAGTTTTGCCGATTTCAAGGCCTCTGAACCCGCGGTTTTCGTGCCGGCAAAGCTCGCCAGCGCCGTGCCCAGCACGGTGATCTGCAGGGCGAGGGCGATGCAAAGGGCGCCCACAGAGCGGTGGGCGTGCGCCTGTACCGAGCGATACAGGGCACCAGCCAGCCCACGCGCCGCGGCGGTCATCGCTACTGGGCGATCGCGTTCCGTTGCGTCGCCTGGAAGTTGTAGGTCAAGGTCGACGAGCAGCCCTGCAGATCCTCGGTTGCCACCGTACCGCTGACCGGGCCAGTGCACGCGGCGATTTTGGACAGATCGCCGGGGGCGGCTTCGGGAAGGGTCAGCGTAAACACCAGGTAGTCCTGTCCACCGGTGGCCAGTGAGTTCAGCGGCGTCAGCGGCTGGGCGGTCGTCTCGAGCGCGCTTACCGACGCGGTGTTGGCGCCCCCGATTTTGACCGTGGTAGCGCCGGGGGTGCATGTATATTCGAATGCCGGAGGGGGAGAGCCGGGGATGACTCGTTTCCACGCTTCCGAGCACGCCTGGATGCTGACCTGCAGCCCGTTGGTCGGGTCTGTATCGAGTTTCGACGTCGGCGAGGCGGTGAACTTCAGCGTGATTTCCTTGTTCGCGAGCGTGGCTCCCGTCGAGTTCAGATCGGCCTCACGGGCGACCGTGTCCCCAGCGGCAATGTTGGTCGCACCGGTGGCCGCATCGTTTTTCGGGCCAACGGCGATTTTGACCGTACCCGAGGAGATCGTCTGGGGACCCGCGGTCACAGTGCTGGTGAAGGTCGCGAAGGCGCCGCCGATGAGCGCCGCGGCTGCGGCGAGCAGGAGTGCGATCGATAGCGCGACCTTGCGATAGTCGCGTGTTCGGTGATCTATGGCGTTGATTGCCTGGTAGCGATCGCTCATCGTGCTGGCATATCGGTCAGGCCGCACGAGCCTTTAGTCGTGATTGCATAGAACCGCGTCCAGATGCTTGCCTACTGCCGCGGAGTCGAGCTTATGGAATGAGCGCCGGCTGCCGATGCGTTGAGCTGCTATGCCACATCAACACGCGAACCGGGGTTTGGATGAGATGCGCGTCCCGATGCCGCCGTCCCTTTCGGCGGATGAGCCTGGGGAGGAGCTTCATCGTCTTGGAGAGGCCCTGAAGTCGCGCGTCGGAGATGTGCTCAAGGAGACCGTCGCGCGAACCTCGGAGTCAGGCGAAGTCGTCGACGCAGTGGTTCAGGAGAGCTTCGAAAGGATTTGTAACAGCTCGACGATCGCGGTAGCGCGCTGGATCGCCGGGGAGGGCATGGAAGTGGCCATCGAGGCCGGTCGGGAAACGTGGGAGATCTTCGCCGAGCTGGCTGCTCACCGTGCGGCGTCTTTGAACGAGGTGACCCACCGCTGTTACTGGTGGCGCAATGTGATGGCTGAGGTGCTGAAGGACTGCGCCAGGCAGCTCGGCGCCTCGCCGGACACGCTGTCCCAAGCGCTGAACATCTTGCAGCTGAGCCTCGAGTTCAGCGTGCTGCGGATGTGCGAGAGCTATGAGGCCGAGCGGCGACTGACCGACGAAGAGCTGACAAGGCGCGAGGAGGAGCTTTCGTTCCTGGCTACACACGACCCCTTGACGGGATTGCCGAACCGGACGTTGATCCTGGATCGTGTCGAGCAGATGCTGGTGCGCTCGCATCGCAGCCAAACGCCGGTGGTGGCGCTGTTTGTCGATCTGGACAACTTCAAGAGCATCAACGACACCCTCGGTCACGGCGTCGGTGATGAACTTCTGCAAGCGGTTGCCGCTCGACTGGACGGCGTGGTGCGGGCCACCGATGCGCTTGGGCGTCTCGGCGGGGACGAGTTCGTCGTCGTCTCCGAGGAGCTCTCGCTGGCAGCGGGGCCCGAGCTGATCGCCGAGCGTCTGCTGGAGGCGCTCAAGCACCCGTTCCAGCTCGGAGCGGACAAAGAGATTCGTGTCACAGTGACGGCGAGCGTCGGGATCGCGGTGGGGGACCACACCTCCGCGGAGGATCTCCTGCGCGACGCGGATATCGCGATGTACCGTGCGAAGTGGGACGGCAAGAATCGCCACGTTGTGTTCGAGACGGGGATGCAGGACATGGTGCAGAGCCGCATGGAGCTCGAGATGGATCTGCGCGAAGCCTTGGAGAAGGACGAGTTCTTCCTCGTCTACCAGCCCACGATCAGCCTGAGCGATATGAGCCCCAACGGAGTTGAGGCTCTGATCCGCTGGGAGCACCCAACGCGCGGCATCGTTCAACCCGATGATTTCATCCCATTGCTCGAGGAGACGGGACTGATCGTCGATATCGGCAAGTGGGTTCTGGAGGAGGCCTGCTCTCAGGGCGCTGCATGGCGCGCCGCCGGATACCCAATCGGCATGGCCGTCAACGTTTCTGGGCGCCAGCTCGACACCGATCAGCTAGTAGTCGACGTAGAACAAGCGCTCTCCCACAGTGGCCTGGCGCCTGCGGCACTGACGATCGAGATCACCGAGACCACGCTGATGCGCAATATCGAGGAGACCACGCGGCGCCTTGCAGCGGTCAAGCAGCTTGGCGTGCGGATCGCGATCGATGACTTCGGGACCGGATACTCATCGCTTGCCCATCTGCAGCGCTTCCCCGTCGACGCGCTGAAGATCGACCGTTCGTTCATCCTGGGCCTCGAGCACAACCGGGAGGGCGAGACGCTGATCCACACCCTGGTGCAACTCGGCAAGTCGCTCTCGATCGAGACCTTCGCAGAGGGGATCGAGCAGCAGCAGGAGCTCTCCCTGCTCAGAGGTGAGGCCTGCGACAGCGGGCAGGGCTTCCTGTTTGCCCGACCACTCGATGTGGCCGATACCGAGGCGTTCCTGCAGGACTGGGCGCAGAGCACCACTTCTGATTGGCCGCACGCGCCACAGCCATCGCTTGAGGGCGAGGTTAAGAAAGATCCAGTATCGCGGCAGGTCGTCTAGCCCCAGTACATCCTTCTCATACCAGAGCGGTAGATCCGTTTACTTCTCGCGCCGGCGGGGCGTATGACTCTGTTCAGGCGCTGGGAGGTGGCGGCAGGCTGGTCGGCAGCGGCTGGCGGTCGCGGCTGTGGAACGTCGAGTTGAGCGCCTGCTTGAGTCGCTCGGCGTCGGGACGGGCCAAGACACTGATCAGGACAAGATCGATGAGATCCTTGGAGCGGGTGCTCTCTCGCTCTGCCGTGCCGTAGGTTCCGGTATAGGCGTGGATCTTCTCGGCGATGTGCTGCTCGAGCGCGATCACGGGCAGCTTATGATGCCCGGTGCCGATGGTCGACCAGGAGAAGAACAGTGTTGGGGAGCACGTCTGAGAGCTCGTGCAGCTCGAGCGCGCTCTCATGGGAGACGACCGCGCGGCCGGTGCCGACGGCGAACCAGCTCGCGCGCACCTGCTCATGGCTTGAGCCCGGGTAGCCCCGGAGGCGGGAGAGGCCGCGACGCGCGGTCGTTGTGTAGAAGCCGAGGTAGGTGTCGAGCTCTCTTTTCAGGCCACCGTAGCGGGGGTGGAGGTAGCGAGCGAAGGCGGGGCGCCAGCACTCGTCGTTGTGTAGTGCCTCGACGTTGCCGTTGGTCTGGGGCCTGTTGCCGTTGTCCGAGAGCAGCCGTTCGAGCTGCCAGCCGGCGTCCTTGAGCTCTTGGGCGACTCGTCTGGCGAGCTTGCTGGTCTGGCGGCCGGTGGGGTTGCCTCCTTTGCAGATGACGAGCTCCGCCCAGGCGTAGGAGGAGGCGATGTCGATCGCGGTGAGCTGCCAGATCGCGCCGTCGGTGCCCTTCAACCGGCCGACGTAGAAGCAGTCGATCCCCACCAGCTCACCGGGCCGCTCGACGTCAATGTGCTGCTCTGGTGCAGGATCCCGGGGCGGCTCATAGGGAGCGGCGTAGCCAGCGATCAACCCCAGGCGCTTTGAGCGGGGTTCAGCCCGTGACGGCATAGAACCTTCCAGACACCGTTCGGGGAGACCACCATCCGCCCCACTTCTCGCGGGCGAGCTCTGAAGCGACGCGCCTTGGCCCAAGCCCCGGATGCGCGATCGAGAACGACACGATCCGCTCCTCGATCATCTTCGGCAGCGCGTTGGGCATCTGCGGCCGGCGGCGCTCACGCGGGCGGAGCATCTCAAGGCCATGCCGGTCGACCTGGCGCTTCCAGGCGCAGTAGGTAGAGCGGTGCACCCCGAACGTCCGGCACGCGCTGCTGAGACGTTCGTCCTCGCTGCCTCCGCGAATAGCTGCTGACGGTAGCCGAACAGCATGTCATCCTTCGTCATCAGGCTCAACCCCTTCCTCTTCACTTGGCGGTGAAGGAGGCAGCCTGAGCCGAGGCACAGACAACCCTCAAAGACCTATCGAGCCCCCAACTGCCGGGAGCACCCGGAGACAGCCCACATTAGGTGCTCAGCGCTGAGTGCAACGCAGGTCGCATTCGCCCCCGCCGCACCCGAGCAGCTGCTCGGACTGGCTCTCATCCCAGTAAAGGTGGACGTGCCCCAGCCCTTCGGGGGCGCGCACAGCGGTAAAGAGCTCCGCGGCATAGACCCCAGCGTGGTCGGCCAGCACCGACGGAAACGGGTGATCCCACTGGTTCGGGTCACCGACGGAGTAGACACAACGTCCCGCGGCGCGTCCGTCGCTCGTGGGGACGAATTTGGAGCGAGTGCGCCCGCCGTGGTGCGGGACGACGATCGAGGCGAAGCGCCCGCGTGCGCTCGGGATGCTGTCGTAGCGGCAGTCCCCGGGCAGCAGCATCTGTGACCCATCGGGGTGGGTGAGGATCATCGCGAGCCCCGAGTCGTTGCGTGAGCTGCGCGGGCCGGTGCATGCCTCGATCCTCACCGCCCCGACATCGAGCGCCCCAAGATCCCTCGGCCAGACGAGCACATGCCCCTCCGCGAGGAGCGCGCCGAGCATCACGGTGTGCACCGCGCCAATCGGCTGGCGCGGGACGATCCAGGTGAGCTTCAGCGCGCGGATGTCTCGCTGCGCGGAGGACCAGTGGTCAAAGTCCCAGTGCGAAAGCACGATCGGTGGATCTTCACTCATGCAGAACCGCCTGAGCGCCGTGGGGAAGGTGTTGCGGTTCGCCTTCACACCCCCGCCGAAATCGAAGTACAGCGCCGGCCACGGGGCGAGCAGCGCACTACATGCACCATGCCCCACGTCATACACGGCCAATGCCTCGACGTCGCCGACTCGGCCGAGAGCTTCGATTAGCTGCTCCCTGGACGCTCCTGGGAGCGCGTCGAGCCCGGTCGCCCGCTCGAGTTGCGCTTCGACATGAGCCGGCACCGTCCGCCATGGGCCCGAGCCGCGCATCAATGGCGCTCCGAACAGGTTCAGGTAGTGCTCGACGTCCTCGCCATCGGTGAACTCGATCTCGATCCAACGCTCCTCGCCACGATGCCGCATCCATCTGGCGAGCAGGCCACCCGGCACGTCGCGCTCGGGCGCATGGAGGATCGACACATTCCTGTCAGCTTCCTCGCGTGTCTCGGGTGCCGCCAACCACCCCGCCTCCCTGCCGCGCTCGTCAAACCAGTCAGCGTCAACGCTGTCGATCAGGATTGTGCTGGGACCCGCTGCCTCGGCGCCCGGTCCCTCGCGGCTGTCGATTCGCCCGTAGACGCGCCGCGGCGCAGGGCCGAACGGCCTGTCCTCCCCGTAGTAGGTAAGGAAGCTCATCGTTCTGGACTGCGGATTCTAACCGAGGTTCGGGCAGCATCGTGCTTACCAGAACTTCAGTTTGCGAAGGCGCTTCGCGGGCAGCCGCGGCGGACGGAGTCGTTTCGCGCCGCGCTCAAGCTCTGCACGGAGCTCTGAGATCTCAGCGGTGCTCAGGTCGGCGAACTGCCGCCATGCGGGCTGCTCGATCGCGAGCTTCGGGTAAAGCGCGGCGAGCCGCGCATGAAGTGACTGGTAGCCGTGGTAGGAGAGAAGGTCCGCCTCGGTGCTCGAGAAACGGTCGAGGTCGGTGCGCACCTCCGCGGCGGGCTCGACGAGAACAGAGGGCAGCGCGTCGCGGTAGACGTCGGGGTGGACCGGCTTGTTGTTCGCGAGCTTGTACTTCCGCGGGTCGAGGCCGATCCCTAGATAGACGCCCTGCTCGCGTTCTGCGAGAAGATCCCCGACGAACCAGCGCGTGCGAAGCCGGGTGGTCTGCGCGTACTGGACGCTCTTACTGCGCCACACTGCGCGCACCTCGCCGTACGGCTTCGTCACGGTCTTCAACAACCCAGAGGCGTTCACAACGATCAGGAAGTCCGGCTTCACGGCGCCTTCCGGGCGCCCTGAGGACCAGCCTTGAAACCACTCGAGGCCGAGGTTGTCATACACGCCGCCGTCGAGCAGCGACAGCACCGCCGGCGCATTCTTCAAGGCGATGCTGTTGGTGGAGAGCCAGGCAGGCGGAAACATGCCCGGCACGGCCGCTGAGGCGGCAACAGCAAAACCGAGCTCGATCTCACCGGGCGCGGGCTGTACGTAGCCGAAGTCGTAGCTACCAATGAAATCACGAGCGATCCGGAACGCCCTGCCGGTTGCGAGATCAGTGGTCGTGAGCACGATCTGCGGACCCGGCGGGAGTTCCCTGACGAGGTCGTGGCTGTAGAGCTCCTCTGCCATCACCCGGCCGAGGGCAGCACCGCGGCCCGAGTTATCACCGCCCAGCCGTGCGGCAGCGGCGCGCGCTAGCCATTTGTTGCGGATGTTGCCTCGGGTGACGGCATCGCGGAACGGCCGGTCGACGCTCGCGAGGAATGCGTCCAGACTGAAGGCGCCCGCGGCCAGCTCCCCGGCACTGTCGGCGACCGCCGCGGCGGCGATCGATCCCCCCGACACCGCCGAGATCGCCACGACGGATCCGAGCAGGTTTGCCTCCGCCAGGTAGCGCAGTACGCCGAGGCCATAGAAGGACGCGCGGAACCCGCCACCGGACAGGCACACCCCGATGCTCGGTTTGGCCACAGCGGGATCATCGCACCTCACAACTTCAAGAGTGATGCTTTCTCAGCGAATCGTGCGAGCTCGCTGCCTCTGCTGACACTTGCGCTGCGGACGACTTCCGTTCGTCCGAAGTGCCCTGGCGGCCGCGCTTCCGCAAACGCCTACAAGAGCGAGCACCGAGTGTCAGTGACGTGAACCGCGAGCAAACCGCCCCATCGGACCATTTGGGCGCCTACTCGGCTCTCCTACCCAGCGACCTCCTGCGAGTCAGCAGGCGCCCCCTTTTCAGCGTTTCCCCAGTAGGCAAGCGGAAAACCGGCCTGGGGAGTTTGGGCCCATGGACAGGCCTCATGGGCCTAAAAATGGCGACTCGGATCACGCCGAGAAACCGCTGAAACCGCTCATTTGCAGGTACTTAGGAATGGAGCTAGCGAGACTCGAACTCGCGACCTCCTGGGTGCGATGCGCCCGCTCTGCACGCGGGTTTTGTGTTGAAAGATGCCGATTAGCAGGGGGTTTGCGAACGGCCTGCGGCGCCAAGGTCGGTGCGGATGCACGCGGATTGTCGGCGATTATCGTGGACTCAGGCACTTCTGGCGATGAGTGCCTGAAACGATCGGATAGCTCCGATTCCGGCCAGGACACCTGCCAACCAGAGCGAAGGCTTGGCTCAGTCGTCGTCCTCAGTCGCGTCATCTGACCGGCCAGGCGATGCACCGTCACCGAGCTGGGCCTCAGTCCGGTCGCAGCATCGGCACCGCAATCAAACTGTCGAGCGATTGCAGACCCGTGGATTCTTCGGGTATGCTCCCGGCCGCGCCGTAGCGTCGCTGCGGAAATCTTGATTCGGGGGATGGAAGAGTGGAGCAAAGCGAGTTCGGCAGGCCGACGCTGCTTGAGCGGGTCCGGAGCGCCAGCCGCGTGCTCGCGGCGAATGCCCAGGCCAGCACGACACCGCTGCTGATCGTCGACAGCGGCCGCAACTACGGCGACAACTACCCCGACACCAACCTCGAGTTCTTCCTCGAACACGACGGCTATTCCCTGTCCAGCGCACGCCCACTGGCGATCCGGTTCGCCAGCAGGCGCACGCCTAACGGCGTCGCCTTCCTGCACGCCGTCGTCGCGGGGCATGCGTAGGTTCGTCCATCATGGAGCGCTATTGGTTCGGACCGCCCGATGCCGCTAGTGCCGAGCTCGACCTCGACACGCTTGCCGCACTCTATCTGAACATCGACGGCACGCTCAACGGGAGCCACGACCAAGCCATGCCGCGCGTCCTCTTCGGACGCAAGGGCTCAGGTAAGAGTCATTATCTGCGCGCGCTGAACGCCTTGAAGGCCGGCGACCCATCTGTGCTCGCGTTCGGCCCGAGCACCAAGCCGCCGCCGAATGACTGGGTAATACGCCTCTCGATCGCCCTGGGCGCGCAAGCGATTCCCACCTGGGGTGAGCTGTGGCGAAAGGCGATCCTCGCGAGTGCCGCCGCCACGCTTCTCTATGACATTGGTGGGCGCGAGCACGACGCCGGCATCCGTGCGCTTCACGCCGAGCGTCTCGAGCAGGCGACGCGCACTGTGCTCGGCACCAGCAATGTTGGGCACGCACCGATGAGCCCGTTCACCGCCGCCGAGCACATCCTAACCCGCTCTAAGGACCTCGATCGCTTTCGCGCGTTGCTCGCCCGTTCGCAGTGGCAGGACGTTGAGGAGCACCTCGAGCCGGTCGTTGCTGGCTCCCCGTCTCTGTACTTCTTCCTTGACAACCTCGATGCCGTTGAGCCATTCGCGCCGCGTCCGTGGGCCGCCTGCCAGCGCGGCCTGCTGGACGCAGTGCTCGCGCTCGGTGAGGACGCGCGCTTCAGGCACATCCATACAGTCGTCGCGCTTAGGGACACAATCGTGCAACCACTGTTCGACAGCGTTCACGGCGCCAAGTGGGTCCACTCGCCAATGCTGCGCCGGCTCGCGTGGAACACCGAGCAGAGCCAGGAGTTCCTGCGGCGAAAGGTAGCCGCCCTGCCAGGGATGAAAGATGGTTACTCACCCGGGGCATCACTGACTGCCCAGTGGCTGTCGCGCTCGACGATTACGAACACCGTGCGCCGCTGCCAAGAGGGCATCGAGGCGTACCTGCTGCGCCACACACTGCTGCTGCCACGTGACGTCGTCGAGATGGGCAATAGCCTCTGCGACGCGCTTGAGCGTGTGTTCAAGCGCGGAGCGAGCTCGCTCAACGATGCCGAGGTCAAGGCGGCGGTCAACCGTGCAGCCAAGCAAATCGGCAGGACCGGCATTTACTGTGCGGGCATCGACGTCGCGCGACGGCTGATGCCGAGCGACGCGCCGCTTCATGGTGTCAGCGAGTCATACGGTCTTGCGGGTGAGGAGGCCGCCCGCCACCACGAAGACGACATGACCCGGGCGATAAGCGAGCACTACGCCGGCCTGTTGACTGACGCGATCAAGCAGATTCGCCAGGACCGCTTCGAAAGCGACGCGCTATCGCGCATGGAGGAATCCATACGCCGTGGTCTTGCACAGCCACACAGCATCGAGGAGGCCTGCGGCGCGCTGTGGCGGCAAGGTATGGTCGGTGTGATCGATGGCGAGCTCGAGTCGGGCGAGGTCACGTTCTACGGACACTCAGAGCACGACGACACCCAGCTCCCTCGCTCGGCACGGCGGTTCGCGTTCCACCCGAGCATGATCGATTATCTCGGTGAGTCACACGTGCATGCGGTCGGCGAGCCGGTGTACCCAGAACCAGGGTTCCTCGATGCGCTCGGCGTGGTCTAGCACGAACTCAGGACACGGCTATTCGGTGCCGGCTGAGGCCGATAATCGATAGTTATCGATTATCGCGGACTCATGCACTTCTCGCAATGAGTGCCTGGAGCGAATCGGACGTTCGCCGTCCTGATCGCATTCTCCTCCTCACGGTCCCAGCCGTGAGACTTACGGCTCGGGTTGCTCCATTCATTCCTTGGCAGGTGGTTGGCTCTCAGCCGCGCGGCAGCTGCCGAATGTCGTCGGCCCTCGGCAGCGCGTGTTGCTCACCGGCGGAGGTAGTTCGCCGAAGCCACGATCTCCAACCGCTTTGCTTCGGCGGCGCTAGCGCCTCGAAGATCCGCTGAAACCCTTCGCTCGCCATCTGCTCGCGCTGCTGCTTCGGTACTCCGGCCTCCTCCGCGCGATCGAGCAGGTGCTTAAGCGCGTTGGAGTGAGCGACGGCCTTGCGCTCGGCAAGGCCGTGGTGGACATCATCTACCGCTTCGCGGACTGCAAAAAGAGCGCCCGGCGGCAGCTCAGGTAGTCGACCGTTGCTCACTGTTAGCCCCTACCCGGCGACGAGGCTTGGCGCTTAGATGTTCCAGCGCCTGCTCTCCCGCGTGACTCTGGCATACGCTTCCTGCGGTCTTATCCGCCGTCAGAAGCCCGAGGCTCACCAGCCGATCGAGCATCTCGGACACCTGAGCGCGGTCCCAGTCCTTCGGCGGCTCGATTTCATCACGTTCGATCGGTTCGGCGTGTACCAGCTTGAGGATCGCCGGGCCGTCGCGAAGAATGCGTTCAACCTCGAGCTGGACTCTTCGCGGCGCGTCGTCGATCAGCTGCTGAATCCGGCCTGTGCTGACGCCAATCAGCTCGGCTATGTGCCGGCGGGTCACACCTAGACCTGACGCTACGCCGACTATCACTTGACGTGCTTCAGTAGCGCGCTTGAGCTCGTGACGACGCAGGCGTACGTCCCGCTCCCGCATGGCGATCACTCGATCCAAGCCCTCTGCGTCACGCTCTGGCGCGTGCACGTCGACCGGCTCGCCGACATGCTCCTGCCAAGTAGGCCAGGCAACGGAGAACAACTCATCGTCCCCGCCCGACAACCGCGTGCCCTTCTCTAGCACCCAGGCGAGGCGACGATCCTCCATGATCTCGGTCAAGGAGACGAGGACCGCCTCCGGTTCCTCTCCCGGACGGACTACCAAACGGGCGCTTATGACCTCCCCAAGCGTCACGTCTTGAGCACCGGGCACCTGGGCACCAGTACCGGCGTATCTCCAGACACCGTCCTCGCCACGCTCGAAGTCGATCCCATCGGCTCCGGGGCAAATAAGCTTGGCAGAAGCTGGGCCCGTGTTAGGGGCGGTGCCAACCTGGGTGTCCGGTGATGCAGGCAGCATCGTCCGGACCGGAGTCTATAGTCTAGAAGTTTTGCTGTCTAGGGCGTCTATCAAGACTATTTAGAAGTGCCTCTAGCAGTCTTTCGCCGTCCTGGGTCGTCAATCCTTCGCTTGCGGCCACACTTGCACCCTACCTCTGGATCGGGCCTTCGGGGGGCGCCGCTGATCGCGCTTTCGCCTGCCCCAAGCATATCCTCGCGGTTCCGGCCTAACACCTCACAGCTCGGATTCGTCGCGAGGGAGTGCACCATGTACATCAGCGCGTTGCGGGCTACCGGATACCGCAACCTCAACACCACAATCGAGCTCTGCAAGCCGTTGGCGGTGATCGTCGGCGAGAACAACGCAGGCAAGAGCAACGTCATCGACGCGCTGCGGACCGTGCTCGAGCCCGAGGCCGGGCCGCGCGCGCGGTGCTGGCTGCGCGAAGATGACTTCGCCCCACGATGGAGAGCCCCCACACGTCAAACCCGTAACGACGACCTCCGGCCAGCAGACCACTGGCGATCAGCGCATCCAACTGTGGGCGCAGCTGCCGGGTCGTCCACCCGCTCTTGACGAACCCGAGATGGGCAGCAACGTCCCAAAGCGGGACATCCTGCCGCTCATTGGGGCGATGGCGTTCGGCGCGGTCGATCGCCGCAAGCACCAGCTCATCGGAGACCGGCTTAAAGCGCCGCAGCTCACCGTCGGTCGTCGGGCGGTCAGCCGACGGCGACTTCCCCGTGGGCGTCTGACCCGATCGTGCGGTCCCTTTCGCACGCGCTCGCTTCTTGCTCTCGCGTTCCTGCTTGTCGCTTCTCTTTGGCATCGCTCTTGCTCCTTCGCTCGGGCGACACCGAGGAGCAGGTCGCGATCAGCCGCACGCCATGACCCGCCGCGCGAACAGCACGGCGCTGCGGGACAATCAGCGACGCATCGAGGCTCTGTTCCTCGGTGCCGGGCCCCGGGGCGTTAGCGCGCCGCCGGGGCCACTTATGTTCGTTGGACGTCGGCGACCATAGCTCCGCCCGCGCGCTCAATCGAGCCCCGATCGCCGGTAATCCACGGCAATCGGGCACAGTCCCCACGATCGCCGATACACGACGATTCCCGCCGATCCTCGCGCCGCAAAAAGCGGCCTGTACGCAGGGATCTTTAGGAATGGAGCTAGCGAGACTCGAACTCGCGACCTCCTGGGTGCGATCCAGGCGCTCTCCCAACTGAGCTATAGCCCCGTGTGCGCGCTTGGGGGCGCGTGCAAGGTCAGGGAAGTGTAGTCGCCGAAACGAATGCTGGTCGGCGCAGTATGGTGTGGCGGCGCATGGGATTGCTCGATGACGCTATCCGTGAGCACCTGGAGCTGAAGCGCCTGCGAGGCGCCGATCCGGGCGAGGTCGCCCGCGAGCAGCGCGAGGCGCTCGATCCGGTGCCCCGCCATCCGGAAGAGGAAACTCACGAGGGACAGCGGACGCCGGACGACACCCCTGCCCCCGGCGACCAACTTCCCCAGCCAGTCCATCCCGCTCGCGACGCTGACTTCTCGAATGTCGGTCAGGAGACTGCCGAGCTCGACATGCGTGCGGTGCTCGACGAAGCGTCCGGAACGCCCGGCCTACATGTGGAGTCCGATCCCGAGGGGGTCGTTGCCGGATCGTTGGGAGATGGCTCGACAGTGGAGGCGACGGAACCTTCGGGGGAGGAGTCGCTCGAATGGGAGATGCCCGCGAGCAGTTCCCACGAGGGGAGTGGCCGCGAGGAGAATGCCGGAGCGCCGGTCGCAGGCGTGGGGTCCCACGAGGCCGATGAAGCGGCCGAGGATGTTCTCGAGGAGACGCCGGACTTCCTGCGGGATACGCCCGAGCAGGAGCGTATGTGGTTCGAGCAGCGTCCCCCGCGGGATTTCGACTTCGAC
Source organism: Solirubrobacteraceae bacterium (assembly GCA_036498245.1). Taxonomy (GTDB): domain Bacteria; phylum Actinomycetota; class Thermoleophilia; order Solirubrobacterales; family Solirubrobacteraceae; genus Palsa-744. The sequence goes on from DASXIB010000042.1 coordinate 113,204, forward strand.
AAGTAGCTATCCGTCACTGCGCGGGCTTCCCTACACTCGAAGCTTCGGGGCCATAGCTCAGCTGGGAGAGCGCCTGCTTTGCAAGCAGGAGGTCGCCGGTTCGATCCCGGCTGGCTCCATTTTAGAAATGCCTGCTAATTGGCCGGTGTTGGGTCTGGCGGCAGCGATGGGCGACAGCGGGGATCAAGCAAAGATCAAGCATCGCTCTTGAGGAGCCGGGGGCGACCGGCTTCGGCCGACGTTGCGGTTGGATCGCTGGAGCTAAGCTCAGGCGTTTCCGCTGGGTCGCGGGGCCGACGGGCATCAAACCCACGTTCGCTCGTATTCGTTGATGTAGTCCAGCAGCGCGTCGTGGCGAGTCCACGCCTTGATGAAATCGCGCAACAGCGGCGTCGAGAGCTTCGCGCCCCACTCGGTGGTTCGGGTTCGTTGCCGCGCGCCGTCTCAGGCATCGCGACCTTCCGCGCTCGACCCCGACGCGCTGTCGCGGGCTTCTCGATCGCGCCTAGCTCGGGAGCGAGCGCCCCTGCGGCGCGGGCAGTTGGCGGTGCAGACGTAGCGGGGCTCGCCGGGGAACAGCGCGGAGGACGTGCCCGCCAGCGGCCGGCAGCCCGGCCCGTGTGCTGGAAGCTGCTGGGCTAGCATCGCCGGGTCTCGCACTCCGGGCAGAACTCTCGGGGCATCTCATCGTGCAGACCCTCCGCGTGCGCAGCAGCGAACTCGCGACGATCATCGTCCGTGACTCGCCCGAGCGGACGAAGCTCACGCTCGGCACCAACCGAGACGAACGCGAAGCCCGCGAGCGCGACCGACGGCACGCCCTCCGAGGGCGCCGACCGGCTGAAGCCGGGCCAGCTCGAGCCGCTCGTGCTCGCCTACCTCAAGACGTGTAGCCGCAGTCTGACGGCTTCACCAATCCACGTGCTCTCGCAAGGGGGAGATGCTAGAGCCGAAATGACGGGCATCAACCGCACGCCTGGGTGGAGGCCTCCGGTGGCGTCGCGGACCATGAGCTGGCAGTCTGCGCAACTTGATGACCTCTGGGGGTGAGACTCCAGGCGTTGGGCTCACCCTTGGTGTGGCCAGCACCCGTGTTCTGCACCATTCCGAGCTCATCCAGGCGCGTGAGGAGCTTTGAGATCTGACCCTGATCGTGAACATCAGCGGCCTGTGCGATCTGCCGGTTTGATGCGCCAGGATTCTCCGCGATCGCGGAGATAACTCGCAGCGTGCGATATGTCACGCGCATCCCAAGCCCGTCGAGGAGAAGCCCAACCGGCGGCCTCCCATCCAGGTGAGAGACCGTGGGGACGGGTCGTGTGAGCTCTTTCGCCGCGGCAGTCCTTCCCAAAAAAGGCAGGACGATCATTCCCATCAACGGGTTCAGGAGCTCGACCAGCAGACGCACGTCCTGCTCGAGCACCCTCACGTGGATTACAGCCAGAACTGCGCCAACGGTACCCTCGGCGGTCAGAGGCGGAAGCTCCCCGCCCGTTCTCGTTTCTTCGCGTCCCCGATCGACAAACGCAGTCAAGGCGTCGATCACACGTCCCCTGGACGCGAGGACTCTAGGACCACTGCCAAGTGCATCCCTGACCAAGAGTGCCGTCAGTACCGGCTCCTCCCCCGCAAACGAGAGCAGCGCGGACAACCCAGCCCTGACCTGCCCCTGCCAGGTCGACTCGCTTTGGACGGCGTCCCGAGCGACCGCGGCAAACCGGGCGACGGCGTCCTCGAACACCGCAAGGAAACAATCCTCGCGATCTTCGAACAGGTCATAGAACGTTCGCCTGGAAACGCCCGCGCGGGCACAGACTCTTGCGACAGACATCCCTAGATAACCGAGGTCGCCAACGACCTCGACTGCCGCGGCAAGCAATCGCGCTCGCTGCAACTTGGTCACCTGCGTCCATGTCGAACCATTCAAACCCGACCGGACCACTGGACCGCGCCGTGTTCCACGAGATGGGGCGTGTTCTCTCGTTTTAGCCGCAGGCATACTCATCGCCGCCCCCAGGTTCCTTGAGCCCGCCATCGCCTCCTTCCAGGCAAGTGTCGTCCCGATGCGTGGCACACGTCTTGTGAAGGTCACTCCGATACATCAGTAAGACTCCATCGCTTGATCATTTGATTCATCGCCGTGCCTAGTGCGCGCGAGACTTCCGCCCCGCGCACACTTGACACAGCGCCAGCCAAGACCGAGGCAGGCGGTCTATGCCTTCACTTCAGGTTCAGTCGCTTTGCCGTGGAAGCCGTACAGGACATCTTCCGGCGAGCGAAATGCACCCCCCAATGTGTATGTAGTTCCTAGGTGCAGCGTGAGTTCTCTGTAAACGGATTCTCCGGCTTCATTTTCGTAGGTTTTGACACGCTGTTCGCCGTCATCTTCTCGACCTTCCCAGACTCTTTCCAGGGCGGTTAGCACGAACTTTTTGGTTTTAGTATTGATCGGAGTCACAGGAATGATCACGCTTCCCGAGACTCTCGGCGCTATCGACTCGAACAGGCCACACTCGAAGGATGCAAACGAGCCACCGACTTTACCTTCGGACTGGTTCAAGACGATGCCGACTTCTTTGCTCGCTTTGGAGATGTAGACGAGTTCACCGGACACCGTCGCTGTTTTGACTTCTCCGGCTTTCGCCCCTTCACTATGACATTTTTCAGTCGCGCTTTCTAGATAGCAACCCGTAAACGTAAATTTTACGGTCAGCGCTTTTGCGCCGGTGAACGATCCCGTCCCGAGCAGACCAGAGTTGCACTGCATCCTGAGGAAGGTGGACTGTTCCGTGAACTGTACTATGGTGTTTGCTTGATATTCGAATGTCAACGGGCTCGTCGGGGTAGGTGTTGGCTTGACTTCCGGAAGCGCACCGACGGCGAACGTCGGCGCAGCAAGAAGGGCACCCAGCGCGAGCGCTGCGAAGATCGCAGCACGCCCGGTGCGAAATCTGGCTCTGCTCATAACAACTCCCTCTCCATAACGACTCCTTTTTTAGGATTTTTTGACGGTCCTGAACTTCCTGCGAGCCGTCCTTTCGCAGCTCGCCCGCTTGGTTCCATGCTTCTTGTGGCACGCCCTCAGCGCCGAGGCGAGCTTCCCTATAGCGGTCCTTATTTTGGGACACCCCGTGACAGCGATCTTTGTGGACTGGTTGATCTTCACGCCATTCTGCGCGAGGAGTTCGGTCGGCATCGCGAGCTTGCTCTTGCAGAGATTCCCGTTCGCGGCGAGCGCCGAGTACTTGCCCTGGGGAAGGGTGAGTTCGAACGCGCTGAACGGAGTGTCCGGCACGGACCTAAAGGTGGTGCTCGTGATCCCTGATTTGCTGATGAATGTCGATCCCGTGAGGTCGACGGTCACCCCATTGCCCTGCAACACCATTGTCAAAGATGGAAAGGCTTCGCCGCCATGGCTGACGAAGATCGCCGGGCCCGTCAAGGGGAACGGAAGGATAGGGGTGTGAACGGTGGCGTGTCCGATCAGGGACGCAGCCGGACACCCTGCAGGGTTCGTGTTGAATTGTGCGGCGGTGCAGGCCTTCTGCAACGTGGTCAAGCGTGAGGGGAGCTGCTTGGGGAGGTCCACCTTCACGCTCTTGATGTTCGCTTGCGACCCGAAGGCCGCATTGGGGTAGGTGAGCGCAGCCCTGAGGCTCGCACCGTCCTTTCTGGATGTCTTGCCTTGGGTTGAGACCTTGAACTGCGGCTTGAAGCCGAGCGTCGCGCAGTTGGTCACCTGGAACGGTGTCGTGAAGTCCGATCTCGCGCCAGGCTGGGAGGCGTAGCCGACGCTCCCGTTCAAGGTTCTCGGCGCTCCGAGTGGCGATCCCGAGATACTGCCGTTGAATGCGAGCTTAGAGCAACTGCTCGGATTGAAGGTGAATCGAGAGCGTTCCAAGCGCACATCCACACGCCGTAGGCGCAACGGGATGCCGTCGATAATCGTCGGGAACGGATCCGACACATCGGTGACGTGCGCATCCACAGGGTCGATTCTGATCGACTGGCGCACAACCACAGTACCGAAGTTGAACGGACCGGCGACTGCGGGCACCACCACGGCAAGACCGTAGGGACCACCGTTGTATGGACCCGTCAAATACGCCTTACCGCTCACAAACAGAGGGTTTGGACCTGGGCCCACGCCGGTCAGCACGCTCCCGACCTGCGTGCTCGCTGGACAAGTCCCGGCGTTCGCGTCCGTGTCCGAGCAGAGCGGCATGCCCGTCAAGTTCGCCAGCAACCCGGGTGGCAGCGAAAGCGTCAGGCCCGCGAGTTCTTGGTCGGTATCGGACCGCGAGAACGATGCCACGAACGGCGTGTAAGCTCCCGCCTGCAGATTAGTGCTTCCACCCGTGAACGACGGCGAGAAGCCGAAAGAACAGCTTTCGTCAATCAGAAAACTGTCAAACGGGGTGCCAACCGGGCCAGAGTCCGGCGCCGACCACGGCATCAGTTCTGTGTTGGTCGTGAACGTGCCACAGGACTGCGGCGTGGCAAGCTCCGCCCGGGGGCCGCCGAAGAAGTGCAGCTTCAGATCCGAGAACGGCAATTGCGGATTTTCGTCGAACACGGCGGTGATCCGGCCTGTCCTGGGATCGGGCAGAAACTCCCCAGCGATCTTGATCAGCACGCCCGTCACCGGATCGTGCACCACGACATACGCCGCCAGTAGGGTGTGGAATGGATTTTCTTCCTGGCTGGCCAAGAACATTTCGCCAGTCAAGACCCCTGGTATCAACGGCGTTGTAAGTTCGAGCGAACCAATCTTCGAGGCTTCCGGGCATGACGGCTGCGCCGGGCTGAAATTCTTCGCCGTCCCGCCGAGCCAGCCGATCTGCGCTACCGTGCAGGCGCCCAACCCGTCTCCGGCGGAGGGGTCGACCGTGAAGCCTTCGGGCAAAGTCACCACAGCCTTCTTCATGGTCGGTGTAGCGAGCACGTTTACGTCCTCGGTCTGGGGCACTTTTATCTCGAAATCTAGCCCCGACGGCGTGTCTGCCGCCTTCGTCGTCGGCTGAGCGACGATTTCCGGCGTGAACCGCAAGCTGTTGCAGCCGGTGACAGACGGCGACTGCGACTTTGCGCCAACCCAGTTCGGGTCGTTGAAGTTCGGAGTTCCATCCGCGTTGTAGGATCCGGGCTTCTGCCAGGAGTCCATGTGGATACTGGCCAGCAGGGGGCCACCCGAGCAGTCGCTCGGATCGGTGAAGAAGGGAATCTGAGGATGCCTCGTTTCGTCCTTTGCGGCTGGATTACCGAAGAACGTGGCCGTGATATGGGTCATGTAGACCTGAGGGATGTCCGGATTGGTGACCTGAAGCACATAGCCGGCGGATGTAGGAACAACGCTCACGTAGAACACATGGGACCCGTGAAGCCCGTCGACATAGCCAAACTCTGCGGGCACCCCCCGCTCGGGCACCAGATTCCATATCGGGCTGTCGACTGATGTCTGATTGTTCGGTTCGGTGAGGAGGTGTCCGACCACCGTGTCCGGAGGGCAGTTGTCGCCTGACAGCTGCGCCAGTGTGCACGTCGGCGCCGCCAGAGTGCTGCCAGTGAACCCCAGCGGGAGATCGACGACCACATCCTTGAGATCGGCGACCTGTGAATCGTGTATTTCATCGGGACCGCCGTTGCCTGAGGGTATTTCGCGGAACTCGTTCGCGAGGCCAATCGTGGTCGTCACCTCATACGGATGATCGCCCGCCTGCGCATCGTTCGCACCGTCCAGCCCGGCGATGTAGAAGTCGAAGTTTGACATGCCAAACGCCGGCGGAGTAGGGTCGATTCGATTCTGCTTGCTCGTAGACGCCTCTAGAGAGCCACCGCCGGAGACAGCTACTGTGTTCGTGAGCGACCCGGGCGTTTCAGACACAGTCACGTCAACGATCAGCTTCAGCGTTGCGTCGGGCGCCAATGCGAGCGGAAAACTACAGTGGATGGGAGTTCCCATCGTGCAAAGGGACGTAGCCAGATCGCCTTCCAGTCCCGACCAGGCGAAGCTGATCTTCTGAGGGGTAAGACCGGGCGGCAGGGTGTCGTCGATTGAGATTTCGCCTTCGGTCGACTGGCTGCCTGCGTTCGTCACGGTGACGTGATAGGCATCACACTTCAAATCACTAACGCACACTGAGTTATGATCGGATGAGAAGTTGGTGGGCGTCGCGAATGAATCGACCGTCAGACCGGGGGCAGGTGTTGCCGCCCCCGCCGGCCCGGCGCAGAGCGCGAGCATCGCAAGCAAGCCCCCTAGAACGAGCGCCAGCCGGATACCGACGCCAATGCGCGCAGTCTCCATGTTCACTTACCCCCCTTATGTGACTTGGCCCGCTTTGTTTTCGGGTTTCTTGCCTTCACGCACTTCCCGTGCCGACGTCGCTTTCCCTTCGAACAGCGGCTTGGTCTCCCTACCTTCTTTGATTTGACGGTCGTCGCTTGTGCGGAGACCAGACTTCCCTGGCCATTGAACGTCACGGTCGGCGCGTCAGGTACGAGTGGTGTGCCGGCCGGCGTGCCGTGGCAGGCTTCACCCAAACACGGTGGCAGCGGAGGCGAAGGCTGTGCGATGCAGGGACCATTCACCGTGCAGATCCGCGCGTCGTAGATGTCGCTCTGTGTGTCTGTGTCCTGCGGGACGAGCGGATCGGCCGTGCTGAAGAACACATTTGCGCCGGTCGTGTCGCTGCCTATCAATATGACGGTGCTGGCAGTGTCGATTCGCGTCGTGTCCCTGCCGTCCGATATCAGCGACACGTGGCCGTCGTGGTACTCGTAGATGTTCCTGGCGTATTGCGGAACACCGTAAGCATCCGTTGCAATCTGCACGTCGTTCAGCGCTTGGGGCGTGAGTCCAATAGGGCTAGAGAAGAAGACGAAAGAGCCGTCGTTGGACATCGTGGGATCGGTACGCGCGGCACCCGCGCGGTCGAACGAGGTTTGAGAGGGGACAACGATGCTCGCGTCCCCGACCCCGGCGTTGCCGCTATCTTTGAAACCGCCGTTCCCGATAGAGAGGCGCTGCAGCGCTTTGGTCTGGGCGTCATAGCGGAACACCTGGGCGGGCCCTTCGGGACGCAAGTCATCGGGCGTGAGCGCGCCATGACTGGTGAAGACCAGGTAGCGACCATCGGGTGTTACGTTGGCGAGAGCGCCTACCAAGGCCCACTCTTCCGCATCTGACGAGGGCACGGCAGCGACGAAGACGACTTGGCCGTCGGGATGGTCCGTGTCGCGCTCGTATACATACAGATTGTTGGCACCGGATCGCGCGCCTTGGCCCTGGGCGTTCGGGGCTTCGGTCAACACGCCCTTTGCGACGAAATAGACGTGGGAGCCATCCGAGGAGATCGCCATCACTCCGAGCACCCGTGGGCCCAGACCGCTCTTATCTCCAGACGATATATCGGCGAGGTTGTGCCCTTCGGAGGCCCCGAGGTTATAGAGATAGAGGTTGCCGTTTGCGCTAGCTTCATCGGTAAGCTGCTGCCCGCTGAGGAAGAACGCCTTTGACCCGTCTTCTGAAGCACCGAGAAATGTGCCGGCTGAGCGAGGCGCGTTTCGGCAGCGTTCTTCGGCCGGTTGCGATCCGCCGCCGCACTCGCTGGGCGCGGGCTCGGAGATTGCCACCGTGCGAGCGCCGTCGACCCGCGCATACAGTTCGTCGACCGAGGGGCCGCTGGCGCCACAAGAGCCTTGCGTGGCGGTGAAGTAGACGACTCGCCCGGATGCCGAGAGGGCATTGAAGCGATTTTCGAGCCCGTCGCCGAGGATGGTGCCGCATCGGCTGATCAGTTCCGTACTACCGCGGCCGCCCCTGACGCCGACCAGTTCGGGTTCGGTGTTGCCGGCTCCCGTGTACTCCTCCAGGGAGGTGCGGGCCCCGATAGTCGAATCGACAGGCCAGCGGTATTCGTGCTTCGAGGGGCTGTAGACCATGTGTGACATGTCTGCCGTGGCCGCCACTCCCTGCCCCTCGTTCGCGGGGCCCGCCCCCTGAGCACCCGCCGACGGCGGGCTGGAGGGGCCAAGGTCGAGAAATGAACCGGTGGACTGACGCACGTAGAAGTCGTCCTCGCCGAATGGTGCCGTGGGCATGCTGAACAGACTCGTCCCGGCACTCGCGCTGACCGCGAGCGGCGTGTCTGCGTTGTATCGTGTGGCCGAGGGAACGAGCGGCGTAGTCACCCAGCCGTCGACGGTGCGGGCGAACATGTAGGGTGAGCCGACTCGGCCGCGGTTGGCGTTGCAGGATTCGGCACCGGCGAAGCATTGGATACCTGGCGCCATCACGCGCGAGCCGTCGTCGGCGATGTCCGGAGGGACGCTGACGAGGAACTGACCGATCAAGGCCCCATTCTTCTGGGGTGGTGTGACCATCTCATACGCACGGTCGTCGGGCAGGCTGGTGGCGCTGGTTGAGTAGATGAAGGTGTGGTCGGCGCCGGTGGTAATGCCATTGCCGTTGTGCGCAACTACACGCCAGTGGTAGGTCGTATTCGCGCTCAGGCCTTCCACGTGCTGGGATATCGAAACAGCGCTCGCTCCCGATCCCGGCTGCGGTGTGCAGGGGTACGTTTGGCCATAGCCGGTGTTCGTACCGAGTTCGAACCTGCAAGTCGTTTCGAGACCGCTGGGGTTGACGTTTACGTTCAGGTCTGCGGAGTTCGTCGTGACATTCGTCGTTGTCGTGCTGTCGATCAACGGCGTCGGCGACGTTTCGAGCGTCGCGTCTGACCCAAGGTTGGGTTCCGCTTCGTCGTTGTCGTTCGCGGCCGCCAGACGGAAGTGGTAGGTGGTACCGGGAATAAGTCCCCCAATGGAAGCGCTCACGCTATGTTCGCTCGAGTCGGGCGGTATCGCGCCCGCGGCAGGCACGCACGGTGCGGTCTGCCCGTAGGCGGTCGTAGTGCCGTAGTCGAAGTGGCAGTCCGTCGGCTTAATCGTCTCGGGATTGAGGATGCCATGCAGGGTGGCGCTGGTCGCGTGCACTTCAGAGGCGACCCCGGTACTGACATCGGGGACGACGACGCTGGTTCCGGCGAAGATGTCGACCTGCCCATGACCGCTGTCAACGACATAAACTTCACCAGTGACCTGATCGACCGCGACGCCCCGAGGTTCGACAAAGGCACCACTAGGCGAGCCGGCAATCTGGCCGAGATAATTACCCGAGGCGTCGAACTGGTCAACCACAGCGGCGCCTGAGTCGCTGACATAGACATCGCCGCTGCCATTGTTGGCCGCTATGTTTAGGGAGTCGCCGCCGAAGGATCCGGTGGGCGTATTAGCTCCGTTCCATGTGGAAAGCAAGACGCCGCCCGAGTCGTACTGGTAAACGAGATGCGTTCCCGAGTCAGCGACAAAGACGTGGCCGGTCGCGTCATCGACGGCGACGCTCTGAACGCTGGTTGAGAAGCCAGTGAGCTGCGATAGATAATTGCCCGCTGCATCGAAGATGTCCACGGCACCGGCTTCGGTATCGACGACATACACCCGGTCCGTGGCTTGATCGACGGCTAGCGGAACAGCCCGCACGAAGCCACCCGGCACGCCCAGCGCGCTCGAGCTGCACTCCGACGCTGACGTCGTCGCGCTGCCCGCGCCTGTGATCTGACACTGGTAAGCGCCGATCGCGTCGAAGCGATCGACGACATTATCGCGGTTCTCTGCCACGTACACCTGACCGGTTGAGTTGTTCGCCGCCACGCCGAGCGAATTGAGACCGAAGGAGCCTGCCGGTGTGTTCGACCCATCCCAAGTCGTCACATAGCTATGCGATGCGCCGTACTCATAAATCACGTCGGTACTCGAGTCTGCGACATAGGCGGCGCCGTTGAAACCGTTTACCGCTACTTGGTATTCTCCACCGTTCCCGAGAGACGGACCACCGCTTAGCTGACCCTTGAAGGGATAAAGGAGAGCGGCTTGGGCAGTGGCGGCTGAGAGCGTTATGCAAGCGACGGAGACACAGACGAGCACCGCAAAGAGACCGATCGCGGCGGACGGCCTCTTTGTTGCGTGAGGGGACCGCGGCGCCCCGCCCGACAAGCGCGTGTGGAAGCGCGCGACGGAGTTCGTTCGGACGTCGCGGACCCGGTGACCACGCTTGAACAGGCGCCGGCAGGCCTGAGAACGAGTGGTATCGCCCCCGGGTAGGCGACGAGAAAAACCAGCTAGAAGATCGCGATAGGCGCCATCTTCGGCGCCGGTACTAGGCTTTTTGCCTAGAAGACCAGGGCAAGAGAGAGAGAGAGAGAGAGAGATGTGTCAGCAGCGCTGACGCATCTAGCTACGGGCCCTACGGTCGAGCAGCGATCCCCCACCACGTCTATCTCGAGCGACTCCACGTGCACTCCATTCCCCATCATCGTTTCGACCCGGCTCCCTCTCCAAGAGACCTCTTTGCGCTGAACGCCGGCTACGAGAGCTCGACCCCAACCCGATCCTATGTTTGCTCTGCCGGGCAACCACTCATGGCGACCGCGACAGATCAATCCAAGCACACTTCCAGCCTATAGTCAAGCCCTGCTCATGCGGTACCCGGCGAAGCTCCGGACCGACGTCGCTCACCGAGAACTTCACGATCCTCGCCAAACCCTTATGAGAAGAGGGGATTCCGGTATTCATCACGCCGAAGGCAAGCCGGATCCTCGGTGCGGTCGATTGCCGGTGTGGACCCTCCCCCACAACCCGACGGACGCCGAGCGGCCCTCCTGTCAAGTACCCGAAATCTCCAATACCCGGAGCCCTCGGTGATCATTAGCGATGGCCCGCTAGGACTTAGCCCGAGCCCACTTCGATTTCGTCGGCCTTCCGGCCGGCGCGGGTGGGAAGCACGAACTCCTGATGCAGCGGCGGCTCTACCCCTCGCCCCTGTCCCAGGCGACCGCCTACCTCGACCCGAACCCGATACACGAGCCCGGCCTCGGCGAGGCGGCGGACGCTATCGCCTACATCTCGGTTTTGGTGCTCGCGTTCAAGCTCCTCGACCGTCCACGGGAACGGCTCGTCGCAGACTCCGTCGATTTTCAGTGGTTCGATGATATTTCCGCCATTGAACTCCGCCTTAGCATCACGGTCGCGATATCGGCCATCGGCCAGATAGCGTTCGAGATAGTTCGCATTGACTTCGGCTGGCTCCATGAAGCCGTCCTGAATGCGAACCGCTGGCACGCGGAAGGTCGGTTCGATCCGATCGTGTGCATCCAGCAGGATGGGTTAGCATCCGACGACGACCGTGCTACGCAACGTCGCGCTTCGGCTCAGACCAGCAGGGTGGCCGCTGCTGCCCGTGGCGGCGCGCCGCCAGACGTGGTTGCTTGCGTGGGCCGCGATCCTCGCCCAGCTGGTGTTCGTAGGCGGGTGGGCGCTCGCCGGCGCCCTCGAACCGCACTACTCCGGGATCCGCCAGTACATCAGCGAACTTGGCCGGGAGGGCGCTGTCCACCCGTGGATCTTCACGGTCTTCGTCGGGATCTGGGGATTGGGCTTCATCGCGCTCGCGCTCGCGGTCGTGCCGTCACTGCGCACGCGGCCGTGGCCGCTGGCGATGTCGTTGTGCTTCGCGCTCGCCGGGGTGTGCGCGATCCTCGTCGGACCGCTGCGCATGGACTGCTCCCCCATCCTGAGCGCGGCGTGCAGGTCACACGAAGCCGCAGGCGGAAGGTCGTGGCATTACGAAGCACACGTGTGGCTGAGCCTTGGCATCAAGGTTGCGTTGCTGGCGTCGGGCTTCGCCTTTGCCCGCTCGGCGTGGCCAAGCCAGCTAGGGCGGCTCGTGTTGGGCGGCGCGCTCATTCTGCTAGTCGCGGGGATCGTGACGTTCATCCTGCACGACTCGTTCGCCGGCTACAAGGGACTCGAAGAGCGCCTGTGGGCGTTCGTCGCCCAGGCGTGGGCACTGGTGTGCGCGACGGTGCTGATCCTTGAGGCGACACTCACGCCAGACAGGCTGCAGGCGCATGAGACTTCGATGCTGCACGGTGGACCGGCCGAGCCTGCCGTGGTCGGCATCGATCCGGCGTAGTCCGCGCGAGTCCGTCTCCACCTACGGCTTATCGAGGTCGGCGACGCTGATGCGCTGGAGTTGAGATCGGCTGGCTCCATGGAAACCCGCTGCAAAGTAGAGATTTCCGCGTTCTCGCTGCCTCGCCATGGGGCATGCCCGTCAGACTCTGCGCTGTGAAGCCAACAGGCACGATCGAATTCACCGGGACCGTGCTGGCCGTTCTGGCCGCCGCAATGCTGGCCTGTGGGTGCGGTGCGGACGAGGGCGCACGGGCGGTGGCGCTTGACTGGTCGCGCACGGGTCCGCCTGGGAGTGGCGCCGCCTATTGGCCGGCACCTTATGGGACGCTGGTTGCCGCGGCGCGGTCGCTGCGGCGGATGGTGTGCCGCCGCGCGAGTCCGCGCCGTTACGGGGTGCATGTCGAGCTGTTCGCGGCCGGGTATGTGGTGGTGGTGCCTGCCGGCATCGGCCTTGCGCCGCCGCAGCGTAGAGCCGGCCCGGTGGTGGTGTCGGGGCGCTGCAGCTACCCGCTGCGCACGGTCGAGCCGACCGGCGTGATCGAGGTGGACTCGGGCGGCTCGCCGCCGACTCTGGGCGACCTGTTCGCGCTCTGGGGACAGCCCCTGGATTCGCGCCGGCTGGCCGGGTTCCGCGCGCCGTCCGGCAGCGTGGTCAGCGCCTACGTGGACGGTCGTCGCTGGCCGGGCAGTCTGCGCGGGATCCCATTGCGACGCCACGTTGTGGTCGTGCTCGAGGTCGCCTCGCATGTTGCCCCGCATCCCTCGTATGCGTTTGCGCCGGGGCTATAGCGTGGGCGAGCTTGCGAGGGCTCTGGGAAGCATCCTGACACTGGCCATGGTGTTGACCGCGGCGACGCTGGCCCTGGGTCCTGCCTGGACGAGCGCAGACGCCGATCCGGCGAGTGACTATCTGCTCGCCGCGCCGGTTTTTTATCCTTACCAACCGCCTACTTCGCCGGCGCTCAGGCACGTGCTGGAGGGTGCTCTCAGTCGACTGCAGGCGCGCGGCCTGGGCCTGAAGGTGGCGATCATCGCTGACCCCACCGACCTCGGTGGGGTCACGAACCTGTGGAACATGCCCCAGCGCTACGCCGACTTCGTCGTGCGGGAGATTTCATTCAATGCCCCTCAGCCGCTGCTCGTGGTGATGCCGGGCGGCTTCGGGACTTCTCATGTCGGGTCAACAGGTGCGCTCAAGGACGTCGTGGTCGACGGGACGCACGGCACCAACGGTCTGGCGCGCTCGGCGATCGGCGCCGTGGTGCGCCTGGCTCAAGCCGCGGGCAAGCCGATTCCCGCACCGGCGATCCCGCGCGTCATCTCGACGTCGGGGAGGACCGCCGGCGGCACTTCGCCGCTGCTGACGTTCGGTGCGCCCGTGCTGCTGGTGGCGCTGGCGGCCGGTCTGGCGACGCTGTTGCGCCGCCGCACACGGTTGGACCGTCATGGCCCGTGAGGCTCTCTAAGCGTGCCGTTCGCCCCAGCTGTGTCGTCGATGAGCTTGACCTCTTCCAGCGTGCATATTTTTCTCAGCTCCTGCATTGCGGGGGCCGATGCGAGCAGGACGATGACCTCAGCATCGTCGATGCTTCTGATGACCTCAGTGAGGCTCCAGGCAAACTCTGCCTCGACCGTGGTGATCTTGCTCAAGTCGAGCAGAACCTGAGAGGCGCGACGGGCCGCTTCGGCGAGCTCGTGTTCGATATCGAGGAGCGCTGGGTAATCCAGCGCTCCGTTCACGGTCAGGATTGGGCAAGAGCCCGGGATCGACCCGTCGTCGCCCTTGGTCACCACGACGCGCAGACGACTCATGTCGCCTACTTGCACCCGTCGCCGTGTGCGCCGCTCGGAAACCTTCACGATGGCCGCAATGACCACGACCGGCCCGAGGAAGGTTGGGAGCGAGACGTACCAGTGGCCGAAGTGGGCAAAGATCGGAGAGTACGTCAGCAGGCCGAGGGGCGATCCCACGGGCCGAGGCTAGACGATCGGCCTAGCGTGGCGATCAGGCTCGGGCCATGGAGCGGATCCTCAGCGTAAGCTGTGCCGGGTATGTCCCGCCGCGCTCTGCGTCTGCTACTCGCCGTGTGCGTCCTGGCCGCGGCCTGGCTGATCAGCAAGGACGTCATCGGCTCGAGCGTGGGCTTCCTGTTCCTCGCGCCGGCCGTCCTGCTGGCGTTGCCGCTGCTCGCAGGCCGCTACATCGGCGCCGAGCGTCTGAGGCGCATCGCGCGCACCCGCTCGCCGCACAGGCGCCGTGCCTCTGCCGCGAGTCGCGCGCCACGAGCATGGGGGCTGGTCCCTCCTCGTGGTGGCCTGCTGATCGCCGCCTCACTGGCTGTGCGCCCGCCCCCGGTGGTTCGCTCCGCGCACTGAGACAACCGGCGCGCGCATAGCCGCCGGTTGCTCTTGCCGGCGGCCCTGGTCGCCGGCACGTGTGCCGTGGTGGCGGGCTCCCGCCACCGACGGTGGGATGCCCAAACAGGAGGTTGATCAATGTCGCGCAACAGTCGTATCGGGATGCTCGCGGGTGCCGTCGTCGTGGTGATCGTGGCCTTCGTCTTGGCCAGCAGCGGCAGTTCGGACAAGGCCACGCATACGAGCGGCCACGCCTACATCTACGTGGTCGGCGGCAAGCCGAAGGGCGGTGTGCGGACGCTGACTTACAACAAGGGCCAGCAGGTCCTCTTTACGGTGGTCTCCGACGTGACAGACGAGGTTCATGTCCACGGCTTCAACTTCAAGAAGGAGGTCCGCAAAGGCGGGAGCGTCACCTTCAGCTTTACCGCGACCGACCAGGGCGGTCACGTGATCGAGCTCGAGAGCCGTGGCGAGCAGATCGCCAACCTGGAAGTCCGATGATGCGCCGATCGCGCGGGCGCCACGCAACTCTCTCGCTGCGCCGTCTGGTGCTGCTCGCGTTCGCCGCGTCGCTCGCGGCGTTGCTGGTGTCGCCCACTGCGGCGCTCGCTCATGGGATCATCGGCAAGACCGACTTGCCGGTGCCCCGCTGGCTGTTCGCCTGGGCCGCGGCCGTGGTGCTGGTCGTCTCCTTCGTAGCCCTGGCCACGCTCTGGCCCAAGCCGCGCCTGGAGCACGCGGGCAGCCGTGTCGTGCTGCGCTTCCCCCGGCTGCTCGACCCCATTTGCGGCGCGCTTGGGATCGCGCTGTTTGCGATCGTGCTCTATGCCGGCTTTGCGGGCGAGCAGGGACTGCCGACGGCCAACCTGGAGCCGACCTTCATCTACGTGCTGTTTTGGGTCGGCCTGCCGTTCCTCAGCCTGCCGTGCGGAGACGTGTTCCGCGCCTTCAACCCGTGGCGCGCGGCGGCCCGGGCCGTCGCGTGGACGGCGGCCAAGGCAACCAAAGGCGCCGTGTC
Organism: Solirubrobacteraceae bacterium; assembly: GCA_036498245.1. Taxonomy (GTDB): domain Bacteria; phylum Actinomycetota; class Thermoleophilia; order Solirubrobacterales; family Solirubrobacteraceae; genus Palsa-744. The sequence continues at coordinate 128,619 of DASXIB010000042.1, forward strand.
GTACAAGCCACGGGCTTATCCGCGGTGGTTGGGGCGCTGGCCCGCGGTGGTCGGGATTCTCGGGTTTGCGTGGCTTGAGCTGATCTACGTCGAACATGACAACCCGAGCACGCTGGCGTGGCTGGCTCTCGCCTATGCGGCGATCCAGTTCGCCGGTATGGGCCTCTACGGCATTCAGACTTGGACCTCCCGAGGCGATGCGTTTGCCGTCTACTTCAACCTGTTCTCGCGGCTCTCGCCGCTTCACTGGCGTGAAGATCGTCTGGAGATTCGCCCTCCGCTGGCAGGCGTGACGAGCCTCGAGCAGTTCCCCGGCACTGTCCCGCTACTGGCAGCGATCATCGGCTCGACCAGCTTCGACGGATTGGAGCAGGGCTCGCTCTGGATCAACTCGATCGAGCCCGAATTGCAGAGCCTCATCTCAAACACCGGTGTTGGGCTCGCTGCCGCCTCGGAGTTGGCAGGCACCGTGGGCCTGCTGGCAATGGTGGCGATCATCGGAGGCTTCTACCGCCTGGGTATCCGCGGGATGCACTCGATCGATCCGCGCACACCCGATCGCGTGCTGGCCGCACGCTTCGTACATACCCTCGTACCGATAGCGCTTGCCTATGTCGTGGCCCACTACTGGTCGCTGCTCGTTTACCAGAGTCAGGCGATCTGGTACCTCGCATCCGACCCCCTCGGTCACGGCTCGAACCTGTTCGGGACGGCCGGCGGGCAAATCGACTTCAGCGCGCTGACTCCCAACTCCATCTGGTACGTGCAAGTCGGCGCGCTGCTCCTCGGACACGCCGCCGGCCTCACGCTCGCCCACGACCGCGCTCTGGTGCTCTACAAGCAAGCGACCGACGCCATCCGCTCACAGTATTGGATGCTCGTCGTGATGGTCGGCTTCACCAGCCTCGGCCTATGGCTCCTTTCAGCGGCAAGCTAGCCAGCCGGGCGAGCGAGCGAGAAGCGCCGTCGCGTCGCTACCGTACGCCTCGTGCGGGTGGCGACCTGGAATGTGAACTCAGCCAGGAAACGGGTGCCGCGGTTGCTGCCCTGGCTTGACGAGCGCCGCCCGGACGTCGCCTGCCTGCAGGAGACCAAGCTCGCCGACGACGCATTCGACGAGCTGCTTGGCGACGAGATCACCAACCGTGGCTACGCGGTCGCCCGCCACGGCGAGGGGCAGTGGAACGGGGTGGCGATCCTCTCTCGCGTGGGACTTGAGGATGTCGTGGTCGGAGTCACCGACGCGCCGGGGTTTCCGCATCCAGAGGCGCGTGCGGTGTCCGCCACCTGCGGCGGGATTCGGGTGCACTCCGTTTACGTGCCGAACGGTCGCGTGCCTGACTCCGAGCATTACCGGTACAAGCTCGCCTGGCTGGAGGCGCTGGGAGCGATGGTCGGCAGTGGCCCGGAGGCCACGATGGTGTGTGGTGACATGAACATCGCACCAACCGACATCGACGTGTTCGATCCGGACGCGTACATCGGCCAGACCCACGTCACGCCGCCGGAGCGAGCGGCGCTGGCCAAGTTGGGAGCGCTGGGCCTGCGCGACGTCGTCCGCGATCGCTGGCCGACCGAGCGGGTATTCACTTATTGGGACTACCGCGCCGGCATGTTCCATCAAGACCTCGGGATGCGGATCGACCTGGTGCTGGCCACCGCCACTGTCGCCGACAGGGTGCGGGCAGCATGGGTGGACCGACACGCCCGCAAGGGCAGCGGACCGAGTGATCACGCCCCGGTGATCGTCGATCTGGACGAGGCGCCGGACGGGAACATCGGACCGGTCGTGCCCCCGCCCTCCGCCGCGCGCGCCAAGCGGGGCTCGGTCAAACCGCCCCAGTCACGGTGACGCGGCGGGCTCGGCGCACCCCGACCGGTGCGCCGCCTAGCTTGGAAACTACGCCCTAACGAGGCGACGGCAGCGGCGTGAGCTGTTCTTCGAGCTGCGCGCGCAGCGGCTCGAACCGCGGCGGCAGCGACAGGCGCTCGCCGAGACGCTCCGGATCCTCGTCGACCGCGAAGCCCGGGCCGATCGTGGCGATCTCCATCAGCACGCCTGCGGGCTCGCGGAAGTAGATCGAGCGGAAGTAGAAGCGGTCGATCACCGGCGTCGGGTGGGCACCGGCCTCGGCGAGCCGCTCGCGCCACGCCTGCTCGTCGTCCATGCGCGCGGCGAATGCCACATGGTGCACCGTCCCCGCGCCCTGCTGCGGGCCGAGCTCCGGAGCCGCGTCGTACGCGTAGGAGCCACCCCTCAGCTCTCCGCGCGCTTCCCAGCAGCGGTCTCCACGACCCGCGAAGCCGAGTGTCTCCCCGAGCAGGCGCTCGCTGGGAGCCGGGTCGAGGGCGTAGGCGCGCACGCCGTGGAAGCCCTGCAGCGCGTGCTCGAGCGGAATCTCTGGCGCCGTCGCGGTCAATGGCTCGTCCTCGACTTGCTCGTGGCGCAACTCGTGCTCGAGCCCCTCGGGGTCGACGAAGCGCAGGACGCTCGCCGACACACGCTCGCAGGAGACGCCCTTGTCCTCCAGCCGCCCCGCCCAGAAGTCGAGGGCGGCCGGCGAGGCCACCCGCCAGATAATGCGATGGATCATCCCCGCACCCGCGCGCCCGGGTCGAGCCCCCGGATACTCGAAGAACGTCAGGTCTGCACCCGGTGAGCCGCGCTCGTCACCGTAGAACAGGTGATAGACGGTCGGTTCATCCTGGTTGACAGTCTTCTTGACCATCCGCAATCCGAGCACTCCCGCGTAGAACTCGACGTTGCCCGGCGCGTCGCCGGTGATCGCGGTGATGTGGTGGATGCCCTCGAGTTGCATCCGTTCCTTCTAGCACTCGACGCGGCTCGGCGACGGGAGCTGCGATCATCGGCCCGTGCGAGACGGGTCGCTCATCCCGCGCTTCGGGCGCGCGCGACGCGATCCTTCGCTGGCGGTGCTCGAAGGCTTTCACCCGCTCAAGCACGCGCTACGCTTTGGGGCGACGATCGACGAGGTGCTCTGCGCGGACCTCGACGAGCTCGACCGCCTCGCTGCTGTGCTCGCTCCGGACATGCTCGCGCGCATGCGCGCGCTCGCGCGAGCGGTCGACCCCGCGGTGTTCGCCCAGCTGTCTCCGCTCGCCCCGACGACCGGGGTGATGAGCCTGGCGAAACGTCCCGCGGTCGACCCCGCCGGAGTGCTGGCCGACGGACGGGAGCTGCCGGTGGTACTGCTCGAGGATCCGCGCGACCTCGGCAATGTGGGCGCGTGCGTTCGCGTGGCCGCCGCCGCGGACGTCGCAGGCGTGCTCACGACCGGCGGCCACGACCCCTGGCACCCCGACGCGCTGCGCGGCGCGGCCGGCCTTCACTTCGCGGTGCCCGTCGCGCGCGTCGCGCGCCTCCCCCCGGACCTCGACAGGCCGGTCTTCGCGGTCGACCCCGATGGTGACCCACTCGACCCCGCAACGCTGCCCGCGCGCGCGGTGCTCGCCTTCGGCACCGAGCGCTATGGGCTGTCGGACACGCTGAGCGCGAGGGCTAATGCCAAGGTCAGCATCCCGATGCGTGCCGGCGTCTCGAGCCTCAACCTGGCGACATCGGTGGCGGCGGTCCTGTTCGCCTGGCGCCTGACAGAGCGCGCCGAGCTTTAGGCGACGTGCCTACATAGGCAGGACACAGGACACCTAAGCGCTCGTCGTCGTGTGCGCGCGGGGAGCCGCTTCGACGCCGTCGAGCAGGCTCCAGTTTCCCCGCAACGCCGCCCGGGCGCGGTCGACCATCCTGTCGGCCTGTTCCCCGGGGTCCTCGGCGCCGTCCATCAGCTCCTTGATCAGCTCACGCGCGTGGTGGGCATGCTCGACGTCGCGAACCTCGTGCAGGCGGAAGTACTCCACGGCCGGACCTTCCGCGCTGTAGCCGTAGTGGGTCGTGAGTCCCTCGATCTTCGTCCTCGACACCTCCGGCTGGCCGGCCTCGATCGCGTACAGCACGGCGAGGTGCTCGAGCAGGTCTTCACCAGCGGTCCACGCTTGCACGCAGTCCTCCGTCGTCGACAGCGGCGGGCAAGCGCGAGGCAGGGAGGACTCGTGACCACCCTCGCCGGCGCCGTCGCCCTCTGTTGGCGCGCGGGAAGCGGCGACGCGGGCGAACTCCTCCCACAGCGCCACGTGGGCGGCCTCCTCCTCGGCGTGGAGCAGAAGCCCGCGCTCGTGCTCAGACCCCGCGGCCTGCGCCGCGGCGCGCGCGGATGCGTCCGCCAGGGCGACGACCGCCTGGCGGTACTCACCGCTGTAGAGGTCCAGCTCCCGCGCGCTCAGCTCACCCGCACTCCAGCGCAGGTAGAAAGGATGCTCGAGGACGCTGATCGTGCTGCGAACCTCGTCGAGCCTGGCAATGACGTCCATGGGATTTCCTTTCTTTCAGTGTTGAAGCGGCGCTAGGAAACGGTGAGTGTGCCTTCCATCCCCGCCTGGCGGTGGCCGGGTACGGCGCAGTAGAACGTGTAGGTGCCGGGCTTCAACGTGACCGTCACCGTCGCCGAGCCGGTCTTGATCGGCGTCTGCCCGAGGACCTTGCTGCCCTCGGCGATCGTCACGTTGTGTTCAACCGGCGACGCGTTCGAGAAGTCGATCGTCACCTGGCCTGACTTCGCGCTCAGCTGCTTAGTGTCGTAGCTGAGCTGGCCGGTGGGGTCAGCGGCGAGCTTCAGCGTGCTCGTCGCGATCGCCGGGGCGGGTGTCCCAGTCGTGGCCTTGGGCGCCGTCGTGGCCTTGGGCCCGGTCGAGGCGCCCTCCGCGGGAGCCTGAGTCTGTGTCGCCGGGCCCGCCGGTGCGCTCGCCGACGCCTCGGCTTTGGTGCTCCCACCCGAGGTGATCACGGCGGTGCCGGCGGCGATCAGGACGAGCACCGCGCTGATCGCGATGACCGCGCGCTGGGCCGAGGCGGTGCGGGGGAAGTCGGGTGCGCGACCAAGCCCGAGGGAGACGACCAGCGCCCAGGCGACCAGCACGCCGCCGGCGATGTAGAACGGGACCTTGCTCTTCTCCGCCCCCAGGATGGGCACCAGATGAAGCGTCGCCAGGTGCATTCGGGCGAGCCTAGCCGATGAGCCCTCGGCATGGCGTCTCGCGTAGTCTGCGGACATGGTCGACGCGGTGCGCACGCCTGATGAGCTCTTGCAGGGCCTTCCCGACTTCCCCTTCATCCCGAGCTACCGCGAGGTGGATGGCCTGCGCTTGGCCCATCTCGACGAGGGCGATGGGCCGCCGGTGATCTTCGTGCACGGCGAGCCGACGTGGTCGTTCCTGTGGCGGAAGGTGATCCCGCCCGTGCGCGACGCGGGCTTTCGCTGCATCGCTCCCGATCTCGTCGGCTTCGGACGCTCTGACAAGCCGATCGATATGGATTGGTATTCCTACGACCGCCATGTGGCGAGCGCCGCGACGCTGCTCGAAGATCTCGACCTGCGCGGTGCGACGATGGTCGTCCACGACTGGGGCGGCCCGATCGGCCTGCGCCTGGCCGTCGAGCATGCCGAGCGGATCGACCGGCTCGTGATCCTCGACACCGGCCTGTTCACGGGCCGCCAGCGCATGACCGAGGCGTGGCTGGCGTTCCGTGATTTCGTCGCGCGCACAGAGGACCTCCCGATCGGCATGCTCGTGCGCGGGGCATGCAAGAGCGATCCTGGCGACGAGGTGATCGCGGCATACGACGCGCCGTTCCCCAACGTCGCCTCGAAGGCGGGCGCGCGCGCCTTCCCGCTGCTGATCCCCCAGACGCCTGACGCCTCCGGCGCCGAGGCGGGGCAACGGGTGGTGGAGGCGCTGCGCGAGGACAGCCGGCCGACGCTCACCCTGTGGGCCGACTCAGACCCGGTGCTGCCGCTCTCGGTGGGGGAGAGCTTCGCCGCGTCGATCGGCCGGCCGGCGCCGAGGACGATCGAGAACGCGTCGCACTTTCTGCAGGAGGACCAGGGGCGGCTGATCGGCCGGCTGATCGCGGAGTGGCTTACTTAGCGCGCTCGGCGATCTGCGCCTGCTCGGGGGCCGGGGGCAGCCCTGGCTCGGAGCGCGCGGCGCGCAACTCATATCCCGCGCGCGCGCCGGTGTCCACATGGGAGAGCACGGCATCGGCGTTGGACAGGCGCGACAGCGAGTCCTGCAACCCGACCGGCATCAGCGCCGAGACCCGCTCGCTGACCGACAGTTGCTTGGGCACGTGCACGTCGAACCTTGGCACGCGCAGTGTCTCGACGATCGCGTCGGCGACCTGCTGAGGCTCGATCTTCCTGAACTGGCGCTGGCGCGGTTCGGCCAGGCCGAGGGCGAGCTCGGTGTTGACCGCCACCGGGCTGATCACCGAGATGTCCACGCCGGAGCCGCGCAGCTCCTTGCGCACAGCGCGGCTCAGGTTGATCACCGCAGCCTTACTCGCGCAGTAGGTGGCGCCTCCTGGGAACCCGTACTTGCCGGCCTGCGAGGCGATGTTGACTACGTGACCGCGACCACGACCGGCCATCCCCGGCAGCGCGACCTTCATGCCGATGATCACGCCGTGCACGTTGATGTCGAAGATGCGCTGCGCGGTCGCATCGTCCTCTTCGAGGAACGACCCGAGCGGCATGATCCCGGCGTTGTTGATCAGCACGTCCACGGGACCGAGCTGCTCTTCGGCGGCGGCGAGGAACGCGGCGAACGACGCCCTGTCGGTCACGTCGAGGGGGAGTCCGACGACGGTGTCTCCCAGCTCGGCGGCGGTCTGACGGGCCGCCGCCTCGTCGACGTCGCCGATCGCCACCCGCATTCCCTGACGCTGGAGCGCCTGCGTCGTGACACGGCCGATGCCGCGTGCGCCACCGGTGATCGCGGCGGTCTGTCCGGCGAGAATGCGGGGCTGCTTGGCCATGGGTCTCCTCCTGATGGCGCCTGGGACGTGGGCTGGATTTCGATTCGAGTGTCCCGACAGTAGCGCGACACCTGCGCAAGCGCACGCCACGCGGGGAAGCGTGCCGTGCGAGCGCACCTTCGGGGGCCGTGGAGGGTTTCAAGTCGCAGGTCAGCTGCCGGAGGCCAACCTGCCGGCCATCCCGGCTGGCCATCCGGAGAGGGATGCGCCGGGCCCGGGCGATCCACGGCATCGTCCGGGCTCGTGTGCGAGCGTGCCGATAGGCTTGATCGATGCCCTCTTTCCAGTTCGACGGCCAGCGGATCGCGTACACCGAATACGGCGGCGGTCCCGCAGCGATCACCGCCTCAGGCGGGCGCGGGCGCACGGCGAAGAGCTCCCCCGCGGCCTCGCGGGCGCTGATCCTGGTCCACGGGCTGCTGCTCTCGCAGCTGATGCACCAGCCGCTGGCGGAGGACCTCGCCGCGCGCGGAAACCGCGTGATCACGGTCGATCTGCTGGGTCATGGGGAATCCGATCGCCCGCGCGACATGTGGCGCTACTCGATGGGCTTCTTCGCCGACCAGGTGATCGCACTGATGGACCACCTGCAGATCGAGGAGGCGGTCGTGATGGGCACTTCGCTGGGCGCCAACACGGCGCTTGAGATCGCCGCGAAGGCACCTATGCGGCTGCGCGGAATGGTGATCGAGATGCCGGTGCTCGACAACGCTCTGCTGTGGAGCGCGCTCGCGTTCACGCCACCGCTGGTCGCGCTCACGTTCGGCGAGCCGGTGATGAAGCTCGTCGCTCGCGTGACGCGGGCGATCCCCCGTGGGCTGCTGCCTCATTACGGAAACGTCGTGCTCGATCTCGTGCGCCAGGAGCCGGGACCGGGAGGGGCGCTGTTGCAGGGACTGTTCTTCGGCCGCATCGCCCCCCACCGCAACGAGCGCCGCACATTCCGGACGCCGACGCTCGTGCTCGGTCACCATCGCGACCCGGTCCACCCGTTCGCCGACGCGGGCATGCTCGCCGACGAGCTCCCCAACGCGAGGCTGATCGAGGCGGACTCGCTGACCGAGCTGCGCCTACAGCCGGAGCGGCTCACGGGCGAGATCGCGGCGTTCCTGGACGAGACGTGGACGAAGCCGCGGCGTACCACGCGGACCGCGCGCGCGGCCGGGGCGGGACGTAGGACAGGAACGTCGCGCGCGGGTGGCAACACCGTGAGCGCCAAGCGCACGGGCGCCGGACGCACCTGAGCAGCCCCGCTATTTAGCGGGGAACAGTTCGACTTCGTTCAGGCTCACGTGACCGGGGACCTGGGCGGTGCCGACCGACGCGGCCGGGGCGACGCTGATCCATACGGTCACGAAGCGGAAAGATCGCGCTGCATCTTTGAGCTTGATGCGCTCTTTGTGCTTGGCGAGAAGGGCGGGGCTCAATCGCGCCCACGCGGGGTCGGTGATCGAGGCCGGGAGCGCCTGCCCGGCGGCCCCGTATATCTGCACGGTCATGCCGGGGGAGGAGGTGACCAGGGCGAGCGCCGAGAGCCGCCGGGCGGTCTTCAGGTCGATCACGAGGCCCTCCGCCAGTTTCGGAGCCCGAGCCGGATCGACCTGGGCGGTCCATCCGGTCGAGGTGTCGCCGTCGATCGCCAGGCTTGGGTCGCCGAAGCCGGCTGCCGGATAGCCGTAGGGGTTGTACGTCGCGGCCGCGTTCGTGTCCAGCAGGATCGAGGTCTGCTTGGGTTCGGCCGGCGGATTCGAGCCGCCGCCGGATTCTTTCGGCGTGGTGGCGCCGCCCGACCCGGAGGGCGTGGGGGTCTGGCCCGATCCTTTCGGCGTCGCCGGGATCAGCGGGACTTTCTGGGATTTGCCACCGGTGGGTGGGAACAGGAGTTTGTTCGCCGCTTCCGGGGTCGTGGGGATCTTCGGCGTTTTCTGAGTGGGCGGGGTGAGCGTGGTCGGCGCCCCGGGCGTCACCGGAGTCGCCGGCGTGACGGGAGTGGTCGGCGTAACGCCCGTGCCTGGGGTGGCGGGCGGCGGGGTCTGGGCGACGGTCATCGTCACCGCACGCGGCCTCGCCGGGCCGTGTTCGCTGAGCGCGGCATAGGCCGCCGTGGCGGCTCCGACCACGAGGAGCGCCGTCGCGGTGAGGATCGTCGCCGCCGAGCGCCAGCTCGATGCGGCGCCGCCGAGGCTGTCGGGGGCACCGGCGCCGCACTGCAGGCACCAGTCCTGACCGTCGTCCAGCGGGGCGCCGCAGTTGACGCACGCGGGCGTGGACGGGGCGACCGCCGGGGGGGGCGTGTCCGGTGGCCCGGGACTTGGCGGCTGCTCGGAGCTCGGGGCAGCCGGTGGATCGGCGAGCAACGTGTTCACGGGCTGTAATTCTAGCTCGCCGCGGAGCGCCGGTCCCCCGGTACGGTGCCATGAACCGCACGGGCTTCCCCGGAGAGTGAACGTCAGTCGGGCACCAGGGGGCCGTCAGCTTGGCTCGGGCGGACCGCCGGGGACGATCTCGCGGCCTGTCGGCGCGAGCCGATCGTCGAGCTCGAGCTGCCAGTAGTAGCGGGTGAAGGTTCCCCCGGCACGGAACTCGCCCACATGCGGGGCGATGGTCTCGCCCGCGGCGAGGCGGACGATCAGCTCGGGATAGGTGCGGCCCGGCAGCGCGGCGTAGACCGGCGCCGGGAAGGCGCCGCCGAAGCGCGTGTTGACGTCGGTGATCCCCAGCCCGACGTCGGGGTCGCGGAAGACCTGGATCGTCGCCGGCCCGCACACTCCCAGCGCCTCCATCGTCCGTCGGCCCAGCTCGACCAGCTCGCTGTCGTGGACGGCGGCGCCCTTGATCGACTCGCCCCCGCGCGACTCGATCATCGTGCGGGGGATCGCGTTCAGGCAGCGCCCGGACAGGTCGCCGAGGCAGTCGATCGACAGCTCGGGTCCGCGCATCGCGCGCTGGACCATTACTGGCTCGCGCACGTAGTCGACGAAGAAGCGTGCTTGGGAGGCGTCGTGGGCGAGGTGGATCGAGCGCGCGCCCGAGCCGCGACGCGGCTTGACCATCGCCGGATAGTCGAGCGCGTCAAGGTCGTGCTCGGGCAGGACGGTCGGCGGCGAGGGCAGCCCCAGCCGCTCGAGCAGCAGGTGGGCCTCGTACTTGTCGTAGGTGGCGCGGGCGATCCCCGGTGAGGGGACGAGCGCGGGCAGGCGGCCCTCGGCGCGGGCGATGGCGAGCACCTCGATGTCGAGGTCGGTGAGCGGCAGCACGGCGCCGACGCCGTGCTCCCCGCACAACCGCTCGAGCGCGGGAACGTAGCCGGGATCGGCGATCGCGGGAGCCGAGGCGCGCACGTGCGCGGCGTACTGCGCCGGCGCCAGGGGATTGGGATCGACGGCGACAGTCTTCGTCAGCGCGGCGAAACACGAGACGATGTCGTAGCGCTTGCCCACCCCCGTGAGGAGGATCGCGGGCGTCCTGTCAGTCATCGCTCACCTCCCAGCCGCCCGTCTGGCCCTTGTAGAGATCGGAGCCGCCGAGAACCATCGTCACCGTGCGCCACAGGATTCGCACGTCGAGGGCGAGCGAGCGGTGGGCGATGTAGTGGAGGTCGAGCTCTATCCGCTCGGTCCATGGCAGCGAGGCGCGACCGTTGACCTGCGCCCAGCCGGTGATGCCGGGCTTGATCGCGAGGCGTCCGCGCTGGCGGTCTGAGTACTGGGCAACCTGCGCCGGCAGCGTCGGGCGGGGGCCGATCAACGACATGTCCCCGAGCAGCACGTTCACGAGGTTGGGGAGCTCGTCGAGCGAGGTGCGCCTGAGGATGGCGCCGACGCGGGTGATGCGCGAGTCGTTCTCGTTGATCGCAAGGCCCGCACCGATGTGCTCGGCGCCGTCGACCATCGTGCGCAGCTTGAGCACGTCGAACGGGCGCCCGTCCTTACCGACCCGTCGCTGGCGGTAGAGGACCGCGCCGGGTGACTCCAGCCGGATCGCCACGACCGCCAGCGCGAGCAGCGGCGACGCGAGCACGAGACCGGCGGCCGCGACGAGCACGTCGACGGCGCGGCGACTCACTCGCAAGACCTCTTCACGCGCGGGCGCGCGCGGGCGCGCGGCAAAGCCCTGCGGCACATATGTGCACCCGGAAGAGACAGCCGTCGCACGGCCGAGCGAGACGCCGACATCGGGCCGGTCGGAAAATGCCGGGCAGCCATCATCGGGTGCCCTCGGCCGCATCCCATGACGCGGCTGTGCCGTGACGCAGCCAATCCCACAGCCCGAGCGCCGGCGAGGCGGTCGTGAGCACGTAGTAGCGGGCGACGAGCAGCGGGCGGGCACGCACGATCCCGGCCAGCGCGGCGGCGAAGAGCAGCGCGAGCTGGAAGGTCAGCGCGAGCACGTAGACGGTCCCGGCGCCGGTGGTGACGAGCGCGACGGTGGCGAGCAGCAGCAATGCGTGCAGTCCGGGAGTCGAGTAGCGGAGCAGTCGATGGGAGATGATCATCACGGCATAGCCGGGCGGGTAGCCGCGCGGGGAGAGCATCCCGCCGCGCAGGACGATCGGCCAGGTGTGGCTCATCATCCGTCGCTTGCGCGCGAGCTCGCCCTCGATCGACGGGACCATCTTCTCAGTCGCCCGCGCACGCGGCACGTACACGGCGCGGCGGCCGCGCTTGACGATGTTGAAGGGGAACGACAGGTCGTGGCCCATGATCGGGTCGACCTCCAGGTAGGTGTCGCGCCGAGTCGCGTAGATCGCGCCGTTGCCTGCTGTGATCGAGCCGAGGCGCGACTCGAGAGCGCGCACGGCCATCTCATAGCGCCAGTAGAGGCCCTCCTGGTTGGTGGCGGTGGCCTCGGAGGAGGCCTGCACGAAGCGAACCTGGCCGCAGGCATAGCCGACGCGGGGATCGGCGAACGCGGCTACGAGCGAGCGAGCGGCGTCGGGCTCCCACAGCGCGTTGGCGTCCGAGAAAGCGACGATCTCGCCACGGGCCACGCGCACGGCGGCGTCCTGGGCGCGGATCTTGCCGCCGCGGGGGAGCTCGAGCACGACGTCGGCGCGCGCGGCGCGCGCGCGCGCGGCAGTCGCGTCAGAGCAGCCGTCGCACGCGACGATCACCTCGATCAGCTCGCGCGGATAGTCGAGCGCGAGCGCGTTTGCCACCTTGCCGGCGATCACGTCCTGCTCGTCGTGAGCGGCGACGATCAGCGACATCGTGGGTGGCGGATCGAGGCGCGAGAACGATCGATGAGCTCCGGCCCTGCCGGGCCTGCGCCGCGTGCGTTCGGGTGGCGCCGACGAGCAGTGTGTCAACGGCTCGGCGGCGGGCGCGGAGAAGCGGGCGAGAACGGCCAGCGCGAGCGCGTAGCCGAGCTGTGTCCACAGGATCAGCGCGGCGGACAGCCAGAAGAGGATCTCGAGGACGAGCACGGCGGGATTCTCGCAGCGACGCCGCCGCGCGCATGCGACGAAGCCTGCACGGCCCGAGGTCACCCGGGGCTCACATCCCAGGATGCTCCCCCAGCAGGGACTCGTACAGCGCGAGCGTCTCCCGGGCGATCGAGTCCCACGAGTACTTTCCCTCCGCGGCCGCACGCGATCTCTCGGCCATCGCCGCGAGCGCGGCGGGGTCGTCGAGCAGTTCCCGCAGCGCCAAGCGCAGAGCATCGGGATCGCCCGCGGGAACGGTGCGCGCCGCGCCGATCGCCGCCACCTCGGGAAAGCCGCCGACGTCGGTGAGCAGGAGTGGCTTGGCGAACGCGAGCGCGGTGAACAGCACACCCGACTGGTCGATCTCCCGGTAGGGCAGTACGACGACGTCCGCGCGGCGGAAGTACGCGGGAAGCTCCTCGTCGGTGATGAAGCGGGGCACGAAGCGAACGTTCGGGGGTGCGCTCGCACGCAGCGAAGAGATGTCCATCCTCGGCCTCCCGGCGACCCACAGCTCGGCATCGTCGATCCCACGCCACGCCTCGAGCAGCACGTCGATGCCCTTGTACGGACGCATCAGCCCGAAGCACAGGACGACCGGCTTGTCGGTCTCAAACGGCGGGGGGTGTGGGGGGGCGTGGGCCAAATGCGAGAAGACGCCGTGGGGGATCACGTGCACGCGGTCCGGGTCTACGCCCAGCTCGCTCGTCAGCCGGTCGCGGCCGTGAGCGGAGTGGACGACGACCGCGTCGAAGCGGTCGTACAGGCGCCGCTGGGCCGCGAGCTGACCGCGCCGCGGCTCGCGCGGAAGCACGTCGTGAGCGGTGAGCACGAGCGGCGGCCGGGGGGGCGTCGCACTCCCGCCGCCAGGGGATGACATGTGCTCGACGGATCCCTTCGCGCGCGCACGTACGCGCGCGCGCGGCAAGCGCCTCAGGAACATTGGTCCGTCCAGGCGCCGCTTCGGCAGCAGCAGCCCGTCGAGGTGCTGGACGGTCAGCCACTGGAAGTGGACGATGTCAGCCGCGCGCGCGGCGCGGCGGTAGCGCAGCATGTCGGGCACGTGCTCGGCGAGCTTCACGGCGCGACGCGCACGGGCGGCCCTTCCCGCCGGGCTCGGTGTGCCGACATACTCGGGGATCAGCCCGGCGGCGCGGTAGAACAGCTCGCGTCGCTCATATCCGCGCGCTGGTGCGACCGGACCGTAGGCGAAGCGGCTCGTGAACAGCTCAACCTCAGCTCCCGCCTCGCCGAGCGCGCGGCACAGCGCGTGATCGTACGGCGGCGTGTAGGCCGAGGGGTCGACTACGTGGACGCGCATCGCCGAGGACGATATGCGCCACGGCAAGGCGGCGACCCGCGGGGACGTCGCTCTCCTCAGACCGTCTGTGTGTCGATCCCGGACTGGATCTCTTGGCCTTTGGGGGTGAGTGTCCAGGCGTTGGGTTCGCCTCTGGTGGGTCCCTGGCCGGTGTTGTGGATCAGGCCGAGGCGCTCGAGGCGGGTGAGGAGCTTTGACATCTGTCCCTGGTCGTTGACGCCCGCGGCATGCGCGACCTGACGATTCGAGATGCCCGGTTCAATCGAGATCGCGGAGAGGACGCGCAGCGTGCGATGAGTGACGCGCATCCGCAGTCCCTCGAACGGGTCACGCACAGGCCGTTTGGGACGACGCGTGTCCTCGAGCGTCGTGCGGGTGAGCTCTTTCTTGGCGGCGGCGCGTCCCAGATAGGGCAGGACGATCATCCCCATCAAAGGGTTCAACAGGTCCACGAGTCGCCGCTCGTCGCGTTCGACAACGCGAGCGTGGATCACCGCGAGGACCGCGCCGACGGTACCCTCCGCGGTCAGCGGGGGAGGCGATGACCCGTTCCCATGGCCGTGCCCGTTCCCCTTCTTGGTCTTGGTCTTTCCCTCAGGGCGTCCCGCGTCGACGATCGCTGTCAACGTGTCGAGTACCTGCGCGCGGCGAGCAAGGACGTTCGGTCCCGCGCCGAGTGCGTCTACGAACACCAACGCGCGCAGACCGGGGTCGTCGCCGAGGAACACGAGCAACGCGCACAATCCCGCCCTGACACGCTCCCGCCAACCCGCACGATCCTCGACGGCGGCTTCGGCGATCGTGCTCGCGCGGGCGACCGTGTCCTCGAACGCCGCGAGGAAGCACGCTTCGCGATCCTCGAACAGATCATAGAAAGTACGACGGGAGACCCTCGCCCGGCATGTGATCCGAGCCACCGACATCGCCCGGTATCCATCTTCCCCGACAACCTCGACCGCGGCAGCGAGGATCCGTGCCCGTTGCACTTCGCTGACGCGTTCGCGTGGTCGCATGCGAGGCGCGCCGCCAGTGCCGTGATCGGTTCGGCTGCGGATGCCTCTTGTGGAGGCGGGGGGCTTGCCGGCTTGCGGCTGGGGTGAGGCATGTTTCACTTTGTGCGCCTGCCTACCTGCTCCCTGCATGGGGCGATGAGTGGTGTGCGGACGGTCTGTCGTCCACACACCACCCGAGCCATACGCCCAGACTAGGCTCGCAGTTCCAGATATTTTTCTGTGACGAGTTTAGATGTGAACGTCAGACTGCATCCTTCGAAGGTTTTTGACCCGAACAGGTCGCCTTCGAGTGCTACTTTTATTTTTTCGCCTTTTTCGTTTTCGTATTCCCTGGGGATCTGTACACCGCGTTCGCCGTTTGCTTTCAACGTAAATTCTTTCGTGAATATCACGTTCGTGGGCGTGATTGGGACTAGGAGGGAGCCTCGTATTTCGCCTTTTCCTATCCCGCATGATGTTGTTGCGAAGGTCGTGCCCGTTTTCGGTTTGAGCAGAAGACTGACCGCTTTCGTTGCTTTGTTCGTGTAGACAGGCGTGAGTTCCAGTTCAGCAAATGTGATTTTGCTGCAATTGGTGCCGCAGTTGGAAAAGGTCATCGTGTTCATGGAACCAGTTTTCGCTCCGGTGATCGATCCTGTGGTCGAACCTCCTTCTCTGCATGTCACCGTTGCTCCGCCCTGTCCTTCGTATACCAACCCCAACCCGGTAGTGAGTGCGTATTTGTCGGGGAAACTTCCTTTGAATTCGGGTTGTGCCGCTGACGCGGATGCCGCGGAGGTCGCCATGATCGCGAATGCGACCATGACGACGACGGCCAGCCCCAGCCTGCTCCTATAAGCCCTACCGTACAATCTCATAATACGCTCCTTTTGTCTCATTCACCGCGAACCCTCGATCCCATATCGAGATGCGACGGTCAACGGCCGGTCTCTTTCACCTGTGCTCCAAGCGGGCGACGCTGCCCGCCAGAACACAAGCTGAAAGCTCTAGAAAACACACCCAGCTTGTCCTTACCTCTCGCTTAGCGTGTGTGCTTCATCGGTCGGGGAGCCTTCCCGGTCTTCTTCTGTCTCTTGACCGTGTGCTTCTTCTTTGTGCAGCCGGTGACGGCGACCTTCGTGGACTGGTGGATTTGAGCGCCGTTCTGCGCGACGAACGATGTTGGCATCGCGAGAGATGACTTGCACAGGTTGCCGTTCGCGGCGAGTGCTGAGTACTTGCCTTGGGGGAGTGTGAGTTGGAACGTGTTGAACGGGACGTCGGGGACGGTCTTGAACGTCGTGCTGGTAATCCCCTGCTTGCTGATGAACGTCGCACCCACAAGATCGACAGTCACGCCGTAGCCCTGCAGGACGATCGTCAGGCTCGGGAACGCTTCGCCACCGTGGCTGACGAAGATCACGGGTCCGGTGAGCGGGACAGGCAACAAGGGGGTCGTGACGGTCGCCGTGCCGATCTTCGAGGCTACCGGACAACCGGCGGGGTTCGCTTCGAACTGCGCGTTCGTGCACGCCTTCTGCAAGGTCGTGAGCCGCGATGGCAGTTGCTTCGGCAAATCTACCTTGACTGACTTGATGTTCGCCTGTGTGCCCTGCGGCGCGCTCGGATAGGACAGCCTGGCGGTGAGGCTCGCCCCCTTTGCGCGCGATGTTCTCCCGCTGGTGGAGACCTGGAATTTGGGTGCGAACTTCAGCGTCGCGCAGTTCGTGACCTGGAACGGCACCGCTACCGCCGCCGATGCTCCTTCGACGCTGCCGATCGTTCCCGTGAGCACCATCGGATCGCAGTTGGTTGGGTTGAACGTGAACCCTGGTCGGTCGATCGTTACGTTCACGTGCTTGATCTGGAGGGGTATGCCCTTCAGGATGTGCGGGATCTCAGCCGTCGTGACCGTCAACTGCGCCGTGTGGGGATCGACTTCGATCCTCGCGCGGACGACTACTTTGCCGAGGTCGAACGGGCCGGCCTTCGCGGGATTCACGATCGACAAGCCGAACGGGGCGCCCCCATATTTCCCGGTCAAGAACACTTCCCCGCCGGTGACGCTGAACGGTTCGCCGCCCAACCCGACGCTGACGACCGTATGCCCGATCAAGCTGGCCTGGCCGCACGTCCCCGCGTTCGCCTGCGCTTCGGGGCACAGCGGCACGCCTGCGAGGATCCCCGACAGGCCGGGTGGCATGTGCAGTTGGACTGTTTGGATGTTCTGGTTTCCGTCTTCGCGACCGATCGTCGTTGTCAGAGCACTGAACGCTCCCGCGTTGATGTTCGTCGTCCCCGCCACCAAAGACGGCGCGAACGGCAGGATCCCCGGACACGGACCGCCCCCCGGGCCGTTCGTGACCTGGAACGTCGAGCTGCTCGCCACCGGGTCGCCACCGGACCACGGCCCGAACGACGCGTCCGTGGTATAGGCGCCACAATGCGAGGGGGTCGCCAATGGTGCTCGTGAGCCGCCGAAGAAGTGCAGCTCGGCGTCTTCGAACGGCAGCTGCGGATTGTTCTTGAACGTCGCCGTCAAACGCCCCGTCGTTTCGTCGAGGGTCGCCTGGCCGGGGAGCTTCACCAGCACGCCAGAGACAGGGTCTTCGGCGACGATGTACATCGCGATCAACGAGTCGAACGGGTTCTTGCCCGTTTCTCCGAAGGGGGCGGCCGTCGCGAGATAGACCGAGCCCCTCAAATGCTGTGTCGAGGGCAACAGCGGGCTCGCGATCTCAACCGAGCCGATCTTCGAGGCGTCCGGGCACGACGGCCGGCTTTCGTTGAACAGGTCGCGTCCGCCGGGCGCTTCTTCGCGTTGGAAGCCGACCTGCGCCTCACTGCACGCTTCCAGCCCGTCCGCGCCCGCGGGGCTCACGCTCACGCCTTCCGGTAGGGCGACGGTGATGTCCTTCACGCTCGAGCTCGCCACCCCCAAAGCGTTCTCGTTGACTTCCTGAGGAACACGCACATGCACCGTCAGGCCTGTCGGGGTGCTCGCGGACTGCACATCCGGTGCGACTTCAATCAACGGGCCGAACCGCAGCTGGTCGCAGCCCGTCAGCGACAACGGGCGTTCGAACTCGTCCATCAACGAGTATTCCCCGTGTTCGCCGGTGGCCAGTTCCACGCCCCCCGGGTTGGTCGGGGTGCCCCACGAGGAGCCCGTGACGCTCGCGGCGAACGGCAGCGCGCACGACGTCGGCAGCGTCAGGAACGGCGGCGGGTTGGGTTCTGAGCTCGGTGGACAGTCGAACTGTTCCAGTGGCGCCGGGTTGTTCTTGCCACGGACCAGGCAACCCCAGCCCCGTGCTTCATCGTGGCGCGGGTCGCCCGGCACACCCCAGAACGTCACCGTCGAGGAGAGGAAGTTCGCGAGCTCGGTGATGTTGCTCACGCTGACCGTCACGCCATAGTCAGAGCCCGTGCGGACCGAGGTGTCGAGCACCACAGGGGCCTTTGCGTACTCGAACCCAAACCGAGCGGGCTCCCCGGGACCCGGCGTCAGGTTGAACAAAGGCACCGGCACGGTCGTCAGTCCGAGTGAGATCGGTTCGTCGATCGTGATCGAGGCGACACCGATCACCGAGCTCCGCGGGCAGAGGTTCGCACCGGGAGTAATGACCGCCGAGAAGTCCTGGTCGCTGCACTGCGGGATCGCGTTGACGTTCGCGAGCATCCCCGGCGGCAGCTTGAACTGCAGGTTACGCGGCAGCGCCGGGGGCTTGAACGGGCTGGCGGTCTGGTTCAACGAGAACGTCGTCGTCAGCTGGAAGGGGTGCGAACCCGCCTGCGCATCGACCCGCCCACCCTCCTCTTCGGGCACCAAGGAGAAATCTTCGACCCCGAACACGGGCGGCGCGATCCCGATCTGCACAGGACGCGCCACCGACGCATCGGGAATCCCACCCCCGGACACCGACACCCTGTTCTCACCGCCGGAGACCGCGCCAGGACCGGCCTTCACCTTCACCTGGATTTCGAGGTTTTCAAACGGCGCGAGTTCCTTCAAGCCCGGATTTCCCAGCGCTCCTTCGAAAAGTTCCATGACACTCTGGTCGAGCGTGCACGAGAACGTGGAAGCGCTCGCGCTGCACAAATTGAAGACCGCGTAGTTGCCCGCCGAGCCGATGTCTCCCACAAACCCCCGCAGCCGCGGAACGAAGAAAGACACCTGCGGGCGAAAGACGCCGGGTTCCACTTCCTCTTCGACCACACTGAAATTGGGTGGCAGCACGTCGCTCAGCGTCACCGCCCCCGCCGTCGGAGCATCGCCGAGGTTCACGGCCTGAAGCTGGATCGTGCCCTCTCCACCCGGCGGTAGAACCGCCGGCCTCACCTGCGAAACGACATGCCACCAAGGCGAGACCGCAAACGCGGACGCCGTAACACCAACGGCCGAGAACACCAACCCTGCCACTGCGCTCACAACAGCGCAAAGAGCACGCTGCCCCCCCGCACCCTGCGCTCCCACGACCCGCATCACTTGCCCCTCCCACTCTTCTTGGCATGACCTCTCACAGAGCGCGCCTGGCCGTAGCGCCTTCGCGCGCTGGCCTTACACATCGCCCGCCTCCGCTTCGGCTTGCTCTGACACGCCCTCAACGCCCGCGCGAGCTGCTGCGCATGTGTCAACCGCTTCACCACCACCCTCACGACCGGCGGCCTCCCGTTCCCGCCACCACGGAACGTCGAGCTCGCCGGCGCGCCGAACAACTCCGGCTGCCCCACCGGCGCCACCCGGCACGAGTCCGCCGTGGTGCAAGGCGGCGGCACGCTTACCGCACCCGACGGACACGGGATGCTGGCGCTGCAGACGTGGGCGTCGTAGACGTCCAGAGCGCCGTCGGTGTCCCGCGGCGCGAGTTTCGCCGCCGTCAGGAAGAACACGTCATCACCTGAGACGCTCGCGTCCAGGAACACCGATTCTTCGTTGGAGCTGCCGCCGGACATCAACGCCACGCAGCCCGACGGCAGAGCGCAACCACCAACCCCGCCAGGCTCGTACTCATAGACATCCTCACGACCATTGGAATCTGAGGGCACCAGACCAACGGGACTGTTGAAGAACAACCGGCCGCTGTCGGCGAGATAGCGCGAGCGATACAACGCGCGTACGTCGTTCGAGTTCGTCCAGCCCGGCAACGACCCCGCCACCCACTCTCCCCCCCATCTCTGCTGGCGATCGGCGAGCAAACCCGGGAACTTAAACGGGTCGAACACGCCCGCCGGGCGCCCACCCGACCCATTACACGACACGCACCGAATCGACCCGTTCTCCCTGTCGAACTCGAACACCTCCGCATCCGGTTCACCACTCACCATATCCCTGTTGTCGAACCCCGTCAACGACCGCGACGACATGAACGCCACAAACCGCCCATTCGACGACACACCAGACGTCATTTCTTCAAGGTTATGGCGGCCGTTGCCGGCCTCCCAGTCTGCCGCGTCACGGTTCGACAGCACGCCAACCAGTGAAGTTACACCCGTATCCACATCATGCATATACAAGTTGCAAGACGCGGACTCCAACGCAGCATACGGTGCAATGTCTCTACATTGTCCGTGTGCCGCGCCCGGCGTGAGCGCTCCGTTCGCAACGAAATATACGTATCGCCCTCCGTCATCTATGCCGATCGCGTCACCAAGCACATTTGCCGCTTCGTTTGGGTTGAAATCCACCGTCAAATCACGCAGCGCACACGACAAATGTCCCGCCACCACGGTCAGGTCGCACACATACAAATCGGGCTTACTTTCTTTTGCGCTCGCACCTACCGTCAACCGCGCTGCATCGGTGAAGAACACCCGCGACCCACTCCCGTTGGCGATCTGGAACACCGGCACCCCATTGCCTGGTTTCACACCAGTCGCAGGTACATCCAGCTGTACCGATTCACCACGCACCACATCATGCACAAACAAATGTTCTTCTTCCGTCGTGAAAACCACCCGCGACCCATCATGCGAGACCGCGCCGCGCACCTGAAGACCACCGTTACCCAGTGCCGCGCTCAATCCTTCTTCCGCGGCCGGCCGTCCGTTTGGCAGCACGCTCACCAACTGCAGCCGCCCCGCGCTCCACTCATAAAGACTGTGGTGTCCCCCGGTCACAAGCCTTGGCACAAGCGGCTGCGGTGAGTCGAGCACGATCCGGCTGCCGTCCGGCGTCATCGACACGAAGCCCACATCATTTCTAATTACGCCTGGCTGGCTTTCTTCGCCGCCGAATTTCACGCCCGCGGGCGTGTGCGACGCCGTAACGAGCGGCGTGTACTGGCCGTTGGCCTCGCGCCGGTAGGGGGTCCGTTCGCCGTGTTCGCCCATCAATGAGGGCGCGAGCGGCGTTGTCCCGGACGGTTGGACCGCGGCGACCGACAAATCGTTCGAGAACAGCTGGTACTCAGACGGGTTTCCCGGGCCCAAGCCAACGACTTCTTCATGGGGAGTCGTGATGTCCTCCGTCCCCCAGCCCGAGGCTCCGCGGATCGCTAGCAGTTGGGTGTTCAACGCGCTGCGGCTGCCTTCTGTGGCGCTGCTGATCGGCGCCTTTGCGATATACGTGATCGCGTGCCCGTCTTCAGCCGCCTGGATGTCCGAGCCTTCCTTGGCCAGCGCTTCCAGCGCGACACCGTGCTTGTTCGGTGGGGAGACCAGTTCATAGCCACGGCCATCCGCCAGCGCGCCCGATGCGGTGTCCTGGGTGACGAAGATCTGATCGGGACCCCGCGCTTCGCCGAGTTTGTTGGTGGCGACCACTCGGTAGTGGTAGGTGGTGTGTGCTTCCAGGCCCTCCACGAGGAGGCTGAACGGGACAGCGGTCGCGGCCGACCCGGCGTCGCCGTCGGGTGCCGGAATGCTATGTCCATAGGCTGTGGTCGTCCCGTACTCGAAGCGGAATACGCTCGGCACCCCATGGGCGTTCAGGGCCGTCTGCAGCCGCGCGCTTTCGGAGGTGACCTGTGACACCGACTCGCTTTCGATCGACACCGGCGGCAGTGAGGTGAACGTTTGATCGGGACCGAAGGTGGTGTGAGCCGAGTTGCTCACCACGAGCCGGAAGTGGTAGACCGTCGACGGCGAGAGGGCCGTCAGGCTTCCGCTCGCCGGCTGATCTTCAAAAGCCCCTCCCGTCAATTTCACCGGGGTGGTGCTCGATCCATAGGCCGCGGTCGGCCCGTATTCGAAGTGGTAGCTCGTCGCTTCGGGACCCTCTGGATTCACGAACGCGTGCGCCTGCGCGCTGGTCGGCAGCAGTTCAGCGACACCCTCGCTGCCGGCTAGGACAGCCGGTCCGGGCGGAGGGAGAGCGATGACCCTAACGCCCGTTCGGCCCAAAACGTACAGCGCTTTCGTGTCACTCGAATAGGCGATGCCACCAGACCCACCTTCACTGGATTCGGCGACGAAGCTCGCGACCTGCACGCCGGCCGGATCGAACTCGAGCACGTGCCCCAACCCGCTGTCATATAGGAACAGTTCATCAGAGGGCCCAACCGCGATCGAGGTGGTCGAGGGAATCCCCGTCGGGTCGCGCGGTTTATCGAGTTCTGCGCCCGCGCCATCGTACTTGTGCACGCCTTCGAGTCCGCTCGCCGTCACGTACACGTCTTTCGCGGAGTCCACCACCAGCGATTCGATCACGCCGATGCCAGGCAAGGCGATTTCGCCTTCGACGATCCCTCCGGCGCTGAACTCCTGCACCCGGTCCAGTTCGCCGACATACACCTTGCCCGTCGAGTCCACCGAGACCACATCGCTCCCCAGCGTCCGGAACTCGCCCAGCCCGGGGCCTTCTTCGCCTGACTGACATGCTTCGCCGGCCACGCACACCTCGCCATGGGTCGTGGCGTTGACGTTCTTGCCGAACATCAACATGAATTCCCCGGTCGGCGAGAACTTCTGCACACGGAAGTTTTCGCGATCCGCCACATACACATCACCGTGGCCCAGACCGAGTGAGTTATCGACCGCGACACCACTGGGAAACCCCCTGAACTGCCCGGCTCCCCCGCCAGAAAGCCCCGCGAAGCACGTTACGACACAAGTCTGCGGCGCTGCCGTCGAGCCGTCAGCCACACCCCAGCCCCACGCGAAGTCGAACACGCCTTCGCCACTCCACTTCTCCGCACGAGAGTTTTCACGGTCAACCACATACACAGCCCCCGATTCCTGATCTACCGCCACGCCACGCGGTTCGTTGAACTGCGCGGCCCCTTCCCCCGCGCTACCGAATTCGGCGGGGAGCCCCAAGGCCGAGGTTACGCCAACAGCACCCGCGCACGCCACGACACAAGCGGCCACCACAACGGCACACAAGCGTGAAGGCCAGCGTCCGAACTTCGTGAGGTTGTTGCGGCTCTGGCCTTGGGTGACACCGCGCCCGCGGCGAACCTCGTCGGGGTCTTGCCCACGAAAGCCCCTCCCCACGAGAGGGCTGTGAGCCTGGCGAGGATCAGCGGTTAGATCAGCGGTGCTAGACGGACCAGAGAGAGAGAGAGAGAGAGAGAGATGTGTCAGCAGCGCTGACGCATCTACCTACGGGCCCCACCGGGCACGCGGCGATTCCCACCACATCTGTCCCATACGGACTCACGCGAACACAGCCCCTCATCATCCGATCCAGCCCCTCTCCCCTGCAATCCCCTGACAAGCGCTTGAAGTCGAACCAGCGGGAGCGACCCAAACCCGATCTATCGTTGACCCGGTACCCCTCTTGACAGAGCACCTGATGAGAGGATCTTAGACACAAGTGCCAGGACTTGTCAAGAGCAAACGCTACCAACGCCCACGAGACAGGCCCGGAAGGACAACCGAGCCGCTCGTGCGCGGCCGCGACGACACGTTCGGCGCCATGTCTCGGAAGTAAGGTCACGGGATGTCCGCCGTCGAGCTGAGCTTCTGCGTCGTCAACACCTCCCAGCGCGAGCTCCTGCTCCGCGGGCTCGACGCGATCGCCCGTGAGCGCGAGACGCTGCCGTTCGCAACGGAGACGCTGGTGCTCGAGAATGGCTCGCGCGACGGCTCGGCCGAGGGCGCGCGCGCCCATCCCGCGGTGGACGAGGTGATTGCCCTGCCGGAACGGCGCGGCAAGGCGCTGAACGACTCCGAACTCCTGCGGCGCGCGCGCGGTCGCTACGCCCTCTTGCTGAACGAGGACTCAGAGCTCCGGCCGGGCGCGACGCTCGCTCTCTATGAAGCCCTGGAGGAACGGCCAGACGCGGCGTGCGCGGGGGCGGCGCTGCTGCGCCCCGACGGATCGCCCCAGGCGTCGGCTTGGCGCTTTCCCACGCCGCTGACCGCGCTTGCCGGCGCCCTGTTCCTGCACCGCGTGTTCACCGTCCAGAGTGGCGACGGGCATCGCGCGCGGTCCACGCGGCCGACCCCTCGAAGCCCTCACGCCGGTGAGCCGCGCGAGGTCGACTGGTGCCAATCCGCGGCGCTGCTCGTCCGCCGCGCCGCCGCCGAGCAGGTCGGCTATCTCGATCCGGACTTCTTCGTGTACTCCGACGAGGTCGACTTCGCGCGCCGCCTACGGGACGCCGGGTGGCGCAGCGTGCACGTCCCCGCCGCCGTGGCCGTCCACCACGAGCAGCTTTCGACCGACAGGATCCCCGAGCGAAGGATCGTCGAAATGGCGCGTAACCGCGACCTGTACATGCGCAAGCACCACTCTGCGGCGTCCGCGCGGGCGGTCCGCTGGCTGACCGCCTGGACCTACACGCTGCGCGCGCTCGCCGCACTCGCCCGGCCCGGACACTCGCCACGACGGTACTGGCGGCACGTGACCGCCATACTCATGCCCGGCCGCGGCGAAGGGCTGCGCGAGGCCGCCGGAGAGTACAACCGCCGGGCGCGCTCCTGAAGCGCGCGGCCGGGAGAGCCCTGCAGAACCTCACCGCCGGACGTCGAACGCGCGCTCGCGTCGCGGGCCGAAGCGGTAGATCGAGAAATGCTGGTCGAAGGTGGCGACGCGGGTCAGCCCCAGCCGTTCCATGACCGCGAAGCTCGTGCGGTCCACGAGCGAGAAGGGTTGGTCGGAGAAGATCTCCCCGATCCGCCAAGCCGTGTCGAGGTCGCCGGGCAGAACACTCTCGACCACGGCGTGTCCACCGCGCAGACCCCCCCAGAAACGCTCCGCGGTCTCATGTCCCGCACGATCGCGCATGAGTCGCCACGACTCGACGAGCACATGATCGGTCGTCACCAGACCGTCGGCCTCGCGCAGCAGGTCGGTCGCGCGCTCGTGGTAGCGGTCGTGGGAGTCGACGGCGGCGTAGAACGCCGAAGTGTCGACAAACAGGCTCAACGCTCGGACTGGCCGGTCTCGCGCAGGTGCTCTCGCCAAAGCGCTTCACCGAGGTGCTTATCGACATTGCTGGAGACATCGGCGGCGCCCGAGTCGAACAGACCAAAGATCGCGCTGATATCGGTCTTTGGCTGATCGCCGAGATCCCGATCCAGCGTCCTGCGCACGTACTCCGCAAAGGAGATCCCGAGATCGGCCGCACGGCGCTTGGCGCGACGATGCGCGTCGGCGTCGAGCGTTATCTGAGTCCGCACCACCATTATGGTGGCATCATAGCATCACTGCACCTGGCTGCTTGGCCGGGGACGGCTGCAGCCCTTTGCTCCAACCCCACCGGCAACGTTTACAAGTCGCGCAGCGGATCCTCCGCGTACGCCTCGACATCGCCGCCCCTCGCCCTGAACGCCGCCACGCGACGGCGACCGTCGGCGAGCAGCGCACGGGCTTGCCCTCGCTCCTCCTCGCCGAAGAAGTGCGTACCGACCAGCAGCGCCGGCACGAGCATCAACCACGCTGCGCGCAGTGCCAAACCCGCGAGCCCGTGCGTCGGCAACAGCAGCTCACCGGACACCGCCACCCCCACGAAAATCGCCGCCAGCTGGGCGAGCCGGCGCCACTGAAAGCCGACGTGGAACAGCGAGCGCGTGAGCAGGTAGATGACGACGAGCATCGCAGCGTAGGCGCCGCACAGCGCGATCCCCGCGCCTGCGATCCCGAGGCCCGCGCCGTGCGCGGGGACGAGCAGCACGAGCAATGCGATGTTGACCGCCAGGCCCACGGCGGCGGCGGGAAGGTTGCGCGAGGTCACGCGCGCGCGGCCGGCGATCACCACGAACACGAGGTACAGCCCGTACAGCGCCCACCCGAGCGCCAGCCACGGCAGCGCGCGGTAGGCCCCATAGAAGTGCGGCGCGGCCAGCAGTCGCACCATCCACCGGCCGAGCAGCGCGACGCCGCAGACGACCACACCCGTGGCGAGCGCGTAGTAGGTGGTGACGAGCGAGTACAGCCGCCCCGCCTCCTCGTCGCTCTCGATCGAGTACGCGAGCGGCGGCCACGCGTACTGGAAGCCGCGCACGGCCACGAACACCACCGTCGCCAGCTTGATCGCCACCGAGTACAGCCCGGCGGCGCTCGGGGAGTAGGCGCGGAAGAGGTAGAAGCGGTCGGCCACCTGCAGCGCGTACACGCTCGCGTCCGCTGGCACCGTCGGCAGGCCGAATCGCAGCATCGCCCGCAGGTCATCGATTCTCACCCTCAACGAGAAGCGCCTGAGTCGTCTCCCCAGCGTCCACCACAATCCGAGCACGACAACCGTCGAGGCGCCGAAGTTGCCCAACAGCAGACCGCGCGCGCCCTGGCCCGCGAACACGACGAGTGTGACGGTGAAAACCACCGTCAGCCCCACGTTCGACATCGACGCGAGCAGATATGCGCGCGCGCGTTCGTCCACGCGCAGCTGCGCGTAGGCCATCTCCAGGTTGGTGAATGCCCACAGCCCAAGCACCGCGCAGTCGAGCAGCAGCGGGTCGTGGAAGCCCAGGATCAGGCGTGACAGCACCCCAGCAAAGGCCACCGCCAGGAGCGCCGCCACGGTCGTCGTCCACGCGACCGTAGCCGTCGCCGAGCGCGCGATCCGCTCGCGCCGCGCGCTGTCCTCGTCGTCGAAGTAGAACCGCACAAACGCCTCCCCCACGCCGACGCGCAGCAGGATGCTCGACAGGATCACCGCCGTAAGCAGCGTTTCCGCGGCGCCGTACGCTTCCGTTCCCAGGTGACGCGTGTACAGCGGCAGCGTGAACACGGCGATCGCCTTCGCCACGATGTCCCCCAGTTGATACGCCGCGCCCGTGGTGACCAGGCGCTTGAGGTACCCGAGCACGGACGTCAGCTGCTTACCCGCGCCGCCGCAAGCGTCGCGCCGATCCCGAGCAGCGTCCAAGTGACCGGATCCTCGAGGAAGTCGGCGTACGTCCATGTGTGCAACACGAGCGCCGTGAAGCAGGCGGCGATCGCGATGCGGGGGGGCGAGCGACCGGCGCCGGAGAAGAGCACCGCGAAGGCGACGACGAGCAGGGCGACGTAGAGGACAAGGCCGACGATGCCCTGCTCGGCGGCGATCGTTACAGGAATCGTGTGAGAGGCCGAGGTCGCGTTTACGCTCGTCACGTGCTCGTGCTTTCGATACTCGTAGGGAAAGGATCCCGGCCCGAAACCCTCCAGCGGCCGCTCAGCGAACAGCGACAGCCCGTTCGACACGAGCTTCGTCCGTCCGCTGGTCGCGTTGCTCGCCGACCCTCCGCTCCCCTTCAGCCCGACGTGCAGTCCGGGCGGCGCCGCCGCCACGACCACCGCCGCGATCGCGACGAGCGCGGCCGATACGTACAAGGTCCCGCGCAGGTCCCAGCGCATCGCGGCGAGCACCGCCAGGCCGAGCAGCAGCGCGGCGATGCTCGACTGGGAGAAGCTCGTGATCAACCCGCCGAGCAGCCACAGCAGCACGCCGCCGCCGATCAGCACGTCGCGACGGCTGCGCGTCCACAGCACGATCGTCGTCACGCCGAGCATCACCAGCGCGAGGAACCGTCCGTACACGCTCGGGTCGAAGAACAGCGAGTTCACCCGGAAGTAGTTGTCGTAGTCGTTCGCCGCCACCACCTTCGGGTTGAACAAGAGCGCCTTGCGCTCGTACTCGACGAACCCCACCCCCGCGAACACGACCGCCAGCGCGACCGCCACGCCGAAGCACCTGAGCAGCAGCTCACGCGTCCACTCGACCCTTCGCAGCAGCACGTACAGGAGCCCAAACGGTACGTAGAAGAACGCCACATTCTGCGCCGCCTTGCCGATGTCGCTGGAGTAGAGCGACTGCACCGCGTACAGCACGACCGTCACCGCCAGCAGCCAATCGAGTCCGTGAGGGGACGGCCATGTCCGCCACTCCCTGAGCGACGGCCTCTCGCGCCCGCCATCGCTCTGTCCGCGGCCGCCACCTATGTCGTGCCTGTCACCGGTCGCGTATGGCCCCTGTGAAGAGGTCCTCTCCCTTCGGTCCAGCAGCCACGGCAGCACAAGATAGGCGAGCGTCCCCGCGGCCACGACGAGATACAGCGGGATCAGCAGATTCACCGTGCGTCCGCCCGCGGAGATCGGCAGGCGAAACGGCAGGGCAAAGATCGCGAGCAGGGCAAACGCTTCCTGGTGGCGGCGCATCAGCAGCGTCAGACCGCCGACCACCGCCAGCGCCGCGACCGCGGCGATCGCCAAGATCATCTCCGCACCAGCTTGAAGCCGCGCGGCGATTCCACCGTGCGGCTCTGCCCGCGCAGACGCACCCGCACGCGGTATTCACCCGCCGGGGCGGGGGTGCCGCTTCCGTTCTCCCCTCGGCGTCCGTTCCACTCGAGTTTGAACTGTTTGTAGCGGGTTACTCGCTTTTCGCGCGTGAGCGTGGCGACTTCGTTGCCGGAGGAGTCCAGCACCGTCACCGTCACCTCGTCCGTGTTCGCGATTCGAAACGAGATCCGCTCCTTTTTGTGGCGACCGCTCGGGGTCGGCGAGAAGAAAGGGGTCAGCTCGAACCGCTGGACCACGGTCGGCGTGTGCTTCAACCGCTGGGTTATCGCGAACGCGGCGAAGCAGGCGACGACCAGCAGCCCGAACACGATCGCCGCCGGCCGTCCCGCGGTCGGCGGCTCCTCGGAGCCGCTCAATCTCGCTCGACCCGCCGTGCGTCGGCCGATGACTGACCGGGCGAGGATCCATTGGCCGGCTGGTCCACCGAGGGGGCGCCGCGCGGCGATGGGCCGTGCGCAAACCGCTCGACCGTGTCCGAGCGCAGCCCCAGCCGCAGGGTCTCGAGCGACAGCACGTCGTTGGGGACGATGTTGCCGAGGTTGCAATCCGCGCCGAACTTGTGCAGCAGCCACACCTGCTGCTCGCGGCGCGGCGCCTCGAAGATCAGCTTCTCGGCGTCCACCGCGTGGACGATCTCGTCGATCAATCCCGTGCGCACCTCTCCATCGGCGCGGTAGATGCCAGCGGTACCCGACTCCCGCGCCTCGGCGATCACCTTCCACGCGCCCGCCTCCAGGTCGCGTTCGATCTGCTCCACCCACACGTAGGGAGCCATGATGAAGTCGGCGTCCTTGCTGCCGACCTCCGCCAGCACCGTGAATTCGCTCGCGAGCCGGTGGATCAGACGGCTCTTGACCTCGGGCTCCAGCGCGATCGTCCCGTCAGAGACCTCGACATGGCGCAGACCCAGCTCGTGTAGCCACGCGACAAGGCCCTCGACCCTGCCCTGCTTGATCGCGAGCTCCGTCAGCGTGCCGCCGAGTACAACGGGTATCCCGTGGGCGGCATAGCGCTCCAGCTTGGGCTTCAGGTTCGCGCTCACGAGCGCCGTGCCCCAGCCGAGCTTGACGATGTCGACGCTGTCCCCCACCACCTCCAGCAGGCCGTCGACCTCAGCCACCGACAGGCCACGGTCGATCACGTGCGTGAGCCCGCGGTCCCGTGGCTTGGCCGAGCGCTCAGGAATGTCCAGGAATCCGGCTATGGGCCGGTCGCCTTATCGGCGCCGGCGATCACCGCCACCGTCGAGGCGCCCGCCAGCGACGTCGTCGCCGCTTCCATCGGCTGCACCTGGGTCACGCCGAGCGATCGCGCCACGCCTTCGGCATCGCCGCGGTGCCCACTCGAGTACTCCACGACCGTCACCTGGTGAACGCCCGCGGGCCGGCCGTTCAACGCCGTGGCGCGGCCGTAGCCGCTCTGTCTGAGGGTGCCGGAGAGGCGATGAGCGAGCCCCGCTGTGCCCGTGCCGTTCAGAACCGCGACCGACGTGCTCGCCGGGCTCCCGGCGGTCGATTCACCAGAGGAGGACCCACCTCCGGTCGCCGCATGGTGCGTCGTGCGTGTGTGGGTGACGTTCGTCGACGTCGAGCCGGCGTTGGCGCCCTTGCCGCTGCCGCCTCCACCGCCGAGTGAGGTGAGCGCCAGCACGAGCACCACGATTCCGACCACCACGCCACCGACGATTAACGCCGTCACGCGCCCCGGTGAGCGCCCGGCGCGGGGATCGGCCAGCGCGGAGGGACTCGAGCGGCGAGCACGGGCCGTCGTGGCGCTACCCGCCGCTCGTGCGGGTGAGGCCGAAGTCTGCCGACGTGCACCGGCACTCCCCGCGCCGGCCGGCGCCGTCGCCGCGGTTCGGCGGGGAGCGCCCACAGGTTGATCCGTCGGCGCCGGAGGTCGCTTGGGTGGCGGCGCGGCCGCGCGCGGGACGGCCTTGGTGGTTCCCCCCACCCCACCGGCGGTCGCCGCTGCGGCCGTGACCGGCCGTGGCGCGGAGGACCCAGCCGGGGTGGCGCCACTGGGCGGAGCGGATGTGGACGCGGGAGATGCCTGCGGAGTCCGCGCGGGCGCGGCCATCCTCGCGGCGACAGCCGCCGCGGTCGCCGGCGATTGAGAGCCGGACACCGAGGCATTCTGCTCGGCGGCGGACGCAGCCCCGGGGACAGAAGACGCAGGGACGGAAGATGCCGAAGCGGGAGCTGCAGCATTGGACGCCTGCTCGGCGGCAGAGGGCGGGGCCGCGACAGTCTGCGGCGCATCGCCGGCGGGCGCGACGCCCGCCGCGGAACCCACCGGAGTGCCGGCGGAGATCGCCGCCGAGCCGGCGGCGGCCGCCGAGTCCGCGGGGAGCGCCGGGGCGCCAGCGGGGCGATCGCCGGGCGTCGGGGGAACGGCCGGGTCGGCTGCGACGGTCACGCCCTCGACCACACGCGTAGCCGGCCCGGCCGCGCTCGCCGCACGAGCGTTGATCGGCGTGGTCCGGGGGATCGGACGAGCGGCCTGGACGCCGGCGACCGGTTGCTGACCGGGGGCTCCGGCGCCGAGGGCGACGACGCCCCGCGCCGCGGCCTCGGCGCTGACGCGTTGCTCCAGCTCGGCCGCCCGCTCGGGGGCACGCCCGGCCCACTCGCGTAGGCGCTTCAGCTCGCGTGCCTGAGAGAAGAGCAGCAGCGACAGGACGGCTATTCCCGCCAATGCGGCAAACGCGGCGATCGCTCCGATCTGGGTGAACGTGTTCGAGAGGGAGAGCGCGGGCGGGAGCATGGTCATGAATCAACGGAGTGTATGAGCGGCGCAGGCGAATCGCGCCTCTCCTCGTCCTGCCGCGCGCCGTCGGAGCCGGGCGCCCCGCCGTCAGAACCGGGAGCCCCGCGAGCGGCTGAGAGCCCGGACACCTTCGCCGCCAGCCCCGCCGCGTCGCCCTCGAGCACGAGCAGGCCGATCTCGGCGAACATCGCCTCGACGTCCTCCACCGCCAGCGGGTCGCGCTCGGCGAGCAGGATCTTCTCGGCCGCAGTGGGCAGCGGGCGCTCGTAGTGGTTGAACAGCTCCTCGTTGAGCTTCTCCCCGGCGCGCCGGCCGACGATCTCGATCTCCACATCGCGATCGGGGTCGAGGCCCGAGAGCTCGATCATCGCGCGGGCCAGATCGACGATCCGCACGGGCTCGCCCATGTCCAGCACAAACACCTCCGCTCCGCGCCCGTCGGCTCCGTCGCCGGCGAGCGAGCCCGAGCGGATGATCAGCTGAACCGCCTCGGGGATCGTCATGAAGTAGCGGCTCATCCGCTCGTCGGTCACGGTCACCGGGCCGCCGCGCTCGATCTGGCGCGTGAAGATCGGCACGACGCTGCCCGAGGAGCCGAGCACGTTGCCGAAGCGCACGGCGTTGTAGCGTGTCGCCGGGAAGCGGGCGCAGGCCGCCTCGAGCGCGAACTCCGCGAGCGCCTTGGAGGCTCCCATCACGGTCGCCGGCTCGACGGCCTTGTCGGTCGATACGAGCACGAACCGCCCGACCCCGAGCTGGCCCGCCACGTGCGCGACGATCCGCGTGGCGATCGCGTTGTTGCGCACGGCCTCGACCGGGTTGGCCTCCATCAGCCCGACGTGCTTGTAGGCAGCGGCATGGAAGACGACCGTCGGGCGGTGCTCTGAGAAGACCTCCCGCATGCGCTCCTCTTCCTTGCAGTCGGCGAGCACCGCCGCGAGCACGGACGGCTGCACATGACGCTCGTCCTCGAGCTCGCGCTGAATCGAGAACAGGTTGTCCTCGGCGTGGTCGAGCAGCACGAGCTTGCGCGGGCCGACGCGGGCGATCTGGCGGCACAGCTCCGCGCCGATCGAGCCTCCCGCGCCGGTCACGAGCACGACCTCCTCGGCCAGATAGGCGCCGACGCGGTCGAGCTCCATCAGCACGGGCTCGCGTCCGAGCACGTCCTCGACGCGGACCTCACGCATCTGCCGGGCGATCGTGCCGTGGTCTTGGAGCAGCTCGAACACGGTCGGCAGCGTGCGCACCGGGATGCCCCGCAGACGGCACTCGCGCACGACCCGCGCACGGGTCGACCCCGGAGCCGAGGGGATCGCAATCACGACTTCGTCGGGCTCTGCCTCCTCGAGGATCCGCGGCAGGTCGTCCTGCGTGTCGCCGCGCACCCTCACCCCGTCGATGCGCAGTCCCCGCTTGCCCTCGTCGTCGTCGAGGAAGCCCACCGGCGCGAGTCGCAGCTCGCGGTTGCGCATGATCTCGCGCAGCACGAGTTGCCCGCCGTCGCCGGCGCCTACGATCAGCACGCTCCGCTCGTCCTTGCGCCCACCCCGAAAAGCCGCCAGCGGACGCCGCTCGTACACGCTGCGTGCGAACACGCGCACCCCGAGCAGGAACAGCAGGCAGAGCAGGAAGAACAGCACGATCACGCCCCTGGGCAGGCTCACCGCGACGGTGCTGTGATACCTGTGCACCGGTCGCAGCACCTCCACGCCCACGACCGTGAGCAACACGATCGGGAAGACCCCACGCACGACGGCTTCGTAGTCGCGCTGACCCGAGTAGCGCCAGCGACGTTGGTAGACACGCGCGAGCACCAGCACCGGCAAACTCCCCGCCAACACCCACCAGATCGTCCTTTCCCGCAGGTGCGCGTAGGAGCCGCTCGGTCCTCGATCGAAGCGAAGCTGAAAGGCCAGGTAGTACGCGAACGCGACCAACGCCCCATCCACAGCCAGCTGGAGCAGGGAATGCCTGTGAAGCGAACCCAAGGTCGCCGAGCGGATCCGTCGGCGCATCGGCGAATTGTAGGCGTTGGCCCACGGGAGAAGGACTGCGTGCGCGTGGACCCGAGGGTGAAGGGACCGCACGCAGTGGTAGCGGCGCTGGAGGCAGCGACGATACCCGCGGACTCCACTGGACGCGAGGCGAGCCGCCTATTCGCCGCCGAGCGGGCTCAGCAGCAGCTCCACCAGGACCTTCGGATCGCGACACACGCGATCCTCACGCCCCCCCGCCGGGCGCTTTCCCAGGTCGAGCTCGTCGGCGCGAGAGAGCTTGCGCAAGCGTCCTTCGGCGATCAGCCGCTCGTCGACGGCCCCCAGCCGGCCCTCGAACGTGGTGCAGACGGGCGTGCCCAGCGCGACCGCCTCGCGGTTCATCGTGCCGCCGGCGGACACGACCAGGTCGGCGCGCGCGATCAACGACTGCGCGTCGATCGCGCCCTCGGGCACGACGAACCCCGGCACGCGCCCCAGCTCCTCGCGCTGGGAGTCGACCCGTGGCAGCACCACCGCCTGCACCCCCTCCTCACCGGCCGCCGTGCGCAGGCGATCGAGCACCGCGCCGAACAGGTCATTCTCGAAGCGGTGGTACAGCGACACCTCGGGTGGCGTGCGCACCACCACGATCGGGCGGCTCCGGTCGAGACCCAGCTGCTCGAGCACCTGCTCGTCAGGGCTGAAGTCCGCGAGGTAGTACTCCTCCTTCAGTCCCTCATACGCGCGCACCTTGCCCCGGGCGCCGTAACGCGCGAGGCGCTCCGCGGGAATCGCCTCGGGCACCACGACCGCGCCGGCCAGGCGGCAGTTGACGTGATGCTGCACGGCGGCCCACTCGTAGTCGAACATCGTCGCGCTCGGGATCCGCAGCAGCGCGGCGGCCACCGAGACGTCGTTCGAGCCATGTCCGAGGGCGATGTCGAAACGCGTGCCGGCCGCGCGCGCCTCAGCACGCGCCCAGCGCATGAGCGCGGTCGAGCGGGAGACCAGTCCCGCCGCCTTGGCCGCCAGTCCCTCTCCACGGTGTCGTCCGATCGCCGTGTGGGAGATCCCGAAGCGACGCAGCAGCCCGAGCGTCTGGGCGAAGTCGCGCGCGGTCACCCGCACCTCGTGGCCATCCTCGCGCAGGCGCTCGATCACCGGACGCATGACGAGCACGTGCGGGCTGTTGGTCAGGTCGATCCAGACTCTCATCGGATCGGGGACGGTATCGTTGCGCGGCGCATGCTCGTCCTCGCATCGGTCACCGAGTCGCTAGTCAACATCGCCTGGCACTTCGTCCGCGACGCGGGCCTGCCGGCCGTGTTCGTGCTGATGGTCGCCGAGAGCGCCTGCGTGCCGATCCCCTCCGAGGCAACGATGCTGTTTGCGGGCTTCGCCGTGGCCGACCCGGGCGGGAGCTCCTCCCATCACCACCTGACGATCCTGGGGATCGTCGCGGCCGGGGTCCTCGGCAATCTGGTCGGCTCGTGGATCGCCTACGGCGTGGGGCGCGCCGGGCGGCTGGAGCTGATCGAACGCCACGGGCACCTGCTCCACCTGAAGCCCAGCCACATCGCCTGGGCCGACCGCTGGTTCGCGCGCTACGGCGCGCCGGCGATCTTCTTCAGCCGGATGCTGCCGATCATCCGCACGTTCATCTCGCTGCCCGCGGGCGTGGCGAAGATGCCGTTCGCGCGCTTCACCGTGCTCACACTCGTCGGCTGCATCCCCTGGGTGCTCGGGCTCGCGCTCGCCGGGCAGGCCGTCGGCAGCGAATGGACGAAAGTGCGCAAGGGCTTCGACTACGTCGACTATGCGGTGGTCGTCCTGGTAGTGCTCGCCGTCGTCTACCTGGTGATTCGCCGCAGACGGGGGCCGGGCGACACGGGCGAGCCGGCCACCGATGCGGCCACCGGCTAGCCTCTCACCCCGTCACGCGATCGCGCTCGGTCTCGCGCACGGACCCTGCGAGCTGCTGCCGGTCTCCTCCTCGGCCCACACGATCTTGATCCCGTGGCTGGCCGGCTGGCCCTACGGCGAGCTCGACGCGGAGCTGCGCAAGTCCTTCGAGGTCGCCCTGCACGCCGGGACAGCCGTCGCGCTGACGATCGACCTCGCCAGACGGGCTGCGCAGCGCCCGAGCGGCGGTCGCCCGTGCAGGCTCACCGCCGGGCTCACGGCCACACTCAACGGCAGGAAGGGAGCTCGAGGGAGGGGGCACCTGCTCGACGTGCGCCGTGCGCAGCTGATCGCCCTCTCGCTCCTGCCGCCCGCCGCAGCCGGATATGCGTTGGAGGAGCACATCCAACGTCGCCTGAGCGATCCCGCCACGATCGCTGGTGGACTGCTCGTGGGCAGCCTGGCGATGGGATTCGCCGACGCGCGTAACCCGGCCGGATCGCGGCGGCTGAAGAACGCCGGGATGCTCGACGGCCTGCTGCTCGGCGGGGCGCAGGCGCTCGCGCTCGCGCCCGGTGTCTCGCGCAGCGGGGCGACCCTCGCCGTGGCACGCGCGCGTGGCTTCGGTCGCCGGCAGGCGGCGATCCTCTCCCGGCAGGTGGGCCTGCCGGTGATCCTCGGCGCGAGCGCGCTCAAGGGAGGGCGCCTGCTCCGCCACGGAGCGCCCGAGGGCGCGAGCGCGGCGCTCGCGGCAGGGGGCGCGGCGGCCTTCCTCTCCACACTCGTGAGCATCGGCCTCGCTCGTCGTGGCGGCCGAGGCGAGGAGCGCTCTCTGCTCGCTTACTGCCTCTACCGCTGCGCACTCGCGGCGGTCATCATCCGTCGCCTCACGGGCGCGCACAATATGAGCTGATGACCTTGCTCGGCACGATGCTCGGCGGGCGCTACCGCCTCGACGCCCAGATCGGGCGCGGCGGCATGTCCACCGTCTACAGGGCCTTCGACACGGTGCTCGAACGGCCGGTCGCGATCAAGCTGATGCACCGCGAGATCGCTTCAGACTCCGACCAGCTCGAGCGCTTCCGCCGCGAGGCGCGGTCGGTCGCCCAGCTCAACCATCCGCACATCGTCACGGTGATCGACGCGGGCGAGGAGCCCCTGCCGGATGATCCGCCGGGCATGGGCCACGCCGGCGTGGGCACCCCGTACATCGTGCTCGAGTACGTCGAGGGGGAGACGCTCAAGGATCTGATCCGCCGCGACGGGCCGCTCGAGATCACCGAGGCGGTCGCCTATGCGATCGAGATCGCGCGCGCTCTCGGTGCGGCGCACGAGCGCCTGATCGTGCACCGCGACGTGAAGCCCCAGAACGTGCTGATCGGCACGGAAGGGAGCGCTAAGATCACCGACTTCGGTATCGCCCGCACGCTGACCGAGGAGGGGTTGACGATGGACGGCCGCGTGCTCGGCACGACCGACTACGTCTCGCCCGAGCAGGCTCTTGGACAGTCGGTCACGGGCCAGTCG
The DNA here is from genome assembly GCA_036498245.1 of Solirubrobacteraceae bacterium. Taxonomy (GTDB): domain Bacteria; phylum Actinomycetota; class Thermoleophilia; order Solirubrobacterales; family Solirubrobacteraceae; genus Palsa-744. The sequence continues at coordinate 165,095 of DASXIB010000042.1, forward strand.
GACATCTACTCGCTCGGCGTGGTCCTGTACGAGATGCTGACCGGCGAAGTCCCCTTTAGCGGCGAGACGCCCGTCGCCGTGGCGATGCGACACGTGCGCGAGGACGTGCCCGACGTGCAGACGCTGCGGCCCGAAGTCTCCGCTGCCACCGCCTCCATCGTCGAACGCGCGACGGCCACCGACCTGGCGCGGCGCTACCGCGACGCTCAGACGATGATCGCCGATCTCGAGGAGGTGCTCGCGCTCGAGGCGTCGCGCTCCGGTCAGGCGACGGGCGAGGTCACGTCCGTGCTGCGCACCCTGCCGGGAAGCGCCCGGCGACGCCTGCCATGGCGCATGCGCCACCCCGTGCGATGGCTCGTCTCGCTGGCCTTGATCGGCGGGGTCGTGGCGCTCACGCTCGCGCTCGCCGCCGATCGCGCCCACCGCGGCACCGGCGTCGGCGTCGGCGTCATCTCGAAGCCTGGCCTGTCCCCCGTCGCCCTCGGCCAGACCTCCGCACACGACTACAACCCGTTCGGCACCGGGCCGGAGAACCGCAGCCAGGTCCCGAATGCCGTCGACAGCGATCCCAATACGACCTGGAGCACAGAGCACTACTACGACGGCACGCTGAAGAAGGCGGGCGGGGTGGGCGTCGGCCTCTACCTCGACGCCGCGCCGGGGGTGGTCGGCAAGGCGATCGAGATCCAGACCCCCACGCCGGGGTTCGCCGTGCAGATCTACGCCACAGACCACATCGACCTGTCTAAGCCCTACGGCGACTCGACGTCGCTCGCGGCGCGCGGCTGGCTGGGGCCGGTCGGAGAAAGCGCGGTCGTGCATGATCGCGAACGGCTGCAGCTCGACGTCGGGGGGAAATCGCTTCGCTACTACCTCGTGTGGATCACGAAGCTCCCGCCAGGGAGTCAGTCGGCGTCGATCGCCGACCTGACGCTGCTCAAATAGCGCTGCTCAAATAGGAGTCCCGAGACGGCGTGCGGCGTGACGCTCGAGCGCCAGCCGGCAGAGCCGATCGACGAGCTCCGGATAGGAGATCCCCGACGCGGCGACCAACTTGGCATAGACGCTGGTGGGGGTGAACCCGGGCATCGTATTGAGCTCGTTGACGAGCACCCGCTCGCCGTCGACGAAGAAGTCCACCCGCGCCAACCCCTCGCAGCCGGCGTGGGCAAAGGTCTCGAGCGCCAGCGCGCGCACCCGCTCGGCGGCGGTGGAAGAGATGCCGGCGGGTATGCCCAGACGCATCCCCCCGGCCGTGTACTTGGCCTCGTAGTCGTACCACTCTCCCTCCAGGAGAATCTCTCCTGGCTCGGTGGCGAGCGCCGAGCCGCCGGCGGCGGCCCACTCCGAGCGCGGCAAGCCGAGCACGCCGCACTCGACCTCGATGCCCGACGCCATCGCCTCGACGATCGCCAGCGGATCGTGCGCAAACGCCTGCTCGAGCGCGGGGCGCATGGACTCGGGCGTGGTGACCTTGACGATCCCCACCGAGGACCCGAGATGAGCCGGCTTGACGAACACCGGCAGCCCGAGCCGGGCAAGCTCGCCGAGCACCCCCTCCTCCGAGCGTTCGAAGCGCTCCACGCGCACCCCCGCGTAGTCGACCTGCGGCACCCCGGCGGCCGACATGAGCTCCTTGAACAGCACCTTGTCCAGACACAGTGCGGAGGCCGCGACGCCCGCCCCCACGTAGGCGACGCCCAGCGTCTCGAGCAGCCCTTGGACCGTCCCGTCCTCGCCGTGGAGGCCGTGCAACGCGGGAAACGCGACGTCGACCCCCAAGAGGCCTCCGCTGGGTGACATCGTCAAGCGCTCGCCCTCGCGGCGCCATGTCCCGTCGACGCCGATCTCCACCCAGGCCACGTCGTGACCGGCCGCTCGCAGTCCGTCGCATACGGCCGCGCCGGATGAGAGCGAGACCTCGTGCTCGGACGGAGGCCCGCCGGCGAGCACGGCCACCTTCAGCGGATCCCCGGTCAACCCGAGGCCGCCGGCGGTGGGACGGGGAGGGTGGGGGTCGTGGCCGGCGGCGGTGTCGTCTGGGTGCTCGGCGTGGTGGTCGTCGGGGAGGCGAGCACGCCGACCGTGAGCGTTACGGTGGCGCCCCTGCGCGCCGTATGGCCACCGGGGGGCGTTTGCTTGGAGACGATCCCGACCTGCTTGGGATCGGTGACCGTCGCCGGCATCGTCTTCGGATTGAAGCCCGCGCTTCCGAGCGCCGCCGCCGCCTGCGCCTCACCCTGGCCGACTACGCCCGGCACGGTGATTTCCTTCGGCGCCTGCGCCAGTGTCAGGTTCACCTTCCCGCCTGCGCTCACAGAGGCGCCCGCCCGCGGAGACTGGGTCAGCACCGTCCCCGGCGCCTGCGCGGTCGAGATCTGTGAGGAGACCGAGCCCACCGCGAGGCCTGCACTCGAGAGCGCCGCTTCGGCGGCCGCCTGTGGTTGGCCGGTGACGTCGGGCACGCGCACCTTGGCTGGGCCACTGGAGACGAACACCGTCACGGCGCTCCCCGCCTGCAGCACCGTGCCGGCAGACGGGTCGGTGGAGATTGCTCGCCCGCGTGGGACGGTCGCGCTTGGCTGATCGCTGGTCGTCGGGTCGAAGCCTGCCGCGCGGAGCCTCTTCACGGCCTGCACGCCCGTCAGGCCCGCCACGTTCACGAGCGCCGAGCTGCTGGGACCGCTCGAGACCACGATGCCCACCCGGGTTCCCTTGGCCACGACGCTCCCGCGGGTGGGCGACTCGCCGATCACCAGCCCACTCGGCACGATCGTGCTCGCCGCCAGCGACGGATTCGCGCTCAGTCCCGCCTGCCGCAGCCTGGCGACGGCCGCCGGTTCGGTCTGCCCGGTGACGTCGGGCACCCTCACGCGCCCGCCCCCCGCAGGCGCCAGCAGCAAGACCAATGCGAGCGCCACGAGCGCCACGGCGAGGACCGCGGCGAGGAGCAGAATCAGCGTGCGACGACTCGGACCATCGGCCGGCAGCTGTCCGGACGCGGGGTCGCCGTCCCACGGGCCGGCCGCCGGCAGCAGCAGGGCGCCGGACCCCGTGTCGGCCGGGCCGAGCTCTCGCGGAGGGCCCGGTGGGAGCCCGGCGGCAGCGTACTCGGCCACTCCGGCCGCGTCCATCCCCTCGGCCGCGGGCACAGCCGACGGGAGCGCGGTGAGAGCGACCGCGCCGGGGGCGGGCTGCAGGCTCTGGCGCTCGCGCTGGAGCACGGCGATGAACTCATCCGCGTCCTTATAGCGCCGGCTCGGATCCTTCGTCAGCGCGCGCAGCACGATCGCATCCACGGCGACGGGCAGGGTGGGGTTCAGCGCACTCGGTGGGCGCGGCGCGGCCGACACCTGCTGCATGGCGATCGCCACGGCGGTCTCTCCCTCGAAGGGAATCGTGCCCGTGAGCAGCTCGTAGAGGATCACCCCGACCGCATACAGATCGGAGGTCGCGGTGACGGCGTGTCCCTGTGCCTGCTCGGGCGACAGATACTGGGCGGTGCCCATGATCGAGCCCGTCAGCGTCATGTCCGAGGCGCCCGCGCGGGCGATCCCGAAGTCGGTCACGCGCGCGCGTCCCTCCTCGTCGATGAGCACGTTGTGGGGCTTCAGGTCGCGATGGATCACCCCGCGCTTGTGAGCGAAGCGCGCGGCGCGCAGGATCTGGATCACGACGTCGATCGCCGTGGTCGGGTCGAGGGCCCCGTGCTCGCGCACGATCGTCTTCAGGGGACGCCCGGGCACGTACTCCATCGTGATGTAGTAGGTGCCGTCCCATTCGCCCCGGTCGAAGATGCCGACGATGTTCGGATGGGAGAGTCCGGCGGCGCTCGAGGCCTCGCGGCGGAAGCGCTCGACGAAATCCTGATCCTCGGCGAAGTGGTGGTAGAGGAGCTTCACAGCAAGCTGGCGGCCGAGCAGCAGGTCCTCGGCGAGGTATACCTCGGCCATCCCTCCCGAGCCGATCCGCTGGAGCACCTTGTAGCGCCCGTCGATGATCGTGTCCGCGTCAACCATGGAGCAACCGTTCCATGACCTGGCGAGCGACCGGCGCGGCGAACGCGGCGCCCTGACCGGGCACGTGCTGGAGGGTGACCGCGATCGCCACCTTGGGGTTGGCGGCGGGCGCGAAGGCGATGAACCAGACGTTGTTGACGGCCGCGCCGATCTGCGTCTCGGCCGTGCCCGTCTTACCGGCCACGCGGACGCCAGGGATCTGCGCCGGGGTACCCGTGCCTTCGTTCACGACCGCTTCCATCATGCCCGTCACGGCGGTGGCGGTCGACGGCTTCATCACGGTCGCCTGCAGCCGCGGGGTGACCTGTTCGACGGTGCGTCCGTCGCGATCGACGATACGGTCCGTCAGGTGGGGAACCATCAGCCTGCCGTGATCGGCGACGGCGGCGGCGACCTCGGCCATCTGCAGGGGGACCACCTGCAGCTTGTCCTGCCCGATGCCCATGCGCCCGACGTCGACGAGCCGGCTCGTGGGGGCAAGCAGATGCTGCCCGAGATACTCGCCGCTCGAGGACATTTCCTCGGAGGGATAGTCGAGCCGAGGCTTGCGGTCGAAGCCAAAGCGGGTCATGTAGCGCGCCATCGTCCGCTTTCCCAGCCTAACGGCCACCTGCGCCCACACCGTGTTGACGGACTTTGCCAGCGCCGTCGTGAGGCTGATCGAGCCGAAGCTCTCGTGTTCGTCGTTCTGCAATGGCACTCCCGAGATCAGCACCTTGTCGCGGCCGCTGACCGTCGATTCCGGCGTGTAGGCGCCCGTGTCGATCGCGGCCGTCGCGGTGATCACCTTGAAGGTCGAGCCCGGGGCGTAGCCGAACTGGGTGGCGCGGTTGACCCGCCTGCCCGTCGAGTCGAGTGCAAGGCGTGCATAGGATCGGGGGGAGCGCAGGGCGTTCGGGTCGAAGCTCGGAGTGGACGCCATCACCTTCACGGCCCCCGTGCGAGGGTCGAGCGCCACGACCGCGCCGCTGTGCTGCCCAAGCGCGGAGATCGCCACCCGCTGCGCGGCCGGGTCCAGCGTCGTGAGGACTTCGTCGCCCCGCGGCTTCTTGCCTTGAAGCTGATCGAGGATCGTCTGCAGGTTCGCTCCCGTCTGGCCGTTCAAGACGGAGTTGCGGAAACGCTCGAGTCCCGCTTTGCCGGCGGAGATGTAGGAGTAGCCGATCGCATGAGCGAACTCTTCGCCGGTCGGATATCTCCGTTCGTAGGTGCCTTCCGAGCCGCGGATGCTGCGGGCCAGCACCGTCCCGTCGGCGGCGAGGACCCTGCCCCGGTCGATGCGCTGCTGCTCGAGCAGCGGGCGCGCGTTGAGCCGGTTCCCGCGCAGCGAGGAGGCTTCGAACACGGTCCAGCGCGAGGTGAACGCGAGCAGCAGCAGGAACAACAGGACGACGAGTCCGTAGAGGCGAAGGATCGGTCGGTTCACTGCCTGGGCCTCTATCCGCCGAGCTGGCCGAGTTCCAGGCTGCGCATCAGCGCGGCGGCGTCGCCCTGAGAGCGCAGCGAGTGGTCGAGCAGCGTTTGCCTGCGCCGCGGCGGGAGCGTCGCGGCGCTCACCCCCGACACGTAGGAGCTGCTGTACAGGTTCACCCCGGCGGGGAGCTGAAAGGGCACACCGCGATAGAGCGTCACCAGTCCCCGGCTGTTCGTCCCGATGAAGTACGCCGACTGCGATGCGAGGTACGCGCCGCTGCCGAGCAGACCCAGCACGATCAACAGGCTCACAAAGGTTCCCGCGCGGCGCGCACGCCTCCTCCTGCGCGCTTTGCCCGACGCGCCGACGCTCCCCGCATCAGCAACGGGCCGACGCGGCCGGCGGGGGCTCAGCCGGCGGGCTGCTTGGTCGGTCGGCGTGCCGTCGCCGGAGACCGCGGGGACGACGTCGGTCAGTGTGGCGTGCTCGTGCGACAGGGAGCCCCCCACGAGCAGCTCCTCCACGCGCAGCAGCAGGACCGTGATGTTGTCGCGTCCACCGGCCTCGTTGGCGGCGGCGATCAGCGACTCACCCGCGTCGCGAAGCCGCGGATGGGCGAGCAGCACCTCGGCTAGGCGCTGCTCGGGGACCATCGTCGTGAGGCCGTCGCTGCACAGCAGGTAGACGTCCCCGTCGCGCGCGCGAAACGAGCGCGTGTCGACCTCGACCGCCGGCTCGGGGCCAAGGGCGCGCGTGATGACGGACCGCTGAGGGTGCTCGACGGCTTCCTCGGGGGTGAGCCGGCCCTGGCGTATCAGCTCGTCGACGAGCGAATGGTCGTCGGTCAGGCGCTCAAGGGCGCCGTCGCGCAGGCAGTACGCCCGACTGTCGCCGACGTGAGCGATCGCGATCTCCTCTTCGCCGACGTAGACGGCGGTGAGCGTCGTGCCCATGCCGGCATGCTCGGGGTTGCTGTGCGACAGCTCGTGGATGTGGGCGTTCGCGGCGCGCGCATGATCGGCGAGACCGCGCTCGGGCTCCTGTCCGCCGTCGAGCCCAGGCTGGAAGGTCTCGACGGCGATCCGTGAGGCCACCTCGCCGGCCTGCGCGCCGCCCATCCCGTCGGCGACGACGAACAGCGGCGCGCGGGCGAGGAGCGAATCCTCGTTGGCCCGCCGCTGGCGCCCAGTGTCGGTCCCCGCGTACTGCTCGACCACGCGCAGCATCAGTCCACCTCGAACGCGAATTCGGAGTCTCCGATGCGGACACGATCGCCGGGATGCAGAGGGCGTGGTGTCTGCAGCAGCTCCTCGTTGAGGTAGGTGCCGTTGGTGGAGGAGAGATCCTCGATCACGATGATGTTGCCCTGCTCATACACGTGTGCGTGACGGGAGGAGGCAAACGGATCCTCCAGCCGGATCTCGGCGCGATCGCCGCGGCCGAGCACGATGTCTCCGTCGAGGTCGTAGATCATCCCCGGATCGTGACCGGGAGCGCGCTCCACCACCAACCGGGGCGCCCGGTGGGCGACGTCGGTGCTTGCGAGCGCGGAGGCCGAGTAAAGCCCCGTCGCGTCGGCCGGGCTCGACCCTCCGACCGCCTGCGAGGAGCCCCGCCCACCACGCAGATCTCGGCCCGCGCTGCGCGCGACCCACAGCAGAAAGAGGTAGAGCACGGCGAGAAAGCCGAACTTCAAGACCACTGATACGGGCGCGAGCGTGGTCATGCAACTTCAAAGACGATCTCTGTCGAGCCGATCTCGACGCGGTCCCCTGAGCGCAGCGGCTGGGCGCCGCGCACATTGCGACCGTTGACGCTCACGCCGTTGGTCGAGTCGAGATCCTCGACCGTCCACCCGTCGACGGCGGGCCTGATCTCGGCGTGACGGCGCGAGACGCCGGCGTCGTCGAGGACGATCTCGCAGCTGCGGCTGCGGCCGATCACACCCCCGGCCGACGGGACCGGCAGACGTCGCCCGTTCACCGACAACAGCGCTCGGACGGGGCGGCGGGCGTGCGACTCCTCGACGGGGCCGCGGACACGGGCTGAGGTGCTGTAGATCATTGTCTGGCCATGTTCCTCGGGCGACGTGAGATCGGCCGGCTCGGGTGGGCGGCTCTCCTCACTGTGACTGTCGGCGCGGACCAACTGCGCCTGGATGCCGAATTCCCCGAGCGCCAGACGCTCGTCGGTGTGGAAGACGATGTGCGGCTGGGAGGCGAGGATCAACTCCTCCCGACGAGCGTGCTCGAGCAGGTAGGCGCACAGCTCGGCGATCACCTCGTCTTCGACCCCTTCGTAGCGCGCGCGATCCTGCGGGGAGAGCCACACGTCGTACTCGTTCGGCGCATACACGCGCGACACCGACGCCGTGCGATGCTCGTCCATCTCACGAGCGAGCTTGCGAGCCAGCTCCAGGGGACGGACCTCCGAGCGGAACACGCGCCCGAACGCCCCCTCGACGAGGTTGGCGATAGTGGTCTCGACGCTCTTCAGAATGCTCATCGGCGGGCAGGCCTTCCGCCGGGTCGAAGACCGGCCACGGGCCTCGATCCATGCTACGCGTTAGCGGCTGGCCTTATCTCGACTGCGGCCGGCCTCAGCTCGGACCGGGCCTCGCAAAGCCCGGGCGGCAACCGCGAGAACGGCGCCGAAGATCGCGCCGAGGACGGCTCCGCGGGGATCGAAGGGGAGCTGCCGCGGGGACAGGCTGCGATCGAGCGCCGGCGCAGCGAGTAGCAACGCAGCCGACCAGGTCGCGGCCGCGGCGACGTCGAGCACGGCGCTGCGCCCACGGACCAGCCAGGGCAGGAGCACCGAGCCGGCCGCCCACAGAAGCGCTCCGAGCAGCACGCCGAGGCTCAGCACCCCTCCGAGGAGATGCACGGCGTCGCCGAGCGACGCCTCCCACGTGGCGCGGGCGGGCGTGCCGGACGGTTGACCCAGCCACAGACGCCTGGACAGCAGCGGCTCGGCCAGCGTCAGCCACCAGTAGCCCAGCGCGCCGAGCGCGGCGCGGGTGCTCCAGCGCTTGGCCTGGCCGGCGATGGCGGGGAAGGCTCCGGCCAGGCCGATCAGCCCCAGCACCGGTGCAAGCACGCACGTGAGCCAGCCCGGTCCCGAGCGTCGCGACAGAATCGCCGCCAGCGGGAGGGTGGTGGCCAGCAGCAATAGCGCCGCCCCGGGGCGGCCGCTGGCCACCTGCCAGACGATCGCGGCGAGCCCACAGGCAAGCCAGATGACACGCGGCAGCGCCAGCGTGCGGACCGGGACTCCGGCGGCAGCCTCGGCGGGCCCCTCCAGCGAGTCCCCCTCGCCGGCTGCCGCGAGGTCCTCGAGCCTTCCTGCCGCGGGCGCCGGCGCCGCCGCGGAGGAAGTTCCGCTCGCGCGTCGATCGAGGCGACGCGAGCGGCGGCTGGCGAGCGGCGTAAGCCCGCGTGCGAGAGCATGCTCGAGCTCGAGGCGGAGCCGAGCGATCGAGCCTCGATCGCTCGGGCGAGAGGCCAGGGCGGTGTCGAGCGCGTGGGTCAGCGAGCGGGGCAGATCTCCGCGCGCACTCTCGAGCCGAGCGAGCGGACGGCCGATGCGCCGCGCCGTTGCGGCCGGCGTGAGGCCACGCACCGGGTTCACGCCGGACAGGGCCTCGTACAGCACGAGCGCCAGCGAATAGAGGTCGGCCTGCTCGGTCGCCGCGCGTCCCTCGCTCTGCTCGGGCGCCATATAGGCAAGCGTGCCAAGCACGTCGCCGGTGCGTGTGAGCACGTCTTCGCCGGCCACGCGCGCGCCACCGAAGTCGGTCAGCTTGGCCACCGCCAGCGGGTCTTCGCAGCGGTGTGGCACGAGCACGTTGTGGGGCTTGACGTCGCGGTGGATCACACCGCGGGCATGCGCGTGGGAGAGAGCGCCGGTGAGCGCTATGCCGATCTCCAGCACCTCCTCGTCGGCGAGTGCGTCGGCGGCGATCAGCCGCGCGAGGGTATCGCCGTGGACGAGCTCCGAGATCAGGTAGAAGGCATCCCGCACGGCGCACGCCTCATACAGCGCCACGATCGCCGGGTGCGCCAGACGCGCGGCGGCAAGCGCCTCGCGGGTGGCGCGCTCGCTGTCGCCGTCCGGCGGCAGCGAGACCCGCTTGACGGCCACCTCGCGATGCAAAAGCTCGTCGTGCGCGCGCCAGACGACGCCGAACCCCCCTGAGCCCAGACGCTCGAGCAGACGGTAGCGGTCGAGGACCATCCCCAGGCCTTCGGATCCGGGAACGATCGCGGTCGAGAGGGCCGTGCCCAGACCTCGTTCCCGCGGGCTCTTTGCGGGGGAGGGATCGCGTGCTCCGCGCGCGTGGACGAGGGTATCGAGCGACTCCACCGCCTCCTGCGTTCGCCGCGCATGGGCGCCGTCCCTCCAGGATTTCGCAGGAAAAGCCGCATTGACCGAGAAGTTGCATGATCGTCAGGGGGGCGGGCTGCAGTCATACTGGGCCTCTTCCGCAACAGTCCCTGCAAAGGAGCGCTTGGCTTTTGTCGTTCTTCGACGATGGCGAGGAGACCGCGCCTCGACCGTCATCCAGAGCAACCCGTGAGCAGCGGCCCCGGCCGCGTCAGCCCCAGCACGCCGGGTCGCTCCCGCTCGACCAGCACACCTTGATGGTGCGCCGCCGCGTGGCGGCGGGGGTCGCCATCGTGCTGCTGCTCGTGATCATCGTCGTCGTGAACGGCTGCTTGAAAAGCCAGAAGCAGCAGGCGTTGAAGGACTACAACCGGAATGTGGGACGGATCGTCGAAGAATCCGATCAGCAGGTGTCCCACCCGTTCTTCGCGGCGCTCTTCGGCGCTGCCGGCAAGTCCGCGCTGAACGTCGGCGTGCAGATCGACCAGCTGCGGATACAGGCGCAGAGTCAGGCCTCGCATGCCGCCGGCCTGAGCGTACCCGGGAGCATGACCGACGCGCAGCGCAACCTGCTGCTGGCACTCGACCTGCGGGTGGAGGGGCTGACCAAGCTGGCACCGCTCGTGCGCACGGCGCTCGGAGGTCAGAGCAAGCAGGCCAGCACGCCGATCGCCGGCGACATGGAGCTCTTCCTGGCTTCAGACGTCGTGTACTCGCAGCGCGTGGCCCCGTTGATCCAGCAGGCGCTCGCGGCCGGTGGCGTTCAGGGGCTCGGCACCGCCTCGACCCACTTCCTGCCCAACCTCGGCTGGCTCCAGCCGACGACGGCGCTCGCCAATATCACCGGACAGCCGGCTAACGCCGCGTCTTCCAGCCAGGTCGCGCCGGGGACGCACGGACACTCCCTGGCGGGGGTGAGCGTGGGGGCCACCGCGCTCCAGCCCGAACCGACCCTCAACCACATCAGCGGCGGCACCAGTCCGACGTTCACGGTTATCGTCGAAAATGCCGGAAGCAATGCCGAGACGAACGTCAAGGTGGACATCACGGTCACCGCCGGGGGCAAGCAGTTCAAGGCGTCGCACGTGATCAACACCACGCAACCGGGGAGCAAGACGAACGTGGACATCCCCGTCACCGGCGTTCCGGCTGGCGTGGCGGCGAAGATCCAGGTGAACATCGAGCCCGTGCCGGGGGAGAGCGCGACCGAAAACAACAAGGGCACCTTCCTGGCGATCTTCGGATAAGGCCAAGCCGCGCGGTGGGACACCGGTGTGCCGGCTTCGAAACGGGCGTACCGGCATCGCGAGCGGCTAACTTGTGCCGGTGGCCACCTCCCTGACCGACACTCACGGCCTGATCGCGATCGCCGCGGCGGCCGGCGCGATCCTGGCGCTGGTTGCCTGCGCAGCGCTGGCGCTCAGCGTCCGGCGGCTGCGGCGGGCGCAGCGTCTCGTGCTCGGCGACGGGATGGAGCAGGACCTGGTCGCCCATGCGGCCGGCATGCAGGAGGCTTTCGAAGCACTGCGCGAGTACTTGGAGGACGTGGCCGAGCGGTTGGACGGACGGCTGGCGGGCGCCGAGACTACCTTGCGAGGCACGATCGCCCACCGCGCGCTCGTGCGCTACGACGCCTACAACGAGCTCTCCGGCCGTCAGTCGATGTCGATCGCCTTGCTCGACGACGAGCGCTCGGGGATCGTCCTGTCGTGCATCCACCATCGCGATCAGGCGCGTGTCTATGCCAAGCAGGTGCACGGCGGGCGCAGCGAGCTCGAGCTCTCGCCCGAGGAGGCCGAGGCCGTGAGTATGGCCCTGTCGTCGTCCGCCGGCACCGGGGCGCTCGAGACTCCCAGCTGAAAATGGCCGGCGAGCGACGGCGCAGGCGTGTCGGTTACCTCGGTCCGGAGGGCACTTTCACCGAGGAGGCCCTGCTCGCGAGCGCGGCGCGCGAGGAGATCGAGCCCGTGGCACAGGCGACGATCTACGACACCGTGATGGCGCTCGAGCGAGGCCACGTCGAATGGGCGATCGTGCCGATCGAGAATTCGCTCGACGGGTCGGTGAGCGTTACGCTCGACCTACTCGCGGAGGAGCACAGCGGCGTGGAGATCGTCGGTGAGACGCGACTTGGGGTACGACACTCGTTGATCGCCGCTGAGGCGCTCGAGCTGGGGGAGATAGACACGGTGTTCACGCACCCGCAGGTACCCGGTCAGTGCGAGCGCTTCCTGCATGGAGAGCTGCCCCACGCGCGCGTGCTGCCCACCAGCTCGACCGCCGAGGCAGTGCGGATCGTGGCGGGCGAAGGACCGAGGGGGCGGGCGGCGCTCGGGACGAAGCTTGCGGCGGAGCTCTACGGCGGCACGGTCATACGGGAGGGGGTACAGGACCGGGAAGACAACGAAACTCGGTTCGCGTGGCTGGCGCGAAGGGACACTGAGACGGGAGCACCCCCACTGAGAGACAGCCCGCCGGACGGGCGGTGGTGGAAGACGTCGCTGGTCTTCTGGGGTGCGGGCGCCGGGAGCCCGGGGTGGCTGGTGCGCTGTCTCGACGAGTTCGCGCGGCGGAAGATCAATCTCACGAAGATCGAGTCGCGGCCAGAGCGCGAGCGGCTCGGGCATTACATGTTCTTCGTCGATCTCGAGGGCAGCCTCGAGCAGTCCTCCGTGGCGGACGGCGTCGAGGGTCTGCGCGCCGTCTGCAAGCATGCGCGCGTGCTCGGCTCCTACCCTGCGGACACCAAGGCCCCGCTACACTCCGGCGCTACAGATGGATAGCACGGTTCCAGCTGTATCGCTACGATCCGTCACGCCGCTTCGAGAGCGCGGCAGGCGGGGGGCTGACAGTGGCCGTGTGCTGGTTCTGAATGCCACCTTCGAGCCGATCAACGTGTGCACGGTCCGGCGCGCGGTGGTGCTGCTCTTGAAGGAGAAGGCCGAGCTGCTCGAGCGGGGACGCTGGGAGCTCCATTCCGAGAGCTCGACGCTTGCGCGGCCGGTGGTGATCCGGCTGATGACATATGTGAAGGTCCCTCGCGACGCGCACCGGCGCAAGATCACCCGCCGAGCGGTGTTCGCGCGCGACGGGTGGGCTTGTCAGTACTGCGGCTCACGGTCGAACCTGACGGTCGATCATGTGATCCCCCGCTCCAAGGGCGGGACCTCGAACTGGGAGAACATCGTGGCATCCTGCGCGCCATGCAACCGGCGCAAGGGAGACCGCCTGCCACGGCAGGCGGGGATGCATCCCCGCCACGCACCACGCACGCCGCGCGCGGAGATCTTCATCCACGTGGCCAGCCCGACGATCCCGGCGGCCTGGCGGCAGTACCTGCCGCAAGCGGCCTAGCGGTTAACGAGCAAAGGGCGCCTCAACAAGCGCGCCCTTCACCCAGCTGCTCTGACTGGAAAGACCGAGACGGTTGAAAAGGCTGCCGGTGAGACCAGGTCCGGCGGTCGTCTCGGGGTGTCCCGGGTTGGATTCCGCCAAGCGGTCCAGCCTCCCGACCTAGCGGCCGGTCACCTCCAGGGTCCCGCAAAAACTGTCACTCAACGTTAGGACCACCTCCTTTCTCTGGTCTGGCCAGAGTAGCGAACGAAGGTGACGTGCGCCAGCTTTAGAGCCCTCAGCTCTCCTGCGGCTCAGCCGGTGGATCGGACGATCCACCGCCTGCGTCGCCGCCCGGGAGCGCCTCCTGATCGGACTCGGCTACGGCGGTGGAGGCCTCCTCGCCGGGGTCGACGACGAGCGCGACGGCGCTGACGACATCGTCCTCCTTGAGGTTCATCGTCCGCACGCCGGTGGCCGAGCGGCCCTGTTGGGAGATTCCCGCGGCGGAGGTCCGCTGGACCATGCCGCCAACGCTGATGAAGACCAGCTCCTGGTGCTCGCGCACGACGAGCGCGCCCGCGAGGGCGCCCTTTTTCTCGGTCAGGCCGATCGTCTTCACGCCTTTCGCGCCGCGATTGGTCTTGCGGTACTGGCTGATCTGCGTGCGCTTGCCATAGCCGTTCTCGGTCACGACGAGCAGGTCCATGTCGTCGCGGGCCACGTCCATCGCGATGACGCGCCCGTCCTTGCCGACGTCCATGCCGCGCACGCCGGTCGTGTCGCGGCCCATCGAGCGGGCGTCGGACTCGGCGAAGCGCACGGTCAGGCCCGCGCGCGAGACCATGATGACCTCGTCCTGCGGGTCGACGGCGCGGACGGCGAGCAGCTCGTCGTCGTCGCGGATCTTGATCGCGATGATGCCGTCGGCCTTGATCGGCGTGTTGTAGGCGAGCAGCTCCGTCTTCTTGACGGTGCCGGTGCGCGTGGCGAAGACGAGGTACTTGGTCTCGGTGAAGTCGCGTGTCGAGAGCACGGCCTGGATCCGCTCGCCCTCACGCAGCGGCAGGATGTTGACCAGGGCGCGCCCCTTCGCGGTGCGCGAGGCCTCGGGCAGCTCGTACACCTTGGAGCGGTAGACCTTGCCGCGGTTGGAGAAGAACAGCAGGTCGTCGTGCGAGGAGCAGATGAAGAGGTGCTCGATGAAGTCGCCGTCCTTCATGTCCATCCCCGTCACCCCACGACCGCCTCGCTGCTGCTGGCGGTTGGTGGCGAGTGGGAGCGACTTGACATAGCCGGTCTGGGTGATCGTGATCACCATCTGCTGGTCGGCGATCAGATCCTCGATGTCGATCTCGTCCTCGGAGTGGGTGATCTCCGAGCGGCGCTCGTCGCCGAAGCGCTCGGAGATCTCGGACAGCTCCTCCTTGATCACGCTGAGCACGCGACTCTCGTCGCCGAGGATCGCCCGCAGCTCGGCGATCCGCTCGCTGACGTCGGCGTGCTCCTGCTTGATCCCGTCCGCCTCAAGGGCCGTCAGCTGGGAGAGGCGCAGGTCGAGGATCGCCGTCGCCTGAATCGGGCTGAGCTCGAAGCGGGCGACGAGCTGCTCGCGTGCCGAGTCGCGGTCGCGCGAGCCGCGGATCAGCTCGATGATCGCGTCGAGGTTGTCGAGCGCGATCAACAGGCCCAGGAGGATGTGTGCGCGGGCCTCCTTCTCGGACAGCTCGTGCTTGGTGCGGCGCACGATCACCTCGCGCTGGTGGGCCACGTAGTTGTGGATCACCGAACGGAGGTTCAACGTGCGGGGGACGTTGTCGACGAGCGCCACCATGTTCACGCCGAACGTGCTCTGCATCGGCGTGTGCTTGTAGAGCTTGTTGAGCACGACCTTGGGAATCGCGTCGCGCTTCAGCTCGATCACCAGACGCATGCCGCGCTTGTCGGACTCGTCGCGCAGGTCGGAGATCTCCGGGATGCGTTTGTCGTGGACGAGGTCGGCGATCTTCTGGATCAGTCCCCCGTCGCCGCCCTTCTTGACCATGAACGGCAGCTGGGTGACGACGATCGCCTCCTTGCCGTGGGTGAGCGGCTCGATGTGGGCGCGCGCCTGGATGCGCACCCTGCCACGGCCCGTTTCATAGGCGTCGCGGATGCCGGCGCGGCCGAGGATGATCCCCCCCGTGGGGAAGTCTGGGCCCGTGATGTGCCTCATCAGCCCGTCGATCTCGATCTCGGGGTCTTCGATGTAGGCGATCGTGGCGGCGATCACCTCGCGGAGGTTGTGCGGAGGGATGTTCGTCGCCATCCCCACGGCGATGCCGGATGAGCCGTTGACAAGCAGGTTGGGAAAGCGTGCCGGCAGCACCAGCGGTTCCTGGCGCGAGCCGTCGTAGTTGGGCGCGAAGTCGACCGTGTCCATGTCGAGGTCGCGCAGCATCTCGGTGGCGATCCGCGCCAGGCGGGCCTCGGTGTTGTGGCTGACGAACCCGTTGGTGAGAAAGGAATGATCGTCGGAGTCGACGCGGAGGGAGTACACGGGTTGAACGCCTACATCGACGACCGAGCCAACCTTTGCGTAGTAGTACTCGCCGCTTACGAGGGGCGCGACGACGTCACGCACCTCTTGTGAGTCGATGCGCTCGAGGATCGCCGTGGAGGCGCCTTCCCACCGCTCGATCCGGTCGACGTTGTGCCGCCGCAGCCAGTCCCGCTGGGCGTAGGTCACCCCACCCTCAGAGCGGAGGTAACCCGCGAGATGTGGAACATGGTCATGGCTCAGCGCGCGACTGGCGAGCGGTATGGAAGCAAGCGCCCTCTCCAGCTTTGCTTGCTTCACGCCGAAAAAACCAACTCGGGTCGAGAACAAGCGCGCATCACGGCGGTTTGTGATTACCACCTTGATCTCGTTACGCGCCGATCGGCTGAGACGGGAGACGATTCCGAACTCCAACAGCAGCTGTTGCACCTCACGCGCCAGTTGCGCGCTACGGGTCGAGTAAGAGATCTGAATGGTGCTGCGGGGGAGCCACGAGCACGAACCGTCGCCCTCGAACAACGCCTGAAGAAACACCCGCTTGAAGGGCGCGCCCGCAGACCACACAAACTCGGGAACGCGCTTACTCTCACTGCGGAAGCCCTCCAGCTCTCCCAGCGGACTGGACCGCAGCGACGCGAGGTTCTGAACGTCGAGCTCGTGGCACAGGCTGCCAGAGCGAATCGTGCGAGAGCTTAGATACCGCGCTCCTCCTACGACTCTGTCGTAGGCAGTGACGACTGCATCGAAGAAGCTCCTGTCGATGTTGTTAAACCCAGCTCGTTTGTCGCTGAACCAACCCTCGGACACGAAGGCGCCTGCCAACATTGCCAGCATGCCCGCTCGTGTGTCCAGCTTCTCCTCGGCCATACTGGTGGGACGATTGAGCAGCACCCGGTCGTCAGGTTCTATCTCTTCGAGCAGCTTCCACATCAACAGCGGCACCCCCGCCATATCAACGAGGCAAAGCAGGGGATGATTAGCGGTCCCCGTCAGCTCATAGCCCTCGGTCGTGCGCAGGCGCAGGGTGGGGTGCTCACCTGAATGGAAGAACGCCGAGGCATGCACTGGACGACCGAGACGGTCGAGCACGTGGATGTCGACCGGGGTGTCTGAGTTGGGCAGAGCGTCCGGAGCGATCGAGTCCATCCGCACAGTGCCGTGGGGTGTGCGCACACGCGTATCCCCCGTCACGCAATACCTCATCGCGGCGGCCGGATCGTCGTCGACCGAGCCGAAGTTGCCCTGGCCGTCGACGAGCTCGTTGCGCATCGAGAAGTCCTGGGCCATGCGCACGAGCGCGTCGTAGATGGCGGTGTCGCCGTGGGGGTGATAGTTGCCCATCACCTCGCCGACGATCTTGGCGCACTTGGCGTAGGAGCGGGTGGGGCCGAGCCCGAGCTCGTTCATCGCGTAGAGGACACGGCGGTGGACCGGCTTCAGCCCGTCGCGCACGTCGGGGAGGGCGCGGCCGACGATCACCGACATCGCGTAGTCGAGGTAGGCGGTGCGCATCTCCTCCTCGAGAGCGCGCGGTTCGACGTTGCCGCCGCCGATCACGTCAGCGGATGCCATGTGTCACCCCTTCCCATCGCTACACATCGAGGTTGGCCACCGCGCGGGCGTTCTCTTCGATGAACTCCCGGCGTGGCTCGACCTGGTCGCCCATCAGCTTGGAGAAGATGCGGTCGGCGACCGCGGCGTCCTCGAGCGTGACCTGCGCCAGCGTGCGCGTGGCCGGTGACATCGTCGTTTCGCCCAGCTGGTCGGCGTTCATCTCGCCGAGACCCTTGAAGCGCTGGAGTTTGATGCCCTTCTGGGCGACGCCCATGACGGCGGCGCGGAGCGCCTCGAACGAAGGTGCCGTCTCGCGGGCGTCGCCGAGGCGCACATCGAAGGCGGGGGTGCCGGCGAGGTCGATCAGCTGGGCGTGGACGCGTGCGAGCTGGCGATACTCCTGGGAGTCGAACAGAGCGCGCTTGATGCGATGGGTGCGGGCGAATCCGGTGTGGGTCTCGACGGCCTTGACGCGTATCTCGACCGGGTCCTGGTCGACCATCTCGGTCGCATGGGTCTCGCCTTGCAGGCCGGCGCGACTCAGCAGCTCGATCGCGGCCTGCGCGCTCATCACCTGCTCGCCGAGCAGCGAGGACTCCTCGAGGAACTGGACCATGTCGTGGCCGTGGACGGCGCGCAGCGAGGAGGACCACCCCTCGTACTGCTTGAGCAGCCGCGAGAAGCGCTGCCAGCGGGCCTCGGTGAGCTTGAACTGCGTGCCGTGGCGATCGAAGACGTCGATCTTCTCCCAGCGATCGGAGAGCAGGATCTCCTCGAGCTCGGAGTCCTTTTCGATGTAGCGCTCGCGGCTGCCCTGCTTGAGCTTGTAGAGCGGCGGCTTGGCGATGTACACGTAGCCGGCCTCGATCAGCTCCTGCATCTCGCGGAACAGCAGGGTGAGCACCAGCGTGCGGATGTGGGCGCCGTCGACGTCGGCGTCGGTCATCAGCACGACCTTGTGGTAGCGGGCGTTCTCGAGATTGAACTCGTCGCGCACCCCCGTGCCGATCGCGGTGATCAGCGCCTGGATCTCGGTGTTCTGGAGCACCTTGTCGATGCGCGACTTCTCGACGTTGAGAATCTTGCCGCGCAGCGGCAGCACCGCCTGGGTGTTGCGGTCGCGTCCCTGCTTGGCCGAGCCTCCCGCGGAGTCGCCCTCGACGACGAACAGCTCGGCCAGGGAGGGGTCCTTGACCGAGCAGTCGGCGAGCTTACCGGGCAGGGTGGAGTTCTCGAGCGCCGACTTGCGCCGGGTCAGGTCGCGGGCCTTGCGGGCCGCCTCTCGCGCGCGCTGAGCCTGGACGGACTTCATGATCACCGCGCGTGCCTCGCTCGGGTTCTCCTCGAGGAACTCGCCAAGGCCCGTGTTGACGATCGACTCGACGAAGCCGGCCATGCCAGGGTTGCCGAGCTTGGTCTTGGTCTGGCCCTCGAACTGCGGGTCGCGCAGCTTGACGGAGATCACCGCGGTGAGCCCCTCGCGGACGTCCTCGCCGGAGAGGTTGTCCTCTTTCTCCTTCAGCAGCCCGTGATCGCGGGCATAGCGGTTCAACGTGCGTGTGAGCGCCGAGCGGAAGCCGGACATGTGACTGCCGCCCTCGCGGGTGTTGATGTTGTTGGCGAACGAGTGGATCGACTCCTGGTAGGAGGAGTTCCACTGCATCGCCACCTCCGCCGCGCCCTCGGAGCTCTCGCCGGCGAAGAAGACGACCTTGCGGTGGACGGTGTCCTTGTTCTCGTTGAGGTAGGCGACGAAGTCCTTGATCCCCCCCTCGTAGCGGAACTCGGCCGAGTGTCCCTCGCCGCGCTCGTCGACGATCGATATCTTCAGGCCACGAGTGAGGAACGCCGTCTCGCGCAGGCGCTCCTCGAGCGTGTAGAAGTCGAGCTCGAGCGTCTCGAAGACGTCGGCGTCGGGAAGGAACGTCACGGTTGTGCCGGTGGCGGCGTCAGCCGCGAGCGGATCGCCCTGCGCCAGCGGTGCCTGCGGGGTCCCGCGCGAATACTCCTGCGACCAGTGATGCCCATCGCGGCGGATCTCGACGAGCAGGCGCTCGGACAGGGCATTGACGACGGAGACGCCGACTCCGTGCAGGCCGCCGGAGACCTTGTAGCCGCCGCCGTCCCCGAACTTCCCGCCCGAGTGAAGGACGGTGAGCACGACCTCGACGGCGGGGCGACCCTCTTTCTCGTGCATCGCCACGGGGATGCCACGGCCGTTGTCGACGACCGTGACCGAGTTGTCGGGATGGACCGTGACCGAGACCTCTGTGCAGAAGCCGGCGAGCGCCTCATCGACGGAGTTGTCCACAACCTCATAGACCAGATGGTGCAGGCCCATGACGCCGGTCGAGCCGATGTACATGCCCGGGCGCTTGCGCACCGCCTCCAGGCCCTCGAGGACGGTGATGTCCTGGGCGTCGTAGCTGGCGGAGGCACCCATCATCGACGGGTCGTTGACTCCGCCCTCTGTTGCGCCCCCTTTGTCAGAGCTGTCGCTACCTGTGGCCAATGGCCCTCCGATGACGTGAGAACGCCCCGGAATCCCGGGTGCTGAGACCACGGGCCGGGGCGGGTGAGATGTTTCTAAGACAATAGCACAGCGGGCCCCCGGAGGTAGTCGTCCCGGGCGTGCTAAATCCCTGCAAATTCACCGAAAAAGGGCTTCCGTCAGCCCGTCCGGCAGCGCAGCTCTCGAATCTCCTCGCCGCCGAGCTCCGTGTTGAGTCTGAAGACCAGCTCACTGGCCATCAGGTCGAGCTCCTGCGCCCACACCGCGGCGGCGCAGATCAGGGTCAGCACACCGTCGCGCTCACTCGCCGGGCGGACGGCGGCGGCCACCGCCGGGCCCGCCGCTCGCTCCCACACGGCCTGCACGCGGGCGAGCGTCGTGGCCGGGGCAAGCGTCGTGGTCAGCCCCTCCAAGGCCGTCGAGAGCGAGCGGGGGGCGGACCGCCTCACGCCGCAAGCGCCTCCTGGAGGATCGTCCCCGGCGAGACGCGCAGCCGCGTGACGGCGGCGTCACCCGCACCGGGGACATGCGCGAGATCGGTCGTGGCAATCACGCTCTGGCCTCCCGAAGACAGCTCACGCGCGAGCAGCTCGCGGCGCTGGGAGTCGAGCTCGCTCATCACGTCGTCCAGCAGCATCAGCGGCGTGCGCCGGCGTGCGCTTGACAGCACTGTGCGCTCGGCGAGGAGCAGGGCTAGGAGCGCCAGGCGCTGCTCACCCTGAGAGCCGTAGAGGCGCAGCTCGCGTTGGTCGCGCAGGATGGCCAGCTCGTCGCGATGGGGCCCGTGCGCGGAGAAGCCGCGCTGGAGATCCCCGGGCAGGCGCGCCTGGAGCTCGGCCACGAACTCGTCCTCGTCGCGCGCGCGCGAGCGAGGCCTGTAGTCCAGCGCGGCCTCCCCGCTCAAGCCCAGCTCGCGTGCGCGAGCAGCGAATGGCTCGGCGAGAAGGGTGACCGTCTCGCTCCGATGAGCGCACAGGGCGAGCGCATGGCGAGCCAGCTCCCGATCCCAGGTGGCGAGGCTCGCGCGGGAGGCACGGCCTGCGCGGATGCCGGCGATCAGCGCGTTGCGGTGGGCGAGCACTCGTGAATACTCGCGGCGATCACCCGCGCGCAGCGGCCAGATGCCCGCGACCACCTGATCGAGGTGGGCGCGGCGCACCGCGGGAGCCCCCTTCAACAGCTCGAGCCGATCGGGCTGAAAGACGCCCAGCAGGGGCCGATTCTCGACGTCGAGCAGGCGCTCGACCGGGGCGCCGTCGGCAGTCATCCGCTTGGGCTGACCGGGCTCGAAGCCGACGCTCAGCTCGTGCGCTTCGTCACCGTCGACGAGCTGTACCGCAACGCGCACGGCTGGAGCGTCGAAGCGCACGAGCTCGCGCTCGTTGCGCGTGCGCGGCGAGTGGCCGGTGCAGCCGAAGTAGAGCGCCTCGAGCAGGTTCGACTTGCCGACTCCGTTGGGGCCGTGAACCACGGTGAGACCTGCGCCCAGGCGCGCTTCGGCACGAGCATAGGTGCGGAAGTCGCGCATCTGCACGCTGACGACGCGCACGGAGATCCACCGCTCACACGTTAAGCCTGATCGGCATGATCAGGTACACAAAGTCACCGGACTCGGGGGATTCGATCAGGCCGGGACGCAGAGGACTGATCAGCTTCAGTACGAGCTCCTCAGACTCGATGCTCTCCAGGCCGTCGCGGAGGAACTCGGGGTTGAAGCCGATCTCGAAGGGCTCACCGTGGAAGGGAACGGGGATCGCCTCGCTGGCCTCGCCCACGTCGGGGGTCTGAGCGGAGACGGTCAGCGTGCCCTCGGTGAAGCTCAGCCGAAGGGGGGCATTCTTCTGAGCCAGCAGGCTGATCCGGCGGACTACTTCGGTCAGCTCGGCGCTCGCCAAGCGCAACTCGTGATCGACCGACTCGGGAAGCAGTTGGCGGTAATTCGGAAACTGTCCGTCGATCAGACGCGAGGAGAGCACGACGTCGCCCAGCTCGAAGACGACCTGGTTCTGTCCGACGCTTGCGGCGAGGGACTCGCTGGGGGTCTGCTGGGAGATGCGCACCAGCTCCTGGAGCGCGCGGGCGGGCACGTTCGCCTCAAGACTCCCCTGCAGCGGTGACTCCAGGGCGGTCTCCTTGACGCTCAGACGATAGGAGTCGGTGGCGACCATGCGCAGCTCCTGCCCTGAGGCGGACATCAGGATCCCCGTGAGGACAGGGCGCGTCTCATCCCGTGAAGCGGAGCGGGCGACACGGGAGGCGGTTTGCATGAAGGCCTCGGAGGGAAGTGTGATGCGCGTCTCGGGAGTCGGCTCAGGCAGGGTCGGGAAGTCCTCCGCTCGCAGGGTGCGCAGGTGGAAGGTGGCCGAGCCGGAGATCAGCTCGATGTCCTGCTCGGCAGTCCTCAGCTCGAGCGTCAGTTGCTCGGCGGGAAGCGAGCGGGCGACGTCGAGCAGCAGGCGTGCGGGAAGTACCGCTGAGCCGGGCCGCTGGATGTCGGCTTTGAGAGGAACCCGCAGACCAATCTCCATGTCGGTGGCAAGCAGTTCCGTGGTGGCGCTCTCGGGGGCTGAGATCATCACGCCAGAGAGTGCCTGGACGGCGCTCCGAGTGGACGCGACGCGGGTAACCGTCTGCAGTTGGGCCAGCAGGTCTCCACTGGAGAGAGAGAGCTTCACAGATACACCTTCAAAGAGAGATAGGAGTCAATAGGGGCTGTGTGTTTGTGCATTGTGGCTTGGGGAATCGAGAATCGGCAGGGTTGGCTGTGATCTGGCTGTGGAGTCGTGAGTGGAGTTTCTCAGGCTGACCGGTCGAGGCCTTGATGACGGATCGGCATTAGGCGGAGTGGATGGTCAGCTGCAACTTCTCCACAGCTTCACGAGCCAGTGGGTCCTCGGCGATCCGCGCTGAGGTGCGCCGGCAGGCGTGCAGGATCGTAGTGTGGTCGCGTCCACCGAAGTGCCGGCCGATGGCGGGCAGCGATTCGTCGGTGAGCTCTCGCGCGAGATACATGGCAACCTGTCGTGGCCAGGCGATGCGCGGCGCGCGGGCCGAGGACAAGAGCTCCTCCGTCGAGAGGCCGAAGTGCTCGCAGGCGGCAGCTTGAATCTCGGTGATGGATCGTGCTGCAGTCCGTGCACCGGTCGTGGTGCGTGGATAGAGACTGTCGAGGACCTCGCGTGCTAGCTCGGCGGTAAGGGACCGTCCGGTCAGCGAGCTGAAGGCGACCACCCGAATCAGAGCTCCCTCGAGCGCGCGAACGTTGTTCTCGACCCGCTCGGCGATCGCCTCCAGGGCGGTGTCGTCGGCCAGTTCGATGTGGTCGTGGTCGGCTCGCTTGCGCAGAATCGTCAGTCGGGTGGCGAAGTCGGGGGGCTTGACGTCCGCTACCAACCCTGCCTCGAAGCGCTCGCGTAGGCGGTCCTCGAGCGCCTGCAGGTCGTGGGGAGGACGATCGGATGTGAGCACGATCTGCCTGCCGCCGTCGTGGAGGGCATTGAAGGTGTGGAAGAACTCCTCCTCGGTCTTGGCCTTGCGCTCCAGGAACTGGATGTCGTCGAGCAGTAGGACGTCCACGTGGCGGAAGCGAGCCTTGAACCCTTCGGTATGACCTTCGCCGAGCGCGTTGAGGAACTCGTTGGTGAAGGCCTCGCCAGTCGTGCACCGCACTGCCATGCCGGGATTGTGAGAGAGCAGCAGTCCGGCGATCGAGCTGAGGAGGTGGGTCTTGCCGACCCCGGGGGGACCGCAGATGAATAGCGGGTTGTAGGCCTGCGCCGGCATCTCGGCGACGGTCAGCGCGGCGGCGTGGGCCAGTCGATTGGAGTCGCCGATCACGAATTGGTCGAAGGTCAGCTTGGGGTTTCCCAGCGGACCGGCGCCGTGTCCGAGATCGCTCTCCCCGGCGGCGTCACGGCTCGACTGGCGGCGGGTGGTGGTTGCCGGCGGCCGAGCTCGTGTTCTTCCTCCTCGCTCATGGATGAGGTGAGCGCCCACGGGCCCACGGGCGTCCGTGTCGGTGCTCTCCGCCTCGAAGAGATCGATCTCCGCATGTGGTCCGAGGACGAGCTCGGCACTGGTTTGCAGGACCCTTCCGAAGCGATCGCGAACCCAGCGACAGGCCTGAGGAGAAGCTTCGACGACGAGTCGATCTCCGGATAATGCTCGCGCGCGAAGCGGTTCCAACCAGAGGCGGTAGGTGGACTCTCCGACGGCGAGGGCAAGCTCGGCTTGCACACGCGACCATATGTGCTCCAGCTCAGCGCTCACGGCAGCATCTTTCCGCCTCTCCCCCGGAGAAAGTGATGACGATCATTCAGCGAGGATCCGCGAAGGACCCGGTGCGGCCGACTATACCCAACACCCCGTCGACGCTCCCCGCCCTGACCGCAATTGGCGAGAAAAATTCAGCGGCGGAGCGTCAGGCCGTCCGTCGGTCCTATACTTCGGCTGGATCGACGACCGGCTCACCGAGCATCTTCGGCGGCGGGTAGAGGAGTGACGTCGCAAGCGGCGAAAAGAGACCATGAAGCGCACTTACCAGCCAAAGAAGCGCAAGCGAGCTCGTGCCCACGGGTTTCGTGCCCGTATGCAATCGCGCGCCGGTCGGCTCACGCTGAAGCGTCGTCGCGACAAGGGACGCAAGCGCCTGTCCACCTGACGGTGACGGGCTCGCGATGAAGCCGCGATCCTCAAGCCGCAGCCGACGCCTCTCGCGCAGCGCGGAGTTCGAGCGCGTCTATCGCCAGGGCCACTCGACTGCCAATCGTCATCTTGTGCTGTACACGTTTCCGAACTCGTCCTCAGAGCGCCCGCGGCTGGGCCTGTCGGTATCGCGAAAGGTCGGCGGGGCGGTCGAGCGCAACCGCGTGAAGCGCCTTCTGCGGGAGGCGTTCGCCAGCGCCGAGGCCGAGCTCGATCCCGGCCAGGACTTGGTCATCGTCGCGCGCCCGGCAGCCGGTGATCTGGCCGAGCGCGAGGGGTTGTCGGGCGTTGGCACGTCGCTTGGAGAGCTGTTGGTCAAGGCGGGCCTGCTCGGTAGGAAGACGACGGCGGAGAAGGGATCGTGAGCTCGGCGTCCACCCCGCATGACCACGTCTCTGCATCCGTGCCCGCACGCGTGGGGCGAGCTGTGGTCGTCGCGCCGATGGTCCTGTACCAGCGCGTGATCTCACCGGCGATCCCGCAACGGTGCAAGTACGAGCCCACGTGCTCCAGGTATGCGATCGCCGCCGTGCGACGGTATGGCATATGGCGCGGCCTCGTGCTCGCGGGATGGCGGTTGCTCAGGTGCAACCCGTGGAGCCACGGCGGATACGATCCGGTTGAGTCTCAGCGCGTGTTCGGAGCTGGCGCGGACGAGCGAGTCGAGACGGATGCCATGGGATCGAGCTCACAGCCTTCCCCGGCGCCGTCTGTGAATCCGCACGGACCGCACGACTCCTTTACCACCGCTCACAGCGCCTGACACCCCGCATGCCGATCTTCGCCAATGTCATCCAGGATGCGTTCTCGCCGCTGATCAGCGCGTTCGAGTCGGTGATGGTGTTCATCCACGCCCACCTGGTGGGGGGCAGCTGGGGGCTCGCGATCGTGGGGCTGACGGTGGTGATCAGGGCGGTCCTCGTGCCGATCACCTTCCGGCAGCTGAAGTCGATGCAGGAGATGCAGCGCCTGGCTCCGCAGATCGCGGCGTTGAAAGAGAAGTACAAGGACGACAAGCAGCGCCAGCAGCAGGAGATCATGAAGTTCTACCAGGCGAACAAAATCAATCCGCTCGCTTCCTGCCTGCCGTTCTTGCTGCAGCTGCCGGTGTTCATCTCACTCTTCTACATGCTGCGCACGGACTTGAAGCTCGATATCTGCGGCCCGCAGCTCCGCGCGCATTTCGGTCAGCTGCTGGGCCACCCGATTCTCCACAACAGCCAGATTCCGCAAAACGCCGTGGGCCACGTCAAAGGGCTGTCGGAAATCGGCTGCAACATGGTGGCGCCCCACTCGGCCAAGTTCCTGTTCTTGCCGGACATCACAGAAAAGGCGACGGGCGCCGCGCTGATCGTGCTGATCGTGCTCTATGTCGGCTCTCAGATCGTCTCGACGCTGATGGCCACGGCGACGGCCGAACCCAACCAGCGTCGCCTGATGCTCCTCCTGCCGCTCGTGATCGTGGTGTTCCTCTTCAGGTATCCGGCCGGCTTGCTCGTGTACTGGATCACGACCAACGCCTGGACGATCGTCCAGCAGTACTTCATCCGCCGACGCATCGGTCCGCCGGCGACTCGTACGGATACCTCCAAGGATGTCACCGACGGAAAGGCCGGCGGATCGCCGAAGCCCGCCTTGGCCACCGCGGGCGTGGCCGGTGCCGTCAGCTCACCGGGCGGTGGAGGCGGCGCCACCCCACCACGTCCGCCGCGGAAGAAGAAGAAACGATCGGGCCGACGCCGATGAGCGACGGCGAGCTCGCCCGGGAGAAGGAGCCGCCCGATGATCGCCTCGAGCCCGCCGAGGTGTTGGAAGACCTGCTCGAGGAGGTCGCGGAAGGGTTGGGCCTCGACGTCGAGGTGCGGGTGGAGCAAGCGGAGGGCGTGCTGACGGGCAGCCTGGAGGGCGAGGATGTCGGCCTGTTCATCGGCCGCCACGGCCAAACGATCGACGCGGTACAGCATCTGGCCCAGCGGATCGTGTTCCGGGAGGGTCCCTCGCCGGTCCGAGTGGTGATCGACGCCGACGGCTATCGAGAGCGCCGCGCGGAGTCGCTGCGGGCGATCGCCGATGACGCGGCCGAGGAGGCATTGCGCTCGGGCCGTCCGGTGGATCTCGATCCCACGCCCGCCTCGGAGCGGCGCATCGTTCACGAGTATCTGCGCGAGCGCGGCGACGTTGCCACGCACAGTGAGGGCGATGAGCCAGAGCGTCACCTTGTGGTCTCGCCGCCGGCAGCCGACAGGGGGTAGGTGTTTCACGTGAAATGTGACCCGCCGCGAGGGTCACGTCCCGGGCGCCGCGTGTCCCGATGAGGGTGGAGCCGGTTCTGCTCGCTCGCCTGGGAGCGCTGGCGGCTCGCCACGGCTTGGACGAGCGCCAGCATGGCCAGCTGACGACGCTCCTGTCGGTCTTGGCCGAAGAACAAGCGCCCACGTCGGTGAGCAGTCCTGGAGAGGCCGTGGATGTCCATCTCGCGGACTCCCTGGCTGCGCTCGAGCTCGAGCAGGTACGCGCGGCACGCACGCTTGCGGATCTGGGCGCCGGCGCCGGCCTGCCAGGCTTGCCGCTGGCGATCGCACTGCGCGAGACAGACGTCAGATTGGTGGAGAGCCAATCCCGGAAGTGTCTTTTCTTGGAGAGCGCGGTTGCGCGGGTAGGACTCGACAATGGGCGGGTGGTGTGCGTCCGAGCGGAGGAGTGGGCCGCCGGGGGCGAACGGCACGACGTGGTCGTCGCCCGAGCGCTCGCGCCCGGCCCGGTCGTGCTGGAGTACGCGGCACCGCTGCTGAGGTTGGGCGGGACGCTCGTCGACTGGCGAGGCAGGCGTGCGCCCGCGGGTGAGGAAGCCGCTCAAAGAGCGGCCGATACGCTCGGTCTGAGGCGCGTGGAAGTCCGCAGAGTGGAGCCCTTCGCGGGCGCCAGGGACCACCATTTGCACGTGTACGAGAAGGTCGAGCAGACGCCGGAGCGCTTTCCGCGACGGCCGGGCATGGCGCGTAAGCGTCCGCTCGGCGCGCTCGCGGCGGGCCGGTGAGTCGCCCGCGCGAGGGGCGCACCGTCCAACGGCGATGGCCACTAGCCTGCAACGCATGAGCACGGTGTATGCGATCGCCAACCAGAAGGGCGGCGTGGGCAAGACGACGACGGCGGTGAACGTGAGCGCGTGCATCGCGGAGGCCGGATACGAGACGCTGCTCGTGGATGTCGATCCGCAGGCGAACGCGACCGTCGGGCTGGGCGTCCCTCGCACGCATGCCCCCGGCCTGTACGAGGTTATGACCGGCGTGGCGATGGCGGTGGACGCCTTGGCCGATACGCCTGTCCCCGGTCTGCGAATCCTGCCGGCAGGGGCGGGGCTGGCGGGGGCCAACGTAGAGCTTCCGCGGATGGCGGGGTTCGAGCAGCGCCTGCGCGAGTGCCTAGCGCCGGTGAGGGACCGTTTCGAGTACGTGCTGCTCGACTGCCCCCCCTCGCTCGGGCCGCTGACAGTCAGCGCGCTGGTGGCGGCGGACAAGGTGATCGTGCCGGTGCAGACCGAGTACTTCGCGCTCGAGGGCCTCGCCGGACTGCTGGAGACGCTGGCTCTGGTGCAGCGCGAGCTGAACCCTCGCCTGACGGTGGCGGGGATGCTGTTGACGATGCACGACGGGCGCACACGGCTCGGGCGCGATGTCGAGCGGGAGGTGCGGGAGCACTTCCCGGATCTGGTGTTCGACACGGTGATCCCTCGCAACGTGAGGGTGGGAGAGGCGCCGAGCTACGGGTTGCCGGTCACCCACCACGATCCCCATAGCGCCGGCGCCGAGGCTTATTTTGAGTTGGCGAAGGAGGTAGCCGCCCGTGGCTAGGCCGAGAGCTGGAATGGGCAGGGGCCTCGATGCGATTCTGTCCGTGTCGACTGAGGGGGGAAAGGCGCGGGAGGAGGAGCTGCGGGAGCTGCCGGTCGAGCTGATCGTGCCCAATCCCAAGCAGCCACGGCGGCGGTTCGACGAGCAGGCGCTCATTGCGTTGGCGGATTCGCTGGGCGATCGCGGCGTGTTGCAGCCGGTGCTCGTGCGTCCTCGCCCGGGCGGCACGTATGAGCTGGTCGCAGGCGAGCGGCGTTGGCGGGCGGCGCGGATCGCGGGGCTGGAGGAGATCCCCGCGCTCGTGCGCCCGCGCGAGGACGCCGAAGCGCTGGAGCTGGCGCTGGTCGAGAACATGGCGCGTGAGGACCTCAGCCCAATCGAGGAGGCTCGCGCGTGCGCGGCGCTCGTGGAGGAGCTGGGGTTGACGCGCGAGGAGGTCGGCCGGCGGGTCGGCCGAGGCCGCGTGGCGGTGAGCAACCTGATGCGGTTGCTCGACCTGCCTGAGGAGACAATCGAGCTGCTGCAGGAGGGTGATCTCACCGAGGGGCACGGAAGGGCGCTGCTGCTGGCCGAGGACCACGGGGCGCGTAGGAGCCTGGCGCGGGAGGCCGTCCAAGAGGGTTGGTCTGTGCGAACGGTGGAAGCGCGCGCACGCGAGGCCAACGAATCGGACGGAGACTCGCCGCGCGAGCCAAAGCGCAAGCGAGCCGCGCAGACACACCCCGACCAGGAGCACGCGGCACGAGAGATCGCCGAGACCCTCGGCTCGGCATTGGGCGCGGAGGTCCGCGTGAGGCCGACGCGCGCCGGGGGATACAGCGCGGAGCTGTCGTTCTCGACCCTTCAAGAGGCGGTCGAGCTCGCCCGGCGACTGCGGCCGCGGGTCGTGGCGTCGACGGACTGACCGACCACGCCGCGGACCACGACCGAGCCCGAGGCCTCCGCCAGGAGGTCCCCGATCGAGCCCCCGCTACGGCGGTCGCCGGAGACCGTGAGCGCCGCGCAGCCGCGAGGCATCCGGCCGCTAGAATCGCCGCTCGCGGGCGATTAGCTCAGATGGTTAGAGCGCCTCTCTGATAAGGAGGAGGTCCCAGGTTCGAGTCCTGGATCGCCCATTTCACCGGACATAAACCTCCAGGTGCAAACCGTACGCTGAGAGCTACAGGCGGTGTGAGAAGGATCAGATGCGGGTCGCAGCGAAGTTGCCTGGTCATGACTGATCGGGGAGACTCCGAGCGCCGCAAACGGCTGAGCGCCTCCGAAGTTGAGCGAGCGGAACGTGTCCTGCATCTGGCTTGGCTCAGCCTCCCCTCCAGCGCATCGCGCGCTGCTTGAAGCGATTGGCGCTTGGCGAGGACCAACAGGTCCAAGATGTCCTTGCCGTGGAAGCTGAGCTGCTCCGTAGCGAGGGTATCGATCCCACTTGGCCAGGGTTTGAGGAGCCGAGAGCAGGCGACACGCAGCACCGGCCGTAGGGCCGCGTCTCAGCGATGCCAGCGCCTGCCGCAAAGCCTCGACCCGCATTTGCAGGCAAACGGGTTCGAACATTTCTAAGGTTTGCGTTTGTGAGGCCGCACATTGTCGCTCCGTTCGCCCCGTGAGAGACTGGGTAGAAGGCCCTTGCAGCGCAACGACGAAGAAGGAGAACCACCACCATGACGATTCAGCGGATGGACAACGTCGGCATTGTCGTCGAAGACCTGGATGCCGCCATCGCGTTCTTCACCGAGCTTGGCATGGAGCTGGAAGGCAAAGGGCAGATCGAGGGCTTTTGGGCGGACCGCACCGTCGGACTCGACGGCGTCCGCAGCGACATCGCGATGATGCGGACCCCGGACGGTCACAGCAAGCTGGAGCTGGCGAAGTACTACGCCCCCGCGGCGGTCGGTGCCGAGCCGGAGAACCCACCGCCCAACACGCTGGGCCTGCATCGTGTCATGTTCGCCGTCGACGACATCGACGACACCGTGGCCCGCCTGCGCGCCCGCAGCGCCGAACTCCTCGGCGAGGTGGCGCAGTACGAGGACAGCTACCGACTCTGCTACCTCCGCGGCCCCGCGGGCATCATCGTCGCCCTGGCCGAACAGATCAGCTGACGGCCCCGGCGCGCAGGACGAACCCAGGTGTGCGGCCGGCCTCGAGCGAAAAACCACCAAGGAATACGACGGGCAGGGAACCTCACGAAGATAACGCCGCACGCTCAAAGGCAGGCCGTCGGCATGTTCTGTCCAAGGAGGCTAAGGGATCGGGTTCGACCTGCCGATGTTGCCCGTGATGATCGTCCCTCGCTCTCTCTTCTCGCGCCGGCTGGCGCTTGCCTTCAGCGCCGTCATCCTGTTCGTCCTGGCCTCCTCGGCCCCTGCGGGTGCCGTTGTGACCGAAGTGGCCACCGGTCTTGCCAACAAGGTCGTCGGGCTGCAGCCGCGCAACACAACCCAGATCTTCGAGGGAACTCCTACGGCCGCCAGCTTCGAAAATTCGGCCGGGAATCCAGTGCTGCACTCGACGAACACATACGTGATCTACTGGGATCCCACCGATAGTTACCACGGCGATTGGCAGCACCTCATCAACGGCTTCCTCCACGGGGTGGGAGCCAAGAGTGGCTCGGCCGGGAATGTCTTCTCCGTCGACGCTCAGTACACGGATAAATCCAACCTGCCGGCTACCTACCGGTCGACCTTCCGAGGGGCGTACACGGACACAACCGGCTACCCGCCGCCCGAATGCACCGATCCCGAACCGCTGTTGCCTGGTGACGCGATCACCTGCCTCACCGATCGCCAGATCCAGGGGGAGCTTCAGTCCTTCATCTCTCAGCACAGTCTGCATACGGGCATGGGCACGATCTTTTATCTGTTGACACCCCCGGGCGTAACCACGTGCATCGATAAAGGAGCGAGCGCATCGCACTGCTCTGACAAGCCGTCCTCCGCGCAGAGCTTTTGCAGCTACCACGCCGCTATCAGCCCGACCAATCCAGAACAGGGTGACGCGAACACGATTCTCTATGCGGTAATTCCCTGGAGCGCAGGCGGTCTTGGGAATTATCATCTTCGCCTAGCGGATCAAACGCCTGCATATGACTGTCAGGACGGTGGCTTCGACCCCAGCAGCACTCCGATCGAGCAGAAGGAGAAAGCCAAAGAAAAAAGCACCAAAGAAGAAGAAGAATTCGGTAAAAAGACCACTGAAGAAAAAAATAAGCAACTGGCGGCCGAAGCCCTGGAAGGCCCCCATCAAGAGGAGCCCAACCAGCTCTCGGGCACAGGTCCTGAAGGCTCATACGGCACCGGTCTGGCTGATGTCATCATCAACCAGATCGCGGTCGAGCAGCAGAACACTGTGACCGATCCGTTGCTGAACGCCTGGCAGGACTCGGCGCACAACGAGTCCACCGACGAGTGCCGCAATTTCTTTGCACCTGTGTTGGGAGGCAGTGTCACCGCGAATGAACACACGAAGGCCGGAACGTTGTTCAATCAGTCGCTGGATGGTGGCAACTACTATCTGAACATGGCGTTCAATCTGGCTGCCCTTCAGCTCCCCTTTCCCGGCGTTGCCTGCATGGGAGGGATCGATCTCGCTCCCTCCTTCACCGCACCCAATCCGGTCAACGCCGGTGACATCGTGGGCTTCGACGGCATGGAGTCCGATATCACGCTTAACTCGGCAATCAACTTCACGTCGGGTGGTGGGACCACGCCGACCTACCCGAAGTTCACCTGGGACTTCGGAGACGGCACGCCAAAGGTCTCCGGCTACGCACCTGGCGCTGCCACCGTGAACTCGCCAGGCGCCTCTCCATGCGCCGCGCCTTGGCTGAGCCCGTGCGCCGCCAGCACCTTCCACGCTTATCAGTACGGTGGGACCTATCAGGTGACGCTGAGCGTGACAGACGTCGGTGGCAACACCGGGGAAATCACCAAGCCGGTTACCGTCGTCGGTCCGCCCCCGCCCTCCAGCGAACCGGGCAAAGAAGGCACACCAGGAGCCTCACCGCCGGCCTCACCACCACCCGCGACTGGCAGCACGGCAGCCGCAGGGACGGGTGCCACCACGCCCGGCACGACCGCCACGGCGGGCGCGCCCAGCCCGGTTGCCAGCGCAGCGGTCGCCTCGACATCCTTGGCGAAGGTCCTGCGCAACGGCCTTGTGATCCGCTACTCGGTCAACGAGCAGGTGACAGGCCGCTTCGAAGTCCTGCTCGACGCCGGCACTGCTCGCCGGCTCGGCATCCACGGACCTCGCGCCGCGGGCCTGCCGGCCGGCTCACCCGCGTCGATCGTGGTCGGCAAAGCGATTCTCGTGACCACCAAGGGCGGGCGCAACACGGTGAAGATCCTGTTCGGCAAGCACACGGCCGCTCGGTTGCACAAAATGCAAAGGGTCTCCCTGGCGTTGCGGATGATCGTTCGCAACGCATCCTCTCAGGGCTCCAAGAGCACGACGGTGCTCAGCAAGATCACCCTGCACCGCTAGGCCCTCACTTCGGGCGGTCTTTTCGCCTGTCGCGCGAGCGGTCGCGAAACACGTAGTGCCACAGGAGCGCCAGCATCACATAGCCGCCGATGATCGACACCAGCGAGATCGCAGCGATCGCAGCGTTGTTGCCACTGACCGATTCCCCGTCGAGGGCGATCGGCAAGGACAGGATCAACACCGCGGGTGTCATGCGTCGGGCGTCACGCGTCGGACGTCACTGCCTACAGGCCCGGCCAATGGCGCGCGACGAAGCCTTCGTTCGAGCGGATCGCCGGCTGCCAGCGCGATCCGAAGATGCCGCTGCGCCCACTGGTGTCGAAACGTATCCACCCGTTGCCCAGGTTCACGTACATGTAGGTATGTCCGGCGTTGGCGTACACGGTGATCCACTGCCCAGGTCCGGCAGCTCCCCAGCTTTCCAAATTGCCCGAGGTCTCCGGCGCCGAGAGCAGCCCTCCCGCCGCGAGCGCGTAGCTGACCGAGCCGGAGCAGTCGTAGGCGTTGTCCACGAACGAGGCGTGGCCGCCGCCGAAGACGTAGGGGAAGTCGGCGATCGCGTTGCCGCCTGCGATCACCTTTGCCACGACCGCCGGCACACTGGCGGGCGGGGTGATCGTTCCGTTGCCGCCGACCGACCCGCCGCTCCCGGAGGAGGCCGTCAGCTGCTGGCGGCGTTGCGCCGCCTGTTCGACAGCCTTCATCTGTCCGAGCTCGCGACGCACTTCCGCGTCAGAGGGGGCTCCCGGCGCGACCACGGCAGCGGCCCTCGCGGGAGTCGCCGCGGCCGGGTGGTGCACCGACGCCGGCGCGGGGAAGCTCTTCGAGGCTTCTGGGTCGGCCACCTCCGTGGCGACCGTCCTTCTCGCGGACGCTCCCCCGACCGGCACGGCCCCACCGGTTGGGCTCGTCCCCGTCCCGCCCGAGGGGCTGACGCTCGAAGGGCGGATGTTCGCCTGAGTGCTTAGGAGAGCCGCGGTCGCGGCCGGCTTGGCTCCGCCGCACCCGTCCAGCGCCAGCGTGACGAGCAATGCGCTTGCCAGGAGATGGCCGGTCCTGGTGATCCTCGCTCGTTGTGCCCTCACTCACGCAAGGCTAGCGAGCATACGCGCGTCGTCGTGCCGATTGCGACCCTTCGCTACCCTTGGGGCGGACGCCGTGAGAATCGCCGCCGGGCTACGCCGACAGAACGTCCCATGCTCGGCGTAGGCTCGCTAGGACCCTCTCGAGGACTGACGCCATGCTGCTTGAGGAACACAAGCCCCGGACCCACGAGTCGCAAGTCGCCACGGCGCCCGCGTCCACAGTGGCGCACACGCCGACCCGACGACGGCGCCTGACGTCGATCAAGCGCTCGCGCCTGCTGATCAACCTCCTGACGCTCGCGGTCACGATCGCCTTCTCCTACATAGCGCTCAGCAACATCAAGCTGGGCACCGCCTGGCACGCGCTGCGCACAAGCGACTACTGGTGGCTGATCCCGGCGCTGGTCGCCTTCGCGCTGGGGAACCTTGCTCGCGCTCTGCGCTGGCGCTCCTTGTTCGCACCCGGCCGGCGTCCCCCCGTTAGAACCGTCGCCAACGCGATGATGGTCGGCTATCTCTATAACAACATCCTTCCGGCTCGCGCCGGCGAGGCGGCTCGGGTGATGGTGCTCACGAAACGAAGCTCCACCCCCCCGGTGGAGATCGTCGGCACCGTCGTGCTCGAGCGCCTCTATGACGTGCTGGCGATTCTCGTGATCTTCTTTGCTGCCGAGCCATGGCTTCCCCATGTGAGCTGGTTCGGCACCGCCGCGGTGGCAGCGATCATTCTCGCCGCGATGATCGCGACCGCGGCGACGGTGCTCGCTGTATGGGGCGACCGTCCGCTGCACTTCCTGCTCCGACCCTTCGCCCGGATCCCGCTGTTCTCCGGAGAGCGACTCGAGCGCACCGTGGCCGAGCTTGCCCACGGCCTCAGCGGCTTGCGTCATCGCGCAGTCGCCGTCGAGGCCTTCTTGTGGACGGCCGCTGCCTGGATGCTCTCGGCGCTGTGCGCCTATTTGGTCAGTCTCGCGTTCCACCTGCATCTGCCCTTCGCCTGCGGAGTGCTCGTAGTGGTGGCGGTCGGGCTCGGCATGATCCTGCCCGCTGCCCCGGCGGCCGTCGGCGTGTTCGAGGGCGCCGCGCTAATTGCGCTGAAGGCTTATGGCATCTCCCATTCCGCCGCCCTTCCCTATGCCCTGGTGCTGCACGCCGTCAACTTCGTGCCGTTCGTGCTCATCGGTGCCGTCCTTGTGCATCACAATGCGCGCCGTGGCGGACGCACGGGCGCCGTCGAAGCTCCGGTCCCGGCCGCTTCCTGAGAACCTGGCGCAAAAGCTGATACCCGACGCCGTTTAGGGCGGGTTCTGGCGGACTCTCGCGGGCATGTGAGCCGCGCCGGGGTACCTATACTCTGGCCTTCCCCCCTGACGGAGGATTCTTGTGCAGGAGATGGTCATCTACGGCGTCAGCTTCGACATGGTGGGCAAGCAGCCGATCGTGCTTTTGAAGACCGTCGACGGCAACAAGTTCCTGCCGATCTGGATCGGTCATCCCGAGGCGGCCTCGATCCTGATGAAGCTGCAAGGGGCGGGCACACCGCGACCGATGACCCACGATCTGCTCTGCGACATCCTCGGCGAGCTCGACGTCAAGTGCACCCAGGTCTCGGTCACTGAGCTGCGGGAGAACACGTTCTTCGCCTCGATCACCCTCAGTGTCGCCGGCCGCGAGCTGGAGATCGATTCCCGTCCCAGCGATGCGATCGCCCTGGCCGTCCGCTCCGGCGCGCCGATCTACGCGGCCGAGGAGGTGATCGCCGAGTCGGCGATCGAGTTCGAGCACAACGTCGACGAGTCGGAGGACGTCGTCGAGAAGTTCAAGGAGTTCCTCGACCACGTCTCGCCGGAGGACTTCGCCGCAGGGGATTCCTGAGCAGCGGACCCCGGCAGCGCTTGACGTGCTCCGGCGTGGCTCAGCGTGTCCACGCGCTCGCCAGGATCCGCTCGACCAGCTCGTCGAACCCGATCCCGGCGGCATCCGCCGCGAGGGGCAGCAGACTGGTTTCGGTCAGTCCCGGGACCACGTTCGTCTCGAGCACCGACAGCTCCCCGGTCGTCTCGTCGAGCATCAGGTCGACTCGCGCGACGCCATGGCAGCCGAGCAGCCCGTAGGCGGCGAGCGCCAGCTCCTGCGCACGTGCCGCCGTCTGCTCTTCCAGATTCGCCGGACACACGAACGTCGTCATCCCGATCTCATACCTGGACTCGTAGTTGTAGAAGTCCTCTTCGCGCGGGATCGCCTCTACGACCGGCAGCGCGAGAGGGTCCCCGTCGACCGTCGCCGCGTCGAGCACGGACACCGCCAGGTCACGGCCCTTCACATAGCGCTCGATCAGCACCTTGCGGTCGTAAGACAGCGCTCCGACGATCGCCGCGGGCAGCTCATCGCTCGCACGGGCGAACTTCACGCCCAACGCGGAGCCCTGGCTCGCCGGCTTGACGACCATCGGGAATCCCAGCCGTCGCTCGAGGTCGGGGAGCGCCGCAGCGATTCCCAGCTCTCTGATCGAGGTCTCCTTGAACGCGTGAAAGGGAGGTGTCGAGATGCCCGCTTCGAGCATCAGGTACTTCGCCAGTGCCTTGTCGGTGCAACGCATGCACGCCGACGGTCCCGAGCCGGTGTATGGCACGTCGAGCGCCTCGAGCAGGCCTTGGACGGTTCCGTCCTCACCGTCGCGGCCGTGCAGCGCGACAAAGGCCGCATCTGGCCGGCACTCGTGCAGCTGCGCCACGAGCTCCGAGCCGGTGTCGATCGCGACCACCTCGTGTCCCAGGCGACCCAGGGCGCTCTGCGCCCGAGCGCCCGAGCGCAGGGATACCGTGCGCTCCAACGAATCCCCGCCCTTCAGCACGGCGACCTTCTTGGCGGCGCTCATCGATCCTGGCGCCGTCGAGCCGATCCCCGCTGCTCGCGACGTGGCAGCGCGACGACATCGGCAAGGTCCTCGCTCTCGGGAGCGGCCGCAGGCGGCTCGGGCACGGCTTGTGAGGAAGCGCCGGTGAGGGTTCCGAGCAGCCCGGTGTCCGAGCCCATGATCCTGCCGATCCGGCGAATCCCCTCGAGGATGTCCTGGTCGGGGACGCCCGCGAAGTTCAACCGCATCGATGAGCTGCCACGGCGTCCGTCCGTGTATGCGGCCCGTCCCGGCACGAACGCCACCCCCTCGCTGCGCGCGAGCAGGTCGGTCGTGTCGACACCATCGATCGTCGCCCAGATGAACAGGCCGCCCTGCGGTCTCGTCCAGGTCGCCCGTCCGCCGAAGTGCTCTTCGAGCGCCCCCAGCATCACATCCCTGCGCCGGCGGTACAGGATCTTCAGCCGCTCCACGTACTCGCGCCAGGCCGCTCCCCCGTCGGCGGCGCGCTCAGAGAAATAGGCGGCGACGAACAGCTGGGTCATCGGCGAGCTGCACAGGTCGGCGCCCTGTTTGCCGAGGTTGAGCTTCTCGAGCACCGGTCGCGGCGCGACCGACCACCCCAGTCGCAGGCCGGGCGAGAGGATCTTCGAGAATGTGCCCAGGTAGATCACGAGATCGGACTCTCCGTCGGCGCCGGCGTTCGACGCGTCCAGCGAATACAGCGTCGGCAGCGGCTCCCCCTCATACCGCAGCAGGCCGTACGGGTTGTCCTCGAGCACGAGCAGCTCTCGCTCGCGCGCCACTTCGACCAGCCGCCGCCGTCGCGCCAGCGACATCGTCACCCCGCCGGGATTTTGGAAGTTGGGGATCGTGTAGATGAACTTGGGCCTGCGCCCTTCGCCCTGCAGGCGATCCAGCGCGCGCTCCAGCTCGTCGATCGGCATTCCGTCCGCGTCCATCTCGATCTGCACGACGTCGGCCTGGTAGGCGCTGAACGTAGGCACCGCGCCCGGATAGGTGGGGGCCTCCGCGATGACCACGTCGCCGGGATCGATCAGCGCCTTGCACACCAGGTCGATCACCTGCTGCCCGCCGGTCGTCACAATCACCTTGGCGGGGTCCACGGAGGTCCCCTCCGCCGCCATCACCTCGACGATGCACTCGATCGCCACCGACATTCCCTCGGTCGGCCCGTACTGGAGCGCTCGCGCCGTCGACTCGGCGGCCACCTGGGACATCAGCTTCGCGTACAGCTCGGGGGCGAACGTCGTGGTGTCTGGCAGGCCGCCGGCGAGCGAGATCACCTCAGGCCGCTCGGTCAACGCCATCATCTCGCGCATCGCCGAGCTTTTCATCCCTCGCGTGCGCGCGGCAAACAGCGCCTCGTAGCGCGCGAGCTCGTGCGCAGTCGGCCTGGGCCGCCGCCCGCCGCCTGATCCGCCGATCGATCGCTCCATCTCGTCTATGGCCCTCTATTCGCCGCTCGGCGCCCGGAACCTCGCCGTCGGAACCTCGCGTCACGCCGTCCTCGGCGCGGGACGCGTCGTCTATCGTCATGGCGCACGGTAGCGCACTCCCCGCGAGCTCTTTCGATGAACGGCACCTTCTTCTACATCGGCCTCGGCCTCGGCCTCGGCCTCGCCGCCGGACTGCGGCCTTTCCTGCCAGCGTTGCTCGCCGGAGCGCTGGGCTCCGCGGGCGCGCTCGGCGTCGGCTTCGCCCACGGTCATGGAGGTCACTACCGTTTCCTCCAGTCCGGCGGATGGCTGCTCGCCGTGACCGTTGCGCTGGTTGGCGTATACCTGCTCCAGCTCCGCCTCTCTGCCGAGCGCCTTGAATCGGGGCCCTTCGCCGCGGCGCTCGGCGGGATCGGGATCGGCGTCGGCGCACTGCTGTTCGCGGGCACGCTCGCCGCGCATGGGGATGTGTCCTGGCCGGGACTCGTCGGTGGTGCGGCGTCGGCGTTCCTAGCTCAGGTGGTCGCCCGGCCGCTGCTCGCCCGCACGCGTGCTCGGCTGCCCGATCGCGCCGCCCGCGACGCGCTCACCCTCTACCTCGACTCCGCCGCGCTCCTGCTCGCCGTGCTGGTCGCGTTGCTGCATCCGCTCGGCTATCTCGCCGTCGCTCTGCTCGCATGGCTGGCCGTGCGCGCGCGCACACGGGCGGATGAGAAGTACGCGGGCCTTCGCATCCTGCGGCGCTAGCACCGTGAGTCAGCCACCGCCGAAGCTGGTCTTGTGCGTGATCGACGCGATGGCACCGGCGATGCTCGAACGCGCGGTCGCCGCCGGCACCGCGCCTGTGCTGGCCAGGATGATCGAGCGCGGGCGCTACGTGCCGGATTGCGTCGCGGCGTTCCCTTCGGTGACGCCCGTCTGTGCGGCCTCGATCGTCACCGGCCGTGGACAGGACGCCCACCGGATTCCCGCCATGAACTGGTTTCATCGCGAGGAGGATCGCTATGTCGAGTACGGCTCGAGCTTTCGTGCCGCCCAGCGCTTCGGGATCGCCCGCCAGCTGACCGACACGGTCTACAACATGAACCGCGCTCATCTCTCCGCCGAGACGCCCACGGTGTTCGAGGTGCTGGACGACGCCGACGTGAGAACCGCGGGGACGACCTATCTGATGTACCGCGGTCGCCACCGCCACGAGCCCCAGCGCGACACCGCCCTGACGCGCGTGGCCTCGACGTTGATCCGTCACCCCGTGATGGGTCCGCGGGAGCTCTTCTACGCTGACATCTTCGCCTCTCGCCGCACCGGCTGCCGCTCGGGCCTTGGCATGCCAGGCGTCCGCGATCGCCACTCCGGTTGCGTCTCGGCCTATCTAGTCGAACACGACCTGTTCGACTTCCTGCTCCTCTCGCTGCCGGACAACGACTGGCACTCGCACAAGCATGGTCCCGACGCCCAGCTCCAATCGCTCGCCCAGGCGGATCTGCAGCTCGCGCGCGTGATGGAGGCCTCCGGCGGGGTCGACAGGTTCCTCGACGAGCACGCGGTGATCGCGATGGCCGACCACTCCCAGGCGCCCGTCACAGCCACGATCGCGCTGCAGGACGAGCTCGCCGAGCTGGGCGTCCTCGCTCCCACGCGCCCATCCGCCGACGCGAGCCGTGGTGAGGCACAGGTTGCGGTGTGCCCCTCCCAGCGCGCCGCGATGGTTTACGCGCTGCACGCCTCCGAGCGAGATGCGATGCGCGCCTCGGTCGTCACCCGGGCGCTGGCGATCGACGGCGTCGATCTTGTCATGTGGCTCGAGCGAGACGCCCACGAGGCTCCTCGAGAGGCGGTCCTCGCAAGTCCCGTTCACGGTGAGCTGCGCTTCCATCCAGGCGGGCCCGTGCACGATTTGCGCGGTCTCGCCTGGAGCGTGGAGGGCGCGCTCGCCGCGCTCGACGGACGCGTCCAAGGGGACGAACTGCTCACCCCCGCCTACCCGGACGCACTGGCACGCGTCTGGTCGGCGCTCACGTGCCCGAGCTCCGGCGAGGTCCTGCTGAGTGCCGCCCCCGGGTATGAGTTCCTCGACTGGGGTCGCCAGGCTCACCTCGGCGGCGGCAGTCACGGCTCGCTCCACGCCTCGGACTCGCTCGGAGCGCTCGTGCTGTGCGGGGTCGAGTCGCCGGATCCCGAACCCTCGCAGTGGGCTATCCGCGACGTGGCTGCGCTCGTCCTGCGCCACTTCGGACTCCCCTCTGACGGGCAGTAGCCGAGGGAGAGCGCGTTATGCGAGCACTGGCTCTGATCGCCACCACGTGCGTGCTCTCGCTCGCCTCCGCGATCACCGCGGCGGCGAGCCCTAAGGCGCTGTCCCCCTCGTCATCGATAGGCGCACCTGGGGGAATAGCCCGGAGTGTCGCCTCCACGACGACGAGCCGCTCCACGAGCTCGGATGCCACGAGCTCGGATGCCCCGATTCCGGTCCCAGCGTCCGACACGCCCCCGGCCGGACGCAAACTGTCTGCCAACCAGGTGCTGGCGATCGCCGCGGCGCTCCCGAAGGTGCGCGCCGAGCGCTCGAAATATCCCGGCTCCTACGGGGGGGCCTACCTGAAGATCCCGTTTCACTGGCAGGTCAGCTACTTCTCGCGGAACGGCAAGAAGGAGATCGCCCAGGTGATCCTCGACGACGGCTCGGGGCGGGTGCTCGAACAGTGGACCGGCTTTCAGGTCGCCTGGACGATGGCCCGCGGCTATCCCGGCGCCTTCGGCAGGCACGTCAACGCGCTCTACATCTGGTTGCCGCTGTGCGTGCTGTTCCTGCTGCCGTTCGTCAATCCCCGGCGCCCCTTCGCGCTGGTGCACCTCGACCTGCTCGTGCTGCTGTCGTTCTCCATCTCCCTGGCGTTCTTCAACCATGGCCGCATCTACGCGTCGGTTCCGCTCTCCTATCCGCCGCTGGTCTACCTGCTCGTGCGGATGCTGTGGCTGGCGCTGCGCCGTCCCTCGCCCGAGTCGCGCCCGCTCCACCTGCTCATCCCCGCCCCGTGGCTTGCACTCGGCGTGGTCTTCCTGCTCGGCTTTCGCATCGCCCTGAACGTGACCGATGGCAACGTGATCGACGTCGGCTACGCCGGGCTGATCGGCGCGCACAGGGTCGTGCACGGCGAACGTCTGTATGGCTCCTACCCCGCGGACAACGAACACGGGGACACCTACGGCCCGGTCAACTACGAGGCGTACGTTCCCTTCCTGGAGATCTTTGGCTGGCACGGGACGTGGGACGACCTGCCCGCCGCTCACGCTGCGGCGGTCGTCTTCGATCTGCTCGCGCTTGCGCTGGTCTTCCTGCTCGGCCGTCGCGTGCGCGGGCCGACGCTCGGGATCGCCCTGGCCTACGCTTGGGTGTCCTTTCCGTTCACGCTGCTCACGCTCGAGAGCAACTCGAACGACACGCTCGTCGCGGTGCTCGTGATGGCGGCGATCCTGCTCGCCACATCGCCCCCCGCCCGCGGCGCTCTGGCAGCGCTCGCGGGCCTGACCAAGTTCGCGCCGCTCGCGCTTGCGCCGCTGCTAGCCACGCACGGCCTGCCCGAGCTGCCGCCCGCCCGTCGTCCGCGTGCGCTCGCTCTGTTCCTGCTCGCCTTCCTCGCTGTGGCCGCGCTTTCGTCGATCCCCGCGTTGAGCCACGACTCGCTGGATACGATCTACCGCCGGACGGTCCTCTACCAGGCAAACCGCGGCTCGCCGTTCTCACTATGGGGTCTCTACGGCGGGCTGGGCGGACTGCAGGAGGCCGTCCAGCTGGGTGCGGTCCTGCTTGCGCTCGTGCTCGCCCTGCTTCCCCGCCGCGCCGATCTGGTGGGCCTCGCGGCCGCGTGCGCTGCGGTGATCATCGCCACCCAGCTCGGGATCGAACACTGGTTCTATCTCTACATCCCATGGTTCTTCCCGCTCGTCATGCTCGCGCTGCTGGGGCGGTACGCTCCGCCGCTCAGGGCGCGGACGGCCGTGGCATCAACACCTGCTCGATATCCGCTGCCCGCAACGGCTCCGGGCAGCGGATCAGCACTCCCATGAGCCACGGATCGACCTCGGAGGTCTCGAAGCGCACGGGCATCTGTGTCACCAGGGACTCGATCGCCTGCTCGCGCTTGACGCCGATGACGCCACCTCGTGGTCCGGTCATGCCGACGTCGGTGATGTAGGCGGTCCCTCCCGGCAGCACGCGCGCGTCGGCGGTGGGCACGTGCGTGTGCGTGCCCACGACTGCGGTCACGCGCCCGTCGAGGTGCCAGCCCATGGCGATCTTCTCCGAGGTGGCCTCGGCGTGGATGTCGACGAGGACGTGGTCGACCTCGCCCAGCTCCCCCAGGGCGACCTCGATCTCGGTGAAGGCCGAGCGGCCGGCCCGCAGGTAGAGGTTTCCACTCAGGTTCACCACGCCGAGCCGCACGCCGCCGGCGCTCTGGACGACACATGTGCCATGCCCGGGCTGGCTGCGCAGGAAGTTTGCCGGCCGGACGATCCGTGGTTGAGCGTCGAGATACGGGTATATGTCGCGTCGGTGATACGTGTGATTGCCCAGCGTGATCGCGTCGACGCCGTTGGCCAGCAGCGCATCGGCGGCCTTCGGCGTGATCCCGAGGCCGCCGGCGACGTTCTCGCCGTTGACGACCACGAACGTGGGCGAGAAGCGCTTGCGCAGGAGCGGCAGGCAATCGAGCAGCGTGTGTCGCCCGATGCTCCCGACGAGGTCGCCCACGAACAGGATGCGCGTCTCTCCGTCCGCGCCCGCGGGCAGCTCGTCGGGGTCCGTCGTGCTTGGCGCCCTGCGAGACGCCGCAGACCCTCGCGGGGGTGGTCCTTGCGGGGGTGGCGGGGTCGCCCCGGGCTCAGCCATACTTGGGGAATGGTGGCAGGGGAGACATGAGCGGCGTATCCGGGGGGGCGCCGCCGGCCGCGCCGCCCGTCGAAGAGGAGCGGAAGCTTACGGACTCGCCCGAGGCTTCCCCCACCCCCGAGCCACCCCGCGTGATCGTTCCTCGCTGGGTCCAGCTCGTGTTGCTGCCGTTGGCGCTGCTGGCGTTGTGGGCGTTGGCGAAAGCCGCCGGGAAGGTGCTGGTGATCTTCATCGTGGCGGCGCTCATCGCGCTGATCCTCAACCCGCCCGTCGCCTTTCTCCAGCGTCGCGCGCGTCTCGGCCGCGGGCTGGCGGTACTGACCGTGTATCTCGCATTCTTCCTCACGCTGGCCGGGATCGGCGTGCTGTTGGCCAACCCTATCTCCAATCAGGCGCAGTCGTTCGCGCACAGCGTTCCCAGCATCGTCCGCGAAGCAAACAAACAGATCGTCAGCTTTCAGCACACTTTGAACAAGCACGGTCTCCATGTGGAACTCGTCAAGCAGGGCAAAACCGCGCTGCAGACGCTGCAGGAGAAACTGGTCAAAAGCTCCAGCTCGTTTGCCTCGTTCGGCGGCGCGCTGCTTTCCGAAACAGTGGCGGCGCTCTTCGACCTCGTGCTGGTGTTCGTGCTGTCCGTGTACATGCTCGTCTACGGCGGCCAGATCGGGACGCTCGTGCGCAGGACCATGCCCGACGGCGACGGGACGCCCGCCGATGACTACCCGACGCTCGTCCAGCATGCGATCACGCGCTACGTCGGCGGACAGCTCCTGTTCAGCTTGATCATGGGCACGACCGCCGGCGTTGCGCTGTATCTATTCGGCGTGCTCGGCATCTTTCCGGACGGCAGCAAGTATGCGGTCGTGTTCGGCATCTGGGTCGCGTTCATGGAGCTGATCCCATACATCGGCCCGATCCTCGGAGCCCTGCTGCCGATCTCCGTGGCCCTCTTCACGGACCCGGTCGCGGCCGTGTGGGTGGCGCTCCTTTTCCTCGGCCTGCAACAGCTGGAGGGCCACATCGTGGCTCCGCAGATCTTCGGTCACACGCTGCGCATCAACCCGCTGCTGGTGATCCTCGCGTTGCTGTTCGGCCAGCACATCTACGGTCTGGTGGGTGCTTTGGTGGCGCTCCCGATCCTCTCGATCGTGCGCGAGACGACGGTCTATCTGAGCCGCCATCTGAAGCTCGAATCGTGGGACAGCTCTCGAGAGAGCCTGCTGTAAGCGCGTGAGCAGCGGTGGTGTCTCTGAGCCGGTCCTGAGCCTGCGTGGGGTGACGATGCGCTACGGCGAACGCGAGGCACTGCGCGCGGTCAGCTTCGCCGTTGGCGCGGGC
This sequence comes from Solirubrobacteraceae bacterium, assembly GCA_036498245.1. Classification (GTDB taxonomy): domain Bacteria; phylum Actinomycetota; class Thermoleophilia; order Solirubrobacterales; family Solirubrobacteraceae; genus Palsa-744. The sequence goes on from DASXIB010000042.1 coordinate 209,526, forward strand.
GAGCTGGTCGCGGTGGTCGGTCCGAACGGCGCCGGCAAGACGACGCTCTTGTCGATCCTCGCCGGCGTGCAGCGGCCGAGCGCGGGCACGGTGAGCGCCCTCGCGGGTGACGGCAGGGTCGGTTGGGCTCCTCAGCAGGTGGCGCTGTATTCGAAGCTCTCCGTGCAAGAGAACCTCGAGCTGTTTGCGCGCCTGGAGCGAGTCGCCGATCCGCACGCGGTCGTCACGCGGATGCTCGATCAGACGGGCCTCTCCGAGCGTGCGCACGAGCGGCTCGGGCACCTCTCAGGTGGCAACCGCCAGCGTGTGAACGTCGCCCTCGGGCTGCTCGCCGACCCGCCGGTGCTGATCCTCGACGAGCCCTCCTCCGCGCTCGACCCCGGCCAGCGCGCGCGCCTGTGGAGCTTCGTGGGCGGCCTGGTCGAGCGGGGGACGAGTGTCGTCTTCTCGACCCACGACGTGAGCGAGGTCGAGCGGTATGCGCGTCGCGCGATCGTGCTGGCGGACGGTGAGCTGCTGTTCGACGGTCCTCCGCGGGGGCTGATCGATGCGGCCGACCTCGAGGGCGACCTGGAGGACGCCTTCGTCGGTTTCCTGGCGAAGCGGGGACACTGATGCGCTGGTTGCTCGCCAAGGATCTGCTGATCCTGCGTCGCTCTCGGCTGCTCGTCGCGTTGCTGATCGTCTACCCGGTGGCGATCGCCCTGCTGATCGGGTTGGCGATCTCCCGTGGGCCGTCTCGGCCGAAGGTGGCGATCGTCAACCTTGCCCCCGCCGGTCAGACGATCGAGCTCGCGGGCAGGCGCGTGCGGGTGAGCGAATACGCCGACCGTCTCTTCAGCCAAGTCGATGCGATTTCGGTCGCGACCCGCACGCAGGCGGCGAGCAAGGTGTCAGCCGGCGAGGCGATCGCGGCTGTCGTGATCCCGAACGACATCGTTGCGCGGCTCTCCTCTGGCGTCACCCACGCGCAGGTCGAAGTGATCTACAACGGCGACGCGCTCGAGCAGTCGCTCGTGCGCTCGACGATCGACTCGGCGCTCGCCCAAGCCAACCTGGCCCTCTCCGAACAGATCCAGACGGCAGCCGCTCAGGCGATCGACCTGCTGCTGGGAGGAGGGAACCTCAGCCTGCCCGGGGCGCCAGCGAACCTGATCGGATTGAGCCGCATACCCCCGGCTCTGCACGGAATCCTCGCCCACCAGCGGGCGGGACCGGACCGGACGGCACTCGAGCGGATCTCGACCTTCGCCGACTTTGCCGCTCAGAACCTGTCGCTGAGCAAGAAAGTCCTCTCGACCGTGAGCCAGCCGATCCAGGTGCGCAGCACGCTCCTGCACGGGCGGCGCACCCCTTTGAATACGTTCGCCGTGGTGGTTGCCGTGAGCGTCTCCCTGATGTTCATCTGCGTCCTTTTGGCCGCTGGCGGCGTAGCGCACGAGCGCGAAGAGAATGCCCTCGCGCGCCTGCTCCGTGGGCTCGTCTCGCGGGAGGTCCTGCTCGCCGAGAAGGCCCTGCTCGCCGCCGGTTGCTCGTTCCTTGTGGCCGCGGCGATGCTCGCCGGCGTGGGGGCCTTCGTCAGCCTTGACTGGAGTCGGGTGGGGCTATGGCTGTTGGCGCTGGCCTTCGGCGCGTTGGCCTTTGGCGCTCTTGGCGTCGCAATCGGCGCCCTCGCACGCGAGGTGCGCGCTGCGTCGCTGCTGGCATTCCTGCTCTCGCTGCCGCTTGCCTTCCTCGCGCTCGTCCCCGCCGGCTCGGTCGCCACAGGTCTGTACGACGTGATCCGAGCGGTGTCATTCGTGTTTCCCTTCCGCGCCTGTCTGCAGGCACTCGACGCTGCTGTAAATGGCGCATCTCCGGGGATCGGTGTCTCGCTCGCGCATCTCACCGGTCTGACCGTCCTGTTCGGCGTGCTCGCTCGCGTCGGGCTGCGCCACGCCGATTGAGCAGGGCTATCCTGGAGGTGATGGCCTTTCCCCAGACGCGCATGCGCCGACTGCGCGCATCGGCTCCTCTGCGCGGGCTCGTGCGCGAGACCGAGCTGCGCCCTGGCCAGTTCGTGCTGCCGCTGTTCGTAGCTGAGGACGGCCCGGCGCGGGAGCCGATCGCGGCGATGCCCGGCGTCGAGCGTCTGTCCGTCTCGGCGGCCGTCGAGGAGGCGCGCGAGGCCGCGGCGCTCGGAATCGCAGCGGTAATGCTGTTCGGCGTGCCCGCCCACAAGGACGAGCAGGGCTCCGGCGCGTGGGAGGACGACGGCGTGGTTCAACTGACGACCCGCGCGATCAAGCAGGCTTTGCCGGAGTTGCTCGTGGTCACCGATGTGTGTCTGTGCGAGTACACCACGCACGGCCACTGCGGCGTGCTGCGCGAGGACGGCGCCGTGGACAACGACACCACGATCGAGCTGCTGGGCCACGCCGCTGTGAGTCACGCCCGCGCCGGTGCCGATCTGGTGGCCCCGTCGGACATGATGGATGGACGTGTCGGTGCGATCAGGCAGGAGCTCGACGGCGAGGGATTCGCGGAGGTGCCGATCCTCGCCTACTCCGCCAAGTTCGCCTCCGCTTTCTACGGGCCTTTCCGCGACGCCGCGGGCTCGACGCCGGCGTTCGGCGACAGGCGCTCCTACCAGATGGATCCGGCCAACGGCGAGGAGGCCGTGCGCGAGGCCCTGCTCGATGTGCAGGAGGGCGCCGATATGGTGATGGTCAAGCCTGCGCTCGCCTACGGCGACCTGATCGCCGCGGTCAAGCGGGCGACCCGCCTGCCCGTGGCGGCGTACAACGTGAGCGGCGAGTATGCGATGGTCAAGGCGGCCGCGGCCGCCGGATACCTGGACGAGCGCGCGGCGGTACTGGAGATCCTCACGTCCCTGCGCCGCGCCGGGGCGGACACGATCATCTCCTACCACGCCAAGGACGCTGCCCGATGGCTCCGATGAAATCCTCACCCGAACCTCCCGTCACCACGGCGCCGCCGAAGCTGCGCAGCCGCAAGCACGGCGCGGCGATACCGCTCGAGGATCTCGACCGACGCCTGTTGAACCTGATGCAGGGGAGCTTTCCGATCGCCCCTCGCCCCTATCGGCACGTCGCCGAGCTGGGCGAGATGACAGAGCAGGAGGCGATGAGACGCGTCCGGCGGCTGCTCGACCAGCGCATCGTCCGGCAGGTCACGCCGATCTTCGACACGCGCGCGCTCGGCTACTCCTCGATGCTCGTCGCCGCGAAGGTCGACGCCGAGCATCCCCATCGCGCCGCCGAGGTGATCAACGCCCACCCCGGGGTCTCCCACAACTACCTGCGCAACCACGAGTTCAACCTGTGGTTCACGATCGCCACCGAGCCCGATTCGCAGCTCGGGCTGGAGGGCACCCTGGAGGTGCTCGCGCGCGAGGCCGGCGCGGAGTCGGTGCGCCAGCTGCCGACCCTGAAGCTGTTCAAGATCCGCATGGATCTGGAGATGGAGGGCGACACGGCGGCGCTTGCCACAGCCGCGGAGGTGGCCGAGCCGATCGAGCTCGATCCCCAGCCCTACGACGAGCTCGACATCGCCGTGATTCGCGCCCTGCAGGGCGACATGCCGGTGGTCGAAGAACCGTATGCCGACGCCGCCGCGGAGGTGGGGCTCTCCCAGGACCGATTCCTCGACCATCTGACGGGCATGCGCGAGCGCGGCCTGTTGCGCCGCGTGGCCGCGATTCTCTACCACCGGCGAGCGGGGTTCTCCGCCAACGGCATGGGTGTCTGGCAGGTGCCGGACGAGCAGATCCTCGACATCGGTCGGCGGATGGCCGCAGTGCGGGGAATCTCACACTGCTACCAGCGTCCCACTTACGAGGACTGGCCCTACTCGGTCTTCACGATGGCTCACGGCCGCTCCAAGGAGGAGTGCGACGCGGTGCTCGACGCGATCGCCGAGCAAACGGGAATCCACGAGCGCGCCACCCTGTACTCCTCGACCGAGTTCAAGAAGATCCGCTTGCTGTACTTCACCGAGGATTTCAAGGACTGGGAGAGGAAGAATGGATGAGGAGTGCCTTTGAGGCACTCCCGCGTGCGTGCGTAGTCGATGACCACGCTCAGTGACAAGCATTCGGCCGAGCTGTACTGCCGTGCACTCGAAGTCTTGCCTGGCGGGGTCAATTCTCCCGTGCGCGCGATGCGTGCGATCGGGCGGGACCCGCTGTTCGTCGACCACGGCGCCGGTGCGGAGCTGTGGGACGTGGACGGCAACCGGTACGTCGACTACGTCTGCTCGTGGGGACCGCTGATTCACGGGCACGCCCATCCGAAGATCCTCGCCGCGGTCGGCGAGGCGGCGGCGCGCGGGACGAGCTTCGGCGCACCGACGGCCGCGGAGGTCGAGCTCGCGGAGGATGTCGCAAGTCGGATGGAGGCGGTGGAGATGTTGCGCATGACCTCCTCGGGCACGGAGGCGACGATGACCGCGATCCGCCTGGCCCGTGCGGCGACCGGACGCGAGCGGGTGCTGAAGTTCGCCGGCGCCTATCACGGGCACCTCGACGGCCTGCTCGCGGAAGCCGGCTCCGGCCTGGCCACCCAGGCGCTGCCCTCGAGCCCCGGTGTGCCGCTCGGCGCGGCGGCGGGAACGGTCGTCGTGGAGTGGAACGATCGCGACGCGCTCGTCTCGGCGGTCGAGAATCACGAGCTCGCCGCGATCCTGGTCGAGCCGCTGCCGGCCAACATGGGTCTCGTGCCACCTCGAGACGGCTTTCTCGAGCTGTTGCGCGAGCGGGCGGACGCAAGTGGTGCGCTGCTCGTGTGCGACGAGGTGATTAGCGGCTTCCGCGTCGCCCGGGGAGGGGCGCAGGAGCTCATGGGCGTAAGCGCCGACCTGACGATCATGGGCAAGATCATCGGCGGCGGGCTGCCCGCGGCGGCGGTCGGCGGAGGCGCGGAGTTGATGCGGATGCTGGCGCCCGCCGGAGACGTATATCAGGCGGGTACGCTGTCGGGGAACCCGCTCGCCGTGGCTGCCGGACGCGCCACGCTGGCGCTGCTGGACGATTCCGCCTACGAGCGGCTGGGCGCTGTCACCGAGCAACTCGCCACCGGTCTGCGCGAGGCGGCGAATGCCGGTGGGCACGCGGTGCAGGTGGTAAGCGTTCCGGGCCTGTTGACGGTTTTCTTCAGCGAGCGGCCGGTGAGAAACTTCGCCGACGCGCGCGCCTGCGCCCTGGAGGCCCATGCCGCGTGGTGCAGGGAGCTGCTCGCGCGCGGTGTCTACGCCCCCCCGTCCCAGTTCGAGGCGTGGTTCCCCTCGCTGGCCCACACTGCGGAGCAGATCGAACGTACGCTGCAGGCCGCGTCGAGTGCGTTCGCCGCGCTCGACGATGCTCGGCGAGGAGAGGTTGCCCTATGAGCGACTCGGCGCTCGAGCGGCTGGCAAGCGTGCTCCGTGAGGAGGGCGGCCTGATGGCGACATTGGTCGATCCGCTCGAGCCGTCCGTCGGCGACGTCGAACGGGCGGCGCCGAGCCCCGCCCGTGCCGCCGCCGAAGGTCCGCGTACTCAGAGCAGGCGCGCCGAGTACGAGCTCGTGGTCGAGGCGATCTACGAGGGCTATCTGCTTCATTACGGAGCTCCGCGCGTGGTACGTCCCGGCGAGGTCGATCTCGGGCTGCTGGCCGGCGACCGTCTCTACGCGATCGGGCTTGCGCGCCTGGTCGCCCTTGGAGACACCGAGGCGGTGGCCGAGCTGGCTGACACGATCACGCTTGGGGCGCTTGCCCAGGGCGCGGGCGAGGAGGATCTCGCGGATGCCGTGTGGGCGGCTGGGGCGCGCGCCGTCGGATGGGGATCGAGCGAGGCCCACGTGCGCGCCAAGCGGCTCGCCTTCGCCGGCTCGCCACAGGCGATCGAGGCGATGCGCACAAGCGCCGCGGGCTCTTCCGCGCCGCCCTGAACATCGCCTCGATATTGTTCAAGGTGGTGTCCGACAAGCACGCAAGGCATAAGTCCAAGTACACGGCTGACCGCATGATCCCCGGGGCCTTCGATGGCGAGACGGTCACGCGACGGCGGTTCATGACCGGCACCGCGCACACGGCTGGCGCGATCGCCGCGGGCTCCTTCGCGTTGCCCGCGCTCGGCTTCGCGCTCGGGCCGATCTTCAAGAGCGCCCCGCACAACTGGGAGACCGTCGGCACGACCAACTCGTTCCCCAACGACAACTACGTCCCTGTGGTGATGACGATAACGCCGGGCATTGGCGAGGCCGGCAAGACGACTGTGTACATGCGCAAGCGCAACCCGGCGATCGACGTCGACAAAGCCGACCAGTACAACCAGTTCATCGCGATCTCCACACGCTGTGCGCATCTGGGTTGTCCGGTGCGCTGGGTGGACGCCGCCGAGCGCTTCATCTGCCCATGTCATGGAGGGGTGTATGACCTGCTCGGCCGCCGCGTCGGCGGGCCGCCGGTGCGTCCGCTCGACCGCTTCTACACGCGCGTGGAGGGCGAACAGGTGCAGGTCGGGCCCCGCTACTCGGTCAACAGCGAGCTCGACCGCTTCTCTCCGCGTGACCCCGGCGAGCCGATCGACGGCATCGGCCAGTACCTCTATCCCTCGCGCCCTTCGGCGCGCAAACTGTAGACCGGCAGACCCGAAGGCCACCGAATGCCCAAGCTCCCCAAGCTGCCCGCTCCCCCGCTTCCCCACGCGTTGCAGGCGCCGCCGCCGCGACCGGGCGAGGGCAACGGCAAGGTCGCGAGCCCGCTCGACGGGCCGAAGGAGGCGGGGATCACGGTCGTCGACTGGGTCGACGAGCGCACCTCGCTGAGCGGCGGGGCACGCTGGCTGATGTTCCGCAAGGTGCCCAAGGGCACCAACTGGTTCTACACCCTCGGCTCCGCGACGATGTTCGCCTTCCTCTCCCAGGCCGTCACGGGCGTGTTCCTGGCGATGTACTACCGTCCCGATCCGTCCGGCGGCGCGTATGAATCGATCAGGCACGTGACCAACGAGGTGTTCCTAGGGCAATTCGTGCGCGGCATGCACAAGTGGGGGTCGAGCGTGATGGTGATCCTCGTGTTCCTGCACATGGGACGCACGTTCTTCTTCGGCGCCTATAAGTATCCGCGCGAGCTGAACTGGGTGATCGGCGTGGTGCTGCTGATCCTGACGATGGTGATGTCGTTCACCGGTTACCTGCTGCCGTTCGACCAGCGTGCCTACTGGGCGACGATCGTCGGCGTGAACATCAACGGCACGGGCCCGCTGATCGGCCCCTACCTGAGTGACTTCCTCCGCGCGGGGCCTGAATTCGGAGCGACCACACTGTCGCGCTTCTATGCGATCCACATGTTGCTGATCCCGGGCGCGCTCGCGGCGCTGATCGGAGCCCACCTGTATCTGGTGGCAAAGCTCGGCACCACCGCGCCTCCCTGGTTGAAAGCCGAGAAGTCTTCAGAGTTGCGTGAGGCCGAGGCATGAAGCGGGCGGAACTGCGCGGGGCGCGGGCGTGAACCGGCGCGAGAAGGAGGAGTACCTCCGCGAGTACGGGATCCTCAAGGCCCAAGGCAAGCCATTCTTTCCCTATGCGGTGGCCAAGGACGGGGCGATGGCCTGTGTGGTGATGATCTGCATCATCACGATGTCGCTCGTGCTCGGCGCCGAGCTCGGCCCGAAGGCGAACCCCACGACGACCACCTACGTGCCGCGCCCGGAGTGGTACTTCTTCTTCCTGTTCGAGGTCCTGCGCGTGATTAAGCCGCCGAGCCTCGTGCCGCTCGCCACGATCGGCGTGCCCACGCTGGGCATGATCATGCTATTCCTGCTGCCGTTCTACGATCGCGGGCCCGAGCGCCGGCCGGAGCGCCGGCCGATCGCCACGCTCACCGGCATCTTCGTGATCGGTGCGATGGCGCTGTTGACCTATGAGGGAGCCAACGCAGGCTCACCGACGGCGATCGAAATGCCGACGCCGGCGGCAGTCGTGCAAGCGGGCGGTACGCGCCTCGCCGAATTCAACGCCGGCAAGGCCGTCGCGGCCTCCCAGGGCTGTCTGGGATGTCACAAGATCGGCGACAACGGCAACGACGGGCCGGGTCCGAATCTGACCCATATCGCGTCGCGATTGCCGAGCCAGGGAATCGCCCGCACACTGGTGAACCCCACGGCGCCGATGCCGTCGTTCAAGAACCTGCCGCCGCAGAAGTTCAAGGCGGTCGTGGCCTTCCTCTCGCAGCTTAAGTGACGTTCAGGCCATGCCCGCTCAGGGACCCCCACAGGGCGCCGGCGCCGGTCTCGGCAGGAGCGGTGCGCAGGGTCCTTCGCTGACCGGCGGCTCGCCGCCCGAGATCTCGACAAACGGCTCGGCCTCCGGACGTCTGCAGGCAGGGGAGGTACGGGCGATGTTCGACCGCATCGCAGGTGTGTATGACCTGCTGAACACGGCGATGTCCGCCGGCCTGCACCACCGTTGGCGGGCTCGTGCCGTCGATTTTGCGCGAGTCGAGCCGGGCAGTCGTGTGCTCGACGTCGCCACGGGCACCGGCGACCTCGCGATCGAGCTCGCACGGCGCGTCTCCCCGGGGGGAGAGGTGGTTGGCAGCGACTTCTCCGAGGGCATGCTCGCGCGCGCGCGCGGCAAGGCCGTTGCGCGGAAGGGCCCCCACCCGTCCGTGAAAGGCCATGCGGGAAGCGCGTGGCCGGACGTGAAGCTGCGCTTCGAGTGGGGCGACGCGCTCGATCTGGAGTATGCGGACGATTCTTTCGACGCCGCCACCGTCGGCTTTGGAGCGCGTAATTTCGCCGACCTGTCTCGCGGCTTGGCCGAGATGGCCCGAGTCGTGCGCCCGGGGGGAAGGGTGGTGATCCTGGAGTTCACCACCCCCGTCAAACCGCCCCTGTCGCTGTTCTACCGTCTGTGGTTCGATCGCCTCGTGCCGATCCTCGGAGGAGTGGCCGGGTCGCTAGCGCGCGCCGGCACTCGCGTTCGTCGAGAGAGCGCCGCGGACAGCACGATCGCCGATGCCTACGCCTACCTGCCCAACTCGGTCAGGCGCTTCCCCGCTCCCGCGCTGCTCGCGGCTGAGCTGGAGCGCGCGGGCCTGGTCGAGATCGGCTACCTGCTCACCGCCGGCGGCATCGTCACGATCCACGCCGGCACGGTTCCCGGCGAGTAGGCATGGCCGGCGTCGTGAGCAACGCAGCCGCCGCCGCTGGCCCCGCCGGGGACGTGGACGCTGTCGAGGCGATCATGCGCCGCGGCGGTGAGGACCTGCGCGAGCGGATGATCCGCACTGAGCTTCACTTGGAGCACGTGACCGAGCAGGCCGGCGCGCCGCTGGCCGCCCACGCGAACGCGACGATCGTGGCCGGCGGCAAGCGGTTGCGGCCGCTGCTGGTCGTGCTCGCCGCGGAATCGGCGGGGGGGCCGCCGGACAGCACCGACGGCGAGGAGCGGCTAATTCGCGCGGCGGTCGCCGTCGAGCTCGTGCACTCCGCCACGCTCGTCCACGACGACCTGATCGACGGCGCCCTGCTGCGCCGCGGTCACCCGACCGTGGCGTCCGCCGCCGGGCGCAAGGTCGCGATCGCCACCGGCGATCTGCTCTTCTCCCGGGCGTTCGCCGAGCTCGCACGCAACGAGGACTCGGCCCAGTTGCGGGCCCTCTCAGATGCCAGCTCGGCGCTCGCGGCCGGCGAGCTCTTGCAGCGCGAGGACGCCTACGCCGCGCATGTTGCAGTCGAGCGCTACCTGCGCCGCTGCGAGCTGAAGACAGCCGCGCTGTTCGAGGCGGCGTGCCGTCTCGGCGCGCTCACGGCCGTGGAGGGCTCACCGGCTCTGGCGGAGGCGCTTGGGGCGTTCGCTCGCCGTATCGGACTGGCGTTCCAACTGCTCGACGACGTGCTCGACGTCTCCGGTCCGGTCGAGCGTACCGGCAAGTCCCGTGGAACCGACCTGCTCGACGGGACGGTCACGCTGCCGTTCATCCTCGCCCGCGAACGCGAGCCGGAGCTGGCCGCCTTCGATCTGGCGTCGCTCGAAGGTCCCGAGCAGGCGGAGGCCTTGTGTGAGCGGATCGCCGCCACGGGTGCGCTCGACGAGGCCAGAGAGCAGGCGTTGGCGGTGGTCGCCGAGGCCAAGGCGGTGCTGCCGGCGATCCTTCCCGGCGATCGAGCGGCGCTCCTCGACCTCGTGGCCGACGCAGTGGTCGAGCGCTACAGGTAGGGCCGGCCCGAAGAGGCAGGAACGGTCGGGGTAGCCCGCGGGCCACGGAGACCGGAACGGTCGGTCAGAAGTCGCTTGGGAGGACCAGGTCGGCGTCGAGCGCGCGAACGAAGAACTCGATCTCGTCAGTCATGTTCGCGTGGGTTAGCCGCCTGAGGTCGCTCAACAGCGCTCCGCTCGCCCGGTCGAGCTCGTTGTCCAGCAGCTCCACCAGCGCCTGCTCGAACACGCCCTCGCGCCGGGACTCGCACTCCGGGCAGCGCAGCGCGATTCGCCAGTGTCGGGCTCCTTCCTCGGACCATTCCAGCGGGTAGACCAGCTCGCCCGCGCAGTGAAAGCAGACGTGCAGCCGGTCTGACGTGCATGCATGATCAGCGGCCGGCGGAATATCGCCGTAGACGGGCCCGCCCGGCGCGCTGCCAGGGAGCTGCACGGAGTGTGGTGGATGGGGATCGTTCTCGGAGTGCATCGCTTGTCTGTGAGGTCATCGACCCGCGTCAGTAGCGGCTTTAGCTCGGCGCCCGGAGGCTCGACAGCTCGTGCAAGCCCGCTGTAGCGCGGGCGGGCACCCGTAGATGGCTCGGCCGCGGGGGCAGGCGGCCCGACCACGCAGGGTGCGGTGATAGGTTCATCTGGTCCATGGCCACAGCGATCCGTACGATCGGTCACGAGGATCGGCTCAGTCTCGTGGACCATCTCGCTGAGCTGCGCGTCCGCCTGATCGTCAGCGCGGCGGCACTGGCGCTCGCCTTTGGCTTCTGCCTGTGGCAGAACCACGCTCTGCTGCACCTGATCAACCGTCCCCTCGACAAGCAGACCCAGAAGCAGGTCGCGAAAGGCAACGGCCCGCTCGGCCAGACCGCGCTGGCTCAGCAGGGGGTGCTCAAGCTCGCCGGCGATGCCGAGGCGATCGCCCGCACGCTCAGCGAACCGGCCAGCGGGCTGCCGGCGTCCACGCGCGCGCGGCTGGCCGGTGAGATCCCGAAGCTGCGCGCCGACGTCGCCAAGATCCCCCGCCTTCCGACCGGCAACAAGCCGGTGACGCTGGGCATCGGCGAGCCCTTCACGACGACACTCACGGTGACGCTCTTCTTCGCGCTGATCATCGCGCTGCCGGTGATCCTGTTCGAGCTCTACGGCTTCGTGCTGCCCGCGCTCAGCCCCAATGAGAGACGCATCGCGCGGCCGCTGCTGGCGGCGATCCCGTTCCTCTTTGTGATCGGGGTGACATTCGGGTACCTCGTGGTTCTGCCGGCCGCCGTGCGCTTCTTTCAGAACTTCAACAGCGGCGAGTTCAACGTGCTGGTGCAGGCCAACCAGTACTACAAGTTCGCCGCCACGGTACTGCTTGCGATGGGGCTGGTCTTCCAAGTGCCCGTCGCGATCCTCGCGGCCACCCGTGTGGGGATCGTGACCCCTCGGCAGTTGCGCCGGCACCGCCGCTACGCGATCGTTGCGTGCGCCTCGGTGGCCGCCTTCCTTCCCGGCGACGTCGTCACGCTGCTGCTCGAGACGGTCCCCCTGTATGTGCTCTACGAGGTGAGTATCCTGCTCGCATCGTTCGTCGAGCGGCGTGACGCCGCCCGTGCGAGAGCCGAGGCGGTCGAGCGTCCCTCGCAGGACCCGCCTCCACCCACCACCACAGCGGAGCCAACCGTGCAGGAGATCATCGACCACGTTGACAGAGAGCTCTCGGACTGATGCTGTTCGATCTGAGAGGGCGCCACCGCCGCCGGGCGGTCCGCATGATCTACGTGGGTTTGGCGCTGCTGATGGGCGTGGGCTTCATCGGCTTCGGTGTCGGCGGCGGGGTCGGCGGCGGCGGGATCTTGAACTCGGGGAGCGGGAACGAAGGCGCGGGCAGCGCGAGCTTCTCGAGTCAGATCAAGAAATACACGAAGCTGACGCAAAAGCAGCCGGGCAACGTAGCGGCGTGGGAAAAACTGACGACCGCCCAGCTGCACGAAGCGGGCGGCGAAGCGTATGTCGCGAATAACCAGCTGACGAGCAAGGGAAAGGAACTTTTCTCGCAGATCGCCCATTCGTGGAACAGCTACATCGCTCTGAATCCCCCCAAGCCGAGCCCTGAACTCGCCCAGCAGATGGTGCGGGTATTCGGCGAAGAAGGCCTCAACCAGCCCGCCGCTGCGGTGGCAGTGCTGCAGATCGTGGTCGCGGCCAAACCGCAGAACGCGGCCTTCTATGGAGCGCTCGCCCAGTACGCATACAAGGCCAAGAACACCCGCGAGGGCGACCTGGCCGCGGCCAAGGCGGTGAGCCTCGCCCCTGCGGCCCAGCGCCCGCGGCTGAAGACCGAGTTGGCGGCTCTGAAGAAGAATCCAAGCGGGGGCGAAACGTTCACCGGCACCACCAACGGGAAACCGTACACGGTCAAGCCCGGGCCGAATGGGACGCTCACGGGAAACGTTCCCGCTACGACGTCGACTCCAGCGCCCTCTCCCAAGAAGAAATAGCCCGAGGCGGGGCGTGATCGGGTCGGCAGAAGCAAGCCATCCGCCGGCCGCCCCCGCGAACAGGGATGCTCCGCGCTATACCGCGCGGCTGCTGATTAGCTGCGCTGACCGCCCCGGGATCGTCGCCGGCGTCTCGGGTTTCCTGTTCGAGCGCGGAGCGAACATCGTCTCCTCCCACCAGTACTCCTCAGATCCCTCCGGTGGCAGGTTCTTCCTGCGCACGGAGTTCTTCCTGGAGGACCCCCCGGCGACCGGGGACGAGCGGCGCAAGCGCTTTGCGGAGCACTTCGCTGCCGCGGTGGGCAGGCCTTTTCAGATGGACTGGGAGATCCGCTGGTGGGGTCAGCGCCGTCGCATGGCGATCCTCGTCTCACGCCACGACCACTGCCTGCTCGATCTGCTCTGGCGCTGGCGTCGTGGCGAGCTCGACGCCGACATCGTCGCCGTGATCTCCAACCACCCGGACCTCGAGGCGGAGACCGTCGCGGCGGGGGTCCCCTATCACCACATCCCGGTGCACAAGGGCCGCAAGGACCAGGCCGAGCAGGAGACGCTAGGGCTGATCGACGGCCAAGCAGACCTGCTCGTGCTCGCCCGCTATATGCAGATCCTCAGCAGCGATTTTCTCGAGCGGGTGGGAATGCCGGCGATCAACATCCACCACTCCTTCCTGCCGGCGTTCGCCGGCGCCGATCCCTATCGTCGCGCCCGCGAGCAGGGCGTCAAGCTGATCGGCGCGACGGCCCACTACGTCACAGAGCAGCTCGACGACGGGCCGATCGTAGACCAGGACGTCGTCCGCGTGGACCATCGCCAGAGCGCCCATGACCTCGAACGGGTCGGACGCGACGTCGAGCGGCTGGTTCTCGCTCGGGCCGTCGCGCTGCACCTCGACGACCGCGTGATCGTCGACGGCCGGCGGACGATCGTGTTCTGAGCCGAGCGCCGGCCGCGCCCCTTGGCTAGAATCGCAGTCCGAGCCGGTCGATTTCCGCCGGCGCCCTTACGGGCCGTTAGCTCAACCGGCAGAGCAGGGGCCTCTTAAGCCCAAGGTTGCAGGTTCGATTCCTGCACGGCCCACCATTACTTCGCTAATCCAACTAGCGTCAAAGTCCTCCGATTCCCGCCAGGGGTCGGAGGCTTTGGCGTTTTCGCCGGCTCCGACGCCGACTAGGACGGGTTCTTTGGGTTCAAGCGCAGGAGCGTCCTGAGATTTGGGTTGCTTGGCCTTGATCTGCTCGATGCCTGCCTGGATGTCTAGGAGTTCTGCGAATGGGCTGGCCTTCTTGGATCGCACGATGATCTCTCGGTCTTCGTCGGGCTCGACCCAGATGACCTCGAAGATGGCCTGATTCATAAGGCGGCGGATGTAGGGCTTGGCGCGCAGATAGAGGTCATGGAGATTGAAGTTGGCAACTCGCAGCACGAGCGTCATAAACTTGCTGAGCTCGTCGTAGCGAACATTCAGGCGGTTCGTGATGGCGTTGGCATTGACGCGCTCGCGTTTGATCCGGGCTGCCTCTTCTGCGAACAGCTCCTCGGAGATTTCGTCCCTGTAGTGCTTTTGGAGAAGCTTGCGCTCTTCCTCTTTGAGCCCAGCGAGGAGAGTTTCGCAGCGGCTTATCTCCTGCTTGCTGGTGGTAGCGAGCTTAGCCAGCCGCTTCTCGATCAGGCCGACGATGCTGTTGCGGTTATGAGCCTCTAGCTTGACGGTCTTGTAGTGCTCCTCAATCTTGGCCTCAACCGCCTCGACGCGCACGTAGCCGTTGGGGCATTCACGGCGCTGGCTGGGACCACAAATGAAGTAAGGGTAGGTGCCTCCTTTGCCCTTGTTGAGGGAGTAGGTCAGGCGGTGATCGCAGCCACCACAGCGGATCGTGCCCTTGAGGTAGTGCTGATGCTTGCGGTCGCGCTCGCCGCTCTTGTTGTGAGCTTTGAGGACGGCCTGGACTTTCTCGAACAGCTCCTCGCTGACTAGCGGCTCGTGGCGGCCGGGGTAGAGCTTGCCCTTGTAGCGGATCTTTCCCGCATAGAAGGGGTTGGAAAGTAGGGCGTGAACTGCTGAGAGTTTGAGTGCCCGCGGGGTATAGCGACGGTTGCCTCGGGAGCGTAGGCCGCGAGCCTCAAGAAGGGCGACCATATCTATTAGTGAGTAAAGGCCGGTGGCGTAAGCTTCAAAGCCCCAGCTAATGATCTCGGTACGCTCCTCATCGAGTACTATCGTGCGGACCTCGCCACCGTGGGGTAGTGGCTCCCCCACGTTTCGATAGCCAAGTGGGGCCGGCCCTGGCTTGCCGCCGACTTCGACCTTGCGGAGAAAGCCAGCGGTGACGTCCTCGGATATCTGAATGCGCTGGGAAGCGGCCCAGGAAGCCATGACCCCCTCAAACATGATGCCGTGGGCACTGTCGTCCCCGATGGGCTCCTTGGCAGAAACCAGCATTGCGCCAGCCCGATTGACGAGGCCCCGAGCGGTCCAGTAGTCCTCATTGTCGCGCGCCCATCGCGAGACGGTCCGAATGATGACGTAGTCGAGGTCGTGCAGTTCGCGGAGGTCGGCGAGCAACTTTTGGAATGTCTTGCGCTTGACTAGCGACCCGCCCGATACACCGGGCTCGATGTACTCGCGTACCACATCAGCGTTTAGGGTATCGGCCTTGCGCGTACAGTCCACGCGCTGAGTAGGGATGGAGAGACCCTCAGGATCGTAGTCTGTCTCCACCTGTCCGCGAGAGCTGACCCTCAGAAGAATTGCTGCGCGCTTACGTGCTGCGCTCATTACTTCTCCCCGGTTCGTGTAGTTCCTGCGCAGCGGGGTGTTGGTGGTAGCAAGTGCAATTCGGATAGGCGTACTGCCATCGCGACCTGTGAGACGCGGTAGCGGCGGGCGAGCCGTGCGATGTCTTGAATGCCGCCACTGGCCCAATCCCGCTTGACCCACATCTTTGGCATAAGAACACAGGCGGCGAAGTAGTCACATGTTCGTTCGGCGCGGTCTTCGGGACTGTAGCCGCTGCGAGTCGGGTACATCCATTCGATGGAAGTGTCATCCAGTATGTGCTTGAACTCATGGATGAGTGAAAAGCGCTGGCGGACTTTGGCTTCCTCGGCGCGTAGCACGATCACCCAACCCGAATCGGTTTGGGTAGCCATGCCGGACGTCGGGAATCCCGGACGATGAGTGACTGCTAGGAACGGCAGGTCTGTAACGATGCTTTCGGGGACCGCCGGCTTATCGATGCCGGCATGGGCGAGCAGAATCGCGGCTTGGCGTTCGGCTACCTGCCGCGCTTCAGCCGGGGAGAGCCCTCGGCGGGGCACCAGCTCGCGCAGCCGCGTGAGTAATCCTGCTGTTTGTGTTGGCGTTTTTATTGTGGTTGGTGTCATAGGTAATGCGTCCTTTCTTTTATGTGTAGCTGTATTGGGGCGGATCGGCAGTAACAAGCCTTATGTCGCTTTGGGCGATCTGCTTCTTTAATTTGAGTGCCATTGGTTCTGCTTTGGCCAACAGGTCAGAGCGCAGCACGATGAGGTGAGTGACGCGGTGATGTGGCTGGGTCAGGTGATCCAAGAGTAAGCTCAGACCAGTTCGTTCTTCGCCTAATCCTGGATACCCAGCGTCGATGTAGATGCCGGTAACAAGAGCCTCGATCTCAGCGGCAATGGCGTAACAAACTTTGCGCTGTAGTGCCAATTCGGGATTGCTGCTCGGCGGGTTCGGCTGAGTTGTGAACAAATATATCCACGCAGCTTTCTGTACGGGTTCGAGACTCATCATCGCTCCGTATCCTTGTGCTTACGTTGTATTTCCTCAACGGTACGCTCAACCACGTCTATGTCTTCCTGGCTCAGCTCGTACTTGGCTCGGAAGTAAGTCCTCATGCCGGGCAGGCCGTCGGACATCATGCCTTTGACGATCCGGTCGATGCGCTCCGGGTCCATGCCGAGCACTTCGGTTACGCGCCTGAGTTTTTCCGGTGCGGGCTTGGCATACTCTCCGCGTTCCAGTCGGGCGTGCCAGCTGAATGTGTATCCAGTCTCCATGCTCAACCGCCGGAGTGACCAGCTTCTATTCCGGCGGGCGGTAGCGATCAACTGACCGATCCGCTGAGCCTGTTCCTTGGTCATTTCTTGTACTCCGTTACTACTCTTATTATCTCTCAAAATGTGTACCGTGTCTACACTTTTTTGTATGAAAATTATACCGTTGAGCATTGGCGTCAGTAAAGGTGTGGGTGGCCTGAATCAGTATTGATCCAGGCCACCCGGTTTGAGCCCTTCTAGGACTCCAGGGCCGCGATCTTCCTTTCAATCTCGGCCTTGCGCTCGGCCGCACTGGCGGCGAGGGCCTTCGCCTCGGCCGCAGCCTCGGCGGCGCGCTCCTTGGCGATCTCGACCTCCCGGTCGATAGCCTCGATTGCTTTGCGGAGCGTGACCGTGGCTTGTTCTACCGCGTCGGCCGGTGTTGTCTCCCGCTTGCGCGATCGTGGCCGACTCTCGCCGCCCTCGATCTTCTTCTTGTAGGAGTAATAGCTACCCCTAATTGAGTCGTAGGGGCGGGATGCCTCCTCGGCGAGTGCCTTGAAGGCGTCGGCCTTCTCGATGCCCGAGTCGATCCGTCGATTGATCTCCTCGTAGATTTCCTGGCCCTTTGTGGCCATGAGGGTTTTCCTCCTTGGGTTGGGAACCTGAATGGCTATGCCGGCACGCAGAAAGCCCCCTTGGGGTTCCTTCCGCGCACCGTGAGGCCATCCAGCGCTCACCGCGTACTCCTCGCCGCCACCCGCGCCCAATACGCCAGCCGCGCCCGCGCCACCCGCACATACTCAGCTTCGCGTTCAATACCGAGGAACTGCCGCCCTTCCAACATCGTCGCCGCGCCGGTGCTGCCGCTCCCGGTAAAGGGATCGAGCACGACACCGCCGGGCGGACAGACCAGCCGTACCAGATGGCGCATGAGCCCGATGGGTTTGACCGTGGGGTGAATGTTGCGCACTCGCCGCCCCGGTCTGCCTCGGTAGAGCTGCGCCGAGCGCTGGGGCAACTGTTCGCAGCCTGCCTCGCGCTCACGCCGGGTTGCCTTCGCGCTGAAAAACAGCCGACTCGGTGGCTTGTCCGGCCGGGCGGCGTCCACCAGCCGCGCGGGGCAATCACGCACACACCGGCGCTTGGAGCAGCCCGCCGCGTGCGACAGCACCACATTGGCGGGCCAGAAGCCCGCCGCCCCGATTCGCGCCACATCGATGTTCAGCGCCCCGGTGCCCCATTGGATGAGGTTGTCGGCTACTCGCCCCGAGAATGGCGCGCGGGCGAGCAATATCGGCTCATACGCCGGTTTTAGCCCTGTCGCCAGTCCGCCCGGCAGCCGCCTGGACTTCGGAACTCCTGTCGCGTACAGCCACGCCAGCATGTCGCGCACCTCAAGCCCAGCGTCCTCAACGCCGCAGACGAGCCGGTGAGCGGTACGCGGCGCACCAAAAGCGAGCAGGTGCCCACCCGGCCTGAGTAACCGCTGACATTCAGCAGCCCACGTCTGCGTCCAGCGCGCGAAGGCTTCCCCGGCACTCAACCGCCCCCCGCCCTCGGCGGCCACGCGGCGAATATCCACTCCGTCCCACGCCTCATTTGCGAAGTCGATGGCATAAGGAGGATCAGTGAGGACAACATCGACACTGTTCGGCGGCAACTCGGCGAACAGATCGAGCGCGTCAGCGTGGACGAGCCCCCAACGCACCCCGTCGCCGTAGAGCGCAGGCTTGTAGCTCATGGTCGCCCTCTCGTCTGCGGTGGCGTTCCGGTGAGCAGCCCGAGCACCTGATTGGGGGTCGTGACCGTAAACAGCTTCCACGCCTCTGCGGGTAGCGAGCCGCAGACCTCGCGCAGCAACTCCACCCGCCGAGCGGTCATCGTGACCCACACCACCAGCGGGAACACCTCGGGCTCGATCCCGGCCCGGTAAGCCTCAAGGTAGATATGGCACTGGCGAGCAAGCACCCGCCGCCCCTCGGTCCCGCAATCGATCTCAAGGAAAGCGTGCGCCTCTTCACCACCACCGAGACCCAACGCGATCCGTGCGTCAGGCTTGAGCGTCAGCCGCCGACCGCGCGCATCGGCAAACGACCGCCAGGTGTCGGGCTCCGCGTCGAACGCGAGCAAGCGCACCGCCTTCGCGCGATCCGCCTCGACCGCTTGCACGTAGCACTCCGCGATTCCGAGCGTGTGCCGTACCAACCCGGAAGTAGGCTCATACGGACTGCGCGTCCGGCGCAGCCCCTCACCCTGCCAGAAGGCGATCAAGCGCTGACCGGCCGCCGCTAGGAAGTAGACATGACCGGCCGCCCCGGCTCGCACCCCACCGATACGACGCTCCAAACGGCCGAGCACCCCACGCGAAACCAATCGCGCCAGCGCCCGGCGGGCCAGCCGCGCTCCCGTCGCCGGAGTCTCGCTCTCGGCAAAGTACAGACGCCGAACCTGCTCGCCGCTGAGGAGGCGCAACCGCCCCACCGTTTTCGTGATGGCGATGTCGCGCTCGGACAGCTCGCCTGCCAGCTCCGTCAACCGCGCGGTCGTCGCGCGCCTCACGACCCGCCCCCTCGGGAGAGCCCTATGGGGACGGTAGGCGGGGTGAAGGTGGAGAAGAAAGAGAAGAAAGAAGGGACATAAAGTGTCATCGGCGCTACGGCGCACGAAGCCCCACGGGTGCGGGGATTGTGCGCCCCGCTACTCGACGCGAGCGGACCAGCGAACGGACACTCCCGGCTCCTATTGCCCTGGCGGCTC
This sequence comes from Solirubrobacteraceae bacterium, assembly GCA_036498245.1. Classification (GTDB taxonomy): domain Bacteria; phylum Actinomycetota; class Thermoleophilia; order Solirubrobacterales; family Solirubrobacteraceae; genus Palsa-744. The sequence goes on from DASXIB010000042.1 coordinate 228,985, forward strand.
ATGCGTCCCTCCGCAGCCGCCCGACCGGCGTCTCGAGCTTGCTCTCATGGGTCTGATGGCGCTCACGCAGCGCCGCGTCGACCAGCGCCGGATCGGCACCGTAGCGAGCGGCCGAGGCGCGGCGTACCGCCTCGGGATCGCTGCTCGCCGGCGGCAACGGCAACGTGCGGCCGGTGACCGGCGGGGCGATATCACCCGGCCCGAGACCGATCCGCATGACACACTCAAACCTGCCGAGGTTCTGCAATCCCTCGGCATCAACGCCGCTCAGTTCGGAAGCAAGCAGCTTGGCGTCGGCCGCCGAGTTCTGCGCAAACGCCACCGCCGTCGCGGCGTTGGTCGTGACCGCAGCTCTCAGATCGGAGGGTAGCTGCGTGAGGGACTGAGTGCCGAGTGTCACTCCGACGCCGAGTCCACGCGCGAGTGCGTACAGATCGTCAAGGGGCACGGGGATGTCTCCGAGCACGGCGGGCTCATCGATGTAGGCAAAGAACGGTGTGCGGCGCTCCGGTGCCACAGCCGCTCTCGCCTGCACAGCCTCGAAGAACTTGAAGACGACGAGCGCTCCAAGCAAACGCGCAGATGGGCTGCCGATCTTGCCCGGCGACAGGGCGACGATCACAACCTTGCCCTGTCTCAGGACGTCGTGCATATCGAGCTTGGCGTTGACCTGGCCGAGCACGCTACGGATGACTCGGCGGCCAACCAGCTCTTCGGTCTTCTGCAAGGGCGCAGCGAGCTGGTGGGCGCGCTCGGCCTCACCCATCGTGGCAAAAACTCGCCACGTCTCACGAGCCAGCGGGTCCGTGAGCCGAGCCACCAACCGATCACGAAACGCCGCGTCGGAGAACACGAACGGCAGGTCTGCCAGTGTTGCCCCCGAATCGTGGGCGAGCAGCAGCAGGCCGGCCCGCAGCCAGCGCGACGAGAGCGGCCCCCAAGAATCCCTGAACAAATCAGCAAAGATGCCCAAAACCAGATCGGCGGTCAGCTCAGGGTCAGCACCCTGCCCGAACAGCCGCAGTCCCGGCAACGGGCCTCCCGCGCCGGGGTCGAGCACGATTACGTCGTCTGTTCTCCCCTCGGGTATGCGCGCAAGCACATCCTGAGCTAGATCCCCCTTGCCGTCGATCAGGAGACAGCCCCTCCCGGCCTGTAGGACTTGGACATTGAGGTTGCCGATCAGGCTCGACTTTCCGGTGCCCGTGGGACCGGCGATCAGGGTATGGGACAGCCCTCCGATGACCGGCTGGGCGAGCGGCCGATCCAGACCCGGCCACGTCGAGACAGCCAGCACCAAGCCTGTGTGCGGAATCCGGGGAGAGGGCATCAAGGCCGGGGCGGTGCCGAGTGTCAGCCCCGGCAGCTGGGGCGCACCTATAGGAACGGGGAGCAACCCAGCCAGCTCAAGGGGCGCGTATACATCACGTCGCAGGCTGTGACGGGTGAGCAGCCAGGCGAGCCAGCGGCGTCCCCGCCACCGCACCGCCACGTGGCCATAGGCACCTCCACGGGCACGGGCGACAGAGGCGATGCGGCCTATCAAGTGATTGGCCCGCTTGGGGTGCCCAGCCGTAACCGCCACGATCGCCGCCCCGCTGAGCAGCGGCCCGGAGTACTTCTCGCGCAGTGCGCGGAAGTGAGCGCCCTGCAGGGTGGACTCATGTATCAGCAGGTGAGCCAAGCTGACCTCAGCTCGGCGGCCCTCTCGCCGTGGGGCGGACTGAGGGAGTGACGGGTGGGAACCAGCCGCCAAGTACCAGCGGATCAGGACGCGCTCGCCGGGGGCGAGGGGCTGGGTGGAAGCCAAGAGCGCCGCTGCCGACTCCTGCACGGCATCCGTGCGTAGCGCAGGCTGGGCACCGGATAGCCGCAGTACCACGCCACGGCGCCAGTTGGCGGGTGGCGTGTCTTTGGGTTCGTCCATGCGCAGGCTCGGGAGCACCCCGCGCCACTGGCTGCGGAGCGTGTCGAGGGTCTGCTGCGGCGCGTGCAAGTAATGACAAATGCCGCGCGCATCCGCGACGACGTCAAGACTGACCATCGTGTTACTCCGCAAACCGGCAATGCCTGAGAGCATCGCCGTGACCGCCTCGATAGTGAGATCGTTGCCGAAATGCAGTTCGACGGTTTGGAGTATGCGCTCCGGACGCTCCCGCCACGAAATCCCGCCGTACAGTGAAAGCCCCAGCAGCAGAATAGAAATGAGGATCGCCAGCTCCACTACGCTGCCTCTCCGGGCTCGTCGGGCTGCTCCACCTCGCTATCCTCAAATACGGGCGGCGTGGTCTTATCTTCAACGAGATCGCGGGCCATGAGCCAGATAGCGAGCGACAGCTTTGTCTCGTCCAAAGAATCGAGCCTCTTGGACCTCACACGTACCTTCTTCTTTGCCATAATTACCACACCCCCTTTCCTATTTTGTGTACTCAGTATCCATTTCATTGTCTGATGGAAATGGATACTGAGTCAACACTTTTTTGCGTGTACAGATCATCACCAGCGATTCAAGTGTGCGTTTACTACCCGCACGACGAGATACAGAGCAACGCACACCACGGCGGGCATGAGCAACGCATGGATTGCACGGACAGCGAGAGGGACGATGACCAAGAGGGCGACGCCCACGATTGTCACCGCCCCAGCGATGCGCCAGAGCTTCATCGGGGCCCGCCGACTTCGACTTCGCGCAGGAGCGCGTCGGCGGCGTCTCGCTCTATCACGAGATTGGCGCAAGCGTCCCGCAGTTCCTCGCACTCTTTCTGCGCATGGAGCAGCTCTTTACGCAGACCCCGATTTACGTCCAGGAGAGCCAAGACCCCATGCCGGTCCCGCCCGGAGGTGGGGCGGGACCGTTGCTTCTTTTTATTCATGGCCGCCTCCTTCCTTCAGCACGATCCATGCGCTGAAGCGTCTGCGCCTTGATTCTTGTCATGCGGCGCATCGCGCGGGCTGTGCGTTCGGCGTGCCGGCGGCGCTCGCGCATCAGGTGTTCGTATGGGCTCCTGGACACCCAGCCCAGGAGAAACGGCAGAAGCAAGACCAGCACGAGGGCCGCCGCATAGAACGCAACGGCCCCATCAACAACGAAAACAGCGAGCATCGCTTAGAACCCCCTCAGACGGCGGAGTTCGTGGCGCAGACCGTTGATCCCGTCTTCCGCGATGCCGGACAGGGCCTTGGCGCCGAAGGGATCGTTCTCGATGCGGCTGGCGAGGTCGCTGATGATCTCGCTGCCCTCGTCCATTGCGTGCCTGGTGGCCATACCTAGGTCGGTCATACGCGCCAGGGTGAGGGTGCGTCGGGCTTCGTCCTCGGCGCGCTCAAGGAACGCGCCGTTCTGGATCGAGCCGAGTTGCTTACCCGCAGCGCGGTCGGTGCTGAGAGCACCGAACAAAGACGAGCGGCGGGCGGGAAGATTCGATGCTGGCATGGTGCTTTCCTTTCTCTCGGGCTACGGCTTCTCGCCTGACGGGAACACACCCGCCAGCAGCGCCTCATAAGCCGCGAGTTGAACTCGTGCGTCTACAAGCGACTGCTGTGCCTCGTCGCGCTCGCGCTTGAAGCGCTTAGCGAGTCGAAGCAAGCGATGGAGCCGATGGGCGAATTGGTCGTCCATGAGAGCCAAGCTACGGAGGGGTGTGCGAAATTATTGGGCAGGATGCAGCCCAATCCCGGACTCGACCTCAAGGGCCTCACGAAGCTCGGCGAGGAGCTTTACGCGCTAATGCAGACCGCCGAAGGAGCTACGGCTGCCAACATCGCGAAGCAGCCGACCCTGATGGGACTGCGTATTGCGTATGACGAGGCTCGATCTAGTGGATCGGCTCGCCCATCTCAGGTTGCGATCGCCCAGGTACTCCGGGACTTGCTCAAGCAGATGACTTATCTGCTTAGCTCGATTCAAGGAGGCAACAATGACGAAGGCGTCGCGGCTCGCATTTATCTGGCTTTGGAGCCTGACAGCGAAGCGCTCTTGCTGAAGGATCGTCGCAAGCAGGCCGAGGTGTACATCCCGTATACGCTCCGGAGCGCAGCGAAGAGGCACGGCCCGGAGCGTACAAGCTTTGAGAAGCGACTAATGCAGAGCGTGGCAGGCCACCTCATAGATCGGGAGTTTGCCCATCTGGATGAACTCGCGCGTTCACATCTGGTGAGAGCCGACGCATGGGCACCCCAACCTCATGCTGGGATTTTCAACACGTATCAGAGTCTTGAGTCTATGGTGATCCTCCTGGGGTCTGTTCAGGCGTCCAATCGCTTCTTTTGCATCGTCGCCAAAATTTTGAATAACAACGCCACGCAGACAGAGCCGTTACCTCCAGGTACAGAGCAGGGGCCAGAGTATTTCGCCAAAGCTCCCGAGAGGATAATGGAAAAGATATATTTCATGCTAGCTGCCACCGTACTCACAACCGGCAGGCTATTCCTGACCGCAGATTTCGTGCAAGCAAGTCAGCTGGTTGAGGGTCAGGCAGAGATTTCCCGTCTATCCCCTCGTGAGGCATTGGTAAATCTCTGCACCGCGATACCAGTAAGTATGGAGGATGTGGAGTATCTCTCATCAGTCTATGTAGATGGCAGGGAAAAGTGTGATTATAAACCTGACGTGGACCCATCAATCTCAGCCGTGAGGGAACCGGCTGAGGTCATACGCTGGGTCTTTCACCAGTACTCTACGGCGGAATGGGCGAGAGTACAGGAGCTAATTGAGATTTGGAGCAGCTGGGCGAACTGTGATTGTCGCGCTACTAGACACATACCGGGTTGTCGAGTCGCCGTTGCAGTACACACGCTCGAACGATACATGGAGACCCTTGAGGACGCGTGGCAGCGACTACTGGCAGCACTGACGAGTCCGACTCTGCATGGTTTCGCCGGATGGCAAGATGGTCGGCGTCTCTATCATGACCTGGGTCTCACTCCTATGTAGCTCAATTCTGATTGACAATTATTTATATATATGGTATAAAGGTAAAGTCTCC
>DASXIB010000043.1:0-21376 GCA_036498245.1 Solirubrobacteraceae bacterium
TCCTTGACCAGGGCGAGGATGTCGTCATGGGTGAGTGTGCGCGTGTCGATGTCGATGTCCAGACCGAGACGCGAGTTGAGCTTGTAGCGACCAACTCGGGTCAGGTCGTAGCGCTTGGGATCGAAGAACAGCTGGTTGAGCAGCGCCTTGGCGTTGTCAACGCTCGGCGGCTCCCCCGGACGCTGCTTCTTGAACAGCTCGATCAGCGCGCCGTCTTCGGTGCGGGTGGCCTCGGTGTCGGACTCGATGGTGTTGCGGATGTAGAGCGAGTTCTCGAACAGCCGCAGGATCTCCTCATCGCCGGCGTAGCCCATCGCGCGCAGCAGCACCGTCACGGGCAGCTTGCGCTTGCGGTCGATGCGGACGAAGACCTTGCCCTTCTTGTCGATCTCGAGCTCCAGCCATGAGCCGCGGGCCGGCATGAGGTTGGCGATGAAGACCTGCTTCTCGCGGTCCTTCGGCTCCATCAGGTAGGCGCCGGGGGAGCGCACGAGCTGCGTCACGACGACGCGCTCGGTGCCGTTGATGACGAACGTGCCGCGCTCGGTCATCCAGGGGAAGTCGCCCATGAAGACGGACTGCTCGCGGATCTCGCCAGTCTCGCGGTTGATGAAGGCGACCGTGACGGTGAGCGGACGCGCGAAGGTGAGGTCCTTCTCGCGGCACTGGTCCAAAGAGGCGACGGGCTCGTCAAAGACGAACTCGCCGAACTGCACGGCGAGGTTGCCCGTGTAGTCCTCGATCGGGGAGATGTCGTCGATCGTCTCGCGCAGGCCGCCCTTCTTCGGGTCTGTCAGCCAGGCGAAGGAGCGCCGCTGGATGTCGATCAGGTTGGGTACGTCGACGGACTTGTTGAGACGCGCGAAGGTCCGGCGCGTCCGGAGAGCATCTACAGCAGCCAAGAAACGACTCCTTCGGAGGGCGAGAGGAAGGGCAGAGGCGTAGCGCGCCGAAGCGCGACCAGGGAAGATAGCACAGGCTATCGACGCCCTTAAGGGCAGCCAGCGCTCACGGACCCCGTCCCCTGACATTCCGCGTATGTGGCGCGGCGTCGTGCTTGCGGACGGCTGCGACTATCGGCCAGCGCGGGGCACTTTACCGGAAAATCGGCCCGATTGTTAGGGCCGGGTAAAGACGGGCCGCCCGTGGCTGCTCGGATGATGCGCGGAGTGGTGGGCCGGGCCGGTGGTGGCGCCGAGGCATGGGCGCCAAGATACGCTGCACGGGATGCTTCGAAGCTCGACCACGATCGTCGCGGTGCTGGCCTTGGGCGTGACGACCCTGGGCTCTGCATCCGCGAGCGCCGGGGCGGCGCCGAGGGACGTCGCCAGCACACACAAGTATGTGCTGGCGAACTACAGGCTGGCGCGGGAAAGCGAGGCCAGGACAAGCGCCGGGCAGGCGGCCATCGTGCGCGCCAACGGAAAGCTCGCGCGGGAATGCCCGCACGTGGGCGCCGGCTCGCCGCAGAACGGCGAGTCGCAGAAGATGAGCTATGAGGTCGTGGGCGCCCTGTGGTCGATCGCATACGGGACGGTGGCCGGCCCGATCGACGCTTTCGCGCGGGCGGTCGCGCCACTGAGGTGGAGCAACCCCGGGCTGACGCGGAGAGCGAGGGAGTATGCGAAGAGCCTGCACGAACTGGCGGTGCTGCCGCTGCCCGACCTGTGCAAAGACGTGCGCGAGTGGAGCGCGAGCGGCTACCGGACGATCCCCGCGCAGACGGTCAGCTTCGACGCGCACGCGGAAGCGATCGAACCGCATGTCGTCCCCGAGCGGCTGCTGGCGCCCTATTTGCGCCCGGCGGACCGCGGCATCGTTCGAAGCACGACGCGGTTGGAAAACAAACTCAAAGACACGGAAACGGTCACGGGCTTCGACGACTGGGACCTGCTGCTCGGCACGCTCGGGGTCAACCAGTAGGCACGCGACCGCTCGGCACGCTCCGGTCAACCGGCAGCCAGGGAGCGGGTCTTGTCGGGCACGCGCACCGCGCGCTCGACCTGTGAGCCGGCGAGCGTGAGTGTCCAAGCGTTGGGTTCGCCCTTGGGATGGCCGGGGCGTGTGTTGTGGATCAGGCCGAGACGGGAGAGGCGGACGAGGAGCTTTGAGATCTGGCCTTGGTCGTGCACGCCGGCGGTGTCTGACACGAGGCGGTTGGACGCACCGGGATGAGCGGCGATCGCTGAGAGGACACGCAGCGTGCGGTAGGTCAAGCGCATGTCGAGCCGATCGAGCACAGGCCGCACCGGCTGGCTCGTGCGCGCGCGGGGAGCCTTGGGTGTGGGGCGCGCGAGCTCCTTCGCTGCGGCGGCACGTCCGAGGTAGGGCAAGACGATCATTCCCATCAGCGGGCTCAGGAGCTCGATCGGGGGTCGCGGGTCCAGGTCGAGCATGCGTGCGTGGATCACGGCGAGGACAGCGCCAACGGTGCCCTCGGCGGTCAACGGTGGCGGCTCCTTGCCTGTTTTGCTTTCGGTGCATCCCTGGTCGACGATCGCGTTCAAGGTGTCGAGCCAGCGCGCTCTGGCGGCAAGGACTAGGGGTCCGCAGCCGAGCGCGTCCTTGACAAGCAGCGATGTCAACACGGGCTCAGCCCCTGCGAACTGGAGGAGCGCCGACAGGCCGGCCCTGACCCTGTCTCGCCAGGTCCGCTCCCCCGCGGCGGCATCTCGAGCGATAACGCTGGCACGCTCGGCGGTTTCTTGGAAGACGGCGAGGAAGCAGTCTTCGCGATCGGTGAACACGTCATAGAACGTGCGGCGAGAAACACCCGCACGGCCCGTGACGCGGGCCACGGACATCCCCCAATAGCCATCCTCGCCGACGACGTCGACCGCGGCCGAGAGAATCCGAGTGCGCTGGACCTCCGTGACGTGGGTGCGAGGCGAGTCGTTCAGATGGGTGCGAGCTGAGCCCTTCAGATGGGTGCGAGCTGAGCCGTTCGCGCTCACCACGCGCTCAGCGATGCGTGGGAGAGCCATGGCGCACCTGCTTCTTCGCTTTCTTCTTCGCCCTGTGCTTCGCCTTGGCCTTGTGCCTAGCGCACCCGGTGACCGCGATCTTCGTGGTCTTTTTGATCACCGCGCCGTTCTGGCCGGTGATCGCGGTGGGCATCGAGAGCGACTGTCCGCACAGGCTGTATCGAGCGCTCTGGGGAACGTTCGCGCCGAGGATCGAATACTGGCCCGTGGGTAGCTTCAGCTCGAAGCTGCTGACGGGCGCGTCGGGTATCGCTTTGAACGTGCTCGAGGTGATGCCCTTCTTGATCTGCGTGTTCCCGACGAGGAACACCTTCACGCCTTCGCCCTGCAACACGACCTCGAGATCGGGGAACGCCTGCCCACCGTGCGAGACCAAATACGCGGGACCGACCAGCGGGCTCGCAAGGACAGGCGTAGAAGCGGTAGCCATCCCGACATCGGACGCCGAGGAACAGTTCGCGGGATTCGCGTCGAACACACTCGCCAGACAAGCCTTCTGCAACGTCGACAAACGCGAAGGGAGCTGCTTCGGCAGATCGACCTTGATCTTGCCGATGTTCGCCTGCCCCGCACCCGAAGACACCTTCACATCCAGCGACGCGCCCCCGGCTTTGCTGGCCCTCCCGCCCGTCGACGCGGTGAACCCCGGTTTGAACGAGAGGCTCGCGCAGTTCGCCGCCTGGAAATGACTCGACACGGGAACCTGTACACGCTGAACGCTCGTGACCATCGCGTTCACACTCAACGAACTGCAGCTCGTAGGGTTGAACATGAACCCCGGACGATCCACCGTCACGTTCACCGTCTTGATCTGCAACTGAATACCGTCGAGGATCGTTGGAAAGGGGTCTGAGACGATGCTCGCCTGCGCGGTATGAGGATCGACATAGATGCCACCACGCACCGCGACCGTGCCCAGGTTGAACGGTCCCGCGACGGCGGGGACGACGACGACCTCACCGAACGGACCACCCTTGTAGGAGCCCGTCAGGAATATCTTGCCCGACACGAAGAACGGGTGGGATCCAGGCCCGACACCAACGCTCACGCTGCCGATCCGCGAGCTTTCCGGGCACGCTCCCAGATTCGCGCTCACACCCCCGCAGACGGGAACGCCTGCGAGCCTCGCCAACAGTCCCGCCGGGAGCGTCGCCGAGAGACCCGAGAGCTGCTGGTCGGCGTCAGCGCGGGACAGACCGAGCGTAAACGGCGAGAACGCCGCCGCCTGCGCATTGGTGGTGCCGGATTCAAACGACGGCGCGAACCGATTCGGATCGCCGCAGCCGCTGATCTGGAACAACGACGACGGCGTCGCGTCCGGGGTGGCAGGAGCACTCCACGGCGAGAGGTCAGATTCGGTCGTGTAAGCCCCACACTCGGAGGGCGTGGCCACTGGCGCGCGAGGCCCCGACTTGAAGCTCAGCTTCAGGTCGGAGAACGGGAGCTGGGGGCTGTCCTTGAACGTCGCCCGCACCTGTCCCGTGCTTGGGTCTGTCGATACGGTGCCCGGGATCTTCACGACGACACCGCTCACCGGATCGTCGACCTGGATATAGAGCTTGATCAGCCTGCCCGCCTGAGCGTCGATGCTCGTGCACGGCGAACAGTCGGGATCACCGAGATACACCTCTCCCGGCAACGGGTGGTCGATCAAGGGCGTTATCACTTCGACGGTCCCGATCTGTGAAGCCTGCGGACACGCCGCGGGATCGGTGGATTCAAGCGCGAGCCGGCTGGTCGAGCAGCCTTGCAGTCCGTCGGCGCTCGACGGGCTGACGACGAGACCCTGGGGCAGCGTGACCGTGGCGTTGCGCAACGGCGGCGTCGCGAGACCCTGCGGGTCTTCGCTCTGCGGGATGTGCAGGTCGACGTTCACACCCGCGGGATCGTCCGGTGAGGACGTATCGGGCTGCAACACGAACGACGGATCGAAATGCAGCGCCTCACAGCCACTCACCGCCGGCGCCGTCGAGCTCGCACTCTTCCACGCAGGATCGCTCAGATCCGGGGCGCCATCCGGCAGCGAACGTCCGGGATTCTCCCACGAGTCCACATGAACCGTGGTCGTGAAACCTGTAGCCGTGCAGTCGGTCGGATTCGAGAAGAACGCAGCCGGCGAGAGCGGGCTTTCGTCCTGCACCGCGGGATTGCCGAAGAACGTCGCCACGACTCCATCGGTCTCTAGCGCCGTCGGCAACGGCTGAGTCGTCACCCGCACCCCGTAGTCCGGGGCGCCGCGGACACTCGCGTACATCACTACATACCGGTTCAAGAGTGGATCGTAGACACCGAACTCGGCAGGATGCCCGACCTCCGGATGCACGTTATAGATTCGCAGGTTTGTCGAAGCCCCAAAATCTCCATCGAGGCCACCCCCGATGAGCTGGAGAGTGCCGACTTGGGAAGCGCGCGGACAGGTGGGGGGCAGATTGCTCATGTCCGTAAGCGAGCAGGTCGGGGCGGCCTGCGGGTCGCCGACGAGGCCCGCGGGAAGGTCAAAGACGATTTGACGCGCGCTCTCGACCGGTTGAATCGACGGTTCGTTTTGCCCGTTGAACTTGAACTTGGTGGAGAAGTCAACGCTGGCGCTGAGCGCGGTAGGGTGCCCGCCGGCCCGCGTATCAAGCGCTCCCCCATCGAGGGCGGCCGCGCTGAGATCGAACGGCCCAAAGGGCACCACCTGACTGGTGATCGGCGTCTGCACACTAGCCACGGCTTCTTCGGCGCCTCCGCCGGCGACTTGTACGTGATTTGTGACTGTTCCCTGCGTGCCGGGCGCCACGGCGACGAAGATGTTGATGACTGCACCGGAGGCAAAGGGCGCGACCCCTGCCGAGGAGGTGCAGGTCACCACGCTGTTGCCGACGCCGGGAGTGCATTCCCAGCCACCTCCTCTCACTTCGGGTTTGCTGCTGGTGGTGAGTCCGGGCGGCAACGTGTCGGTGATGGTCGCCTGTCCGCTTGATTCTTGACTTCCCACGTTGACGAGCACCAAAGTGTAGTGGTCCTCGCAAGTCACCGCGGTCCCTTCACAGCTTCCGGTGAGCAACTGGAAGTTCGAGGGAGCGGCAACGGGGTGGATATCCCAGATGACACTGCTTGCGGCCTGTGCCACGACAGGCACCAGCAGCAGGAACATCCCCGTGCTTACCGCAATGGACGCCCCACGGCTGCCCAAGCCGCCCCGGCACTTCGACGCCATCAGATCGGCTAGAAGGGATTTGAGCTTCATGTCACTTGCCCCCCTTGTGGGACTTGGCTTTGACGGTCTTGCTGTGGCCTTTCTTATTCACGCACTTGTGTGCGAGCCTCTTGCCCGTCGAGCAGCGGACCGGCTTCCGGGCGCGCTTCTTCGAAACCACAGCTTTAACCGGAGGAGAAGACTGGTTTCCCAGGCCGCTGAGCATTGCGCTTGAAGGCACTTGCGACGATGGCGAGATGCTCAGCGCACCTTGGCAGGCATCGCCGGCACACGCGGGCGACGATGAGGGCCCGGGAAACCCTCCGCTGATACGAGCGTCGTAGATGTCCTTCTGGCCATCGCCGTCCTGAGATACAAGTGCGTCGGCCGTCGTGAAGTAGACATCGCTTCCCGACGGGCTCGATCCAATGAGGTTCACGGCTCCTTCGCCGAATGCGTGATGACGATCCTGACCATCGGAGAGCAGATAGACCTGGCCTTCATGCCACTCGTAGACGTTGAAGATTTCATCGTTGGGATCGTTGCTTGCCCGCGGCGTGAGCGCAGCGGGGCTCACGAAAAAGACATATGAACCATCATCAGAGACCGACACGCCCTGCGTGGCGACACTGTGCGGAAATACAAGACTTGTAGCTTCGTCCGGGAAATAGAGAGGAGACAGAAAAAACGAGAAGTCGGCGCTGTTGCCGTTGTTATTAAAACCGTTCTGACCGATCGAGATCCGTGTGAGGCTCGTGAGCTCAGCGTCGTAGCGATATATCTGATCGCCTTCGCCCGACGCATCAGTGGTGAGGTCATTACGGCTGTGGAAAAGCAGGAAGCGCCCATCGGGCGTAGCCGCAGCGCTCCTAGCGAGGTCGCGTGTTTCCCATACCCCTTCATCGCTTGGCGATAGGACTGCGACGAACGCGACCTGCTTGGAGGTCGCGTCGTAGACGTAGAGGTTGGGCGCTTCCGCCTGTGCTTCGCGGCCCAAGTCATTGGGGTGGGTGGTGAGGACTGCGTCCGCCACGAAGTACACGCGAGAGCCGTCCTCGGCGATGCGCACGACACCTTGAATCTCAGGATTCGTCGATGCCGTCGAAATCAGGGATATCTTCCCGTTGGGATGCTGCGAGCTCGCGACAGGACCGTTAAAATCGTACTCGTACAGGTTCGTCCCCGTCTGGCCCGGCAACAGTTCCTGTTCGGTCAGGAAGAAGATCTTCGTGGTGTCGTGAGAGGCCCCCTCGAAGATCGCGTTTCCGGGCGCAGACGTATTGCAAATAGCGCAGTCCGCCGCCGATGGCTCGGAGATCGAGACCGTCTGGGACTCGTTCACGCGAGCGAACAGCTCGTCGGCTGGAGGACCCACCGTGGCACCCGATCCTTCACAGAATTCGTTCATCGCTCGCGCGGTGAAGAGCACAATGGACCCACTGGGCGAAACCGCGTTGTAGGAAGAGCCATTGCCACCACTCCCGAGCACGGTGCCGCACTGGCTGATCAACCGGCCGGCGTTATCCACACCGACCAAACTTGGTACGTCGGAGCCTTCACCCGTGTGGCCCGAGCCGATCCACTCGTAGAGAGACGGCGTTGGACCTGCTCCATCGGCTACCGTGGTGTCCCCAGGCCAGTAGTAGCGTGTCCCACCACACGCGGGTTTGCATTCGGTGCCCACTCGCCCATTCTCCACTACGTCGAACAGAACATGGGAGAAATCTTGTGAAGCGCCCACATAGCCAAAGATTGGCTTGGTGGCGGTTGGCAAGGAATTGACAATCGCCGGGGACTCGGTAGGACCCACCTGAACGAAGGAGCCATAAGGCTCGCGCAGGTAGAGGCGATGATCGACCGATGCGGGGGAAGGCGACACCGTATCCTCCACAAACAGGGCCTTGCTGAAGTCGCCGCTGAGGTCGAGTATCGAGGAGTTGCTGGTACTCGTGTTGAAGAGCTTGCCCGCGGGCGGATCGAGCGGCGTCGAGGTCCAACTCGTGGCGGTGCGTTCAGCGATGTAAGAGGCGCCATTCACGTTGGGATTGGCTCCCGTATCGCCAAAGCCACCGAGACTGCTGAAAAGCAGATGAGAGCTATCGAGAATGGCGCCTTCCGTAAGCGGAATGGCGCCATTCTCAAAAATAGGGCTGACCAACTCATAGGCGCGACAGTCCGGAAGGCTCGCCGACGCGCCGGTGCGGAAAGGCGCGTTGGGACAGGGGGCTTGGGACGACGCCACGGATACGAGTGCGCTCAACATCACAGCGACAAGCACAGCGCATGTCAGCACGCCGGCCAGCCCGAAACGTATCTCGCGCTTCGGGAGAGCGTCTTCTCGCAACCCAACCGACCGTCTGGCCCGTCCCAAGATGTACATCAAACACTCCCGCCTCTCGAATATCTCACCTGGTGGAGGGCCGCCGTGATCGCAGCCCTCCACCCATTCATCTCGCTACGAGCTAGCCCTACGCCCGATCGTCGAGCTATGCGACACCAAACGCCAGTCCTTTTTTCGCACCCGTCAGCGTCCTTTCGGAAGTGCCGGACATTTCGTCTGCCGAACCTTCAGTTTCCAGTTTTGCACCACATTTCGTGGCGATAGCTTGCGACAATTTGAACTGCAGAGCGATGGCTTCCGGGCCGACTTCGGCGCAATCCTCACCTTCGACCGGAAATTTGCCTTTTGCGTTGCAGACTTTTCCTTCTTTGTTCTTGACTTCGATAGTGGTCATCACACCAAACGCCGGTGCCTGAAAGTGCTCGTAGACAATGCCGGCGTAGGTCCTCAATTCGGTCGCCAGTTCGCCGGTCCTGATCGTCCCCGCAGTTTTGCCGGCCCCGGTATCGCTTACTTCGCAGTTCGCCAATCCGGGGGTAGTGCACCCTTCAAGGGTGATCTTCAAGACTCCCGTCCCAGGTTCGGTGAAAGATATTTCGCCTGAGTCTTTCTCTTTGGTGCACTGGATATTCTGTGCAAAGGCGACGCTCAGATGGAAGATGCCGCCTTTGGATGAGGTCGTTTCTTTACCACCGCCTTTCTGCTTTACACCAGTGACGGTCCAGCCGGGCGTCGCCGACGCGGAAGCCGAAGCGACCGTACCCAAAGCAGCGACCCCGACAAGCGCGATAAGCGCCGTTCTGAACATGGATCTCATCTGAAACCATTCCTTTCGTCTCATTCAGCACCGCGGCGTCTCTCCCACGGAGTGGGCCGTCCCGGCGCCGGTCTTGCTGCAAGCACGCTCCTGCTGAGACAACCGGCCTCGACACGAGCGCACACCTGGAAGCCCGGAGCGCACGCGGGCATAGGAAGACACCGCGCAAGCGCGGTGCGAAAGAGACTGCCGGTCGAAGCCGCTAGCGGCTAGCCAAGACGGACAAGAGAGAGAGAGAGAGAGAGAGAGAGAGATGTGTCAGCAGCGCTGACGCATCTACCTACGGGCCCCATCGGGCACGCAACGATCCCTGACACATCTGTCCCCGACGGACTCACGCGAAAACAACCCCTCATCATCCGATCCGGCCCTCTCCCGATATCCCCTGAAAAGCGCTTGAAGTCGACCCGAAGACCAACCCAAAACCCGATCTATCTATGACCGACAACCCCTGGGGGATGCCATGACGGAACTACTGTATACCCAAGGCACAACAAAAGTCAAGCCCCCTCCACGGCGAGCGATCGGACTCCCCTTGGGCGAGCGAGTCAGGGCAGCAGTTCGAACGTGTCGCGGTGGCGGGGTCTCACGGCCGCGAAATGACGGCGGTCGAGCGTCACGATGATCGGCGCTTGCAGGCGCTCCGCGAGCGCGACTACAGAGGCGTCGGTCCCTCCGAGCGGAAAATCGGCATATTGCTTGACGAGATCTGACATCCGCTTGAAGTCCTCACTCGTAGGACCCTCTACGTCGAGTTCGCCAAGTCCGCGAAGGAACGCCGCCTCTGCCTTCGCCCCGAGACGCCTTCCGACGAAGTAGGTGGCCTCGGCGACCACGAGCGCGGACACGACGAGCCGTAGATCGGGCCGGGAGAGGACGGCACGGGACGCGAGGTGGTCGCCATCGTCACCGTCGGCCGCCGCATATAGCGGCCCCGCGTCAACGACGGCGAGTGTCGTCATCCCACTCGTGTGCGAGCAGCTCCTCCATGTCGCGGCCGGTGCTGCCATGACCGCTGTGACCGAGCGCGGCAAACGGCAGCTCCCGCGGCTCATCGGCACTGAGCCCAAGGTGCTTGGCGAGCGCGTCGCGAGCGACGGCCGACGCGGAGACCGACCGTCGACGTGCCTCTCGCGCCAGCGCCTGCGCAAGGTCATCCGGGAGGGATATGGTTGTGCGTGTCATACCCTCATACTAACATCACACTTCGTCTCTCTTCTGGATGCGGGAGGCACACCAACAACCGAGCCCTGCTTCACACGGCCGAGCCCTACTTCAGCTCGACCGTAGCGCCGGCCTCCTCCAGTTCCTGCTTGAGCTTCTCGGCCTCCTCCTTCTCGACGCCCTCCTTCACGGGCTTGGGAGCCTCGTCGACAAGCGCCTTGGCCTCTTTCAGGCCGAGGCCGGTGGCGCCGCGCACGACCTTGATCACCTGGATCTTCTTGTCGCCGGCCGCGGTCAGGAGCACGTCGAAGGTGCTCTGCTCTTCGGCCTCTGCACCGGCGCCGTCGCCTCCACCCGCGCCTGCGGCGGCGGCAACGGGCGCCGCAACGGCGGCCGCCGACACGCCGAACTCCTCCTCGAGCGCCTTGATCCGCTCGGCGAGCTCGAGCACCGAGATGCCCTTCAGCTCCTCGATCCACTTCTCTGTGCTTGTGGCTGTAGCCATGGTCAGTCCTCCTTGGGATTCGCGTCGGCGGTCGGGGCCTCTTCCTGCGCCGAAGCGTCCGCCTGGTTGTCGTCTTGCGCCGACTCTTGCGCCGGCTCAGCTTTGTCCTCCGTCGATGTCTCTGACGCGGGCTCGTCCCGCGCCTCGGCGGCCGGAGCCTCCTCGGCTGCGGAAGCCTCCTGGGCAGGCGCACCCTCGGGAGCAGGTGCCTCCTCAGCCACCTTGGTCTCCTCCTCCGCCGGCGCTTCCTCGGCCGCGGGAGACTTCTCGGCCGCGGGATTCTCCTCCTCCTCGGCGGGAGGCGCCTCGGCCTCCGTCATCGCGGCCGGCGGCGGATCGCCGGCGGGAATCTCTCCGGACTCCTTCTTCGCCTGCACCTGGCCAAGCGCCACGGCGAGCCCACTGACGAGCGCGCTCAACGTGCGAACGAGGCCGCTCACGGGCGAGGCCACGACGCCGACGAGCTGGCCGTAGAGCACTTCGCGCGAGGGCAGGCGGGAGATCGAGCGGATCTGGTCGGCGTCGATCGACGCGCCGTCCATCAGACCGCCCTTGAACGGAAGCAACTGGCTGACACGTGCGTAGTCGGCGATCGCCTTGGCGGCCAGCGCTACGTCGCCGCGGACGAACGTCAACGCGGTCGGTCCGCTCAGCAGCGCCTTCAGCGTCTCCGCCCCCGTCTGGTCGGCGGCGCGCTCGGTCAGCGAGTTCTTGACGACCTTGAAGCTCGCGTCGGCTTCGCGCAGCTTGGTCCGCAGCTCGGCCACCTGGGAGACGGTGATGCCACGGTAGTCGACGGCGAAGATCGCGTGGGACTCGTCGATGTGGGCGGCGATCTCGGCGATCGCCGTGGCCTTCTGATCTCGGTTCATGGTGAGGCTCCTGTCCCGGTCTTACGACGCGCTGCCGGGGGTCTTTGGTGGCCTGAAGGTGGCGCTAGGCGGACACTGCGGCCGCGGGCGCCTCCTCAATGATGTCACGTGTGCGACCGGAGTCCACCTTCACGCCCGGACCCATCGTGGACGTGAGCGTGATCGAGCGCAGGTAGCGCCCCTTGGCGACCGAGGGCTTCGCGCGAATCAGCTCTTCGATCACGGCCGCGTAGTTCTCAAGCAGCTGACGCTCCTCGAAGCTCGCCTTGCCGATCACCAGGTGAACGATCGCGGTGCGGTCGGTGCGGTACTCGACCTTGCCGGACTTCGACTCCTCGACCGCCTTGGCGACGTCCATCGTCACCGTGCCGACCTTCGGGTTGGGCATCTTGCCCGACGGTCCGAGGACGCGCCCGAGCCGGCCGACGACCGACATCATGTCCGGCGTGGCGATCGCCACGTCGAAGTCGTCGAAGCCCTCCTCGATGCGCTTGGCGAGGTCCTCGCCGCCGACCACGTCGGCGCCGGCCTCCTCGGCTTCGCCGACCTTCTCGCCCTGGGCGAAGACGACGATCTTCACGTCTTTGCCGAGTCCGTTCGGCAGGGCGATCGTGCCGCGCAGCTGCTCGTCGGCGTGGCGCACGTTCAGGCCGGTGCGCACGTGGACCTCGATCGACTCGTCGAACTTCGCGCTCGCGAGGCTCCGCACCAGCGCGACCGCCTCGGCGGGCTCGTGCTCGCGCTCACGGTCGACCTTCTCCAGCGCCTCGCGGTGGCGGCGTCCGTGGTGAGAGCTCACGACGCGACCTCCACTCCCATGGAACGGGCGGTGCCGGCGATGATCTTCGCGGCCTGGTCGACATCGTGGGCGTTCAGATCGTCAAGCTTGCGCTCGGCGATCTCGCGCAGCTGCTCCTGGGTGATCGTGCCGACCTTCGTGCGGTTGGGTTCGCCCGAGCCCTTGTTGATTTTGATCGCCTGGCGGATCAGCACCGCCGCGGGGGGCGTCTTCGTGACGAACGTGAACGAGCGATCCTCATAGACCGTGATCACAACCGGGATCACCGTTCCCGTCTCGCTCTGCGTCTGGGCGTTGAACGCCTTGCAGAACTCCATGATGTTGATGCCGTGCTGACCCAGCGCGGGGCCGACCGGCGGCGCGGGACTCGCCTGGCCGGCATTCGCCTGCAGCTTGATCGTCGTCAATACCTTCTTGGCCATTAGAGCTTCTTCACCTGGTCGAATCCAACCTCTACGGGCGTCTCGCGCCCGAAGATTGATACCAGCACCTTGAGCCGGGCGGCGTCCTCGTTGATCTCGGAGATCTCGCCGGAGAAGTCCGACAACGGCCCAGAGACGACCTTGACGGACTCGCCGATCGTGAACTGGGCGCGCGTGCGCGGCGCGGTGGCGACCTCCTTGTGCAGCAGCCGGTCGACCTCGCCCTGAGTGAGCGGCACCGGCTCCTGGGACGCGCCGACGAAGCCCGTCACGCCGGGGGTCCCCTTGACGACCCCCCAGGAGTCCTCGTTGAGCTCCATGTTCACGAGCACGTAGCCGGGCATCGTGCGCTTCTCGACGGTGACCTTCTGGTTGTCCTTCATCTCCGAGACGGACTCGGTGGGGACGACTACGTTGCGCACCGCGCGCTGCTGGCCAAGCGACACGACCCGGTGCTCCAGGTTGTGCTTGACCTTGTTCTCGTGACCGGAGTAGGTGTTGACTACATACCAACGAAACATTCAGGATTCCTTGCCAGATTCAGTGACGGATGAGGGATCGCCGGCGCGCGCGGGCGGCGCCGGATGGAGCTCCGCCGGGGGAGGGACATTAGAGGACGAATTCGACGATTTCTTTGGCCACGTAGTCCGCCAGGCCGAGGTAGGCGCCGGCGATCGCCACGAAGCCCAGTACGACTGCCGTCGCCTGCGAGACCTGACGGCGGTCGGGCCAGTGGACGCGCTGCAGCTCTGCCCAACTGGCGCGTATGAACCCCAGCGCGCGGTTGCCTCCTCGCAGGGGCGCCCCCGACGGAGCCCCAGCCTCCCCGGCAGCGCCCGTGCCGCCTGAGCCGGCGCCCGAGCCACCCGAGCCGGAGGCACCTGGGAGGAGAGCGTCGTCGTCTTGAAGCTCGTCCAGAGCCGAGCCGTCGGGGTCGTTCGCGGGTGTCGCCGGAACGCCCCCAGCGCCGCGCACGAGCGCGGCGTCGAACTCGTCGACGTCGCCCGAGGCGTGGTCGAGCGCGCCGGGAACGTCGGCGCGGACAGGCGCGTTGGACGGCGCCTGCACGCCCTCGCGACGGCGACCCGCATCCACGGACCCTCGACGGTCGCGGCGCTGCTTTGCACGTTTGCGGTCACGAGCCACAGCTACAGCGCTCCCGCGCCAGCTACCGAGTCTCCCGATGGCTGGTGTGCTTCCGGCACCAGCGACAGTACTTGCGCAGCGTCACCCGATCGGGGTTGTTGCGCTTGCTCTTGTTGGTCTGGTAATTGCGATGCTTGCACTCCTCGCATGCGAGGGTGATAGCGATTCGAACGTCTCCGCGGGCCATTTGCGAGTAGGTCCCCTGCCTGTGTCGTCTGGAAGCGGCCTTGGGCGAAGAAAAACCCCGCCCAAGCGCGAGGTTCTCGCAGTCTAGCGCGCTTGCTCGCAGGGTGGGCTGTCGCATCCCAGGCGCGCGGTACGGTGGCGCGATGCGACGACCACAGACACGGCGGCGACCCAACCCCCTCGATGCCGTCCTGGCGATCCTGCTCCTGCTCGCGCTCGTTCCGCTCGCCGGCTGCGGAGGGTCCGGTCGCGCGAGCACCACGAGCGTCGCCGGCAAGGGCGCGGGCGCACACAGATCCGTGACCGGGGCACACGCGCGCGAACGAGCGATCGATGCCCAGGGGTATGCGGAGTCGAGCGAGGTGCGCGGACTCGTCGCAGAGGGCAAGCCGATCTACTGCGCGGGCCCGCGCGGAGATGAGGTGGCGCTCACGTTCGACGACGGGCCCGGCCCGTACACCCGGCTGGTGATGGCCAAGCTGCGCAAGCACGGCGTCAAAGCGACGTTCTTCGTCGTCGGGCGGAACATCCCGCTGATCCCCGGCGCCACCCACCAGGAGCGGGCTCTCGGGGCCGTTGGCGACCACACGTTCACCCATCCCCTGCTCACTGCGCTGCCGGTCGCGGAAGCCGAAGCGGAGATCGTGCGGACGCAGGCGCTGCTCGAGCGCTCCTCGGGCGGCCCGGTGTTTCTCTTCCGGCCGCCGTATGGCGCCCACAACTCCACGATCGACTCGATCGCGGGCGCGCACGGCCTGCTGGAGATCCTCTGGACGGTGGATAGCGCCGACTCGCTCGGCGCGAACTACGCGCAGATCGAACGCACGGTCATCGCCGGGTTGCATCCGGGCGCGATCATCCTCATGCACGAGAACCACGGGCAGACGGTGCGCGCGCTGCTGAGCATCTTCGCCGCGCTCGAACGCAAGCACCTGCGCGCCGTGAGCGTGCCCCAGCTGCTCACCGACGACCCGCCGAGCCTCGCCCAGGTGCGCGCCGGCGGCCTTGGCTGCGGCATGGGTGCGGGAAAGGCCCTGGGCGGCGGTTAGTCTGCCGCTCAACAGTCGCGTGCCATCCGCGCCACGCACACCGACGCGACCGTCCAACGGCAACGAGTCAAGGAGATCCTGAGCATGCACCTGCCCGAGCCGATTCCCGCAAGCGTCCACGACGAGACGTTCGCGGGGGTCACCTACCACATCCGCGGTGAGCTCGTGCCCGAGCTGCAGATCGAGATCTCCGACAGGAGCGTGATGTTCGAGCATCACGTGCTGCTGTGGAAGGAGACCCAGCTGAACATCGAGCTGAAGAAACTCCCGGGCGCGATCAAGCGCAAGATCGCGGGTCTCGAGTTCTTCGTGACGCGCACCTCGGGATCGGGACGCGTGGCCTTCTCCCGCGACTCGCCGGGCCAGTGCGTGCCCCTACATCTGCGCCAAGGCGAGGGACTGGACGTACGCGAGCACCAGTTCGTGGCGGCGACCGACAACCTCGACTACAGCTTCGAACGGATCAAAGGCGTGCAGAACATGCTGCTCGGCGGCTCGGGCTTCTTTATGGACAAGTTCCGCGCGACCGAGGGCGACGCGCTCGTGTGGCTGCACGGGCACGGCAACGTGTTCCTCGTCAACCTCGACGACGGCGAGCAGATCGACGTGGAGGCCGGGGCGTGGCTGTTCAAGGATCCGTCGGTGAAGCTCGAAGCCGTGACGATGGGGCTGAAGACGGGGATCTTCAGCGGCGGCGGCAAGCTCACTTGGAATCGCTTCACCGGGCCGGGCAGGCTGGCGATCCAGACGCTGTTCATCGCGCCGCTCGAGGGGATCGACAGCAACGCCGGGGCGGCCGCCGGCGGCGGCATCGCCGGGGCGCTGATCGGAGGGCTCGCGCGCGGCTGACCGGCGCTACTCGTAGAGAGTCAGCGCGGCCAGCACGACGTAGAGAGCTACCAGCGCCCAGCCCTCGAACGCGGCGGCCTCGCCGTCGCCCGTCACCTGCGCCAACGCCAGCGCTGTCAGGGCCAGCGCGCCGATGTAGACGGGCGCGAGCGCGAACGTCAGGGTCGTGGACAGCGCGAAGGAGACGAGCACGAGTACCGGGAAGAGGAAGGCCGCGATCTGCGCCACGGAGTTCTTCACAACGGAGATGGCGAGGTCGGAGCGGCGCTTGTAGGCGAGCACGATCCCAGCGGCATTCTCCACGGCGTTGCCGGCGATCGCAACGACCACGAGGCCGGCAAACGCCTGGGAGATGTGCAGCACGGAGATCGCCGGGGCGAGCCCGTTGACGAACCAGTCGGACACGAACGCCGAACCGCCACCGGCGATCGTGAGCAGGGCGATCGTCACTCCGAGTCCAATCCGCGGACCGGGTGGGGCGTCGTCGTTCGCGCTGTTCTCGGTCCCACCCTCCTTGTCTCCCGGGGCAACGTCGGAGCGCAGATAGGGGACGACCCAGGCGAGGTAGACGGCCAGCAGGCACACCGCGCCGACCGCGGAGATCGCCTTGACGTGATGGCTTGCGCGGTCGTGCGAGCCGAGCGACAGGCCGAGCAGGACGATGATGAAGACCGTCACCTGCAGCAACGTCGCGGTGTCGCGGGGGAGGCGCTTTGAGAAGCGCATCATCCCATCCTGCGAGCGGCGCGCGCCAACCACGATCACGAGCCCGAGCACGAGCAGCGCGTTGGCGAGGATCGACCCGACGATCGCCGTCTGCGCCACCACCAGCTCGCCCTTCTGCAGCGCGAAGATCACGACGAACAGCTCGGGCAGGTTGCCGAGCGTCGACTGGAGCATCCCCGTGACCCCCGGTCCGAAGCGCTCGCCGAGCTGCTCGGTCGCAAAAGACACCACCCACGCGAGCCCGGCAAGCGCGAGTGTCGCGAGCGCGAAGCGCGGAACAGGCGACCAGGACTCGTAGTTGGACACTCCCGCAAGCGCCGCGAAAGCCGCGACCGACAGCAGGGCGCCGCGCTCCAGTGGAGTCAGAACGGTCATCGCGCCTGGCGAGCATAGTCCGCTCGCGCGGACGAGACCGCATCAGCGGTCCGTCTGAGGCGCCACCTACCCAGGTTGCGCCTCACGCACGCCGCCCCACGGCCGGTAGGCCGTCCATCAAAACTGCTCGCGCGCGGTCGCCGAGCGCTCAGTGACTCTCGAGCACCCGGTCGATCAAACCGTACTCGAGCGCCTGCTCGGCGTTGAAGAAGCGGTCGCGCTCCATGTCCGCGCGCACTTCCTCGGTCGACTTGTCGGTATGGGCGGCGTAGATTTCGTCGATCCGCTCGCGCACCTTCAAGATCTCGCGCGCGTGGATCTCGATGTCGGTCGACTGCCCTTCAAAGCCGGCCGAGGGCTGGTGGATCAAGATCCTCGAGTTGGGCAGCGCGGCACGCTTGCCCTTCGTCCCCCCCGCCAGCAGCAGCGAGCCCATCGACATCGCCACGCCCACGCACATCGTGTGGATGTCCGGCTTGACGAAGTTCATCGTGTCGTAGATCGCCAGCCCGGAGTAGATGCTGCCGCCGGGCGAGTTGATGTAGATCGAGATGTCCTTCTCGGGGTCCTGGGACTCAAGGTGCAGGAGCTGCGCCACCACCAGGTTCGCCACCTGGTCGTCGATCGGCGTGCCGAGGAAGATGATCCGCTCGTTGAGCAGACGCGAGTAGATGTCGAACTCGCGCTCGCCTCGCGCGGTGCGCTCGATGACCATCGGGATCAGTGGCATGTCCCCACCCTAGCGAGCGCCCTCACGACGCGAGGTGGCCGCACGCATGGCCACATGTCCGAGCCCCATGGCGTTTCGTCGGGTTCGCTCAGAGCAGCGTCGATACACCCTCGTGGTCTCGTCCCGCACTCGCCGCGTGCCCACCTTGGCGCTGCTCGCGCTGGCGGCGCTGTCCGTGACCATGCCCGCGTCGGCGATGACCAGCCACGCCGGCTGGCCACCAGACCAGCACCTGATCATGGACAGGGGACCGGCCGGGCGTCACAACACGCTCGTCGGACAGCCCGGGAGGCACAACTACCTGCTGGGCGGCTACGGCGACGACACGATCTACGGCGGCGACTCGGGCGACGTGATCTGGGGGGACTACCACGAGTCGGGCTGGCCGTCCCATCAGACCGCGATCATTCACGCCGGCAACGGGAGGAACCTGATCTACGCAAACGACACCGTGAACTACGTGTGGACGGGCTCGAACCCGGCGACGCAGGTGCACGCGCATGAGAACTCCGGCGTCATCCACTGCGGCAACCCACAGATCGTCGTCTTCACCAGCCATCATGCGCTGCCGCATTACAAGCTCGACGGATGTAAGCGGATCAGCTTCTACTCCGTCGGCTACTGACGCGCTCGGTCAGAGGTTGACCGTGCGCATCCCCCCCTCCTCGTAGCGCGCCCCGGCGGCGGCCGGAACCGCGTCGGCGATGCGCTCGGACTCCTCGGCGGTCAGTCGCACCTCAGCGGCAGCGAGATTCTCTTCGAGGTAGCTCCTGCGCTTGGTGCCAGGAATCGGCACGATCTGCTCCCCGCGGCTCAGCACCCACGCCAGTGCGAGCTGTCCCGGGGTGACCTCCTTCTCCGCGGCCAGCTCTTTGACGCGCTCGGCGAGCTTGAGGTTCTCGCGCAGGTTCTCGCCCGTGAAGCGTGGCCCGTAGCGGCGGAAGTCGCCTCGGTCGAGCTCCTCCGGCGAGGAGAAGCGCCCGGAGAGGAACCCCCGCCCGAGCGGCGAGTAGGCCACCAGCGCGATCCCCAGCTCCTCGAGCGTCGGCAGGATCTCCGCCTCGACGTCGCGAGTCCACAGCGAGTACTCGGTCTGCACCGCGGTGATCGGGTGCACCGCGTGCGCGCGGCGGATCGTCGCGGGGCTCGCCTCGGAGAGCCCCAGGTGGCGGACCTTGCCCGCCACGACCAGCTCGGCCATTGCCCCGACCGTCTCCTCGATCGGCGTGTTCGGGTCGACGCGATGCTGGTAGTAGAGGTCGATGTGCTCGACGCCGAGGCGCCCGAGCGAGCCCTCGCACGCTTCGCGCACATACGCGGGACTGCCGTCGACCGATCGTCTGGGAGTCCCGCCCGCGCCCCCCGGCTCGAGCTTGATGCCGAACTTGGTCGCGAGGAAGACCTCGTCGCGGCGACCCTCGATCGCGCTTCCCACAAGCCGCTCGTTGGTGTGCGGCCCGTACATGTCCGAGGTGTCGAGGAAGTTACACCCCAGCTCCAGCGCGCGGTGGATCGTCCTGATCGCCTCGGGCTCGTCGGTGGCTCCGTAGAACGCCGACATGCCCATGCAGCCGAGCCCGATCTCCGAGACCTCCGGGCCGTCGCGACCGAGTGTGCGCTTGTCCATCAGGCTGCTCCTCTCGGGAAAGTCGATCGCGCGATCCGGATCTGAGCCGCCCGCGCCGGTGCTCTTCGGTATACCAGTCATGCCCGGCGCGACGAATGGCGATAATGAGGCCGTGTTCCCGCTGAACCTCCCGAACGTGCTGACGGTATTGCGGATCATGCTCGTGCCGGTGCTCGTGGTGGCGCTGCTTGGGAACACGCCCGCGGGCGACGTCCTCGCGGCGGTCGTGTTCGCGCTGGCCTCGTTGACCGACTTCATCGACGGCTACCTCGCGCGGGCACGGGGGTCGATCACGACATTCGGCAAGCTGATGGATCCGCTCGCCGACAAGCTGTTGATCGTCGCCGCGCTGATCTCGCTCGTCTCCCTGCACCGTCTCGCGGCATGGGTGGCGATGGTGATCATCACGCGCGAGCTCGCGGTGACCGTGCTTCGCCTCGGCGCCACCCAGGCCGGCGTGGTGATGGCCGCGAGCATGTTCGGCAAGGTCAAGACCTGCCTGCAGATAGCCGCGATCCTTGCGGTGATCGCCGTGCACGGCCGGCCGCTGTGGGTGTCCGTGCTGCTCTACCTGGCCGTGGTCGTGACGGTGCTCTCGGGACTCGACTACTTCTTCGGCCTACGCCGCCGCATGCAGCAGGCGCAGGCTCCCCTCAGCGGGTAGGTCGCGGCTCAGCCGCGCCCGCGTCCAGCCACTCCTCGAGGCTCGTCTGGCGCTCGGCCGGCCGGCCGGAGTCGATTTCCGCGCGCAGCTCCGAGAGCAGGCTGTGGCGCTCGGCCACCACGTTGTGCTGGTGGATCGTCTCGAGGTTCTCCTGGCGCGCCGAGACGAAGCTCGCGCCGTCGAGCTCGGGAAAGCCGCGGACGACTCCGGCGAGCATCTCGCGCACGCAGTCCTCGACGAAACGAGGGTTGCGATGGGCCTTTTCCACCACCTCGACCTCGTCTGAACGCTTCATCAGCTCGTAGATCTCCGAGGACATGCTGCCCTCGACGATCGCCAACAGCGCGGCCGCGTCGATCTCCGCGACGCAGTCCTCGATGCAGCCGATATGCAGGGTGCCGAGGCCCCGCTGGTTGTGCGTGGCGATCGGAACCCGCTCGAGGATGCGCTCGACCTCCTCGGCTGAGAACCCGTCGGCGAGCAGGCGCTCCTCGGCGCGTCCGGCGACGAGCTCCTGCGCACATGGACAGGCGGTCATGCCGGTGGCCGACACGCCGACGGTGCGGCGGGTGCCGTGCTCGAACGCGACCGCACGGCCGTACAGCGTGTAGATCTCCTGCGTCTGAACCCCTGAGACGGGGGCCGGCTTGTGCTCGGGATAGCGCGCCGCGATCGTTACTTCAGCGCGCTCGGCTCCCTGGCGCACGCGCACGAGCTCGGCGATGTGCTGGGCGAGCGTCTCGGCGCGGAAGGGCGACTCGCTGAGGACAACCTCGCCGATCGCCTCGTTCACGACCTCCTCGAAGCGGGACATGTGCGCGCCCTTCTGGTCGCCTTCCAGGTCGACATAGCACTCGACCCGGGCGAGGAACAGCTCCTCGCGGATGCGAATCACCTTCTCCACATTGGTCACCCCGACGCGAGAAAGCGAAACCGGAA
>DASXIB010000044.1:0-190644 GCA_036498245.1 Solirubrobacteraceae bacterium
CGTCGTGGTCTCCGGTGAGATCACGACGACCACGTACGTCGATATCCAGGACATCGCCCGCTCCACGATTCGCCAGATCGGCTGCACCGACGCCCAGTACGGATTCGACTACAACACCTGCGCGGTGATCAACGCGATCGACAAGCAGTCACCCGATATCGCCCAAGGCGTCGATCATGCCTACGAGTCACGCACAGACCCGGGCGATGACGACGCGCTGGACCTCGCCGGTGCCGGCGACCAGGGAATGATGTTCGGCTACGCGTCCAACGAGACAGACGAGCTGATGCCGCTGCCGATCTCGCTCGCCCACAAGCTGGCCAAGCGCCTGGCTGACGTCCGCAAGGCCGAGATGGTTCCCTACCTGCGGCCCGACGGCAAGACGCAGGTGACCGTTCGCTACGAAGATGGCCGTCCCGTGGAGATCGAGAAGATCCTGATCTCAACCCAGCACGCCGACGGCATTGACGCCGAGACCCTGATCAAGCCCGATCTGCTCGAGCATGTGCTGCGCCCGGTGCTGCCGGGCGAGCTGTACGACGAGAAGAAGCTCGCGAAGAACTTCCTCGTCAATCCGACCGGGCGCTTCGTGATCGGCGGTCCGATGGGCGATTGCGGACTGACGGGGCGGAAGATCATCGTCGACACCTACGGCGGCATGGCGCGACACGGAGGAGGCGCCTTCTCCGGCAAGGACCCATCGAAGGTCGATCGCTCGGCCGCCTACGCGGCGCGCTGGGTTGCCAAGAACATCGTCGCCGCCGGTCTCGCCGACCGGGCCGAGGTGCAGGTCGCCTACGCGATCGGCGTCGCTCACCCTGTGTCGGTGATGGTCGAGACCTTCGGCACGGAGAAGATCGGCCGCGGGCAGATCACCCGGCTCGTCGACGAGCACTTCGACCTGCGGCCCGGGGCGTTCCGCGAGGAGCTCAAACTGCACCGCCCGATCTACCAGAAGACCGCTGCCTACGGCCACTTCGGCCGCGACGATCACGACTTCACCTGGGAGAAGACCGACCGAGCCGCCGCGCTGCGTTCCGCCGCCGGTCTCTGACCGGACTCCCACATAAGGTCCGGGCGTGCCCGCGATCGCCCAAGTAGAGCCGATGACGACGGCGCGCGCGCTGCGCGGACCGTTCGACTACCGGCTGCCCGAGGAGCTTCGCGGCGGCGTCGTCGACGTCGGCTCGATGCTGGTCGTGCCGTTCGGTCGACGGGAGGTGCTTGGAGTGGTCGTCGGTCTTGCCGACTCGAGCGAGGTCGCCGAGGAGAAGCTGCTCGCGCCGTTGCGGGCGCTCGAGCTCGGCGTCCCCGTTGATCTAGTGGCGCTGGCAGAGTGGATCGCGGCCGAGTACTGCTCGACGATCGCCCGCGCGCTCGGTCTCGTGCTGCCGCCTGGGGCGACCCGTCGCCTGAGCGGACGCAAGCGCCGTCCCGTGGCGCGCCCGCGCCATCTCGCGGTCGGCTCGCGCAGTCCACACCCACCCGAGCTGACCTCCGAGCAGCAGGCCGTGCTCGAGTCGCTTCAGAGCGCGATGGTGGACGGCTCGGCGATGGTCGATGCCACGACGAGCGCCGCAAGCGTAGGTGAAGGCTCGGCCGCATGTGACAGTTCGGCAAGGGCGGCGCGCGCGCGCGACACGCGCGCGCGCGGCTCGCAGCGGTTGCTGCAAGGAGTGACCGGCTCCGGCAAGACGGAGATCTACCTGCGGGCGGCGGCGATCGCGCTCGAGCAGGGACGCGGCGCGATCGTGCTCGTCCCCGAGATTGCGCTGACGCCGCAGATCGTCGGGCGGTTCATCGAACGCTTCGGCGACACCGTCGCGGTGCTGCACTCCCAGCTGCGGCCGGCCGAGCGTTACGCCGAGTGGCGGCGGCTGCGTTCCGGCGAGGCACGGGTTTGCGTGGGTCCGCGCTCGGCCGTGTTCGCCCCGATCGGCGATCTCGGTCTGATCGTCGTGGACGAGGAGCATGATGCCTCTTATAAGCACGAAGGCGATCCGCGCTACGACGCGCGCGACGTCGCCGCCGAGCGCGCGCGGCGCTGCGGCGCGATGCTGCTCCTGGGCAGCGCCACGGCACGGCCGGAGAGCGTCCACCGGCTGCGCGATCCACCTCCGCTGCGTCTGTCCCGGCGCGTGGACGGACGTCCCCTGCCGGCCGTCCAGGTGCTCGACATGCGGGGGGAGACCCAGGGTCTTCATCCCGCCACCTCGCAGGCGCTCGCCGAGGTGCGGGGCGCGCGTGGCAAGGCGATCGTGCTGCTCAACCGGCGTGGCTGGTCGAACTTTCTGTCCTGCCGCTCCTGCGGGCACGTGTGGAGCTGTCCCCACTGCGACGTCGCCCTCGTACTGCATCGCGCGAGTGGCTACGTGGCCTGTCACCACTGCGGGCATCGCGAGATCGCCCCCGCCAGTTGCGGGAAGTGCGAATCGATCTCGGTGGCGCGTCACGGGGCGGGCACCGAGCGAGTGCAACACGATCTGGCCGCCGTCCTCGACGATGGTCGCTTTCCGATCTTCCGGCTAGACGCCGACGTCGTCGCGGGGGAGGGGGGCAACCCGCCGGCCGGCTCGGCCCTGGCCGCACAGGATGGCGGGGTGGGGACGTTGCTGCGCCGCTTCGAGGCCGCCGAGTCCGGAGTCTTGATCGGTACCCAGATGGTCGCCAAGGGACACGACTTTCCCGACGTGAGCCTCGGCGTGGTGCTCGACGCGGACGCGACGCTGCGCTTCCCCGACTTCCGCGCAGAGGAGCGCACGTTCGCGCTGATCGCCCAGCTGGCCGGCCGCGCTGGGCGGGGCGGCGACGGACGCGTGCTGGTGCAGACGATCGCCCCCGATGCGCGCTCGATCGGACATGCCGCCCGCCATGACAGCGAGGGATTTCTGGCCGGCGAGCTCGAGCGGAGGGAGGCGCTCCGCTATCCGCCCTTTTCTCACTTGATCAGGATCGTCTGCGCTGCGGTGGACCCTGTTCCCGCGCGCGCGGCGGCAGACGCGTTGCGCGAGCGCCTACGCTCTTCGCCCCCCGGCCCCGGGTCAAGTGTGCTCGGTCCCGCCGCGCTGTTTCGCCTGCGTGGTCGCGAGCGCCGGGTGCTGGTGGTGAAGGCGCCCGAGCGCCGCCTTGCCGTGCATGCGGTGGGGGAGGCAGTCCGGCGTGTGGCCTCGGCGCGGACGCATGCGGGGGTCAGTTTCAGCGTGGATGTAGACCCCCAGTGAGGAGATCGCGAACAGCGCGTTGTCTGTCGCCCGACGTTCGTCTGTGAGAACTTCTAGGATCCCGACCGATCACTCGAATAATCACGAAGGGGGGAACTCAAGGTGCGCTCGCGTTTGCTTGTCCGGTCGCTTGTCGTCCCGTCGCTTGTCATCCTGTCGCTCGCCGTCGGCGCGTCGAGCGCGTTTGGCGTGATCGCGCATCTTGGGAACGGCACGAGCGTCAGTTACCAGCCGGCCCCCGGCAACGGCTCCCCGGCCCGAGCGCGGTCCTTCGATGCGTTCTTCACAAACCTCGACTACAGCGGTGGTCCCGTGATGCCGTCGAACACTAACTACACGCTCTACTGGCGCCCGAAAACAGCGACCGCCTACCCGGCTGGCTTCAAGACGGGCGTGAATACCTACTTCAAAGACCTCGAACATGACAGCGGCGGGCACGAAAACGTCGACTCCGTTGCAAGCCAGTACAACGACGCTGCGGGTGAGTTCGCGCAGTACAAATCAAAATTCGGCGGAGAACTGATCGACGAAGACCCTTATCCGCCCAATGGCTGCACGCGCGCTCCGATCTGTCTTACCGACGCGCAGATCCGCGCGGAGCTCGTCAAATTCGTCTCGGAAAACAGCCTGCCCACCGACCTCGAACACGAGTACTTCCTGCTGGCGCCCGAAGGAGTGGAGAGCTGCTTCGAAGAAAGCTTCGAAGCCCAATGCTCGGCGAACGCCGAAGCGGGCCATCAGGCTTACTGTGCCTACCACAGCGGCATCCCCGTGGAAACCGGCCTGATCGTCTACTCCAACGATCCGTTCGTGAACGGGAAAAACTGCGACGAACCACACCACATAAACGGACCGTCCGACTCGGCGCTCTTCGGCGGTATGAGCCATGAGCACAACGAGTCGATCACCGACCCGGAACCCAACAACGCCTGGACGGACTGGGGTGCTTTCACGGGAGAGGACGGCGACAAGTGCCGCACGTTCGTGGAATCCAGCGAATTCGGCACGCCGCTCGGTGAAGTCGAAGTCGAAGGAAAAAAACTCACGTACAACCAGGAAATCAACGGCCACAAGTACTGGTACCAGCAGGAGTGGAGCAACAAAGGCTTTACATGCTTGCAGCGGCTCCAATTCGAAACATCGGAAGCGCCGGCCGCGACCTTCACCAGCGCCGTCGTGTCCGGCGACGAACTCAAATTCGACGTGACCGGCTCGACCACGGGTGCGAATGTCCGCTACGTCTGGCAGTTCAACGACTTCGCAGGCCACCAGCAGAATCAGACGATCGAGACCGAAGGACCAACAATCGCGCACCTGTTTCCCGAAACCGGCACTTATACGGTCGCGCTGACGGTGATGTTGAGCGGTGGTACGAGCGATGGCACCGCCAAACAGGTGTTCGTCGGGCAGAAACTGCAGACGAGCGCGTTCACTTCGAGTCCGCCGCCCGCGGCGACGGTCGGTGGTTTGACCTACTTGGTCGAAGCGAGTGCGACGTCGGGCGTCGCCGTGGCGCTCGCGATCGATCCGTCGAGCAGTTCGGTTTGCTCGATCTCGGGCGCGACTGTGAGTTTCATTGGAGCGGGGACGTGCACGATCGACGCTAACCAGGCGGGCAACGCGGAATACAAAGCGGCGCCGCAGGTGCAGCAGTCCTTCGCTGTCAGCAAGAAATCGCAGACGAGCGCGTTCACTTCGAGTCCGCCGCCCGCGGCGACGGTCGGCTCTACGTACACGGTGGCGGCCGTGGCTTCCTCGGGGCTCCCGGTGTTGCTCTCCTCGACGCTTCCCTCCGTGTGTTCTATCTCGGGCGCCACGGTGAGCTTCATCGCGGTGGGGACGTGCACGATCGACGCCGACCAGGCGGGGAACGCCAACTACATGGCGGCGCTCCAAGCCCAGCAATCCTTCGTGGTGAGTCCCGTGCACACGCTCATCATCGAACCTAAACCGCCCATACTCATACCAACGCCCAACAGCAACTTCAGCGCTCTGGCAACGGCCTTCGATCAGCGGACCGGTGCGATCACCTTCGTGGAGGCGGTGGGCGATCCGGGTACATTCAGCTGGCTGATCACCTTCCAGAATGGGAAGTTCGGCGCCTTTGCGGCGAATAAGAGGAAATGCAAGGTGGGTCAGGTCAGGCTCGGCGGCAGGTGCCGTCCTGCCGCGATCGTCTTCGGCGAGGGCAGCCAGACCGTGGCCGCTCCCGGCACGGTGACGTTCACGGTCAAGCCGAGCGCATCGGGGCTCAAGGCGCTGCGTAACGCCCTCAAACGGAAGAAGGGCCTGCCGGTCTCAGCGACGTTTACGTTCCAGTCTTCGCACGGAGGTGGTTCCATCTCACACACGCAGTCGCTCGACGTCAGGCTGAAGAAGTCGAAGTAGCCGGCGGTGAGAGACGTCACGAGGCAAGAGGCCTGCCGCTCCTCATAAACTCAACGGCAGATGGCCGAAGAGAACACCCTGGAGGAGACCCCCCCGGCGCCGTCGCCGTCCTCGGACGAGGCCGAGGTGGAGATCGAGCGTGAGCAGGACGCGCCGTCGGTCGCCGAGCTCGACCCCGAGACGCGCGCGCGCCGCGATGCGGCGCTGCGCCAGGTGCGCAAGCTCGGCGACCCGGTGCTGCGCGCGAGCGCCGTGCCCGTCGAGCGCTTCGACGAGTCCCTGAAGAACGAGATCGAGCGCATGGGAGAGTTGATGCGCGATGCCCTGGGCGTCGGCCTCGCGGCTACGCAGGTGGGGATCCTGCATCGTGTGCTCGTCTACAGCGCCTACACCGACGATCCTGTGACCGCGCTCGTCAATCCGGTGCTCGAGTGGTCGAGCGAGGAGACCGAGGTGGGTGAAGAGGGCTGTCTGAGCATCCCCTTCGTGCATGTCGAGGTGGAGCGTCCGCTGCGGGTGAGGGTGCGCGCGCGCGACGCCGACGGCCAGGAGGTCGAGATCCACGCCGAGGGCCGCGAGGCACGGGTGATCCAGCACGAGATGGATCACCTAGACGGCATTCTCACGCTCGACCGGATCTCGCGCGAGCAGCGCAAGCAGGCGATGCGCGAACTGCGCGAAGCCGCCGAGAACGACGTCTAGCGTCAGGCTGCTGTGCGCATCGCCTTCCTCGGCACGTCCGAGTTCGCCGCGGCCGTGCTCGAGCGGCTGGCCAGGAGCGATCATCGCCCGGAGCTGGTGCTCAGCCGCCCCGATCGCCCTCGCGGCCGCGGGCGGCGGGTCGCCGCGCCTGCAGTCGCCGAGCGGGCGCGGACGCTGGAGATCGCGCTGGAGCAGCCCGAGAGCGTCAACGAGCCGGAGGTGGCGGCACGGATCGCGCAGGCACGACCGGATGCCGTCGTGGTATGCGCGTTCGGCGCGCTGATCAAGGAGCCGCTCCTGTCCGAGCACGAGCTGCTGAACGTGCATCCCTCGCTGCTGCCACGCTGGCGGGGTGCCGCGCCGATCGAGCGGGCGATCATGGCAGGCGACGAGCGCACCGGGGTATCGATCATGCGTCTCACCGCCGGGCTCGACAGTGGACCGGTGTCGCTTGCCGCACCCGAGCGGATCGCCCCACGGGACACCTACGGGTCGCTGGCCGCGCGCCTGTCGACCCTCGGCGGCGAGCTGCTCGTGCGCGCGCTCGACCTGCTCGCGGCGGGCGAGCTCGCGTTTGTCGAGCAGGAGGAGACGGGCGTCACATATGCCGAGAAGATCGGGCCCGCGGACCGCCTGCTCGATCCGACCCGGCAGGCAAGCGAGCTCGAGCTGCTCGTGCGCGCGCTCGACCCGCACATTGGCGCGCGAGTGGTGCCTGCGGGGGCTGCTGGGGACGGCCCGATGCTGGGCGTTCGCCGCGCGCGCGTGGCATCGGACAGCACGCCCGCGGGCACGCTGACGGCCGTCGAAGGGCGGCTGCTCTACGGCGCGAGCGATCGAGCGCTCGAGTTGCTGGAGGTGCAGCCTCCGGGCTCCCGCGCGATGGACGCGGGCTCCTACCTGCGCGGGCATGCCCTCTAGCGCACGCATCTGCGCCTACGCGGTGCTGCGCCGGGTGTTCGAGCGCGGCGCCTATGCCGACCGAGCCTTGCACGCAGAGGCGAAAGACCTCGACGCGCGTGAGCGCTCGCTGGCGATGCGCCTGGCATACGGGGCCGTGCAGCGCAAGGGCACGCTCGACTATCTGATCGAGCGCCTCGCCGAGCGACCGCCGGAGAAGTTGGACGCGCCCGTGCTGGCGGCGCTGCGACTTGGCCTGTACGAGCTGATCTACCTGAGCGGCGCACCCGACTACGCCGTGGTGGCCGATGCCGTGGAGCTCGCGAAGGCGCAGGGCCGAGCCGGCCATGGCCTCGTCAACGCCGTGCTGCGGCGCGCGGCGCGCGAGGGATCCAAGGCGCTGCTCGGCGGGTTGAGCGACGGCACGCCGGAGCAGGCGGCGGTGCTCCACTCCCACCCGGAGTGGATCGCGCGCCTGTGGTGGGAGGAGCTCGGCTCAGAGCAGGCGCGTGCGCTGATGGCCTATGACAACGAGCCCGGCGAGGTGGCGTTGCGCGCGAACACGCTGCTCACCGATGCCCCCGCGCTGGCCGCCGAGCTGGCGTCCGGTCGACCCTCCGTGAAGACTCATGTCGATGGTGATATTCCCGAGGCGCTTGTGCTCGAGAGCCCTTTCGACGCCCACGCCTCGGAGGCGTGGCGGGCGGGCAGGTTCATGTCGCAGTCTCGCGCGGCGATGCTCGCAGCCCGCGCGCTCGGTCCGCGGGGGGGAGAGCGGGTACTCGACCTGTGCGCCGCTCCCGGCGGCAAGAGCACCCATCTGGCCGCGCTGATGGAGGGCGGAGGAGAGGTCCTCGCGGTCGAGCGCAATCCGCGCCGGGCCGGCGTACTTGTGCGCACCGCGCAACGCCTGCACGCTTCCAACGTGCGCGTCGAGGTCGCCGATGCCTTGCTCGCGCGGCCAGAGGGACCGGTGTTCGACAGGGTTCTCGTCGATCCGCCGTGCTCGGGTCTTGGCACCCTGCAGGCGCGCGCCGACCTGCGCT
The DNA here is from genome assembly GCA_036498245.1 of Solirubrobacteraceae bacterium. Classification (GTDB taxonomy): domain Bacteria; phylum Actinomycetota; class Thermoleophilia; order Solirubrobacterales; family Solirubrobacteraceae; genus Palsa-744. The sequence continues at coordinate 8,258 of DASXIB010000044.1, forward strand.
GGCGAGTCACGCCGGAGCAGATCTCGCAGATGGCGAGCACCCAGGCCACGATCCTGGGCGCCGGAGCGGACGCGCTCCGTCCGGGTGGCGTGCTGGTCTACTCTACGTGCACGATCTCCTCCACCGAGAACGAGCGCTGCATCGCGACCTTTCTGGACTCCCGTTCCGACTTCAGTCTCGACGGAGAGCCGGTGCAGACACTGCCTCACCGCGATCGCACGGCGGGCTTTTTCATCGCCCGGCTGCGGCGGAGTTGAAGCGCGGTGGCTAACGGAGAGGCGGTGGGCGGCACGCAGGTCGATCTCGGACCGAAGTGCCCGCATTGCTCTGAGCCCTGGCTCAGGCCCACGAACCTGCCCGGACGCTATCGCTGCGTCTACTGTCTGCACCGTTTCGAGCTAACCTCCGTGTGCCCCAACTGCGGCGAGCACTCGACGATCGTGCGCATGTCCTCGACGGCGATCCTCAAGTGCAATAACTGCGGCGACTCGATGTTGCAACCGATATGAGCACGCATGGCGGCGCTGAATCGGCGTCCTCGCGTGAGCTGCTGCGCGGTATACGGGTTGCGCCGTCGATCCTCTCGGCCGACTTCGGCCGGCTGGCCCAGCAGGTGGGCGAGGTGCTGGACGCCGGTGCGCGGGTGATTCATGTCGACGTGATGGACGGCCACTTCGTGCCGCCGATCACGATCGGTCCCTTGGTCGTCGCGGCCCTGCGCGAGCAAGTGGACCAGGTCGGTGCGATGCTCGACGTGCATCTGATGATCGAGCGGCCCGAGCGGCAGGCGGGCGAGTTCGTCAAGGCCGGCGCACACTCGATCACCGTCCACGCCGAGTCCACCCCGCAACTCGCCTACGCCGTGCACCTCATCCGTGACAGCGGTGCGTGTGTCGGCGTGGCGATCAATCCCGCTACTCCCGTCGGCGCGCTTGCGGAGATCACGGACGCGATCGACATGGCGCTGTGCATGACCATCAATCCCGGTTGGGGCGGCCAGCCGTTCATCGCCCGCTCGCTGGAGAAGCTCCCACGAGTTCGCGCGATCGTCGGTGATCGTGTGGCAGTTGAGGTCGACGGGGGTATGGACCCCACCACCGCGCCCAAATGCAGGCAGGCTGGCGCGAACGTATTCGTCGCGGGCTCGGCGATCTTCGGCTCGGGCGATCCGGGGGAGGCCTACTCCGCGATCGCCGCCGCAGTCGCGGCGGAGTGACTTGCGGCCTGGCGACTCGATCCTCGTGAGCCCCTGCGATAGAGCGCCGCGAGCATAGTCGCCAGCAGCGCGGTCGCACCGGCGTAGCCGATCTCCGTTCGCAGCAGCTCGTCGGCGACGGTCGGGGCGAGCATCCATGCGACGAACGCGACCGCCGCGAGCAGCCAGCACGCCGCGGCGGCGCGGGCACGATTGCGCGCCAGGGCGGCTTGGTTCAGCGCACCGGAGACGAGGTGCAGTCCCATGCCGACCCCCACCAGCGCCAAGCCGGCGCGACCGTAGGAGAAATGCTGCCCGAACAGGTGGCGCATGACGAACGGCCCGAGCACGAGCAGGCCGAGTGTGACCGCTGCGGCGAAGACCGTGATCGCAAGCACCGTGACGCGGATCGCGCGGGCGAATGCCGCCCGCCCCGCGGTCGCCTCAAGGCCGGCCAGGTGAGGCAGCAGCGAGGTCTGGATTGCCTGGAAGAGCTGCAGTGGCGCGCGGGCGATCAACAGCACGTTGAACACGACCCCCGCTAGCGCGTGGTCGCTCGAGGTCGCCTCGACGGTGAGCACGGCAGCGTTGAGGATCGTCTGCTCGGAGAGCATGATCCCGGACACCGAGAACGCGAAGCCCGCGCCGCGTCGCAGTGAGAGATCGTCCTGACCGGGCGAAGATCGGCCGGCGTATGCCTCCTGAGCCCCCTCCGTGCCCGGCCCGGCCAGGCTGGCGTCGGCCTCCTCGACGGTGATCGGTGCTCCGGCCACCAATGCGTCCTTACGCTCGCCGCCGCGACGCGTGAATGCGGCGGGCACCACGACGAGCGAGACGAACGGCGCGGCGGCGATCCCGAGCGCCACTGCGGTCTGCCCGCTGGCTATCCCCACCGCGACGGCGATCGCGAAGCAGATCCGCGAGACCGACTCCATCAGCACGAGACCGCCGTAGAGAGCGAAGTACTCGTGTCCCGCCAGCCAGCCGCGGGCGAAGTAGCTGGCGGCGTAGGCGAGCGTGCCCACGACCAGCACGTCGTACAACGCGCTGTAGCCGTCGAACACATGGTCGACGACCTCGCCACGCAGGATCAGCGCGAGCGCGAGGAAGCTTACGGCGAAGCCGATCTGGATCGTGATCGGCACGCGCAGCGGATGCTCTGAGTGCCCGCGCGCGCGGCGGTCGGCGATCGTGCGCGAGAGCAGCTGTTCGATCGGCCGGTAGATCACCGAGATGATCACGAACATGACCGACCACAGCAGGTCGATCCGCTTGGCCGCGACTTCCCCCAGCACGTGGCTGGCGATCGAGAAGTACGCGAACGTGAGCAGCCCGGTCGAGGCGATCCCGAGAGAGAGGATCCGCGCGCCTGAGCCGTAAGAGCGCGTCGGCGGGTTAGAGGCGGACAAGCACCATCGTCCAGGGAAACGGCGTGCGCACCTCGGCGACCTCGCCGTAGCGGGACAGCAGCTCAACGAGCGAGCGCTTCGACCAGTGGTTCAGGTGTCCGGGCGTGTTGCCGAGCTCTCCCCAGTAGGCCCCGCGGGCCATGTTCAGCATCCGCCACAGCGGCTCGCGGGGAACCGAGACGAGCAGGTGGCGCTCGGCGCAGCGCGCCATCTCCGCCAGCGTGTGCTCGGGGTCAGGGACGTGCTCGAGCACCTCGATCGCGCTTGCCAGGCCGAACTCATCAGCAGCGAACGGCAGGTTCTCGGCTACCTCCATCAGGCGGTACTCGAGGTTGGGCGCGCGGCGCTCTGACCATCCCGCCTGGATCGACTCCTCCTCGAGGTCGATCCCCACGACGCGCCGCTCCGTGCCGAGCTGCTGCGCCCAGCGGTGGACGAGCACTCCCTCGCCGCAGCCGACATCCAGCACCGAGCTTGGCGCGGCGCGCAGGAACAATTCCTGCAGGCTAGCCTCGAAGGAGCTCATCAACCGGCGTACGACGGGGTTCGTCGATCCGTACTTGTCGTAGGTGTTGCCGGTGACGACACCCTCCTCGGAGAGGGTCACGTTGCCGCTCACAGCCCCACCGCTTCACGCTCGCCGACCTCGGCCCGATCGGGCTGTCCAGGTTCGTAGTGCGATGGCGCCACGCCCAACTCCAACTCGATCCGGCGCACGCGCTCGAAGGTCTTCTGGGTCATCACCCGCTGCGCGGCGAGCAGGTCGCCGATCACCCCCAGCGCCCACAGCACGACCGCGGCGATGAACAGCACGGCCCCCAGAATCAGCGATTGAACGTGGCCCTTGCCATTGCCTTCCACGTAGGACACCGCGAAGCGAATCCACACCGCGATCGAGGCGAGGCCGATCAACAGCGCGAGGCTCCAGAACACCCGCAGCGGCTCGTACTGGGCGTAGATACGGAAGATCGAGATCGCGTTGCGCCGCACGTAGGCGCCCATCGAGGGGAACAGGCGCGACTCGCGCGTCTGCGGGTTCGTGCGAATCGGAACGTGGTCGATCGCCACCAGCAGCTTGCCGGCCTGGATGATCGTCTCCAGGGTGTAGGTGAACTTCGAGACCACCAGCATCTGGATCGCCGCCTCGCGGTTGTACGCGCGGAAGCCCGAGGTCGTGTCGGGCACGGACGTCGAGGAGGCCTGGCGCACCACCCACGATCCCAGGCGCTGCAGCGTCTTCTTCAACGGCGAGAAGTGCTCGATGCCGGTCACCTCGCGGTCGCCGACGACCATGTCGGCGCGCCCCTCGAGGATCGGGCGCACGAGCCGCGCCACGTCGGGCCCGTGGTACTGGTTGTCGGCGTCCGTGTTCACGATCACGTCGGCGCCGAGCTTCAGCGCCGTGTCGATGCCGGCCTGGAAGCCCGTCGCCAGACCCTTGTTGTTGGTCAACCTAACGAGATGGTCGACGCCGTGCGCCCGCGCCACCGCGACCGTCTCGTCAGTCGATCCGTCATCGATCACCAGCCACTGCACGACATCGAAACCCTCGACCTCGCGCGGCAGGTCGGCGAGCGTCCGCGGGAGCTGGTCCGCCTCGTTGAAGCAGGGGATCTGGATGATGAGCTTCATCGGCGATGATTGCCTAGACTTGGCTCCCGGCAGTATCCCAAAGCATAGGAAAGGGTCTTGGCGTCAAGCGCATGAGCGCCGCCGGCGCCGGCTCACGACCGCCAAGCGGCGCCGGCTCACGACCGCCAGGACTGGATGCAGAGCATGACACTCACCCGGCCACGGCCGGGCACGATCCGGCTGAGGAGGTTGCTCGCCGTCGAGGCCTCCACGTGGGCGAAGCTCGGGTTCGCGGTGATGTGCCTCGGTGCCCTCGTCGGGTACTTCGCCTTCCCTACGTATCCCACCTACGACTCCTTCTACGCGCTGCTGTGGGGGCGAGACCTGCTGCACCTGCACCTGCCCGACTTCAAGGTCTACCGCGGCCCCACCGAGCACCCGCTGGCGATCGCCTTCGGCACGCTGTGCTCACTGTTCGGCGAGGGGGGCGCGCGGCTGATGGTGCTCGGCTCGATCGCCTCGTTCGTGGCGGCGGTGGCGGGCGTGTACCGGCTCGGCAGACTGTGCTTCGGACCGATCGTCGGACTGCTCGCGGCGCTCTTGCTGCTCAGCCGCTTCTTCGACGAGAACCTCGCCGCTCAGGGCTATCTGGACATCTCCTACGTGGCGCTGATCATATGGGCGACTGCGCTGGAGGTCGAACGACCTCGGCGCGGCACCGCCGTCTTCTTCACGTTGGCAGCCGCCGGGCTGCTGCGGCCCGATGCGTGGGTGCTCAGCGGCCTCTACTGGCTGTGGTGCTCGTGGCCGTCCGGCGCCGGTCGAGGATCGGGGGTCACGCGGGCAGTGACGGGCAAGCGTCTTTGGCAGCTCGCCCTCGTCGCGCTCGCCCCCGCGGTGTGGCTCGCCCTCGACGGTGTCGTCACCGGCGACCCCTTCTACTCGCTTCACTCGACCGCCGGGCTGGCCCACGAACTCGGGCGGACGCAGGGGATCTCCACCGTGCTCGAATCGATTTGGACATTCTCCCTGCGGATCGACAAGCTCGCGGTCGTCCTCGGCGCGCTCGCGGGCATCGGGCTCGCCGTGTGGCTCGCACCGCGACGTGCGGTCGTGCCGCTCGCGGTGCTCGTCGTGCTCGTGCTCGTGTTCGTCGCCGAGGGCGTTGCGGGGGCCTCGGTGATCGACCGCTATCTGCTGGGCGGGGCGGCGCTGATGCTCGTGTTCTGCGCGGTCGCGATCGGCGGCTCCTCGATGCTTGAGCCGGGCTCGAGGCTGCGCCGCGCGTGGATGACCGGCGGCGCCGCGTTGGTTCTCTACGGGGCGTTCGCGGCTGCCACGACGCTGAACCTCTCGAGCCTGCGCACGACACTCGCCTACCACGAGGACTTCCACAAGGGTCTGGCCGTCGCGCTCAAGAGCCCGACGGTCGCGGCGGAGCTGAAGCGGTGTCCGCTGCTGTCGTTGCCGAACAACAAGCTGATCCCCGACGCCCGCTGGATCCTCGACAGCGTCGGGCAGCACGACATCGTCGCCCGCAGCCAGGCGCGCGCCGACGTCGCCAAGGGGGCGCACGCGCTCGAGCGCCGGATCCAGCAAGGGAGCGTCGCGGTCTACCCGCTCGGCAGCGCGGTCTTCTTCGAGGCGATCGTGGACGTCGGCGATAATCCTCGCGACCAGATTCCGCTCGCCGGCTTCAAGCGCATCTACGTGAGCCGCTACTACGCGGTGTATGCCGACTGCTGAGCCCGAGCCCGTGCGCCTGGCGGCCGGAAGCGACGGTCCACGCCGCGCTCGCGCCGAGCAAGGGGAAGACGACGTCGCGAGGCGGATGCGGGGCTTCGCGGGTGAGCGCCGCTGGGCGTGGCCGGCGCTCGCGGGAGTGCTTGCTCTCGGGCTGACGCTGCGCTTGTGGGGTGTCCGCCAGGGGCTGCCCTACGCCTATAACGCCGACGAGGCCGACCACTTCGTGCCCCACGCAGTCGAAATGTTCGCGCGCGGCAGCCTGAATCCTCACTACTTCGCGAATCCGCCGGCGTTCAGCTACCTGCTGCACTACCTGTTTGCGCTCTCCTACGGCGGCGGGGCGGGTGTCGAGAGGACATTCGAACGGCACCCGGCGGAGCTCTACACGCTCGCCCGCATCGCCGCCGCGGTGCTCGGAACGGCGGCGCTGTGGCTGCTGTACGCCACTGGCGCGCGGTTGTTCGGCCGCGCCGTCGGGCTGCTCGCAGCGGCGCTCGAGGCGGTCGCCTTCCTGCCCGTCTTCTACGCGCACCTGGCGCTCAACGACGTGCCCACGCTCGCCCCGCTGACGCTGTCGCTGCTCGGGACCGCGGGCGTGCTGCGCAAGGGGCGCACACGCGACTACCTGCTGGCCGGCGCTGGGCTGGGCCTGGCCTGTGCGAGCAAGTACACGGCGGGGATCGTGATCTTGCCCTTGGCTGCCGCCGTCGCCGCGCGCTATCTCGATCGCGACGCGGCCGGAGCGGAGCTCCTCGTGAGAGGTGTCCTGTTCGCGGCGGTGGCGGCGCTTGTGGCGTTCCTGCTGGCCAACCCCTACGCATTGCTCGACTACCGGAGCTTTCACGGCGAACTGATTCACCAGTCGACGCTCTCGGCCGAAGCCCAGGGCAAGCTCGGCGCTCCCAAGCAGGGCGGCCTCCTGTACTACCTGTGGTCGCTCACGTGGGGACTCGGCTGGGTGCCGGCGCTGGCTGCGCTTGGAGGCGCGCTCATGGTGTGGCGCGAGGAGCGCCGGCTCGGCTGGCTGCTCGTCCCGGCGCCGCTCGTCTTTCTCGCTTTCATGGGCCTGGAGGGTCGCTACTTCGGCCGCTGGCTGCTGCCGATCTTCCCCGTCCTCTGTCTGCTCGCGGCGTTCTTTGCGCTGGCGTCGTCGAGAGCGCTGGCTGAGGCGATCGGGCGCCATGCTCCCAGGTTGTTCACCCGGGCGCCTCGGTCGCTCTCGGTTCGCCTTCAGGGGGGGCTGATCGCGCTCTTCGTACTGGCGTTGTGCGCCCAGGGCATCGTCTACAGCATCCATTCGGGGCTCGTGCTCTCGCGTGCCGACACGCGCAACTTGACCCGGGCCTGGATGGTCGCGCACATTCCCGTCGGGGCGAAGATCGTGGTCGAGCCGATCGCGCCCGACGACTGGGCGCGGGAAGCCAGGCCGGCGACAGCGGTAGCGGCGCCACCGGGCATGGCCGCGCGGTACCGGTGGCACAAGTACCCCTCGTTTGTGTCGGTGATCGCCCCGAACGGAGCCCTCGAGCCGGGGGCGCGCAAGGTGGTGGGGATCGAGGATTACGAGCGCACGCTCAGCCCGGCGCTGATCGGTCGCTACGAGCAGAAGGGCTACTGCTGGGTCGTGAGCGGCTCGACCCAGTCCGGGCGGGTGCTCCCCGACGGCGTGCCGCTCACGCCCAGGGGGGGCGCGGAAGTCAACCCGAGCAACGGTCATGGACTGCCGCTCGCGATCGCCTACTACCGTGCCCTGGCACGGCGGGCGGACGTCGTCTACCACGCCTCCCCCTACGCCTCCGGGGAGGGTCCGGTTGCGTTCAGCTTCGACTGGACGTTCGACTACTACCCGCTCGCCTACCGCCGGCCGGGACCCGAAGTCACCGTCTACCGTCTCCGCGGGGGGCGTTGCGGGCGTTAGCGTGGCCGGTCTCCCGGTGCCCCCGACAGTCGGGGCTCGATAGGCGTTGCGGATAGTGGGACGCTGCGGGAGTTGAACGCCCGTACGGCCCGGCCTGCCGGGCGGGGTTATCCTGAATAGAGAGATGACCGCCTGCACCGAGACCGACAAGGCCCACCTGGCACGGGCGATCGAGCTTGCGCGCAAGGGGGCTGGCGCGGTCAAGCCGAACCCGGTCGTGGGCGCCGTGGTCGCACGCGACGGCGTGATCCTCGGCGACGGCTGGCACGAGCAGTTCGGTGGCGTTCACGCGGAGGTCAACGCGATCGAGGCGTGCGGCATGGCGGACCTCAGCGACGCGACGCTGTACGTCTCGCTCGAGCCGTGCTGTCACGAGGGCAAGACGCCTCCCTGCACCGAGGCGATCCTGGCCGCGGGAATCAAGCGGGTGGTCGTCGGTTCAGACGATCCCACCGAGAAGGCCGCCGGTCGCGGCCTGGGAATTCTGCGCGACGAGGGAGTAGAGGTGCTCGTCGCCGAAGGCGAGCTGGCGGCCAGTGCGCGGCTGCTCAACCAGGCCTTTCGCAAGCACGCGCGCGTGGGACGCCCGTGGGTGCTGTTCAAGTCCGCGATGACGCTCGACGGCAAGGTTGCGACGCGCACCGGGGACTCGAAGTGGATCAGCAGCGAGGACAGCCGCGCGCTGGCCCATCGCTGGCGCGCGTCGGTCGACGCCGTGGTGGTCGGCATCGGCACGGCGCTGGCCGACGATCCGCAGCTGACCGCGCGCGCGGGCGGCCAGCTCGACGAGCTGCCCCACCAGCCTCGCCGCGTCGTGTTCGACTCGCTCGCACGTCTGCCGATCGCCTCCCAGCTGGTCGCCGCCGCGACCGAGGTGCCGCTCACGCTGATCGTCTCGCGCGCGGCAGCACGCGCGGACACGGACGCACTCGAGGCGGCGGGCGTGCAGGTGCTGGTGGCGACCGGCGAGAACGAGCCCGCACGAGTGCGCTCGGCGCTCGACCAGCTGGGCATGGCGGACGTCACCTCGGTGCTGCTCGAGGGCGGTCCCCATCTTGCCGGGGCGTTCCTCGATGCCGGCGAGATCGACGAGATCCGGTTGTTCCTCGCCCCCCTGCTGCTGGGTGGAAGCGCCGCCCGCGACCCGCTCGAGGGCAAGGGCGTCGAGCGCATCTCAGAGGCGCTGCGGGCGCTCTCGTTCGAATGCGAGAGTCTCGGCGAGGATCTTTTGATCTCCGCGCGCCTGCGCGAGTGGTGAGCGAGACGTGTTCACCGGCTTGATCGCGGATCTCGGCAGGGTGAGCGCGCTCGAGCGCAACGGCGCGGGCGCGACGCTCGAGATCGAGACGCGGCTGGCGAGCGAGCTGAAGCTCGGTGACTCGATCGCCGTCAACGGCGTGTGCCTGACCGTGAGCGAGACGCGCGCGGAGAGCTTTCGAGCACAGGCGATGATCGAGACGCTCGCGCGCTCCTCGCTGGGGGAGCTCGAGCTCGGCGCGCAGGTCAACCTGGAGCTCGCGCTGCGGGCGCAGGATCGCCTCGGTGGGCACATCGTGCAGGGCCACGTCGACGGCACGGGCACCGTCGGCGGGACGCGCGAGGAGGGCTTCGCGCGCGTGCTCACCATCGAGACCGACGGACGCTTGGAGCGCTATCTCGTGGAGAAGGGCTCGGTCGCGCTCGACGGCGTCAGCCTGACCGTCAGCGCACTCGAGCCGGGCGGTTTCGAGGTGGCGTTGATCCCGGAGACGCTCGCGCGCACGAGCCTTGGGGAGGCGGTCCCCGGCAGGCGTGTCAACATCGAGGTCGACGTGCTGGCCAAGCACGTCGAGCGATTGATGCACGATCGGAATTCGAAGGAGTGGACCGCATGAGCCAGTCGAAGACGACCACGCCGTTCGCCACGATCGAAGAGGCGCTCGAGGAGATCCGTGCGGGGCGGATGATCGTCGTATGCGACGACGAGAACCGCGAGAACGAGGGCGACCTGACGTTGGCGGCGCAGTTTGCCACCCCCGAGGCGATCAACTTCATGGCGAAGGAGGGGCGTGGGCTGATCTGCCTGTCGCTGACGCCTGAGCGCTGCGAGGAACTCGGCCTCGAGCTGATGGCGGCCAAGAACGAATCGTCGTTCGAGACGCCGTTCACGGTCTCGATCGAGGCGCGCGAAGGCGTGACGACGGGAATCTCCGCACACGATCGTGCGCGCACGATCCAGGTGGCGATAGACCCCGAGACCCACCCACGCGACCTCGTCCAGCCGGGGCACATCTTCCCGCTCAAGGCGCGCTCGGGCGGAGTGCTCGAGCGCACCGGGCAGACCGAGGCGGCGGTCGACCTGGCGCGCCTGGCCGGACTGAACCCGGCCGGGGTGATCTGCGAGGTGATGAACGACGACGGGACGATGGCGCGCGTCGACGACCTCGCCGGCTACTGCGTAAGGCACGAGCTGAAGATGATCACGATCGCCGACCTGATCGCCTATCGCCGCCGTCACGACAAGCTGATCGAACGGGTCGCCTCCGCGCGGCTGCCCACGGCATTCGGCGAGTTCGAGGTGGTCGGCTACCGCTCGCTCGTGGACGAGAAGCATCACGTGGCGCTCGTCAAGGGCGAGGTGTCCGGATGTGAGGACGTGCTCGTGCGCGTCCACTCCGAGTGCCTGACGGGCGACGTGTTCCATTCGCTGCGCTGCGACTGTGGCGAACAGCTCGAGTCGGCGCTGTCGATGATCGAGGCGGAGGGTACCGGCGTGCTCCTGTACCTGGCCCAGGAGGGCCGCGGCATCGGGCTGCTCAACAAGCTGAAGGCCTACCGCCTGCAGGAGGACGGCCTTGATACGGTCGAGGCCAACCTCCAGCTCGGGCTGCCCGCCGACCTGCGCGACTACGGCATCGGCGCCCAGATCCTCGTCGATCTGGGGCTGTCCTCGATCCGCATCCTCACGAACAACCCGAAGAAGATCCGCGGCCTGGAGGGCTACGGGCTGTCGGTGTCCGCGCAGATCCCGATCGAGCACGCTACAAATCCGCACAACGAGGAGTACATGCGCACCAAGCGCGAGCGCATGGGCCACACACTCCACCACCAGGGACTGAACCTAGACGCAGAGATGCTGCGCGCAGAGCATGCTCGCGACGCCGCAGAGAAGGAGCCGAAGCGGTGAGCGACTCCTACGCAATCGCCGTCGGGCGCTTCTACGAGGACCTGGCCGAGCGGCTCGTGCGCGGCGCGCGCGAGGTGTTCGCCGAGGCGGGCAGCGACGTCGAGGTGTTCGACGTTCCCGGTGCCTTCGAGCTTCCGCTGGCGGCCGGCTACGCCGCGTCATCAGGGCGCTTCGCGGGCGTCGCGTGCCTGGGGGCGGTGATTCGCGGCGAGACCGACCACTACGACTTCGTCTGCGCCGAGGCGGCCAGAGGGGTCATGCAAGTGCAGCTCGAAACCGGCATGCCGTGCGCGTTCGGCGTGCTCACGTGCGCGACGATGGAGCAGGCGCTGGCACGGGCCGGCGGCGGCAAGCGCGACCAGGGTCGCCACGCGGCCGAGGCCGTTTTGCGGATGGCGGCGCTGCGCAAGGAGCTCTCAGCGGCGGTGGGCTTTCACTGACCGACCCCGCTGGGACCCCCTCCAGGGGGTCCTCGTCGAAAGAGGCAAGCACCCGCGGGATTCGCCGGGAACCGCGAGGATCATCTACACTTGCGGCCGCTCATGGCCAAGATATGTCACAGCTGCGGGAAGGGACCGGCGTTCGGTCAGAGTCGCAGCCACTCGATGGTCGCGACCAAGCGTCGCTTCGACCCCAACCTGCAGAAGGTCAGAATCCTTGTCGGCAAGGCGCCCAAGCGCGTGTACGTGTGCACGCGCTGCCTGAAGGCCGGCAAGGTCACGAAGGCCCTCTGAGCAGATCGCACCCTCCTGTCGGCAGGGCTCAGAGGCCCGCTGACGAAGTCCCTCTGAGAGACCTGATAGAGGTGTCGCCGTGAGCGACACCAATCTGGTCCGCTTTCGCGCCGCTGTCGCCGGCGCGCTGACCCACCTTGAATCGCGTCGCGAGGAGGTCAACGACCTCAACGTGTTTCCCGTCGCCGACGGAGACACGGGCGACAACATGGCGCTGACGCTGCGCGCCGTGTTGAGCGAGCTCGACCGTCTGCAGGGGAGCGACGCCTCCCGCACGATCGATGAGATCGGCCGCGAGGAGATCGTCCAGTCGGTGGCGCGCGCGGCGTTGCTCGGGGCGCGCGGCAACTCCGGCGTGATCCTCTCGCAACTGATCCGCGGCGCCGCCGAGGAGCTCGTCAGCCGTCCCGGCCAGCTGATCGACGCGACGCTGATCGGCGCGGCGCTGGCGAATGCGGCGGATCGCGCGTACTCCTCGGTGCGCGAACCGGCTGAGGGCACGATCCTGACGGTCGCCCGAGAGATGGCCCACAAGATCGTGACCGACGTCGCGCACAGCCCCGAGAATCTTCGCCTCGGTCCGACGACAGAGCCGGGCATGCAGGATCAGGCGATTGCCGCGGCGCTCGAGCGTGCGGTCGTGGCCGGGCAGGAGTCGGTCAAGCGCGGCCCCGATCTGCTGGCCGCACTGCGCGACGCGGGCGTGGTCGACGCCGGCGGCTACGGGCTGACGATCATCTTCGCCGGCGTGGTCGCCGCCCTACGGGGCGAAGAGCCGCCCGAGCTCGAGCATCATGCGCCGGCGCGGATCACCCATCCCGAGCACACCTCCGGCACGTTCCGCTTCTGCACGAACTTCGCGGTTACGGGCGCCGGTCTCAGCGCCGCCCGCTTCATCGGGCCGCTGGAGGAGCTTGGAGACTCGGTGCTGGTCGTAGGCGACTCGGCCACGCTGAAGGTGCACGTGCACACCGACCGGCCGGAGGCCGCGACAGGTGTGTTCGCGGACGTTGGCACGGTCTCCCGCCTGGATGTCGCGGACATGCACCTGCAGATATCAGAGCGCGACGAGCGTCTCGCGACGGCACGCGCCGGCGAGATGGAGGAGGCGCTTGACTTTGCCGATGGGAGAAATGGGATGGCGCCCGTCGATGCCGGCGCGCGCGCTCACGGTTCCAGAGCTCCGTCAGTGGGGAGCCGCGCGCGCGCGCGCTGTGGCGCCGTCGCCGTCGTCAGCGGCGAGGGTCTCGTGGCGATGTTCGCCGAGCTGGGCGTGCACACGATCGATGGTGGCCCGACGCTCAACCCGTCGACCTACGAGTTGCTTGCGGGCATCCACGAGGTGCCGGCCGAGGAGGTCGTGGTGCTGCCGAACAGCCCGAACGTGGTGATGGCGGCTGAGCGGGCGGCGGAGCTGTCGGACAAGCAGGTCGTGGTCGTCCAGGCGTTAAGCCAGCAGGCCGGCCTGACCGCCGCGGTTGCGCTGGCGCCGGAGAAGAGCGTGCGCGAGAACGAGCGGGCGCTGGTCGAGGCGCTCCAGGGGCTGCACACGGGCGCCGTGGCTCAAGCGGCCCGTGATGATGCGCGGGGTCGTTTCAAGCGCGGCGAGGCCGTCGGGTTCGTCGATGACCGGGTGCTCGCCTGGGGCGACCCGCGGGCGACGCTGCAAACGGTGGTGACGGCGCTCGCGGACGGTGCCGACGGGTCCAGGGCGCCCGAGCTGATCACCTGCCTCGCCGGCGAGGATGCTCCGCTCGAGCTGGGCGAGCTCGACGGAATGGTCAACGGAGGGGTCGAGCTCGAGCTGCGTCAGGGCGGTCAGCCCGCCTACTGGTGGCTCCTGGCCGCGGAGTAGCTCTTCACACCCGGACGATCTCCGGAGGCTGTGGTTGATCCACTGAGACGTCCAGACCGGCCCGCCTCATCGAAGTCAGTCTTACGCCGCCCGAGGATGCATCATTGACACGGGAGATGCTCTTGGCCGCCGCAACCGCGACAGTCTCGTCTGACCGTCCGCTCGCGAGCGGTCCACTCGCGTTTGCCTCCACGAGCTCGCTGGGTCGAGCGGCGATGCTCGCGGCGCCAGTGCACTGGCCACGGGCGTCGCGACTCGAACGCCCGTTGGAGCACGCGTCCGGCAAGGTCGTCGCGGGGCTGCGCGCGCTCGGGGTGCAGACGGTTGGTGACCTGCTCGAGTATCTGCCGCGCGACAGCCGTGAGGCGCGCACCGTCGCGGCGCTCAAGCAAGGTGAGCAAGCGACGGTCGCCGTGCAGGTGCGCGCGATCGCGACGCGACCGGTGCGGCGCCGAGGCATGCGCCCGCTGGTCGAGGCGACCGTGTTCGACGCGACGGGCAGCATGCGCGCAACGTTCTTCAACCAGCCGTGGCTGCTCGACCGATATCCGCCAGGTACGCGTCTGCTGCTCCACGGCAAGCTCTCCGGGCGAGGCGGATTCAACGTCTCTCACCACGCGGTCGAGGCAGAGCGACTCGTGAGCGCCGAGGCCGACCTCGTTGACATAGACCGTTCACCAGGCGCGAGCGACTCGGCCGTCGCCCACTACGGAGCGAGCGGCGGTGTGACCTCGACGCAGATCCTCACGCTCGTGCAGGGAGCGAGGGATGCGTTGAGGGATGTGCCCGAGGCTTTGCCGGCGGCGACACGGTGCTCTGAGGGATTGCCCGACCGGGCGAGCGCGCTGGCGGCAATGCACTTTCCACGCCGGGCGGAGGACCCCGAGGCGGGACGGGGCCGCCTGGCGTTCGAGGAGCTGCTGCTGACCCAGCTCGTGTTCCTGCGCCGTCGCGCCGAGCGTGGCGCTCGCACGGATGCCCGGGCACTAGACCGTGAGGGGCCCGCGAGCGAGCGCTGGCTGAGCGGAGGACTGCCGTTCGTGCTCACCGCCGACCAGCGCACGGCGATCGAGACGGTCGCGGAGGACTTGCGCAAGACGCGTCCGATGCAACGGCTGCTGATGGGGGAGGTCGGCAGCGGCAAGACGGTGATCGCGCTGTACGCGATGCTGCGGGCGATCGACCACGGCTGCCAGGCCGCGCTGATGGCGCCGACGGAGACGCTCGCCGAGCAGCATTTCGCGACCCTGCAGAGGCTGCTCGGGGTAGAGCCGGTGTCGGCGGCCCTGCTCACCGGCTCGACACCCGCCGCGCGGCGCCGGGACGTCCTCGCCAAGCTCTCGACCGGCGAGCTAGGTCTGATCGTGGGGACGCACGCGCTGATCGAGCCGGACGTGCGATTTCGCGGTCTGGCGGTGGCGGTGGTCGACGAGCAGCACCGCTTCGGCGTGCGCCAGCGGGCAGCCCTGGACGGGAAGGGCATCGGCGAGGACGGTGCGGGAAGAACGCCTCACACGTTGCACATGACCGCCACCCCGATACCGCGCACGCTGGCGCTCGCCCGCTACGGGGACCTAGACGTGAGCACCCTGCGCGAGCTGCCGCGCGGGCGTCAGGCGATCGAGACGCGCGTACTCGCCGGCGAGCGAGCGCGCGCCCGCGCGTACGAGCTGGTTCGCGAGCAGTTGTGCGCAGGCCGCCAGGCCTACGTCGTGTGTCCGCTGATCGACGAGAGGGTCAAGGACGAGGATCGAACGGGTGGAGGGTCCGGCGCGGATGGATCGCCGACAGGACCCTTCGCGCGCACGCGCGCGCACGCGCGCTGCAAAGGCGACGGAGTGTTCGATGCCGAAGGGATCGGAACCGACGCTGGAGGGATCGGAACCGACGCTGGAGGGATCGGAACGATGCGCGCGGCGACGGCCGAGCTCGCGCGGCTGCGCGAGGGGGAGCTCGAGGGATACGAGCTGGCGCTGCTGCACGGGGGCATGCGCCAGCGGGAGAAGCAGGAGGCGATGGCGGCGTTTGCCGGCGGGAAAGCCGACGTGCTCGTGGCGACGACGGTGATCGAGGTGGGTATCGATGTGCCCAATGCGACTGTGATGCTGGTGGAGAACGCCGAGCGGTTCGGGCTCTCCCAGCTGCACCAGCTACGCGGGCGCGTGGGTCGGGGCGAGCATCGGTCGAGCTGCCTGTTGATGGGGCCGCCCGGCTCAGCGAGACTGCGCGCGATGGCCGAGCACTCAGATGGCTTTCGGCTGGCGGAGATCGACCTGCGGCTGCGCAACGAGGGCGAGCTGGTGGGCACTCGCCAATCCGGTTTCGGTCAGTTCCAGATCGCGTCGATGCCCGAGGACGGAGCACTGCTCGAGCGAGCGCGGGCACGAGCGGAGGCGATCGTCGCCGCCGACCCGGAGCTCGAGGAGCCTGAGCACGCGCTGCTCGCACGCGAGCTCGAGCGGCGGTTCGGGTCCGACGCGCTCGCGCCGATACCAGCCTGAGTCCGCCCTGACATCGGGCGTCTCCTCGACACCGTGCAGCCGCACGAGGCTCTCTGGCACCGGTGCGAGCGAACAGGCCCTACGGTGAAGGGATGCGGGTGATCGCTGGACGCTGGGGGGGTAGGCCGCTGACGGCGCCTGAGGGCAGGACGACCAGGCCGACGTCGGACAGGGTCAGGGAGGCGCTGTTCTCGATGCTGGGCGCCGTGCAGGGGATGGACGTGCTCGACCTGTTCGCGGGCACGGGGGCGCTGGGAATCGAGGCCCTGTCGAGGGGAGCCGGGAGGGTCGTGTTCGTGGAGCGCGACCCCGATGCGCTGGCGTCGCTGACCGTGAACCTCGAGTCGCTGGGCATCGAGTGGGAGGAGGCGGAGGTGCGGCGTGGAGACGCGTTCGGGGCGCTCAGAGCCGCACGGGCTCGCCAAGAGACATACGATCTGGTGTTCATCGATCCTCCTTACCGGCAGGCGCACGACTGGGAGCCGGAGCTCTCGGCGGCGCTGCCGTCGCTGCTGGCGCCCGCGGGACGGGTGGTCGTGGAGAGCGACCGGCGGGGGCCGATCGAGCTCGAGTTCGACCTGGAGCTCGAGCGGGAGCGTCGGTATGGGAACACGTCAATCAAAATCCACAGACTTCAATGACCACATCTGAGCGCTCGATCGCCGTGTGCCCCGGGTCCTATGACCCGATCACCAACGGCCACCTGGACGTGATCCGCCGCGCGTGGAGCCTGTACGACGAAGTCGTCGTCGGCGTGGTCAACCGCTCCGTGCGCAAGGACAAGGCCCTGTTCGGGATCGAGGAGCGGATGAGCTTCATCGAGCACGCGATCGCGGAGCTCGAGGGGGTCAGGGCCGAGCCGTTCAGCACGCTCGTCGTGGAGTTCGCGCGGCACGTCGGGGCGAAGGCGATCGTGAAGGGTTTGCGGGCGATCTCCGACTTCGAGTACGAGTTCGAGATGAACCAGCTCAACCGCCGCCAGGATCCCGAGATAGAGTCCGTGTACCTGATGGCCAGCCCGCAGTACAGTTTCCTGTCGTCGAGCGGTGTCAAGGAGCTCGCTACGTTCGGGGGGAGAATCGACGATCTCGTCCCGGCCGAGGTTGCCGGGCGCTTGCAGGAAGAGCTGAGACGCTGACGAAATGAGCCGGGAAGATTAGAGATGGACGTCCTAGTACTGATAGACAAGCTCGACGACTTGGTGCACAACGCCAAGCCTGTGCCCCTGACCGACCAGGTGCGGGTCGACAAGGAGGAGATCTACGACATCCTCGACCAGATGCGCGCGACGATCCCCGAGGAGATCAAGCAGGCGCGGTGGATCGTCAAGGAGCGTCAGGAGATGCTCGCGGAGGCCAAGAAGGAGGCCGAGCGGATTATCAAGGACGCGCGCGAGCGACAAGAGCGGCTGGTGGGTGAGGAGGAGGTCACCAAGCAGGCCGAGCGCGCCGCCGAGGATATCGTCGAGGACGCCCGCGCCAGGGAGCGGGAGATCCGCCTCGGCGCCGAGGACTATGCCGATGAGATCCTGAACACGCTCGAGGTGAACCTGTCGAAGTTCATCGCCGCCGTGCAACGTGGCCGCGAGCGCCTGCAAGGGAAGGACGAACCCGCCGAAGTCAGCTAGATGTCCGCTCAGGACTGGGCGAGACACGTTGTCTTTGAGTAGGGTCAGCGCGTGAACGCGCACGAGGCGAAGCACAAGCTGCAGGTCGTAAAGACGCTACTCGGCACCGGGATGATCCAGCCGATGCGCCCGGACAAGGCGGTGCGCTCGCTGGCGGCGCTGCGGCGGTGGGGGCCGACGCCGGCGGCCGCGTACACGTCTTCGGCCGTGCGCTATCCCGACAGGGCCGCGCTCGTCGACGAGCGGGGAACGCTGACGTTCGAAGAGGTGCACAGGCGCACGAACGCGTTGGCACGCGGGCTGAAGGAAGCGGGCATCGGCGAACAGGATGGGGTGGCGATCATGTGTCGCAACCACCGCGGGTTCATCGAGGCGACCGTCGCCTGCTCGAAGCTGGGCGCGAGCTCGCTGTATCTGAACACCGCGTTCGCCGGCCCGCAGATTACGGATGTGATCGAACGGGAGAAGCCCGTCGCGGTGATTTACGACGAAGAGTTCGCAGAGCTCGTGCGCGAGGGTGCCGCCGCAAGGAAACGGTTCATCGCCTGGCACGAGCCCGGACAGGGCTCGTCAGATCCCCTGCTCGACGAGCTGATCGCGCGAGGGGAGGACTCGGAACTGGACCCGCCGGCGGAGAAGGGTCGCGTGGTGATCTTGACCTCGGGCACCACGGGCACGCCAAAGGGGGCCGCGCGCAAGCAGCCGGACTCGCTGGACCCGGCGGCGGCGCTGTTCTCGAAGATTCCGCTGAAGGCGCGGGAGACGACGATGATCGCGGCGCCGATGTTCCACTCGTGGGGGTTCGCTCACTTCACGCTCGGCTTGCCGCTCGCCTCGACGCTCGTGCTGCAACGGAAGTTCGATCCGGAGGACACCCTGCGCGCGGTCGCCCAGCACCGGGCGAGCACGCTGGCGGTCGTGCCGGTGATGTTGCAGCGGATCATCGACCTGGGCGACGAGACACTGGCCCGCTACGACGTGCGCGCGCTGAAGGTGATCGCGGTCAGTGGCTCGGCGCTGCCGGGGGAGCTGGCGACGCGCGCGATGGACGTGTTCGGAGACGTCTTGTACAACCTGTATGGGTCTACAGAGGTGGCGTGGGCGACGATCGCCACGCCCGAGGACCTGCGCGCGGCGCCCGGCACTGCCGGCAGGCCGCCGCTGGGAACGGTCGTGAAGCTGCTGGACGCGGAGGGTCGAGAGGCGAAGCCGGGAGACGGGGGACGGATCTTCGTCGCCAACGAGATGGTGTTCGAGGGGTACACAGGCGGCGGCGGCAAGGAGATCGTGGCGGGCTTGATGAGCACCGGCGACGTCGGCCGGTTCGACGCGAGCGGACGGCTGTTCGTCGACGGGCGCGACGACGAGATGATCGTGAGCGGGGGGGAGAACGTGTTCCCGCGCGAGGTCGAGGACCTGCTGGCCGACCACGCTGAGATCGAGGAGGCGGCCGTCGTGGGCGTGGCCGACGAGCAGTTCGGCCAGCGGCTGAAGGCGTTCGTCGTACCGCGCAACGGAGCGACGCTGAGCGAGGACGCGGTGAAGGGCTATGTCAAGGAGAACCTGGCCCGGTTCAAGGTTCCCCGCGAGGTGGTGTTCATGGAGGAGCTGCCGCGCAACGCGACCGGCAAGATCCTCAAGCGGGAGCTGAAGGTCCACGAGTAGAGGTCGCTCGCTAGCCTGGAAGGATGGCTGCGCAGACCGACGACTTCGATCTCGCCGGGCTGAGGCTGAGCGCCGGTGAGGGGCGCCGGCTCGAGCTCGACGTGAGGATCGCTCCGCTGGAGCTCGCCGGCGAGGTCTACACGGCCGAGCCCGTCGAGTCGGGATCGGTCAGGGTGCCGGTCACGCTCGACGTTTCGCGGATGCTGGGCGACGGCTATGCGCTGCGTCTGCGCTTTGACGCGGAGTTGACGGGCCCGTGCATGCGCTGCTTGAAGCAGGCGGCTCCCCGGGTGGAGGTGGAGGCGCGGGAGGTGAACCGGCCGGGCGGCGGCGAGGAGTTGCATAGCCCGTACATGGAGGGCGACACGCTCGACCTTGCCGCGTGGGCGCGCGACGCGTTCGCGCTGGCGTCGCCGGTGAAGGTGCTCTGCCGGGAGGACTGCGCGGGTCTGTGTCCCGTGTGCGCCGCCGACCTGAACGAGGCTGGACCGGAGCATGGCCACGAGGTGCCGCCTGATCCTCGCTGGGCGAAGCTGCGGGAGCTGCGGATCGAGTAGCGAGTCGCGGAGTATCGGCTTGGTGTGCATCTCGCGCGCGAGGTCGGCGTGCGATACGGGCTGGTAGCCTTGAGCGCCGATGGCGGTACCCAAGAAAAAGCAGTCGCACAGCCGCACGGCGAAGCGTCGCGCGCAGCACAAGATCGAGGCGCCCACGGTGAACGCGTGTCCTCGCTGTCACAGCCCGCGCCGTCCACACCGGGTGTGCCCTGTTTGCGGCACCTACGCGGGGCGCGAGGTCGTGGCGCCCCGAGCGCACGGCCACGAGCACGAGCACGACGCCGAGTAGGGCGTGACGTCAGGCGGCTCCCCGTCGCGGCGACTTTCGGCGGCGAACGGGGCGGTTCATGAGGCCGTCGTGGCGGTCGACTGCAACGGCGCCGACCTTGGTCCGGGGGAGGTGGCGGCGGGCGCGGCGATCGCGGCCTCACGGGGCGCGCGCGTGCTGCTGTTCGGCCCGGCGGGTGAGCTCGGTGAGACGCCGCCCGGGGTGGAGGTGGTCGACGCGCCCGTGTCGATCGCCAAGAGCCCCGACCCGGCGCGCGCCGCGCGATCGACTCCCGAGGCGTCGATCGTGCAGGCTGCCAGGGCGGTCGCTGACGGCAGGGCGCAGGCGCTCGTGTGCGCCGGCGGCACTGGCGCGGCGCTCGCCGCGGGGCTGTTCAACGTGAAGCGCGCGCGAGGGATTTACCGTCCGGCGCTGGCGCTGCCGGTGCCGGTGCCCGGTCATCCGGTGACGCTGCTCGACGTGGGCGCCAACGCCGAGGCGCGCCGCGAGCACCTGGTGCAGTTCGCGTTCATGGGCGCGGCGCTCGCTCGCGTGGTGCTCGGGGTCGAGCATCCTCGCGTGGGCCTCTTGTCCAACGGAGAGGAGGCGGGGCGTGGCAGCCCGCTGGTTGTGGAGACCCGCGAGGAGCTATCCCGGCGCGCCGAGGAAGGACTGACGGCGGCTGCGTTCGAGTTCGTGGGCAGCGTGGAGGGGGGCGACGTGACGAGCGGCAAGGCGGATGTGATCGTCACCGACGGGTTCACGGGCAACATCTCGCTGAAGCTGATGGAGGGGGTCTCCCAGGCGATCCTCGGCGCGGTCAAGGAAGCGGCGATGTCCTCGCCGCGCGCGAAGCTGGGTGGGGCGTTGTTGCGGAGCGCGCTGGGTGGCTTCCGCGAGGAGCTCGACCCCGAGGCGCATGGCGGCGCGTACCTGCTCGGATTGCGCCGTATCGGCGTGGTTCCGCACGGACGCTTCACGCGCGCGGGCTTCGCTCAGGCGATCATGCGAGCCGAGTGGGGCGTACGAGCGGATCTGGTCGGGCAGACCCAGCGAGCGCTGGAAGATGCCGGTGCGCTCAAAGAGGCGCCCATGTCCGCGCTGGGCGCTAGCCTGCCGCAGGCGAGATGAGCGAAAGCCAGATGACCCGCGAGCAAGTCTTGACCCTGATCCAGGCTCATCTCGCCGACGAGCTGGACGTCGATCCGGGCGGCATCGACGGCGGGACTCGCTTCAAGGAGGATCTGGAGGCCGACTCGTTGGATCTGTACACGCTTGTGCAGGAGCTCGAGGACACCTATGGCGTGCAGATGTCCGACGAACAGGCGGCGAAGATCCTCACGGTTGGGCAGGCCGTTGACTTCGTGCTTGCCCACGCCGGCAATGACTGATGCTTGATGAGACTGCTCAACGAACTGCTCGACGAGCTGCCAGTGGAGCTCGAGCGTCAGGTGTTCACGCATGCGTCGTGGAGCGCGCGCAGCAGCGATTCCTACACGCGACTGGCGTTCCTCGGCGACAGCGTGCTGGGGTTGGCGGTGACGACCCATCTGTATCCGCGCCTGGAGGCGGAGCGGTTCGGCGCCGGCAGGCTCACGAAGATTCGCGCCCAGGCGGTCTCAGGACCCTCCTGCCGCAAGGTGGCCGAGCGGCTGGGCGTACCGGAGCGCCTGCGCGCGGCGGCGCCTGCGAGCATCGAGCGGAGCACGGCGGCGGCGCTCGTGGAGACCGAGCGCGTGCTCGCGTCGGTGATCGAGGCGGTGATCGGCGCGTGCTATCTGAGCTGCGGCTACGAGCGCACGGCGAGGGCCGTGGTGGAGGCGTTCCAGCCGGAGATCGAGGATGCGCTGGAGCACCCGCTGGACTTCAAGTCGGCATTGCAGGAGCTGCTGGCCAGGCGGGGCGAGGAGGTCGGCTACGAGGTCACCGAGGAGCTCGGGCCACCGCACGAGCGCACGTTCATCGTCGTGGCGAAAGTGCAGGAGCGGGAGCTGGGAAAGGGAAGCGGGCGCAGCAAGAAGCACGCCGAGCAGGAGGCCGCGCGGGAGGCGATCGACGAGCTGGCCGATCAGGAGTGATGGGTAGCCGATGCGCCTGAAGTCGCTCACGCTGAAGGGCTTCAAGTCCTTTCCCGATCGCACGCACATGGATTTCGGCCCGGGCGTGAGCGTGGTCGTCGGGCCGAACGGGTCGGGCAAGTCGAACGTAACCGACGCGGTGCTGTGGGCGATGGGCGAGCAGTCGCCGCTGGCGGTACGCGGACAGTCGATGCAGGACGTGATCTTCGGCGGAGGGCGAGGGGTCCAGGCACGCAGCGCGGCCGAGGTGGAGATCGTGCTCGACAACTCTGACGGCACAGTCGACCTGCCGCTGAGCGAGATTTCGATCGTGCGGCGATTGGATCGCACAGGGGAGGGCTCATACCGACTGAACGGGGCTCGCTGCCGGTTGACGGACGTGATCGAGGTGCTCTCGGACACCGGTCTCGGCAAGGAGACCCATTCGGTCATCTCGCAGGGGCGGGTCGAGGCGATCGTGACTTCGAAGCCCCGCGACAGGCGTCTGTTGATCGAGGAGGCGGCGGGTCTCGGCAAGCACCGCAAGCGTCGCCGGCGCGCCCAGCTGAAGCTCGAGCGCACACAGGAGAACCTCGACCGGGCGTTGGACGTCGAGCGCGAGGCACGCACCCGCCTGCGACCGCTGAAGCGCCAGGCCGAGGCGGCAGAGCTGCACGAGCGCCTCGAGCGCCAGATGCTGGAAGCGCGCTGGGAGCTCGCGCGCGAGGAGCTGAGAGCCCGACGCGGAGACTTGGTTGGCGCGGAGGCGCGCGTGAGCGAGGCGCGGGCGGCGCGCGCTGAGATCGAGGCGCGGCTGCAGGCAGTGGTAGACCGGCGGGGAGTGGCCGAGCGCGCCCTCGCCGAGCGGGCCGAGCGCCACGACGAGCTCGCGCGGCGGGCATATGACGCGCGCTCCGTGCACGAGCGGCTGGAGCTGCGTGCCGAGCAGGTAGCCGCGAGCGGGACGACCGTGGTCCGGCGCGCCGAGCGCGTCCAGCTGGAGCTCGACGCGCTGCGCGACGCCGCCGAGCGGGCCGAGGAGAGCCAGGGCGAGGTCGGAGGGGATCGGATCGGCGCGCTGGAGGCCGAGCTGGCGGAGATCGAGGCTGGACGCGAGCGGGAGATCGCGCGCGAGGTCTCAGATTTGGAGCTCGCGCGTGAGCGACAGGACGCGCATGTCCAGGAGCTTGAGACGGAGCTGGGGGAAGCCCGCGCCGCCCGCGAACGGGCCGACGAGCTGGCCGAGCAGGCTCGCGGGCGGCTGCGCGACGCCGAGCGGGCCGTCGAGGACACCCGGCGCGAGGCGGCGCGGGTCGGCGCCGAGCTCGCGGCCGTCAATCAGTTCCTGCGCAGCCACGTGGCGAAGGCCGGGGGCGGGGAGGCGGGCTCAGCGAAGGCGCTCAGCGAGGAGCTGAGCGTTGAGGACGGGTATGAGCTGGCGCTGGCCGCCGCGCTCGGAGGACGGTTGGACGCGACGCTCGTCCGCGACGTGGCGGGCGCCGAGACGCTGCTCGACCGCTCAGGCCCCGACGGCGGCACGGCCCTGCTCGCCGGCGAGCTCGGTGGCGAGCAGGGGAAGGCTCCCGCGGATGTGAGCGCTGCACCAGCGCAGGGCGCGCGGAGGCTGCTGGACCTGGTGAGCGGTCCCAGCGCCGTCATCGAGCTGGCCGGGCGGCTGCTGGCCGACGCGTGGGTGGTCGAGCGCCTGGAGGATCTTCCCGCTGGCTTCACCGGCATCGCCGCGACGCGCAGCGGACGTGTGTGGTTCGCGGCTTGGGGCGAGGTGCGCCAGCTGACCGAGGGTGGCGCGGAGCGGGTGCTCGCACGCCGCAACGAGCGCGAGCGTCTGATCGCGCTCGCCGAGCAGGCCGCGCAGGAGGAGCACTCCGCGCGCGCCGCCGCCGATGGGGCGCTCGCGGAGGTGCGCGCCGCCGAGCAGGCCCGGGGAGTGGCGGAGGGTACGCTGCGCGAGGCCGAGCGTCGCAAGAGCGAGGCGGGCGAGGCCCGCAGGCGCACCGAGTGGCTGATCGAGCAGCGCCGCGCCGCACCCGAGCAAGGACCGCTCGCGGTGCGCAAGGCCGAGCTCGAGGGCGAGCTCGCGGCCGAGCGCCGCCAGGCCGAGCGGATCGCCCGAGAGCGGGCCGAGCGTGCGGGGCGACTAGGACGCCTGCGAGCGCAGCACGCCGCCGACATCGCGATCGTGCCCCTCGCCGAGCGTCTCACGGCGGCCTTGACGGGCGTTGGGGAGACGGTGCGCGAGCGCGTGACGCACCTGGAAGAGGAGCTCGCTCGCCACCGGGCCGCCGGCGAGGAGATGGCGACCGAGCTGCGCACGTGCGCCGGTGAGGAGGCCGAGCTGCAGACGCGTCTGCGGACTGCCGGAGAGCTCGTCACGGACGCAGAGGTCGCGGCTCAGCGGCTGCGCGACCAGGCCGAGGAGGCCGGGCTCGAGCTGAAGGGTCTGGCCGAGCGGCTGGAGCTCGCGGCGCCCGACGCGAACGAGGTCGAGGCAGGGCAGGCTCTGGGAGAGGAGGAGGTGCGCGCGCTACTGGCGCGGGTCGAGCGCCTGGGGCGTCGGCGGGAGCAGCTCGGCCCCGTGAATCCGTTGGCGCAAGAGGAGTACGCGGAGGCGGTCGACCACGTCGAGGAGCTCGAGAGCCGGCGCACCGACCTCGAGACGGCGCTGCGCGAGCTGCGAGCGGTGATCCGCGAAACCGACCGCCAGATCCAGGAGACCTTCGAGGAGACGTTCGCCGCCGCCGCGCACAACTTCGAGGAGCTCGTCGGCGACGTATTCCCGGGCGGATCCGGCCGGCTGCGGCTCGTCGACGACGAGCAAGCCCCCCGCCCGGTGCTGGGTGGACAGCCGCTGCCAGACGACGGCGCCGATCGCGATCCCGACGCGGCGGAGGCGGCCGCCCAGGAGGAGTCCGAGCACGCGGAGATCCTCAGGCGGGAGGGTGAGGAGCACCTGTTGGGCGTTGAGATCGAGATCACGCCTGCGGGCAAGTCGACGAAGCGACTGTCGCTGCTCTCGGGCGGTGAGAAGTCGATGACCGCGTTGGCGTTCCTGTTCGCGGTGTTTCTCGCCCGGCCGTGTCCCTTCTACATCATGGACGAGGTCGAGGCCGCCCTAGACGACCTCAACCTCGACCGCTTCCTGGCGCTGTTGCGCCGTTATGCCGATCGTGCCCAGTTCATCGTGATCACCCACCAGAAGCGCACGATGGACGCGGCCGACTGGTTGTACGGCGTCTCGATGGGCGGCGACGGCGTCTCGAAGGTGCTCTCCCGGCGTCTGCCTGCGGCGACGCCTGAAGGGCATACCCAGAGGGCACACGGCAGGCAGGCGCAAGTGTCCGAGATCTCCGAGGTCGCCGAGGTCGCCTCCGAGGTCGCCTGATACAGTCGCGCCGCCCGTGGCGCGCGACTGGAGCGATCTATTCATCGTCGACGATCCCGCCGGCGCGGGCGCGGCCGGGGAGGACGAGAGCTCAGAGCGGCGCGAGCGGCGCCGGGGCTTCTTCGGGCGGCTGCGGGAGAACCTCTCGAAGACTCGCCAGGCGCTCGGCTCGGAGATCCAGGCGACCCTGTTCGGGACGCTCGACGAGCACACGTGGGAACGGCTCGAGGAAGCGCTGATCATGGCCGACGTCGGCGCGAGCACGACCGCTACGGTCGTAAGCGCACTCGAGCAGGAGGCCGGAGACGGGCGGATCGAGGGTGGCGAGGCGTTGAGCGAGCGCCTGATCGCGCTGCTGGCGGACACCGCCCGCGTCGGAGAGTCCCGCATCGACCTCCGTGCGCAACCGACGGTGATCATGGCGGTTGGGGTCAACGGGACGGGCAAGACCACGACGATCGGCAAGCTCGCGTGGCACCTGCGGCGAGAGCTCGGACGGAGCGTGCTGCTCGGAGCGGCCGACACGTTCAGAGCTGCAGCGGCGGAGCAGCTCGAAGGATGGGCGCGACGGGCGGAGTGCGAGATCGTCACGGGCCCGGAGGGATCGGATCCGGGAGCGGTGGCGTTCGAGGCGATTGCCCAGGGTCGCAGCCGGGGCGTGGACGTCGTGATCGTGGACACCGCCGGGCGGCTGCACACCCAGGACGACCTGATGGCCGAGCTCGGCAAGGTGCGCCGGGTGATCTCCCGCCAGCTCGAGGGTGCGCCGCACGAGACGCTGCTCACGATCGACGCGACCACCGGCCAGAACGGTCTGCGACAGGCCAAGCTGTTCGCCGAGGCGGCGCAGGTCACCGGGGTGGTGCTGACGAAGCTGGACGGCACCGCGCGAGGGGGAATCGCTTTGGCGATCGCGCGCGAGCTGGGTCTGCCGGTGAAGCTGATCGGCGTGGGCGAGTCGCTGGAGGACCTGCGGCCGTTCGATCCCGAGGACTTCGCCCGGGCGCTGATCGCCGAGGGGTAACCTGAAGGTATGGACGCGTGGATCATCTGGCTCGTCGCCGCCTGTGCGCTGGGCGTAGGGGAGATGCACCAGGGCGGCTTCTACCTCGCGCCGTTCGCCGTCGGAGCGGTTCTCGCGGCGCTCGTCAGCCTCGCCGGCGTCGGCGCTCTGCTCGGCGGCATCGTGTTCGTGGTCGCCTCGGCGATCGTGTTCGCGACGCTTCGCCCCGTTGCCAGACGTCACCGCCGCGTGCCTCCGTCGATCCGCACCGGGGCGGCCGCGCTCGTAGGTCGCCCGGCGGTCGTGCTCGAGCGGATCGCGAACGACGAGGGCGTCGGCTGCGTGAAGGTCGGCGGCGAGGTGTGGACGGCGCGCAGCTACGACGAAGACGAGGTCATCGACGTCGGCGAGCGCGTCGAGGTAGTAGAGATTAGGGGCGCAACGGCGCTCGTAATGCACTGAGGCGGCCGTGGGCGCTGCGCGGAGCGTCGTCCTCGATCTCTCGTGTACGGAGCACACTTCGTTCACTGCGTCCTAGCTCCACTTGACCCATGAGCGCCTCAGACGCTTGTTGCTTCGAAGTAGGCTCTTTGAGGAAGTACAATAGAAAGGACTGTCTTATGGTCGCTCTGATCGTCATCGCCGTGCTTGTCGTGTTCTTGTTGGTCGTGGCGGCGCGGACGATTCGTGTGATCCCTCAGGCGCGAGCTGGCGTGGTCGAGCGGCTGGGCCGCTACAGCCGCACGCTCGAGCCGGGGCTTACGATCGTCACGCCGTTCATCGACCGCGTCAAGCCGCTGGTCGACCTGCGCGAGCAGGTCGTCAACTTCGCGCCTCAGTCGGTGATCACCGAAGACAACGTGGTCGTCGGCATCGAGACGGTCCTGTACTTCACGATCACCGACCCACGCTCGGCGACCTATGAAATCGCCAATCCGCTGCAGGCGATAGAGCAGCTGACCGTGACCACGCTGCGCAATGTGATCGGCGGGCTGACGCTCGAGGCGACGCTCACCGCGCGCGAGAACGTGAACACCGAGCTCCGCGTCGTGCTCGACGAGGCGACCGGCAAGTGGGGGATCAGGATCAACCGCGTGGAGATCAAGTCGGTCGACCCGCCGGCGGACATCAGGACGGCGATGGAGAAGCAGATGCGCGCCGAGCGCGACCGGCGCGCGGCGATCCTGACCGCGGAAGGGGAGAAGCAGTCGCAGATCCTCACCGCTGAGGGCGCCAAGCAGGCGGCCGTCCTCAATGCCGAGGGCGCTCAGCAGGCCGCGGTGCTCGACGCCGAGGGCGAGCGTCAGGCGGCGATCCTGCGCGCCGAGGGCGAAGCGAAGGCGATCGACACCGTGTTCAAAGCGATCCACGCGGGCAAACCGAATCGTGAGCTGCTGAGCTACGAATACCTGCAGATGCTCCCTCAGCTCGCCGAAGGGGACTCGAACAAGGTGTTCGTCGTCCCGTCGGAGTTCGCCCAGGCGTTCGCCGGCATCGGCGAGGCGCTCTCCGGCGCCGCCAGGGATGGCACTCCCCCGCCCGGGCGTCCGGCGGCCGCTCCTCGCGCTGTGACCGGCGGGAGCGGCGAGGCCTGACCGCCCCGTCGGCGGCGTGGATGCCGGCTGAGAGTCGGCCCGGGCGCGCGCCGGCTGCGAGAATCTGAAGCCGATGTTCGATTCTCTCGCCGAGAAGCTGCAGGGAACGCTTGCCGACGTGCGCAAGCACGGCACGCTGAGCGAGGAGGACATCGACGGGGCGATGCGCGAGATCCGCCTGGCGCTGCTCGAGGCGGACGTCAACTTCAAGGTCGTCAGGCAGTTCACCGCGCAGCTGAAGGAGCGCTGCCTCGGGGCGGAGGTGATCGGCAAGCTGAACCCCGGCCAGCAGGTCGTGAAGATCGTCGGCGAGGAGTTGACGGGCCTGATGGGTGGCGCCTCAGCCGGGCTGAGCTTCTCTCCCCGTCCGCCCACGGTGATCCTGATGGCGGGGCTGCAGGGCTCGGGCAAGACGACCGCCACGGCGAAGCTAGCCAGGCACCTGCGCGAGGAGCACTCTTCTTCGGTCGCCGTAGCCGCATGCGACGTGTATCGCCCGGCGGCGGTCGAGCAGCTGGTAAAGGTGGGTGGGCAGGCGGGCGCGGAGGTCTATGAGCAGGGGACCGATCGCGACCCGGAGGAGATCGCCGCGTGGGCACTCGATCGGGCAAAGCGCGAGGGCAAGGACGTGTTGATCGTCGACACGAGCGGCCGCCTGCACGTGGACGAGGAGCTGATGGCCGAGCTCGTGCGCATCCGCAAGGCCGTCAAGCCGCACAACGTGCTGCTCGTGGTGGACGCGATGACCGGTCAGGACGCCGTCAACGTCGCCGAGCGGTTCGCCGAGGCGGTCCAGTTCGACGGCGTCGTGATGAGCAAGCTGGACGGCGACGCCCGCGGGGGCGCCGCTTTGTCGGTCAAGGCGGTCACCGGTAAGCCGATCCTGTTCGCATCGACCGGCGAGAAGCTTGAGCAGTTCGAGCGCTTCCATCCCGATCGCATGGCCCAGCGCATCCTCGGCATGGGCGACGTGATGAGCTTGATCGAGAAGGCCGAGCGGCAGTTCGACGAGTCCGAGTCCGCCGAGCTCGAGCGCAAGCTGCGGCGCAACGAGTTCGGCCTCGACGATTTCCTCTCGCAGCTGAAGACGATCCGGCGCATGGGGCCGATCACGAGCCTGCTCGGGATGATCCCGGGTCTCGCGGGAGCACAGCTGCAGAACATGAAGGTCGACGAGCGCGAGCTCGATCGCATCCAGGCGATCATCCTCTCGATGACCGTCGAGGAGCGGCGCAGGCCGGAGCTGATCAAGGGCTCACGCAGGCTGCGGATCGCCCGCGGCTCCGGCACGAGCGTCCAGCAGGTCAATCGCCTCGTCAAGCAGTTCGGGCAGATGCGCAAAGTCATGCGTCAAGTGGGACGGGGCAAGCTGCCGGACGTCGGCGCGATGATGCGCAACGCACGGTGAGGTCCGTCTTTCTCTAAGCTCTTCCCGGCAAGTGTTGTTTCCAGCCGAGAGGAAATCGTGGCAGTCAGGCTCAGGCTCACGCGAGTGGGCGGCAAGAAGGACCCGATGTGGCGCGTGGTCGTCGCCGACCAGCGCTCTCCCCGCGACGGGCGCGTGATCGAGACGATCGGCCACTACAACGCGCAGACGAACCCCTCGACGATCGTGATCGACGAGGAGCGCGCGCGCAGCTGGCTGGCGCGCGGCGCCCAACCGTCGGACACGGTGCGCAAGCTGCTGCGCATCCAGGGAATCGAGTCGCGGAGCGCATAGCCTCCGCGTCAGCCGCACCGGCGCGGTGGCGGTGGCGAGGATCGGCGAACGGCACCTCAACCCACCATCTACCGTGACGCGAACTCCGACAGAGATCCCCAGACAGCTGCTCGAGTACCTCGCCGAAGGCCTGGTCGAGGAGCCAGAGGAGGTGTCGGTCGAGCAGTTCGAGCAGGACGACGGCACGCTCGTGCTGGAGCTGTGCGTGGCCCAGGAGGACTACGGCCGGGTGATCGGTCGCGCCGGACGCACCGCCCACGCCTTGCGGACTGTAGTGAAAGCGGCCGCCACCGGCGAGGGGTCTCGTGTGCTCCTCGACATCGTCGATTGACGCGCGCTGCCTCAGAGACGAAGTCGACGATGTCCGAGCACTCCTCCTCGGAACTCCCGGCGGGACGCGTCGGTCGTGCGCACGGTCTCGACGGGAGCTTCTACGTGACTGGCGCGCGACCGCGACTGCTGGCGGTGGGGACCGAGGTGACGGTGGCGGAGACGACGGCTCCGATCGTGCGGCGTGCGGGAACCGAGCAGCATCCGATCGTTCGCTTGGAGGGCATCACCGACCGAGCCGCGGCGGAGGCGTTGCGGGGCCGGGAGCTGACGGTCGACCGTGTGCACGCCCCCGTGCTCGGTGAGGGCGAGTGGTGGGCGCACGAACTGGAGGGTTGCGAAGTCGTGGACGGTGAGCGACCGGTGGGAGTCGTCAGTCGCCTGATTGAGCTCCCCTCGTGCGAGGCGCTTGAAGTACGGCGATCGCCGCAGAGCGTGCCGCCCGGAGGGCGGGCCAAGCGCGGAGATGCCTCGCCGTCGTTGCCCCCGCCGCTGCTCGTGCCGATGGTCAAAGACGCGATCCGAAGCGTCGACGTCTCGACGGGACGGATCGACGTGGACGTCGACTTTCTGGGGGCGTAGGGCGATGGGATGCCCGACGCACGGTGCAGGTGCGATGGAGATAGACGTCTTCACGCTGTTCCCCGAGTGGTTCCGGTGGTTCGCCTCCCAGCGCCATGTCAGCAACGCGCTGGAGGCGGACGCCGCGCGCCTGGAGTGCGTGAACTTTCGCGATCACACGCCTTTGAGCGGCGGACAGGTGGATGACACTCCGTTCGGGGGCGGGGCGGGAATGGTGCTGCGCGTGGACGTCCTCGACAGCGCCTTGCGCGCCCGCTACGGCGTCGATCCGGTCGAGCTGCGCGAGCATCGCCGCGTGATAGCGCTCACACCGGGTGGACGGATGCTCGATGACCGGCTCGTCGATGAGCTGGCGGGGGAGCCCGCGTTGACCCTGCTGTGCGGACGCTATGAGGGCTTCGATGAGCGCATCGTCGAGCACTTCGCGAGCGACGTGATCTCAGTCGGGCGCTACATCCTCTCGGGCGGGGAGCTCGCGGCGATGGTTCTCTGCGACGCTGTCTTTCGCAAGCTGCCCGGCGCGCTCGGACACGAGCACTCGGCGGTCGAGGAGTCGTTCAGCCCGGCGCTCGATGGGCATCCCGAGTATCCCCACTACACGCGGCCGGCCGAGTATCGCGGATGGGCGGTGCCGGAGATCCTGCTCTCGGGGCATCATCAGCGCATCGGCGAGTGGCGGCGCGAGCGCAGTCGGGAACGTGGAGGGTCGTCGGACAGGCTGCGCTGAGGCGAGACGGGCCGGTCGTCCGCTACCATTGCTCCCCGCGTAGGCCGGATGCCCGTTCGGGGTCTCTTGCCGGCCGTCGACGCGAGACCTCCTTGATCATGAGCAGCGTCATCGAAACCATCGAGCGCGCGCAGCTGCGCCGCGTTCCCAACTTTGCGCCGGGCGACCGCGTGAAGGTGCATTTTCAGGTGATCGAGGGTACCCGCCGGCGCGTGCAGGTGTTCGAGGGCGTGGTCATCAAGCGTCAGGGCCACGGTGCGCGCGAGACGTTCACCGTGCGCAAGCAGTCCTTCGGCGTGGGCGTCGAGCGCATGTTTCCGGTGCATTCGCCCAAGATCGAGCGCATCGAGCTGGCCGCTCGCGGTGACGTGCGCCGCGCGAAGCTCTACTACCTGCGCGATCGCGTGGGCAAGCGCGCCCGCGTGCGCGAGCGCCGCTACACCGGCCCAGAAGAGGCGATTGAGCCCGGGCTGTTGCACGACGACCCGACCACGCAGGAGACGGCGAGCGAGGAGAACGGGACGACCGCATCGCAGGACGCTGTCACCGATATCGCCGTCGCCGAGGGAACCGTCGCCGAGCCACTCGTCCAGGAGTCCGGACCCGCCGATGCCTCCGGAAGCGAGGACGGCGCAAAGACCGAGCCGACGGAGGGGGGAGTCTCCGCGGAGGAGACGGACGGGGGAGCCTCGGCGGAGGGTGGCCCTGAGCCTGGCGCGGAGGAGACTCGCCCAGCGGCACACGCTCAGGGCGAGCCCGACTCCGATTCCTCCCCCGATGCCGGTGGCGCCGAAGCGGGCGCTCCCACCGGTGATCCGTCGGCGTGAGCGCCGCCAAACGCACTAAATCGACGACCAGCTCGCTGATCGAGCTGGTCGTGATCGTCGCCGGCGCGGTTGGGCTGGCGTTCGGCATCCAGGCCGTCCTGATCAAGCCCTACCGGATCCCCAGCGGCTCGATGGAGCCGACGCTCGCGATCGGCCAGCGGGTCCTGGTCAACCGCATCGGGATGCACTTCGGCAAACCGCACGTCGGCGAGATCGCGGTGTTCCATCCCCCGGAAGGGGCTCAGCAGGGAGTGTGCGGGACTCCGGGCCGCGGGCGAGGTGCGCAGTCCGCCTGCTCTCTTGCTCAGCCCCAGGAGGCCAGCGTGAACTTCATCAAGCGCATCGTCGGCGGTCCAGGGGACGAAATCTCGATCCGCGAAGGACATGTGATTCGCAACGGAAAGCCCGAGAAGGACTCCTATATACGGCCTTGCGCCGTTCCCTCCTCGCCGGAATGCAACTTTCCAACGCCGATCAGGATTCCGCCCGACCACTGGTTCATGATGGGGGACAACCGTGGCGAATCCGACGACAGCAGGTTCTGGGGACCAGTCCCCACAAAGTGGATCGTCGGTGGAGCCTTTGCCACGTACTGGCCGCTCAAGCGCATCGGCTTCTTCTAAGCCCGTCGCTATCGTTGAACGCGGTGAGTCCGCCGGTTCGACGCGCGCGGGAAGACCGACGGCGCGCGCCAGGCGTCGTGCGCGCCGTGGCTCGAGCGGACGGAGGCTGTTTGCATTCGACCGTCGTCTGGGCGTTCGCCTGGTGGCTGGGGCCGACGAGGCCGGGCGGGGCTGTCTCGCCGGACCGCTCGTGGCGGCGGGCGTGCTGTTCGACTATGAGACGCTCACCACCCGCGAGTTGCGCGCGCTGAGCGCGCTGAACGACTCCAAGCAGCACACGGCGCAGGCGCGCGAGGAGCTCTACCCGCTCGTGCTCCGCAGCGCCGCTCGCGTCGTCGTCGTTTCGCGCTGCGTCCGCGGGATCGACGCTCGCGGCTTGCACAAGACGAACCTCGCCGCGTTGCGTGATGCGCTGCGTGGGGTCACGCGGGATCTCCAGGGGGAGGTCGCCTGTCTCGTGGACGGCTTCTCGGTGCCGGAGTTCGAGCGCCCCCAACGGGCGATCGTCGACGGCGACGCCACCAGCGCGGCGATCGCGGCGGCGTCGATCGTCGCCAAGGTCACCCGCGACCGCTACATGCACCAGGCCGACCTCCAGCATCCTGGCTGGGGATTCGCCGAGCACGTCGGCTACTCCACGCCCGTGCACCGCGAGGCGATCCTTCGCCAGGGCGTCTCTCCGCTGCACCGGATGTCCTTCCAGTCGCTGGCTTACCAGCAGCTCGCGCTGTAACCCGACAGTCCCGCTCACCACGCACCCTCGACGTGGTCGAGGCGCACGAGCCGGTCCTTGGTGTCCACGATCACGCCGATCGCGTCGAAGCGGATCGTGTGGGCAGTCGGTCGGATGTGCTTCTCATCGTGCAGCCAAGCGGCGGCGAGACGGCGCAGCCGGATGCGCTGGCGGGCGCGCAACCACACCAGCGGCTCTTGGTCGGGGCGAATTCTGTGCCGCTGCGCGTCGATGCGCCTCGTCTTCACCTCGGCGATGATGAGCGTGCGCCCGTCGAAGGCGACCACGTCGATCTCGCCGTAGCGGGTTCGCTCGTTGCGTCCCAGCGGTGAGAAGCCGAGCCGGTGCAGGTGGGCGACCGCAAGGTCCTCGCCGAGGCGTCCAAGCGTGCGTCGGGGGTCTTCTCGTGGCGGCTGTCCGCTGTCCTCGGTGAGCATCTAAGCCGAAGCTAGCCCGCCAGATGCGCCCTGAGGCGCTGCATCGTGTCAATAGTGTTACGCGAGAATGACCCCTCGGACACATGCCCCGATGGCGCCCACGAATACGCTCACGGCACTGTCGATCGCCGGCTCGGACTCCGGTGGCGGCGCCGGCGTTCAGGCCGACCTGAAGGCGTTCGCGCGTTGTGGCGTGCACGGCATGACGGCGATCACCGCGATCACCGCGCAGAGCACAACGGGGGTTACGGCGATCCACTCGGTGCCGCCCGAGATCGTGCTCGCACAGGTGCGTGCCGTGATCGCGGACATTCGCGTGGACGCGGTCAAGGTCGGCATGCTCGGCACCGCGACGACGACGCTCGCGGTCGCGCGTGCGCTCGACGAGTTGCCCCCGGGCACACCCGTGGTCGTCGACCCGGTGATGGTCGCCGAGTCGGGCGCCCGCCTGCTCGACCCCGACGCCCACGTGGCGTTGGTCGAGGAGATACTGCCCCGGGCGACCGTCCTTACCCCGAACCTGCCGGAGGCGCGTGCGCTGGCGAGCGCACCGCCTGGATCTTCCGGAAAGACCGAGGCCGGTATGCCGACCTTGGCTGCCATGCCGGTTTCTAAGGGAGACACGGACGAGGAGGTCGAAGCCGAGGCTCTGGCCCGGGCGGTGCTCGCGCTCGGTCCGCGCGTCGTCGTGCTCACGGGCGGTCATCGCGCGCGCGCGACGGACCTCTTTCTCGACTCGCCCGAGCGCCCCGCGGTGGAGATTCCCGGCGAGCGCCATCCCGACGGCGCCGCACATGGCTCGGGGTGCACCCATTCCTCCGTTCTCGCCGCACAACTCGCTCTCGGACGCACGCCGCTGCAGGCCGCACGCGCGGCACGTGCGATCACCGGGGACGCCGTGGCCGGTGGGTTGCGCGACCTCGGCGCCGGCGCGGGTCCGGTCGACGTGCTCGGTCTCCCACACATGCGATAGAGGCACCTCGCGCGCTGGAGGTGTCCCCGGGCGTGCATCCGTTTGCCATAATCGAAGGACGATGAAGCTGCTGCGTCTGAAGCCCGGTCATGGCGAGATCGTGCTCGCCGAGGGTGACGTGGAGGTGCCCGAGCAGGAGCGAGAGCTGGTCGAGGCATTTCGCCGCGAGCTCGACGCGGGGATGTGGGCGGCCGTTCCCACCGAGACCCACGCCGGTCGCCGCGAGGCCGAGTTGGTAAAGAGCTTCGCTGAGGTCCCCCGCGATGCCGAGCGCGTGATCTTCTTTCCCCGCGCCGCCGGCGGCGCGCCGCGGACAGCGGCCTCGGGCCGGTAGCGCGATGGCGCTCGCCCTGGGGACCGCCGCGATCGTTCTGCTCGCGCTGCTCTCCGAGCTGACCCGGCCACGGGCCGTCGAGCGGTTTGCGCGCGCGCGACTGCGTTGGCGCACCCGTTCGCGCGGGACGGAGCAGATCGGCTATGACCCCGGCCGCGAGCGTCGCGCCGAGCAGCGCGCTCGCGCGCTGCTGCGCTCGTGCGTCAACGACGAGGAATGGTCGATGTACCGCGACCTCGGCTTCCTGCGCGTGTGGGGCGGCTCGGATCGTCGCGCGGGCGGGCACGCCGCGACCGGCGCATCGCTCGATCTCGTCGGAGAGGCCGAAAATGCCGAACCCTCTCCTGCCGCCGATAGGATCACGACGGATGCAGGCGCTGGTGAGGCCTCTTACGCCTACCTGATCTATCCGCACAAGCCGATCGTCGCCTACCTACCCCAGACGGGTGTGTTGCTGAGCGAGTACTGCGTCGCTTTTCCCGACCTCACCCGGCCCTACGGCAGCGCCCGCCTGCCCGACTCCGACGACGTGCTCGCAAAGTGGATGGCGCTCACCGCCGACGAGCGCCGGCTGATCGCCGACGCGAACATGCACCTGCCCGGGCGGCAGATCGATCCGGACAGGATCCGCCGCGACCTGCTCCGTCTCGCCCGGTGGGAGCGCGAGCGTCTCTACCACGACGGACGCGGCGCATCAGGCGCGGATAGTCTTCGCGCCGCGTGAGCTTCGATGTAAGGCACAAGAGCAGAGCCCTCACGGAGGGTCCCGAGCGCGCCGCGGCGCGCGCGTACCTGCACGGCATCGGCTACACCGCGGAGGATCTCGCGAAGCCGATCGTCGGCGTGGCGCACTCGTGGATCGAAACGATGCCGTGCAACTTCAACAACCGCGTGCTCGCCGCGAAGGTCAAGCAGGGGATTCGCGCCGCGGGCGGCACGCCGATGGAGCTCAACACGATCGCGATATCCGACGGGATCACTATGGGCACAGCGGGCATGCGCGCCTCGCTTGTCTCCCGCGAGCTGATCGCCGACTCGATCGAGCTCGTCGCCTCCGCCCACCGCTTCGACGCGCTCGTCGCGATCTCCGGCTGCGACAAGACGATCCCCGGCACGGTGATGGCGCTCGCGCGTCTGGACATTCCGTCGCTGATGCTCTACGGCGGCTCGATCCGACCTGGCAGGTTCAAGGGCGAGGACGTGACGATCCAGCAGGTGTTCGAGGCCGTCGGCGCCCACGCGGCCGGGAAGATCACAGAGGAGGAGCTGCACGAGCTCGAGCAGGCCGCCTCGCCGGGCGCGGGCGCGTGCGGCGGGCAGTTCACCGCCAACACGATGGCGATGGCCTTCGAGGTGCTCGGCATCTCGCCCGCAGGATCTTCGATGGTTCCGGCCGAGGATGGCCGCAAGCTCGAGGTGGCCGTGCAGGTCGGCGAGCTCGTGATGGACGTCCTCGCTCGCGGGCAGCGTCCCCGCGAGATCATCACCAAGCAGGGGTTGGAGAACGCGATCGCCGCGGTCGCGATGAGCGGCGGCTCGACCAACGGCGTGCTGCACCTGCTTGCGGTCGCCCGGGAAATGGGGGTGCCCCTGCGAATCGACGAGTTCGACGCGATCTCCGAGCGCACGCCACTGCTGTGCGACCTGCAGCCCGGCGGCCATTACGTGGCGACCGACCTGTACGAGGCGGGTGGGGTCCCGCTCGTGCTCAAGCGCATGCTCGAAGTGGGGGTTCTCAACGCGGATGCCCAGACGGTTACCGGGGCGACGATCGGTGAGCACGCGGAGCAGGCGCGGGAGACCGACGGGCAGCGTGTCGTGCGCCCGCTTGAGGATCCGCTCAAGCCCACCGGTGGATTCGCGATCCTGCGCGGCAACCTGGCTCCCGAGGGCTGTGTGGTCAAGCTCGCGGGCCACGAGCGCCGTCGGCACACCGGTCCCGTGCGGGTGTTCGACGGGGAGGAGGCGGCGATGGCGGCTGTGCTGGCAAAGCAGGTCATCGCCGGTGACGTGGTCGTGATTCGCGGCGAGGGTCCGGCCGGCGGCCCCGGCATGCGCGAGATGCTCGCCGTCACCGCGGCGATTCAGGGCGAGGGGCTGGGGGAGAGCGTGGCGTTGATCACCGACGGGCGCTTCTCCGGCGCCACTCACGGCTTCATGGCTGCCCATGTCGCGCCGGAGGCGGCGCGCGGTGGACCGATCGGAGCGCTGCGCGACGGTGACGAGTTGACGATCGACGTGGACTCGCGGCGCATCGACGTGGCGCTGACGGACGAGCAGATCGCCGAGCGCCTCTCGGCTTACACGCCTCCTCCGCGTGCGGACGAACACGTCGACGTGGCGATCCAGAAGTACGCGCGCCTGGTGGGTAGCGCCGCCGAGGGCGCCGTGACGAGCTGAGCCGCCAGCTCACTCGCCGAGGAACTCCTCGAGCAGCGAGTTGAACGCGGCCGGACGCTCGAGCATCACCAGGTGGCCGGTGTCTTTGAAGATGACCTTGCGCGAGTTGGGGATCAGCTCGGCGAACACGTCGGCGTCGCGCACACTGATCAGACGATCGCCGTCGCCCCACACGATCAGCGTGGGACAAGCGATCTCGGGAAGGCGCTCGCGGAAGTCGTAGTCGAGGTTGGCTTTCAGCGCCTGCATGAAGCCGGGCTTGCCCGCCCCGCGGATCAGCTCGGCGGAGAGTGCCGCGGGCAGGCGGCTGGGATGGCGGGCGACTACGCTCAGCGTCGCCTCGCGCAGACGTGGGCGTCGCGCGACGCTGTCAGACTTCGACGCCGCCCAAGCGGTGCTGGCCGCGAGGATCCGCTCGACCCGCTGGAGCACCGGCACCGCGCGCGTGCCGACGCGGTGATCGAACGAGGAGATGCCCGCGGCGGATACAAGCACGAGACGCTCGACCCGCTGGGGGCACACGATCGCGAGCTCCGCCGAGACGAAGCCGCCCATCGAATTGCCAACCACGGCGGCAGCCTCGATCTCGAGCGTGCCGAGCAGCCGGTCGAGCAGGCGTGCGTAGCCCGAGATCGAGATCTGCTCGGCGGGCATCGGAGAGTGGCCGAAACCGGGCAGGTCGAGCGCGATCACGCGATGGCGAGCGGCGAACGTGGGGAGCTGCTCGACCCAATTCGGCCACGACCCCGACAGCCCGTGGACGAACACGAGCGGGGGTCCTTCGCCGAGCTCGATCACGTTGATCGGCTGACCCTCTAGAATCACCCAGCGCTGGTGCTCTCGCCAGTCGACGGCGAGCCAGGGGGAACGCCCCTGCGGTCCGTAGACTGACGGGTCGTCTAGCCCGGGGATCGAGGAGGGGGAGGCTGTGACCGTTGGGTTCACAACCTGCAACCTACCCAAGGATCACCTTAAACATGAGGATTGCGATCGACATCGACTCGACGCTCCACCACTACTGGGACATTCTCTCGGAGGTCTCAGTGCGGCGCTTTGGCATCGAGTTGCCTTACGACGAGCAGCTCACATGGGGTATCACTCGTCTGCGTCCCGAGCAGCTCGCCGTGTGCATCGAGGAGAGCCACAGCGACGAGCGGATTCTCGCCGGCACTCCCTACCCGGGCGCGGTGAGTGCGGTGCGCCACTGGCACGAGCAGGGACACTTCGTGCACATCACCAGCCACCGGGCGATCGACCGCCTGACGGCGACCACCGCGTGGCTCGAGCGAATCGGCCTGCCGTTCGACGACCTGCACTGCTCATACGACAAGGTCTCCCGCTGCGTCGCCCTTGAGATCGACCTGCTGATCGATGACGGCCCGTTGAACCTTGCCGCGGCGATCGAGCGCGGTATCGTCGCCGCGACGATCCGCCACCCATGGAATGCGGATGTATGCGAGGAAGAGGACATCGTGTGCGCGCGCGACTGGGTCGAGCTCGAGCGACTTCTCGAGCCGGTCGTGACCCGGGGAGGCACGGGACTGGCCAGGCAGGGTACGGGGGTCGGCGCGGCGAACTAGGCTCGATGGAGACCGCCTGGGACGCAGCGCTCGAGCTGCTCGAAGAGGATCTGCGTCGCCGGGACGCAGCCCCAAGGACCAGGCGCGCATACGCGCTCGATCTCAGCCAGTTCGCGCGGTGGGCGATCGCCAGAGGGTTGCGCCCGGAGACGATCGACTCGAAGGACGTGCGCAGGTACGTCGCTCATCTGTCAGACCGCTCGCCCGACGGTCAGTCCGCCGCGCCGGCGAGCACCGCGCGCAAGCTGGCAGCGGTGCGAGCGCTGCTGAGAAGCCAGCGCGAGCACGGTCTGATCTCCCACAACCCGGCCGATCTCGTATCGACGCCGCGCCGCGGGTCGCATCTGCCACGCGTGTTGAAAGCGCGCGAGGCGGCCGCCCTGCTGGACTCGATTCCCGCCGGCAGCCCGCTCGAGCTACGCGACCGGGCGCTGTTCGAGTTGGCCTACGGGTGCGGCCTGCGCGCTGAGGAGCTCGTGTCGGTGAGACTCGGCAATCTCGACGAGGACTCCGAGCAGATCAGGGTCGAGGGAAAGGGACGAAAGACGAGGTTCGTGCCCGTCGGCGAGGTGGCGATGGCTGCCGTCACGCTCTACCTCGCGCGTGGACGCCCGGCGCTCGCCGCGCCTGGGAGGCGCGCGGAGGAGATCTTCCTGAGCAAGACCGGCCGAGCGCTCGGCACGAGCGACGTGAGGAGAAGGTTGCGGATGTGGACGGCTCGCGCGGGACTCCCCGGGGGGGTCTCACCGCATGCGCTCAGGCACAGCTTCGCGACTCACCTGTTGGATGGCGGAGCCGATCTGAGGAGCATCCAAGAGCTGCTCGGACACGTAAGCGTGTCGAGCACCCAAATTTATACTCGGGTAGAGTCCGCCCGGCTCAGAAACACCTACGCGCGCAGTCACCCTCGGGCGTAACGGAGGGGGTACCCCGTTGGAGACCAATGTTAAACCGATCGAGCTGCGAGAACTGTGGCGGCGATACAAGTCCGATGGCGACGCGCGCGTGCGCGAGCGCCTGGTCGTCGCCTACTCGCCGCTGGTCAAGTACGTAGCCGGGCGGACCGCCGCGGGGCTGCCTCCGCACGTGGAGGAGGCCGACCTGATCTCCTACGGCCTGGTCGGGCTGATCTCGGCGATCGAGCGCTTCGACCTGACGCGTGAGATCAAGTTCGAGACCTACGCGATCATGCGGATCAAGGGCGCGATCATCGACGAGCTGCGGTCGATGGACTGGGTGCCCCGCAGCGTGCGCGCGCGAGCGCGGGAGGTCGAGCGGGCGAATGCGAAGCTCGAGCACACGCTGCAGCGCGCGCCCACCGACCAGGAGATCGCTGAGGAGCTTGGCATCACGCTCGATGAATTGAACGACTCGCTGCTGGCGATCTCCCACTCTTCGATCGTCGCGCTCGATGAGCTGTGGAGTGTCTCGGACTCGAGCGGAGACCAAGTCTCGCTGATGGACACGATCGAGGATCCCGGCGCGCCCGACCCCGCGAGGGCGCTGGACGTGGGCGACTTGAAGGACCGGATCGCCGAGTCGATCGCAATGCTGCCCGAGCGCGAGAAGCTCGTGATCGCGCTCTACTACTACGAGAACCTGACGCTCCGCGAGATCGGAGAGGTGCTCGGAGTGACCGAGTCGAGGGTCTCCCAGCTGCATACGAAGGCCGTCCTGCGCCTGCGCTCGGGGATGCAGGAGGAGTCCTTCGACGACTGATTTGAGGGGACCGATCGGCGATCGGTCTGCGGTCGCAGAGCGCCCGGCGAACCGGTCGGCGCCCTCGGCCACTACGCGCAGAAGCGCACATGCCACTACTCTCTGAGCCGCATGGCCACCCGTACGATCGTCACCTCCCAGCCGGATGTCGCGTGCGATGTGTGCGAGCGACGGCTATTGCGAGGCGAGCTGCCGGATGTGTTCCTGGCCGCAGGACAGCGCCGGACGGTGTGCGAGCTGTGCGCGCCCCGAGCGGCCCACGAGGGCTGGCTGCGGGAGGCCGACCGCCATTCGGTGAGCTTACCCCCGTCGCGCGCCCGGCGCGGGCGCAACCTGCTCGAGCGGCTGCGCCAGGGCGCTCGCACCGGCCCTGAGCGGACGAACGGCGACCGGCCGGTCCCGATCCGCTCTTCCGCCGGCGCCGAGTCCGTCGAAGGGCTCGCCTACGAGCGCGAGACTGAGCGCTCCTACGATTTCCTCGATCCCATCTCAGCTGCCGCATCCGAGGAAGTCGCGTCGCGCCTGTCCGAGGAGCCTGTCGTTCAGCATCCCGTCATGACCACCGGGGACTTGAAGATCGAGCAGGCGCTCGAGGTGTTCAACGCCGGCGAGCATCCGCGCCGTGTGGGGGGCGTGGCCCGCTCGCTCGGCGCGCCCGCGGTGAGCGTCCGTCCCGTCGAGGAGTCCGGTGGCGTCGTTGCGATCGTGGTCGCCTGGGAGCTGTGCTGGTACCGGTATGAGGTGGACCTCGGCGACGAGGCGGCCGGCGCGACGGTCACGGGACAGGGGACGGAGCTCGACGAGCTGGCCGAGGCGGATCGGCTGGCGAACGCGATCGCCGACGAGCACGGGGCGCTGGCGCTCGCTCGGTAGTCACGCCGGCTGATCAGCCGGCGTGAGCAGGTGGGGGCTTTTGTTGCGGACGTTGTTGAAGGCCGGCGACAGAGGCCGCGCGCTCATCCGCTCGGCCGGGAGCGGGCCGCATAGCGAGAGCGCCTCCTGTTGGGAGATGCGGGGGTCTATCCACGCCCTCCAGTGCTCGGGATCGGGCAGGATGACAGGCATCCGGCTATGGATCGCTGAGACGAGCGGATTGCTCGCCGCGTCGCAGGTGAGGATCGTGCAGCTGGCGAGCGGCTCGTCCTCGACCCTGCTGTTGACGGTCCAGATGCCGGCGAAGCAGAATGCCCGGCCGCTGTCGACGCTGAATCCGAACGGCGCGGGCTTGTCCTTGCTTTGCTCGCTCTTGACCCACTCCGCGAACTCGGTGGCGACGATCAGCGCACGATGCGGCGTATCGGCCGGCACGCCGAGAAACTTGCCGGTCTTTCGGACTCCCTCGATCTTGGCGTTGATGTACGGCCTGCTTGCCTTGGCCTGCTCAGCCCACGCCGGCACGAGTCCCCACCGCAGATCCCGCGCTTGCGGTGCTCCGTCCGGCGCGACGATCGCCAGCACCTGCTCTGTTGGCGCGATGTTGTAAGCGCTGGTGCCCGCGCTCTCGTGGATTCTGACGCCGAGCCGCTCGCCGATCTGGCGACCCAGCTCTTCCGGTCCGAGGGTGTTCGTGAACCTGCTGCACACAGCTCAAGAATAGGCGCCCTCGCGGCCCTGGCCTGAGACGCGCAGAGGTCGCGGACCTGTGCTCGATGGCCGTTATCTCGCGCCCGCTTGCTTATCGGCGCGCGGGGAGTAGCATCCCAGGCGATGATCTACTGCGTGGTACCGAGAGCGCTCGCCGATGAGCTGTATCCGAAGCTCGTCAAGCATTACGAGCACGAGGAGAACGTGACCGTGATCGTCGACCGGCGTGAGTTCGACCGGCGGGCGCGGGGAGGGAGTTCGGTTGCGGACGCACCCGCTCCCGACGGCGCGCCCAGGCGCGTGGTCCGCGATCGTCGCAGGGCTCGCGTGGCGGGGGATATGCCTCCCCTCGCGCGCACCTCCTAGCCGGAGGGATTGACTGGCTGACTGTCCACCGGGTCTCGCGAGACGGGTCTGAGCGGCTTCGCCGCGAGCCTGGTCTGAGCGCGACGTCGTAGTCAACGTGGATACTTTCGCCATGAAGGTGATCGTGCATGTCGACGGCGGAGCCCGCGGCAATCCAGGACCGGGTGCGGCCGCTGCTGTCATCTCTTCGCCTGAGGGCGAGGTGCTGGCGGAGCATGCGGAGCTGCTCGGCACGGTCACGAACAACGTGGCGGAGTATCGCGCGCTGCTGCTCGGACTCGCGCAGGCGCGCGAGCTGGGCGCGCGCGAAGTCGAGGTGGTGGGCGACTCCGAGCTGATCGCCAAGCAGGTGAGGGGGGTGTACAAGGTCAAGCACGAGGCGATGAAGCCCCTGCATCGCGAGGCAAAGGCCGCGCTCGGGCAGTTCGCGCGTTGGTCGATTCGCACGGTGCCGCGCGCGCAGAACGCGCATGCCGACGCGCTGGTCAATGCCGCGCTGGATGGGAAGCCGGCCTCGCTCTCGATCGATTGACGCTCGTCGGTGTCAGTCGTCAGTGAAGCCCTTGCGCCGAGCGGGCGATGCCGAGCATCTGCTGATTCGTGAGATCCTCGAGCAGCGTGTTTGTGAGCCAGTAGAGGACATGTCCGATTCGCCAGGCGACGGTGTGGATGTGACCGCCGTCGGAGAAGATCATGTAGGTGTGGCCCGCGATCTTTCGGCTTTCGTCGGGGTGGGCGATCAGCGGGGGGTTGGTCCAGTCGGTGCCCTCGAGGTCGTAATAGCCGCCGAGGCCGTTCTGTTGCCACACGGCGACGTAGGCGTGGCGCAGCCGGTTGTGGTTGTCTCGCA
The DNA here is from genome assembly GCA_036498245.1 of Solirubrobacteraceae bacterium. Classification (GTDB taxonomy): domain Bacteria; phylum Actinomycetota; class Thermoleophilia; order Solirubrobacterales; family Solirubrobacteraceae; genus Palsa-744. The sequence goes on from DASXIB010000044.1 coordinate 52,314, forward strand.
GGACGTAGGAGTGGACCTGCTGCTGGGAGGCCGACCCCGTCTGCAGGGAGGGGTAGAGGACTCGGAAGGGAACGCTCAGGGCGGCGCTCACGGCCTGGCTCTGGCCGGAGGTCGGGTACAGGCCGATCGCGGCCGGTGAAGCGTTCGCGCTCGAGCCGCGGCGCCCGTGCGCGGCTGCACGTGGCTTGCTCGGCGGCAGGCTGACCTTCTGGCGACCGTGCAGGAAGTCGTTGAGCGTGGCCTGGATCAGCGCCGGGCTGCTCGTCACATACGAGCCGCCTCCGAGCTGGTAGTTGACGTTCGTGGTGCGGAACTTGACCTGACGCAGCGGCTTGCCCTGGGAGAAGGCGATCAGCTTGGCGAGCTCGATCAGCTGGCTCGCGGAGGCGTGGAAGGAGCTCGAGATCGACCGTCCGACCGCTTTGGCGACCTTGTGGATCTGGCCGAGCACGTCTTCTGGCGAGATCTGCTCGCGCAGGTCGCGGATGAAGTCCTGCTGGCGGGCAACGCGCACGAAGTCCGAGTCGGTGTGGCGGTAGCGCACGTAGTCGAGCGCGTTTTCGTAGCACAGCTTCTGGTAGCCGGGTTGCAGGTCGATCGCCGTGTAGCCGGAGTTGGGCGGGTTGTAGTAGCGGTGATCGACGTTCACATACACGCAGCCGAGCGTGTCGACCACGTTGATGAAGCCTTTGAACGTGACGTCGACGATGCCGTTGATCGTCAGGCCCGGCAGCTCGTGCTTCAGCGTCAGCGCCGCCAGGCGTGCGCCTCCGTCGGTGCCCTTCATCCTGCTGCCGATCGTGTACGCGGCGTTGATCTTTTCGTGGGCATACACCTGCCCGCTTTCCGTCGTGATGTCCACGAGCAGGTCGCGCGGGATCGAGAGGACCGACGTCTGGCCCTGTTCGGGGTCGAAGCGCACGAGCAGGATCGTGTCGCTGTGGGCCTCTGCGTTGCGTTCTTCGCTGTTCTTCGAACCCGTACGCCTGTCCGAGCCGAGAATCAAGAACGTCTGCGGGCCGCCGCTGTAGACGGGCGTCACGACGCCCTTGGGGGCATTGATCTGGTTCAGCTTGGGGAACACTTCGCCGGCGATGCCGCTGACGGTGTTCAACGCGACCGTGGCGGTTGCCGCGCCGCTGAGCAGCACGATCAGCGCGCCGCCGATCAGGAATCGCTTCCACATGCTCCACCACAGTGAGGGTGGGCGCTGGTCATCCATGGAGTGTCACCGGGAAGCGGCTCATCGCTTGACGTCGCAGCCGCGCTCCCACAACGGCGTGCGCATCAGCAAAAGCCTAGCGGGCTCATCGGCGTGCCCGCGCCGTCCGGCCAGATACGCTCGGCCCGATGCTGAGCCCCCGAAACCGCGAGCTCCTAGGTCTCGTGCCGGCCGCGCTGCTGGTCACGGCGGGCTTCACTGCGATCTTCATCCAGGCCGAGGGGGACTCGCCCAGAGCTTCCACCAACCTGACGCTTAACCACGTCTCCGGCGTGTCGCTCACCTACGGCGCGATCTTTCTCGGCCTATGTCTGCTCGCTCACCTGGCGATCCGCTTCGCCCTGCCACACGCCGACCCCTACATGTTCCCCCTCGTGGCCGTGCTCGCCAGCGTCGGAATCGTGATGGTGTACCGCATCAACCCTCCACTCGCGCGCCAGCAGGCGCAGTGGATGGTCCTCGGGCTGGTGCTGTTCGTGGCGACGATCCTCGCGCTGAGGCGCGACGGGGTGGGGGTGCTCGAGCGCTATCGCTATACGATCGCCGTGGTCGGCATCGGCCTGACGTTGCTGCCCCGACTGCCCGGCATTGGCCAACAGGTCAACGGCGCCTACCTGAACATCCACCTTGGCAGCATCTCCTTCCAGCCGGCCGAGCTGGGGAAGATCGCGATCGTCGTCTTCCTCGCCAGCTACCTGCGCGACAACCGCCAGATACTGGTCACGGCCGGGCGGCGCGTGCTCGGGCTGACGATTCCGCCGATGAAGCAGTTCGGACCGATGCTGCTCGTGTGGGGGGCGGCGATGGCGACGCTGCTGATCACTCGCGAGCTCGGCACATCGCTGATGTTCTACGGCGCCTTCCTGGCCCTGTTGTACGTCGCCACCGGACGCTTCTCGTTCCCCCTGGTCGGCCTCGTGCTGTTCGCGGTGGGGGCGTGGCTGGTCGCCGAGCACGTGAGCCACGTCCATGCGCGAGTGCTCGCCTGGGAACACCCCTTCGACCCCGTGCTCTACAAAACTCAGGTTGGTGGCAGCTATCAACTCGCACAGTCGCTGTTCGCCCAGGCCGATGGCGGGCTGCTCGGCACGGGCTTCGACCAGTCGCTGCTGCGGGCCGCGCACCACGGCCCATCGATCCTGCCCGTGCCGGAAAGCGACATGATCTACGCCGTCATCACGAACGAGCTGGGACTCGTGGGGGCGGCGGCGCTGCTGCTCGTCTACCTCCTGTTCGTCGCGCGCGGCCTGAAGACGGCGATGCTCGCGCGCGACTCCTTCTCCAAGCTGCTCGCCACCGGTCTCGCCTTCGTGGTCGCGATCCAGGTGTTCGTGATCGTCGGCGGCGTCACGCGGGTGATCCCTTTGACCGGAGTCACGCTTCCGTTCGTCGCCTACGGCGGCTCCTCGGTCGTGATGAACTTCGTGTTGCTGGCGCTGTTGCTCGTGATCTCAGACCGCGCGCGACGCCCCTATGCGCGCAGGCGCGCAAAGGGCTGAGGCCGCGGTCGTCGAAGACCGTCGCCGAGATGCCCACCTCGACGCTCGCCGACGTCACCCCGCGCTTTCTCCTACGCGAACGCGAACAACCGGTGCACCACCGCTATCGCGGCCTCGACGAGCCGCACGCGCACGCCAACGGTCTCTGCTCTCCGGCTGGTCTGCACCGGCGACCGTGGCTCGAGCGCCTGCGCCGCGCACTACGGCGAGACCTGTTCGTGTTGCACTATCAACCGATCGTGTCGGTCAGCGACGGCAGCGTGTCCCACTACGAGGCGCTGCTGCGTCTCGCTGACGAGCCCGACGGACGGCTCGTGGCGCCCGCCAGCTTCCTGCCCGCCGCCGAGCGCTACGGGCTGATCCGGGAGATCGATCGGATGGTCCTCGACAAGGTCACTGCCCTGTTGGGAGGCCGACACGGTGACGGCGGGATGAACTTGGCCGTGAACCTTTCCGCTCTGTCGGTGACCGATACGGACATGCTCGGACACATCGAGGAGCGACTCGCGCGGCACCGGGTTAGGTCCGGGCGGCTCGTGATCGAGATCACCGAGACGGCCGCGATCTCGGACATGCGCTGCGCGAAGGCCTTCTGCGCGGATGTGCAGGCGCTTGGCTGCCCGATCGCCCTCGACGACTTCGGCGCTGGCTTCGGCTCCTTCCAATATCTCAAGCACCTGCCCTTCACCTACCTGAAGATCGACGGCGACTTCATCCGTCGGCTGCCGGCCTCGCGCGAGGACCAGCTCGTCGTCCAGGCGCTCGTGGGAGTCGTTCGCGGCCTGGGACGGAGAACGATCGCCGAGTTCGTCGGCGATGAGCCGACGATGCGTCTGTTGCGAGGCTATGGAGTCGACTACGCTCAGGGCTTCGAGGTCGGTCGCCCGCACCCGCTCGTCCCGTTGGCGGCATAGCGTCGACTCGAGTCCTCGGGCCACCGAGTCCTCAAGGGGGCTACTTCGGTCGGGGGAACTGGGCTCGCATCGCCGCGTCCCATGCGCGGTCGGGGAGCAGACGGCGGTTGACGATCCCCAATCGTGCCGATGACGTGACGCGCACGCGCGCCGGTGGACGACGACGACGGATCGCCCGCTCGATCGCCTTGGCGACCGCGTCGGGGGGGCCGCCCAGCAGCCGCATCGGACCCTCGTAGGCGCCTTTCGTGACGGCGCCGACGGTGGCGTTGAAGTGCGCGTAGGGATCGTCCGCGGAGCTCGTGACGTCCGCCATGCTCGCGGCGGCCGCATCGCCGAAATCGGTTGTGATCAGGCCCGGCTCGAGCAGGATCACGTCGATGCCGAAGCCGCGCACCTCGAAGCGCAAGGCGTCTGAGATCGCCTCGATCGCATGCTTGGTCGCGTGGTAGAAGCCGCCACCAGGGAATGTCAGGCGACCACCCATCGAGCCGACGTTCACGATCTTTCCGGCGCCTCGCTCGCGCATCTTCGGGAGCACGAGCTGCGTGAGCTTCACCAAGCCGAACACGTTGGTCTCGAACTGGCGTCTGACGGCCTCCAGGGGTACGGTCTCGATCGCTCCGCTCTGGCTGTAGCCGGCATTGTTGACGAGCACGCCGACCGCTCCCTGCGCCTGCTCGACGGTGTCCACGGCCGCGCGCATCGACTGCTCGTCGGTGACGTCGAGCGCCAGCGTATGGCAGCCGGCCTCGGCGAGGTCGGCGATCGACTCCGGTCGTCGCGCCGAGGCGTACACGGTCCAGTCCGAGCGTGCGAGCCGCAGTGCGGTGGCTCGGCCGATGCCCGATGAGCAGCCGGTTATCAGCGCCGCTTTCGAGATCGCTGGCATAACGCATGCCAGCATACGGGGCGGCTGTCATTTAGGGTGGGCGGCGATGCGCGCCGTCACGTTCAAGGCTCCCGGCGAGGTGCTCGTGGATGATGTTCCCGAGCCCGAGCTCCAGCACCCCGAGGACGCGATCGTTCGCGTGCGGGCGAGCGGCATCTGCGGCTCTGACCTGCACATCTACCACGGGCGTGTCCCGGTCGAGCCCGGCTTCACGATCGGTCACGAGTTCGTCGGCGAGCTGATCGCCGCCGGCCCCGACGTCGAGCGCGTTGCCATGGGCCAGCGCGTGCTCGGCTGCTTTCACACGGCCTGCGGCACGTGCGTCGCGTGCGTGCGCGGCGACTACCACCGCTGCGTTCGCGGTCGCACCTTCGGTCATGGCGGCAAGCTCGGCAACCTGCAGGGCGCCCAGGCGGAGCTGCTGCTGGTGCCCCGCGCGAACCTCACTCTGCGAGAGGTGCCCGCAGACATCTCCGACGACGTCGCCCTGTTCGCCGGCGACGTGCTCGGAACCGGCTATCACGCCGTCGCGCACGCGGGCGTGCGCGCGGGCGACACCGTCGCGGTGTTGGGGTTGGGCCCGGTGGGCCTCTGCGCCGTCCAGGCGGCCCGCGCCAGCGGCGCCACCCAGGTGTTCGCGATCGACACGGTCGCCGCGCGCCTGGAGATGGCGAAGAGCTTCGGCGCGACGCCCGTTCACCTGACCGAGCAGGAGCCGAAGCGGGTCATCCGCGCCGCGACCGGGGGGATGGGAGTGGACGTCGCGATCGACGCGGTCGGCGATCCCGGGCCGCTCGAGCTGGCCGTCAGCCTCGCCCGCGACGCGGGCACGATCTCCGGGATCGGCGCCTACGCCGGGCGTGGCGAGGTCCCCTTGGGTCTCGCCTGGCTGAAGGGGCTCACGATCAAGGTCGGGCTCGCTAACGTGATCGCCCACGTCGATCGGGTCCTCGCGATGATCTCCGCCGGCCTGCTCGACCCGAGTCCGCTCGTCACCCATCACATGGACCTGGAGGATGCCGCCGAGGCCTACGCCCTGTATGACCGCCGCGAGGCGCTGAAGATCGTCTTGAGCCCGTGAAGGCCAGATAGGCTCTTCCCATGACCACGACCACCGAAGAGAGCACCCTCCCCGCCACGCTCGGAACCGCGGCGCGCGAGTTCGTGATGGGACCGCATCGGCTCTTGATCGGCGCGGATCGCCCCGAGGCGGCCGACGGTCGCACGTTTGCGACGCTCGATCCGTCGAGCGGGCAAGAGATCGCGCGCGTCGCCCACGCCGGCGAGGCGGACGTGCAGCGCGCCGTGGCGGCCGCGCGCGAGGCGCTTGCGAACGGTCCCTGGGCGACGCTTGCGGCGGCGGAGCGCGAGCGCCTGATGATCGCGCTCGCCGAGGCCGTTGAGGAGCACGCCGAGGAGCTGGCGCAGATCGAGTCGCTCGACAACGGCAAGCCGGTCAAGCTCGCCCAGTACGTCGACGTGCGCGGGACGGCCGCCCACCTGCGCTACTTCGCTGGCTGGCCGACGAAGATCGAGGGCGCGGTGCTGCCGGTGGCTGCGCCCAACATGCACTGCTACACCCGCCGCGAACCGGTCGGCGTGTGCGCGCAGATCGTCCCGTGGAACTTCCCCCTGCTGATGTCGGCATGGAAGGTCGCTCCGGCGCTCGCGGCCGGCTGCACGATCGTGTTGAAGCCCGCCGAGCAGACCCCGCTGAGCGCGCTGCGCCTCGGTGAGCTCGCGCTCGAGGTCGGGTTCCCGCCGGGCGTACTGAACGTGCTCACCGGCGACGGCGCGACTGGTGCGGCGCTGGTCGACCATCCGGAGGTCGACAAGGTCGCCTTCACCGGCTCGACTGCGGTGGGACGCGAGATCGGCGCAAAGACCGGCCGCGCGCTCAAGCGCGTGACGCTCGAGCTGGGAGGCAAGTCTCCGAACGTGATTCTCGCCGACGCCGACATGCAGGCGGCGATCAAGGGCTCCTTTCAGGGGATCTACTTCAACTCCGGCCAGGCCTGCAATGCCGGCTCGCGCCTGTTCGTACCGGCTGAGAGCTTCGACGAGGTGCTCGGTGCCCTGGCCGAGCAGGCCGGGACTGCACGGCTCGGCCCGGGCCTCGATCCGAGCACCCAACTCGGTCCGCTCATCTCGGCCGAGCAGCGCGACCGCGTAATGGGCTACATCCGCTCCGGTCGTGAACAGGGTGCGGAGCTGCTGGCCGGCGGCGAGACGGCGCTTGCCGACAGCGGCGGTTACTTCGTGGCGCCGACGCTCTTCGGCACCACCTCTGACGACATTCGGATCGCTCGCGAGGAGATCTTCGGCCCGGTGCTTGTCGCCTCGCCCTACGACTCGCTCGAGGAGGTCGCGCGACGCGCCAACGACAGCGACTATGGCCTTGCCGCGGGGGTGTGGACGCGGGATCTCTCGAGTGCCCACCGGCTGGCGGCGATGCTGCGCGCCGGCTCGGTGTATGTGAACCATTGGGGTGGATCGGACCCGGCTGCGCCGTTCGGCGGCTTCAAGGCGTCTGGGATCGGCCGCGAGCACGGCCACGATGGCCTCGACGCCTACCTGGAGACCAAGACGGTTTGGACGGCGCTGTAAGCGTCCACACGGCGGGCCTCCCGGCGATCCGGACCAGGCTTGTGGAGAGCACCCGGGCGGGACGGCGCGGACGCGTGCTCGTCGGCGTGCTCGCGCTGCTGATGCTCGCCGCGACCGCCGAGATCGTCCTCGACGGAGCGCTCGGCCACTCGCCGTTGATTCCCAAGTCCCCTGCGATCGCCGGTTGGCTTCAGGGAATCGGCGAGCGCCTCGGCTATCGCATCTTCCTGATCGCGATCCTCGTGTTCGCTTGTGCCTACGCGGGGATGCTCGCGCTCGCACGGCAGATCTCAGCCCGTTGGGCGATCGTGCTCGTCGCGGCGCTCCATGCGATCGTGTTCGCGGGCCCGATCCTGCTCTCGACAGACGTGTTCAGCTATATCGCTTATGCGCGAATGGGCGTCCAGCACGGGCTCAACCCCTACTTGCACGGGCCGAGCTCGATCCTGCACGACCCCGTCTATCGCTACGTCGGCACCGACTGGAAGCACGTGGCGACGGTATATGGCCCCATCTACACGCTTATCTCCTACCCGTTCGGGCTGCTCGGCGTAACGGGCGCCGTTTGGGGCATGAAGCTGCTGGCGCTGCTCGCAAGCGCCGGAACGCTGACGCTCACTTGGCGCTGTGCCTGCGTGCGCGAGCTGAACCCGGTGGTCGCCCTGCTCGCGGTCGGCGCCAACCCGTTGTACATCGTCTACGGCCTGGGTGGCGCACACAACGACATGCTGATGCTGCTGCTGATGATGGCGGCCGTGAGCCTCGCCCTCGTCGAGCGTCCCGCGGCCGAGACTCGGATTGATGGGGCTGTTGTGCGGGCCGGCACAGCCGCAGGGGGTCGCGTGCGGGCCGGCATGGCCGCTGGACTGGTCGTGGTCGGAGCGCTCGTAAAGGCCACCGTCGCGGCGTTGCTGCCGTTCATGATCCTCAGCAAGCGCCGCCTCGCTCCTGTGCTCGGCGCGCTGATCGCGCTCGGTCTCGGCGCTCTGAGCGGGTACGCCGCCTTCGGCGTGCACGGGATCGACGTCGTCTCGGCGCTGAACCGCGACGCGGCGTTCGTCTCCACCGACAGCTTTCCCACTGAGATCGCTCACCTGTTCGGCAAGCCGGGCGTGTTCCCCGTCGACCACTACCTGCTGAAGGCCGCGCTCGTGCTGATCGTGCTCTACCTGCTATGGCGCACTTGGCGAGGGTATGACTGGGTCGCGGCGTCCGGCTGGACGCTCTTGGCGATCTCCGTCACGAGCACGTGGCTGCTCGCCTGGTACATCCTGTGGCCGCTGCCCCTGGCCGTGATCGCGCGCGACCGTCGTCTGCTCGCCGCGACGCTGGCGGTTCAGGCGCTGTTCATCGCCCATCAGGTCGCGCCGCTGATCGCTCCGGTGCCATGAGCGAGGCGTCGGGGATCGAGTCGAGTCTGCTCGGTCGTTTGCCCGGGGGCCTTCGCCCGCGCGAGGTCGAGGCGCCTGGCTCGGGACGCAGGCGCCTGGTGGAGACGACCGTGCTGCTTCTCGTGTTTCTGCTGCTGGCCCTCGCCACGGTCAGGGACGTGGTGCGCGCTGCCGGCGTCAACCACCGCCTCGCCGCCGACCTGCGCACGTGGCGGTCGGTCACCGGCCACGACTACCACAACCTCTCCACAGAGCAGGACATCAAGGGCTACAGCACTCGAGATGTGATCTGCGGCAACACGAGCCCTGGAGCGCCCGGTGAACGCACGCAGGTGTGTTTCGTGATGACCGGTCCGATCGTGAAAGGACAGCGAGCCGCACGGGGGGGCTACTACCTGCCGCCCACCGTCCACGACCAGCGCGCCCGTCGGTACGCCTGCTTCGGCTCGGCCAAGCGGCCCTCTCTGTGCCCGCGATGAGGAGGTGGCGGCTGCCCTCGTGGTGGCCGCTCGCGGGTCTGACGCTGCTCGCGGCCCTGTTGAGGTTCTCGACACTCGACCTGCAGAGCCTTTGGTATGACGAGGCATTCACGCCCGTGCACGTGCTCCACGCGAGCCTCGGGGCGACCCTGCGCGCGGTCGTGCACAGCGAGAACACCCCGCCGCTGTGGTACGTGTTCGAGTGGGGCGTCTCGCGCGTGCTCGGCACGGGGGCGGTCGCGCTGCGGCTGCTCTCGGCGCTGGTCGGGGTGGCGACGGTGCCGGTGGCATGGGCGATCGGGCGCGAGCTCTCCGGGGCCGAGCGCGGATCGCTCGGCCCTCCCGCCGCGATCGCCGCCGCCGCGTTCGTGGCCGTCAACCCGCTTTTCGTGTGGTACTCACAGGAGGCTCGCGCGTACGGCCTGTTGGTGTTCACGAGCGCCCTGGCGATCCTGTGCTTCCTACGCGTCGAGCGCGCGCCGGTCCAGTCATCCGGGATGGGCGCCTTCGATCCCTCCTTGCGGCGCCGGCTCATCGCGTTCGCAGCGAGCTCATCGCTCGCCCTGCTTACTCACTACTTCGCGGTCTTCCTAGTCGCACCGATGGCCGTATGGCTGCTGCGCGACCGGGCTCGCCGGCGCGCGGCGCTGCCGGCGGTGGGCGTCGTGGCCGCGGTCTGTGCCGCTTTGACGCCGCTCGTCCTGGCGCAGGGCGGTCACGGTGCCCAGTGGATCGAACGCTGGGCGCTCTCCTCTCGCCTGCAGGCGATCCCCCAGTACTACCTGACCGGCAACTCCGGAGCGCCGCTCGGCCACGGCATCGAGTTGCTCGTGGCGCTCCCGATCCTTGCGGGCCTTGGCCTCGGGCTCTGGCGGGTGCTCGAGCCGTTTGAGGAGCGCGGTGCGCTGATCGCGCTGGCGCTGTCCGTGTGCGGGGTGCTGGCGCCGATCCTGCTCGTCGTGTTTGGCGCCGACTACCTCGCGCCGCGCAACCTCGTCGCAGCGATGATCCCCGTGACCGCGGTGATCGCCGTCGTCGTCACCGCCCGCCGCGCCGGGCGATCTGGACAGTTGCTGGCCGCCGTGATTGCGTTCGCGTTCCTTGCGATATCCATCGACGTCGACGTGAGCCCACGGTTGCAGCGCGGGAACTGGCGCGGTGTCGCGCGGGCGCTCGGCGATCGAGCAGCGAGCGTTCGCGTGGGTCCGGCGGCCTCCAGCGGCCGGGTGACGGTCTCCGCCGGCCGAGTGATCACCACAGTCGAGCTCGGTGCCTCGCCACTCGAGTATTACCTGCCGGGACTCCGCAATCTGCCCCGCGGCTCGTCGGTGGCCGTCAGCGAGATCGACGAGACCGGCTACGCTCCGCTGCGCCCGTCCGCGGGTCGCCCGCCGGTGCCCGGCTTTCGCCTGCTCGACCGCAGCGACGTCGATGGCCTGATCGTCTACCGCTTCGTATCCTCGGTTCCCCGGGAGGTCTCAGAGGCGGCCCTGCGCCGAGCCGTGATCACGCGCGCACATCCAGAGGTGCTGGTTCCGCCTGACAGCCAAATACCGTCACGCGACAAAAGGATCTAGCTTTCTGACTATGGCGTCCTCGATCGTCGAGACACCCGCGGTGGCAAAGGTCGCGCTGGAGCGTGCCTGTGAGCGTCTGCTCTCACTCCAGGACGAGGCGGGATGGTGGCGGGGGGAGCTGCAGACGAACGTCACGATGGACGCCGAGGACATGCTTCTGCGGGAGTTTCTCGGCATCCGTCGCGCTGAGGAGACCGAGCGCTCGGCGGCGTGGATCCGCTCACAGCAGCGCGAGGACGGGACCTGGTCGAACTTCCACGGCGGACCCGGGGAGCTGTCGAGCACGATCGAGGCCTACTGGGCGCTGCGCCTTGCCGGCGACGAAGCCGACGCTGAGCATATGCTCGCGGCGGCACGCTTCATCCGCGCGCAGGGCGGACTGGAGCGCGCCCGTGTCTTCACCCATGTGTGGTTGGCGCTGTTCGGACTGTGGTCGTGGGATCAGGTCCCGGCGCTCCCGCCGGAGATCGTCCTGCTGCCCTCGTGGGTGCCGCTGAACGTCTACGACTTCGCCTGCTGGGCGCGTCAGACGATCGTCGCCCTGTCGCTGGTGATGGCTCATCGCCCGCGGCGGCTGCTGCCGTTTGCGCTCGACGAGCTCCACGGACCCGAGCCGTGGGCGCCGAGTCGCCCCGGCTCGCGACGCAGCGCCTGGCTCGCCCGCCTGGATCGCGCGGTCCGCCTGTACGAGCGCCGCCCGATCCGCCCATTGCGCAAGCTCGCGCTGGCGCGCGCCGAGCAGTGGATCGTGCGCCGACAGGAGGCCGACGGCTCGTGGGGGGGCATCCAGCCGCCCTGGGTGTACTCGCTGATGGCCCTTCACCTCAGCGGCTATCCGCTCGAGCACCCGGTGATTCGCCGCGGCCTGGCGGGTCTCGATGACTTCATGGTCGAGGATCACGACGATTCGCGCGGGGTGGGCGCGCCGGCGGGCTACAGCCGGCGTCTGGAAGCCTGCCAGTCGCCCGTGTGGGATACGGCGCTCGCGCTCGTCGCGCTCGCCGACGCGGGAGTGCCCAGCGATCATCGGGCGATCGTGGGCGGGGCGCGGTGGCTGCTGGGAGAGGAGGTGCGCGTGCGCGGCGACTGGTCGGTTCCCCGGCCTCGCCTGCCCCCCGGCGGATGGGCGTTCGAGTTCGCGAACGTCAACTATCCCGACGTGGACGACACCGCGGAGGTCGTGATCGCGCTGCTCCGCGCGCGGAGCGAGGAGGAACCTTCGCGCGGCGACGCGGCGATCGCGCGGGCGACCAGGTGGCTCGAGGGCATGCAGAGCTCCGACGGCGGCTGGGGGGCGTTCGACGTGGACAACACCCGCACGCTCGTCCGCGAGCTGCCGTTCCTGGACTTCGGCGAGGTGATCGACGAGCCGAGCGCCGACGTGACCGCTCACGCCGTCGAGATGCTCGCCGCCCTCGGGCTCGCCGAGGCCCCCGCCGCCCGCCGCGGCGTACGCTGGCTGATCGACCGTCAGGAGGCCGACGGATCGTGGTTCGGCCGTTGGGGGGTGAACCACGTCTACGGCACCGGCGCCGCCCTCCCGGCTCTGCTCGCCGCGGGAGTCGATCCGTCAAGCGAGTGCATCCGGCGGGCGGTCCGCTGGCTCGAGCGCCATCAGAACGACGACGGCGGCTGGGGCGAGGATCCTCGCTCCTACGACGATCCGCGGTGGATCGGGCGCGGTCCGAGCACGGCCTCGCAGACTGCCTGGGCGCTCTTGGCCCTGCACGCCGCGGACGGGATGCCCGGTGCGGGCAGCGAGCAGCGAGACGAGTCGACGCTTGCACGGGCCGTCAGCCGCGGCGTCGCCTGGCTCCTCGCCACGCAACGCTCCGATGGCGGCTGGGACGAGCCCCAGTTCACGGGCACGGGCTTTCCCTGCGACTACTACATCAACTACCACCTCTACAGGCTGACGTTTCCGATCATGGCGCTCGGGCGCTGCTTGGGGGTCGAGTCGCCGCGGTGATGGCGAGAAGTGACGCACCGCTCGGGGGCGTGACAGCCGATGCGGTGATGGCGCGGGCCTCGACGGAGAACTTCCCAGTCGCGAGTCGCATGCTGCCGCGGCGAGCTCGCGCTCACCTGCTTGCCGTCTACGGCTTCGCGCGCCTGGTCGACGAGCTCGGTGATTCTGGGCCACGGGCGCGCAGTCCGAAAGGCCGGGTCCCGGAGGACGAGGCCGGTGAGCGCTTGGCTTCGCTCGACCTGCTGGAGCACGATCTCGATCGGGCCTTCGCTGGATGCGCCGAGCACCCATTGCTGGTCCGCCTGGAACCGACGTTGCGCGAGTGCGCCCTGCCGCGTGAGCCGTTCGCGCGCCTGATCGAGGCCAACCGCGTCGACCAGCGCGTCAACCGATATCAGACGTGGGAGGAGCTGCGCGGCTACTGCGCGCTGTCGGCCAATCCCGTCGGTGAGCTGGTGCTGGACGTGCTCGGCCATGCCACACCGCCGCGGATCGCGCTGTCGGACTCGATCTGCACGGCGCTGCAGCTCGCCGAGCACTGCCAGGACGTGCCGGAGGACATGGCCGCCGGACGGGTGTATATGCCGGCCGAGGATCTCGAGCGCTTTGGCTGCTCCCCGGCGGAATTGCGCGCACGCGGACCGCGGGGGCGCGCGGGAACGCCGTTGCGGCGGCTGCTCGCCTTCGAGGTGGCGCGAGCGCGAGCGCTGCTCGCGGCAGGCGAGCCGCTGATCGACGAGCTGCGAGGCCGCGAGCGGCTGGCGGTGGCGGCGTTCGTGGCCGGAGGTCGGGCCGCGCTGGATGCGATCGAGAGAGCGGGCTATGACGTGCTCGCCGGTCCGCCGCGGGCCGGACACGGGCGGCGGCTACTCGCGCTCGCCGGGACGCTGCTCGGCCGCAGGCGGGCACGCCCGTGAAGGCGGCCGCGGACACCGCCGAGGCCTACCGGCATTGCGAGCGAGTCACGCGATCCAGGGCGGCCAACTTCTATTACGGCATCCGTCTGCTTCCGCCGGAGAAGCGCCGGGCGATGTGTGCGGTGTACGCGTTTGCTCGTCGCGTCGACGACATCGGCGACGGCCCGCTCGAGCGTGAGGAGAAGCTGCGCCTGCTCGACGCTGAGCAACGGGGCCTGGCCGAGTCGCGGGATGCGAGGCCAGATGCCTGCCCACCCCGCGCAGACCCGGTGATGGTCGCGCTGGCCGATGCAGAAGAGCGCTTCTCACTGCCGCCGGATGCCCTCGTCGAGCTGATCGAAGGCGTTCGTATGGATGTCGACGGCCAGGTGTATGAGAGCTTCGAGGAGCTCGTGCTCTACTGCCGTCGCGTGGCGGGAGCGATCGGACGCGTGTGTCTGGCGATCTTCGCGGCTCACGGCCCGGCGAACTCGGCCGGCCCGCCGGCAGGGCGACTCGAAGCCGAGCAGCTGGCGGACGATCTCGGCGTGGCGATGCAGCTCACGAACATTCTGCGCGACCTGCGCGAGGATGCCGAGAACGGCCGCGCATACCTGCCGGCGGAGGATCTCCGGCGCTTCGGCTTGATCGCCGGGGGCCAGGAGCGCCTGGCGCCCACGGTGCTCGCATCGCTGGCTCGCGTCGCGGGCGATCCGAGCCCCTCCGCGAACGGGCGTCCCAACGAGGAGGTGGGCTGGCTCGTCGCGCTGGTTCGCTTCGAGGCCGATCGCGCGCAGCAGTGGTTTCATCGCGGGTTGGCGTTGGCGCCGCTGCTGGACAGGCGCAGCGCCGCGTGCGTGCTCGCGATGGCCGGCATCTATCGCCGGCTGCTCGACCAAATCGCCTCCCACCCCGAGCAGGCGCTCGGCGAGCGCATGTCGTTGCCGATGCGCGAGAAGGCCTGGGTGGCGGCCCGCGTCATGCTGGTCGGCGGCCGGTGAGCCGTCGGTCGGCCAGACCGGCGGAGCGCCTCGTAGGCGACGCGGCGATCCGACGCGGCGATCGTGTGAGCCTGTGAGCGACACACCCCGAATCGCGGTGATCGGAGGCGGCCTCGCCGGGATCGCGGCGGCCCTCGACTGCGCCCACGCCGGAGCGTCGGTGACGCTCGTGGAGGTCAGGCGCCGGCTCGGCGGCGCCGCCTACTCCTTCGAGCGCGATGGCCTGATGATCGACAACGGCCAGCACGTGTTCCTGCGCTGCTGCACCGCCTACCGCGGCCTGCTCGGGCGACTGGGGAGCGAGCATCGCGTCGCCGTGCAATCGCGTCTGGAGATCCCGGTGCTGAAGCCCGGCGGGGAGACGCTGGTGCTGCGCCGTGGCTCACTGCCCGCGCCGCTGCACCTCGCCGCCACGCTGATGCGCTACCGCCACCTGACCGTTCCTCAACGTGTGGGCGCCGCGCGCGCGGCCCTCGCCCTGGCTCGCACTGCGCCCGGTGATCCCGAGCTCGACCGGGTCACGTTCGGAGACTGGCTCGCCGCCCACGGCCAGGGCCCGGACGCGGTGGCGGCGCTGTGGGATCTGATCGCGCTGCCGACGCTCAACCTGCCGGCCGCCCAAGCGTCGCTTGCGCTCGGCGCGTTCGTGTTTCGCACCGGGCTGCTCTCGGGCGCGGACGCGGGAGACATCGGCTTCCACGTGGGCACGCTGAGCGAGACGATCGGCGAGCCCGCGATGACTGCCTTGCGGCGGGCCGGCGTCGAGGTCAAGCTCGGCTGGCGCGCGGAGCGGCTGAGCAAGACCGCGACGGGAATCGAGGTGGAGGGAGGGACTTCTGAGGGTGACGGGGTGAGCGCCGAGGCGGCGATCTTGGCCGTGCCGCACACGCGCGCGGCGACGCTGCTCGAGCCGCTTGCGCCCGACCTGGCCCGACGGCTGGCCTCGCTCGGAAGCTCGCCGATCGTGAACCTGCACCTCGTCTATGACAGACAGGTCTGCGAGCACCCATTTGCAGCCGGCGTGGGCACGCCCGTGCAGTATCTGTTCGATCGAACGGTGGCGGCGGGCGCGCCGGCCGGGAGCCAGTACCTGGCAGTCTCGCTGTCGGGCGCCGAGCAGGAGATGGGGATGAGCGTGGACGCGCTCCGCGAGCGCTACCTGCCGGCGTTGCGAGAGCTCCTGCCGCGCTCGCGCCAGGCCAAGGTGGAGCGCTTCGTGGTCACTCGCGAGCACGCCGCCACGTTTCGCGCCGCTCCCGGCGTGGCCTCGCTCCGTCCCGGTCCGGAGAGCCCCGTGTCGGGGCTTCTGCTGGCTGGGGTCTGGACGGACACAGGATGGCCGGCCACGCTCGAGGGTGCGGTGCTGAGTGGGCACGCGGCAGCCGATCTGGCGCTCGAGGCGCTCGAGCTCGAGCCGCGGCGAGCGGCTGCCCCGATCGACCCCGGAGAGGGAGCACCGGCAGGCAGACGGCTCGCGCCGAGGCCGGCGCGATGAGCGCCGCGCCGTTGATCGCAGTGCCGCTGCGGGTCGAGGCGCTGCTGGTCAGGTGGGGGGCTCATGGCGCGCGCGTACGCGTGACGGGCATGGGCCCCGAGCGCTCCCACGCCGCGGCCCATGTGCTCCGCTCGGAACCCGAGGGCGCGCTGCTGATCCTCGGTTTCTGCGGGGCGTTGGAGCACGGTGCGGTGCCCGGCGAAGTGGTCGTGGCCGAGGAGCTCTTGACTGCCTCCGACGAAGGCCATGTCGCCGAGCGGATGGCCTGCGCGGACACGGATTCGCTCGTCGCGACGCTTCGAGGGAGCGGACTGTCGGTGAGGCGCGGTCCGCTCGTGTGTGTCTCGCGGCTGGCGCTCGGGGAGCGGCGGGCCGAGCTGCGTGAGCGCTTCGGGGCGGTCGCTGTCGACATGGAGTCGGTGTGGCTGGCCGGCGGCGCGGACGGGCGGCCGTGCGGGGTGGTACGGGTTGTGCTCGACAGCCCGAGTCACGAGCTCTTGCGTCTCAAAGCGGTTGTGGGCGCGGTCCGCGCGGCGGCGGCGCTTCGCCGCGTCGCGGCTGCCCTTCACGGCTGGTCACCAGAGGTCTAAGGTAAGCCCAATGGCGGTTCCGATCAGACAGGGCGCGCGGATGGGGTGGTACCTGATGCGCCAACGACTCGCGAAACGGGAGATGTTTCCCCTGATCGTCGAGCTCGAGCCCCTGTTTCAGTGCAACTTGGCGTGCTCGGGTTGCGGCAAGATCCAGCATCCAGAGCACGAGCTTCGCCGGCGGATGCCGGTCGAGCAGGCGCTCGGAGCGGTCGAGGAGTGTGGCGCGCCGATGGTCTCGATCGCCGGCGGCGAGCCGCTGATCCACCCGGAGATCCACACGATCACTGCTGAGCTCGTGAAGCGCAAGAAGTTCGTCTACCTGTGCACGAACGCGCTGCTGCTCGAGAAGAAGCTCGAGAACTTCAAGCCGAGCCCGTATTTCGCTTGGGCCGTCCACATCGACGGCCTGCAGGAGCGCCATGACGCCTCGGTCGAGCGCGAGGGCACCTTCGAGAAGGCCGTCTCGGCGATCCGGGCGGCGAAGGCCGCCGGCTTCAGGGTCACGACGAACACGACCTTCTTCACACACGACTCCCCGAAGACGGTCCGCGAGGTACTCGACTTCCTCAACGACGACCTGGAAGTCGACGAAATGATGATCTCGCCGGCCTACGCCTATGAGAAAGCGCCCGACCAGGAGCACTTCCTCGGCGTACAGCAGACGCGCAGCCTGTTCGGCGCGGCGTTCGCCGACGGGCGGCGCAAGAAGTGGCGGCTGAACCACAGCCCGCTGTTCCTCGACTTCCTCGAGGGCAAGGCCGAATTCGACTGCACCGCGTGGGGAATTCCCAGCTACTCGCTGTTCGGCTGGCAGCGCCCCTGCTATCTGATGTCTGACGGCTACACAGAGACCTACAAAGAGCTGATCGAGACGACCGACTGGAGCGCCTACGGACGCGGTCGTGACCCCCGCTGTGAGAATTGCATGGCCCACTGCGGGTATGAGCCCACGGCGGTGCTCCAGACCACTCACTCGCTGCGCGAGTCACTGCGGGCGCTCGCGGGATAGCTCCTCGGACGACTCGAGCGAGGCCGCGCCGCCGGAGCGCCCTCGAGGGCGAATATCTCGCCACGTCAAGCCCTCCGAGAGCAGCGCAGGAATGCCGAGGGCGAGCGCCGTCAGCACCTCGACCGCCTGCAGGATGATGCCGTATGCGAGACCCGACTCGGCGCCGACGCCATAGGCGGCGAGCACCACGACGCAGGCGGCCTGGAAGACGCCGACGTTGGATGGCGTCGCGGGGATCACCGCGCTCACATTGACAGCGAGCAGGATCGCCGCGGCCGTCACGAGGCCCGCTTGGGATTGAAGTCCGAGGGCAAGTACGACCATGTAGCAGGCCAGCCACTGCAGAACCCAGGCCAGCAGCTGAGAGGAGATCGCGAGCGCGCCGTGGCGCGGACGCGCGAACACGACCAGCCCCCGGCGGGCGAGGCGGAGAAGCCGCTCGATCGCATTCGCCGCGAGCACGACTCGCGGCGAGCGTGAGCGCCGTCCCAGCGCGAGCAGTCGCGGGCCCGCGAGTACGAGCGCGCAGAGCGTGAGCGGTACCGCGCCGGCGGCGAGGACGCCGGTCAGGTGGCCTTGGAAGATCGGCACGCTGGAGAAGGTGACCGCGGCGAGGATCGCCAGGGCGAGCAGGTTGATCAGGGTCTGGGAGAACACGGTCCCGGCCACCACCGGCAGCAGCCGTCCGGAGGGGCCGTGGAGCCGGCGCGTGAGCACCAGCACCCGCGAGGGCTCGCCGAGACGGGCGGGAAAGACTGCGGAGGCCATCACGCCGATCATCGTCGCGCGCGCGACGGCCGCCACGCCCATTGGGGTTTGGGGCAGCGCCGCGCGGAGCGTCTGATGCCAAGAGGCGGAGCGCAGGAGCAGCGACAGGGCCATTAGCACGAACGCCAGGGCCACCCAGCCCGGGGAGGCAGTGATCAGGGCGTGGCCGATGCGATGAAGGCCCAGGCGGGAGAGGGCGTAGGCGAGCACGCCCGCCAGTAGGATCGCCGCGACGAGTAGGCCGGCGCGTCTCGACGAGCGCGGTCCGCGCCGGTCCGGTGGGTGCTCGGGAGCGACCATCCACGCTGGTCTATCAGAGCCGGTAACGCGGGAGGCCCACTGGCTCTCATCTGAATAAATATCGCAACCGATGATCCGAACTCGACTGTTATGCGAAAGAAGCTTGAAGGGCGACCCGTGTGCGCGCGCGGTCGGTGCTCATGGGTCCGGAGGCAACGACCGTCAACGACATTGGAGAGAACGATGAGCATCGACGAGACGAGCGACGACATCTCGATCAAGCTGTCGCCGGTACAGGTCGAGCAGGTCATGCGGGCGGCGAGTCAGAGTCCGAAGGGAACCGTGTCCAACCTGCTGCTGGCGGCGCTCGACAACGCCTATCCGCCTCCGAACGGGAGCGCGCAGCGGACGTACAGCCTTCATCGCGCCGCGCAGGAGGCGCTCGCGGCGTCTCAGGGGGATCCGCAACTGTCGCAGTCGCTGCTGCGGGGCCTGTCGATCCTCTCCTGCTACGGGCCGGACAGGCCGTGGCGCCCGATCATCGACCTGGCCGGGCAGCTGGGGATGTCCCCATCGACCACCCACCGCTACGTGAAGACGCTCAAGGCCGTTGGCCTGCTCGAACAGAATCCCACCACCAGGGAGTACCGACCGGTAGCGCTCGACTGATACCCCTGATTACCCACCCCCACGGTCTAGATGGGCTCAGCTCGATGCGCATGCGAGGCTGAGCGGTCGAGGCTAAGCGGTCAGGACCGTCTTCACCCCGCCGCCGAGGAAGTGCTCGTGCAGGACGCTCGGAGCGTCCTCGAGGGACGCAACGGTGGTGGTGACGAGCTCGGGACGGAGGCGTCCGTTGCGCATCAGGTCCAAGACCTCGGGGATCAGCGCTCGGGCGTGTGTGCGGCCGATGTGCAGGGTGGCGTTGCGCACGTACATCCGCAGGCTGGGAATGCGGGCGCTGCGGTGCAGGCTGCCGGAGCTCGTGCAGATGCCGTCGGCGGCCGTGTTCGCCAGTGCGACGTGCAGCTTGTCGACGGTGATGTCGACGACGAGTGGGGCCGGGCGTCGACGGCGCAGCTCGCGCGGGTGCAGGGCATTCAGCCCGAGGCATTCGGCGTGCGCGCGGACGTTGGGCCTTGCGTCGGCGAGGCACACGTTGCGGGCACCGTAGGCTCGGGCGACCAGGCCGACGTACAGCGGGACGCTCGCGCTGAACATGAACCGGCGGCTCATCGCGGCGAGGATCAGGACCTCGGTGTCCGGGTCGGCCTCCAGCAGCGCCGGGAGATGGGGGGCGATGTGACGGTAGGCGTCGCAGACGTTGTCCGCGAGGCTGGCCGCCGCCGCTGGGTCGATGCCGTCGGGCAGTGGCACGAGCATCGCATCGGCATGCGGCACGGCGAGCTCGTCGGAGAACGCCCCGCCCCAATGGCCTGTCGCGAGGCCCATGCCATACGCCGAGACCGGCGGCACACTGGTGCAGCTGGCGGTACGCCCCGCCCGGCAGGGAGCGCACGTCCCACAGTTGATCTCGAACGGGACGACCACACGGTCGCCTGGCTTGACGGTGCTCACCCGCTCGCCGACGGTGAGGACCTCGGCTACGCATTCATGCCCGAGGTGCAGCGGCAGCGCGAACTGCGTCGCACCGAGTACGAGCGGGCAGTCGATGTCACAGGTGGAAGAGGCGATCGGGTGCACGATCGCCCCATCCGGTCCCGGTGGAGTGGGCGCAGGCACCTCCCGCCAGCGCAGCCGCGCCCCAGGCGCGACCTGCAGCGCACGCATGCGTGGCCGGGAACGTTTGGATCGCTGGCTGACGCGATCACCGATCGCAGCCCCCAGTCGATGCAGGCGCTGCTCGCGATCGCGTTCGAGCAGGACGGGCAACGCCGCCGCGGCGTTGGGCGTGAGGAAGCCGGCGTAGTGGCGCAGCCACCCACGTGGATGCTGGCGCGGGGGAGCGGGGAGTCGCCTCGTGGCCGAGGACGGGGCAAGCGGGCCACGATTGGCCTTCGCACTCTCAGCGGGCAGGTCGATGTTCGCCATTACGCTCCTTCGGATCGCATTCAATGAGACGGGTCGCCTCTAGTTTGCCGGTAAAGCGCTTCCGGCGGCCCGGTCAGGTACGGGCCGCGGCCGCCGGAAGTGTCCTCTGAGAGCCGACCGACTCGCCGTGCGCGAGAAACCCACGTTTCTGCTGGCACAGAGCGACGCCGTCAAACACAGCCGGTGATCGCCGGCGGCGAGCGCCTCACGGAGTCGAGGAATGAGCAGGTCGCCGAGTTAGTTGAACAGGCTCCATTCTTCTTTGGAGGCCAGTTCTACCACTACTTTTCCGGAGACTCCAAGTAATACAGCAGCAGCTTCCATGAGCTTGCCTACTTTACGTTCTACGGTTTTTTTGACTTCGTTTTCAAAGTAGGTGCCTTCTTCGACAGGTTCGAGGCCATGTGTTTTTTCTTCTTTTCCAGGTGTGCCGAGATTCCTTGCCAACACTTCGCCTTTATAGACAAAAGTTTCCATCCGCGGGCAGTTGGCCCCCAGTTCTATCGTCACGAAAGTCGTCCCGGCTTTTGGTTTGAACAAGGTGTCCGTTTCTTCGGCACTTTCATTTTTGGCACCCTGTTTCGTCGAGAACACCAGTCGACCTTCGAGGGTGACGGTTGTGATTTTAGCTTCTTTGCTTTCTCCGGTCTTTTTATTTATTTCACATTTGGGGGAGCCTTCGAGTTCGCATTCTTCATAGACAAAGATCTCATCCGAGGTACCTGCGTTGGGAGGGGTGCTGCCAAAGATTTCTGCTTCTTTGGATTTCATTTTTATACACTTTATTGTGCCTAATAGGAAGGTCGACGCATGAAAGAACTGATTGCCGTTCTGTTTTACGTTTATCACGTCTTTTGTGCCTTTAGCAAGCACTTTCCCCTGGACCCGCCATTGTGGGTTGTTTTCTTCCACCGCAAATGCGGGGACTGCGGAGAGTAGACACACCGCCAGTGTGCCGATCAGATAGACACCCGCTATCCTGATATACCTCATCGGGTCAGAGCTCCTTTGTTTGATAATCGACTTTGCCACAGGGAACCTCGATAGAGACGATTCGACATCGTTTCCGTGATCTATCGTTGCATCCCGGCTCGGGCATTGTGCGTCGAGGTGAAGGTTTTGTGGCTGTGCCGGCCGGTGGATGTCTGCATCCCCCAAGACATCGAGGCATTCCCACGCTGTCGCCGAAGTGACGGATAGCGCAGTTATGAGCAGATGTCTCTGATATAATTGTGATTCCTTGTTTTTGACCGCATGGACACCCTCGCGATCACGGCCATCAATGCCCCGAATCGCCTCGCGGCCAGCTGTGCCCAAGGTCGCTTGAGGCTCGAACGTGCCTGTTGACCTTCCGCTCGGCGAGGAGCTGGATTGGAAGCCGGTCCGACGGCCGACCTCCGCGTCGCTGCGCGGCGCGCACATCCTGGCTCGTCCGGTCAACGCCGAGAGCGATGCCGTGTCGCTGTTCTCCGTCTCGCACCCGCCGCATGGCGACCCGGCGATTTGGACCTATCTCCCGGACGGTCCCTATGAGAGCCCGGATCACCTGCGCCAGACGTTGGCATGGGCTGAGACTTCGGCGGACCGGCTCTATTTCACACTTGTGCGTCTCGCTGATGAACAGCCCCTCGGCCTCGCCTCCTACTTGCGTATCACGCCGGAGTTCGGCACGATCGAGATCGGCCACATCTGGTTCGGCGTTCCGCTGCAGCGGACGACGGCTGCCACCGAGGCGATCTACCTGCTGATGCGTCACGCGTTCGACGACCTGGGCTATCGCCGGGTTGAGTGGAAGTGCAACGCGCTCAACGCCGCCTCGCGCCGCGCAGCGGAGCGCTTTGGATTCACCTTCGAGGGCGTGTTCCGCAAGCACCAGGTGATTAAGGGTCGCAACCGCGACACAGCTTGGTACGCCATCACTGATGATCAGTGGCCGGCGATCCAGCGCGCGTTCGAGACGTGGCTCGCCCCCGAGAACATGGATGACGGCCGGCAAAGGCGGTCGCTCTCAGACCTGATCAGCGAAGCGCATCGCACCGCAAGCCCGTGACTGCCAAGACGCGGGTGCTCGGCGACGACCTGCTCCTCTGGGTGCTCGGGGGCGTCTACACAGACGTCGAGAAGACGATGATCGAGCTGCAGCGCTCGACGACCATACGCAGGGCTCTCGCTTGATAGAGATCTCCCGGCCTGTCGGCCAGCTTCTCAGCGTCACACGCTCAGCTGATCAGAGGCTTCGGTTATCTCGGACTCGTATGGTAGTTCTGCCCATATCACCTTCCCCCCGCCGGGCATGTTCTCAGCGCCCCAACGGGTGCAGATCGCGTCGATCACGCCCAATCCGTGACCTGGATGCACGATCAATCCGTCCTCGACCTCCATCACGCTCAGCGGACTTGAGTCCTCCACGGCGATACGCAGCATCCCACTCGCGAGTCGCAGCCTGATCGAGAATGACGACCCGGCATGAAGCACCGCATTGGTCGCCAACTCGCTCACCACCAACGCTATATTTTCGACCGGAGCACCGTTATGGCCGCGCTCGCCCAGCGTTCTTACAACCAGGCGGCGGGCGCGTCCAGGCGACTGCGGATCCGCCGGGAACTCGGCCATCACCTCGCTCTTGACTTCCCCATTGGCGGCGTCTCGCCGGTCGCTCTCGGCGGAAGAGCGAAGCACCGACGAGTGGAGATGACAGACCCGATGCAGAGCCTCCGCGTGCTCGGATCCCGAGACGGACGCTGCCGGGTATGAGCAGAAGAGAGAGAACGGCAGCTCTCCGGCGAGGTCGTTCCACAGGATCTCGAGCTCGATCGCCTGGAGCACATCCCCGGCATCCCACAACAGTGCCACCATCTCGCCATATGCCCGAACCGGACGCCCCGACTCCGAAGCCTCGCGAACGAGGCCGCCGATCACCTCGTGGAAGGCATCGTGATCGATCTTTCCATCGGTGATGAACGCAGCCATCGTGGTGGCAGCATCGCGTGAGAAGAACCGCCCGCTGGCTGTAGCCTTCAGAACATCACTCCCTTGAGCTTCGAGGTGGGCCTCGAATGCACGTCGGTGAGTTTCGCTGGCGATCACAATCGCGACCTCGTCCTCTCGCGCCGCAGTGGCGAGATAGGGGCCGACAGTCGCGACGAGCTCAGTGTCATCCTCGTAGAACTTCACGACGTGCTCGCAGCTCTCAACTGCAATGTCTTGTGTCTGAACCGCCATTACTGCCTTTCCAAACCAGATCCCGATGGCGGCACGCCCTTAGCCGCTCAATCCAATCGACGATATCACTGGCCGACAGCCCCTTTTTCGGTCCTGGATAATGCAGGGTTCCCGTAGGAGATATGGACCGTCCTTGTAGGGCGTGACGATGACTGCGAGCAAGCAGGCGGCTGGGAGCTTTGGCCGACCGCCTGGCCGAGCGGCTCGGGCAACGGTTAGCGTCCAGGGGCAACGGTGCGCAGGCCGGCTAGACGGGCGGCTGCACTCTGGCGTTCGTCGTAGCTGACGAACGCATCGGTCGGCGAGAGGTCGATCGCAGCGGCGAGGTGAATCGCATCCAAGGCGCGCAGGGCGGGCTCCTCGAGCGAGCCTGCGGTAGCGAGAAGCGCACGATCGACCGGCAACAGGGCGACGGCATCGAGCAGCTCCCCGGCTCGACTCATGAGCGGCTCGGGCGCAAGGGCGGGATCGAGGGCTGCTGCGCGACGTATCGCCCGGGGCACCTCGGTAAGCGCGAGCTCACTCGAGAGTAGGTCGGCATCCGCTATGAACGCGCGGAGCGCGCCGGTCTCGGACTCGGCGCGCACCAGCTTCACAAGCGCCGAAGCATCGAGATAGAACAGCGCCACGCTCAGCGCTCGCCGCGGATCTCATCGAGCGCACGGCTCAGCGCTTGCGGATCGCCGGCGAGCTGCAGCGGCTCGGGCAGGCCAGGGCGCGGCGGACGTGCGAGGCGACCTTCGGCGATCAGCCGGTCAAGCGCCTGTCCAGTGCTGGGCGGTGGCCCCAGCTCTGCGACGGGCTTATTACGCTCAGTCACGACAAGCCGCTCGCCGCGACCGACGAGACGAAGATACTTGCTTAGGTTCTGCCGAAGCTCCGCTACGCCGACTGTGGTCATGTACATCAATGTAGCAGGAAGTCCCGAAGGGGTGCCGGCGAACGAGAAGCGCAATCCTGAAGGCGAGCTTCGTTGGCCGGACTTCAAGCGCCGCGTGGAGATGCGGCAGGTGGGAATTCAAAGAAACGGTCAAGAACAGGTTGAGGCTTTGGTGCGGCTGCTATTGGAGCCGGTGGGGCGGAGACAGCGGAAGAAGTTGGTTGGGCTGATCGATAGCCAAGCTACGAGACCGGTTTCAAGTATTCGCTAGCGCAGCGTCGGGTACAACGTTGGAACCCGGACGTCTTCTTCGAAGTCCTGATGGACCCAGTGGGGAGACAGGCCAGACGACGGGCTCTGCAGGCAATCCGGCGGGCTGCGTAGAAACGATTTTGTCGGCGGCCTACACCTGTAGTGCTACTCGCTGCGGATGTAGCCGTCGGCGATCGTCGGGTCGTCTGGTTCGCCGGGAATCGCCTCCAAGGACCGCCGGAGCCGGCGGAGCCATGTCTCGGGTGCCGATCTCGTCGATGGGCTCCTTCTTGGCCTCGATACAGTAATCTTTCGGGATAATGGAATCAGAGAACGTTTTGTCCGCTACGCTTTACTGATGGCGACCCCCGAGTTGATCTACCGGCACGAATATGTCAGCGGCGTGGTGATTCCGCTCGCGGCCCCGTGTGCCCTCGTCGTAGCGGTCGCTAATCGTGGCGTGACCGGGCATTATGTGCGTCTCTCTGTATGGACAGAAGAAAAACAGCTGCCTGAAAGTGGGGGTGGGTGTCCGCATACCGAGTCGCAGGAAAGGGGCTTTTGCCTCCGATCCGCTCCGTGCCTGAGTAACGATAAACCTTGATGGTTGACTGCTTCGGTAGCCCGACTTGCGGTTCGTCTGAGAACAGCAATAGTGCAGCGACGGTTGGCTTGTCCTCTCGAATTAGCAGTTGCTTTCGTAGCCAGCCCTCGGGCTCAGCGGTCGGTACGACCTCAAGCATGAATCCGATCACCGCCTCGGAGTTCGTCACAAGCTCAACGGGGACGTCGACAGCCAGGCCCGGGTGTTGGCCTTTTGGTCCTCGTCGATCCCGATGAAGAGGTCACCGCCGTCAGCGTTTGCGAAGGCGGCAAGACTCCGCGTCAGCTTGGCCGGCGCCACCTCAATGGCCTTCAGATCAACGAAATGCCCCTCCTCCGTCGCCAGCGCAGTGGCAATCTCGTGCTCGGTAACTCCAACGACTTCGAACGCCATGTGGGTGGAAATTTAGCCTTCGTGTCGGCGGCAAGCGAGCCGATGGACGCTACTGACCGCCGTGCTACATTTTCCTATGGGCCGTACACCTGCTCTGGTGAGAATGCGGTCCGATCTGAGGCAGGCCCCGGGAGACCGGGGCTTGTGCCGTTAGGGCGCAGATGAGTAGACGCTAGGGCAGCAGGGCAGGGAGAGCGTCGCCGACCAGCTTCTGCGCATCAGTGAAGGAGGGGGCATCGGGGGCCAGCCCTGGCATGGTGTGACCGTAGGTGGCGCGCATCGCCTCTACGTTGGCTTCGAGTCGCCCTCGCCGGTCGCCCTGCTTGACTAACGCAAACTTCGCGACCGCTAGTCCACGGACGTGGCCTTGATCGAGTTGATCGCCGTGGTCGCGGAGGATCAGTGCGAGATCCGAGAGGTCCGTTGGGCGCAGTCGCTGCAGAAGCGTCCTCAGCTTCTCTGCGACTGTCTCCTCGAGTGTCAGCACCGGCATCTGGAACTCGGCGTAGTAGGGCGGTCCGATGTCGACCCATTCGGGCTCGTCGACTACGGCCTCTCGGTAGCTGACCTCAACAGCGATCATCGTGATGTGGCGTATGAAAGGCGATCTGATTGAAGTCGAGGCTATTCTGGGAGTCTGTGGCGAGTACGCCTGGATCGATCCGCAACATCGGCTCGTCGGTGGCGCGCCTCATCGCCTCGGCGATTTCGGCGGCTGCGATCTTGTGCTTGGGAGGGTTGGTCCTCGTCGCATCCAGGTCCCCAGAGAAACGGGTGTGCCCGCGGACATGCCGCAGTACAAACCCTCCCTTGAAGCAAAGCTGTCCGGGGAACTGATCGACAAGATGCGCAGCGACTGTCACCAGCGCGAAGTCGCGCTCGATCAGCTCGATCGGCCGGTCTTGCTGCTCGGCGATGTCCTGAAGGTCGTACTCGTTGTGGATCAGGCGACGAGGCAGGCTCATCCGACCACCCTGTGCGCCAGCAGGGCGTCGGGATCGACATTGATGCGCAGCCCCCAGCGGGGGCTGGTCGGTCCTTGATCTGGCGCGGAGCACGAGAGCTGGACGTTCGCATGGCTGCGTCCCCTCAACGCCAAGAATGGTTCAGCCGCATCGGGACCGTGCAGTAGTTCGAGCAGGTACCCAAGTCGTCGTGCTGCAGCCGCACTGCCATAGTGCTCAGCTGCCCGGACGAGACTTTCAGGGCTCGTCTGGTCGGGTACAGCTCGATCAAGCGCCTCGGCTGCCTGCGCCAGGGTGACTCCCCATCTTGGGCTCGCCAGGCAGTCGAGGATCGCCCGCTCTGGCAGCGCCACCTGAGGGCCGTCCTGCGCCGAGAAACCCCAGATTCGCTCCGGTCTGGCGTAGGCATAATGGACTGCATCGCCCTGCCAACTCCAGTCGCCCAGGCGGTGAGCGGTCAAGACGATCACATGAAAGAAGTGCTGGTCTGAGAGACCGAAGTCGGCCAGCGCTCGACCCGCGGTGATGAGGTAGGGCCTCGGAGTCACCGCGTCTATGAGAGGCAAGACACGAGCATCAGTCGAGCCCGTCGGTGCGACGAACAGGTACACGCCACGGCGCACCCGTCGCAAGCGACCGTCGCGCCTAAGCTGGCGCAGCGCATCGTGGCTGCGACGCCTTGAGCCAGTGGCCGCATCCAGTGCCTCCATGTCCTCGTCGAGACGGACGACCGGATGCCGCCGGGCATTTATGGCCCGACGGTTGAGCGCGACGAATGCCCGCTCGCTCAGCGGCCGCTCGGAGATGGGGATAGCGGACGAAGCCATAAAATCCCTGCTGCCTGAGCAATCTTACAACATTCTTGTTGTTTTGCTCAAGTGAACGGGATCGACGCAATGCTTTCGGTACCCAGCGTCCTGCCGAAGCAGGTTACCGGCGGTGCCCACGACGGGCGGTCGAACTGTCTTCACCTAACGGCATGAGGTCCTCGGTGTTCGCGCGCTCGGATCCGTCACTGGTTCTCAAGGAAATTGTGTGTCACTGACCGTCCGATGTTGTGTAGCTCGGTCTGGATGGCGGTGGTCTCGGCAGAGATCTCGACGTAGACGACTAGCGGCAGGCCAACGAGGACACCGAGCAGTCCGAGTCGCCGCAGCCGCTGGTTTGCGCGGTCGAACCAGGACCTCCAGGATCGTGCTCATGACGCTCCTCTCGGGGGCGCGAGGCCGAGTTCAGCGAGCTCCTGCCCCGCATCGACGGCGCCGTGGCAGTCGGAGTATCGGACGACATCGCTCCGCCGTTTTTGTGCGCCCTGAATCGCCGTGTCGCCAGTGGGTTGAAAATGCTGGCCTCGCATCCCGGTTTCTGTCCCCTTCGGGCGTCGACGAGCCCTCACGTTCGGTGCTAGTGGGTCCGGGGCAGGACGGGCGTTTCAACTCGGGATACCTCGGGCGACGCCGTCGGGTGAGCCTGGTGGAGTAGCTGCCGTCGGCGGGACGACGCTTATTGAGCTGAGTCGCTGGGTGGCGAGCATGCGGGGCTCGCAGGCCGGGCAGCGCACTCGTGCCCCGCAGGAAAATCCCCAGGGAAATCCTCCACCACCTTGATACCCTCCAAAACACCGCATTTGCAGTGCTTTTGGAGTGCCGGAGGAGGGACTCGAACCCCCGACACGCGGATTATGATTCCGCTGCTCTAACCGACTGAGCTACTCCGGCGGGGCCGCGCAGTTTAGCCTCGTAGCGATGACGCCACCGATCCTGCTCGCCGTGCCAAACGTCTCGGAGGGTCGAGACAGGCACACGATCGCCATGATCGCCCAGGCGTTCACGACGCGGGATGAACCAAAAGACCAGCAGGCAAGCCGCGTGCGCCTGTTGGACGTGCACTCTGACGTCGACCATCATCGATCGGTGTTCACGCTGGTCGGGGACGCGGGAGACCTCGTAGACGGCCTGTTGAGCGGCATGCGCGAGGCGATCGAACACGTAAACGTGGTCAGCCAGGCACACGAGCGCGGCGAGCATCCACATGTAGGCGCCGTGGATGTCGTCCCGCTCGTTTATCTGGACGAGCAGACGAAAGGAGTGGCCTGCGCCGCAGCGCTGGTGGCCGCCGACCGGATCGGGGAGGAGCTCGGGATACCGGTGTTCCTGTACGGAGAGCTGGCGGCTGGGCGGTCTCGCGCGGAGCTGCGTCGCGGTGGGGTGGAAGGGCTCGCGAGGAGGATGCGGGGCGAGGAGGCGTTCGCGTTGAGTCCCGACTTCGGACCACGTCGCATGCACGCGCGCGCGGGCGCGACGCTCGTGGCCGCGAGGCCTCCGCTGGTGGCGTTCAACCTCCAGCTGGCCGCTCCGGCGACCGTCACGGACGCGCGTCGAATCGCCGGGCTGATCCGCGAAGGAGGGGCAGAGGGCCTGCCGGGGGTGCGGGCGATCGGAGTACCGCTGAGCGGAGGGGTGGGACAGGTGTCGATGAACGTCGAGCGCCCGTTGGAGATCCCGCTGGCGGCGGTGGTCGAGGCGGTGGGAAGGCACGCGGCGGTGCAGAGTGCGGAGCTCGTCGGTCTCGCGCCGCGGGCGGCGATGGAGGGCTTTCCCGAGGATCTGCCGCTGCCCGGCTTCGATCCCGATAGGCAGTTGATCGAGAACGCATTAGGGTAGGGAGATGGCCCAGACCAAGCGCAAGCGCCAGACCAAGCACCGGGGAAACGCGGCGGGCGTGGTGGAGTCGCGGGGCCGCACGGGGCGCAAGCCGACGGCCGCTGAGAAGCGTGGTCCCGCGCCGGGCGAGGCCGCTCGGGTACGCGAGAAGCAGATAGCTCGACAGGATCGGAAGCCGACGTGGCGAGGGGCCTTCTACCGCTCGATGGCCGCGGCGGCGCTGATGCTGCTGGTGAGCCTGTTCCTGATCAAGAAGCCGGCGCAGGCGATCGCGCTGTTCCCGGTCGTGCTGCTGGGGTACGTGCCGATCAGCTATTACTCGGACATGTGGCTGTACAACCGACGCATGCGCCGCAAAGCCGGACGGGATGGCGGCAAGAGGGGCGGGCAGTGAGCGGGGTCGAGGTAAGCGCCTTTACGGTGGGGCCGATCCAGGAGAACACGTACGTCGTGCGCGCGGAGGGGGCGAAGCGGGCGGTGATCGTCGATCCCGGCGAAGAGGCGGAGCGGCTGCTGGGAGCGGTGGATGCGCTCGGCGTAGAGCTCGAGGCGATCTTGGTCACCCATTGTCACTTCGACCACATCGGCGCGGTGGCTCCGCTGGCGCGAGCGACGGGCGCGCCCGTGTACTGCCCGGAGATCGAGCGGCCGATGCTGGCTGACGTGATGAGCTGGGTGCTGCCGGGGTTCGGGCCGTTCGAGAGCCATGAGGCAGAGCAGACCGTGGCGGGCGGCGAGCGGCTGACAATCGCGGGAATGGACATCGAGGTCGTGTTCACCCCCGGTCACAGTCCCGGTCACGTGACGTACGCGATTGGTGTGGGGGAAGCCGGCGCGGATGGGAAAGAGGAGGCCGCCGGCGGAGTGACGCCGGACGCGAACGCGGGAACCGCGCTGCTCTCGGGAGACGTGCTCTTCCGGGGCTCGGTGGGCCGCGTGGACCTGCCTGGCGGCGACTGGGCGACGCTCGAGCGCTCGATCGGTGTCCTGCTCGACCGGTTCGAGCCGGAGACCGTCGTCTACCCCGGGCACATGGGCGTTACGACTCTCGGCGCCGAGCTCCAGACGAATCCCTTCTTGGAAGAGCTGCGGGCCGAGGACGGTCGGCGCGCAAAGGTTCACCCGGCGGCGGTGCCCGGGCCGGGCGGCAGTTGAGCGCCTCCAAGCTGACGGCGCCGCGCGGCACCTTCGACGTGCTCGGCGAGCAGGCGATGGCACGCTCTACGCTCGAGGCGCGGGCGCGGGCGATCCTCGAGGGAGCGGGATATGAGCGGATCGAGACGCCTGCCTTCGAGGCGACGGAGCTGTTCGCGCGGGGAGTGGGCGAGTCGACGGACATCGTGCAGAAGGAGATGTACTCGCTTGACGACGGCTCGGGCCGCTCGCTGACGCTCCGCCCGGAGGGAACGGCGCCGGTGTGCAGGGCGTATGTGGAGCATGGGATGCACAAGCGTCGCCAGCCGGTGAAGCTGTGGTACCTGTCGAGCTTCTTCCGTCACGAGCGTGCTCAGGCCGGTCGCTACCGGCAGTTCTGGCAGGTGGGAGCGGAGGCGCTCGGCTCGGAGGACCCGGCGGTAGACGCGGAGTCGATCGCGCTGCTGGCGAGGCTGTTGGAGGAGAGCGGTGTCAGGGGGGTGCGGCTGCGGCTGTCGAGCCTCGGCGGCAAGGCGAGCCGCGGCGAGTATCGGGAGCTGTTGCAGGCGCATCTGCGCGCGCACGAGGGCAGCCTCTCCGAGGAGGTGCGCGGGCGGATCGAGCTGAACCCGCTGCGCGCGTTCGACGCCGATCACGAGGGCACGAGGAGGGTGATGGAGAGCGCGCCGCGGCTGCTCGATCATCTCAGCGCGGAGGATTGCGAGCACTTCGCGGAGGTGAGGGCGCTGCTGGATGTGGCACAGGTCGCCTACGAGGTCGACTCGACGCTCGTGCGCGGGCTGGACTACTACACGCGAACGGTCTTCGAGTTCACTTCCGATGCGTTGGGGGCGCAGAGTGGAGTGGGTGGCGGCGGGCGCTATGACGGCTTGGTCGAGATGATCAAGGGCCCGCCCGCCCAAGGCAGGCCGACCGCGGGTATGGGCTGGGCGGCGGGGGTCGAGCGGATCCTGCTGGCGGGCGAGCCCCAGCCGGCTGCTCAGAGCCAGATGGACCTGTTCGTGGCATTCGATCTCTCCGCGGGAGAGGAGCGCGAGGGCGAGAACGATTTTGAGAAGAGCCCCCCCAGAGGGGGGCGCGCGGGGTCGCGTGCAGATGTCCGGTCGGCCGCCTTTGGGATTCTCGGTGAAGCCCGTTCAGCGGGCCTGACGGCGCAGATGGAGCTTGCCGGCCGATCGCTGAAGGGACAGCTCGGGCACGCGAACGCACTCGGTGCGCGGTACGTGGCGATCGTCGGCGAGGGACAGACGGTGTCGCTCAAAGACATGCAGGCGGGAGGGCAGGAGACGATTGCGGCGGAGACCGTCGTGCACACGGTGCTGCGCGGCCTGCGTGAGGACCTCTGACAGCTGTCTTACGAACCGTCCAAGTGGTTCCGCACCGTTTAACTCTTGCCGGGAAATTGCCGAAGGAGAGGGCGTGACCCAACTCTCCCGTCCTTTTCAGCTCGCTTTGGTGGCCATGGGGCTGCTCGTGCTGGTGTGGTTCGTGGCGCTGCATGGTCACACCGCCGGCTCCGGCAGCGGGGGCTCGCCCGCGTCGGTCTCTGCGCCTTCGGCGTCCTCGCCCGCTTCAAATCCCGCTGCTCCGACCTCCGTCTATCACGGCAAGGCGCCCGGCGTTGAAGGTTTGACACGGGCGATCGACAAAGCCCACGGGGCGGTCGCGCAGTCACAGCAGAACGACAAGCAGCTACAGGAAAAATCCGCCCAGGCGTCGAGCCAGGGCGCGCAGGGCACCACGCAGGCAAGCGGACCCGCGCAAGCGAACGGGTCGGTTGCCGGCGCACAGGTGAACCACTCGGCGACGACGAAGGCGCCCGCAAGGACTGTGACCCAGCCAGTCCACCCCGCCTCCAAGCCCTCGAGCACAAAGGCCGCGGGAGCGTCTCCTGCGCTGCCGCCCCGGCAGGTGACGGTGGAAAAGGAGCTCAAGCAGGGCGAGGTCGTGGTGCTGCTGTTCTGGAGCCGGAAAGGCGCTGACGATGTGGCCGTGCACAGCGAACTGCGGCTGTTGCTGGCGGCACACAGGCAGATCAGGGCGAGCGACCACTTGCCGTTGGTGCGCCGACTGGTGAAGGCTGTAGGTCTCGAACTCGACAAGAAGATTGCGGTTCACTACGCATCCGCGAGTCAGGTCGCCTCGTTCGGGTCGTTCACTCGGACCGTGCAGGTCTACCAGACGCCGACGATTGTGATCGTCAACAAGAAGGGCAAGACGAGGACGTTGACCGGCCTGGCAGATGCGTACTCGATCGAGCAGACGATCGACGAAGCTCGCCACTCCTAGACCTTCTCGGGTCGCTCCATCGGGACGCCCTCAGGCGGCCACCGCGCGCCCTTTGGCGTCGCGCCTCCAACCTTCTCGCCTCGCGCCGTACACTCGCTCGGATGAGGAGCGCCGAGGCACTGACCGACCACCTGGAACGCCCGCTTGCTCGCGGGCACGTGCCCGTCGACGCCTGCACCGGAGCGGCGGGTGGCGCCGCCTGCGGTGACCTGGTGCGCATCTCGGTGGCGCTTGATCCTGACAGCCCGGACGGGTTGATCGCGGATGCCGGATTCGACGCGAGTGGCTGTGGAGCGGTGGTCGCCGCCGGCAGCGCGACTGTGGGTCTCGTGCGGGGGATGCCACTGCTGAGTGCCGCGGCGATCGGAGCAGGGCGGATTGCGGATGAGCTCGGGGGATTGAGCGTCGCCAAGCAACACGCCGCGGAGCTGGCGGCGGATGCGCTGCACCGAGCGCTTGGCCAAGCGGCGCGCGACCGCGCTGCGCTCGAGCCCGTGGCAGGGCGCACGCTGGTTGCGATGAGCGGTGGAGTGGACAGCGCGGTGGCGGCTCTGCTCGTCGCTCGAGGTCGAGGGGCCGAGACCGTGGGGGTGACGCTCGAGCTGTGGTCCGACCCTCAGAACGATGGCGATCTGAGCTGCTGCTCGGC
Organism: Solirubrobacteraceae bacterium; assembly: GCA_036498245.1. GTDB lineage: Bacteria > Actinomycetota > Thermoleophilia > Solirubrobacterales > Solirubrobacteraceae > Palsa-744. The sequence goes on from DASXIB010000044.1 coordinate 85,990, forward strand.
TCAGGCGGTGCGCGGCGCGCGGGAGCTCGCGCATGAGCTCGGCATGGCGCACCTCTCGATCGACCTGCGCGCGGAGTTCCGTGCGGGAGTGGTCGACCACTGGCTCGCCGACCAGGCCTCCGGCCTGACGTCGAACCCGTGCGTGCGGTGCAACGGAAACGTGCGCCTCGACGCGATGCTCGAGCTCGCCGGAAGACTGGGGTCAGAGACGCTGGCGACCGGGCATTACGCGCGCGTGACCCGCGGGTTCGAGTCGAGCGGGTCCGAGTCGAATCGGCAGGTCGAGGATGATTTCGACGGGACACGGACAGGGGCGGTTGACGGGTTCGAGGGGGCGGTCGACGGGTCCGAGCAGCTTCTGCTGCGTATGGCGGTGGACGAAGGCAAGGACCAGAGCTACGTGCTCGCGGCGCTCGCGCCGGAGTCGCTGGCGCGCCTGTGCTTCCCGCTCGGGGAGATGGAGAAGCCACAGGTTCGGGAGATCGCGCGGCGGGCGGGTCTGGCCGTGGCGCGGCGCCGAGATTCCCAGGATCTGTGCTTCCTGGCGGGCACGCGTCAGGGCGCCTTCCTGGAACGTCATTCCGGTCTCGGCGCCCGTCCGGGAGCGATCGTCGACGGCGAGGGGAGGGTGCTGGGCGAGCATCGCGGCGCGCACGTGTTCACGGTCGGGCAGCGTCACGGTCTCGGGATCGGCGGCGGACAGCCGCTGTACGTGCTCGGGACGGACGCGCGCGAGAACACGGTCACCGTCGGCTCGCGCGAGGAGCTGCTGACGCGAGGGGTGCCGGTGCGTGACGTCACGCTGCACCGAGACGGACAGTGCGTGGACGGTGTGCGGATGCGCTCGCACGGACGGCGGTTCGCGTGTCGGCTGGGCGGTGGGCTCGGTGCGGGAGGCCACGAGCGGGTGAATATCGAGCTCGAGGAGCCCGCCGAGCGCACAGCGCCTGGACAGCTCGCGTGCCTGTACGCGGGCGATCTCGTCGTTGGGCACGGGACGATCACGACCTAGCTGAGATCATCTGAGGCATGACTTCAGATGAGATCCGCGAGCGGTATCTGAGCTTCTTCGAGGAGCGCGGTCATCGCCGCATCCCGTCGGCCTCGCTCGTGCCATCCGCGCACGACCCCTCAGCGCTCTTGACGGTGGCGGGAATGCATCCGTTGAAGCCCTACTTCCTCGGGGAGGAGAGTCCGCCGGCGCCTCGCTTGACGAGCTGTCAGAAGGTCTTTCGCACGGTGGACATCGATAACGTCGGCAACACCGCGCGGCATCTGACGTTCTTTGAGATGCTCGGCAACTTCTCCTTCGGCGACTACTTCAAGCGCGAGGCGATCGAGTTTGCATGGGAGCTGTCGCGTGAGGTGTTCGGCTTTTCAGAGCGCGACATCTGGGTGACGGTATTCGCAGGGGACGAGGAGCTCGGCCTGGGTCCCGACGCGGAGGCGATTGCCTTCTGGCGGGAGGTGGGAGTGGCGCGCGAGCGGATCGTCGAATGTCCGCGCGCGGAGAACTTCTGGCAGGCGGGACCGACGGGTCCGTGCGGACCGTGCTCGGAGCTGTATCTCGATCGCGGCCTGGAGCATGGTTCGCGCGAGGACCTGCCGGGCGGGGAGAACGAGCGGTTCCTCGAGTACTGGAACCTCGTGTTCATGCAGTACGAGCAGACGCTCGACGGCCACGGCGCATCAAGTCTTGCGCCACTGCCCGCCAACAACATCGACACGGGGCTCGGGCTCAACCGGATGGCGGCGATCCTGCAGGGCAAGCAGTCGGTGTTCGAGACCGACCAGTTCCAACCCCTGATCGAGCTCGGCGAGGAGCTCTCGGATAGGCGTTACGGCGAGAGCTTCGCCGTCGACCGCGGGCTGCGGATCCTCGCCGACCACGCGCGCGCGATGACGTTCCTGATCGCCGACGGGGTAGTGCCGTCGAACGAGGATCGCGGATATGTGCTGCGCCGGGTGATGCGCCGCGCGATCCAGCAGGCCCGCGCTTTGGAGATGGAGGGTGGCTTCTTGGTTCGCTACGCCGAGCGGGTGCGCGAGCTAATGGGCGCTGCCTATCCCGAACTGGGCGAGCAGGCGGCGGCGATTGCGCAGTGGGCCTCCGCCGAGGAGGAGAGCTTCGGCCGCACGCTCGCGCAAGGTATGACGATGCTGCGGGCGCAGATCGATCGTGCGCGCGAGGTCGAGAATGCCACGGTCGCCGCCGAGCAGGTGTTCCAACTGCACGACACGTACGGCTTCCCCTATGAGATGACGGTCGAACTGCTGGCCGAGGAGGGGCTCGGTATCGAGGGCGACTTCGATTCCCTGATGGAGGACCAGCGCGCGCGGGGGCGCGCCGGCGGATCACGAGGATCGAAGCGCCGGAGCAACGGCGACAGGGAGGAGGGAGCGGGCGTCGACGGACGCGTCGCCGCGATCGAGTTCGCCGGTGAAAGCGGCTTTCAGACCAAGTTCACGGGCTATCACACCGGCGAGCAGCACACGACCGTAGGCGCCGTGACCGAGCTCGGACTGAATCGGACGATCACTGAAGGACATAGCGCGGCACCTGGCAACGGCGATGCCGGAGACGCAGGGGACGTCTACCTGGTGAAGCTCGAAGAGTCGCCGTTCTACGCCGCGGGTGGGGGGCAGGTCGCTGACGTTGGCACGATCGAGTGCGACGGCGGCGATTGTCGCGCGCGCGTACGCGAGGTCTTCCGGCTGGGTGACGATCAGGCGCTGGCGGTGACCGTCGAGCGGGGGACGCTGCGAGTCGGGGAGCGCGTGGTCGCGAACGTCGATCGTGTCGCGCGGCACGCCACCGAGTGCAACCACACCGCCACGCACCTGCTGCAGGCGGCGTTGCGCGAGCGGCTCGGCAACCACGTGCGCCAGGCGGGATCGTACGTCGGGCCGGACAAGCTGCGGTTCGACTTCAGCCACGGTCACGCGCTGAGCCGGCAGGAGCTGCGCGACGTGGAGGATCGGGTGAACGAGTGGATCGCCGGCAACGAGCCGGTGCGACCGATCACGACGACGCTCGAGGAGGCCAGAAAACTGGGCGCGATGGCCCTGTTCGGCGAGAAGTATGGCGAGGTGGTGAGGATGGTGGAGATTGGTCGCGATGGCGAGCGTTCACGCGAGCTGTGCGGTGGCACGCACGTACGCTCCACCGCCGAGATCGGTCCGTTTCACATTCTCGGCGAGACCTCGAGCGGGGCGAACGTGAGGCGGATCGAAGCCCTCACCGGTCCCGCGGCGGTTGAGCTGCTGCGCGAGCACGACAGGCTCTTGACGGAGATCGCGGCGACGCTGCGCACGCGACCCGGTGACGCGCCCGAGACGGTCAGCGCGCGTGAGCGGGAGCGCAAACTGCTCGAAAAGACGTCGAAGGCCGGGGCGCCGAGCACCACGCAGGGAGTGAACGTGGAGGAGCTGTCCGCGCGCAGCTCGGAGGTGGACGGCGCGACCGTGCTGGCCGCGGCGGTCGACGCCCTCGACGCGAAGGCGCTGCTCGAGACGGTGGACCGCCTGAAGGGGAGGCTGCCGTCGGCGGCGATCTTGTTGGGGTCGGCGGTGGACGGGCGGGTGCACCTGGCCGCGAGCGTCGCGCCTGAGCTTGTGCAGCGCGGCGTGAAGGCAGGTGCCGTGGTGAAGGCCGCGGCCGCTGTCGTGGGAGGAGGAGGGGGAGGACGCGACACGCTGGCGCAGGCCGGTGGACGCGATCCGGAGAAGCTCGGGGAGGCGATCCGAGCCGGCGAGCGGGTGATCGAGTCCGCACTGTCGCATGCCCGCTGATGCGGGTACTGGCGCTTGATTATGGAAGCGCCCGCTGCGGTTGTGCGCTGAGCGACCCGACTGGCACGATCGTCACGCCGATTGCCGCTGTGCCTCGCCCGGCCAGCAGACGTGGGATGGCCGCGCTGGGAGAGCTCGTGCGGGAGCGCGAGGTCGAGCGGGTGGTGGTGGGACTGCCGCTGTCGTTGCGTGGGACTGACACAGACCAGACGCGGGAGACGCGAGAGTTCGCACATGCGCTGTCCCTGCGACTCGGCGAGCATGTGCCGGTGGAGCTTCACGACGAGCGCTTCACGACGCGCCTCGCCCAGCGCATGGAGGGGCCGTTCCTCGCGGGGGAGGACTCGCGCGCAGCCGCGCACCTGCTGGAGAGCTGGTTGACGGCTCGCTCGCGTTAAGGTTCTTGTCCTTGTCTCGCGGCCATCGATCACAGCCCCCTCGCGAACGAACGGCAGAGGAACGAGAGCGCGACCGCGAAGAGCGCGAACGCCGTCGCGCGGGACGCGGGGTCGCGCCTCCCGAGGCCTCCCCCCCCGCTGAGATCATTCCACCCGAGCCGGTTCTGAGCGAGGAGCCTATGGAGGTTTCTCCCTCCGCTGAGGTCCTTGCGCCTGAGCTGCCCTTGAACGAGGAGCCCGTCGAGGCTCTCCCCGTCATTGAGGCGGGTCCCGGGCCGGCTCTGAGCGAGGAGCCTGTGGAGACTCCCCCCGTCGAGGTCCTCGCGCCTGGACAGGACCTCGTCGAGGAGCCTGTCGAGATTCCCGCTGTCGCCGAGGCCGGCCCATCCGGGCCGATTCCGAGCGAGGAGCTGGCCGAGTCTCTCTCCCGGGCTGAGCCCTCGCAGGCACGTCGCAACGCGCTGCTCGAGAGCCGCAAGAGTCGGGTGCGCGAGCAGCGGACGCCTGCGCGCAAGACCGACGGCGCCAAGCGAGCCGGGGCTCGCCGGATCACTCGCGCACGAGTCGGAGCGCTCGTCACGCTGGCGGCGGCGATCGGGCTCGTGTGGTTCCTGCTGTCCCTGTTCCAGCCATTCGCGGGTGGAGGCTCCGGCAAAGTGATCGTGACGATTCCCAAAGGCTCGAGCTCGAGCGCCGTCGGCTCGATCTTGGCTCGGGACGGCGTGGTCTCTTCAGGCTTCTTCTTCCAGCTGAGGGCTCTGCTCGACGGTAAGCGCGGCCAGCTTCGCTCCGGCCGCTTCGAGCTCAAGCACGGCATGAGCTACTCGTCGGCGATCGCGGTGCTCAGCAAACCCCCACCGGCGGTGATCGCGGTGAAGGTGGTGATCCCGGAGGGGGAGACGCGCCTGCAGATAGCCGGCCTCACGCGAGAAGACGCGCTGAGCGGCAGCTATCTGGATGCCTCGAAGCGATCCTCGCTGCTCGATCCGAGCCATTACGGCGCTCCGCGCGGCACGCAGAGCCTCGAAGGCTTTCTCTTCCCGGCCACCTACGAACTGCGCGCGGAAGCCCCGGCGAGCAGACTGGTCGCCGAGCAGCTCCTGGCATTCCGGCACAATTTCGGGGCGACGGCGATTCGTCGCGCGCGGGCTCTGCACGTGACTCCATATCAGATGCTCACCGTCGCGTCGATGGTCGAGCGCGAGGCGCAGACCAAACGCGACCGGCCGCTGATCGCGGCCGTCATCTACAACCGCCTGCGCAACGGGACGCCGCTGGGAATCGACGCGACGATCTATTACGCGGTCGAGTCGCGCGAGGGAATCCCGACGTATACCCGCGAACTGACCGAATCTCAACTGCACATCGACTCGCCGTACAACACGCGTACACATAAAGGCCTGCCCCCGACACCGATCTCGAATCCCGGCTCGGCGTCGATCGATGCCGCCGCTCATCCTGCGCGCGTGCCATATCTGTACTACGTCGCGGCCGCCGACGGCTGCGGCGAGCAGACGTTCTCCACAAACTATGCCGATTTTCAGCGGAACGTCGCGGCGTACAAGGCGGCCGTGGCAAAGAATGGCGGCAAGCCGCCGACCTGTAAGAAGAAGTGACGGAGATCACGAGCACCCGCGCCGGGCGCCGCCTGGGAGTGCTCGGCTGGCCGGTCGCCCACAGTCGCTCGCCGACGATGCAAAACGCGGCGTTCGCCGCCTTGGGTATGGACGAGTGGCGCTACCAGCGGCTGCCGGTTCCGCCGGAGCTCCTCGTCGAGACCACTCGCTCGCTCGCTCAAGTGGGCTTCGCCGGAGCGAACGTGACGATCCCGCACAAGCGGGCGGCTTTGGCGCTGGCCGACGAGGCGAGCACGGCGGCGCGAGCGATCGGTGCCGCGAACACGCTCACGTTCGCGCCCGGTGGGACGATCGCCGCGGAGAATACCGACGCCCCCGGGCTGCTCGCCGCGCTCGGCTGCTCGCCGCGAGGCATGAGTGCGCTCGTGCTGGGAGCGGGAGGCAGCGCGCGCGCCGTCGTGTGGGCGCTCCTCGAGGCCGGAGCCGACGAGGTATCGGTGTGGAACCGCACGCCGCGCCGCGCCGCGGAGCTCGCGCGCGAGCTGGGCGCCCGCCAGGTCGAGCGGCTCGAGCGCGCCGACCTGCTCGTCAACTGCACGTCGGTCGGGCTAGAACGGTCGGCCAGTGAGGTCGAGGAGCTCAACCAGATCGAGCTGACGTTCGATCAGGTCGGTGAGTACTCCTATGTTGTCGACATGGTCTATCGCAGAGGATCCACCGCGTTGCTGTCCGCCGCGCGCAAGCACGGCGCGCGCACGCTCGACGGGCTTGAGATACTCGTCGCCCAGGGCGCCCTCAGCTTCGAGCTGTGGACCGGCAGGAAGGCGCCGCTGGAGGTCATGCGCCGAGCCGCGCGCGCGGACGATCTCACCCGGTAGGGGCCGCCGGGCGCGGAAGCGCGCGCGATGAGCGACGCTCCGTCGCGCACTGGTCCCGATCTGCACGCGATGCTCGGCATCGGCCTCGACCCCGAGGTCGATGTCGATCCGGTGATCGAGGTCGATTGCGCCGGGATCGACCAGTTCGCCAAGGACGATCCTGTCGTCGTGACCGGTCCGGAGATCGAGCTCGAACGAACGGGCGAGCGATATCCGGAGGGCGAGGAGCGGCGAGGCGAGGCCGATCTCGAGGAGGCTCAGGGGGACGCCCGCTCGGAACAACCCTCCTCGCCGGATGCCGGTGCCTGGACCGGCATCACGAAGCCCTCGAGTCGGGGTTCCTCGCCGCGCTTCCTCACCGATGTGATCGTCGATATGGGTCTCGTCGCGCGTGGACAGGTGGAGGCCGCGATCGAGACGTCGCGTGGCAAGGGAACGACTCCCGAGCGCGTGCTGATCGACAGTGGCGCGCTCACGCATGACGGGCTCGCGCGGGCGCTGGCCGAACGCTATGGCCTGGACCACCTCGACCTCGGGATCTTCTCCGTCGACATGGGCGCCGCGAATCTCGTGAGCACCGTCACCGCCAAGCGCTACCAGGCGGTGCCGGTGGCGTTTACCGACAAGCGCACGCTGCTGGTGGCGATGGCGGATCCGTCGAACGTGCTCGCCGTCGACGACATCGCGATCATGACGGGCTATGAGGTACGGGTCGCGGTCGCCCCTCCGGAGGACATCGCCACTCTGATCACGCGCCTGGATCGTCTCGACGACGTCGTTGGTGCCTCGGCCGGCTCCCATGACGAGCTCGACGAGGACGAAGCCGCGGAGGTCCTCGAGCTCCATGAGAACGCGGAGGACGCGCCGGTCATCAAGCTGGTCAACCAGATCGTCGCCCAGGCGGTCGAGCAGGGCGCCTCGGACATCCATCTCTCGCCCGACGGGCGCGAGCTGCGCGTCCGCTTTCGGGTCGACGGCGTGCTGCATGACGCCACCTCGGTCCCGCGGCGGATGGCAGGTGGGGCGGTCTCGCGCGTGAAGATCATGGCCGAGCTCGACATCGCCGAGCGACGCCTGCCCCAGGACGGGCGTGTCGGACTTGTCGTCGACGGCCGTCACGTGGATCTGCGCGTGGTGACGTTGCCGAGCGTTCACGGCGAGGCGGTGGTGATGCGCGTGCTCGACAAGGACAGCGTGGTGATGAACCTCGACGCGCTCGGCATGGCAGAGGTCGAGCGCGATCGCTTCGAGCGCGCTTGTCATGAGACCTACGGCGCGGTGCTCGTCACGGGCCCGACGGGATCGGGCAAGTCGACCACGCTCTACGCCGCGCTGCAGACGATCAACACGCCCGAGAAGAACATCATCACGGTCGAGGACCCAGTCGAGTATCAACTCGAGGGCATCACCCAGCTGCAGGTCTCCTTGAAGGCCGGCTTGACGTTCTCGGCCGGGCTGCGGTCGATGGTGCGCGCCGATCCCGACGTGATCATGGTCGGTGAGATCCGGGACCGGGAGACCGCGCAGATCGCGGTCGAGTCGGCGCTCACCGGCCACCTCGTGCTCTCGACTCTGCACACGAACGATGCCCCTTCGGCGATCACGCGGCTGATCGAGATGGGGATCGAGCCGTTCCTCGTGGCCTCCGCGCTCGGTTGCATCGTCGCTCAGCGTCTCGCACGGATGCTGTGCGCGAACTGCAAGCGGCGCACGATCGTCCCGGCGGATGTGCTGCGGGAGAACGGCTACAAGGCGCTCGTCGACCTCGAGGCTTATGAGCCGGTCGGATGCAGGCGGTGCGGTGGCAGCGGCTACCGCGGACGGCTCGGACTGTATGAGGTGATGAGCATCTCAGCGGAGATCCAGGCGATGACGCTCGAACGCGCGGCCGCCGAGGCGATCCGCGACGTGGCGGTTCACCAGGGCATGAGACGTTTGCGCGACGACGGCCTGGAGAAGGTCAAGCAGGGCCGCACCTCCATAGCAGAGATTGCCCGCGTAATCGGCAGCAGCTAGACATTCGTCCAGTCCACGCCACGCGAATCGTGAGGAGTCCCAGGTGGGGTCGATGGGCGGGACTATGGACATCGATTTCGCAGAGCTCTTGATGGAGGTCGTCTCGCGACGGGCTTCAGACCTGCACCTGAGTGCGGGGGCACATCCCACCGTGCGGGTGCGTGGCCGTCTGACTCCCCTTGAGGAATACCCGAAGCTGTCCGGCGTCGATACGCGAGAGATCGTGTATTCGATCCTCACCGGCGATCAGCGCCAGCGCTTGGAGACCAACTGGCAGCTCGACTTCGCCTACTCGATTCCGGGCCACGCACGCTTTCGCGTCAACGCCTACTACCAGCGCGGCGCGATCGGCGCGGCCTTCCGCCTGATCCCCTTCGGCCTGACCTCGATCGACGAGCTTGGGCTGCCCGCGACCGTGCACGACTTCACCCGGCGTCCGCGCGGGTTCGTGCTCGTCACCGGTCCCACCGGCTCGGGCAAGTCCACCTCCTTGGCGGCGATGATCGACGAGATCAACCGCACGCGCGAGGAGCACATCATGACGATCGAGGACCCGATCGAGTTCCTGCACGGGCACAAGAAGTGCCTTGTCAACCAGCGCGAGCTGGGCTCTGATGCGCAGAGCTTCTCTGAGGCGTTGAAGGGGGCACTGCGCCAGGATCCCGACGTGATCCTGGTGGGGGAGATGCGCGACCTCGAGACGATCTCGACCGCGCTGACGGCGGCGGAGACCGGCCACCTCGTGTTCGCCACCCTGCACACCCAGGACACCGCCCAGACGATCGACCGCATCATCGATGTCTTCCCCTCCCATCAGCAGGGACAGGTGCGAGTGCAGCTGTCGGTAGCGCTCGAGGGCATCATGACCCAGCAACTGCTGCCGACGATCGACGGCGCCGGGCGCGTCGTGGCGACAGAGGTGCTCGTACCCAACCCGGCGGTCCGCAACCTGATCCGCGAGGGCAAGACGCACCAGATCTATTCGGTCCTCCAGACCAGCTCCGCGGCGGGCATGCAGACGATGGATGCTTCGCTTGCGACGCTCGTGCGTCAGGGCAAGATCACCCGCAAGCTCGCCGAAGCGCGTTCGGCCACTCCACAGGAGCTGGGACGCCTGCTCGGCTCCGAGTCCTTGGCGGCGTAGGGCGGCGCAAGCATGAGCACGTACGTCTTCAAGGCGATGGACCTGGCCGGCGCCAAGGCTGGCGGCGAGGTCGAGGCCGACTCCAAGCAGGCGGTCTCCGACCAGCTGAAGGCACGCGGGCTGGTCGTCCTTGACATCGCCGACAAGCACGCCTCGCGTCAGATCGAGCTCGGCTTCCTGAAGTCCGTGAAGGCTGGAGAGCTCGCTGTCTTCTCGCGTCAGCTCTCGACGATGATCTCCTCCGGGATGAGCATCCTGCGCTGCCTGTATGTGCTCGAGGAGCAGACGGAGAGCAAGTTCCTGAAGGAGACGATCGTGACCGTCCGCAAGGACGTCGAGGCGGGTCTCGCGTTGAGCGATGCGATGGCGCGCCACCCGAAGGTCTTCAATCCGCTGTTCGTCGCGATGACCCGCGCCGGCGAGGCCGGGGGTGTGCTCGAGGATGCGCTCATGCGCGTCGCCGACCAGCTCGAGAAGGACGCTTCGCTCAGACGTCAGATCAAATCGGCGATGATCTACCCGACGCTTGTGATCGTGTTCGCGGTCGGCGTGATGATGGCGCTGGTGGCCTTCCTCGTGCCGGTCTTCGAGGGCGTCTTCAAACAGTTCGGTGGCGAACTCCCGAAGATAACTCAGGTCTCCGTCTTCCTCTCGCATGCGGTGCTCGGATACTGGTGGTTGATGTTCGGGCTGACAGGTGCGATCGCAGTGGCGTTCCTGAAGTGGAAGAAGTCTTCATGGGGACGTCCGCAGTGGGATCACTTCCGCCTGCATGTTCCGATGAAGATCGGTGCGATCGTCCAACAGATCTCGGTTGCGCGCTGGTCGCGCACACTCGCCTCGCTGACGAGCGCCGGGGTGCCGCTGCTGCTGGCACTTGAGATCACGGGCAAGACCGGCGGCAACGTCGCGGTCGAGGAGGCGATGGACGGCGTGATTGCCTCGGTCAAGCGCGGTGGCACGATCGCCGCGCCGCTGGCTCAGGCGCCGATCTTCCCGACGATGGTCACGCACATGGTCGGCGTCGGCGAGGAGACCGGCGCCTTGGACTCGATGCTCGACAAGATTGCGGATTTCTACGAGGACCAGGTCGCGGCATCGGTGAAGGCGCTCACCTCGATCCTCGAGCCGATCATGATCATCGTGATCGGCGGCATCGTCGGCTTCATCGTCGTTTCGATGTACATGCCGCTGTTCACGGTTTACAACAGCATCAAGTAGCCACCGGCTCAGCGATGCGCGTCCTCCCGATCCGGTCGCGTGCACTGCTCGGAGATGGTGCCGGTGGCACTGCTCTGAGATGTGTGCCGGCACTGCTCCGGGTCACGGGCGCTCAGGCGCCGATTCGAAGGGCCCCGTCGCGTGCCGATAGTGATAGGCGGCCGTCGAGCAGTTCAAGCAGTTGCTCTCCCGCCAGCTCGCGTCGCCAGCCGCGCAGCGTGCGCACGTCTGCCTCCTGCTCGCCCGAGCGCCACGCGGCGACGATCGCCTGAAGATCGGCACGTGCCGCGAGCAGCTCGTAGGCGAGGCCGGCCTCGCGCGCACGACCTCGCACGAGCGCCTCGGCCAGCGCGACGAGCGGCGCGTCCTCGGGCTCCGGCACCGGTGGACGTCGGTCGCCGGGTATCGCTTCGAGAGGGCGTTCGCCCCCTCGACGTACCGCAGCCAGCAGCTCCTGCGATCTCCGTCTGAGGCTTCCCGCGGCGACGCCGCGCACCTGCTCGAGCTCACGGGTCGAGGAGGGCCTGCGCTTTGCCAACTCCACCAGCGCGGCATCGCCGAGGATGCTCTGCACCGGCCGATCTTGCTTGGCGGCCGTATCCTCGCGCCACTCCACCAGCTCGCGCGCGATCGCTTGGGAGGGTGCGCTCAGGCCGCGAATCCGAGGCAGACGCGCCCACACGGTCGTGAGATCGCGCTCGTCGGTCGAGGCTTCGACTATGGCGCACTCCTCGCGTGCCCAGCTTAGACGTCCGAGCGTCTCGAGACGGCGCTCGAGCTCCCTCGCCAGTTCGAGCAGGTGGACGACGTCCTCGCCGGCATATGCGAGCTGCTCGGTGGAGAGCGGGCGTATGTCCCAGCGCGTGAAACTTGCGCTCTTCGCCAAGCGCACGTCGAGCAGCTCGCTGAGCAGCGAGTCATACGAGCACTGCGCCCCCAAGCCCGTGAAACCAGCGGCGACCTGCGTGTCGAAGACATTTCGCACCTCCGTCCGCAGCAGCCTGCGTATGAGTGCGACGTCCTGGCGGCCCGCGTGCACGACCACCTGCACGTCCGGGTCGGCGAGGATCGGCGCCAGAGGAGATCCGTCGAAGCCCTGCGCGAGCGGGTCGAGCAGGACCTCTACCTGGGGGGCTCTTTCGCCTGTCTCGCACGGCACCGCGAGCTGGATCAGGCACAGCAGTGTGCGATAGCGCCCCTCGCCCATGAACTCGGTGTCGAGCGCCACTCGCCCCGCCGTTCGGGCTTTGGCCACGAGTGCGTCCAACGGCTCGTCCCCGCGGTCGGAATCCCGGTTCCCGCTGGCGCTCACGCCCCGACCCCGGGTAGGCGCCAGAGAATCTTCCCTCGGCTCAGGCCGGCCTCGCGGGAGACGTCTGTCCCGTGCGCTCTGATCCACTGGGCTGGGGCGGAGCAGGCCGCGTTCAAGGCCGAGACGCGGTGGCCGCAGTTGGAGTTCAAGAACGCATAACGGACAGCGCCCTGGGCGATCAGCCGCTTCAGCTCGGTCACGTTCGTGAACACGCGAGCGCCGTATGTCGTCAGGATCAGGATCGGGCGGGCGTCCTGCACGATCAGCGAGCCTATTTGCGTAGCCGACTCCGCCGCCGTCTCATAGCGTGCGGTCCCCTGGTGGGCGCGCAGGTAGCCGCTTACGAGCCGCTGCTCTTCGGTCGGCAGGGCGCCGACGTAGCCGGCGTCGGTGACGTGGTTTTGGATCGAGGTCACGTCGGTGCTCAGCGGGATCGCGAGTGCCGCGAGCAGGGTCGACGCGAGCACGCCTGCGGAGAGCGCCACGCCGATCGGTCCCCCGCCACCGATCGGTCCTCCCCCACGAGTGGAACGCAGGCGCCCAACGATGGCGAAAGCGATCGCCGCGAGCGCTCCCGCCAGGGCGATCCACCAAGCTCCAGGGCGGCCATAGAGCAGGCGCTCGCCGTAGTAGATCGTGCCCGCCAAGCCGAGGGTGAGGGTCGCCAGGCGCACGAGGCCGGTGCGACCCGGCCTCCAGGTGTCAGCGGCCCACGCGGCGCCGATCCCCAGCATCGCCGCGACCGCTGGGGTGAATCCCTCCACGTACCGGGGGTGCAGGCGGCTCATCACGCTGAACAGGGCGATGCCGGTGAGCAGCCATACGGCCAGCCCCGCAGCGGCAGCGCGGCGCATGCTCAATTCGGCCTGTCTGCGGTCCACTCCGGTATCGGTTCTATCCGCTTCGGTGTTGGCCACGGCTGACTGTGGGCTCGATGCGTGAGTGCTCGTGGCCGGCCCACCGCCGGGTTGCTCGGCGTCTGTGGACCGGGGTCCTCCGTGTCTCGGTGCCCGGGGGACGCGCGCGGCGAGGAAGGCGCTCAGCAGCGCCGGCATGCCGAGGAGCAGCGCGACGAGCAGCTCTAGCCCCAACCGCTCGCCTGACAGCGGACCGACTCGCGCCAGCAGACGTGTGGGGGACGGGGGGACGATCGGGATGTGGTCGCGCTCGGATTGCGTTGCCACCGGGTAGCGGTGACCGGGCTCATAGACCGTGAACTGTGGTTCGGGAGATTTGCCCCCGAGGCGGTCGGTGCCGTTGAAGACGAACGCTGCGTTCCATGCGCTGCCGTTGGTCGAGCCGATCGCATATGGACGTTCGTGAGCCGGGAACAGCAGCGTTGCGGTCAGCCACGATACGGCGACGATCAGGTATACCGCGCCGGCGCCGGCGAGTCGCAGCAGACGGTGGCCAGGGCGCCCGGACAATCCGAGATATGCAAAGACGGCGATGCCCGGCAGAGCCACGAGAGACTCGAGCAGCTTCACGTTGAAGGCGAGGCCGAGCGCGGCTGCGCCGGCCAACAGCCAGCCGTTGCTTCCGCTTTCCACCGCCCGCACGACCAGCAGCAGCGCGAGCACGATCAGCGCCATCATTACCGCGTCCATGGTGTCGCTGCGCGAGGTGATTACCTCGACCGGCAAGACGGTCAGCGCGAGCGCTGCGGCGAGCCCTGCACGGATGCCCCACATGCGGCGCACGGCGGCGAACAGCAGCGGCACCGCCGCGGTGCCGGCGAGGGCCTCGGGTAGCTTCAGCGTGGTCGAGGAGAACCCCAGCAGCTTCACGCTCGCCACCTGCAGCCACAGGTCGACGGGCGGCTTATCGATCGATACGCTGCCGCCCGGCTCGAACGCTCCGAAGAAGAAGTTGTGCCAGGACAGCCCCATGCTCCGGACCGCCGCGTCGTAAAAGGGATCAGGCGAGACGAGGCCGAGTTCGAGCAGCCTCAACAGGGCCGCGGCACCGGTGATCAGCGCGACGGCGATCCACTCGGAGTGTCGTGGCAACCGGGTCATGCTCGCAACAACGCTAGTCTCAGCGCCCGATGGCGAGCGACGACGGCGATGACGAGGCGACGGACGGCGGCGTCGATCAGGCGGAGGCGTCGCACGGACCGCGGGAGTGTATGCCCTGCCGCGGCTCAGGGCAGGTGATCTCGAACCTCGGCGGCACTGCAAGCACGGTCACGTGCCCGTGGTGCGAAGGCAGCGGGGTACGGCGCCCTGGCGTCGATGCCCAGGAGAAGTGGCGACTCCAGGGAAGCGCGGACGCGGGGCGCAAGTAGTACGGCTCACGGTCTCGATCGGTCATCTGTCCAAGTCGTCTGCACCGCTAAAGACCGCACACGCTCGCGCCGATGGACGGGCTGACAAAGCCAGTGTTGAGGCGCCAAGGCAAACGCCCGAAGCGGGTGTGTAGCAAAGCCGGCGGCTCTCGCAAGCGACTCTAACGAGTATGCCCAAGGGGGGCGCATCGCCATATTCGAAGGCGATGGGGCCGAGGGCTGGCGCCATGTACGGATCCTAGGAGGATCAAAATGTTGTATCGACTGCGCCAGCGCTCGAACGACGAGGGTGGATTTACCCTCATCGAGCTCTTGGTTGTCATCCTGATCATCGGCATTCTGGCCGCGATCGCCATTCCGTCGTTCCTGAACCAGAAGAGCAAGGCGAGCGACGCCTCGGCGAAGTCGCAGGTGCGAACAGCTGCTACGGCTGCTGAGACGTATTCGACCGACAACAACGGCGAATACCTCAACATGACCGTGGCCAAGCTTCAGGCTATCGAGCCCACACTGAACGAAACAAACAGCGCGACGCTGACTGTCGTCGGTACTCCGACGGCTTCGGAATACACGCTGAAGTCGACCTCGAAAGCAACCGGGGACGAATTCATCTTTACGCGTGAATCCAGCGGTCAGGTCAGCCGCACGTGTAAAAGCGCCACGACTGGCTGCGCGGGAGGTAAATCCGGCAGCTGGTAACGCTCACGTCCGACGCATCACGCGGCGGACGGGCAATGCATGAACCGGAGGGCGGCCATCTTGGCCGCCCTCCCGTGTTGTGCGGTCGTCCTGCTGTCGGTCGAAAATCATGAGTCCGCAGCGACGGTTGCTTCGCTGAAGTGAGAGGCCGATTGTGTCGATAGGGCGGCAGCCAGTATCTCGGTTCCAGGCAGGCGCCCGAGGGTGTCAGGTCAAAGCCGACGATCCGCTGGAGGGATCGGGTCGCCGCCGAAAGCGATGACCAGAGCTGGCGCCCTTGCAACCGACCTAGGAGAATGCAATGTTGTATCGACTGCGCCAGAGCTTAAAGAGCGACGGTGGCTTTACGCTCGTCGAGCTCCTGGTGGTCGTCCTGATCATCGGTGTCCTCGCAGCGATCGCGATTCCCTCGTTCCTGAACCAGAAGGGCAAGGCCACGGACGCTTCGGCGAAGGAGACGGCCCGCACAGCCGCGACGACGGCGGAGACATATGCGACCGATCACAGCGGCGAATATCTCGGACTGTCGACGACGAAGCTGCACGAAATCGAGTCCACCCTTCAGACGACTGCCGGCAACGGTAACGCCTGGCTGAGCGAAGCGACGGCACAGGAATCGAACAAGGGCTATGAAGTCACCGCGACCTCGGCGAACGGCGACGAATTCAACATCGTCAAGAAGAAAAACGGCGAAGTCGAACGCACGTGCCTGGTCAAAGCCGGTAACAGCAAAGGCGGCTGTCCTAACGGCACCTGGTAGGACGAACGGCACCTGGCAGGGCTGCGGGTGGGCTGCCGCTCATCCGCAGGTGACGGATCGTCAAGAGCGCGTTTCTGGCCGCCCTCTTGCGGGCGCTCAAGCGCGATCCCACCACCGCCGATTAGACCACCATGGAGGCGGTTACCTTTGCCGGTGTCCTCGGCGCGATCGTCGGCTCGTTTCTGAACGTGGTCGCCTATCGCCTGCCCCGCCACGAGTCGCTGATCACGCCGGCATCGCACTGTCCAAAGTGCGACACGCCGGTGAAGCCCTACGACAACGTTCCAATTCTCTCCTGGCTGCTGCTCCGAGGCCGCTGTCGCGGCTGCTCTGAGGCAATCTCCCCGCGCTACCCGTTCGTCGAGGCGCTCACCGCGGCGCTGTGCGTGGGGGCCGTCCTTGCGCACGACTCGGCGGCCGGCGTCGTGCTGAGCGTAGTCCTGATCCTGCTGCTCGTACCGGTTGCGATGATCGACCTCGAGTATCGGATCATCCCCAATCGAATTACGGCACTGGGAGCGATCCTCGCGCTGGTGATCGGCCTCGCGTTGGACCCGGCAGGGGAGCCCGAGCGATTGATCGCCGGTGCTGCGGCGGGCGGCTTCCTGTTGCTGGCCGCGCTGGCCTACCCCGGCGGCATGGGCATGGGGGACGTAAAGCTCGCGGGCATGATGGGACTGTTCCTCGGACGCGAGGTCGCGCCGGCGATCCTGATCGCGCTCGTGGCGGGCGTGCTCGTCGGGGCCGTGGTGATTGCTCGCAAGGGCGCACACGAGGGTCGCAAGACGGCTGTTCCGTTCGGTCCGTTCCTGGCTGTGGGAGCGCTTGCGGCGGTGTTCGCAGGACAAGATCTCCTCGACCTGTACGTCAATGGCTTTCTTCACTAAAGCGTTGTCGCCTCCGCGCCGATAGGCCTCCTGATGCAGCTCCCCTCACTGAAATCGATCCAGGCGCCTTCGTTGAGCCTGAACCTCGGCCGCCGCTCTGGTGGCGACGTCGTCGGTCTTGACATCCAGCCCGGCCTCGTGGCTGCTGTGCAGGCGAGCGTCAACGGCTCGATCCGAGCCAAGCGCGCAGCTGTGCTGCCGCTCGCCCCCGACACGGTCCGCGAGGGGGAGGTCGTCGACGAGAGCATGCTCACCGAGGCCCTGCGCGAGCTGTTCGGCGACACCGGGCTCAGCCGTCGCGTGCGGATTGGCGTCGCCAATCAGCGGACGGTGCTGCGCACGCTTGACCTGCCCCCGGTGACAGACCGCAAGGAGCTTGCCGCCGTCGTGCGCTTTCAAGCCCAGGACCAGGTGCCGATGCCGCTCAACAACGCGGTCCTCGACTTCCACCCGCTCGGTGTGGTCGATACGCCCGCGGGTCCGCGCCAGCGGGTCGTGCTCGTGGCGGCACAGCGCGACATGGTCGAGCGTTTGCTCGCAGCCGTCCGCGCCGCCGGGCTGCGTCCCGAGGGAATCGATCTCTCCGCCTTCGCGCTGATTCGCGCGCTCTACCGTCCGGACGATGAGCACGCCGGACGGGTGCTCTACCTGAACGTCGACGGGTTGACGAACTTGGCGATCGCCGAGGGTGCGATCTGTCGCTTCACTCGCGTGGTCGGGGGAGGCATGGAGGCGATGGCCGTAGAGCTGGCCGAGCGTCGCGGCGTGCCGCTGACCGAGGCTCGCACGCTGCTTTCCGCCGTCGATCTCACGCAGACCGCGACGGCTGAGTCCACGTCTAAGCCCGTCGAGGTGCGCATGCACGAGGATGTCGATGTCGCCCCACCGGACGTCGAGGCGCCCACCTCCGTCGAGGCGTCCGCTGCCGTGGATGTGCCCACTGCCGTTAGTGCGAGCACAGTAGCGGAGGGGGAGACGCCCACCGAGGAGGTCATCTCGCAGGTAGCTCCGGTCGATGCGTCCGTTGAGGACCAGGATGCCCGCGAGGTCGCGATGACCTTCTCCGAGATGTCCATGACACCGGCTGAGACGGCGTCCGCGGTACCCCAAGGGCCGTCTGACGCCGACGTGCGGCTGGTGCTCGAGAACGGGCTCCGTGAGATCTCCGGAGAGGTTCGCAACTCACTCGATTTTCACCGCTCCCAGGAGGGTGGAGGGGAGGTCTCCGCCGTCGTGCTGAGCGGCTCCGTGCTTGATATTCCCGGCTTTGCTGACGCACTGCAAGCGCTGCTCGGCGTCGAGGTGCGCACGGAGAGCGTGAGTCTCGCCGACGAGAGCCTGGCGGGCTCCGTGGCTACCCACCGTCTGGCGGTCGCCACTGGGCTGACCGCCGTCGAGGCGTCGCAATGAGAGCCGTCAACCTGATTCCGGCCGCGCAACGCGGCAGCGGCGGTAGCGCCGTAGGTGAGTCTCAAGGCGCGGCATACGCGATCCTCGGAGTGCTCGCGGGACTGGCGGTGCTGGCATTCCTGTACGGAAGCGCACGGCACCAGATCTCCAGCCGCCGCACGCAGGCGGCAACGCTCACGGCCCAGGCTCAGCAGGCTCAAGCCAAGGCGACCGCGCTTGCACCGTATGTCAGCTTCGCCGCGCTGCGCGAGCAGCGCACACAGGCGGTCTCTCAACTCGTCGACTCCCGTTTCGACTGGTCTCACGCCTTTCACGAGCTCGGCCGTGTACTGCCTCCGGGCGTATCGCTGAGCTCCCTCGACGGCACGATCGGCTCCGCGGTAGCGGCTGCCGGTGCCCCCGCGAGCGCGAGTGCGACCACGGCGGCCGCAGGTGCGACGGGCTCGGCTACTCCGCCCGGGAGTGTTCCCACATTTACGATCAGCGGTTGCGCGACGAGCCAGGCTGAGGTTGCGCTGATGCTCACCCGGCTGCGCCTGATCGACGGCGTCGGCGACGTGAAACTGCAGAGCTCTACGAAAGGCTCTAGCGGAAGTCGAGGCGGGGGTGGCGGTGCCGGCTCGTCGGGGAGCTGCGCAACCAGCGCTCCGGTATTCACCGTGCAGGTCGCTTTCCAGCCACTTCCGTCCGTGCAGGCCACGAGCGCCGCGGCCGTGACGTCAAATGCTTCCACCGCCCAGTCCAACGGTTCGGGGACGGCACGATGACTGGCCGCGACCGCATCGTCGTAACCGTGATCGGGGCCCTGGCGGTGCTCGCCGCGGCGTGGCTGCTGGCCGTGTCGCCCGAGCGCAAGCAGGCCGCGTCGCTGAACGCTCAGGTGAGCGCGGCCCGCGCACAACTTGCCACGGCCGAAGGACAGCTGGCGAACGCTCGCGCCGCGCAACAGCAGTACTCCGCCGCGTATACCTCGATCGTGAGCCTCGGCAAAGCTGTGCCCGCGAGCCAGGAAGTGCCGTCGCTGATCTACCAGCTCGCGCAGGCGTCCAATCGCAAGCAGGTCGAATTCGCTTCGATTGCGACCACTTCCGGTGGCGGATCGAGCGGGTCGGCGGCGGCCACCGCGGCCGCGAGCGCCGCCAGCTCGGGTTTCTCCCAGATGCCGTTCACGTTTGTGTTCAACGGCAGCTTCACCGACTTGTACAACCTTTTCCAGCAGCTCAACCGCTTCACCGTGCGCACCTCTTCGGGAGGGCTGCAGGTGAGTGGTCGTCTGCTCACGATCCAGAGCACCAAGCTGGCTCCGGCGTCGAGCTCTGAACCGGCTAAGGGCGGCGCCACTCGGCTCACGGGCAGCGTCACCGCGACCGCCTATGTGCTGCCCGCATCCCAGGGCTTGACCGCAGGCGCGACGCCGAGCTCGCCCACGGGCGCGGTGGCCTCTCCAGTCTCCTCCGCAGCGCCGCAATCGCCCACCACTCCCGCGATCGTCAGGTGACTTCGATGACCGAGCTGCTGAACTCCGTCAAGACTGATCTGCTCGACAGGCGCCGGTTGCCGCTTCTGATTCTGCTGGCCGTGGCGCTTGCGGCCGCGGTGGCCTATGCCGTGCTCGGCGGCGGCTCCTCAGGGAACACTCCGACGGCCACCGTCGCTCCCGCGGAACCGGCGGCGACGGGCATCGCGGTCACCCAGGCGCCCGCCACGAATCCCACGCAGCCCGTGGCCGAGACGACCGATGGCGTGTCTCGTCAGCATCGGGGCATCGCGCGCAATCCGTTCGCCCCGCAACCGTCGGCGGCGAAAGTCGCCGTGTCGAGCGGCGCGACCGGAAAGACATCCGGGTCTTCCTCCACGGGGACCGGCTCGAGCTCTAGCTCGAGCTCCAAAGGAACGGGCACGACGCCCGCCAAGACGACCCCCGCGCCGCAGCAGAAAACGCCCAAGCAGCCGACAAAGCCGACACGGATCTACCACGTGAGCGTGCTGTTCGGCGTCGCGCCCGCCCCGCCGGCGCAGAGCACGCCGCTGACGCCTTATGACAATCTCAAGCGTCTCACCCCGCTGCCGTCCGCCCAGAATCCGCTGGTCGTCTTCAGAGGCGTCACCGCCGGAGGCAAGAGCGCGACGTTCACGGTCGTCGGCGAAACGATCCTGCGCGGCAACGCGACCTGCCTGCCGAGCGCGTCGCAGTGTCAGGCGATCGACCTGAAGCCCGGCCAGACCGAGCAACTCGAATACCTGCCCCCGAGCGGTCCGGCGATCGTCTACCAGCTGCAGGCGGTGGGCATCACCTCGAGCGAAGCATCCGGCGAAGCGGCCACGCGCGCCTTTCGGGCTGGGTCCAAGACGGGCCGCGAACTGCTTCGCCATGCTCACCTGATGGCTCTGCCGGGGCTGCGCTACTCGCTGCGGAAGGGCGTGCTGGTGTTCGCCGCGCATCGAGCCTTCGGCGCCCGCGCCCACTCCGGGCGCCGGCACTGAACGACCTCTCCGCGGCGTGTGCCGCACGGGACACCTCTGGCCCGAGGAGCCAGGACGCCTCCGTCCCCAAATAAGCTAGGCGCATGACGCTGCGTCTGATCACCGCCGGAGAGTCGCACGGGCCCGGGCTCACTTGCGTCGTCGAGGGCCTTCCCGCCGGCCTCGAGCTGCGCCCCGAGGATTTGAACGAGGACATGGCGCGGCGGCAGCTCGGCCATGGGCGCGGGGGTCGGATGAAGATCGAGCGCGACACCGCCGAGGTCACCGGCGGTGTGCGCCACGGTCGCACGCTCGGAGGTCCGATCGCCCTGCAGGTAGCCAATCGCGACTATGCCAACTGGGAGGACCGCATGAGTCCGTGGCCTGTCGCCGAGGACCTGGCCGAGGTTCACCTGCCGCGTCCCGGCCACGCCGATCTCGTCGGTACGCAGAAGTACAAGCAGACCGACGTGCGCAACATCCTCGAGCGGGCATCGGCGCGCGAGACGGCCGCGCGGGTGGCCGGAGGCGGGCTGTGCAAGGCGTTCCTGCGTGCGCTCGGCGTGCGCGTCCACTCTCATGTGATCCAGATCGCCTCGGTTCGCGCACCGGCCCGCGAGACGCCGCTCGTCGCGGAGGACTTCGCCGAAGTCGACAGCTCGCCGGTGCGCTGCTTGGATCCCGAGACGACACGGGCGATGGTCAAGGAGATCGATACCCTGCGCCGGGCGAACGAGTCGCTTGGCGGCGTGTTCGAGGTGCAGGCATTCGGCTCCACGCCGGGCCTCGGCTCGCATGTCTCCTGGGAAGAGCGCCTGGACGGACGGCTGGCGATGGCGATCTGCTCGATCCAGGCAGTCAAGGGGGCGTCGATCGGCGATGGCTTCGCGGTCGCCGGCGTGCCGGGATCGCAGGCGCACGATGAGATCTTCTTCTCCCCCGAGCGCGGCTACTACCGCGAGACGAACCGCTCGGGTGGACTGGAGGGGGGCATGACCACCGGCGAGTCGCTGATCGTTCGGGGGGCGATGAAGCCGCTGCCGACGCTCACCAAGCCGTTGCGCTCGGTCGACACGGAGACTCACGAGCCGGCGCAGGCGCTGCGCGAGCGCACCGACTCCTGCACCGTTCCCGCCGCCGGCGTGGTCGGCGAGGCGATGGTCGCGCTGGTGCTGGCAGACGCGTATCGGCGGAAGTTCGGCGGCGACCACATCGACGACGTCCGCGACGCCGTCCGCGCCTACGAGGAGCGGATCGGATGGCTTCGATAACGGACCCTGCCGCGATCTCCCGCGCAGGCGCCCCCGCGACGTCTGTGGCGCCGGGCAAGGCGCTCGTCTTCATTGGCTTCATGGGCTCGGGAAAGACGACCACAGCCACCGAAGTGGCCGCGAGGCTCCGCGTGACCGCGCTCGACAGCGACCGGCTGATCGAGGAGCGCTTGGGGCACTCTGTCGCCGAGGAGTTCGCACTGCACGGCGAGGACGCGTTTCGAGCCAAGGAGGAGGTGCTCGTATGCGATCTGCTGGCCAACGCGGGGCCTGGGGAGGTGATCGCGCTGGGTGGCGGCAGCGTGCTGTCCGAGCGCGTGCGCGAGGCGCTGAAGCCTCATCTGACCGTGTTGCTCGACGTGGCGGTCGACGACGCCTGGAAGCGCGTCGGCGAGGCGTCCGCGATGGACTCGGTCGACGGTGAGCTCGCGGAGCGTCCTCTCGCGCGCGACCGGAACGCGTTCGACGCGCTCTACGCCTCGCGTCAGGAGATCTATCTGGGACTGGCCGACGCGATCTTGCCGGCCGCCTCTCGCCGTGCGCCGTATCGCCCCACAGGTTCGGAGGACCCTGGGGTGGCGGTTCGTGCGCTCCCCGCTCTGCGCGCGCTCGCCGGGGCCACACGCCCCTCCACCCGACTGCTGTGGGCGAGCGCCCGCTCCGGGGAGTATCCCGTCGTGATCGCCTCCGGCCTGCTGGGGGAATCCGACGGAGGGGCGGCGGCGTTGGGGGATCTCTGGCCGCTGGAGCGCTCGCGGTCACGACCTTTCCTCGTCACTGACGAGATCGTCGGTCGGCTGTACGGCGCACGGCTCGGGGCGCAGGCCGCGTCGATCGCGATTGCACCCGGCGAGGGCGCAAAGACGCTGCGCTCGGCCGAACGCGTGTGGCGCGAGCTGGCGGCCGCGGGGATGACCCGTGCAGACCACGTGGTGGCGCTCGGCGGCGGGGTCGTCGGCGACCTGGCGGGCTTCTGCGCCGCCGGCTACCAGCGCGGTGTGCCGGTCGTACATGTGCCGACCACCCTCGTCGCCCAGGTCGATTCGGCATATGGAGGCAAGACCGGCGTGGATCTGCCGGAGGCGAAGAACTACGTCGGCATTTACCACCAGCCGGCGGGTGTGGTGGTCGATCCCGACACGCTCGATACGCTGCCGGCTGCCGAGCTGGCCGCCGGCTGGGTGGAGGTCCTGAAGACTGCGTTGATTGCCGGCGGGAGGTTGTGGGAGTGCGTGGAGGCGGGGGGGGAGGTCGACGAGTGGACGATCCTCGCCTGCGCGCGGACGAAGCTCGCGATCGTGGCCGAAGACGAGCGCGACGGAGGCCGCCGCCAGGCGCTGAACCTCGGGCATACGGTCGGCCATGCGATCGAGACGGCCACCGGGTATGCGCGCTACCGCCACGGCGAGGCGGTCGGCCTCGGCCTGCTCGCCGCGCTGCGCCTGTCGGGCCAGGACGCGCTGCGGGCGCGCGTGCGCGAGCTGCTGCTCGCCCGCGGGCTCCCGGCGACGCTGGCGGACGCGGGCGCCGAGGTCGAGGAGATCGTCGCGGCGACGGCGCGCGACAAGAAGCGGATCGGCGCGAATGTGCCATTTGTGCTGCTGGCGGAGCCGGGTGAGGCAAGGATCGGCTGCGAGGTCGACGGGCGCGAGCTGCGCGCGGCCGTTGAGGAGCTCGGGCGATGAGCAGGGGCTACCGGATCGAGGTCATGCACGGCGTCAACCTCGACCAGCTCGGGCGGCGCGACCCGCTGCTCTACGGCACGCTGACGCTGGCCGAGCTCGAGCGGCGAATCGAAGGAGAGGCGGCCGAGCTCGATCTGACGGCTCGCTGCTTTCAAACCAATCACGAAGGGGAGTTCGTCGAGCACCTGCACGGCCTGCAGGGGCAGGCCGATGCGATCTTGCTCAATCCCGGCTCGTGGACCCACTACGCCTGGGGCATCCGCGACGCGCTGGAGATTGCCGGCCTGCCGGCGCTGGAGATCCACCTCTCCGACGTCCAATCGCGCGAGCCGTGGCGGCGCACGTCGGTGATCCGCGACCTCTGCTTCGCGACGATCTCAGGACGCGGCCCGGATGGGTACGGTGAGGCGCTGGTGCGCCTACGCGAGGAGCTCGACGGGGCAATCGACATTTGAACACTCCCCTTCCATTGCCGTCGCCATCGCCATCGACTCTCGACCGGGTCGTGCGCGTTGCGCGCGCGCTGCGCGAACGCGAGCTCGACGCGCTGCTCGTCACGACCGCGCTGGACGTGCGCTATCTGACGGGCTTCACGGGCA
Organism: Solirubrobacteraceae bacterium; assembly: GCA_036498245.1. Lineage (GTDB taxonomy): Bacteria > Actinomycetota > Thermoleophilia > Solirubrobacterales > Solirubrobacteraceae > Palsa-744. Next base: position 110,389 of record DASXIB010000044.1, read on the forward strand.
GCAACGGCGTGGCGGTGATCGCCGCCGAGGAAGGCGTGGCCGCCCGCTTCTTCACCGACTTCCGCTACGAAGCCCAGTCGGCCGAGCAGGTGGCGGACGCGTTCGAGCGCGAGATCGTCGTGGGGGACCTGCTCGAGGCGATCGCACGCGGGTTGGCCTCCGGGCTCGCGCTCGCCGATCGCGCCCGGCTTGACCCAGCAGGCGCTGGGACGCTGGGATTCGACGACGCGAGCCTTACCGTAAAGCAGCACGCGCGCCTGCGCGACGTGCTCCCCCCGGAGTGGGAGCTCGTCCCGTGCGCTGGGCTCGTGGGCGATCTGCGAGCGATCAAGGATGAGGGCGAGCTAGCCCGCATCCGCGCCGCGGCTGAACTCGCCGACGAGGCGTTGCGGGGTCTGCTGGAGGGGGGGATCGTCCATCGCACCGAGCGTGAGGTGGCGATCGAGCTCGAGCTGCGCATGCGCCGGCTGGGCGCTGAGGCGCCGAGCTTCCCGTCGATCGTCGCTGCGGGCGCGCACGGTGCCCTGCCGCATGCGGAGCCACGCGACGTGAAGATTCCCAAGGACGTCCTGGTGACGATCGACTGGGGCGCCCTGCACGAGGGATACTGCTCTGACTGCACCCGCACCTACGCGACCGGGGAGCACGTCTCCGATGAGGCCCGCGAGGTGTACGAGCTCGTGCGCACAGCTCAGGAGACGGCGCTTGAGGCGGTCAGGGCCGGACCGACCGGGCGCGAGCTCGACGGGGTTGCACGCGAGATAATCGAGCGTGCAGGCCACGGCGAGCACTTCGGCCACGGGCTCGGGCACGGCGTGGGGATGGAGGTGCACGAGGGCCCACGCCTGTCGCGCATCGCCGGCGAGCAGCCGCTGCGTGCGGGAAACGTCGTGACGGTGGAGCCCGGTGTCTACGTGCCCGGTCTGCTCGGCGTGCGGATCGAGGACCTCGTGGTCGTGACCGAAGACGGTCAGGAGATCCTAAGCCGGCTCGGCAAGGAGCTCACGGTCATCTCCTGACGATCCCCGGACGGGAGTCCGTAGCGCCGCCGCCCGATCGACGTGCGATCCCCTGCGTAGAGCCGCACGCCAAGCCCGGTGACGAACGCAAGCGACCATGCCAGGAAGAAGGCAGCCTGCGCGTCGGGTGAGAACTGATGGTCGGGCAGCCACTGGAAGTTGATCCATACGAGCGCAGTGCTGGATAGCGCCAGCACCGGCAGGTCCCGAGGCGCGCCCGAGCGGACGCTCCCTTGTGTCTCCCAGGCCAGCAAGGCGAATACGAACGGCAGCGGGTAGTAGATCGCGTCCCAGCTGTCGAGCACACAGCGCAGCAGCAGGAGCAGGGCGAGCGCCAGCAGCGCGTCGCGCTCGGGCAGCCTGCTCGAGCGCCCCAGCGCGCGTACGAGTTGCCACCACAGCGCCACAGTCAGAACGAGGCCGGCGAGGATGACCAGCGGGTGGCTGACGCTTCCTACCCACGCGGGACCGGCACGGTAACCGGGCTTGGGCGCGCCGAACAGGCCGTGCACGAGCGCGCCGTGATGGCCCAGGAACCACCACACCTGCCAGGGCTGGAAGATCATCCCCGGTGAGGAGGCCAGACCGCGGGCGCCCGCGGTGAATCCACCCGAGGAGACGAGCGTCAGGGGCGCGAGTATCGCCGCGGCCACCCCTCCCGCGCCGAGGACGCACCGCAGCCTGTGTCCCGCGGGCAGCGCCAGCAGCACCGGCCCGGCCGCAAGCAGCGCCCACTCCTTGTTGGCGAACGCAAGGCCGAGCGCGAGCCCGGCCCACAACGGACGATCGCGTCCGGCGAGCACGACCGCGGCGACGCACAGGCAGGCGCCGAGCAGCTCCTCTGGATGACCCAGTTCGAGCGCGCGCAGCGTGAGCGGGTTGGCGACACAGATCCCTAGCGCCACGGCACGGGCGAGCGTCGAGCGATTCTGAGCGCGCATGCTTGCGAGCAGCCACACGGCGAACGCTGCGGCGGCCAGCAGGCAAGGAAGCGCCACGAGTCGATAGACGGACAGCTCCCCGCCACCCCACAGTCCGGGAATCAGCGCGAACGGCGCCCGCTCGACGAGCGAGCCTCCGTAACCGGGCGCGAGCCGCAGGAAATCGAGCAGGTGGCCGTGCACGAGCGCGTCGAAGGCCGGCCGGGCCTCGTTGTCGTAATCGTTCCACCCAAAGCCATACAGACCGAGCCACGCCATCGTCGCGCAGCCCAAGGTCGCCATGAACGCGCACAGGACGTTCTCGCGCACTCCTCGCCGCATGATTCGCCATCGGCGCGGCGGGCTGTTTGCTTGAGGACCAGACCAGTACGTTGTCGGTGTTGCGTCGTTATGCGATTCGAAGAGAGCTGGGTCACTTCCCCCAGGCCCCTGGCTGCTTCAGAGCGATGACCTAACCGAGATGGCGCAGCCCGCTCCAGATCTGCGACCACGATCCACGCGTGGTGCTGCAGAGGTCGATTGGTTCTCCGCGCTCATCATTGTCGACGTTGGCGGAGTTGCTGATGCGGGTGACGAGCCGACAACCCCGGAAGTGTTTGGCGAGTTCGGATTCAGAGAGGCCGATAGTGATGACCGAGCCGGGGCGATCCGGTGGCGGACCCCATTCGGCGAAGCCATTGTGGCCACTGTAGGCAGAGGGCAGCCCAAGCACGGGGCCAAACCGATCGACAGCGCCCGCCTCTCCATAGTTGGAGGTGAAGATGACGGGGGTTTGGCCTGCGTTTATGAGAGTTTGGGCGGCCTGGTCATAGACGCGCGCGACCTCTCGGGTGAACTGTGGCCAGCCGATCGTCTCACCGACATCGCTGTTGGCAGCGATCACCGGACCGGCTTGTGACGCGGGAAGTATCGGCAGGGCGATCACCGCGGATACGAGCCCGCTCAAGCCGATAGCCGCACCGAGCAAGCCACCGCGCAGGCGCGTCGAGCCGCGTTCGAGCCATGAGTCGACCTGGATTGCGCCCGCACCGAGGAGAACCGGGAACATGCCTGCCAGGTAGTAGGGCTTGCCTCCAGACACGAGAAAGATCAAAACGAGGACGAGCCAGGCGACGGCGAAGAATCTGAACGGCCGCAGCCGATCGTCACACGCGAGCGCCACTAGGCCGGCGATCCAAACTGGTGCCAGGACAGGACTCACGAGCAGGAACTGGAACGGCAGCAGAGTCCAGCGCGGCTGCGAACTGCCTGATCCTCCGTTGGCGATGGAGGAGGAGACCTTGAGCTGGGGCCAGCCGTGCGAGGCCTGCCAGAGCAGCCACGGCGACCAGATCACCACGGCGATGATCAGCCCCGTCCATAGCCAGCGACTGCGCAGAGCACGGCGCGGTCCGGCGATCAGCAGACCCAACCCGAGGCCGGCGAGGAGGAACGCGATCAGCGGCTTATTGAGCAGCGCGACCCCGGCGATCACGCCAGCGAGCGCCCACAGGCGCTCCTCGCCGGTGCGGATCGCCCGGGCGATGAGCAAGGTCACCAGCGACCAGGCGAGCAGGTCGAACGTCGAGGTGCTCAGCAGATGTCCGGTCACCAGGACGACGACGAGGCCGCCGAGGCCCAGCAAGATTCCGACGGCGAGCCGCGTCTGTGCGGTCTCGCCCTGTGCGTTCAGATCGGGTCGCGGAGAACATACGTCATTGCTTGCCGGCCAGCTCAGCGAGTAGCGCATGGGGGCTGATGATGCGTATACCACGGTGCTCGCAGACTGGGAGCATATGCCGACGATCGCCCGACACGATGACGTCCACATCCGCGTTCACGCCACAGGCAAGAACCACATCGTCGTCAGGGTCTCCTGTGATCGCCTCGACCTCTTGTGTCGGTACGTCGATTCGCGCACCTGCGATATCGAGCAGGAGGGCTGTTATCTCATGTACTCGCTCGGGCTCGAAGCCAAGCTTTACGGTCAGCACTCGCTCGAACTCGCCGAGGACGGGATTGGCCAGCACCAACTCGATGCGACTCTCTATCGATGCTTCGATTACCCGGCTTGGTGGACCGCCGGCAATGAACGCTGATACGAGTACGTTCGTGTCGAAGAGAGCGCGAAGAGTCACGCGCGCATTGCGCGCAGCTCGTCAACCAGCCCCTCGACATCTTCGGGTGCGAGCCCCAAGGTCTCGGCTCGGCTGCGCCCGTACGCCTGGAGGGCGGTGAAGCGCTCGTGTTGTACGTGGCGACGCAAAGCGTCGCGCACGACCTCGCTCTTTGTCTTGCCGGTCGCGCGGGCAAGCGCTTCCGCCTCTGAGGCGAGATCGTCTGGGACTGATACCGAGAGAAGACGAGACATATGAGATCATCATATCGTAGGAGTGATGGCGGACGCGCGTCTTGGGTTGGGTAGGGGTTGGTTGAGGGCTAGGTACGCTGGCGGCGCGCATCGAGCACCCGGGGAGCAAAGACGGACGTCTTCGCCAGGACGTCAACCACATTGGCTAGGCTAGGCCCCACTGCTTGGCCTTGCAAGGAGCCAAATTCGACGCGCACGGCGTCGTCCACGGGACACTTGTAGAGGCCCCGCAGAGCCTCTTGTATGAGGCTAAATACATGATTTGCAGGGATTTTATTGATATCAACCAACCAATTCAAGAATGTGTGCGGAACGTATTGATCGCTTGATGGAGATGCGCGGGAACGTGCATGATTTCCATGGCCTCGAGGTGTGATGGGCGGCGGTTGACGACAGATCATCCTGGAGGCTCAGTCTCGAAATCTGCTCGCCACCGCTCGATGAAGCGATGCCCGTGAGACGTCAAGACCCGCCGGGCCCCTTGAGAGGCCATGAGAGGCTGGGAGCCGACGAAGAATCCCCCGAGGCCGCGCGGATCGTACCCGTGTTGGCGCCCTAGGCGCGCCCACTCTTCGCTGCCGACATCGCCGCTGTGCTCGACTGCGAGGGCGCTCAGCAGGCTCCATTGCTTAGCTGTATCCCGGAACCATTGCGGTGCGGGGGGCGACTTGGGCTCGTCCTTCAGGAGGCCGAGGTCCGTGAGCACGGTACCGAACTCAGTGTAGACTCGGGTAAGGCGGTCTGCTTGCTGCGTCGTCATGTTCATCGTGCCTCCGCGGTTATGTTAGTTCTGATAAGCAAAGCAAAAGAGTAGCAAAAAGCTTGCAATCATCTTGGTGGTCGGGTGCTTATGCTGGAGGCGATGAAGGGTCCTGGGCATAGGAGTAACCCCCACGAGCTACACTGTCGAGTGCGATGCCTAGCAAGCACTCCCGAATCGCCGTCACGGCCGACCCGGAGCTGGGGGAGGTGCTCGAGCGCGTACGTGCGGCCACTGGTACGCGGGAGGCCGACGCATCACTGGTCCGCAGGCTCGCGATCGAGGGGGCTGAGGTTGAGATGCAGACCGGGCGCAGCCGCCGGGAGGCGATGGAGGAGCTGTTCGCCGCGATGGACAGGGATGGCTTTGACCTAAGCCTGGATGAGATCGATCAGCTGAATTCGCCTCCGAGCAGCGTGTGAGCGTAGAGCTGTGGGACGGCGAGGGCGCGGTGCTCGTCGACACGTCTGCTTGGATGCTTGCGCGCCGGGCCCCGAAGGCGAGGGAGCTGTTGTTCGCCGCTGCCGAACGTGGGGATGTCGCGTGGTGCTGGCCGGTGCGCTATGAGTTGACCGTCGATGCGCCGAGCCCGGAGAGAATCGCAGCGGTTGATCGTACGCTTACCGGCTTGCGCGAGATCGCGGTCGATCGTGCTGTTCAGCGAGGTGTGCTCTCAGCGATGCGCGAGCTGGCGGACGTGGGCTCTCACGGAGCCCACCGCCTACCCTTGACCGACCTGACGGTTGCTGTCGCGGCACAGGCGTCGGGGCTGGACGTGCTGCACTACGATCATCACTTCGAGCGGCTCGCCGAACTGCTCAGTGTGCGCATGCTGTGGATCGACGAGCCCTCCGTGTGACGGACGCGGACTCTACTCAAAACCTCGTATTTGCAGGGAAAATGTCAATATCAACCAACCAATTCAAGAACGGCAACCACATCGACGTCGAGGGGACGGTCTTCAAGATCCTCGAGTTCCAGCACGTGAAGCCGGGCAAGGGCGGGGCGTTCGTGCGGACGAAGCTGCGCAGGGCATCCGACGGCAACGTGATCGACCGCACGTTCAGGGCGGGGGAGAAGTTCCGCTCGGTGCGGACGGAGTCGAGGAAGATGCAGTTCCTCTATGCCGACGGCATGGACGCGCACTTCATGGACACGGAGTCCTTCGAGCAGATCGCGGTCGCCGAGGGGACGGTGGCCGAGGCGCTGCGCTGGACGCAGCCGAGCAGCGAGGTGGACGTTCTGTTCATCGACGATGAGCCCGCCGACGTGCAGCTGCCGAGCGCTGTGGACCTGGAGGTGACGCAGACCGATCCCGGCCTGCGCGGCGACAGCGTCTCGGGCGGCGGGACCAAGCCGGCGACGCTCGCGACGGGCGCGGTGATCCAGGTGCCGCTGTTCGTGGAGGAGGGCCAGCGCATTCGCGTGGACACCCGCTCGGGCGAGTACGTCGCGCGAGCCTGATGCGTCGCTCCGAGCAGCGCCGGCAGGCCGTGATAGCGCTCTACCAGCACGATCTGACCGGCCGCCCGCTGGCGGAGACGCTGGCGTCGAACGCGTCGCTGCTGACCCGCGCGCTGGCCCACGCGGCAGCCGACCGCGCGCCGGAGCTCGACGAGGTCATCGATCGTCACGCGCACGGGTGGTCGGTCGAGCGGATCCAGCCGCTCGAGCGCAGCATCATGCGGGTCGCGCTGATCGAGATGCTCCACCCGGATGCGGCGCCCGCGGAGGAGCCGATACCCCCGGAGGGAGCGATCGAGGAGGCCGTGGAGAGCGCGAAGACGTTCTGCGCCAACGACGCTCCGGGGTTCGTCAACGGCGTGCTGGCCGCAGTCCTGCGCGAGGTGCGAGAGAATTCCCCGCAGCTCCCAAGAGCAGGCTCTCAATCGCCAAGAGCAGGCTCCCAATCCCCATGAGCAGGCCCACGATCCCATGAGCAGCGTCGAGCATCTGAACGATCTGATCGCGCGCCTGGAGCGCGCCGCTGAGCAGCTGCGCTCGGGCGAGCTCTCCTCTGACGCCGCGGCGACGATGGTCGAGGACTGCGCCGCGCTGGCGACCCAGGCGACGAGCGAGCTCGAGCAGCTTGCGCGCGCTGAGGTGTCTGATCCCGCACCCGGCCAGGACACGCTTCTCTAACAGTCCTCAGCCGTCGTGAACGCCACCTATCCGGAGAGCCTGCGCGCGGAGGTCGAGAGCTACCTGCGCCAGATGCGGTTCTCCGAGGAGGCGCTCACGGGGGGGTTGGAGGAGGCGATGCGCTATTCGCTGCTCGCTGGGGGCAAGCGCATCCGTCCCGTGCTCGCGCTCGCGACGGCGCGGGCGGTGGGGCTCGAGCACGAGGCGGTGTTGCCCCTGGCGGGTGCGGTCGAGCTGATCCACACGTACTCGCTGATCCACGACGACCTGCCGGCGATGGACGACGACGACCTGCGTCGTGGGCAGCTCACGTGCCACGTGAAGTTCGGCGAGGGCGTTGCGATCCTCGCGGGGGACGGGCTCTACGCGGAGGCGTTCCACCACCTGTTGACCCGGCAGCGCTCGGCGCCCGAGCGGGTCCTGCAGGCGGCGGCCGAGTTGGCGGCGGCCACGGGTGTGAACGGGATGGTGGGTGGGCAGTACGCGGACGTGAGCCCACACACCCCGTCCGGCCCGGCGGCGTTGAGACGGTTGCACGAGCTGAAGACGGGACGCCTGATCGGGGCGTCGGTGCGGTGCGTACTACTGTTGGAGGGGACCGTAGATGGACCTGCGACAATCTCGTTCCGTCGTTTTGCCGCCGAGCTGGGAGTGCTCTTTCAGATCGTCGACGACATACTCGACGTGACGGGCACCGACGATGCACTGGGAAAGCCGCGAGGTAGCGATGAGCGTCACGGCAAGCGCACATACGTGAGCGAGTTTGGAATCGATCGGGCCACGGAACTGGCGGCGGAATCCCACCAGACCGCGCGCGCGGCGCTCGCGCAGGTCGAAGGTCCGACGGACGAGCTGAAGCAGATAACCGACTTCATCTACACCGCACATCGTGAGCCTGCTCGAGCGCATAAACGGACCTGATGACCTCGGATCGCTGTCCGAGGCCGAGCTCGTACAGCTCGCGCAGGAGGTGCGCACGCACATCATCGACACGGTCGGGGAGATCGGTGGACACTTCGGCGCGAACCTCGGCACGTGCGAGCTGGCGGTGGCGCTGCACTCGCTGCTCGACTCTCCGCGCGACAAGATCCTGTGGGACGTGGGCCATCAGGCGTACCCGCACAAGGTCCTCACCGGCCGGCGCGATCGTCTGGGGACGATCCGCCAGTACGGGGGCCTCGCCCCGTTCTGCTCGATCGAGGAGTCACCGCACGACATCATGGGCGCCGGACACGCGTCGACGTCGATCGGGTATGCGGTGGGAATCAAGGAGGGGATGCGTCGCCTCGGAGGGGAGGCGAACGGCAAGGTGGTGGCGGTGATCGGCGACGGCGCGATGACCGGCGGGGTCGCCTTTGAGGCGATCGGGCAGGCGGGCGGGCTGGGCACGCCGATCGTCGTCGTGCTGAACGACAACGGGATGTCGATCGCCCCCAACGTCGGCGCGCTGTCGCGGTATTTCAACCGCGTCAGGTTGAACCCGAAACTGTGGCACGCGCGCGCGGAGGTCGAGGGCGGTCTCACGCGCCTGCCAGGTGGCCTCGGGGCGACGTTCGAGCGGTTGGGTCCCCAGCTGAAGGAGTCGATCAAGGCCTTCTGGGCTCCTGGGCTGTGGTGGGAGGAGCTCGACTGGGCCTACATGGGCGTGGTGGACGGACACGACGTGCGCTCGCTGCGCGAAGCGCTGCGCGAGGCGCTGGCGGCGGAAAGGCCCGTCGTCGTGCATATAGCGACGGTCAAGGGCAAGGGGTTCGCCCCGGCCGAGGACGGCGGACAGGAGGGCATGGAGAAGTGGCACGCGGCCAAGCCGAAGTCGATCTTGAACGGCATGCCGACCCCACCGGCATCCGCGTCGGTCGCGAACCCGCCGTCCGCCCACGACGCGAAGGTGTCCTCTCCGCATCCGCAATCTGCCGCACGCGCGCACGCGCGCACGCGCGGCAAGTCCGCGAGCGCAATACCGCAGTACACGCAGGTGTTCGGCGAGGCGCTCGTGAAGGAGTGCGAACGCGACGAGCGCGTGGTGGGGATCACCGCGGCGATGAACTCGGGCACGGGGTTGAGCATCCTGCAGAAGGCGATGCCCGAGCGGTACTTCGACGTGGGAATCGCCGAGCAGCAGGCGATCCTGTTCGCCGCTGGGCTGGCGCTCGAGGGGGTCAAGCCGGTGGCGGCGATCTACTCGACGTTTCTGCAGCGAGCGTACGACCAGATCGTGCACGACGTGTGCCTGCAGAGGTTGAACGTGGTGTTCGCGTTGGACCGCGCCGGGCTGGTGGGCGACGACGGGCCGACCCATCACGGTGTGTTCGACATCGCGTATCTGCGCTGCCTGCCGAACATCGTCTTGATGGCGCCACGGGACGAGGCGATGCTCGTGCACATGCTGCGCACGGCGGTGCTCTATGACGGGCCGATCGCGATGCGCTATCCACGCGGGGAGGGGACGGGCATCGACCTGCCGCAGAAGCCACAGGCGATCAAGATCGGAACCGGGGAGATCCTGCGTGCAGGAGGGGCGCGGGGCGCCCCCGGCAAGCGTGTGGCGCTGATCGGGTATGGCAGCGGAGTCGGCAAGGCGCTTGAGGCAGCGCAAGAGCTGAGCGAGGGGGAAAATGATCATCAGATCGAGGTGACGGTCGCGGACGCGCGCTTCGTCAAGCCGATCGACGCGGGGTTGATGGCGCAGCTGGCGGCCGAGCACGACCTGCTGGTGACGATCGAGGAGGGGGTGCTGGCCGGCGGCTTCGGCTCGGCGGTGTGGGAGAGCTTGAACGAGACCGGTGCCACTCCGCGCATCCTGCGGGTGGGGCTGCCCGACCGGTATGTGACTCACGGCAAGCCGGCGCTGTTGCACGAGGAGGTCGGTTTCACGGGCAGGCGAATCGCCGAGCGCGTGACGGCCGCGATCTCCGACCGGCATTCGTTGATCGCCGGCGCGTAGGACGTCTGGATGGCCGCCTGCGGCGGCGGGTGCGGCGGTCGGGCGAAAGACCCGGCGTGATGGTCGTCGCGCCCGGCAGGGATCTCCGACCGAGGAGCATTAAATGAAACGGCCCGCCGGGGAAGCGGGCCGTTTCGGGGAGGAGGGATGCTGCTTGTGCTTCGGGTCGTTCACCATGATGCCCACCGCGGTACGGCATATGTGTGAGCTTGATCACAGAGGGCGTGAGATACCGTTCCCGCGATGACCAAGCGGCGCCTGGACACCCTGCTGGCCGAGCGCGGCCTGTTTCCGTCGCGCACTCGCGCGGCCGCGTCGGTGATGGCGGGGGAGGTGCGCGTGGGGCGTGGAGAGCGGCGCGCGGCCAAGCCGGGGGAGATGGTCGACGTCGAGGAGCCGGTGAGTGTCGATCGGGGTCCGTCGTTCGTCTCGCGCGGCGGGATCAAGCTGGCCAACGCGCTGACCGCGACGGACCTCGATGTGCGGGGCAGGTGCGTGCTCGACGTCGGCGCGTCGACGGGTGGCTTCACCGACTGCCTGCTGCAGCACGGAGCGCGAGCTGTGATCGCCGTGGACGTCGGCTACGGCACGCTGGCGTGGGAGTTGCGCACCGACCCGCGCGTAAGTGTGCTCGAGCGCACGAATGCCCGCGCGCTGACGCCGGAGCTGCTTCCCGAAGTTCCCGACGTGGCGGTGATCGACGTATCGTTCATCTCACTCGCCAAGGTGCTGCCGGCAGTGCTGGGGTGCTTGCCCGAGCGGTATGACGTGCTCGCGCTGGTCAAGCCGCAGTTCGAGGTCGGTCGCGAGACCGTGAGCAGGGGAAGCGGAGTGGTGCGGGACGCCGGCGACCGCCGCGGGGCTCTCATCGGCGTGGGAGGGGTCGCACAGGATCTCGGGGCGTCCGTGCTCGGATACCGCTCGTCCGGGCTCCCCGGGCCGAAGGGCAACGAGGAGACGTTTGTGTGGCTCGCCGAGCCCGGCCGTACGGGTGCCGCGCAAGGGCTGGCGGAGGTCGAGGAGATGGCGAGAGCGGTCGAGCCATGAGGGAGATGACCGTCTTCACCCACCGCCGGCCGAGCGATACGACGCCCGCGCTCGAACGGCTGGCGGCAGAGGCGGCGCGCGTCGGGGTTACGCTGCGGCTCGACGCGGAGGAGACGCGCAAGCACGGCCTGTCGAACAGCCCGGGCATCGCGGCCGATGCGGCGGTCGAGGACGGGGTCGAGCTGTGCGTGGTGCTCGGTGGCGACGGCACGATCCTGCGCGCGCTGCAACGGTATGCGGGCACGGATGTGCCCGTGTTCGCGATCAACTTCGGCGAGATCGGCTTTCTGGCGACCGTCGAGCCGCAGGACATCGACGATGGCATTCGCCGCGCCCTGGACGGAGACTTCGAGTTGCTGCGGCTGCCGGCGCTCATGCTTGACGCTTCGGCGAAAGGCTCCGGGCCACTCCAGGCGCAGGCGCCCGCGGCGGGATCGTCCTCACTCCGGGCGGGATCATCCCCGCTCGGATCTCGCGGGAGCGTTCTTCCCGAGCAAGGCGCTCAGATCGCGATCAACGATCTGGCAATCCACCGCAAGGTCGGCGAGCGCGTGGCGGAGCTCGCTTACGCGATCGAGGGCCAGGAGGTCGGCAGCGTGCGCTGCGACGGCCTGGTGGTCGCCACGCCGGCCGGCTCGACCGGCTACAACCTGGCGAACGGCGGACCCGTGATGGCGTGGGGGGTCGAGGGCTTCGTCGTCTCGTTCATCGCTCCGCACTCGTTGACCGCGCGTGCGCTGGTGGTCGCCCCGGGGGATCGGCTGACGATCCACAACCGCTCGCGCGACTCGCTCGACGTAGCGGTCGACGGGCGCCCGGTGGACGAGATTTCTCCGGACGGGACGATCGACGTGCGGTTCGTCAACGCGATCGGGACGATCGCGCAGCTGCCGGGCTCCTCGTTCTACCGTCGGTTGCGCGAGAAGTTCGGGCGCCTGGCGAACTGACGGAGGCCAAGCGCGCTCGGGCACTCCGCGCGAGCGGAGAGGGGAGCGTGGGCTCTCTCACGACGCCCGCGAGCCGACTCGTGGCGCGGATCGTCTCCGAGCTGCCGGCGCGCCCCACGCCGTCTGCCGGTGCGCCTGTGCCGTCTGCCGGCGTCGTCTTCGTCTTAGGCGACTTTCGCGTGCCGTTGCACTGCGAGCTCGCCGTCGCGCTGCATCGAGCTGACGAAGCCGTCGAGCTGCTCGCGTGAGAAGCGCCGCTGGCCGCCGGGTGTCCTGTAGCAGCTGATGTGACCGGCGTCGGTCCAACGGCGGATCGTCGCGAGCGACACGCTGAGGTAGGCGGCCGCCTGGGAGCTCGTGAAGACGAGCCGGCGGTCGTTTCGCATCGGGGCGGGGGAAAGGGACATTGGAGCTCCTCGGTCGCTGGCGGGGTCGTCCGGCCTGTGCCGCCGTTCGTGCCCGGGTGTCCCCAAGCTCGCGGCTGTCCGGATGTCCGTGCATCGGCCGGACGCGCCGGGAAGCTGAGTGCCGTTCAGCTTTGTGGACGTTTGGGCCAAAAAAGGCCAGTGCTCACCGCAGACGATGCGGTGCAATTTTCGCTGCACAAACACGCGCAAACTGGACATTTCGTCCAACTCTGGGGTATCCTGTTAAAACCTACTCAAAGGCGGAGGATGTCGCGTGGATGGAGACAGACGAGGCCCCGCCCGCCACGAACGGCCCACACGGCCGGGAGATGGAGACACAATGGGTTGGCACAAGTAAGCAGTTACACAGGCCGCTAGACGGCCAGGTCTTGAAAAGGCGTCACGTCACCCGATTCTCGGATCGGATGGGCGTGGCGCTTTTTTGTGGCTAGCGCGGCGAGGGCTGGGCGATCTTGCGTGCGCGCCGCTCGAACGCCAGCTCCGCCTCGAAGTCGGCGTCGTCGCCGTGGGCGAACGTCACCGGCCCCTCCCGCTCGAGCATCGCGACGAACTTCTCCACCAGCTCTGAGTCGAGTTGGCGCCCGGCGACCTTGCGCAGCTCGACGATCGCGTCCTGCGGGGTCATCGGCGAGCGGTAGGTTTCGCGCGCGGTGAGCGTGTCATAGGTCGAGCAGATCGCCAGTATGCGCGACGCCAGCGGTATCTCGCTGCCGATCAGTCCCGCTGGGTAGCCGCTGCCGTCGACGCGCTCGTGGTGGTAGAGGATCGCGTCGGCGACCGGGCCATAGCCGTCGAGCCTGCCGACGAGGGTGGCGCCGTCCTGTGGATGGCGGCGGATCACCGCCCAGTCCTCGTCGGAGAGCACCTCGGCGTGGAGGATCCGGTCGGGCAGCGCGAACTTGCCGATGTCGTGGAGCAGCCCTGCGGTATGGGCAAGGTCTTGGTCGGCGTCGCTGCAGCCGGCCTCGCGCGCGAGCTCTCGTGCGTAGCGAGCGACGGCGGCGGCGTGGCGCGAGGAGTTGCGGTCGCGTAGGGCAAGCGTCTCGACGAGCGTCGTAAGCACGCCGAGTTGCAGCGAGGCGAGGTGCAGCGAGCGTGCTTCGAGCTGGTCGGCGCGGTCCTCGGAGCGCAGCAAGGCGATCGTCAGGTACTGGAAGATCACGATCACGAGGATTGCGCCGAACAGCACGGGAAGCCCCAGGTTCGTGTAGGCGACGGCGAGCATCGTCGCGAGCGCGCCGGTGGCGATCTGTCCAGGCAGGAGCGGAACGAACAGGTCGCGCACCTGGCGGAACAGGCGCTGGCCCTCGACGACGTGATTGTCGATCGCCACCATCGCGAAGTTGAGCGCGTTGGTGACCATGAACACGCCGAACACGACGAGCGCGAAGGTGATGCTCCGTACCAGGAGATCGTTGCGCGGATCGTGCACGTCGCCGATCAGAGCTCGGACCATCAGGCCGCCGGCCAGCGGGAACACCGCGTACGTCGCGAGGTTGTTCAGCCAGGCGGAGGGGGGGAGCCGTCTCGTCGCCGAGGTGAGGACCATCGCGACGACGCCGAACAGCACCGCCGGAGCGGGGCCGAGCAGGCTCATCGTCAGCACGAGCGCGATGAAGGCCGCCGACAGGTGCTGGCCGCGGATCTCGAGGCTGAGGTACTGCCCGCCCAGCGCGAGCGCCATCAGCAGTCCGACGAGCAGCAGCGGTTGCCATTCGTCAGAGCTCGAGTACCATGCGGCTCCCGCAGCGGCAAGCGCGAGCAGCAGGCTCTCGGCTCCCCAGTACAGGCGTCTTATGAGGGTGGATGTGAGCGGCATGGGAGGGGATGTTTCTGTGGTACTTAACGGCCGATAGTGCGTAGTCCTAAAGGTGCTTGACGCCAGTGGTCGTAGATGGACGCGATGGCAAGTGCGCCCAGCGTCCCGATCGCTTGCCGAAGTCGGCAGAGCGGAACGCCGATAGGCGCTCGGGCGCGTCGGTGCTGGCGGATAGGATCGCGTTCGAGAGTGGTCGAAGGTCGACTGCGACGGCGTGAGCGAGTGGACATCCGGCGTAGGGAGCGGGCGTGACGGAGGGGCGAGAGGCGGAAGCCGGCGGGGGTGTGCGCAAGGGCGCGGCAGCGGCGTGGCGTGACGTCCGCACCACCGTGGGAGCGCTGCTGACGCCGGGCCAGCTGCGGCGGCTGCTGCTGGCGGAAGGGCAGTCGGCGCTGGGTGACGCGGCGGCCGATGTGGCGCTGGTGCTGATCGCCTACCAGCGTCTGCACTCCCCGTGGGCGCTGTCGGCCGTGCTGCTGGCGGACCGCGTGCCGAGGATGGTGTTGGCCCCGCTCGCCGGCGTGCTCGCGGACCGTGTCTCGCGGCGCATCCTGCTGATCGTCGCCGACTTTCTGCGTGCGCTCGCGCTGCTCGGGCTCGTGCTCATACCGTCGTTTCCGCTCACCGTCGTCCTGGCCGGGGTGCTCGGATGTGGTACGGCCCTGTACAGGCCCGTGGCGGAAGCCTCTCTGCCAGGGCTCGCACACGGCCATCAGGAGGCGGCCGCGGCCGTCACGAGCCGCTGGACGGTGATCACGCTCGGCGAAATGCTCGGCTGGCTCGCGGCCGGGGCGATGCTGCTCGTCGCCTCCCCCTCCGCGGTCCTCCTGTTCGACGCGGCGACGTTCACGCTGTCGATCGCGGTGCTCGGGCGCACCACCTCCTTGGATCACCGCACCGAAGCGGCTAGGGACGGCCAGCGCGAGCAGGGGGCGATCACGATGCTGCGCGAGGGAGCACGCGCCACGCGAGCGCTCCCGGGCATCGCGGTCCTGTTCGTGACGGTGCTGAGCGCGATCCTCGCCGGCGGACTGATGAACGTCGGGGATCCGCTGCTGGTCAAGAACGTCCTCGGCTCGGGCGACGCCGGCTTCGCCGCGCTGAAGGTGGCGATCGGCGTGGGCTTGGTGCTCGGCACGGTTCTCTCCGGACCCCGCGGACGGCCTGTCGAGGCGATGCGGACGAGCTACTTCCGCGCGCTCGCGATCGCCGCCGCCGGCATCGTGATCATGGGGATCTCGCCCGACCTGCCGGTGGCGCTCCTCGGCAGCGTGGTCCTCGGCGCCGGCAACGGCCTCGCCGTGACACGGCACCTGCAGCTGATTCAGCTGACCGTGCCGGAGAATCTGCTCGGGCGAATCAACGGGTTGTTGAACGCCGCCGAGGCGGCCGCATTCGTGACAGCGTTCGTGGTGGCGGGCGCCGCGGTTACCCTGCTCGGCGTGCGTGAGACCTTCGCGATCTCCGCCGCCGGAGTGTTCGTGGCGGCCGGCGTCGGGTACCTGCGCATGCGCAGGCTGAAGGAGCGCGCCCTGCCGGCGTCGGCGTCCTCCTATTAGCCTCCGTTCGGCCTACAGGGTTCCGACGCTGACCACCGGCAGCTCGGGATGCCGGTTTCCGAGCATGTGCATGAGCGCCGAGGCGGGAATGTCGTCGAGGTCGCCGCTGAGGATCACGATGCGGCTCGTGGGCGCGTGCTCGAGCACCTCGGCGAAGGCGCCGGCCTGCTCGAACTGAGTGCTGGCGGGCATCGTGTGGGTCAGCTCGTCGAGCAGCGTCTCCCGCTCGCAGGCGTCGCCGCCCGCGACCAGCACGTGACGCCGATCGTCCACCAGCCGCAGGGTGGGGCGCTCCTCGCTCGCCCGCGACGCGTGCTGCAGGCGTGGCGACTCGGCGTGGGTGCCCCGTTCGTTGTGCAGGAGCCGAAGTTTGGGCGCGTGCGAGCGTGGACGCTCGCGCAGAGGTGATGCGGTGGCGATCATGTGGCGTGCTCCTTTCGCTTTGCCGAGCCTGCCGGGCTGGCCGGCGCTGGGGAGATCGGCGGGGCGCTCGGGATCTGCGGGGCGCTTGGGACCTGGCGCGACATAGCAGACATGATGCGCCCTGTGGAGCCGTTTGTCTGTAGAGCGAGAGGTGCCGATCGTGTCGTCCCAAAGGTGCCGATCGGTGTAGTCCCTTTGGGTCCGCTCACCGGGTTCAGACGCACGTCAAGGCCGCCAGCGTGGGCCAAGGGAAACAGATTCCTCACCTGAGGAGCCGTCCCGGCCAGCCGCTACGGTGTGCACTGCGATGGAGGCCGCTACGCCACGGATGGATCGACCGATCGAGGTGATCATCGCCGACGATCACGCGGTCGTGCGCGACGGCGTGCGGACGGTGCTCCAACGCGAGGCCGGGGAGTTTCGGATCGTCGCCGAAGCCGCCGACGTGCCGGCGACGATCCGCGCGGTTCGCGAGCACAAGCCCGACCTGCTGACGCTCGACCTGACGATGCCGGGGGGGTCGAGCCTCGCGGCGCTGCCATCCTGCTTCCTCGCCCACCCGACTCTGGCGGTGGCGATCCTGACGATGCGAGAGGACCCCGAGTACGCGCGCCAGGCGCTCAGGGCAGGGGCACGCAGCTATGTGCTGAAGGAGGCCGAGCCGGCGGAGCTCTTGCAGGCCTTCCGCCTGGCGGTGGCGGGCAGCAACTACCTGCATCCGCGGCTGGGCGCGCTGATGGCAACGGGCGAGCAGTCAGACGGCGACGGAGTGGCGCTGTCAGAGCGCGAGCGCGAGGTCGTGAGGCTGATCGCCAACGGCTACACCAATCCCCAGATCGCCGAGCAACTGCACGTGGCCGAGCGCACGGTGAAGACATACCGCGCGCGGGCGATCGAGAAGCTCGGGTTCTCCTCGCGGGCGGAGATCACCACCTATGCGCGCAAACTGGGCTTGGTGGATTAGCGGTCATTCAAATTGGGCTGGGGGATCAGCGATCATTCCGTCCGCACGACGGTGATCGACAGCGGTGGTAGCGCAAGCCTCGCGCCGGCGCCGGCTGGGACGGTCGTGTGCACGGGGGGGATGTTGGGCCGTGCGTAGCCGCGCGGACCGGCGGCGTGCCAGACGTAGCGTGCCTGCGAGAGCTGATCGACGCCGAGGGGCCCGGTCAGCGGCCGGTCCGGACCGGCGCCGTGCAGATCGAGGGTCACCGGTCGGATGCGCTGGGGGTCCTTGTTGAGCAGCAGGATCGACAGGCGTACGTCGGGTCGGCGCAGGGCGTAGGCGGCGATCGGCGCGCCGCCGGTGGCGCTCGTCGCGAGCATCGTGTTCGCTTGCGCGCCCGGCTGGGCCCAGCTTTGGGTCAGTAGGCGCGTCCCCCAATAGGCGGCGACGGGAGCCTTCACGTGGTGTTCGGAATCGGCCTGCAGCAGTGTGAGGTTGCCCCACGAGGGGCACTTCAGCTCCTGGAGCAGTTCGCTCGGCTCATACCCGTACAGGTAGGCGCTGTTGCCGCCGAGAGCGAGGAAGTCCGCCGCGATGTCCACGTTCAGCACGGCGCCTGAGAGTTCGACCTCGTCGCGCGTGGCGAACGCCGAGTAGCCGTACTCGGTGATGATCCGGGGAATGCCCCGCGGGATGCCCTCGAGCGTCTGGCGGTGCATCACGGCCGCGAGCATGCCGGCGGCGCGGGCGAGCTGTGGGCCGACCGGGCGGCAGCCGTTGTCGAACGGGTACCACTCGAACGAGAAGAAGCCGAGCGCGCCGAGCGCGCCGTGGACGCTCAGATAGTCGACGAAGCGCCGCGTCCACGAGCGCTCGCCACGCGCGTCGGGCCACGCGAACCAGTCGGGGATCGATGTCTGATAGCCGGGACCGCCGAGGCGCAAGCTCGGGTCATATCGGTGGATCGCCCGCGCGAACTGGATGTACAGCGCGCCGTAGTCCTCCGGGGTGGCGTACTGCCCGTCGGGCTCCTCGCCGAGCTCGACGCCGCCGATCGGCACGTGCAGCGCGCGCAGATAGCGGAGCTCTGAGACCGCGTCCTGGGGCGTGCCGTAGAGGAGGGGAACCGGCACGAGCAGCGGCAGCCCGCGGGTCAGGCCACTGCTCATGACGGTCGTCAGGCTCGGCTGCTCGTAGTTGCGGGCGAGGTCTGCCGCGGCGTGCCACGGGTCGGTGGAGGATGCCACCGTCACCGTCTGGTTGATCTGCGAGTGATGCACCAGGTCTGCGAACCGGCCGTGTGTGAGTTGCCCGACGGACAGCTCGCGGATCGCATAGCCGAGCCGGTCGCGTACGTCATGTGAGCCGCGCGGCGCCGTGTGAGAGCTGTCGCTGAGGAGCACTCGCACGAACCGCGCCGAGACGGGGCGGCGGGCGAGTGAGAGCGTCTGCACGCCCCCGTGCCCGGCGAACGACGCGCGCGGGAAGTCGCGCCAGCGTCCAGGCGTGTGGCCGGCCTGGAAGAGCGCCTCCGGACCCTGCCACCACTGAACCTGAAAGCGCTTCGCATACGGCGTGCCCCAGGCGATCCGCACCGCGTCCACGGGCCGGTGATAGGCGAAGTCGACGAGTACCCACTGGCTGTGTGCGTCGACCCGGCCGTCCACGCTGTGTGCCGCTGCCGGCTGGTCCTGCGTGACGGACGGGCCCCCGCTGTGTGCCGGTGGGTCATGCGTGTAGAACGGGTCCAGGTAGGGGTTGCTCTTCCAGAACGTGCCCGTCGAGCCGTCGTCCAGGCGCGAGAAGCCTTCGTTATCGGCCTGGTCGATCGTGTCTCCCCGCCGCGGCAACCCGTAGCCATTGGAGAAGCTCGACGGCCGGCCGGGGGTGGGGGAGGAGGTCCAGTAGCCGTCGCGGTGGGCCGGGTCGCTCCACGCGCCGGCGCGATTCCAGTGCCAGGCCGCGATCCCCAGCTCGGTGCGCAGGCGGTAGGCGATCGGCCCGAGACCGGCGGCGGTCATCACCCGCTCGTTGGCCGGCGTGTAGATCTGAGCCGTCTCGCCGCGTTCGTGACCGTCGAGGGCAGCGCCCAGCGCGTGATCGGGCACGAACGAGCCGAGCGAACGGGCGACGTCGATGGTCACATGCTGCACGGCGGTCGAACCGCGCTGCACGCGGGCGCGCGCAAGCGCGCGATCAGACGGATTTCTCCGGGAGACAACCTCCCCCGTCACCCCAACAGGCGAAGCGGCGCTTCTCGCGACAGCCGGTGTCGCGACGAGCAGGCCGAGCAGAACGAGCGAACGTGCTTTCAACCGTGCGCCTCGCGCGCGAATGCCAGCAGCGCGAGGGCCGCGAGATCGTCGCTCGGCTCGTTGGTCGCATCGCTGATCACGTTGTCCCGATAGGCCGCGCCGCGTCCGGAGAACTGCGCGTAGGGATCGCCTCCGTGCACAGGACACCGTCGATGTCCTTCGGCGGCGCTCAGGCCGCGCAGCTCGTGGGCGTCGACCGGTCCGGGCACGACGGCTCCGAGCAAGAGCGGCGAGCGGCCGGCCAGCGAGCCGGAGAGGTTGGCAACCTGATGATGCAGGCACAGAGGAAAGCGACTCCCGGCCCCGACCACGAATGACAGACCCCAGGCGTTCTGACCCAATACTGCGTCGAGCTGGTGCTGGGCGAAGCCCTCATAGGTGTGTGTTCCCGCGATCTGGTCATAGAAGCGAGCCTCGAGCGTCAGCCCGAGCAGGTGCGCGACGGTGTCGTCGTTCGCGTAGGCGTAGCCGATGCCCAGCGGATCGTGACCTGCCACCCGCTCGGCCGTGGCGAGCTGGTCGTGGAGGTCGCCGAGCACGGCGGTCTGGTCGCTCTGCATGGCGGCCACCGTCGCCGCCGGCGCAAACGCGCGGTCGGCCATCAGCTCTGCATGCGCCAGCGCGCCGACGTCGTACAGGTTGAACGTATCGCTGCCGTCGAGACGGCTCGACATGTACGCCTGCGCCCAGCCGTCGGCTTGAGCGAACCAGTAGAGCGGATCGGGATGTGGCAGATCGGCGTGTTCGCCGCTCGCAGCGGTCGCGCGAAACAGCTCGGTGGCCCCGAGCTCCATGTCGTCGCGCCACTGCTGCTCGGGGTAGTAGTCGAACGGCGTGCTCGTCACCAGCGAGCTCGGGTGCGTGGCGGCACGGTCGAACAGCGTCTGGCCCGAGAGCAGGCAGCGATGGGCATAAGCGGGGTCTGAGTCCTTGAAGATCTGCGCACACAGGCCGAAAGCGGCGCTCACGCGGCCCGCGAGGTTGGGGCTGATCGGCGCTCCGCTCGTGCCGTCTTGGAAGACCGGCCGGTAGCGCACGTAATAGGCGCCCGTGCCGGCGCGCACGCGCAGGGCTTCGTCGTGTTGGGGCAGTCGCCAGCCCGCGTCGTGGTCACCTTCGACGCGCGCATTGCCGTTGCCGATGCCGACCTGGTAGCGCAGCACGCCCGAGCTCTGGTCCCACATGCGCCCGAGCCAGTCGAGTCCATAGCGCGCCTCGGCCAGCAGCCGCGGCTCGGCCGGCCCCAATGCGGAGGGGTATTCGCGCAGCGCGTACAGCAGCAGGTCCTCGGTGAAGCTCGCGGTCTCCAGAAGCTTCAGATAGTCGCCGGCGTCGGCCCACCCGCCGGAGACGTCCACGGGGGGGCCGGGCAGGGCTTCAAGGACGCTATGCAGGACGTCTGCGCGGTAAGCGGGAGCGGCGTAGACGAGCGCGTGAGCGTCGGCGAGATGTGAGGGTCGGCGGCCGAGCAGCGAGGAGTCCACTTCCGGCCCGTCGCGTTGCGCGCGCAGGAAGTCGATCTCACGGGCCGCCAGCAGCAAGTAGTCGGCGCCGACCACGAACGCCGGGGAGCGAACAGCAAGCGCTCGCGCAAGGATCCGATAGGTGCCCGCGGTATGCAGAGCGCTGAAGTTGAGCGGATAGGCATGGCGCCAGCGCCGGTTCCACGCCCCCCGGTCGCGTCCGACGGTGAGCGAGAGCACGGTTGCGCCGCTGCTCGCATCCACGATCCGGAAGGCGCGCGAGCGCAGGGCGCCGCGGCTGAGGACCGTCGCGGTCTTCTGTGCGTGCAGGGGAAAACCCACCTGGTCGACGCGCACCAAGACTTCGGCTCCGTCTGCTGCGGTTGGACGCGCCGTCCCGCAGGCGGTCAGCGAAACGGCGATCGCGATCACGCAGATCCCTGCGTATCGGCCTGAACAGAGCCTGAAAGTCCTCACGAACAAGACTGAAGAATCACATAAGATCACGCGCCGCATGGACGGTTCCTCCACACAGCGAGCGCTCGCGCGTCCCCAGCCCCCCTCTCTCCTAGGTTCCCAGCCGTCGTCCGTCGCACCTCGGCAGTCTTCTCTCCCACGTCCCCAGCCGTCGTCGGTCACATCCTCTCAGCCCTCCTGCGCCCCGTGGGCGACGAGCGGTCACGAGGCCCTAGTGTTCGTCGACGACAGCGGACGCCGCGCGCTTGGTGTACGGCTCGTCTGCTTTGCGGCTGCCGCGCTCTGTGCGTTCTGGCTGACCGGGCTGGTGGTAGGGATGGTTGGCTTCTCCGGCTTTGCCCCTCACGGTTTGGGAGCTCTGGCTCAGCGAACCGTCACGCACGACACGGGCAGGGGTTTCGATCCCGATCCCGGCAAGACGAGGGAGGCGTCGCTTGGCCGCGAGCGGGCGCCTGTCACGCGGGGGCGTATTCAAGCCATCGTCAGCCGGCCCGCGTGCACGTCCTATCGCGCGGGAGCTAGAGCTTCCTCGGCTCGTCGCAGGCTGGCGCTTCGCTCGGCCTGTCTCGTCGAGCTCGCGCTCGCCGATCGGCGCCACGACCTAGCCTCGGCCTGACATGAGGGCGGGTTCCGCCGGTCGAGGCCCGCGGTCGCCGTCACGGGCACGCCGCTACTCGCGGCCGTCGATCGGCGTCAGAGCTCCACGCGCGCACCACCTGATTGTGGGCTTCTGCATGGCGATGGTGGTCGTGCTGCTGATCGTCGACGGGATCACGACCAAGACGCTGGGGGCCGCCGGCACGGACGCACCGAGTGCCGATGCGCCACTCGCCGGCGCGGGACCGATCCTGGTCTCCGACGGTCACGGCGGTCTCGTCTCGCATGCGCCCGCGCCCGGCAGGCGAATCGCGTTGACGTTCGACGACGGTCCGAGCACAAGGTGGACACCGCGAATCCTGTCGATCCTCGAGCGAGCCCACGTGCCGGGCACGTTCTTCGAGATCGGCAGCAACGCCGTGCGTGCGCCCGCGCTCACCCGGCGGATCGTGCGCGACGGCTTCGAACTTGGCAACCACACGTTCACCCATCCAGATCTGGCGACGCTCCCGGTCTGGCAGCGCAACCTCCAGCTCGGCATGACCGAGAGCGCGCTGGGTGGCATCGTCGGGTTGCGCACGCGCCTAGTACGCCCGCCGTATGCGTCGACTACCGATGCGATCACGCCCAAGCAGATCGCCGTCTGGGGGCAGATCGCGGCCCAGGGCTACACGATCGCCGTGACCAACTACGACACGCGCGACTGGGACCAGCCAGGGGTTGGCTCGATCATCGCCGCTGCGACGCCCGCCGGGAGCCAGGGCGGCATCGTGATGATGCACGACGCCGGTGGCAACCGAGCCCAGACGGTCGCCGCCCTGCCGCGCGTGATCGAACGCCTGCGCCGGCGTGGCTTCGGCTTCGTGACCGTCGGACAGCTCGCGGGTGGCGCTCGCGGCGCCTACATGGAGCCGATCGGTGGCTACCAGCGCTTGCGCGGGCGCCTGTTCGTGACGATGCTGGCCGTCGCCCGGACGGTCACAACCGTGCTGACGGCGATCGTGCTCGCCGTCGCGGTGTTGGTTGCGTTGCGGATGCTGATGGTGCTGGCGCTGGCGTCGGTACAGGTGCGTCGAGGGCGCCGACGCGAGGGCGACACCTCCTTCGTGCCGCCCGTGTCGATCGTCGTGCCCGCCTACAACGAGGCAGTCGGGATTGAGCGCTGCGTGCGCTCGCTCGCCGCCAGCGTCTATCCAAGTCCGTTCGAGGTGATCGTCGTCGACGACGGCTCGCTCGACGATACGGCCGACCGCGCCGAAGCGCTCGGGCTCGCCGCGGTCAGGGTGATTCGTCAGGCGAACGCGGGCAAGTCGAAGGCGCTCAACACCGGGTTGACGGCGGCTGCACGCGAGATCGTCGTGACGGTTGACGGAGACACCGTGTTCGAGCCGGATTCGCTCTTGCACCTGGTCCAGCCCTTCCGCGAGCCGGATGTCGGTGCTGTCTCGGGGAACACGAAGGTCGGCAACCGCAACCGCCTGCTCGGCCGCTGGCAGCACATCGAGTACGTGATGGCGTTCAACCTCGACCGGCGCATGTACGAGGTGCTCGGCTGCATGCCCACCGTGCCCGGGGCGATCGGCGCGTTTCGCCGCTCGGCGCTCGTCGAGGTCGGTGGCCTGTCCGGCGCCACGCTGGCCGAGGACACTGACGTGACGATGGCGATTGGTCGCGGCGGCTGGCGGGTCCTGTACGCCGAGGACGCGCGCGCGTGGTCCGAGGCGCCCTCGACGATGCGTGGCCTGTGGCGCCAGCGCAGCCGCTGGTCATACGGCACGTTGCAGTCGCTGTGGAAGCACCGCGGCGCGCTGCTGGCACCGCGCGAGGGACGGATCGGCAGTCGGGCGCTGCCCTACATGGCCCTGTTCCAGGTGCTGCTGCCGCTCGCGGCGCCGCTGATCGACCTGTTCGCCGTCTACTCGATCCTATTCCTCGACCCGCTGCCGATCCTCCTCTTCTGGGCGGCGTTCAACCTCTGCCAGCTCGTGCTCGCGTGGATCGCCTTCGGCTGGGACCACGAGTCGCGCCGCCCACTGTGGTCGATGCCCGTGCAGCAGATCGTCTACCGCCAGCTGATGTACCTGGTGGTGATCGACTCCCTGCTGGTCGCGTCGATGGGCACCCGCCTGCACTGGCACAGACTGTCGCGGACGGGAGACGTGGAGGTCGCCCAACCCAGGAGCTCGTGAGACGCGCTCAGACGTTCTGGGACACGCGCGGCGCCGCCTGCTCGTCGGCGGCCTGGCTGGGTCGTCCCGCCAGTGGCACGGTCAGCCGCATGACGGTGCCTTTGCCCGGCGCGGGGACGAGTTCCAGCTCGCCTTGGACGAGCTCGGCGCGCTCGCGCATGCCGGACATCCCGAATCCGCCCTCGAGCCCGTCGCCGCGAGGCCCGAGCCGCGACGCATCGGGGAGGCCCTGTCCGTCGTCGGTGACCGAGGCGCGGATCGATCCTTCGCGCTCTGAGACGCTGATCACGGCTCTCGTCGCGTGCGCGTGGCGACTCACGTTCGTGAGCGCCTCCTGCACGATCCGGTAGATCGTGCTCTCGAGCTCCGCGTCGAGGCGCCGGCCGCTCGGGTCCGGTCCCAGGTCGATCTCGGTCTGCACCTCGAGCCCGTCGATCGCCTGCGCGCGCCTTGCCAGGGCCTCCAGAGCCGCGACCAGCCCGAGGTCGTCCAGGGCGGCCGGACGAAGCTCGGTGATCAGGTGGCGCAGGCCGTCGATCTCCTCACCCAGCCCCTCGAGCACCGCGTCGACGGCCGCGCTCAACGTCTCGCGCTCGTCGACGTCGCGGGCGTTGGCGAGCTTCATGCGCAGGGCGCCGATGCCCTGGATCGTCTCGTCGTGGATCTCCCGCGCCCATCGGGTGCGCTCGCGCTCGCGCGCCTCCATGCCGTAACGCAGGCGCTCGATCTCCACCGAGCGCTCGGCCGCGAGCCGCTGGGCCACACTGGCGGCGAAGGCGGCGAGTGCCTGCCGGTCCGGGTTGCGAAAGCCGCCGTCGCTGCGCAGCGCGATCACCAGGCCACCACCGTGTCCCTCCATGCTCAAGGGCTCGATCAGCGCCGCCCTCGCCTCGAGGCCCAATTCGTGCAGCCACGCGGCCTCCTGGCCCCGCGGGCGGTCGATCGCCAGCGACCTGCCGTCTCGATAGAGAGCGCCCAAAGCGCTCCCCTCGACCGGCGTTATCCGCAGACGTGGGGTGGCCTGTCCGCTGGCGGCCGCCACACGCAGCTCGCCGCGCTCCTCGATCACCATCAACAGCGTGGTCGCATCGAGCAGCGCGAGGCCACGATCGGCCATCAGGCGCAGCAGCCACAGCTCTGATCCGGTAAGCACCCTGCCGGATTATGCAGGCCAGGTCGGAGGCCCTGTGAAGCCCGCGGGCGGCGAGGAGCTGATCGGATGCGATTGGGGCTCGGTCGCGGCGATATCCGCGGAAGGGTCCTCGACCCCGTGACCCCGCCGCGCGGCGGCTCGCGTTCCGTCCAACAGATCCTCGGCGGTGGCATCAATGTGCCATGCCGCGATGCCGACCGAGACGCTCAGCGGCCGACGTATGCCGTTCGCTTCCACCTTGATCGTGCGCAGTCTGTCGAGCACGCGCTTGGCGACGATCTCTCCGCGTGTGCTGTCGGCGCCGGGCAGCACGACGAGCAGCTCGCCGTCGCTCGGCCTGCCGATCCGGTCGAAGCGGCGAAGCTCGCGGCGCAATGCCGGTCCCACGTAGGCGAGCGTCTGCTCGGACAGCTCGCTGCCGTGCTCGCTCGAGAGCTCGTCGAGATTGTCGATCACCACGAGCAGGCAGCTCAACGGCGTGCCATGGCGCCCCGCCCGATTGATCTCCTCCTCCAAGCGATCCCCGAGCGCACGCGCCGACAGGCACGTGAAGGGTCCCGGCGAGGGCGGGTTGGAGTGCGGATCGATGTCGCGGGCGGCCATGCCTGTGGGCGGTCGAGTGTACGTGCAGAGCGGTGAACGACGGGCCTCGGAGGCGACGATTCGGGCTCCCTGAGGCTCGTAGGTCCCTATCGTCATCGCCGTCGGCTGCCTGAAGGGCTCGTGCAGGAGCGGTGTTCGGCGTGCGCTCCGGCGCTCGGGCCCGAATGGCCGCCGGACTGTATGTACTCCGGGCGCTCGGGACCGAATGCCCGCAGACAGTGCCGCGAGTGTGCGCGAGCGCGCGAGGGGACGGCCGGCGTGGCGATCCGTCGGCGTGCGCTGCTACACCTGCCGGCGTGCTTCATGAACTGCGCGTCGAGAACCTGCTGCTGATCGAGCGGGCCGAGTTGCGGCTCGCGCCGGGTCTGAACGTGCTCACCGGAGAGACAGGCGCGGGCAAGACGGTGCTGGCGCATGCGCTCGACCTGCTCCTCGGGGGACGCGCGCGGAGTGGGATCGTGCGCCCAGGCGCCAGCGAGGCATACGTCGAGGGCGCCTTCGAGATCACCGAGCGGCTGCGCGAGGAGCTCGGAGAACGCCTGTCCGCGGATGCCGAGGAGATCGTGCTCGCGCGTCGCGTGGGAGAGGACGGGCGCACCCGCGCCTACCTGAACGGCCGCACGGTCACGGTCGGCGAGCTGCGCGACCTCGGAGGCAGGCTGCTGTCCTTTTACGGCCAGCACGAGCATCGCAAGCTGACCCTGGCCACAGCTCAGCTGGAGATCCTCGACGAGCTCTGTGGTCCCGAGCAGGCACCGCGGCTGCGCGCCTGCGCGCGGACGTATGCGGAGACCAGGCGTCTGACGTCCGAGCTGGAAGACACCGAAGAGCTCGCAGCCGCGCGCGAGCGTGAGCTCGACCTGCTCGAGCACGAGCTGCGGGAGATCGACGCCGCGTCGCTCGAGGAGCTCGAGCACGACGAGCTGCTCGCCACCCGTGAGCGCCTGCGACGGCTGGACGGCCTGCGCTCGGCGGCCGGCGCCGGAGTGGAGGCGCTCGTGCCTGATGCGCCCGAGACGCCTGGGGCCGTGCAGCTGGTGGCCGCAGCGGCCACGAGCCTGGACGCGCTCGTCGGCGTCGATCCGCGCCTTGACTCGCTGGCCGAGCGCCTGCGGGCGCTGGTGATCGAAGCCCAAGACCTCGCGGGAGAGCTGTCGGGGTACGGAGAGGAGATCTCCGGTGAGGAGGTCTCACTCGATGCCGTCGAAGAGCGCCTCGCGGCGATCGAGCGCTTGGCGCGCAAGCACGGTGGGACGGTGGACGCGGTGCTCGAGTACGCCACTCGCGCGCGAGCGCGCCACGAGGAACTGGCCGGTGCGGAGGTCGCCCTCGCCCGAGCGACCCGTCAACTGCAGGAAGCCGATGCGATGCTCGACGAGCAGCTCCGAGCGTTGCGATCGGCCCGCGAGCTCGCCGCTCCGCGCCTCGCGCGGGCGGTGCGGGAGCAGCTGGCTGCGCTGGCGATGGGCGAGGCCAGCTTCGAGGTGGCCCTCTCCGCGCGCGAGCCCGGCCCCGCCGGTGGCGACGCCGTCGAGTTCCTGATTGCGCCCAATCCCGGCGTTCCGGCCGGGCCGCTGCGCGAGATCGCCTCGGGCGGTGAGCTTTCGCGCGTGATGCTTGCTCTGATCTCTGCCTCCGCCTCCCCCTCTGCGGACGGGGACGCGGGCGGGTCGGCCGCGTCCCGGGACGGCAAAGCGGACCGTAGTGGCGAGGCGGACCGGGGCGGGGGCAGCAATGTCTCCGCCGAGGCCACGCTCGTGTTCGACGAGGTCGACGCGGGTATCGGCGGTCATACCGCGCGCGCGGTCGGAGAGCGCTTGCGAAGTCTGGGGGAGGGCAGGCAGATCCTGTGCATCACCCACCTTCCTCAGATCGCTTCGCTCGGCGAGCGCCACTTCTCGATCGTCAAGGACACCGAAGCCGAGCCGACGCTGACCACCGTCGTGCAACTCGACGAGCTGGAGGTCGTCTCCGAGCTGGTGCGGATGCTGGGGGCCGAGGATCAGGACGCCACAGCCCGTCGTCACGCCCGCGACCTGCGTCGCGCGGCCTGAGCGTGCGCTGCTCGGCCTGACGTTCCTCGCATGGCTTGATTCGACAAAGCGGACCAGCAGGTGCTTTTTGCGCCCCCGGCCGTTACTCTCGCTTCGATGGCCGCGACACGACCCAGCCCGGGGGGTGCGCTCCCGCGGGGCACCTTGGTTGCCGCCGATGGGCAACGACTCGCGCGCGTCGTCGGCGGTCCGGTGCGTCCAGGCCGCCGCACGAAGCTGCTGGTCAAACATCTCACGCGCGGAGACGTCGCGCTGATCGACCACCTCGACATCGATCGTGTCTCTGCGGAGGAGCTGATCGCCGCGGGCGCCGTGGCCGTGCTCAACTGCAGCTCCTCCTCCAGCGGCTCCTACCCGAACCTCGGGCCGCAGCTGCTCGTCGAGGCGGGGATTCTGCTCGTCGACCTCCCCGACGACTCGCTCTTCCACAAGCTCTCCGACGGCGATGGGATCGTCGTCTCCGGTGGAGACGTGCTGCGCAAGGGGGAGTTGGCCGCGCGCGGTCAGGTGTTGGACCTCGCCCGTGTGTGTGCCGAGACGGAGGCGCGGCGCCAGGAGGTCGGCGATGCGCTCGAGCGCTTCGCGCACAACACGATCGAGCACATGCGCGAGGAGCGCGAGCTGCTGGCCGGCAGGATCGAGCTGCCTCGCTTCGCGACGGACTTTCGCGATCGCTCTGCGCTCGTCGTCGTCCGAGGGGTGGACCATCAGCGCGATCTCCGCGCGCTGCGCCCGTTCATTCGCGACATGCGCCCGGTGCTCGTCGCCGTCGACGGCGGCGCCGAGGCGCTGCTCGAAGCGGGCCTGACACCGGACATGATCGTCGGTGACATGGACTCCGCCGGCGAGGCCGCGCTCAGGTGCGGCGCGGAGCTCGTCGTGCACTCCTACTCTGACGGGCGCGCTCCGGGCCGCCGGCGCCTGGAGGATCTCGGCGTGCCGTTCAAGCTCGTGCCCGCACCTGGCACAAGCCAGGACGTGGCGATGCTGATCCCGGCGGAGAAGGGCGCTCGCCTGATCGTCTCGGTGGGCTCGCAATTCAACCTCGTCGAGTTTCTCGATCGCAATCGCGAGGGGATGTCCTCGACGTTCCTCACGCGCCTGCGGATCGGCGAGATCCTCGTCGATGCGAAGGGAGTCAGCCGTCTCTACCACCCGCGTCCCGGCCTGACGCCGTTGCTGGTCGTGATCGTCGCGGGCCTGGTGGCGATGATCGCGATCGTGTGGATGACGCCCGCGTTGCGCGACGTGGTGGATCTGCTGTGGCTGAAGCTCCAGCTCCTGCTCGGCTCGCACGGCTGAGACGTCGTCTGGTAAGGCTGGCATCGGCATGTTCGACTATCGCTACCACGCGCTCTCCCTCGCCGCCGTGCTGCTCGCGCTGGCGGTGGGCGTCGTCGTCGGGGTCGCGATCGGAGACTCGAACCTGGTCTCCTCAGCCAAGAACGGGATCGTCCACGACCTCCGCTCGGAAGTGAGCGGTGCGCAGCGCCAGGCCGGCCAGCTCCGCGTCCAACTGGCGAGCGAGGAAGCCTTCGCCAACGACCTCTATCCGATCGCCGTCCACGGCCTACTGGGCGCTCGCAGCATCGGCCTGGTCTTCCTCGGCGGGTCCTCAGACCAGGTGAACGGGTTGGTGCGCGACGCGGTCACGCAGGCGGGAGGAAGCCTGGCCACCGTGGCGGCCGTGCGAGAGCCGCTGGACCTGACCGGACTCTCCCGTCAGGCGGCGGGGACCCACTACGCGGCGCTCGACACGACACCTTCGCTCGTGAAGAAGTTCGGCATGCTCGCCGGGCGACAACTGGTGAGCGGCGGACAGCTCGTCAACAAGGAGTTGCTCAGCCGCGTGCGCGGCCGCCTGCTGAGCGCCTTCGACGGTCAGCTGGGCAGGCTCGCGGGGCTCGTCGTGATGCGTGCGGAGCCCACCGGGATGTCTCCCGAACAGGTTCAGGCGACCGGCGATTTCGAGTCGGGGCTGCTGGCGGGCGCCGTCGCGGGCGGCGTTCCCGCCGTGGGGGTCGAGCTGAGCAACACCGAACCGTCGCAGGTGCCGTGGTATCAGAGCCAAGACATCTCGAGCATCGACGATCTCGACAGCTCGGCTGGAAAGGCCGCACTCGTGTACGCCCTGACAGGCTCGCACGGCACCTACGGGAGCAAGCCGACGGCCGACTCGCTGCTGCCGAACGTCGTCGGCGCGACCGCGCAACCGTAGGGCCGCGGTGGCACCCCGGACGGCGCCCGGACACCGGCTCGAGGTGGCGCGCCACGTCCGCGTCGATCGCTAGGTTCCGAGCGTGCACGCCCTGCCTTTCCTGCTCGCCCTGGCGAGTGCCATGATTCTCGCTCCGCCGCTGCTTCGCGGGCTGAGCACCGCGGGACACACGAAGCTCAACTACCGGGATCGTCCGCTGCCCCATCCGTTCGGGGTGCTGGTTCTGGGGGCGGCGCTGATCGCGCTGATTCCACTGACCCTGCTGGGGAGGCTCGTCGGCGCCGAGGTCTTTCATCCCGAGCTGCTGCCGATCGCCGTGTACGTGCTCGGAGTGGCCGCGCTGGGCCTGATCGACGACACGCTTGCGGAGGTTCGGCCGGGGGTTCACGGCCGGCCGGCCCAGCGTGGTTGGCGCGGTCACGGTGCAGCGGCGCTGCGCGGCGAGCTGTCAACGGGGGCGCTGAAGGCCGCCGGATCGCTCGGTCTCGCTCTGTTCGCGCTCGACGATCTCGGCCTCTCGGAGGGGCGCTGGCTGCTTGCGGCGGCCGTGCTCGTGCTGGCGACCAACGTATTCAACCTGCTCGACCTGCGTCCGGGACGCTCGGTCAAGGCGTTCGTGCTGCTCGGCGCGGGCCTCGGCATCGGCTCCGCCGACGCGCGTCCGCTGTGGGCGCTCGGCCTGTTCGCGGCGCCGGCGCTCGTCGCCGGCGTCTATGACCTGCGCGAGCGGGCGATGCTCGGCGACACCGGGGCAAACCTGCTGGGCGCGCTCGCGGGCCTGTGGCTGGTGCTGGCGCTGTCGGCGACCGGCCAGCTGGTGGCGTTGGCGTTGCTGATCCTCGTCACGGCATACGGCGAGCTGCGGTCGATCTCCGCGCTCGTCGAGCGGACTCCCGGGCTGCGCGAACTAGACTCCTGGGGCAGACCCCGATGAGCGACCGATACGCGCAAGCCCCGAGCAAGACCCGGTTCATCTTCGTGACCGGCGGCGTGGTGTCCTCGCTCGGCAAGGGGATCGCCGCGGCGTCGATCGGACGGCTGCTCGTCTCACGCGGCCTGACCGTCGGACTGCAGAAGTTCGATCCCTACATCAACGTCGATCCCGGCACGATGTCTCCCTACCAGCACGGCGAGGTGTTCGTCACCGAGGACGGCGCCGAGACCGACCTCGACCTCGGGCATTACGAGCGTTTCACCGACGCGAACACCAGCCGCCTCTCGAACGTCACCGCCGGCGGGATCTACGACACGGTGATCCGTCGCGAGCGCCGTGGGGACTACCTCGGCGGCACCGTCCAGGTGGTTCCGCACATCACCGATGAGATCAAGCAGCGGGTCGCCCTGATCGCCGAGTCCTCCGACGTTGACTTCGTGATCACGGAGA
Organism: Solirubrobacteraceae bacterium; assembly: GCA_036498245.1. Taxonomy (GTDB): domain Bacteria; phylum Actinomycetota; class Thermoleophilia; order Solirubrobacterales; family Solirubrobacteraceae; genus Palsa-744. The sequence goes on from DASXIB010000044.1 coordinate 142,167, forward strand.
TCGGCGGCACCGTCGGCGACATCGAGTCGCTGCCGTTCCTCGAGGCGATCCGCCAGTTTCCCGTCGACGTCGGGCGTCGCCGGTGCCTGTTCATCCATCTCACGCTCGTGCCCTACATCGGCCACGCGGGAGAGCTGAAGACGAAGCCCACCCAGCATTCGGTCAACGAGCTGCGCCGCATCGGCATCGCGCCGGACATGCTCATGTGCCGCTCAGAGGGCCTGCTCTCGGCGGAGATCCGCAAGAAGATCGCGCTGTTCGCGAGCCTGCCGACGGAGGCGATCGTCTCGGCGTGCGACGTCGAGAACATCTACCGGGTGCCGATCGTCTTCCGCGAGCAGGGAGTCGACGACTTCATCCTCGATCACTTCGGCCTGCAGGCGCCCACGCCCGAGCTCTCGAGCTGGCAGGAGCCGATCGAGCGCGCCGAGCGAGCCACGCGCACGGTGCGGATTGCGCTGGTCGGCAAGTACGTGCAGCTCGAGGACGCCTACCTCTCCGTCTCGGAGGCGCTTCGCCATGCCGCGGCGTTGCAGGACAGTCGAGTGGAGATCGATTGGATCGACTCCGAGAGCCTCGAAGGCACCACTGAGCGCAGCCGCGCTGCGGGGTCCGGCGAGGAGCGCGACGATCCCGCCCGGACGCTCGCTCGGGCCGACGGCATCTTGATCCCCGGCGGTTTCGGCGGGCGGGGCATCGAGGGAAAGATCGCGGCCGCGGGGATCGCCCGCGAGCAGCGCATTCCCTATCTGGGCATCTGTCTCGGAATGCAGGTGGCCGTCGCCGAGTTCGCCCGCCGGCTGGCGGGCATGGAGGGGGCCAACTCGACCGAGTTCGACATCGAGACCCCCTATCCCGTGATCGATCTGCTGCCCGAGCAGAAGGAGGTCGCCGATCTCGGCGGCACGATGCGGCTCGGCGCCGACCCGATCAAGTTGCACGCGGGCACGCGCGCGCGGGAGGTCTACGGCGAGGCGGTCATCTACGAGCGCCACCGGCATCGCTACGAGGTCAACAACCTGCTGCGCAAGCGCTTGCAGAGCGCGGGTCTGAGCGTGTCGGGCACCTCGCCCGACGAGCGTCTGGTCGAGGTCGTCGAGCTCACGGACCATCCGTTCTTCGTGGCCTCTCAGTTCCATCCGGAGTTCAAGTCCCGTCCCGAGCGTCCCGCTCCCCTGTTCCGCGATTTCGTCGCGGCGGCGCTCGCGCGCGCCTACGCCGAGCAGGACTCCGCGGCGGACGGCGAGAGTGCCCCGGTCGGGGGTGGGTCGCTGCGAGCCGAAGACGCTCGCGCCGGGGCGGGGCAGCGCACCGCCGGCCTTTCCTAACCGTCGTGACGCTCGATACGCTAGAGCGGCGCTACCTGAATGGAACCTTCGCCGAGCTCTGCCGGATCGAGAGCCCATCAGGCCGAGAGTATGACTGCGCACGACGGGTGATCGCCGAGCTGCGCGCCCTGGGAGTGGAGGTGCACGAGGACCAGGCCGGCGCGGTCGCGGGCTCGAACTGCGGCAACCTGCTGGCGCACATCTCCGGCCGGCCTGACGTCCCCTCGGAATCCGTTTCGGAAGGCCCCGGCCGATGGCGGGGGCACGGCGCGGAACTCGCCGGCGGCGGCGAGCGTCGGCTGAGCGTATTGCTGTGTGCGCATCTGGACACGGTCCCGCTGCAGGCTCCCGTCGAGCCCGTGCTGGTGGATGACGGCTGGGAGAACGCCGGGGAAGGCATCCTTGGCGCGGATAACAAGGCCGCCGTGGCCGTCATGCTCGCGCTCGCGCGTCGTGTCTGCCGCGACGGCGCGCCGGTGGATGTCGAGTTGCTGTTCACCGTGGGAGAGGAGACCGCGCTGGCGGGCGCGCGCGCATTCGACGTCTCCAGCCTGCGCAGCGACTTCGGATACGTGTTCGATCACGCCTCTCCGATCGGCGAGATGATCCTCGCCTCTCCCAGCCACTTTCGCATCCAAGCCACCTTCCGCGGCACGGCGGCGCATGCCGGCGTGCGCCCGGAGCAGGGCAGCAGCGCGATTCTCGCGGCGGCGCGAGCGATCGCGGGCATGTCCCTTGGTCGTCTCGACGCGGAGACGACGGTGAACGTGGGAACGATCTCCGGCGGCACCGCGATGAACGTCGTACCCGAGCGCTGCACGCTCGACGCGGAGGTGCGCAGTCTCAGCGACGAGCGGGCCGAGGCCGTCGTGGCCGAGGTGATCGATTGCGTGCACGACGCCGCGAACCTGCCGGAGTGCGATTGCGACGTGGACGTGGCGGTCGAGCGAACGTTCTCCGGCTACCGCCTAGCGCCGGGTGCGCGCGCCGTCCGCGCCGCCGAGACCGCCCTGCGGGGCTGCGGGTATCAGCCTGTTCCCACGACGAGCGGCGGAGCATCAGATGCGAATGCCCTGGTGGCGCGTGGATTCGAGACGGTGAACCTCGCCAACGGCACCGAACGCAACCACGAGCCGGGTGAGCGGGTGAGCGTCGCGGCGCTCGAGGGAATGCTCGACGTCGCGCTCGCTCTGCTCGACGCCGTCGCGGCCGGCGCCCTCACGCTGGATGCGGATCGCAGCTGATGTTGAAGCTGCGCCGTGCAAGCGTGGTCGAGGCCCGGGGCGCGCAGCCCGACCGGCTGGAGGGAGGGCTCGGGAAGATGGACGCGGGCTCGGGGAAGATGGACGGAGGGCCCACGAAGACGGACGGGAGGCCCGCGATAGACGGGGATTCGGAGCAGAAGCTCGTCGTGGAGCTCGACGGACGGCGTCGCCCGGCGATCGCCGACGTCGCCTTGGTCGGTCGCTCCGAGGTGGGGGACGAGGTGGTGGTGAACGTGCAGGCCCGCGATCTGGGCCTGGGATCGGGGGGCTTCGACATCGTCCACGTGAACCTCACGCGTGGCCTTCGCGGCGAGGGCAGGGAGGGGGCGAACGTGATGAAGCTGAACTACACGAGCCTCCAACACGCGGTCGAGCCGGTCGAGGAGGAACGGCTGCGCATCCCACTCGAGGGGCCGGTCGCGGTGCTCGCGCTGCACGGCCAGCTCGCTGCAGTCGCTTGGGCGTTTGCGCGAACCGCCCCGGACGTGCGACTCGGATTCGTACAGACGGTTGGCGGCGCACTGCCCGGAGGACACTCCCACACCGTTCGTCTCCTGCGCGAGCGCGGTCTCCTGGCCGGACACCTGACGGCGGGCGCGGCGTTCGGTGGTGAGGGAGAGGCGATAACCACCGCCGGCGCACTGCATCACGGGTTGCGCACACTTGGCTGGGATGCCGCCGTGTGCGGACCCGGACCGGGGATCGTAGGCTCGAGCTCGCCGTTGGGGCATGGCGGCATGTCAGCCCTTGACTCCGCGCACGCGGCTCTGGCCCTTGGCTGTCCCACGCTGCTCGTGGCGCGGATGTCCTCGAGTGACCCGCGGGCTCGCCATCGCGGCATCTCTCACCACACCCTCGCGGTGCTCGACCTGCTGCTCGAGCCGGTCACGGTTGCGCTGCCCGCGGGCATGCGCTCCCCGGTCGGCGCCGATCTGCGCGCCGGCTTGAGCGCGGTGTTCGGCGGGGCGATGCCCAGCCCACCGGTCAGAGACCGGCTTGGGCTGGAGATCGAGGTCGAGCGTCCGGCGCGCATCACTCGCCACGACTGGCGTCGCGCGGTCGTGGACCTGCCGGCCTATGCGTCAAGCGGGCTGTCGGCCGAGACGATGGGCCGCGGGTTGACCGAGGACCCGTTGTTCTTCGGTGCCGCGCTCGCCGCGGGGACGGCGCTCGGTGAGCTCGTGGGGGAGTCCTCGGCAGAGTAGGAGCGGGTTGAACGGGCGATTGCACCACCAAGGAGGAGCCTGTGGGGACGCGAAGCTCTGAGGGTGAGCCTTGCCGAGATCGCGTCACCGGACCAGCCGCTCGGCATCGAGCGCCTGACCCTCGACTTTCTCGCCTATCTCGAGCTCGAGCGTGGCCTGTCGCGAAACACCCTCGACGCATATCGCTCGGACCTCTCCCAATTCGGATGCTTTCTCGAGCGCCGCGGACTGAGCGCGCTCGCGGCCGGGCACGGAGACCTTGCCGCGTTCCTGTCGGAGCTCGCCGCCGGTGGCCCTGCCGGGCCCGACGGTCGCCCCGATCCAACGCCTGTAACAGCGGCGACGGTCGGGCGCAAGGCCGCATGCCTGCGCTCCTTCTACCGTCACCTGCGCCGAGAAGGGACGATCGAGCACGATCCTACCGCCGATTTGCGGGGTCCCCGCAAGACCCAGCGGCTCCCGCGGGTGCTGAGCCGTCAGGAGGTGGCCCGGTTGCTGAAAGAGCCGACTGGCACGGAGCCTCGCGCGCTGCGTGACCGTGCCTTGCTCGAGCTGATGTACGCCTGCGGACTGCGTGCCTCCGAGGCGATCGGACTGGAGCTGGGTGACGTCGACCTGGAGGAGGGGGTGCTGCGGGCACGCGGCAAGGGCTCCAAGGAACGGCTCGTGCCGATCGGCCGCCAGGCAGCCGCGGCGCTGCAGGCCTATTGCCAGCGAGGACGCCCTGCCATGCTCGGTGATCGGGTCGAGCCATGGCTGTTCGTCAACCGCCGCGGCGGTGGCCTCACGCGCCAAGGGCTCTACAAGATCGTCCAGGGTCACGCCCGCGGCGCGGGCCTCGAGCAGAAGATGAGTCCACATACCCTGCGGCACACGTTCGCAACCCATCTGCTCGCCGGCGGCTGCGACCTGCGCTCGCTGCAGGAGATGCTCGGTCACTCAGACCTTGCGACCACGCAGGTCTACACGCACCTGTCGGCCGAGCGCCTGAAGGACGCCTACTTCAGCGCACACCCTCGGGCTTCAAGGGTCAGATAGACATCACCGGATGAGCGAGACCGCCGGCCGGCGAGCGATCGTGCTCGTCATCGACGCATGTGGTGTCGGTGCGCTGCCCGATGCCGCGAGCTACGGCGATGAGGGAGCGAACACGCTCGCGCACGTCGCCGAGGCGGTGGGCGGATTGCGCCTGCCGACGCTCGCCGGGCTCGGGCTTGGCGCGATCGTTCCGCTGTTGGGAGTACCGCCCCGCGACGGTCCCGCGATCCACGGCCGTCTGCACCCGCTCGGACCGGGCAAGGATTCGATCACCGGCCATTGGGAGTTGATGGGGATTGTGCAGACGGACCCGCTGCCCACCTATCCCGAGGGCTTTCCGGCGGAGGTGCTCGCGAGGCTGGTCGAGGCGATGGGCTGCGAGGTTCTCTGCAATCGCCCGTGCAACGGAGTCGCCGCGATCGAGGACTTCGGCGCGGCGCATCTGCGCAGCGGCGCGTTGATCCTGTACACGTCCCAGGACTCCGTGCTCCAACTGGCGGCCCACGTCGACCGAGTGCCGCCGGAGGAGCTCTATCGCGCCTGCGCAGCGGCTCGCACGACGATGGGCGGCCGCCATGCTGTCGGGCGGGTGATCGCGCGCCCATTCGACGGCGTCGAGGGCGCATTCACGCGCACGCACGGACGGCGCGACTTCACCGTACGTCCGCCGGCCCGCAGCTACCTCGAGGAGCTGGAGGACTCGGGCGTTGAGGTTCACGGGGTCGGCAAGATCGACGATCTGTTCGCGGGCGTGGGTGTGACACGCTCGCATCCCGCCGCGACGAATGCCGAGGCGCTCCAGAGCGCCGGGACGCTGCTCGAGGAGCTCGAGCGGGGCCTGGTCTTCGTCAACCTGATCGAGACCGACCAGGTGTATGGGCATCGCAGGGACGCGGAGGGCTTTCATCGCGCCCTGCAGGCCATCGACGCGGAGCTCGCCCGCTGGCTCGAGCGCATGCGCGCTGGGGACCTGCTGGTCGTGACCGCCGATCACGGGGTGGATCCCGCACCCCCCGGCACCGATCACACGCGTGAGTACGCTCCGCTGCTGGCCACATCCGCCGAGATGCTCGTGAGAGCGAGCGCGACGGACGAGTCGGCGCCTCGACGAGATCAAGGGCGGGGTTCGGGTGCTCGCCACGACGGGCCGCTGGCTGACGTGGGCGCCACGGTGCTGCGCTGGCTGACCGGTCGAGACGCCGAGAGGCTTCCGGGCCAGGCGTTCCTACGCTAGACGTCGACGATGCCCGAGCTTCCCGAGGTCGAGACGATCAGACGCCAGCTCGCTCCACTCGTGGAGGGCCGTAAGCTCGAGCGGGTCGAGATCCTCGATCCGCGCTGGTCGCGACCCCTCTCTCCCGGGGAGCTCGCGGATGCCATCGAGGGTCGGCGCGTGGAGCGACTGGGAAGACGGGGCAAGTATTTGGTGTGGAGCTTCGATCGCGATCTTCACCTGGCTCAGCACCTGCGCATGACGGGCGCCATCCTGTGCGATCCGAATCCCGAGCCTCCGCATACGCGCGTACGCGTGGAGCTGAGCCCAAAGCGCCATCTGGCGTTCGTCGATCCGCGCCGGTTCGGCACCGGCGAGCTGCTGCTGGGCGGCGAGGCTGTGGATCGATTCTTCGCCGCGCGACTCGGCTTTGAGCCCCTGGACGAGCGTTTCACACCGGGGCATCTGAGGGCACTTGCGCGAGGGCGAAAGGGCCCGATCAAGGCATTCCTGCTCGACCAGCGGATGATCGCCGGCGTAGGCAACATCTATGCTGACGAGGCACTGTTCAGAGCTCGCATCCATCCGTTGCGGACTGCCGGCCTGCTCACCGGCGAGCAGCACGTCCGCCTGCACGGGGGGGTGATCGCGGCGCTCCAGGCGGGCATTGACGCGCGCGGCGCGACGATCGACGACTTTCGCCATGTCGACGGCGTGCGCGGCTCGTTTCAGGACCAGTTCCTGGTCCATCGCCGCGCCGGAGAGCCGTGCGGAGAGTGCGGAGGAACGATCGTGAAGATGGTCGTCGCCGGTCGGGGAACTTACGTCTGCGAGAGCTGTCAGCCCCGCCCTCGCCGGCGCAGGGGAATCGCTCAGTAGAGCTACGCCGCGAGCAGCTCTTCCAAGCGGCCGCTGTCCGCGGCGTTCTTGACCTCGGCGAAGCCGCCCAGCAGCTCTCCGCCGACTGTTACCTGGGGAAAGCTCATCATCCCGGTCCTCTGCGCCAGCTCGACTCGGCCGGCGGGATCCCTGGTCAGGTTGACCTCAGAGAAGCTCACGCCGTGCGCCTCCAACAGGCCCTTGACGCGGGTGCAGAATGAGCACGAATCGGTCGTGTAGACGGTGATATCGTTCATTACTTCATAAAGTATAGCAAGGGTCGAGCGCCAATCGCTCGACTACTCTTCGCGTGCCCCGCCGCTCAGGAGCGCCGCTTCGGCTACCCGCAGCAGGCCGACGTTCGCGTGCAGGCGCCCGTCGCTGTTGCGCACCGAGACCTCTGAGCCATGAGGCCCCAGAATCTCGACGATCGTGCAGACGTCGCCGATCTCGCAGTCTTCCCCATAGCGGCCTTCCAGAGCCTCCATCTGCGCTGCCACGACGGTCCCGATCTTGGTTGAGTCAAACGGCATCTATCGACCTTTCTGATTCGGGGATAAGCGAAGGTCCCATCATCGACCATGTCGCGGCCGCGAATGGCTCGGCTGTCACCGCGCCAGATAGTGATAGCGGCCTTTACGCCGCGGTCCCGATCGCGCGCCGCGCGCGATCCTAGACTCACAGCATGGCGGGACCTGTGAAGACGGAGGCGGTCGTACTGCGATCGATGCGCTACGGAGAGGCTGACCGCATCATGCACCTGTATACGCCACATCGCGGGCGGGTGAGCGCGATCGCCAAGGGGGTCAGGCGCGCGCGCAGCCGCTTCGGGGGACGCCTTGAGCCGTTCTTCCGCCTGCGGGTCGACCTGCACGAAGGGCGGGGCGAGCTGCTGACGGTCACCGGGGCGCAGACGGTCGACGCCTACGCCCGGCTCCGCGGGGATGCCCACGCGCTGGACGCGGCCACGCGCGCATGCGACGCGGTCGGACGGCTGTTCGAGACGGGCGAGCCCCATCCTGGCGTCTTCAACTTGCTGTGCAGGAAGCTGGGACTGCTCGACGAGCAGGCCGCGGGCGCTGGGCGGCCGACCGACCGAGCCGCGCCTGACGGTCGCTCCGGAGCGCTTGCGTTTCGCCTGAAGCTGCTGCTCGCCGCGGGTCTCGCGCCGCAGCTCGGAGCGTGCGCGAGCTGCGGCGAGCCCGAGCATCTGGTCGGGTTCTCCGGCGCGGCGGGGGGAGTCGTCTGCGCGGCGTGCGAGGCAGGATCGTTTGCGCTCGACGAGGCCGCTTATGGCTTCATGACCGAGGCGCTGGCGCGATCGCTGGCGGAGGCGCCGCACGCTCCCGATTCGGCGTTGGGCCAGGTCGAGCGAGCGATCGCGGAGACGCTCGAGCATCACGCGCATCTGCGGCTGATGCCGGCCACCGGCCAGGGTTCGCGCGGGTGATGGAATCGGCGCGATGAGACCCCTGCGATGAGCTCCATCGAGAGTCGGGAGCGTGTCGCCGAAGGCTTTGCCGCGCGTGTCCGCGCGCACGAGGAGCAAGCGCTGTCCCCGGCGGCCGTGCGCTCCTATCCCGCCCGCAGGGCACGAGCGGAGGAGGACTGCGCCCTGCGCACTCCATTCCAGCGCGACCGCGACCGGATCGTGCACTGCAAGGCCTTCCGCCGGCTGACCCACAAGACGCAGGTGTTCGTCGCTCCTCGCGGCGACCACTACCGCACGCGGCTCACCCACACGCTCGAGGTCACGACGATCTCGCGCACGGTTGCACGCGCGTTGCGTCTGAACGAGGACCTGGTCGAGGCGATCGGCCTCGGCCACGATCTCGGACACCCTCCGTTCGGGCACATCGGCGAGGAAGTGCTCGACAGCTGCCTGCACGAGCACTTCGGGGAGGGCTTTCGCCACTACGAGCACTCTCTGCGGATCGTCGACCGGCTGGAGCGCGACGGCGCCGGCCTGAACCTGACCGAGCAGGTGCGAGAGGGCATCGCGGGTCACTCGAGCCGGGCCGCGCTGCCTCGCACGCTCGAGGGACGGATAGTGCGGGTGATCGACCGCGTGGCCTACATCAACCACGACATCGACGACGCCGTCCGCGCCGGGCTGCTGCACGAGGACGAGCTGCCACGCGAGCCGATCGCAGTGCTCGGCTCGAGCGGCTCGGAGCGAATCGACACGCTGGTGCACGACATGGTCGAGCACTCCGAGCACGCCAGAGACATCGTCCAGGGGCCGAACGCCGGCCCGGCGATGAGCGAGCTGCGAAAGTTCATGTTCGAGCGCGTCTACCTGGGCCCGGCCGTGCGCGCGGAGCACGCGCGTATCGCAGGGGTCATACGAAGGCTGTTCGAGCACTATGTGGGGCATCCCGAGTTGCTGCCGCCCGATCCTGAGGGCTCTTCCGCACCCGAAGGCAGCGCCACTCGACTCGACGCTGGCGGAGGATCGGCGAAGACACCCATCGATGAGAAGGAGCTCGCCCGGCGGGTGACCGACTATCTCGCCGGGATGACCGACCGCTATTGCATCAGGGCGTATACGGCGCTCGCGGTGCCGCAGGCGTTCACCGGCTGATGCGGCGATAGGGAGCAGCGGCTTTGGGCAGGCTGATCGCCGGCAGAGGAGGAAGCGGCTAGCGTAGATGTGCGATGGCTCTCTACACCAGCACGTCCAAGGATCGCGTGCGCGACGCGGTCGACTTCGTCGAGCTAGTCTCGGCACGCACCGAGCTGCGCCGGGCGGGACCGAGCCGTTACGAGGGGTTGTGTCCGTTCCACGACGAGCGGACCCCGTCGTTCGGGATCGATCCGACGCAGAAGGTCTACCACTGCTTTGGCTGCCAGGCGTCCGGCGACGCATTCACGTTCGTGCAGGAGACCGAGGGCGTGGATTTCAAAGGGGCGCTCGAGCTGCTGGCCGAACGCTATGGCGTGGAGCTCGAGCGCGAGCAGGAGGACCCGCGCGAGGCCGAGCGTCGTCGTCGCCGCGAGCGGCTGCTCGAGCTGCTCGCCCGTACCGCGGCCTACTACGAGCGGTGTCTGTGGGAGGCGAAGGAGGCGCGGGGGGCGCGTGAGTATCTACAGGGGCGAGGACTGAGCGAGGCGATCCTGCGGGAGTTCCGCGTCGGCTACGCCCCGAGCGCGTGGGATCGTGTGCTCGGCGCCTCGCGCCGGGGGGGATTCTCCGAGCAGGAGCTGTATACGACCGGTCTGGCGCAGCGCTCGCGTGAGAACGGACGGCCCTACGATCGCTTCCGCGGACGGATCATGTTTCCGCTGGCCGACGTGCGAGGACGGGTGCTGGGTTTCGGCGCTCGCGCGATGCGCGAGGAGCAAAAACCGAAGTACCTGAACACCTCTGAGAACGAGATCTACCACAAGGGCCTACACCTGTATGGCGCCGACCTGGCGCGGACACACGCCGCGCGCGCCGGACAGGTGATCCTGTGCGAGGGCTACACCGACGTGATCGCGCTGCACCAAGCTGGGATTCGCAACGCGACGGGTCTGATGGGCACGGCGTTGACGAGCGAGCAGGTGGGCGAGCTCGCGCGGATGGCTCAGACGGTGCTGCTCGCGCTCGACGCCGACAGCGCCGGTCAGGAGGCGATGCTGCGTGCCGCGGGCCTTGCGGCGAAACGCAAGCTCGAGCTGCGCGTGGTCGCGCTGCCGGGGGGCGCCGATCCGGCCGAGCTCGTGCAGCGAGAGGGGGCCGAGGCGATGAATGCCGCTGTGAAGGAGTCGGTGCCGTTCGTGCGCTTCCGCGTCGAGCGGGTGCTGGCGAGCGGCGACCATTCGAGCCCGGAGGGCCGCGACCGCATGATCGAAGAGCTGCGCCCCGTGTTCGCCACGCTTCCCCCGAGCACGACGCGCATGGAGCTGACGCAGATGGTCTCAGGGCGCCTATCGTTGCCCGAGAGCGTGATGGAGACATTGCTCGCGCCACGGCGCGGAGGGGACGGTGGGAGCGGACGAGGCGACTCGAGCACCGGCGGCGGCGCCTCGGTCACGCGTGCTAACGGCCTGTTGCGCCGAGAGGATCCTGAGCGAACGTTCCTCGCGCTGTGCATCGCCTCTCCGGAGGAGGGAGCCCTTGCGCTAGGGGAGCTGGAGGTCGAGGAGCTTTTCACCAGCGCGCTGCTGCAGCGGGCGGCGAGGCATCTCCGCGCCGGGCGCCTGCGCGAGCCGATGAGCGACCCCGACGGCGAGGAGGGAGCGCTCGAGAGAGATAGTCAGCTGAAGGACCTGCTGGCCGAGCTGGTCGTGGAAGCCGGTCGGGAGCAAGCCCACCCTGCGATGCTCGACGTGCAGCGTCTGCAGCTGGAGCTGGCCTGCATGGACCGCCGAATCCAGGCCGCGCGCGGACAGGAGAGCGGCGATGTGCGCGAGCTGGCCCTGCGCCGGGGCGAGGTCAAGCTGGAGTTCGACCGCGCCCAGGAGCGGGCGTTGGAGGAGACCGGGGCGGCCTTTAGCTGAGCGGGCCGAGGCTCGGCAGGCGACTCCAGGGACGGACGCGATCTGAAGCGAGCTTGCGTAGAATCCTGCCAGCGGTCCCCGGCAGCTCGATTGGCCGAGCGCTCGACTGTTAATCGATAGGTTGTGGGTTCGAGTCCCACCCGGGGAGCTTCTTTGCGGCCAGCTGCTCTACAAGGATCGCGGCTGTCGTCTCAGCGTCGTGAGAACCGGCCCACGCCGCAAATTCCCGGGCACGAGCCTGAATCGAAGGCTCGCCGAGCGTCCTTTCCACCGCAAGGCGCAACGGCCGTGGCGCGATGAAGCGCTGCGGCACGCGAACCCCCGCACCGGCCCAGGAGACCCGAGCGGCGTTCTCGTTCATGTCCCCCACGGCCGGGCATGCGACGACGGCACAGCCCGAGGAGAGCGCACGCACCAGCGTTCCGTGGCCGGCGTGGCAGACGACGACGTCGCAGAGCGGCATCGTGCGCGAGTAGGAGACCCAGTCGACCACGCGGGCGTTCTCGGGCACGGGCAGTGGACGTGCGGGAAGTCGACGGTTCCACGTGGCGAGCACGCGCACGGGCGCGTCGGCGAGTCCGCGAAGGGCGGCCGCGAGCATCCGGTGAGATGGATCCTGTGCCGTGGATGGAGCGATCAGCACGAGGGGGGCGTCGCCGGGAGGCAGCTCAACATCCTCGGCCGGTGGCTCCCACATCAGCGGACCGACGACGTGCGCGTGAGCAGACCAGGCGCGCGGGTACTCGAGTTGGGGGAAAGTCGCCACGAGCGCCAGTTCGCGACTGGTGCCGCCGTGGGTGTGCTCGAGCGCGGGCAGCCCGAGGCGCGCTCGTACGTCGTTGAGCTCCCCACGTCCGCGCTGCAGGCCGCGCTCGACGGGTCTGGTGGCCCTGCGCCAGAAGGCGCGACCGGCAGCGGTGCGGGGGAGGCGGGCGCCGAGCGAGTAGATCGGCATGCCGGGGACGCCCTGGGGGAAGACGTGGGGGATGAGGGTCGCACAGGGGATGCCCTCGAGCTCCGCGGCCAGGAAGGGAGCGAGCGTGAGGATGTCGGCAACGACGACATCCGGTCGGAGCTCCCGCACGAGCGGCAGGGTGTCCTTGGTGGCGTGGACGACCGCCTCGTAGAAGTCCAACGGCTCGGGGCCCGAGGGAAAGACGTGGTACTCCGGAGCCGCGGCGAAGGCGAGGCCCTCGGCTTCGACGTGGGCCTGCCAGCGAGTCCACGTCTGCACGGTCACCTCGTGTCCCCTCGCGGCCAACGCGATCCCCAGGGCGATCATCGGAAAGGCGTGGCCGGGGTCGCCGAAGGCGCCCAGCAACATCCGCCGTGGGGTCACGGCTCAGGCGGCGGCGAGCTCTGCAACCAGGCGCAACTGCTCCAGTCGCTCTGGCGCGGTGAATGCGATCGGCGTGACGCCGAGGGTGCCGACGCCCGCGTCGCGGTAGACGGCGAGACGCTCGCGGACCACGTCAGGCGGCCCGCACAGCGAGACCATGTCGATCAGAGAGTCGGGAAGCGCCGCCATCGCCTCCTCGCGCTTGCCTTCCAGGTAGAGGTCCTGGACCTGCTTGGCCTCCTGCTCGAAGCCGTAGCGCGAGACGAGCTGGTTGTAGAAGTTCTGCTTGCGCGAGCCCATGCCGCCGACGTACAGGGCGATGAAGGGGCGCATCGCGTCGCGCGCCCCCGCGAGGTCGTCGGTGACGAACACGTTCACGGTCGGCGCGATGTCGAAACCCTCCAGCGAGCGCCCCGCCCGGTCGGCGCCTTCCTGGAGCAGCGGCCGCAGCTCGGAGACGTGCTCGGGGGAGAACAGCGTGGGGATCCACCCGTCGGCGATCTCCCCGGCGAGCGCCGTGTTCTTCGGGCCGATCGCCGCGAGGTAGACCGGAATGCGCTCCTGAACGGGAGAGATCGTCAACTTGAGAGCCTTGCCCGGGCCGTCGGGCAGCGGCAGCTCGAGCGTCTCGCCGTGGAACTCCACACGCTCGCGCGCCAGCGCCATGCGCACGACCGCGACGTACTCGCGTGTGCGCTGGAGCTGCTTGCCGAACCGCTGTCCATGCCAGCCCTCGGCGACCTGCGGTCCGGAGGAGCCGATCCCGAGGATCATCCGGCCGCCTGAGAGCTGGTCGATCGTCGCCGCGGTCATCGCCGTCATCGCCGCCGAGCGGCCGGGCATCTGGAAGATCCCCGAGCCGAGGCGTATGCGCGAGGTCTGCCCGGCCAGCCAGCCGAGCACGGTGGCCGTGTCCGAGCCGTACGCCTCCGCCGCCCACACCGAGTCATAGCCGAGTCGCTCGGCCTCCTGGACGATCTTCAGCTGGTCCTCTGAAGATAGGCCGAGGCCCCAATAGCCGATGTGCACGCCGAGCTTCATCGTCGCAACCCTACAGCGCGTCGCCGGGCCGGACGAACATCATCTCCGGGACGACGCACGCGGGGGAGACCTTCAGCAGGTAGCGCACGGCCTCGGCGATGTCCTGCGGGCGGATCATCTGCTCGGCGGGCACGTGCTCCTTGGCGAAGTCCGTCATCGGGGTGTCGACGAACGCCGGGCACAGCGCCGTCGACTTGATCCCGTCTGCGCCGAGCTCCTTGTTCATCGCCTCCGTCCAGCCGACGACCCCGTGCTTGGCGGCGGAGTACACCGACAGCCACGGCTCGCCGTGCTTGCCCGAGATCGAGGAGGTGTTGACGACGAGCGCGTTGCGGTGCTCCTCGGCGGCCGTCTTCAGGAGCGGGACGCATTCGCGGTAGAACAGGATGATCGAGCGCAGGTTGATGTCCAGCTGCATGTCGAGCCGCTTTGTCTCGATCTCCCCCACCGACGCGCCGATCCCCACGCCGGCGTTGTTCACGAGCACATCCAGTCGCTCATAGCGCTCGCGATGGGCGGCGACGATCCGCTGGATGTCCTGCTCCTCGGAGACGTTTCCCGCGATTCCGTGGACGTCGAAGCCGTCTGTGGCGACATCCTGCACCGCCGCGTCCAGCTTCTCCGGGCGCCTGGCGGCCATCGTCACCCCGTAGCCCTCCTCGGCGAGCATTCTGGCGATCGCCAATCCGATGCCCGACGATGCTCCCGTGACGATCGCTGCACGCTCCGCCATCTGCCTCCCCCTTCGTTCGCTGGTCGAATGGTTGCCGCCGCCGCCCGCACACGGCGCGGGCGTGAGCATTCCATATTTCGCTGGTAGCGTCTGGCTCTCGCGCGGGCTGCCCGCGCGAGGAGGGCCCGTAGCTCAGTTGGTTAGAGCTGTCGACTCATAATCGATAGGTCCCAGGTTCGAGTCCTGGCGGGCCCATGGCGGGAGGGAGCGATGTCAGTCTGTCTGCGTACGCCTCATCGCGCGAGGGGTCCGAGCAGTTGACGCTCACCGGCCTCCACGTCCTGTGTGTGGCTGAGCTCCTTCGCGAGGAAGAAGTTAAGCACCGTGCGAATCGCGGCAATCGCACCGAGCTTGCCAATCTCGCTGTAGGACGGCCTGACGGCGGTGCCGAGAAGATCCGCACCAAGCTGGAACTCTAGTCCGAGTGCCAGGAAGCGCCCCAGCAGCAGTCGAATGCGCTCATAGGGGACGCGCCGGATTCGCAGCTCGGACAGCAGCCATGCACCAAAGGCGAAGAGCACGCCGACACTGATCACCGTCGCGCCGATCGCGTCCACGATTGGGATCAGGAAATTGACGAAGTCGCGTACGTGTCGCTCCACCGGCGACTCCTGCTCATTCGAAGCTTGAAGGGGACGAACGAGTGGCTCTAAATGAAGTCGTTCCCCGTCAGCACGTAAAGAAAGGGAACGAACGGGACGATCGAGGCGATGCCCCAGGCAAGCTTTCCCACCAGGCCGAGGTCGCGACGGCCGAGCAGGTCGATCCAGATCAGCACCACAGCTACTGGGTGAATGATGCAGAGCACAAGCTCGAAGACCTTCTTCATCGTGTTTCCTCGCTTTGCTGATGGGTGGTTGTCAGCGTAGGGGCGACCGTAGGACTACCCGGGAATCGTCATCCGCAACAGCTCTCGCTCGAGATGCCGCGCGTTCACCGTGATTCCTTCTCATCTCGGATGAGCCTTTTAGGCATCCATGGCTGCCTTCGACGGCCAATAGGCCGTGACGGCTCACTAAAGACACAAAGAATACACATGTCTGGCAGACATCTGTCAGTAAGGACGAATATAGCCTGTTCTAATGAAGAGGCCATCCAGCGACCGTCCGGGGTGTGTCTGTCCTCGTGCCAACCAACGCGGATCTTGGTCGTGCGATTCGCCGGCTTCGGCGGGGGCGTCGTTTGACGATCGAAGATCTCGCGCACACGTCCGACATGCATCCGACCTACCTGTCCGGCATCGAGCGTGGCATTCGCAACCCGACGTGGGGCAAGCTCGTCGACCTTGCGCGAGCCCTGGAGATTCCGGTTGCGACCGTCGTCCATGACGCTGAAACCGAGGCCCAGATCGCTGCCAGGATGCGGTTGGTCAGGTCGGAGCTGGGCCTGCCTCCGTAGTGGCCGGCCTCATCTTCCCGGGAACGCTCTCAACCCCTCCGCCCCGACGAATACGCTCAAAGCAATGCAAGCGGAGGGCTACTTCGACGCGGATCCCAAGGAGCGACTCGCGGTCATCGATCTGGGTTCCAACTCCTTCCGGCTCGTCGTCTTCGCGGCGGCCGATGGCTGGTGGAGGCGGACCGATGAGATCTACGAGCCGGTTCGCATCGGCGAGGGCCTCGCGGCGACCGGTCGACTGGGGGGAGAGCCGATCCGGCGGGCGCTGGTCACGCTTGACGTCTTTGCCCACTTCTGCAATGCCGGCGGTCTTGAAGGCGAGACAGTCGACGCGGTGGCGACGAGCGCGATCCGCGACGCGGAGAACTCCGAGGACTTCCTGCGGATGGCGCGGGAGCGGACGGGTCTTGAGATTCGTGTTCTCAGCCGTGAGGCCGAGGCGTACTACGGATATCTAGCGGCCGTCGACTCGACGACGCTCAGCGATGGCTGCGTGCTGGACCTCGGGGGTGGCTCGCTGCAGCTGGTGCACGTCGTCGATCGGCTGCCTCGCGACTCTCACTCTTGGCGCGTCGGCGCGGTGAGAATGACCGAGCGCTTCCTGCCTGGCAAGGGACCGGTCAAGCGCAGGCAGTTGGACGAGCTGCGGGCTCATGTGGCGAGCGAGCTCACCGAGGCATCGTGGCTGGGCCAGCTGGGACGGCCCCCCCGGCTGGTCGGCATCGGAGGCACGGTGCGCAACCTCGCGGCCGCGGCTCAGCGCGCGGCGGGGCTGCCGTCCTCAGGGGGTGTTCAAGGGATGGTGATCCAGCGGGGAGCCCTTGATGAGTTGGTGGACAGGCTGGCGTCGCTGCCGGTCGCCGAGCGCAGTGACATTCCAGGAATCAAGCCGGCCCGCGCGGACGTGATCCTCGCCGGAGCGATCGTGGTCCAAGCGGTGCTCGGGGCCGGCGAGTTCGACGGCCTGGAGGCCACCGAGGCCGGCCTGCGCGAGGGAGTGTTCTTCGAGCGCCTGCTGAGAGAGCGCAATCCGCCGCTGTTCGAGGACCTGCGACGGACGAGCGTCTTGAACATGGCCGCTCGCTATCTTCCCGACTCATCTCACACCCGTCACGTCGCGGTGCTCGCATTGGGAATGTTCGACGAGCTCGCCCGCCTGGGCCTGCACGCCGGCGACCCGCAGGAGCGGGAATTGCTGTGGGCGGCCTGCATGCTCCACGACGTCGGCATGTCCGTCGACTACGACGATCATCACAAGCATTCGCGCTACCTGATCCTCAACGGCGGTCTGCCCGGGTTCTCGCCCGTCGAGGTGGCGATCATCGCGCAGGCGGCGCGCTACCACCGTAAGGGCATGCCCGAGCCGGGACCGTTCGGGGCGTTGTTTGCGAACGGCGACTCCGCCCGGCTCGATCGCTGTGCGGTGCTGCTGCGCCTGGCCGAGGATCTCGAGCGCTCTCGTGACCAGCTCGTGCGTCGCACGAGCATCGCGATGCGCGAGGATGAGGTCGAACTGCGGCTCATCGCCGACGGGGAGTCGGCCGTGCCCAGGTGGGCGGCCGGACGCGAGACGGACCTCTTCGTGCGGGCTTTCAACCGTCGCCTGTCTGTCGTCGCCTGATTCGAGGCTCCGCTCTGAGAACCTGAGTCGTCGCTCCGAGATCCGCTGGAGTTGAAGCCTATGCAGCCGCCAGCCTGCGCTCGCGCCCGGCGCAGTCGAACAGGACGAGGCCGTGCGTGGCGGCGTGGGGCGCGAGCCACGTTCGCGGCGGTAGCTCGCGGCACACTCTCAACACGGCCGCGGTGGCGCGATTGCCGCCGCGGGTGGAGTAGACGCCTCCCAGCAGCACGTAGCGAGCCTCGCCATCCGCGACCAGTCGCGCGAGTCCGGGGCCGTCGAGGGAGGGGTCGATGCCGCCGTAGCCTCCCAACGCACCTGCGTCCATGCCCATCAGGATCAACGGCGCGGCGACGTTGGAGGCATCCGTGAGCACAGGCCAGCGCGTTCCGGGCTCGTGGCTCTTCAGGTATCCGAGCAGGGAGCGATATGCGCGAAGCGACGAAGGCCCGAGACCGACGCCGCCCGGACCATTCGCCTGCAGCGGACCCGCAGCCGGGAAGGTGACCTCGGCCGGAGCGAGCCATGTGGTGGCCGAGTAGGCCGTGGGGGCGACCAGCAGCACGGCGAGGATCAACGCGATCGCCGGCGTCACCCAACGGCGCAGGACGATCGCCGCGCAGGCGACCGCGCTCACGCCCACGCCTGCTCCCACGATCAGCAGTGGGTAGAACCACTGCATGTATTCCGCGCGTTTCAAGAGCACGATCTGCACCACCACGGTCGCAGCCACTGCGATCGGCAGCAGCGCCATGCGCAGCATGCGATAGGCGCCGGTCTCGACGAAGGCGACGGCCCCCGCGCCGGTCATCGCGGCGGCCCCGGGTGCCAGAGCTGAGGCGTAGTAGGGATGCACGATGCCCTTGGACAGGCTCAGTACCACGGCCTCGACCAGGAACCAGCCTCCGAGCACGAGCAGCACGGCGAGACGCGGGTCGCGCCGGCGCCGGTCCTCCGGTCCACGACCGAGCAGTACGAGCAGCGCGAGGGCCAGCGTGGCGAAGAGCGCGAACGGGATGATCCAGCCGCCCTGATCTCCGAGCCCCAACTCGAACAGGCGCAGCGGACCTGGGGCCGTACCGAAAGCGATCGGCAGCGCGTAGCGGCCTCCGGGTCTTCTCCGCGGGGCTTTGCGTGAAAACGGTGGCAAGACTCCGTGGCCTTTCGCATTCCTCCCGGCGACTGCTCCGCGGGGATGGTGTCCCGCGAGGGAGAGGGCGCCACCGGCGCGGACTGGAATATGACCAGGACCGCCCACCTGTCCTTCGACGCGTCCAAATCCGTTGTAGGCAAAGGTGAGACCGAGCTCGGTGTTGTCGGTCGAGCTGCCCACGAACGGCCGCTTCGAGGCCGGGGTGAGTTCGACGAATGCGATCCACGAGGCCGACACGAGGACCAGCACGAGCCCGGCCGCCAGCAGTTGCGTCGTGCGGCGCAGGAGCGAACCGGGGGCGCATGCCAGATAGGCGAGCGCCATGCCAGGGACGACCAGGTAGGCGGCCAGCGTCTTCGTGTTGAACGCCAGCCCGACCAGCGCGCCGGCCAACAGCAGCGTGCGCCAGCGCCCGCTCTCGACGGCTCGCAGTGTCGCCGCGCAGGCGAGCAGCAGCAGCAGGATCAGCAGTGGGTCGACGCCGTTGGTGCGTGAGACGGCGACAAACGAGGGAAACACGGCGAAGGTGAGCGCCCCCGCGATTGCGGCGACCGGACCCAAGCGTGTAAGGAGGATGCGGTAGAGCAACGCGACAGCAAGCACCCCCGCGATCGCCTCCGGCAGCAACAGGCTCAGCGGCGTGAACCCGAACAGCTTCGCGCTCACGGCCTGCACCCACAGCGCGAGCGGGGGCTTGTCGACCGTAATCAGTCCGCCGGCGTCGAACGACACGAAGACGAAGTTGTGCAGCGAGCGCAGCATCGACTTCACTCCGGCCGAGTAGAAGATGTTGGCGTATCCGTTCTGCGAGAGCTTGTAGATGTTCATCACCGTCGAGAGCGCGAGCACGGTGGCCAGCGCGACGTGTCGCCAGGCGAGTCGAGACACGGCGCCACCGATCCATCCGGCGGGGTTCCTCACGGTGGGCTGGACAGCCGTCGTCACGGCGTGGCCTGGGAGGTGACCGCGACGACGGTCTGCGGACAGCTGGGGGGAGCGGCGCCGGCTGCCATCCTCGCTCCCGCTCCTCGGCCGGGTGCGCTCTCGAACGGGACGAGGGCGTCCTCGGTGAGCGTGGCCTGCTCAACGATGGGGCCCGCGGCCCGAGCCGCAGGTCGTTTGGGCGTGCCCATCAGCGAGAAGCGCACCGCGCTCTCGCCCGCGGGCAGGTTGAGCCGGCGGCGCAATGCGATCGCTTTCGTGCCGGGCGACACCGCTTCGCCGCTGCCGTCGGGATAGTGGATGAGCACCGTCGTGGGGTTGGGCGAGCGCATGCTCATGAGCATGCTCAGTGTCGCCGTGCGCGTGCTCGAAGAGGGATTTGTCAGTTCGAGACCGTCGGGACCGCAATCGGTTCGCAACGGATGAAGCGTCCCGTAGCGTAGCGCCTGTACCTGTTCGGGGGTGTGCGTACGGGCGAGCCGTGCGGCGAACGGGCGCAGGTCGAAGAACAGCAGGTCGTGCGCCGGGCTGTACACGGGCGCGGTCCTCAACAGCCCTCCCAGCACCGGCGCCAGGCGCGCACGGGCGCTCGCGCTGTAGCCGTGTGGATCGACCCACAACCCCTGAAACCCATCGGCTGCTGCGGCGGCAAGCGACAGGTACAGGGGCTTGACGGCCAGCTCTCCCTGCCAGTCGGCGGCTCTGCCCTTCATCGCGCCATAGCTCCAGCGCAACGCATCGGAGTGGATGTATCCGCGCGCCAGCTCATACGTCGTCCCGAACGTCGTATCCGGTAGCGACACGCTTGCGGAGATCGACCCGTACCCCTCGGGGAAGGGGACGTAGGGCAGTTGAAAGATCGACGCGCCCGGTGGCATACGCCCTTCGATCGCCTTGACGAACGAAGCGTCGCTGTTCCACTCGTGTGCGTCCTTGGCGTACTTCGGCACGAAGTACGTCGAGGTCTCGTCGAGCACGCCGAGCACGAGCACGACCGCCAGCAGCGCGATCCCGAGCACGCGACTCTGGCCGCTTCCACGGAGCCGCCGGACGGCGGAGTCGAGCAGCGTCGCGATCGCCAGCAGCGAGAAGAATGCGATGAACAGCGAGATTCGGTTCCAGCCGCGGATGTCGCGCGTCAGGAAGAAGGCAACCAAGCTCGATCCGCCGCCGATCGTCGCCACGCCGATCGACAGTGCCACGCCGAGCGCGGCGGGCCGGTAGGCCGAACGCATCGCGATCGCGCCGCCCACTCCTACGATCGACGCGAGCGCCACCAGACATAGCCACGCGAAGCCGACGGTGCCGACGCCGCCGAGGTTCTCGAAGCAGGCCTCGCAATATCCGGTCGAGGTCGCTTCGGTGTAGGTCTGGTTGACGTTCGACAGGAACGGCAGGCGGTGCTGTTGCACCGGCAGCACGAGGTCGGTGAGCCTCAACCCGAGTTGGTCGCTCTGGAGAGTGGTCCTCGCGATACTGCGATCAGCTCCGTGCTCGGCTCGGTAGAGGAGGGACGGCGCGAGATTGACCGCCAGCGTCGCCGCGATCAGCAGCGATGCGATCGTCCCCGAGACGACGGCTCGAACGTCGCCTCGGGGCTCGTCGCGCCGGCGATCGTCGCGCCCGGTGATTGCTCGCGAGCCACCCGCTGGATCGTCGTCGCCGGCGGCTGCGTGCCCAGCCCGTCGGGAGCTGCGGCGTGTGATCGCCACGATCAGCGCCACGAGAGTGCCACCGAGCAGCAGCGCCAAGGCGAACACGGCGTAGTAGAGGCCTGCCGAGCCGATCACCAGGCAGCAGGCGCATGTGACGAGCGATCTGCGCGAGGTCCACGCGAGCGGACCGCTCTCGGCGCCGAGGCGGCGGGTAAAGAGGCCTGGCTCTTCCCACAGCCGCAGGAACAGCAGCGCTGCCGGTGGCACGGCGTAGTAAGCCGACAGGAGTACCTGCGACTCGCCGCGGTAGAAGTGGTAGGGCAACAACGCGAAGATCGCCGAGCAGATGACTGCGGCCGCCGCTGAGATCCTCAGCTTGCGCAGGACCAGGTAGGCGCTCAGGGAGACGAGCGGAAAGGTCAGCAGGAAGAAGACGTTCAACACCACTGCGGGACTGGAGGAGAGCGCAGCGAGGCCCTTAATCGCAAGTAGGTTGAGATTGTCCGCGCTCTGGGGAAAGTCGTACAGTTGCTGCCCGAAGGGGGCGCCGAGACTGGAATTCGTCTGATACCAGCCGTGGCCGATGATGCTTTTCACCACCAGCAGGTAGAACTTCGCATCGCCCTCGCCGGCGTAGTTCCAGGGAAACGACAGGCGGGCCTGCCCGAGCCGCAGGACCCAGGCTGCGATGAGGATGCTGAGCGCCATCGTTGCGAACGCGCCCGCGAAGGGCAGCAGCCGTGCGCCCGCGCCACGCGCCTTCACGCCCACCGCCCTCGGGCTTGGCCGACGCGGTTGCGCGGGCGCCGACGCTTCCGTTTGGGCGCTCGACACCGGGCAAGGATACCCGGGGTTCCCGGGCTGATAGGACTTAGATTGGCGTTTAGCTGTGCTTTACTCGGACAGAGCCGAGAGCAGCCTGTGGAGGTCCTCCTCATGGTTCCACGCGCCCACTGACGCGCGCAGCCATGGTCTTCCTGGCACGTTGCGTACGATCACGCCGCGTTCCGCCAGACGCGCTCGCTCGGCCGGAGGGTCTGGACGGGAGAACGACACGAGCGTCGTCTCCGCACGCGCGGCCACCTCGTGTCCGCGCTCCTCGAGTAGCTCGACCAGTCTGCTCGCCAGCGAGCATGCGCGCTCGTGCAGGGCCTGCAGACCGGCCGACTCGAGCACTCCGACCGAGGCCACCGCGCAGGCGAGTGCCTCGGCGCTCACCGACGGCGAGTCATAGCGGCGCGCGTCCTCGTGCAACGTGGCATCGAGCCCCGCTTCGGGATCGGCCAGGTTCGGATATCCGCGCCGCGCCACGGCCAGCCGCTCGTGCAATCGAGGGCTCACGTAGAGCATGCCCGTGCCGTCGGGGCCGCACAGCCACTTCTGTCCCGCGCCCGCGTAGGCGTCGCATCCGAGCGCCCGCACGTCCACCGGGATCGCGCCGACGCCCTGGGCGCCGTCCAGCAGCACCGGGATCTCGATCTCGGCCAACTCCGCCGGCGCGAGGCGTCCGCTCATCCAGCCGACGTGCGAGCACGCCACCAGGCGCGTCGCGCGGGCATCGACCGCCGCGGCGATCTCGGGCAGCGGGACCGTCCGGATCGACACGCCGCGCAGCTCGCGCGCGGCCGTCAGGGCGCCGAGCAGGCCGGGGTGCTCCTCGTCGCTTGTGAGAATCTCATCGCCGCGGCCGAGCTGGAGACCGCCGATCACCTGCGCGATTCCCTCGGTCGTGCACGTCGTCAGCGCCAGCTCCGCCGGTTCGCATCCCAGTAGCGAGGCGTACGCGACCCGCAGCTCGCCGCTCAGCTCTGCGCGGCGCTCGAAGTGCGCCTGCCAGCGTCCCTGCTCGGACTCGCGGCGCAGCTCCGCCTCGGCGGCGCGCACGGCGCGCGCGGGCAGCGGCCCGTCGGTGCCCGCGTTCAGGTACGCGAGGCGGTCGAGCACGGGAAACTCGGCGCGCAATCCGGACGGGTCCACGAACCGCGAGAATACGCCGATGGCCGACCTCCCTCCGACCACGCTGCTATGGAAGCCATCGGCATCCGCTGTGGAGCGGGCCGAGATGACCCGCTTCATGGCGTGGGTGAACGAGCGCCGCGGGGGAACGGCGATCGCGGACTACGCCGAGCTGTGGCGATGGTCGGTCGAGCACGTCGAGGACTTCTGGGCGAGCATTTGGGAGTACTGCGGCGTGCATGCCTCACGGCCGTATGAGCGAGTGCTCGACTCACACGTCATGCCCGGCGCCCACTGGTTCGCGGGAGCGGAGCTCAACTACGCGGAGAACATGCTGCGCGGGTGCCTGCCGACCCAGTCAGCCGGGCTGGCCACCGGCGATCGGTCCGGGCAGGTCGCGGTCGTGCACGCATCGGAGCTGCGGGAGCTCGCGGAGCTCACGTGGGGCGAGCTCTCGGCGCAGGTCGCGGCGACGGCCGGTGGCCTGCGCGCCCTCGGCGTGGAGCGAGGCGACCGCGTGGTCGCCTACATGCCGAATATTCCCGAGACGCTCGTGGCCTTCCTGGCTGTCGCGTCGATCGGCGCGATCTGGTCGAGCGCCGCGCCGGAGTTCGGCGCGCGCAGCGTGATCGACCGCTTCGCGCAGATCGAGCCGAAGGTGATGCTGGCGGTCGACGGCTATCGCCACGGGGGCAAGGACTTCGACCGCTCGGCTGTGCTGGAGACGATCCTCGCGGAGTTGCCTACCGTCGAGCACACGATTCTCCTGCCCTATCTCGACCAGGACGCTCGCCCCGGCGAGCTGCCCGGCGGGGAGACTTGGGAAGAGCTGCTCGCCCGCGGCGAGCATGCCGAGCACGTCTTCGAGCAGGTGCCGTTCGAGCACCCCCTGTGGGTGCTCTACTCCTCGGGCACTACTGGGCTGCCGAAGGCGATCGTGCACGGGCACGGCGGCATCCTGCTCGAGCAGCTGAAGAAGAGTCGCTTGCACCTCGACCTGCGCCCCGGCGACCGCATGTTTTGGTTCACCACGACCGGCTGGATGATGTGGAACTTCCTCGTCGGCTGTCTCTTCGGCGATGCGGCGATCGTGCTCTACGACGGCAGCCCCGGACACCCGGATCTGGGCGTCCTGTGGGAGCTCGCCGAGCGGTCGCGGATCACCTGCATGGGCGTGAGCGCAGGACTGCTCGCGGCGGCAGAGAAGGCCGGGATCGAGCCCGGACGGGACTTCGACCTGCGCGCGCTGCGCTCGATCGGTTCGACCGGATCGCCGCTTCAGCCGGAGAGCTTCCGCTGGGTCTACGAGCATGTCAAGCCGGACGTGTGGCTGTTCTCCACGAGCGGCGGCACGGACGTCTGCACGGCGTTCGTCGGCGGCTGCCCGCTGCTGCCGGTCTACCAGGGCGAGCTGCAGTGTCGCGCGCTGGGCTGCGCGGTCGAGGCGTGGGACGAGCACGGGCGGCCTGTCACAGACGAAGTCGGCGAGCTCGTGATCACCGAGCCACTGCCGTCGATGCCGCTGTTCTTCTGGGGGGATCGGCCTGCGGCCGCGGTGGACCGGGCGAGCAGGGCTCACGTGGCTGGCACCGGCAACAGGCCGGTGGTCGGCAAGCGGCTCTTCGACAGCTACTTCTCGATGTACCCCGGCGTATGGCGCCACGGCGACTGGATCCGCATCACTCCTCGCGGTGGAGCGGTCATCTACGGACGATCGGACTCGACGATCAACCGCCAGGGGGTGCGCATGGGCACCAGCGAGATCTACCGTGCCGCGAGCGGGGTGGAGGAGGTGCTCGACGCGCTGGTCGTCGACGTCCCGCGCGACGGCGCTGAGGGCGAGCTGTGGATGGTACTGTTCGTGGTGCTCGACTCGCGCGCGACCCTCGACGAGCAGCTGAAGGCGCAGATCAAGCGGCGCATCCGCGAGGACTGCTCGCCGCGGCACGTGCCCAACGAGATCCTCCAAGTTGATCAGGTCCCGCGCACGCTGTCCGGCAAGGTCCTCGAGGTGCCCGTCAAGCGAATTCTGATGGGCGTTCCGCCCGAGCAGGCCGCGAGCGTCGAGTCGCTCGCCGACCCGCGCTCGCTCGACTACTTCGTCGAGCTCGCAAAAACGCTTTAGAGCCCCATCGAGCGACCGACGATCTCCTTCATGATCTCGTTGGCGCCGCCGTAGATGCGCGTCACGCGTGCGTCGGCGAAGGCGCGGGCGATCGGGTACTCGAGCATGTATCCGTAGCCGCCGTGCAGTTGCAGGCAGCGGTCGACCACACGCCCCTGGAGCTCCGTGCACCACCACTTGGCCATCGCTGCGTCCTCCGCGCTCAGCTCGCCGGCGTCGAGCGCCTGCACGCAGCGGTCGACGTAGGCCCGCGCGATCTCCGTCTCCGTGCGAATCTCCGCGAGCGTGAAGCGCGCGCTCTGAAACGAGCCGATCGGCTGGCCGAACGCGCGACGCTCGCGCACGTACTCGAGCGTCCACCCGAGAGCCGCTTCCGCCGCGGCCACCGCCGAGGCGGCGATCGACAGTCGCTCTTGAGGCAGGTTCGAGACGAGGTAGCGAAACCCCTCGCCCTCCTCGCCGAGCAGGTTCTTCATCGGCACGCGGACATCAGCGAACGACAGCTCGGCGGTGTCTTGGGCGTGCTGGCCGATCTTCTCCAGGTTTCGCCCGCGCGAGAAGCCCTCCATGCCGCGTTCGATCACGAGCAGGCTGATGCCGCGATGACGCTCGGAGGGGTCGGTCTTCACGGCGGCGATCACGAGGTCCGCGTTGATCCCGTTCGTGATGAACGTCTTCGTCCCGTCGACGAGGAAGTGATCGCCGTCTCGCCGGGCGCGCGTGGACATGCTCGCCAAATCCGAGCCGATCCCCGGCTCGGTCATTGCGATCGCCGTGATCAGCTTGCCCGAGGCGATGCCGCCGAGCCAGCGCGCGCGCTGCTCCTCCGTGCAGTAGGACAGGAAGTAGGGCAGGCAGATGTCGTTGTGCAGGGTGATCCCAAGTCCGAAGCTGCCCACGCCCGCGCGCTGGGTCTCCTCGCCGATGATCAGGTTGAAGCGGAAGTCCTCGACCCCGGCGCCTCCATGGCGCTCGGGCACAGCCATACCCAGGAAGCCGCCCGCGCCCGCCTTGGCGAACACCTCGCGCGGCACGATCCCCTCACGCTCCCATTCGCCGTAGCGGCCCTCCTCGCCCAGCACCTCGCGCTCGAGGAACGTGCGAAAGCTCGCGCGAAAGTCCTCGTGCACGTCCTCGAACAGGGTGCGCTTCATCGCGTCGCACCCTATCTGTCCCCTCGCGAGGGCCTGTTTCTTCGCCGCTAAGCGGCGGCTGCGAGACGTGCCCGGGCGTCTGCGGGGCCTGCTGTGGCCGCCTCACCGCGGTACCCGGGCTTGGCCAGCAGCAACTGCACGTCCTGGATTCGCCGCTCGCGAAAGCCCCCCTCGCAGTAGCTGAGGTACAGCTCCCACAGCCTGCGAAAGCGCTCGTCGTAGCCCAGCTCCGAGACGCGGTCGGCGGCGGCGAGGAAGCGTTTGCGCCAATGCGCGAGCGTCGTCGCGTAGTGGGAGGTGATGTCCTCGAGATGGACCTGACGGAAGTCGGTTACCCGCGCGACCGATCGCGAGATCACCTCCAGAGACGGCAGGCACCCGCCGGGGAAGATGTAGGTGTTGATGAAGCTCCTGCCGGCCTTCTCCACTTGGTAGGCGCGGTCGTCGATCACGATCGCCTGCAGCAGCATTGCGCCGTCGTCCCTCACCAGCTCCGAGCAGCGGCGGAAGAACGTGGAGAAGTACTGCCACCCCACGGCCTCGATCATCTCGATCGACACGAGCTTGTCGAAACGGCCCCGCAGGGCACGATAGTCCTCGCGCAGCACGGTCACGCGATCCTCGAGACCGGACGCCTTCACGCGCGCGCTCGCATAGGCGTGCTGTTCGGCGGAGATCGTCGTCGTCGTCACCCGGCATCCGTAGCGCTCCGCCGCGTACACGGCAAAGCCGCCCCAGCCGGTGCCGATCTCGAGCACGTGATCTTCAGGTGTCAACGCGAGCTTCGCGCATACGCGCTCGAGCTTTGCCAGCGACGCCTGCTCGAGCGTCGCCGTGGGGGAGTCGAAGGTGGCGCACGAGTACATCATCGTTGGGTCGAGGAACAGCGCGAACAGCTCGTTGCCGAGGTCGTAATGGGCGGCGATCCGCCGGCGCGAGCGGTTGGGGGTGTTGCGCGCGAGCCACCGCGCCCAGCGCTGGACGGGAATCAGCGCGGGCGCGAGCACGCGGCGCAGCGTGTCCAGCGCGCCGACGTTCAACGCGGCGATCCGCGTCAGCGCGACCAGGTCCGAACAGTCCCACAGTTCGTCCATGTATGACTCGCATAGCCCCACGCTGCCACGCAGCATGCTGCGGTAGAAGCGTGGCGAGCGAACGCGAAGCGTCGCCTGCGGTGGGCGCTCGGAGAGGCGCTCGCCGAAGTCGTGGCGCGTGCCGTCGAGCTCCACGAGCGAGAGCTCGCCCCCGCGTATGCGCGCGAGCGCGCGCAGCACGATCCATCGAGCCATGCGGTCTCTCCATCGAGCCATGCGGTCTCTCATCTCGAGATCACCGCCTTCTCGGGCGAGTTGCCGGTGGCGGGTGATATGTCTCTTCTGGAACCGGTGGGACCATGGTTATACGTCATTGGTAACGACGACCCCGAGCCGCTCGGGGGATGAGGAAAGTAGGTGGCCCCGCGCAGCTTCAACCGCAGCGCGTGCGTGTAGATGCGCGCGAGGATCCGCGCGGTGAGCAGCGGATGGCGAACGAGCGCCCTGCGCAGGGACCGTTCGGTGATCGCGCGCCGGCGCAGCGACAGGGTCGCGTCGAACACCCGCTCGCCGCCCGGAGTCTGGGACTCGATGTGCACGAGCAGCCGCTCGGCCGGCTCGGTCAGGCGCCAGTCGTACACGTGGTCCATGCCCATCAGCGGAGACACGTGCAGGCGCTTCTCGAAGCGGTCGCGCATGACCCTCGCCGTGCCCCGGTCTTCGGAGCGTCCGACGGGCATCACGTAGGCGTGACGCTCTCCCCACGGCGTGTTGGTGACCTCGGCGAGGACCGCCACCACATGCTCCTCAGAGGGGTCGAAGCAGTAGTAGAAGCTCACCGGGTTGAAGCAGCAGCCGAAGTACCGCAGGTGGGTGAGCAGTCGGATCGGACCCGCCGGGCGTGCTCCCGTGCGCTCGGCCACGAGCTCGCGCACGGCCTCCGCGAGCGGCACGGCGGGATCTCCGAGATAGTCCTTGCGCCGGAACCACGCGATGGCGGGTCCTCGCGCGGACCACAGCCAGCGCCCGTCGAACAGCTCGGGCAGCTCGTCGAGATCCAGGTAAGCCATGAACAGGCGGTGGCGGAACTCGTCTCTGACTGCGCCCTCCCGGCGGTGGCGCACGGAGCCTTCGTACAGGCAGCTGTGTCTGACGCGGCTCTGCGCAGGTTGTGCCGCTGTCGCTGCGGTGGCGCCGCTCACAGCGCCACCCCGAACGGCTCGCAGGCGCGCAGCGCGCTGAGCACGCCGTCCTCATGGAAGCCCCAGCCCCAGTAGGCCCCACAGTAGTGAGTGCGTCCAGCGAGGCCGCTGATCGCCGCATGCTCCGCCTGCGCCGCGACGCCGGCGCGTGTGTACACCGGGTGCGAGTAGGAGATCGTGCGGATGACCTTCGCCGGGTCGATCGCCTCGGTGCGGTTCAGCGTGACGCAGAAGTCGCGCTCGGCCGTGAGTCGTTGCAGATGGTTCATGTAGTAGGTGACGGTGCTCTTTGCCTTCGGCTCGCGCAGCAGGTGAAAGTTCCACGCCGCGCGCGCGGCTCGCCTGCGTGGCAGCAGGGACTCGTCGGTGTGCAGCACGGCCTCGTTCTCCTGGTACGGGATCGCCCCGAGCAGCTCCGACTCGCGCTCGGAGGGGTCGCTCAGCAGAGCGAGCGCCTGGTCTGAGTGGGTGGCGAGGATCACTTGGTCATATCGCTGTGGCTCGCGGCCGGCCGCCAGTATCTCCACATGTTCCGCTCTTCGGGCGACGGACCTGACCGGGGTGTCAAGTGCGATGCGCTCGCGGAACGGCGCGGTGAGAACGTCTACGTAGCGAGCTGAGCCTCCGGCCACGGTCGACCAGCGCGGACGGTCGCGAAACCCGAGCATCCCGTGGTTGGAGAAGAACTCGGCGATGAACCGGGCCGGCATCGAAGTGGTCTGCCGAGGGTCGGCCGACCATACGGCGGAGACCTGCGGGACGATCAACCGGCGGGTAAATCCATGGGAGAAGTCATGCCTTGCCAGGAAGTCCTGCAGCGACTCGCCGGTCTCCTCGCGTGCCAGCAGCTTGCGCAGCTCGCGGTTGAAGCGCAGCAGGTCGGCGATCATGCGCTGAAATCGGGGGCTGAGGAGGTTGCGGGGCTGGCAGAACAGTCCCCGCGGCGTGCCGCAGTACTCGAAGTCCTCCTCCTCGCCCTTGACCGAGAAGCTCATGTGCGTCGGCTGGGTCCTCACCCCGAGCCGCTCGAGCAGGCGCGTGAAGTTGGGGTAGTTGCGGTCGTTCATCACGATGAAGCCGGTGTCGACATGGTGGGTCTCATGCGGCGTGTCGACGCGGATCGTGTTCGTGTGACCGCCCGCGTAGGAGCCCGCCTCATACACGGTGATCTCGTGCTCGCGATGGAGCAGGTGGGCGGTGACGAGGCCGGAGACGCCCGCGCCGACGATCGCGATCTTCATGTCACCGTTTCGCTGGTTGCCATGCTCCTATTGCGAGGCCGGTCCACCCGCGGATCATCCCAACGATTCGGCGCCGGGCGGGGGACGCCCTCTCATCCCTCAACCCGGCGCGAGCTGGACGCCCTCGTCCCGAGAACCCGAAGCCGGGTGGATGAATCAATCGCGGGAACTCGGACGCCGGGGGCAGGAGTGCGGGGCGGCGGTGTCGAACAGAGCGCCGATGAAGCGAGTCGCGACTCAACCGGCCGATCGTGCGCCTGCCACCCACCGCGGATCGGGCACGCGTTCGCGCGGATCGGGGGCGCGCTCGCCGAAGGCCGCGGCCACGACGGCGGCCACGAGCGAGCACCAGAGCCTGTCGAAGTACATTCAGGCCCGCTTCGAGGGGTGCTCTCGCTCGCAGAAGGACGTGGCCCAGTACATCGTCGACCACCTCGACGAGGCTGCCTTCCAGACGGCCGAGGAGCTGGCTCGCCGTGCCAACACGTCGAGCTCTACGGTCGTCCGCTTCTCGCAGGCGCTGGGCTTCGAGGGCTTTCCCGAGCTGCAGGCCGCGGCGCGGGAGGAATACCGCCGCGTGCACGCGAAGGCTCCGGCCGGCGGTGTTCCCGCCGGCGGCTCCACGCCGCTGTTCTCACTCGACCAGAACGAGTTCGAGACGGCGCTCACCGCCGACCACCTGAACGTGGAGGAGACGGCGCGCAAGATCTCGAGGGCTTCGGTCGAGTCCCTGATCTCGGGAATAGTCAGCGCCGAGAAGGTTCTCGTCGCCGGTACCGACCAGATGGCCTTCTTCGCGAGCTATCTACGCCATTTGCTGATGCTGCTCGACCTGCGCGTCGACGTCGTCGCCAGCCCATCTCAGGAGGCGCTCAGCCGGCTCGGACGAATCGATCCAGGAACGCTCGTGATCGGCCTCTCCGCGGGGCGACCGCATCCGCTTGTGGTCCGCGCGATGAAGCTCGCCCGACACCGCAAGGCACGCACGGCGGCGATCACCGACGCCACGCTCTCCGAGGTGGCAAAGCTCGCACAGATCAAGCTCTACTACTCGTCGAACTCGCCCACCTACGTGCGCTCGCACACGGCGCTGTTGAGCCTGATCCAGGCCCTCGCCTACGGCGTCTACGCGCAGGACTCGGCGCAGTACGACGACCGCATCAAGGCTTTCCGGCTCAAGTAGCCGCACTTTTCGAGTCCCGGCGGCGAGGCTCAGGCTAGACTGGTCGGATGCGCGACGAGGCGACAATCCGGGTCAAGACGGGCCTGGCGGAGATGCTCAAGGGCGGGGTGATCATGGACGTCGTGACCCCGGCTCAGGCGACGATCGCCGAGGAGGCGGGGGCCGCCGCGGTGATGGCGCTCGAGCGCGTGCCCGCGGACATCCGCCGCGACGGCGGCGTCGCGCGGATGTCGGATCCGGAGATGATCGCCGGCATACAGCAGGCCGTCACGATTCCGGTGATGGCCAAGGCGCGGATCGGGCATTTCCTCGAGGCGCAGGTGCTGGAGGCGCTGGAGGTCGACTACGTGGACGAGTCGGAGGTGCTGACGCCGGCTGATGAGAGCAACCACATCGACAAGTGGGCGTTCAAGGTTCCTTTCGTCTGCGGCGCGACGAACCTCGGCGAGGCATTGCGACGGATCGGTGAGGGCGCCGCGATGATCCGCTCGAAGGGCGAGGCGGGAACGGGAGACATCGTCGAGGCCGTCAGGCACATGCGCCGCATCAACGGCGAGATCCGTCGTCTTGAGACGTTGGGGCAGGAGGAGCTCGCGACCGCGGCCAAGGAGCACGGGGCGCCGCTTGAGCTCGTGCGGGCGATTGCCGAGGAGGGACGCCTGCCGGTGGTGCTGTTCTGCGCGGGCGGTATCGCGACGCCGGCCGACGCCGCGCTGATGATGGCGCTCGGCGCCGAAGGCGTGTTCGTGGGCTCGGGCATCTTCAAGGCCGAGGATCCACCCGCCAGGGCGCGCGCGATCGTGGAAGCGACGACCCATTGGCAGGACCCTGAGCGCGTGGCAGAGGCCTCGCGCGGCCTGGGCACGGCGATGGAGAGCCTCGAGAGCTCGAAGCTCGATGGCGAGCAGCTGCTCGCCCGACGCGGCTGGTAGTCGTCCCGCTGTGACAAGGACCGCGCGGGATGGCCCGCTGATCGGGGTGCTCGCTCTGCAGGGAGGGTTCGAGGCGCACGGTCGTGCGCTGAACGGTCTCGGCGCGCGCGTGCGAGAGGTCCGCACAGCGGCCGACCTGGACAGCCTCGAGGGGTTGGTGATCCCGGGAGGCGAGTCCACGACGATGACGTTGGGAATCGAGCACGAGGGACTGCGCGACCCGCTGCGGGCGCTCGTGAAGGGCGGTGTGCCGGTGCTCGGGTCGTGCGCCGGGCTGATCATGCTCGACCGCGAGCACCTCGGGCTGATGGACATGAAGGCCGACCGCAACGCGTTCGGCCGCCAGCTGAAGAGCTTCGAGGCCGACCTCGAGGTGAGCGGCCTTGAGGGAGGACCGCTGCGAGCGGTCTTCATCCGCGCGCCGTGGATCGCCGAGCACGGCCCCGGCGTGGAGGTGCTGGCGGAAGTGGACGGCCATCCGGTCGCCGCCAGCCAGGATGGGATGCTGGCCGTGTCCTTCCACGCCGAGCTGACCAGCGACGAGCGCATTCATCGGCTGTTTCTCGGCCGAGTCGCCCGGCGGTCGTGATCGCCGAGCCCTCGTGACGATCCACCCTCCGACGACAGTCAGGAGTGAAGGCTCACCCCGCGGCGGCGATGGCCACGGCCGGTTTCAGCGAGGAGCCCCGTGGCGCGGTGTCGGTGGCCAGGAAGGGCGCGGTCAGGAGCGGCTCGCCGAGCACTTCGAGCACGCGGTTGATCGCGTCGCGGATCTCTCCCGCGAGTAGGCCGGCGTCATCGAGCTTCTCGGCCTCGGCCCAGGACCACGAGCGCGACACGTGCATGCTCGGGCGCAGGTGGGCGAAGCGGCGCCCGAGGGCGTGCAGGAAGGGGTCCAGGCGCTCGGAGTCCCGCGCGGAAGCGTAGCCGCGCTTGAGCAGCCATGGCCACAGCTCGGACTTGATCTTCTCGCGGTGGTGGGAGCCGACGTAGGCCCAGTCCTCGCCCTGCCAGCGCCGCGCGTAGTCGGTGGCGGCGAGCGTGCACGTCAGGTATACGCGCGTGCGCCGCGGTGCGTTGCGGAAGCCGAGCAGCGGCTGGGGATCGACATGCCAGTGCTCCTCCTGCTCGGCCAGCTCGCACAGGCGCTCGGCGTGTCCCGCCGCGTAAAGGTGCTCGGCCTGCGGCTTCAGCTCCCCTGGCCACAGGTGTAGCGTCAAGCGCTCGTCGTCGATGTCGAGCGCGGCTCGCTGTAGCGACACGGCTCCGAGCGCGATGTCGAGCCGTACGTGCACCAGCCCGATCCGCTCGGGCTCAATCGCGGTTGCTTCGCGCAGCAGCGAGCGCAGCCGCCACTTGCGGCGCGTGGGGTTGCGCCCGACGCGGCGCAGCGAGCCGAACGGGAGCAGTTGCCCGAAGTCCTGGTGGGCGTAGCTAAGGATGTCCTGCACGAGCGCCTGCTCGGCCGGTGAGAGCACGCCTATCTCAGCCAGCCGCCACCACGACTCGAGCAGATCGTGCCAGCGCAGCAGGCACGTCCGGCGCTCGGCGAAGTGCACGCCGCCCAGGTTGAGCTCGGCGACGCGGTGTCCGTTGCGAAGCGCCCAGCGCCGGCAGACCTTGCTCTCGAGTAGGACGACGAGCTCGGGGTCGAAGCGAAGCACGCCGTCGAAGCGCTGGCCGCGGTCTGTGTCGGTGACCTCCTCGGCGATCTCCGGCGGCTCGATGTCGGGCGTCAGGAACACGCTCACGAGCCGTCCCCGCCGGACGTTGCCGTTGGAGGCGTTTTCCTCGGAGGGGTCGACGATGTGTGAGGCCTGCAGGTCGATCGTGCAATCGGGCAGCTGACTCTGGGAGCTCTCGCCGATCTCTCGCAGCAGCGTCTCGCGGGCTAGCGGCACGAGCCGCAGGACGATCATCGCGGCGCGCGTGAGCTGGTCCTCGTGACCCCGCCCCAGGTTCCGATAGGGCTCGAAGACGTTCAGGTGTGGATTCGAGGTGATGCTCTCCACCGCCGACCGACCCCTCCTGTCTCGTCCCCGAATAGACCGCCGTCAATAAACACCGCTGTCAATGACACTCACGTAAAGACGACCTATCCAATGCTCATGGACAATATCGCACCATCACGTTTTTGACAACCGGAATTCGGCACGAGGAGTGATGGGCAGGCGGCTTCGCAGACCTGGGTCAGGCGGTTTCGAAGTGCACGATGCCGTCGCGCGTCGTCTCTCGGACGCGTCCGTCCGCGAGCAGCAGGTCTACGTGTCCGAGCACCTCGGAGAGCGTCAGATAGGCCTGGGTGACGGCGACGTTGCCCCACAGCTCGACGGCGATCTCATGAGCGGTGCGCGGCTTGAGCGCGATCAGGCCGTGGATCTTCTCGGCACGGCGTTCGTGCATGTGCAGGCGCTGGTCGATCAGCGCGCGGTGGTCGAGGATTGGCTCGCCGTGACCTGGCAGGACGAGCGAGAGATCCATCTCGCGCGTGTGTCGCATGGAGGCGATGTAGTCGATCAGCGCCCGCGGTCTGGGTCCTAAGAAGTCGGGCCCGGCGTCCAGGGGGCGCGCGAGCAGGGGGTTGGAGGAGATGTGCTTGATCAGATGGTCGGCGGCGAGCAGGATCGAGCGGGATTCGTCCAGGAAGACGGTGTCGGAGGGGCTGTGGCCGGGCCGGTGCAGAACGCGCAGGACACGGTTGCGCAGGCGAAGCTCCTCGCCGTCTCGCAGCGACCGGGTGACCTCCACGGCCGACCCCCAGGCGCGAAAGCTGGCCGAGACGGCCCGCAGCGCGGTGACGACCTCAGCGGGGATTCCGTGCAGGAGCATCGTCTGCTGGGCGAAGCGGTCGTCGAGCTCGGTCGACTCGCCGAAGTCGCGCAGGTAGGAAGCGAGCGCACCGAGCGCGGCCACCTCGGCGCCCGATCGCCGCGCGAGGATCGAGGCCAGGCCGAAGTGGTCGATGTGCTGGTGGGTGACGATCAGCAGCTCGATGTCCTCGATCGCATGATCGTGCGCGGCCAGGGCTTGCTCGAGCTCGTCGAGCGCCTTGCCCGAGTTGGGACCCGAGTCGATCAGCGTGAGCGG
Organism: Solirubrobacteraceae bacterium; assembly: GCA_036498245.1. Taxonomy (GTDB): domain Bacteria; phylum Actinomycetota; class Thermoleophilia; order Solirubrobacterales; family Solirubrobacteraceae; genus Palsa-744. The sequence continues at coordinate 177,373 of DASXIB010000044.1, forward strand.
GGAGTCCTCGATCAGATAGGCGTTGACGCGGCCGACCTGAAAGGGCGTGGGGATCGCCAGGCGGTGGATCCCTGAGTCGGCGGCGAGCGCGAGCAGCTCCTCCTCGCGGGGTCCGTCCGTCGGTGAGGACTCGGTCGCTGAGCTCACGACCCGGCCGTGCCGCGCCGGCCGACCGATCGAAGATCGGCCAGCGCGGACGAGCGGATCAGCTCGAGCACCTCGTCGCGGCGACGGGCCATGTCCTCGGGCGAGACAAGCGACTCCAGGCACAGGCGCAGCAGCGGCTCTGTGTTCGAAGGACGCACGTTGAAGTGCCAGTCGGGGTAGTCGATCGAGATCCCGTCGAGACGGTCCTGGCGCGCGTCGGAGAAGCGCTCTGAGATCTCCTCCATCTTCGCCCGCGGGTCGGCGACCTCGGAGTTGATCTCACCGGAGACGAAGTAGCGCGAGCGGTAGGGCGCGAGCAGCTCGGACATGCGCCGGCCGGTGCGCGAGAGCAGCTCGAGCACGAGCAACGCTGGAATCGCGCCGGAGTCCGCGCAGAAGAAGTCGCGGAAGTAGTAGTGACCGGACACCTCGCCGCCGAACAGCGAACCCTCGGCACGCATGCGGGTCTTAAAGAAGGCGTGGCCAACACGATTCACATACGGGGTGCCGCCGGCGCGCGTGACCGTGTCGGGCACGGCGCGTGAGGCGCGCACGTCGTAGAGGATCGCCTGGGCGGGGGTCTTCGACAGCAGCGACTCGGCGAGCAGCGCGGTGAGGAAGTCGCCGGCGACGAACTCGCCGGTGTCGTCGATGAAGAAGCAGCGGTCGGCGTCGCCGTCCCAAGCAATGCCGAGGTCGGCTCCGGAGGACAGCACGCGCTCGATGACGAAGGCGCGGTTCTCGGGTAGCAGAGGGTTGGGCTCGTGCTCGGGAAAGCGCCCGTCGGGCGCCCAGCAGGTCTCGATCAGATTCAGGCCCAGGCGCTCGAGCAGGGGTCCGACGACGGGGCCCGCCATCCCGTTGCCACCGTCGACAACGACCTTTAGGGGACGGATGGCCGTGGGATCGATAAAGCGCAGGACAGTGGCGTGGAACTCGGCGTAAAGGTCGACCTCCTCGGCCGAGCCGCGCGCGCGCACGTCCACGTGCGGCAGGCCGGATTCGATCAGGCGACGGATGTTCTGGATGCCGGTGTCGCCGGAGAGGGCGATCGCGCCCTCGCGGACGAGCTTCGCACCTGTGTAGGCGGCGGGGTTGTGCGAGGCGGTGCACATCAGTCCGCCGTCGAGCGCGCGCGAGCCGACGAGGAAATAGAGCATCTCGGTGCCGACTTGGCCGGCGTCGAGTACGTGGGCGCCCTCCGCGAGCAGACCGTCGCGATAACGGGCGGAGAGCTCAGGGGCGGTGAGGCGCATGTCTCGCCCGAGGCCGACGCGCAGCTCTGAGACGGGCTTGCCTGACAGATCGGACAGCACGTGGGCGAACGCGCGGCCGATCTGCTCGGCGATGTCGCCGGTGATCTGCTCGCCGTAGAGCCCACGGATGTCGTAGGCCTTGAAGATGTCAGGCGACGGAGAGACGGTCATGAGACGCGCAATCCTACGGGTTGCTTGGGAGGGTTCGATCGAACGCCCCGCGGGCGCACGCGGCATGTCGGCCATCGCACATAACGCTGGCCCAGCCATCGCACGTCACACCGGCCGGCGTCACGCACCGCCGGCGCGCGGATTCGTAGACTGGAGGCATGTCAGGGCATTCGAAGTGGGCGAGCATCAAGCACAAGAAGGCGATCGTCGACTCGCGCAGGGGCGCGCAGTTCACGAAGCTCGCGCGGTCGATCACCGTTGCCGCACGCGATGGCGGGGGCGATCCGGTCGGCAATCCGGCGCTCGAGCTGGCGATGCGCAAGGCCAAGGAAGCGTCGATGCCAAAGGAGAACATCGAGCGGGCGATCGCGAAGGGAACCGGGGCGGGCGGCGAGGCGGAGGCGATCGAAGCGGTTCTGTACGAGGGCTACGGAACCGGCGGGGTGGCGGTGCTGGTGGAGGCGCTGACGGACAACCGCAACCGCACGGGCGCCGACATCAGGCACGCGTTCTCCAAGCATGGTGGCAACCTCGGCGAGCCGGGCTCGGTTGCGTATCTGTTCGAGAAGAAGGGCACGATCGTGATCGACGCGGAGCGCTACGCGGAAGACGATCTGATGGTGGCCGTCGAGGCGGGGGCGGAGGATGTGGCGACCGACGAGGGCGTGTTCGAGGTGGTGGTCGCGCCGGCGAGCTTCTCGCAGGTGATGCGGGCGCTCGAGGATGCGGGCGTGGAGAGCGAGAGCGCGGAGATGGCGTACAGGCCGTCGAGCGTCGTGCCGATCGATGAGGGTCAGGCGCGCAAGCTGATGGGGCTGGTGGACACGCTTGAAGAGCTCGACGACGTGGACGCGGTGCACGCGAACTTCGACGTGCCCGCGGACGTGCTCGAGCGGGTCGCCGGATAGCGTGGACAGGCCACCGGTGGTGATCCTGTGCGGAGGGCGCGGGACACGTTTGCAGGAGCACACGCAGGCAATCCCGAAGCCGCTCGTGGAGATCGGCGGCCGGCCGATCGTGTGGCACGTGATCCAGCTCTACGCGGTGCAGGGCTTTCGCCGATTTCTGCTGGCGACGGGATACAAGGGGGAGCTGATCGAGCGCTTCGCGGCAGAGTGTGAATGGCCACGGGAGGTGAGCGTCGAGTGCGAGGACACGGGCCTTGAAACTCCCACAGGCGGAAGGATCAAGCTGCTGGAGGGGCGGCTCGCGGGTGAGGAGCGCTTCTGCGCCACCTATGCCGACGGCGTGGCGGATATTGATCTGGATGCCCTGCTGGAGTTTCACCACGGGCACGGCGCGTTGGCGAGCATGACGGTGGTGCGGCCGGAGCTGCAGTTCGGCGTGACGGAATTAGACGGGGAGGAGGGCCGCGTGACGGGCTTCCGCGAGAAGCCGCGCTCGGAGCACTGGATCAACGGGGGCTTCTTCTGCCTGCAGGCGGACGCGCTCGACTACTTAGAGCCCGACAGTGTGCTCGAGCGAGCGCCGCTCGAGCGGCTGGCGAGCGAGAACGAGCTGCGCGCCTACCGGCATGAGGGCTTTTGGGAGTGCATGGACACCTACAAGGATGCGGTGGCGCTGAACGACATGTGGGCTTCGGACAGAGCCCCATGGCGAATGTGGGACTAGGGCGCCTCCGCGAGGCGCCGCGCGCGGAACAAGGCCACGGGCTCGCGGATGCCACGCAGGCGCCGCTCGCCCGCGTAGGACCAGCGATAGGCCTCGCGCGCGGACTCGCGCACAGTCCGATCGGCCAGCAGGCTGCCAGGCCGCGCGACCGAGGTGACGCGGCTCGCGAGATTGACGGGGCGCCCGAACCAGTCGCCGGCGCGGCTGAGAGCGGGACCGAGCGCCATGCCCGAGCGCAGTTGGGGGAAGTCCTCGCCCTCGGCGTCGGCGGCGTCGAGCAGCCTCAGGGTCGCGTCGAGCAGGGGCTCTGACTCCACCGAGACGAGCATCGCGGCATCGCCGATCGTCTTCACGAGCTTCACCGGAGGCTCCGCGACCTCGGCGGCAAGCGACTCCAGGCGCACTGCCAGGTGGCCGAGCTCCTCGGGCGGGATTTCCTCGCCGAGGCGCGTGAAGCCGACGAGGTCGGCGAAGCAGACGGTTATCTCCCGTGAGCCGGGAAGCTTTCCGCCCGTTCGCTCGGCGACGCTGATGATCTCGCTCTGAGCGATTTGGCGAAGCTGCAGGCTCAGCAGGTTGGCGACCAGTGGTCCCACAAGGGGCGCCAGCTGAGACGTGGCGGCGGCATAGCGCTGGGCCAAGTCATGCTCGCTGACGCCGGGCTCGAGTACGAGGCGCATCGCCAGCGAGCGCATCGTCTCTGCCGCCTGGGAGAGTCCCCGGCCGAGCGTGCGCAGCAGGTCGAGGATCTCCTCCTCGGAGACTCCGGCCTGGCGAGCGACGTGCGTCATCTGCACTGCTTCCAGGTCCCCGTCGGTGTAGAGGGCGTCCTCGGGGCCGGGAATCGGCAGGCCCATCGCGCGGCGAACGGCGATCAGAAAATCCTCCGACTCTCCGCTGCGTTGGGCTATCTCAGCCGTCGTATAGCGCGCATGACCGCCGATCACGCGCTCGGCGGGGAGGAACATGACGGTGCCGGACGCGGTCGTCCGGCGTAGCTCTGACAGGGGCACGCCGTCGGCGGCGAGGTACTCGAGCAGCGCCAGGCGCTCGGCGTGCTGCTCGCCCTCCAGGCCGTCGAGCAGGCCCTCGGCCTCGAAGTCGATCTTTGCCGCGGTCATCGCGGTCGCCAGCGTAGTCTGTCGCGCGCAAGCGTCCGGTCCTGGCTCGCGTTCGGACTCAGACGGACGTTCGGCCTCGCGCAGGCGTCCGGCCTCGGGCGCAGAATCACTGACCGTGATCGTTCTCGGCATAGATCCCGGCCTGGCCAACACCGGCTATGGCGTGGTGGCCACCGATCGGGGCTCGACCGGCCCGGGCGGGCTGGTGGCGCTCGACGGCGGGGTGATAGAGACCCGCAGCGGCACCCCCCAGGAGCGCCGGCTCGTTGACATCCACGCGGCGGTGGAGGCCCTGCTGAGCGAGCATGAGCCAGACGCGGTAGCGCTCGAGGAGTTGTACTTCGGGCAGAACGTGCGCACCGCGTTCGCGGTCGGGCACGGTCGCGCCGCGGTGTTGCTGGCGGCCGGGCAGCGTGGGGTGCCGTGCGTGAGCTATACGCCCCAGCAGGTCAAGTCGTCGGTCTGCGGCAGCGGACGCGCGGAGAAGGACCAGGTCGCGCGCATGGTGCAGACGCTGCTCGGCTTGGCGGAGACGCCAAGACCCGATCACGCCGCCGACGCACTGGCGGTGGCGATGTGCCATGCCAATAGCGCTCCCCTGTCGCGCGCGCTGGCGAGGGCGGCAGGATGATCGCGCTGCTGCACGGGGATGTGGCTGTCCGCAGGACCGATCATGTGGTGATCCTGTGTGGAAGCGTCGGCTATCGCGCGGCGGTCTCGGCAGAGACGCTCAGGCATGTGCCCGCGGTGGGTGAGCAGGTGACGCTGCACGCGCAGCTGATCGTGCGCGACGACGCCCTGTCGCTGTACGGGTTTCATTCCGAGGAGGAGCGAGACCTGTTCTTGATGCTCCTCTCCGTCCAGGCCGTCGGGCCGAAGGTTGCTTTGGCGGTGCTCTCGGGAGGCGCCCCCCGTGAGCTGATCGGCGCGATCGCGGCGGGCGACTCGGCTCGCTTCCAAGCGGTACCGGGGATCGGCAAGCGAACCGCCGAGCGGATCATCGTCGAGTTGCGAGAGAAGGTGGGGGTGACGAGCGTGACTGTCGGAGCAGGGAGCTCGATCGTGGCGCGTCGCGGTGAGGGGCCACGCTCGCTCGCGCGCGACGGGCTGCTCGAGCTCGGGTACTCACCGGGTGAGGCCGAGGAACTGCTGCGTGGCGCCGAGCAGGACGCGAGCGCCGAGGATCTGATCGCGCAAGCGCTGCGAACCGCGCGTGCGTCGTCATGATGCTCATGACAGTCGACGTCCGATGACCGAGACCGCTCGCATTCAGACGCCGTATCTGGTCCCGGAGGACGAGCTCGACCGCTCGCTGCGCCCGCGCCGGCTCGAGGACTTTGTCGGCCAGGAGACCCTGCGCGAGCAGCTCGCGGTGGCGATCGAGGCCGCGACCGCGCGCGGAGACGCACTGGATCACCTGCTGCTGGCGGGCCCCCCCGGACTGGGCAAGACCTCGCTCGCGCAGATCGTCGCCGCCGAGCTCGAGGTGCCGTTCGTGCAGACGGCGGGCCCGGCGCTCGAGCGCAAGGGAGACATCGCGGCGTTTCTCACCGCGCTTGAGCCGCGGAGCGTGTTCTTCGTCGATGAGATCCATCGCCTGCCACGCACGCTCGAGGAGACCTTCTACCCAGCGATGGAGGACCACAAGCTGCCGATCACCGTCGGCCAGGGGGCGGGAGCGCGCGTGGTGACACTCGAGCTGCCGCCGTTCACACTGGTCGGGGCGACGACGCGCACGGGCCTCCTGACGACGCCGCTGCGCGATCGCTTCGGCATCCAGGCGCGTCTTGAGCCCTATTCGGTGGAGGAGTTGGCGGTGATCGTGCGGCGCTCGGCTGGCATCCTCGAGATCGGCCTGGAGGAGGACGGCGCGAAGGCAATCGCCGCGCGCAGTCGAGGGACTCCGCGCGTGGCCAACCGGCTGCTCAAGCGCGTGCGCGATTACGCGGAGGTGCGCATGGAGGGGGTCGTCACCGCGCGTGCCGCGCAGGCCGCGCTCGAGCTGTTGGAGGTCGACGAGCGAGGTCTGGACAGGCTGGACCGCGAGATCCTGCGCGCGATCTGTGCGAAGTTCGGTGGGGGGCCGGTGGGACTGTCGACCCTGGCGGTGGCAGTCGGTGAGGAGCAGGACACGATCGAGGACGTGTATGAGCCATATCTGTTGAAGGAAGGGTTGATCAAGCGCACGCCGCGGGGCCGCTCGGCGACCCCGGCGGCCTACATCCACCTCGGGCTGGACCCGCCCGCGGCGGACGGACCGTCGCTGTTCTGAGCGGCATCCGCGCCATCGCGTCGTCCGTCCAGCGCCTGGGCCGCCGCGCGCCGTTGTTCGGTCAGCGCTCACGTCCGATCGGTCGAGGGCGACCCGGGGACCTCGGCCGCGCGGCTTCCCTACTCTGTGTGGCAAGCCCATGGCCCACCCTTTCATCTGCCCTAATTGCGGCCATCGCACGAGCGAGCTAGATCGCAACCTCGGCTTCACCCGCCAGCCGAAGGGCTGCTCGAAGTGCGGGTTCGCCTTCCTGTTCGAACTGCTCGACGACTACTATCCGGCTCCGGATGCGGCATTCTTCGTCTGCGACGGAGAGGGCCGGGTGATCGGCTGCGGGAAGAACTCGTTCGCCTTCACCGGCCTGGAGGAGGAGGAGGTGATCGGCCAGCGCGTCGAGCAGGTGCTCGGCCTGAAGTTCGCCAACGGCGACGACCCGGTGGCGACGGTGCTCGAGTGGGGCGTGCGCGCGCTGGACAAGCCGGTGGAGGTCTCAGGCGAACGCGACATCGCGGCGAGCGCCAAGGCCGACATGTTCCCCGCCTATGACGACGACGGCGGGCTGTTGCTTGTGCTTACCCCTGAGAAGTAGTCTGCTTCGACGATGACCCAGCCCGTCCCAGCATCGCCGTCCGTCCCAAAGGGGGACCGATGACCGACCGCCGGCGCAATGCGATCGTGCTGATGACAGTGCTCGCGCTGATCGCGGCGTCGCTCGCGGCGATTGTGACGAAGAAGACACGGCTGGGGCTCGACCTGAAGGGCGGCGTCGAGCTCGTCTACCAGGGCAAGCCCACGGCGCAGGCGAAAGTGGATGCGGAATCGTTGAACCGAGCGATCGACATCATGCGCAAGCGCGTCGACAAGCTGGGTGTCGCCGAGCCGGAAATCCAGCGAACGGGAGCTGACGAAATCGACGTGGCGCTGCCGAGCGTGAGCAACGCCGCGCGCGCGCAGGACCAGGTCGGAAAGACCGCCCAGCTGTACTTCTTCGACTGGGAGCCGAACGTGATCGGCGCCGACGGGAAGCCCGCGCCGACCGAAACCACCGCCACTGGCGGACCGAACGCCGCGGCCGCGCAGTTCGGGCTGCCCGAGTACCAGGCGGTCCTGCGCGCCGCCAAGCGCGCGCCGATCCTGCGCAAGAGCGAAACGTTTCAGCCGGGATGCACCCCCCAGCAGGTGGGCAGCTGCATTTACGGCACGTGGTACCTGCTCGACACGAAGCACGAAAAAGTACTGCGCGGCCCGGAGGAAACCGAACGGAACCTGTACACGGAAGGCTTTCACGCGCCGCCCGGCGCCAAGGTGAAGGCGGTGCGGGTGAATCCCGGGACGATCCTCGCCGAGGCGCGCCCGGTGGAAGGCACGAACGGCAAGGTCACCCAGCAATCGCCGAACAGCTGGTTTGTGCTGAACGACAATCCGGTGCTGACCGGGGCGGACATCAAGAATCCCCAGCAGGGCTTCGACGAAGGCGGCGGGGGAACGGGCGCGCCGAATGTGTCGTTCGGCTTCACTTCGCACGGGCAGAGCGTCTTTCAGCGGGTGACGAAGGAAATCGCCCACCGCGGCCAGGAAGCGCAACTGCCCGGCGTGGGCAAGGAAGCGGCGCAGCAGCACTTCGCGGTCGTGCTCGACGGCCAAGTAATCACGACGCCGTCGATCGACTACACCAAGTACCCGGAAGGGATCGACGCCGCGACCGGCTCGCAGATCTCCGGTGGCTTCACGATCACCTCGGCGCAGAACCTGGCGGCAGAGCTGCAGTCCGGCGCGCTGCCGATCAAGCTCACCCTGATCTCCCAGTCGCAGGTCTCGGCGACCCTGGGCAAACAGGCGCTCAAGCAGGGCCTGTTCGCGGGCCTCGTGGGCTTTGCCGTGGTCTGCCTGTTCCTGTTGGCGTTCTACCGCGTGCTGGGCGCGATCGCCGTCGGCGGGCTGGTGATCTACGGGATCTACTACTTCGCGCTGATCAAGCTGATCCCGATTACGCTGACGCTACCGGGGATCGCCGGCCTGATCCTCACGATCGGCATCGCGGCGGACGCGAACATCGTGATCTTCGAGCGCGTGAAGGAGGAGATCCGCGGCGGGAGATCGATCATCTCCGGGATCGCCACCGGCTACAAACGTGGCTTCGCGGCGATCGTGGACGCCAACGTCGTCACCTTCATGACGGCGTTCATCCTGTTCGCGCTGGCGACGGCGGGGGTCAAGGGGTTCGCCTTCACGTTGGGGATCGGCACGCTCTTGACGCTGTTTACGGCCGTGTTGGCAACGCAGGCGGCGCTCGGCGTGATGGCACGCTCGCGGCTGGTCTCCCATCCCTCCGCACTCGGCGCCGGACAGAAGAATAAAGGGTGGACGTTCGACTTCATGGGCGCCTCGCGCTGGTTCTTTTCGCTGTCGGGCATGATCCTGCTCGTCGGAGCGCTGGCGATCGGCGGCAAGGGACTGAACTTCGGGATCGACTTCAAATCGGGGACGCGCATCCAGACTGCCTTCGTCAAGCCGGTGAACGAGGGTCAGATACGCGAAGTGATGAAGGCCAACGGCTTCGCCAACGCGGAGATCCAAAAGTTCTCGAGCAAGACGATCGGCGGCACGGGCTTTCAGATCTCGACTCGCACGCTGGCGCCGGAAAAGGTGCAGAAAATCAAGGGGGCGCTGGACACGAGGTTTGGCAGCGGGGTGAGCGTCGCGGGGACGCGGAACTTCTCCTCGACCTCGATTGGCCCGACGTTCGGCAAGACGGTCGCGAATAGCGCGCTGATCGCGATCGTCGCCTCGCTGCTGGTGATCGCCGCATATATCGCGCTGCGATTCGAGTGGAAGTACGCCGTGCCGGTGCTGATCGCGCTGATGCACGACCTGCTGATCACCGCTGGGGTGTACTCGCTGACGGGGCGTGAAGTGACGACCGCGACGGTGGCGGCGCTGCTGACGATCCTCGGGTATTCGCTGTATGACACGATCATTGTGTTCGACCGCGTGCGCGAGAATGTGCCGCGAATGCCGCGCGCGGCGTTCTCGCAGATCGTCAACCGCTCGATGGCGGAGGTCGTGACGAGGTCGTTGGCGACCAGCTTCTGCACGCTGCTGCCCGTGCTCGCGCTGCTGCTGTTCGGCGGGGAAACGTTGAAGGACTTCGCGTTCGCGCTGCTCGTGGGCGTCGCCTCGGGCGCGTACTCGTCGATCTTCATCGCCTCGCCGGTGCTCACGCACTGGAAGGAGCGCGAGGGCTCCTACCGCAGCCGGCGTGCGCGGATCGTGCGCGAGCTGGGCAGCGTGCCGGCCTATGCGACGGCCGTGGAGGGGGCGCCGGTCGACGTCGAGCCGACTCAGCGCAAGCGCGGGCGACGCGGGAGCATCACCGCACCCGAGGAGCCGGGCGCGCAGCTCTCGCGGGACGAGTTCCAGGAACTGGTACGCGACTTGGACGTCGAGACGACGAGCAACGGCAAGGACGAGTCTGGCGGGTCCTTGCCGGCAGACAGAGCAAGCGGCGCTGGGGTGGCCCAGCGTAAGCGCAGGAGCAAGCCCGGCGTGGAGGCGGAGAGCCCCGAACCCGCCGTGGATCAGCGCGATCCGGCGGCGGATCTTGCGCCCGAGGACCTGGTGCTGAAGGGCGAGGCGAAACCCCGGCAGAAGAACAGACGACCGAAGAACCGCCGCCACGGGAGGAGCCGCTGATGGGTCTCCTGGGTTGGGTGATGATGGGCCTTGCGATCTGGCACTTCACGATCTTCCTGCCCGACCGCTTCTGGGGGGGGATCGTGGGCGCGTTCGTCGGCTCGCTGCTCGGGGCGATCGTGGTGGGGCTGATCATCTACGGGGTGAAGACCTCGGCGGTGAGGATTCCGGGCGAGAAGGCGACGGACATCGTGGTGGTGCTGTACGCGATTCCGGGCGCGCTGATCGGCATCGCCGCGACATATTTCGAGGGCATACGCCGCGAACGACGCGGCTCTTAGAGCCTGCATCGCCAAGGGAGCTGAGGCCGCCTCCCCGCGGTTCCGTCCCGCCCTGACCGTAAGGTGGCCGGCGTGTCGGTGCCACGTTTCGAGCTTCCTGAATGTGCACGCGTCGAGGTCGCGCGCCTGCAGCGCGAGGTGGGCGTGAGCGGCCCGCTCGCGCAGGTGCTGGTCCGCCGGGGATTCGGCGAGCCCGCGAGCGCGCGGGCCTTTTTGGCCGCCGAGGAGCATCATGAGCCCGCCGCGTTCGCCGGGATTGAGTGGGCGCGCGAGACGATCCTCAACTACGTCGGCAGCGGCAAGAGGATCACCGTCCACGGGGATTACGATGTCGATGGGATCTGCTCCACCGCGGTGCTGGTTCGGACACTGCGGAGGTTGGGAGGGAACGTCGACTGGTACCTGCCCGACCGCTCGAGCGACGGGTATGGACTGAAGGAGAAGACAGTGCGACGACTCGCCGCGCGCGGCACCCGCCTGCTCGTGACCGTGGACTGCGCGATCACGGCGGTCGAGGAGGTCGCGCTCGCGCGCGAGCTGGGAGTCGACGTGGTGGTGACCGATCACCACGCCCCACGTGCCGACGGTAGGTTGCCGGACGCGCCGATCGTGCATCCGGCCCTGTGCGGATATCCGTGCCCGGGGCTGTGCGCGACGGCGGTCGCCCACAAGCTGGCTCAGGCGCTGACGACGGCGGCCGGAACGGAGGCGGGTGGGCGCGAATTGGAGGAGGACCTCGATCTGGTGGCGCTTGCGACGATCGCCGACGCGGTGCCGTTGCTGGGCGAGAATCGAACCCTCGTCCGCCGCGGGCTGCGCGCTCTGGCGAGCACGCGTAAGCCGGGCTTGCGCGCGCTGATGGCGGTCGCCAGGGTCGATCCCGCGCGTCTCAACGAGCGCTCGGTCGGCTTCGCGTTGGCGCCGCGGATCAACGCCGCCGGACGCCTGTACCGCGCTGATGCGGGGCTCGAGCTGGTACTCACCGAGGACCGGCTGCGAGCTGCGCAGATCGCCGAGGAGCTCGATCGGGCCAACGGCGAGCGCCGCCATGTGGAGATGCGCATCCGTTTCGAGGCCGAAGCGCAGGTGGCTGCCATGGGGGAGCGTTCCGCATACGTCCTGGCCGCGGACGGCTGGCACCCGGGCGTGATCGGGATCGTCGCCTCACGCCTGGTCGAGAGCCACCGGCGCCCGGTGGTGATGATCGCGCTGGAGGGAGCCGGGGGCAAGGGGTCCGGGCGCAGCGTCGAGGACTTCGACCTGCTCGACGGTCTCGCCGCGTGCGAGCAGCATTTGCGCGGCTACGGCGGCCATCGCGCCGCCGCGGGCCTTGAGATCGAGCGCGGGCGCGTCGAGGAATTCGCCGCCGAGCTCGACGCCCACGCCGAACGCGTGCTCGGAGCCGAGCCCGACGGTCCGCTCGAGCGGGTGGACGCGGTCGTCGGTGGCGAGGAGCTGGGGATCACGCTCGCGGAGGAGCTGCAAGCGTTGGCGCCGTTCGGCAGGGGTAACCCCGCCGTGTCACTGCTGCTCGACGACGCCACGTTCAGAGACGCTCGACCGATGGGTGAAGGCAAGCACGTTCGCTTCACCGTTGAATCGCGCGGCGCGCGCGCGCGAGCGGTCGCGTTCGGGACGGGGGGACGGCTGCCGGTCGAGGACGGCGAGGCCGCTGAGGCGACGTTCAGCCTCGAGGTCAACGAGTGGAACGGAGTGAGCGAGCCGCGGTTGGTGCTGCGCCAGGCGCGGCCCCGGCAGGTGGCGTCCGCCGCCGCGACTCCCGCGCGGGGAGCCGATTCGGTCACTGACGACGGCGAGCTGGTGCTGTTCGCGCTGAGCTGAGGATCGTCGGGAATCCCTTCAGTCCGGCAGCTGCGTCCCCTACCCTTTGGGTATGGCGATGTCACAGGAACCGAAGAGACCGCCGACGATCGAGGTCGAGGCCGAGGTCGACCAGCCGGGCACGGCAATCGTTCCTGAGCGGCTCGCGCTGACCGAGCCCGAGCGACGCCTGCTGGGCGATCTGTTCGCGATCGTCTCAGAGCACGCCGCAGACTCGGCCGCGGAGATCGACCGGGGGCGGGTCAAGGACGCGTTCGTATTCGCGTGCGAGCACCACGCCGCGCAGCTGCGCAAGTCCGGTGAGGACTTCATCGTGCACCCGGTCGGGGTGGCCCGCATCTGCGCGAGCATGCGGCTCGACACCGAGACGCTGTGCGCGGCGCTGCTGCACGACACGGTCGAGGACACCTCGGCGTCGATCGAGGAGGTGCGCGAGCGCTTCGGCGAGGAGATCGCCGGTCTCGTCGACGGAGTCACGAAGCTCACCGGACTGACCTTCCAGTCGCGCGATGAGGCGCAGGCCGAGAACTACCGCAAGATGATGGTGGCGATGGCTACTGATGTACGGGTCATCCTGATCAAGCTCGCCGACCGCCTGCACAATATGCGCACGATCGAGGCGATGCCCAAGCAGAAGCAGATGGACAAGGCGCGCGAGACCCTCGACATCTACGCGCCGCTGGCCCACCGGCTGGGAATCCACGCGATCAAGTGGGAGCTCGAGGACCTTGCGTTCGCGACGCTGCACCCCCGCAAGTACCAGGAGATCAAGGGTCTCGTGGCGCAGCAGCGCGACGAGCGCGAGCGCTACGTCAGCGAGGCCGGCGACTACCTGACGCGCGAGCTCGGAGAGCTCG
>DASXIB010000045.1:0-61999 GCA_036498245.1 Solirubrobacteraceae bacterium
TCGCGGGTGGGGGCTCGCTGTTGCAGGGTCTCGACGAGCGGTTGCGCGAGGAGACGCAGATGCCCGCCCACCTGGCCGAGTCGCCGTTGACGTGCGTGGCGGTCGGCTCGGGGCGGTCGCTGGAGGAGTTCGAGGCGATCCACCGCTCCAACCGCAGCTCGCGCAACCGCCAGCGCCGCAGATGAGCCGCGTGCCTGTTACGGGCACGCGCACCCGGGGGTACTCTTTCCCGAACGCTTTGGAAGGTCGCTATTCGTGTATGACAAGACGGTCCGGCGTCGACGTGCGGTGCTCGCGCTGCTCGTCGTGCTGTCCCTGATACTGCTCACCGCCTACTTCGGCGAGAGCTCCGGCGGCGGCCTGCACTCCGTGCAGCGCGGCTTTCTGACTGTCGTCTCGCCGATCCAGGACGGTGCGAACAAGGCGCTGAAGCCGGTACGCGACCTGTTCGGCTGGTTCGGCGACACGCTGCACGCCAAGGGTCAGCGCGACCAACTGCTCAAGCAGAACGACAAACTGCGCCGTGAACTGATCGCGAACCAGTCCGAAAAAAGCTCCTATCAGCAGCTGCTGGCGATGTACCACCTCGACAACCGGCTCAGCGTGAGCGACTACCGGCCGGTGACGGCGACGGTCGTGTTCAAGTCGCCGAACCTGTGGTACTCGACTGTCATCGTCGACAAGGGCACCTCAGCGGGCGTGCGGCTCAACGATCCGGTCATCAACGGTGAAGGGCTCGTCGGCAAGGTCACCCAGGCCGCCTCCGACGGAGCCCAGGTGAGCCTGATCACCGACAGCTCGATGGGAGTCAGCGCGAGGATCGAGGCGACCAGCGCAACCGGCATAGTGCAGCCCAAGGTGGGCGACCCGAACGATCTGCTGCTCCAGTACCTACCGGCCAACACGTCGGTCAACCTGGGCCAGTACGTCGTCACCTCGGGAACCCTGTCGAGCCCCAACGACTCGCTCTACCCGCCCGGCATCCCGATCGGGCAGGTGACCTCGATCGACGAAGAAAGCGCCTACAAGTCAGTCAACGTGCATCCGCTCGCCAACCTGCACAACCTCGACGTGGTGCAGGTGTTGACCTCGGCCTCGGGCGCGTTGCCGGCCCGCCTAAGCAACCTCACCGCGGGCCTCGCGACCGGTCAGCAAACGAGCGCCGGCGGCGTTACTTCCAGTCAGCTCGCGGCGACGGGAATCGGTAAATGATGAGCGATGCGACCGGATTGCGGCGACGGGGAAGCCAATGAGCGCGACAAGTCTGCCCGCTTCGCTGCTCGCGCGCATCGCCACGCTGGTGTTGGTGGTCGTGTTCTTTCAGATCGGCGTCGTCTCCGAGGTGCCGGTGTTCGGGGTGAACGTCGACCTGTCCCCCCTCGTGGTGGCCTTCGTCGGACTGCTGTGCGGATCGACGCTTGGAGCGGTCACCGGCTTCGCGGTCGGGCTGCTCGTCGATCTCGCGCTCGTTCAGACGCTCGGCGTGACCTCGTTGATCTTCACGGTGATCGGCTTCTGGTCTGGGCGCCTACGCGAGTTGCGAGACCCTCAGGCCGCGCTGGCGCCACTGCTCGTAGGCGTCGCGGCTTCGGCCGTCTCGACGGTCGGCTACTCACTGGTCGAGTTTCTGCTGGGTGTGAACGCCCCGGTCAGCCTCGAGCTGCTGCGCCAGATCGTGCTCGGCGTGCTCGTGAATGCGGTGGTCGCGCTGCCGATGTGGGCGGTCGTCCGTCGTTTGCTCGAGCCCGGGATGCCCGATGATCCTCGCCGGCGGCGCCGTCGCGCATACACGACCGGTGGGTTGAGCCCGCTCTCACGCTCATGAGCGCGATCGAGCGCCTGCGCCCGCGGGACCCCCACATGCCCGTCTCGCCGCAACTGGCGTTGCGGGTCGCGGCGCTGGGCACGCTGGCGATGGTGATGTTCGCGATCGTGTTCTTCCGGCTCTGGTACCTGCAGGTGCTCTCGGGCGAACAGTATGTGCAGCAGGCGGATGCCAACCGTGCGCGTTCGCTGCCGATTCCCGCGCCGCGAGGACAGATCCTCGACCGCGAAGGCCGACCGATCGTCACCAGCCGCACGACCAACGCCGTGCAGATCGTCCCGTCGGCGCTACCCCCCGAAGGCGCGCAAAGGCGCGCGCTGTACCGTCGCTTGGGCGCAGTGTTGAAGATGCGGCCCGCGCGCATCCGCGAGCTGGTGATCGCCGACAGCAGTGCCGTCAGATACGCGCCCGTGACGGTCAAGACCGATGCCGGCAGGGGCGCGCTGACCGTGCTCGCCGAGCGCCAGAACGAATTCCCGGGCGTCGTCCAGCAGCCGGTCTCGATCCGCGCGTACCCGTTCGGCGAGATGGGAGCGCACCTGGTGGGCTACGTCGGGCAGGTCTCCAAGCCGGAGCTCGAAAAGCAGGCCTTCCACGGCGTCAAGCAGGGCACAGTGGTCGGACAGGAAGGTCTCGAGTACTACTACGACCGCTATCTTCGCGGGCGAGCGGGAGTGCAGCGGGTCGAGGTCAACGCTGCCGGCAATCCGGTGCCGAGCAATCTCGCCCCCAGCCAACCGCTGGCTGGGCATAGCCTGAAGGTGACGCTCGACGTGGGCCTGCAGAGAGAGGGCGAAAAAGCCCTGTTGGAAGGGATCGAACGGGCGCAGGCCGGTGGAAAACCCGCTGTGGCGGGAGCGTTCACCGCGCTCGACCCGCGCAACGGAGAAGTGCTGGCGATGGGCTCATACCCGAGCTTCGACCCGAACAAGTTCGCCAAACCGCTGACGAAGAGGGAATACGCCCTGCTCAAGGGTCCTGCCCACGCCACGGCCGGATCGGGGCCGGTGGCGCGGTTGACCGACCGTGCCGTCAACGGGACCTATCCGACCGGCTCGACGTTCAAGCCGATCACCGCGATGGGGGCGCTCGAAGGGGGAGTGCTCGATCCCAACGCGGCGCTGGGGGCGGGCAAATGCATCTATGTCTCCACGCAGGCCTTCTGCAACTCGGGCAAGGCTGAATTCGGTGCCCTGGACCTGGTCAACGCGCTGCGCGTCTCCTCGGACACCTACTTCTTCCAGGTCGGCGAGAACGCCAACAGTCGCGGCGAGTCGATCCAGCGGATGGCGCGCGAGCTGGGGATCGGCGAGCCCACCGGCATCGACCTGCCCAGCGAGATCAAGGGCGTCGTCCCGGATAGAGCATGGCGCGCCGGCGTGGCGCAAGCGGAGGTGCGCTGCGAGAGCGCCAGGCACGTGCGCAGCTGCGGGATCTCAGACGGACGCCCGTGGAGCGTGGGCGACAACATGCACCTGGCGGTAGGGCAGGGAGATCTGATCACCTCTCCGCTGCAGATGGCGGTTGCCTACTCGACGCTCGCCAACGCGTACATGCACCAGGGGTACGGCACGGTCGTGCGTCCGCATCTGGGGATGGAGATCGACGAATCCAAAGGAGGGCTCGTGCAGAGCCTCAGCTTTCCCCCGGTGCGGCACGTGCGCCTGAACTACTCGAACCTGAGCCTCGTGATGGAAGGCATCCACGACGCCGCCAGTCAGCCGGGAGGCACCTCCTTCGACGTATGGCGGGGATGGGATCAAGGCCAGCATCCTGTGTACGGAAAGACCGGCACCGCCCAGCATGGGGTGAAAGGCGAATTCACCGAAGACCAGTCGTGGTACATGTGCTACGTGGCCGACCCAAAGCGGCCGATCGTGATCGCGGTCACCGTCGAGCAGGGCGGCTTCGGCGCCGAAACGGCAGCGCCAATCGCCCGACTGCTCGCCTCGCAGTGGTTCGGCAAGCCCAAGCAATTCGTCGCCGGCACTTCGAAGACGCTATGAGCGAGCGAAACGGGCCCCGACACTGATGCCCCTCAGCCCGATTAAGCCGCCCGAGGACACGCCGCTCCCGCCGCCGCGCGCGCTGCGGCTGCCGCTCGACCCGCTGCTGACACTCGCCGTGATCGGCCTGGCGATCTGCTCGATCGTCACGCTGGGAGCTGCCACACGCGACCTCGTGCCAGGTCAGCCGCATTACTACCTGGACCGCCAGGCGGTCTACCTGATCGTGGGCGGACTGCTGATGCTCGTGCTCGCGCGTATCGACTACGCGCGACTGCGGCCGCTGAAAAACGGGATCTACGCGCTGCTGATATTGAGCATCGTTGCGGTGCTCGGGCTGGGTCACACGGCACGTGGCTCACAGCGCGCGATCAACCTGCCGTTCTTCTCCTTCCAAGCCTCAGAGCTCGGCAAGGTGCTGCTGATCCTCGCCGTGTCGGCATTCGTCGTCGATCGCGCACGGCGGTTGCGCGAGCGCGAGACGACCGTGCTAGTGATGCTGGCTGCGCTCGTGCCGGCGATGTTCGTGATCGCCCAGCCAGATCTCGGATCGGGCATGGTCTATGTGGTCGTCGCGTTTACGCTGCTGTTCGTCGCGGGAACCTCGTGGCGGCACATCGCCGCACTGATCGCGCTGGGGCTCGTATCGCTCACGTTCGTGCTCGTAGCGGCTCCGGCGGCGGGCGTGCACGTGCTGAAGCCCTATCAGGTGGCGAGGCTGACGGCCTTCCTGCACCCTTCTACGAACGCCCAGAAGGAAGGCTACCAACAGGAGGAGTCGAAGATCGCGATCGGATCGGGGCAGAAGACGGGCCGGGGGGCGAACGCGCCCCAGGTCTCGCTCAACTTCGTGCCGGAGAGCCACACCGACTTCGTGTTCGCCGCCGTGGGCGAGCAGTACGGCTTTCTCGGTGCCGGGCTCGTGCTGTCGTTGTACGCCCTGCTGATCTGGCGCGCGTTGCGGATCCTGGTGATGGCCAAGGACCTATTCGGGTCGTTGGTGGCGGGGGGCGTAGCGGCTATGCTGATGTTCCAGGTCTTCGTGAACGTGGGAATGACAATTGGGATCATGCCCATTACCGGCGTAACGCTGCCGCTTATGAGCTATGGCGGCTCGTCGGTTATCACAACCCTGTTGGCGATAGGCCTGTTGCAATCGATCTACGTCCAGGCACGCGCCTCGCAAGCGTTGAAGGGCCGCGTACTGCGCTACTAGACACCAAATGCCAGCCGAGTACCACACGCCAGACCGTCAGCCCGACCCGGCCTCCAAGGCCGCGGGCCCCGCCCTCGAGGAAGCGCCCGTCCGGGCGCGCCTGGAGCGCTGGGAGGGCGCGGTTGCCGCGGATGGGCCGTCGGCCGGTCGGGTTCATGCGAACCCACCGGCCTCGCGTCCGCACGTCCGGTGCCGACGCATCCGGGACTCGGCCCGCGTCAATCCCGAAAGACTGGATCAAATTGAAAAAGCAAGTGCTTGTCAGCGTCGATCGCGCGGAGACGCGCGTCGCGCTTCTAGAGGCGACCGAAACCGGGGGACGCCGGCCTGCGGCCGGAATCCCCGTTTCGGCCAGCACGCCCGCTGCCTCGCGTTCTTCCGCAGCCGCCCGTTCGACCGGTTCTCGCAAGCGTGGCCGCGGGGGTCCACAGGCCGGCTATCGAATAGCTGAGCTCTACATCGAGCGCCGTGGCGGTCGTTCAATCGTCGGCAACATCTACAAGGGCAAGGTGGACAACGTCCTGCCCGGGCTGGAGGCCGCGTTCGTCGACTTCGGCCTGGAGAAGAATGGCTTCTTGCACGTCGATGAGATCGTGCTGCCCGGGGTGGAGACGCCCAAGCGCGGGCGCGGCACGGGGGCGGCGCGTAACAGCAAGATCTCCGACCTGCTGAGTCCCGGGCAGGAGATCGTCGTGCAGGTCGTCAAGGATCCCCTGAAGACGAAGGGGGCGCGCCTGTCGATGGAGCTGACGATCGCCGGGCGCTACATGGTCTATGCGCCGAGCGGCGAGGGTATCGGCGTGTCGCGGCGGCTGGAGGATCGCGAGCGCGAACGCCTGCGCCGGCAGACCGCCAACCTGGCCCTGGACGGGGGCGGCGTGATCGTGCGCACCGCCGCCCACGGGGCCAAGCGGGAGGACTTCGAACGCGAGCTGAAGTACCTGCACAAGCTCCACGAGGTGCTCGGCAAACGCGTCGAGGAGACGGTTGCCCCTGGTCTCGTCTTCCAGGAGGCGGACCTGTCGGTGCGCGTCGTGCGCGACATCTTCTCCGAGCACTTCGAGCGGGCGATCGTCGACGACCCGCAGCAGCATCAGCGATTGGTCTCGTTCTTCACGCGCACCGCGCCGGAGCTCGTGGAGCGGGTGGAGCTGTGGGATCAAAAGGAACCGCTGTTCGAGGCCTACGGCGTGGATAAGGCGATCGAAGGGGTGATGTCGCGGCGCGTGGACCTGCCGAGCGGCGGCTATCTGATGATCGACTACGCCGAGGCGCTGACGGTGATCGACGTCAACTCCGGCAGCTTCATCGGCCGTGGCAAGGGCGCGGCGCTCGAGGACACGATCACGAAGACGAACCTGGAGGCCGCCGAGGAGGTCGTCAATCAGCTGCGACTGCGCGACATCGGCGGGATCATCGTGATCGACTTCATCGACATGGCGCGCGCGCGCAACCGCGACGCCGTGATGAAGACGCTTCGCAAGACGCTCGACGAGGACCGCACGAAGACATTCACGGCGGAGATATCGAAGCTCGGCTTGGTGGAGATGACCCGTCAGAACGTCACCGAGGGCGTGCGCGAGATCATGAGCCGGCCGTGCCCGACGTGCGAGGGGGAGGGCGTGATCCGCTCGGAGGAGACGATCGCGATCGAGTTCGAGCGGCGGCTGCTGGACGTGGCTTTGGAGCACCCCGACGTCGAGGCGTTCCTCGTACAGATTCACCCGCGGGTGACGGCCGAGTTCACCGGTCAGGGCTCGCGCGTGCTGCACGGGCTCGAGGCGCAGACCGGCAAGTCGTTCCTGTTCGAGGGCTCGGAAGGATTGACGCTCGACCACTTCGCGATCACCTTCCAGGGCACGCGGGCGGAGGTGGAGGAGCGGGCGCTGCCGTTCCGCGAGGGCGACGAGGTGCTGGTGGAGATCGTCGAGCCGCACATGTACGACGTCGACGACGCGGTGGCAAAAATCGACGGGTACATCATCTCGATCGCCGGGGCCGCGCCGCACGTGGGCGAGAAGCGAATGGTGCGGATCGACCAGGTCGGCCGCACGGCCGCGACCGCGCTGCTGTTGGACGAGTCCGGCGAGGTGGTGGCGCCGCCGACGCGCAGCCCGGCGCCGCGGAGCAGGCGGTCGACGAGGCGAGTCGTGCCCAAGCCCCAGCCGGTCGCGCAAGAGCAGGCAGAGCCGGAGGAGGATGGGAGTATTGCCGTCGCGGGGGAGGGGGATGGCCGTGTCTCTGAAGCTTCGCAGGACGAGGGGTCCGAGGATGGCCTACAATCGAAGCCTCGGCGTCGTGGCCGCAGGGGCGGGCGGCGCCGTTCTGCTGCCAAGGCGCCCACCCCAGAGTAGCCGGCTACGCCGCTGCTTCGAAGCGAGAGAAATCGAGACCGAGACAGACATGTACGCGATAGTGAAGACCGGCGGCAAGCAGTACCGCGTCGAGCGGGGTCAGCGGCTGCTGATCGAGCGTCTCGCCGTCGAGGAGGGCGCTAACGTCGTGCTCGAGCCGATCCTGTATCGCTCCGAGGAGACCGTCTTCGACAAGGCGGGCCTCGAGCAGGTGCAGGTCACAGCGAAGGTGCTCGCGCACGTGCGCGGGGAGAAGCTGCGCGTGTTCAAGTTCAAGCCGAAGCGTGGATACAAGCGGCGCACCGGCCACCGTCAGGATCTGACGCGGATCGAGGTAACCGAGATCACGGCCGGTGCGGGCAGGGCGAAAGCGACGGTCAAGGCGGCGCATGCCTCAGAGCGCAAGCCGGCGGCCGCGGAGGAGTCGATCTCGACTGAGACGAAGGGCGCCCCGGCCGCGCGGGCGAAACAGGCCGCGAAGACGAAGGAGAAGGCGACAGATGGCGCATAAGAAGGGGCTGGGATCGAGCCGGAACGGGCGCGACTCGAACGCGCAGCGGCTGGGGGTGAAGACCTTCGCCGGACAGACCGTGTCCGGCGGGGAGATCATCGTGCGCCAGCGCGGCACCCGCTTCAAGCCGGGTGCGGGCGTGGGGATCGGCAAGGACGACACGCTGTATGCACGCACGGCGGGGACCGTGGAGTTCACGGCCGGACGCCGTGGGCGGATGGTCAACGTGCTGCCCGCCGACGGAGACTGAGCCAAGGATGAGTCCG
Organism: Solirubrobacteraceae bacterium; assembly: GCA_036498245.1. GTDB lineage: Bacteria > Actinomycetota > Thermoleophilia > Solirubrobacterales > Solirubrobacteraceae > Palsa-744. The sequence goes on from DASXIB010000045.1 coordinate 8,179, forward strand.
CGACAGGGCGCGCGCCTGCTTGCCGCAGGACGGGTGGCGCTCGGTGTCGCGGTGCTCGCGGCGCCGGAACAGGTGGCCGGCAGATGGCTGGGCAAGCATGCGAAGCGGCCGGTCGTGCAGTACATCGCGCGCTCGCTCGGCATCCGCGACGTGGCGCTGGGCGTGCTCGCGCTGGGAACTCTCGACGACGCCGAGATCGGGCCGCGCGTACAGGCCGCGTGCGCCGCGGCCGACTCGGTCGACGCGGTGGCCACGATCGTCGCGCGTGCTGAGCTGCCGAAGGCCGGCGTGATCGGCACGGTGGCGGTGGCGGGGGCGGCGGCTGTTGCGGGCTTCTGCTTCTCGCACAAGCTCGCCCACGCCTGATCTAAGCGACCTGTCGTGCTGCACGACCAGGCGAGAATCCACGTGCAGGCGGGCGCGGGCGGCGACGGCTGCATGAGCTTTCGCCGGGAAGCGCACGTGCCGCGCGGGGGTCCAGACGGCGGAGACGGCGGTCGCGGGGGGGAAGTGGTGCTCGTGTGCGAGGAGTCGCTGCGCGATCTGCAGAGCTTCCGGCGCAAGGCCCACTACCGCGCGGGGCGGGGAGGAGCCGGGGAGGGCTCGCTGCGTCACGGCGCCGACGGTGAGGATCTCCTGATCAGGGTGCCACCGGGAACGCAGGTGACCGGGGTGGCTGGGCCTGGTGGCGAGGAGGAGGATCTGGTGGGACGTCGTTGGGAGCTGCTCGCGTCCGGCCAGCGCGCGGTGGTGGCGCGCGGAGGGGGAGGGGGAAAGGGGAACAAGCGCTTTGCCAGTCCGACTCGCCAAGCGCCGCGGTTCGCCGAGCGTGGCGTCGCGGGAGAGGCAGGGTGGCTCGAGTTGAAGCTGAAGCTGCTCGCGGACGTGGGACTGGTAGGGCTGCCGAACGCGGGCAAGTCCTCACTGCTGTCGCGGCTGACGCGGGCCGCGCCGAAGGTAGCCGGCTATCCGTTCACGACGCTTTCACCGGTGCTGGGTGTGCTCGACACCCCATTTGGGGGACAGGCGGCCGCAGAACGTCAGCTGGTGGTTGCCGACATCCCGGGGTTGATCGAGGGCGCGAGTGAGGGCGCGGGGCTGGGGCACGACTTCCTGGCCCACGTCGAGCGCACGCGCCTGCTCGTGCACGTGTTGGACATCGCGCCGGAGCTGTCCGCCGGCGAGGGTGCCGACTGGGTGGCAAACCACGAGGTGATCGAGCGGGAGCTCGCCGCGCACGACGTGCGGTTGTCGCGGCTGCCGCGCGTGCTCGCCCTGTCGAAGGCCGATCTTGTGACCGAGGGACGCACGCGCGAGGCGGTGGCTGAGTGGGAGGAGCGACTGGGCGGCGAGGTGCCGGTGATCGCCACCTCGAGTGCCACGGGGATGGGTGTGGAGGAGCTGGCGGGGGAGCTGCTGCGAAGGGTGCCCGCGCAGGGGCAGGCCACCCACGGCGAGGGCCCGAGTGAACCGGAAGGCGCGAGAGGCGAAGGCGGAGAGACCGGCGTGGAGGTCTCGTTGGCGGGCGCGGAGGGGTTGGCCGAGCACATGGTCTTTCGGCCGGCGGCGGGGACTGGCTTTCACGTCGAGCGGACGGGGGAGCGAGCGTTCGCCGTGCGAGGCAAGGGCATCGAGCGGCTGCTGGAGCGGTATGACACGGAGAACGACGACGCGATGGCATACGTGGAGGGACGGTTGCGCAAGATCGGCGTGCTGCGGGCGTTGCAGGACGAGGGCTTTCAGCCGGGCGATGAGATCGAGATCGCGGGCGTGACGTTCGAGCTCGATCCGGGCTCTTGAGAGCGTCCGGCCGGATGGTGCCCGGTGTCGGTCGCATGCGAGCCGGCGAGGCATCGCGCGCGCCGATCCTGAAGTGAGTCCGGTTGGCGGCGAGCGGCCAAATAAGCTCTCGACGATGAGGCGTGTGGTGATCAAGCTCGGGTCGAGCGTCGTGGCGGACGGCGCGGGCGAGCCGCGCATGGAGGTGCTCGCGCGCGTGTGCGACGCGATCGCGACGGTCCACGAGCAGGGTGGCGAGGCGATCGTGGTCACGAGCGGGGCGATCGCGCGGGGAATGCGGATCATGGCGCTGCCCCAGCGACCAAGCACGGTGGGCGAGCTGCAGGCGGCGAGCGCTGTCGGACAGGGCAAGCTGTATCGCGTGTACGACGAGCTGCTGCGCGAGCGGGGGGTTACGAGCGCGCAGGTGCTGCTGACGTTCTTCGACATGAGTGCGCGAACCCACTATCTGAACGCCCGGCAGACGCTGAGCACGCTGCTGGAGTGGCGGGTGCTGCCGGTGATCAACGAGAACGACACGACGGCGACCGACGAGATCTCGTTCGGGGACAACGACTTCCTGGCGGCGCAGGTGGCGATCCTGGTGGGCGCTGAGGAGCTCGTGCTGCTGACGGACATCGACGGGCTGTTCACGGCCGATCCACGGCTGTACCCGGATGCGCGGCTAGTGGGCGAGATCAGCGACTTCGCGGTGCTGGAGGAGTTGGAGGTCGGCCACACCACCTCGCCGTTGGGCTCAGGTGGGATGCGCTCGAAGGTCGTAGCGGCCGACATGGCCACAGCGGCGGGGATTGCGACCGTGATCTGCAACGGGCTGCGTGCGGGGGCCCTGGAGACGGTACTCGCGGGAGGAGTGGAGGGCACCCGCTTCCCTCCTCGTGAGGCGCGGTACAGCTCGTTCAAGCTGTGGTTGAAGTACGCCAAGCCCGCGCGCGGCACGCTGGTGATCGACGGGGGAGCGGCACGGGCAGTGCGCGAGGGCAGCGCTAGTCTGCTGCCGGTGGGAGTGGTGGGGGTAGAGGGGGACTTCGACGCGGGCGACGCGGTGGAGATCGCCGAGCGTGTGGAGGAGGGCGAGGACGCGCGACGGGTGCTGGCGAAGGGGATCTGCAACTACTCCGCGCAGGAGATGGGACGGGTGATGGGGATGAAGTCGGCGGCGATCCAGGAGGTGCTGCCGCGCGCGACCGAGGAGGCCGTGCATCGTGACTATCTCGTGGTGGGGTAGAGCTCTGTCGTGACGTGGCAAGGTCTCTGTCGTACCCTGTGGAGGAATGGCGACGGCGGTTCTATCGGTAGCTGAGACGTGTCGCTCGGCAAAGCGCGCGGCGCGGGAGCTGGCGCGGACCGACACGGCCACGAAGGACGCGGCGCTTGAGGCGATCGCGACGGCGCTCGGGGAGCGGGCGCAGGAGATAATCGAGGCCAACGCGCTCGACATGCGGGCGGGGCGCGAGGCGGATATCGGCGACGCGCTACTCGATCGACTGCTGCTCGACGAGGAGCGAATCGAGGGGATCGCCAGGGCGGTGCGTCAGATCGCCGCGTTGGCCGATCCGGTGGGAGAGGTGATCGACGGACATCGTTTGCCGAACGGCTTGGACGTGCGCAAGGTACGTGTTCCGCTCGGGGTCGTGGCGGTCGTGTACGAGGCGCGGCCGAACGTGACGATCGACGCCGCGGCGCTGTGCTTGAAGTCGGGTAACGCGATCGTCCTGCGGGGCTCTTCCTCGGCGGGTCATTCGAACGCCGCGCTGGCACAGATCGCTTCGCAGGCCGCCGTCGCGGCGGGCCTGCCGGAGGGGTGCGTGAGCCTCGTGGCCGGCGGTGGGCGCGAGGAGCTCGCGGAGCTGGCGACGCAGAAGGGGAGCGTCGACCTGATCATCCCGCGCGGCGGCGAGGGGCTGAAGGCGGCGCTCGAGCGGGTGGCGACGGTGCCGGTGATCTACGCGGCGTCGGGCAACTGCCACGTGTACGTGGACGCCTCGGCTGACTTGCGAGCCGCCGAGCGGATCGTGATGAACGCCAAGGTGCAGCGACCGGGCGTGTGCAACGCCGCCGAGACGCTGCTCGTGCACGAGCGAGTGGCGGATGAGTTCGTGCCGCAAATCGTCGACTCGCTCGTGGGGGCGGGGGTGACGGTGCGAGCGGACAAGGGGGTCGCCGCGCGCGTGCCCGCGCGCGGCGAATCCACGACGGAGAGGGTCAACGGCGCCACACATGACAGCGTCAACGGCCCTGCCGTGGGTGGTAGCGCCGGCACCGTCGAGCCGGCACGAGAGGAGGACTGGGCCACGGAGTACCTGGGGTTGACGCTGGCGGTCGCGGTGGTGGACTCGGTGGAGCAGGCGATTGAGCACATCGGGCGCTATGGCAGCGGTCACTCGGAGGCGATCGTCACCCGCGATACCGCCGCCGCACGCGCCTTCCAACTCGGCGTGGACGCAGCCTGCGTGTATGTGAACGCCTCGACGCGATTCACCGACGGCGGAGAGTTCGGGATGGGAGCGGAGATCGGCAACTCCACGCAGAAGCTGCACGCGCGCGGGCCGATCGGATTGCGCGAGCTATGCACGTTCAAGTACCTCGTCGAGGGGGACGGGCATATCCGCGGTTGAGGGTCCCGGGAAGCTCGGCGGGCAGAGGAGCATGCACGGTTGAGGGTCTTGTGAGTCCCCCAGGGAGCCGCCGGGTGGGGGTCCTCGGCGGAACGTTCAACCCGCCCCATCTGGGGCATATGGCGCTCGCGCGCCACGCGTTGTCCGAGCTCGCGTTGGAGCGCGTGCTGCTGGTGCCGGCGTGTGGCGCGCCGCACAAGCTCGAGGGCGCCGATCCGGGTCCCGAGCATCGCCTGCGCATGTGCGAGCTGGCCGTGCGGGACGTGCCGGGAGTGGAGGTGTGTGCGATGGAGATCGAACGGGGAGGGCCGTCCTATACGGTGGATACCTTGAGAGCGTTGAATGCAGGCCACCCCGATGCCCAGCTGACCTTCATCGTGGGGGCGGACACGGCGCGGACGCTGCGCGAGTGGCGCGAACCGCGAGAGCTGCTCGAGCTGGCGGACCTCGCCGTGGCAGGGCGTGAGGGCGCCGGACGCGAGGAAGTGCTTCACGTACTTGCAGAACTGGAAGCGGAGGAGCGCGTGGCCTTCGTGGAGATGCCGAAGGTTGACATCTCCTCTTCGATGATCCGCGAGCGTGTCGCGCGGGGGACGCCGGTGGCGGAGCTGGTGGACGAGGCGGTGGCCTCCTACATCTCAGGGCAGCGTCTGTATCGCGTGAGCGGACAGGGCGGCGAGCGGTGAGGCCCGAGGAGCTCGTCCGTGAGATCGCCCGCTACGCGGCGGACAAGAAGGCGCTCGACGTCGTGGAGCTCGACCTCAGAGACGTGCTGGGGTACACCGATTATTTCCTGCTCTGCACCGGCAACACCGCCCGACAGGCTAAGGCGATCCACGACGGCATCCTCGAGGGACTCAAGCACGAGCACGGAACGGCTCCCCGCCGCGTCGAGGGCGTCGGCAAGGCCGATTGGATTCTGATGGACTACCTGGACGTGGTGGTTCACGTCTTCACGCCTGAAACACGCGCCTTCTATCGACTCGAGCAGCTGTGGGGTGAGGCGCCTGCGAGGGTCGCGGGCGAGGGGATGTAGGGCACGACGGCTATCGTCGAGCGCGGCACGGCTGTGCCCCATGTCTCGCTCGCAGATTTCCCCGATCGGCAGGGCAGACTCGGAGACAATCTCCATTGTTTGTCCAGATTCGGTTGATCGGATTTGCCGGGAACGATAGGTTCACCTCGACAGCGCCCGCGAGGCTGGCGCGCAGACGGAGGAGAATCAATGGGTCATTTGATGGTTGCTCGCAGGACTTCCCACGGCGCGGTGATCGCCACAGCGCTCTTGTTGATCGGACTCGCATGTGGACTGAGCGCGGCGCTCGCGTCCTCGGCTCGCGCGGACGGGCCGGGCCAGGGCGCTCCCTGGACGACGAGTCTCGGTGACTCCTACATCTCCGGTGAGGCGGGCCGGTGGGCGGGGAACACGAACGAAAGCTCGTCGAAGATCGATGCGCTCGGATCGAGCGCGTACAACGACAACTCGACGCACACGGCTGAATTGATCGCCGGCTGTCACCGCTCGAAATCGGCCGAGGTGTACATTGGCAGCGGCGTGAGCGGGGAGAACCTGGCCTGCTCGGGGGCGAAGACGTCGACCTTCACCGACTCCGAAGGACATTTCAAGCCGGGCCTCGACTTCTACAACTCCGGCGGCCACGAAGGGCAGGCGTTGATGCTGCAGAACTTCGCGGCCACGCACAACGTGAAGCTCGTAGCGGTGTCGATCGGAGGAAACAACTTCAACTTCGCGAGCATCGTGCAGACCTGTCTGACCGATTGGCTGACGTCACCGTGGTGGTGGCAGCACCACTGCAGCGAAGACTCATCGGTCCAGGAAAACTTCACGCCGGCCAACGTGGCGGCGCAGCGGGCGGCGATCAAGGGCGCGCTGTTGAACGTCGCTCAGGCGATGACGAACGCAGGGTACTCGAGCTCGCAGTATTCGATCGTGGTGCAGGACTACCCCTCGCCGATCCCGAACGGCTCGGGCTTCCGCTACCCCGAGTCGGGCTTCACGCGGCAAACGGTGGGAGGCTGCGGTTTCTGGAACGCGGACGCCAACACGGCGAACTCGATGATGCTGCCGACGATCGACGGCGCGGTGTTCGGAGCGGCATCCGACAGCGGGCTGACGAACGTGAAGACGATGGAACTCAGTGGTGCGTTCAACGGGCGTCGCCTGTGCGAGCAGGGCGTCGGGCTGCTCGAGGAAAAGGGGCTCGCCTCCTGGACGCAGGCCGGAGCAGTGGACAAGACCGAGTGGATCAACCAGATCCGCACGGTCACGGCGATCCTCCCGCCGTATCAGATCCAGGAGGACCTGCACCCGAACTACTGGGCGCAACTGGGTCTGCGCAACTGCTTGACGCAGGCATACAACGGGGGTAGCGTCCACGGTGGGACATGTGCGATCTCCGGGACAGGACTGAACTCAGCGGGCGAGCCGAACATGTCGCTGCACTGATCGTGGTGCAGCGCTGATCGGCTAACGGGGGCGGCGGCCGCAGTCCGGCCGCCGCCGAGCCCGCGGAGCCCGGGGTGGCGTTGTTGCGAAGATGACGAGGTGAGCACAGCCGCCTCGAATCGTGAACCGCGTGTGAGCGCGGTCCTGCGCGAGGGCGACGAGCGCGTCACCCCGCTGGAGCTGTTCTTCGACCTGGTGTTCGTGCTCGCGCTGACGCAGTGCACGGCGCTGATGGCGGCGACGCCGACGTGGGAAGGTCTGCTGAAGGGTTTGCTCGTGCTCGGCGTGCTGTGGTGGTCGTGGGTGGGCTACGCGTGGCTCACGAGCGTTCTCGACCCCGAGGAGGGCGCGGTGCGGCTGGTGATCTTCGCGTCGATGGCGGCGTTCCTCGTCGCCGCGTTGTGCGTGCCGCGGGCTTTCAGCGGGGACGCCCTGCTGTTCGCCTGCGCTTACGCGGTTGTACGCATCGCACACATCCTGCTGTTCACGCTGGCGAGCCGGGAGGACGCGGAGTTGCGTCGCTCGGTCATCGGCCTGGCCGCCAGCACGATGATCGGCGTGGCGCTGCTCGTGCTCGCCGCCTTCACCGGTGGCGCGCTGCAGCTCGGCCTGTGGGGGCTCGCGCTGATGCTCGACGCCGGCGGCCCGTTCCTGTTCGGGGCGGAGGGATGGAAGCTCGTGCCGGGGCACTTCGCCGAGCGGCACGGACTGATCGTGATCATCGCGCTGGGAGAGTCGATCGTGGCGATCGGCGCGGGGACGAGCGCGGGCATCGACGCTGGGGTGGTGGCGGCGGCGGTGCTCGGAGTCGTGGTCGCTGGAGCGCTGTGGTGGATGTACTTCGACGTGGTCGCGCCGATCGCCGCCCGGCGGCTGGCCGCGGCGACGGAGGGGCGCGAGCGCAACGAGATCGCGCGCGACTCCTACTCCTATTTGCATTTTCCGATGGTGGCGGGGATCGCGTTGGTCGCGCTGGGAATGAAGAAAACGCTGGGTCACGTGGGACAGCCGCTGAAGCTCGTGCCCGCGGTGGCCCTGCTCGGCGGGGCCGCCGTGTACCTGCTCGCGCACGTGGCCTTTCGCCTGCGCAACATGCACACGTTGAACAGGCGACGACTGTTCGTCGCTGGCGTGCTCGTCCTGCTGGTGCCCGTCGAGGCGGCGCTGAAGCCCCCGGCGCTGGCGATTCTGAGCGTACTGGCGGCGGTGCTCGCGGCGCTGATCGCATATGAGACGCTGCGGTTCGCGGAGGCACGCGATCGAGCACGTCACCGAGCGGCGGACGAGAGAACCGTGAGTTAGAGCATGTCGTTTTAGAGACAGGCTCTGAGTCACCGCGACTCGGAGGACCCTGAGGGGTTGTATGGGTAGACGACAGTGACACACGCCGATCCTGCGCCCAGGTTGCGCGAGGACCCGACGGCCCGGACTGTCCGAACCTAGAGGAGAGCGATTGATATGCGCAGAGCATTCACCTGCCTGGCACTGCTTGGTCTTGCCGTGACGGGCCTGTCGGCCAGCGCGTCCGCGGCGCCGACGGTCACACTGAAAGCGAAGGCCGTACCGATTCCGGGCTTCCCGGGCACGGGCAACAAACTCGGGGCAGGAGCGGCGGTCCTGGCCGAATACACGATCTCGGGCACCGAATACGGTGGCTTTCCACCGCCGCTGGTCGGGGTCACCTTTTACCTGCCGCGTGGTGTGAAGCTGCATCCGCAGGGGTTCGCGACGTGCAACCCGAACGTGATTAGGAACAGCGGGCCGGGGCCGTGCCCGAGGAAATCGATCGCCGGTCCGAAGGGTGAAGCGAGCGGAATCGTGAGCTTCGGCACCGAACGCGTGAAAGAGACAGTGTCGGTGCAGCCGTTTTTCGCTCCGGGTGGTGGCCTTGAGTTCTATGTGAACGGCACCACGCCGGTCTCGATCGAAATCCTCTCGACGGGTCACATCACGAACTCGTCCCCGCCGTTCGGTCCGAAGCTCGTCGCTGAGGTGCCGCTGATCGAATCTGTGCCCGGGGCGCTCGACGCGTCGGCGCTCTCAATCAAGGTGAAGGTCGGCGCGGCCTACAGGAAGGGCAGGAAGACGATCTCCTACGGCACGATGCCGAAGAAGTGTCCGAAGGGCGGATTTCCGGTGAAGTCGGAACTTACGTTCCTCGGGGGGGTCACCGTGCCCGCCTCATACAAGGCGCCTTGCCCGCCGCGCTCTCGTCGTCACCGCTGACGGAAGCTCGCATCCGACAGATCGCGCCCCGTGATCTCGGGGCGCGTCTGTCAGGTGCGGCCTGGGATCGGGTGATGATCCGGACCCGACCATCTCGGCCGCGATCGATCCGTTCGGCTCGTGGCGGTGGAGGTGCATGTCGGGGCGAAGCAGTTTCCCTGAGTCGGTCGGCTGCCGGTCGGCTGCAAGACGGGGATGCCCTCCTCTGACTAGAGTCGGGTAGCAGCGTGAGAGTCTTCCAGACACTGTTGGCGTTCAGCGGCAACGCTCCACCGCAGCTTGCCGTCACTCGGCTGCTGGTCGAGCGTGGCCATGAGGTGCGTGTGCTCGCGCATCGGGCGGCGCGCGAGCGGATTGAGCGGACTGGCGCGGAGTTCGTCGCCTTCGAGCGCTCGCTGCCAGATCTCGACATCACGAGGCCCGAGACAGACTCGTTGCGCGATTGGGAGGCGCGAACCAAGTTCGGTGCCGGTGTGCGCCTGGTCAGGAATGGCCTGTTCTCGTTCGCGCTTGACACGAGCCGCGACTGCGCCGAAGCGCTGGACGACTGGCCCGCGGACGTCGTGGTGCTCGACTGGATGTTGATCGGCGCGGCGATCGCCGCCGAGCGCGCGGGCGTCCCGGCGGTGGCGCTCGTGCACTGTCCGTATCCGCTCCCTGTCGACGGCGCGCCCCCGCTCTTCACCGGCCTTCGCCCCCGCCCCGGCCGGCTGGCCGCCGCGCGCGACCGTCTGATCGGGGGTACCGGCGAACGCGTCCTCGCGCGGGGCCTGCCGGTTCTCAACAGGGCGCGCTCGGAGCTCGGGCTGGGGCCGCTGGATGCTTGGAACGCTCAACTGCTCGGTGTGCAGGCGATATACGTGATGACGGCGCCTGAGCTCGACTTCTCCAGTCGTGGTGCGCTCCCGGGGAACGTGCGCTACGTGGGCCCCGCGTTCGAGCCGTATGCCCGCGAGTGGACGTCCCCGTGGCCCGCGGAGAACATGGATCCACTGGTGGTGATCAGCTTCAGCACCAGCTACATGGACCAGCGCACACTCGTCCAGCGCGTGCTGGACGCGGTGGCCGGACTGCCGGTCCGGGCGCTGCTGACGGCCGGGCCCGCGCTCGACGCGAGCGAGCTGCGCCTGCCGGCGAACGCGCGCACAGTGGCGTTCGTCCCGCATCGAACGGTGCTGCCCCATGCGGCGCTCGTCGTGACGCACGCCGGGTGGCAGACGGTCAACGCGGCGCTCGCAGACGGCGTGCCGCTCGTGTGTGTCCCGGACGGACGCGACCAGCCCGACAACGCCGCGCGCGTGGTAGCCGCCGGTGCTGGCGTGCGGGTTCGCAAGCAAGCCTCGCCGCAGAAGCTCCGCAAGGTGATCGCGGCGGCGCTCGCAGACCCATCGCTCAGGAAGGGCGCGCGTGCGATGGCTGTCGCGCTCGCACGCGGTGACGGCGCGCTCACGATCACGGAAGAGCTCGAGCGTCTCGGCGCGCGCGACGGGGTCGCCGCGCCATAGCTCCCGGCGAGCGCCGCGCCGCAGCACTCCCGGGCGATGCCCCAGCGTCGAGCTCCTCGTGCTGACTCTCGCAGGAGCTCGGGCCGCCAGGAGGCCTTGCCGACCGCGGTCAATCGCCAAGCCGGCGTTTCTGCGGATGGGGCGTCTCGCCGCGGGCTAGCATGGCCACGAACCGCTCTATACGTCTGGCGCGCGTATCCGCGCGCTTGGCGCTGCTGATCCGGAGCAGGACGGCGTAGCGATTCTGGCTGGTTAGGATGTCGAACATTGCCTGCGCCGCGGGCTCGGCGTTCAGCGCCGCGGCCAGGTCGGTCGGCATCTCCATCGTGGCCTGGCCTGAGTAGGCCGCTTCCCAGCGGCCATCGGCCTTGGCGCGCTCGACCGCGGCAAGGCCGGCCGGCTGCATCCGGCCTTCGCCTTGCAGCCGCTCGACGATTCCGACGTTGCGCTTCGACCACGCGCTGCGAGCTCGCCGCGGGGTGAAGCGTTGACGGTAGGTCCGCTCGTCGAGGCGCCGGACCTGACCGTCGATCCAGCCGTGGCACAGCGCCTCGTCCAGGGCCTCGTCGTATGTGAGGCTCGTCGGGGTGGCCGTCCCCTTCTTCGCCAGCCTCAGCCACACGCCGGGCGACTCCGCGTGATGCGTGTGCAGCCACGCCCGCCAGGCGGCTGCGTCGGCGACGGTCAGGGTCGATTGCTCGTCGATCATGGCGACAGACTCGCAGGGTAAGCTCGGCAAATGGCGACTCGCGTGCTCGTCCTCGGTGCCGGCTTCGGCGGTCTCGAGCTTTCGACGCTGTTGTCGCAGGCGCTTGGCGACGGCGTTGAGGTGACGCTGATCGACAAGAACGACTCTTTCGTCTTCGGCTACTCGAAGCTCGACGTGATGTTTGGTCGCACGACGCCCGAGGCGGTTCGGCTCGCCTATCGCGACATCGTGAAGCCGGGAGTCCGGTTCCTGCGGCAGACGATCACCGCGATCGACCCCGAGACGCGGCGCGTCACAACCGACGCCGGCAATCATGAGGCGGACGTGCTTGTCGTGGCGCTCGGTGCCGACTACGACCTCGACGCCACCCCCGGCTTGGTCGAGGCGGGCAACGAGTTCTACTCCGTGGCGGGCGCCGAACGAGTGGGCGCAATGCTTCCCACGTTCTCAAAGGGTCACGTGCTCATCGGCGTTTGTGGAGCGCCGTTCAAGTGTCCTCCCGCTCCGAGCGAGGCGGCGCTGCTGCTGCACGACTACCTCGCTTCCCGCGGAGTCCGCGATGACTGTGAGATCTCCTTTGTGATCCCGCTCGGCAGTCCGGTGCCGCCGTCGCCTGAGACCTCTCGTGCGCTGGTGGACGCCTTTGCCGGGCGGGAGATCATGTTCGTGCCGAACCGCCGCGTGAGCGCTCTGGACGGGAAGCGCGGTGTCGCCGTGCTCGACGACGGAAGCGAGATGCCCTACGACCTCTTCCTCGGGGTTCCCAAACATCGCGCGCCCGAGGTCGTCGTCGCCAGTGGGATGACGGACGACGTCTACGTGCCGGTGAACCCGAGAACCCTCGAGACGCGCTTCCCGGGTGTGTACGCGATCGGCGACGTAGCGGCGATCGGAGTGCCGAAAGCCGGCGTGTTCGCCGAGGGGGCGGCGCGTATCGTCGCCGCGTCGCTGATTGCCGGCGCCGGGCGTGGAGAGAAGCCGGGCGCCTACGAGGGTCGCGGCTCCTGCTTCATCGAGTTCGGCTCTGGCCGTGTCGGTCGCGTCGATGTCGACTTCCTGTCGGGACCAAGGCCAACCGGAGCATTTCAAGCGCCGTCCGCCGAGCTTGCGGTCGACAAGCAGAACTTTGGCTCGAGCCGCCGCGCCCGCTGGTTCGATGGCTAGTTGGCGAGGCAGCTACGGATAACCTGCAGCCGTCCTCGGCGCAGGTGCGCTCGAGTCGCTTGGCGGAGATGGTCTGGATCAGGCCGGCGATCCAGCACGTTGGACAGCCGCGGAGGGCGACCATACCGAGGGGGGTGAGCAGGAGTGCAGCCGGTCCGACGGTCGAAGTCAGTGCGAGCGCTGAGCCGATGAGCCCGAAGCCGATTGCTCCACGCGTGAGGTGGCGAGTGACGGAGGTACTCGCAAAGGTGCTTCGGCGAGGGTCAGGCATTCTCGGTGCCTTTGTCGCCGGGGTCGTAGGTTGATGCTGTGAGTCGTGAGCGCAGTGTTTCGCGCCCTCGATGCAGGCGTGACTTCATCGCGGCACGGCTGAGACCCAGCGCCTGAGCCGTCGCTGCTCCCGATAGACCGTGGATGTCACGTAGAACGAGGACGGCGCGCTGCTCGGGAGGGAGCCCTGCGATGGAGTTGACGATCCGCTCGATCTCCATGCGCGCGAGGGCGGCGTCTTCCGCGGAGGGCTCGACGCTTGGGGTGGAGACGAACCGTGGCAGCGCGAGCCGCGATCTGCGGATGCACTCGTGGCGCACGATTTGGAACATCCATGATCCGAGCGCCGCGGCGACGCGCAGCGTTCCGATCTTTCGGTACAGGACGATCAGCGCCTCCTGCGCGGCCTCCTCTGCATCCTCAGGAGTCGAGCAGAGGGTGCGCGCAAAGCGCCGCACGTGTGCGTGTGAGCCCGAGAGAAGGGTCGCGATCGCGCGGGTATCGCCCTGCTGGGCCGCGCTGACGACCTGCTCGCCAGGCCAAGCCGAAGCGGCAGGGTTACTCACGAGAGCGGACTTTCACAAAGTAGAACAGGCAGCCGCAGACAACGACCGCGGCTGCGATGAGATAGACGATTGTCATGATGGTCTCCTTTTCGGATCGAGATGAGTGTCATGTTTCCGACTATTTCTTGGGACACGGCATTTTGTATGAGGCTTCCGCGGTCGCGCCGCCGAGGAAGCTCAATTCCACCTTCACCGGCCAGCCGCCCTGCGGGCACTTCTTCGGCACGGTGACGTAGGAGATCGTCTTCTTGCCCTGCTTGTACGCGGCGCCGACGCTGACGGTGCCTTCCTCGACCGACGCGTCGAGCGCTCCGGGCACCGTTTCGATCAGCGGCACTTCGCCGATGACCTCCAGGCCGAATGGCGGAGAGGAGCCCACCACGTGGCCCGTCGCGAGGATTTCGAGCGACACCGGCGTCGTGCCGTTCACGTAGAACTGCAGGTTGCCGCCGGGAGCGAAGAACGGCTGCACCGATGCCGTCTCATGCACGCGTTCGGTGCCGAAGCTCACAACTCCGGTCGCGGAGCCCTTCGGGCCCGCGGCCGATGTCTTCGGACAGGGTCCGGGCCCGCTCTGTTCGATCGTGCTCGGCGCGCAGGTGGCAAACCCATGCGGGTGCAGCTTCGCGCCTGCCGGCGCGTAGTACTTGATCCCGGTGAGTGGCGGCGGGAAGCCGCCGTATTCGGTCCCCGAGATCGTGCCTTTGACCTGGATCACGGCGCCGGCGCCGAGGATGTCGCCGGTGCCAGGAAAGCCCGGGATCGGCAGGGCCTTGGTCTGGAACGTGAACGTCGGCGCCGCCGAAGCCTGAGCTGGCAGACCAAGGGCGGCAAGGCCGACCACGGCCAGGCCGACGAACACTCTGCGCGGATAGACGGCGACGGTCATGACGAGCCTCCTGTTCTGGTCGACGGAATGTCGACGCGTAGATAAGAGGCGCTCCGTCGCGAAAGGATTCTCGGAAGAGGCCGTGCGAGATCTGACAGGCAAGGTAGGCGCGATGTGCGCGCCTACCTTGCCTTCCCGTGCGGCCGTCCCGTTTGACGATTCAGGACCTGGTCGCTCCGACGGCTCGCGCTAGAAATCTACGAAGACCGTTTCGGGGCTTATGTTGGTGATTGCGAAGGTGGCTTCCAATGCCGCCTTTTCAAACCCGAGACCGAAGTTGGCTTCGAGAGAGTATTCTTTGCCTTCGCAGAACGCTTTGGTTTGGTTACATTTCGTGATGGTCTGTTTACCTTCTTTTTGTTTGAATACGACACTTGGCGTGGGCGTTCCGATGCCAGCGAATTCGCCGATGACGGTCCCCCTGAATTCCGCTTTCAGCACTCCACATTTAGCCGGCACTCCTTCGGGAGTGTTCGCCTCACCGAGCACTAATTCGCCTTTTTCCAGATCCACAAGCGTAACTTTGCTTTTTATTAAGATTACACCGGCTGCATCGCCTGTGGTATTACATTTTGCGGCTTCTAGCGCACATCCTTCGAGGTCGATGGTTAAAGTCCCTTCTCGAGCCGACGTAAACGCTCCTTCGCTTTTGCCTTTTGTGCATGCAATGGTTTTTTTCATCACGGAGACCAATTTGGTCGCTTCGCTTGTCGAGGTGAACGTAACGGGTTTTTCAGATGTGGGGTTGGGTAAGATTTCTGGGTTTTCTGCCGCAGCGGTGGCGGATGAAAGAGCGATAACTGTGAGTATGATGCCGATGGCAAGGCTGAACAACTTGAGCGGCTTCATGCTATGATCCTTTCGTAGCTTTTGAACGCGTTACGCGCCGTCACAATCCCTTGTCGATTGTGCTACTGCTGGTCAATTTGTCAAGATTTACTACAGAAGTGTCCTCTAACGCCGCAGCGGTGTGCGGCAAGGGCTACATGAGCGTTGACGTCTCCGGCGACACCGCGCAGTTTTCGGTCGTCGACGCGAACCCCCCGGCGCCCGCCTCAGTCTTGACGCGACAGACATCCTAGTGCGTCTGCCGCATTGAACATCATGAATTGACCGGCAATGTACACGTCGATTTGCGGCCACAGAGAATCATCGAGCGCATCGAGGAGCAGCCGTGTCGTGAGCAGGTTATAGCGCTGTCTTATAGTCGAACACATCCCAGGCACTGTCTCCGACTAGTTGACTTTCGGTTGGGTCGCGGGACACTCGCAGCTGACCCCGCTGGCACGCTAGGGCATCGGCGGCAGTGGGAATCGCAGCGAGGCCGCGACCAGGAGCTCCTCGAGCTCGGTGTCAGCGCGTACTAGGTGGATTGACCCGCCCTCGTCGATCACGGCCTCGATGAGCTCATCGATCACGTCGGAGGTGTGACGCGTGCGCCGGCCGCACAATGGGCAGCTCTCTCCGGACAGCGCGAACCAACGCGACTGATCGCAGACGACGCCTGCCACGACCGCCCCGTCCTGCACGAGCAACGCCTGCACGGCGTCAAGCGAGCCGGCCCACAGGCAACGCTCGAGGCCCAGCGCGGCCAGTCCGCCGGTTGTGGCGATTTCGAGCACCGCGGCCACCGACTGCTGCTGCTCCTCGAGCTCATGGCGATCGAGGAGCACCTCGACGTGCTCGCGGACCACCCTGGAGCTGATCTTCTTCTTGGGGTCTACCGGGAAGGTCCCGGCGACTCGCTTGCGCAGCGCGCGCGGCAGGAACTCCACAAACCGCGCCAGCTCGTGGTCGTGGCCGCCGAGCATGAGCAGGTCATATCGATCGGCGCGAAACAGACGGTCAAGCGCCTCTGCGAGGTGGCGAAAGTGGCGCTGCTGGAGCTCTTCGGCGTGTTTGTCCCCGCCGCGCTCTGAGACTCCGTAGGAGCTCGCGTAGGCTGGCTTGCCCGAGCTCGGGTCCCTCAGCGGTCCAGCGTCGCGCAGCTGCCCGAGGTACAGCTCCCACTGGTGGGCCGACTCGCTGTCGAGCACCACCGCGCAGCAGCGGAGGGACTCATCGAGGACGGCGAGCATGGGCCGCACCCAGGGCGTCGCGTCGATGACGACACGATCACGCACGGGGCGCGGGAGATCGACGATCTCGAACAGATCCGCGCCGCTGCAGCAAAAGAAGCACCTCGTCCCTCGCCGCAAGTAGTCGTAGGACGTGACGTCCCCGATGCGCGCCATGTCTTCACGCAGCGACAGGCGCGCCTCATGCGCAAGCGCGTGATCGTCGGCCGTCGGGCGAACCCGGTGAAGCAGGCTGTCGACCTTCGTGCGGACCGCAGCGTGGGTCTCGGGCCCGCTGAGGCCCACATAGACCGACAGCACGGGCAGCTCGCCGCCGTGGAATCGCACAACGCACTCGACCGTGCGTGCCGAGAGCACTCGACCCTCGCCTCTCGACCCCAATTCAGACACTGCACGCGTGCCGGCCCGGGGCGTAGCGATCGGTGGCGAGGACATGATCTCTTCTGGGAGGTAGGCCGCCGGCGGGCGCGGGCAAGCGCCCTCGCACAGCGCGACGGCGAGTGCTTCGGGGGGACGCTGCGGCTGTGGCCGACGGTCGCGGCGCGCTGACGCTCGTCACGCAACCTCGCCCATCGGAGCCTCGATGATCGCGTTGACCTTCGCCAGCAGTCGCAGCTCCGCTTGCGTGACGCCGGCGTGATGGCGATTGGCGATGGTCAGCCGGACGCGATTGAAATTGGAGATGCACATGTCTGGCCGATTGAGGTGATCCTCGGCGGCGGTTGCCACCCGCTCGACGAAGTTCAACGCCTCGTCGAAGTCGCGGAAGGAAAGCTCGCGCACGAGCGACTGACCGATCCGGCGCCAGCCGCGGTGGGCGGACTGGCGCCGGTCGATCACGGACGGGGTCATCCTTTGGCAGCCTTGACTTCGATCCGTCGCGGCCGCGCTTGTTCGGTCTTGGGCACACGCACCGTGAGCACGCCCTCATGGAGCTTTGCCTCGACCTGCTCGGCGTCGGCCTGGCCGGGAAGCGTTACGCGGTACTCGAAGCGACCGGTTCGGCGTGTTCGCCGGCGAAGTACGCCCTTGCGCTCGTTTTGCTTGATCTCGCCGGTGATCGCGAGCTCCGAGTCGCGCAGCTCGACGTTTACGTCCTTCTGGTCCACGCCAGGCAGCTCCGCCTCGACGATCCACGCGTCCTCGGTCTCCTCGATGTCCGCGAAGGGCATCCATACGCCGCCGTTGCTCGCGCCGGCCGGTGACCATACGCTCTCCATCAGCCGCTCCATCTGGTTGTGTAGCTGCTCGAGCTCGCTGATTGGCTCCCAACGGTGTGGCAGCTGCAACACCGAGGGGCCGCTGCGCCGTACGGGAAGAGTCATTGGTGCTCCTTTCTGGTTGGTTGATCCTGACCCTGGTCATAGGTCACGGCCCGACAGCGCCAAGCCCCGGGTGTGCGCCCCGGCACCTGGCCTTGAATTGCAAGGCCAGCGCCCTAAGGACCTAGGTGAGTCTGCAATTCGAGAGGAGCTGACATGGCCAAGGCCGTAGGGATCGATCTGGGAACCACCAACTCGGTGGTCGCGGCGACGCTTGAGGGTGGGCATGCTGAGGTCATCCCCAACGGCGAGGGCAGCCGCGTAACCCCCTCGGTAGTCGCGTTCACGGAGGATGGCCAGCGACTCGTGGGGCAGGTGGCCAAGCGTCAGGCGATCCTCAACCCCGAGGCGACGATCTACTCGGCCAAGCGCTTCATCGGCCGTCGCTGGGGCGAGGTCGACGAGGAGGCGAAGATCGTCTCCTACAAGGTCGTCAAGGGCCCCAGCGACGCCGTCCGCTTCGAGATCCGCGGCAAGCAGTACGCGCCGGAGGAGATTTCGGCGCTGGTGCTGCGCAAGCTGGCGGAGGATGCCGCCAAGTTCCTCGGCGAGAAGGTGACCGAGGCGGTGATAACGGTGCCGGCGTACTTCAACGACGCCCAGCGCCAGGCGACCAAGGACGCGGGCAAGATCGCAGGCCTCGAGGTCTTGAGGATCATCAACGAGCCCACGGCGGCGGCGCTGGCCTACGGGATGGACAAGAAGGGCCAGGAGACAGTGCTGGTGTTCGATCTCGGCGGCGGCACGTTCGACGTCTCGCTGCTCGACATCGGCGACGGCGTCGTCGAGGTGCGGGCGACCAGCGGCGACGGACACCTGGGAGGCGACGACTTCGACAAGCGCATCGTCGACTGGCTGGCCGATGAGTTCAAGCGCGATCAGGGCATCGACTTGCGCGCGGATACCCAGGCTCTGCAAAGGCTCTACGAGGCCGCCGAGCGTGCCAAGGTCGAGCTCTCGACGACGACCCAGACGCAGATCAACCTTCCGTTCGTCACCGCCGACGCTTCCGGCCCCAAGCACCTGAACCTGTCCCTGACCCGCTCGAAGTTCGACCAGCTGACGGAGGAGCTGGTCGGCCGCTGCAAGGGTCCGGTCGAGCAGGCGCTCGCCGACTCGAAGCTCGGCGCGGATGACATCGACGAGGTGATCCTCGTCGGCGGCTCGACGCGGATTCCCGCGGTGCAGGAGCTCGTGCGACGCCTCACCGGCGGCAAGGAGCCGAACATGACGGTCAACCCCGACGAGGTGGTTGCGATCGGGGCGGCGCTTCAGGCCGGCGTGCTGAAGGGCGAGGTCGAGGACGTCGTGCTGCTCGACGTCACGCCGCTGTCGCTCGGCCTCGAGACCCTCGGCGGGGTGATGACGAAGGTGATCGAGCGCAACACGACGATTCCCGCTCGGCGCACGGAGACGTTCTCGACCGCCGAGGACAACCAGACCGCCGTCGACATCGTCGTCCTGCAGGGCGAGCGCGAGCTCGCGTCCGACAACCGCCAGCTGGCCCGCTTCCGGCTCGAGGGCATCCAGCCCGCGCCGAGGGGCGCCCCGCAGATCGAGGTCACATTCGATCTCGACGCCAACGGCATCCTCAACGTGTCGGCGAAGGACAAGGAGACCGGCAAGGAACAGCGTGTGACGATCTCCGAGAGCACGAACCTCGACCACCGCGAGATCGAGCAGATGATCCACGACGCAGAGGAGCACGCGAGCGAGGACCGCAGCCACCGCGTGGCGATCGACGCCCGCAACGAGCTCGATTCACTCGCGTATCGCGTGCAGCAGCTGCTCGGCGAGCTGCAGGATCACCTGCCGGTGCACGAGAAAGCCCGTGCCGAGCAGCTCTTGGCCGATGCAGGGCAAGCGATCTCCGAGCAGGCGGACCTGGACCGCGTGCGCGCGCTAATCGCCGACCTGCAACAGATGGTCCACAGCCTGCCGGCAACCGCCAGCGCCGGGGCGCCGGCGGGCGGCAACGGCTCGGGCGCCAACGGTGCGGACGCCAACGGCGCCGGCGCCGCTCAGGACGCCGCCGAGGAAGAGGTGGTCGATGCAGAGTTCACGCGCGAGTGACGCTGGCGCGCAGCCCTCTGGGGCCGCCGGCACCGGCGAACAGGGTCCGGCTCAGGAGCCCGAGCAGACCACGCTCCAGGCCGAAAACCGCGAGCTGACCGGCGAGCTCGCTCGACTCGAGGATCGCTACAAGCGCGCGCTCGCCGACCTCGAGAACTACCGCAAGCGCACGGCGCGCGAGATCGACAGCCGCGTCGCCGAAGCCAAGGAATCCCTTCTTCGGGATTGGCTCGAGGCGGTTGACAGCGTCGAGCGCGCGATGCGGATGCAGGCGGGCGGGCCCTGTCTGGATGGCCTGCGCGCGGTGCTCGATCAGATGGATGCGGTCCTTGCCCGCCAGGGAGCGCGACGAATCGGGGCGCCCGGACAGGAGTTCGATCCCGAGCGTCACGAGGCGGTGGCGACCCAGACCTCAGAGGGAGTCGCGGACGGAACGGTGCTTGCTGTCGAGCGGTCCGGCTTCATGCTCGGCGATCGCGTGATCCGGCCCGCGCAGGTCGTCGTTGTGCGCGCACCCGAGCATGCGCACTGATGGCGGTCGCCTTTCAGGACTACTACGAGGCGCTGGGGGTGCCGGGCGATGCGAGCGCCGAGGACATCCGGCGCGCCTACCGCAAGCTGGCCCGCAAATACCACCCCGACGTCAACAAAGAGCCGGGCGCGGAGGACCGCTTCAAGCAGATCTCCGAGGCCTACGAGGTCTTGCGCGACCCGGACAAGCGCGCGCGTTACGACAGGTTGGGCGCGAACTGGAAGGCCGGCCAGGACGTTTCTGGCGCCGGCGATTTCGAGGAGGCCTTCCGCGCGGGCGATGGCTTCGGCGAGGTGCGCGTCGAGTTCGCAGGCGGCGAGTTCAGCGACTTCTTCGAGCAGCTCTTCGGCCGGCGCGAACGCCGGCGCGCGGGCGCGGCCGGAAACGGCAGCGCCACCTTCGAGGGATTCTCGACCCGCGGCGGCGACCACGAGGCGGTGCTTGAGCTCACGCTCGAGGAAGCCGCGGCGGGCGGCAAGCGACGCATCTCGCTCGGCGAGGGGCGCGACTTCGAGATCGAGGTCCCGCGCGGCGTGCGCGACGGTCAGCGAATCCGGCTGGCCGGCCAGGGCGGAACCGGGACCGGAGGCGGTCCCTCCGGCGATCTGTTCCTCCGCGTACGCCTGAAGCCCCACCCTCGCTTTCGCGCGCAGGGCCGCGATCTGTATCTCGACCTCGCAGTCTCGCCGTGGGAGGCGGCGCTCGGCGCGGAGGTCCCCGTCCAGACGCTCTCGGGCAGTGCCCGCGTGCGAGTTCCCGCCGGGTCCTCGACGGGCCGGCGGCTGCGACTGCGGGGGCAGGGCATGCCGGGTGCCAAAGGCGCCGCGGGCGACCTGTATGCCGTGCTCGCGGTGCACGTTCCCAAGCGGCTCAGCAAGGACGAGCGCAAGCTGT
The DNA here is from genome assembly GCA_036498245.1 of Solirubrobacteraceae bacterium. Classification (GTDB taxonomy): domain Bacteria; phylum Actinomycetota; class Thermoleophilia; order Solirubrobacterales; family Solirubrobacteraceae; genus Palsa-744. The sequence goes on from DASXIB010000045.1 coordinate 29,292, forward strand.
TCGAGCAGCTCGCGGAGGTGTCGCAGTTCGATCCCCGGAAGGGGCGCTGATGGCCTCCGCGACCCGGGCACGAAAGAGCAGAGCGGTGATTAGGAGCACGCCCGCGCTGATCGTGCTCGACGTGCTCGCTAGACAGGCGGGCCTGCACCCGGACGTCGCGCGGGCGCTCGTGGCGCTGGGCTTGGTCGAGCCGCGCGGCGGCACACCGGCGGCGCCCCTGTTTGCCCCGGGAGACGCACAGCTGCTCGCGCGCGCGGCGCGTCTGCGGCGCGACCTTGGCCTGAACTACTTCGGCGCCGTGCTCGCGTGTGAGCTGCTCGCGCGCATCGAGGAATTGGAACAGCGGCTACGCCAAGTTGGCGAGTCGGCCCCCACACCGGATGAGGTGATCGCATGGACCCGAACCGTCTGACCCAGAAGACCCAGGAGGCGCTGCACGACGCCCAGACCAAGGCGCTGCGCTACGGGCATACCGAGGTTGACGTCGATCATGTGCTGCTTGCGCTGCTCGAGCAGCCCGACGGCCTCATCTCCAGGCTGCTCACGCGCGCGGAGGCCGACACCGGCGCTCTGCGGGCTGCGCTGGAAGGGTTGCTGGAGCGCAGGCCACGCGTGGGCGGGCCAGGCGGCGACGGCGGTCAGCCGGGCGCGAGCCGCGCGCTCGGTCGGCTGCTCGACGCAGCCGAAACAGAGGCGGAGCGTCTCAAGGACGAATACGTCTCCGTCGAGCACCTCGTCCCGGCGATGCTCGCGTCTGCAGCCGACACCGGCGCGGGCAAGCTGCTGCGCGAGCACGGCGCGGATCGCGAGCGAGTGCTCGAGGCTCTCACCCAGATCCGCGGTGCGCAGCGCGTCACCAGCGCCACGCCGGAGTCCGCCTACGAGGCGCTCGAGAAGTACGGGCGCGATCTGGTGAACGAGGCGCTCACGGACAAGCTCGACCCCGTTATCGGGCGCGATGCGGAGATCCGCCGCGTGATCCAGATCCTCTCGCGCAAGACGAAGAACAACCCTGTGCTCGTCGGCGACCCGGGCGTCGGCAAGACGGCGATCGTCGAGGGGCTGGCCCAGCGGATCGTACGCGGCGACGTGCCCGAGGGCCTCAAGGACAAGACGATCTTCGCGCTCGACATGGGATCGCTGCTCGCGGGCGCCAAGTACCGCGGGGAGTTCGAGGAGCGCCTGAAGGCAGTGCTACAGGAGATCAAGGCCGCAGAGGGATCGATCCTGCTGTTCATCGACGAGCTTCACACGGTCGTCGGCGCCGGCGCGGCGGAGGGGGCGATGGACGCGGGGAATATGCTCAAGCCGATGCTCGCCCGCGGCGAGCTGCACTGCATCGGCGCCACCACGCTCGAGGAGTACCGCAAGCACGTCGAGAAGGACGCGGCGCTCGAGCGCCGCTTCCAACCGGTGCTCGTCGACGAGCCATCCGTCGAGGACACGATCTCGATCCTGCGCGGGCTGCGTGAGCGCTTCGAGATCCACCATGGCGTGCGGATACAGGACGCGGCGCTGGTCGCCGCGGCTACCCTTGCGCAGCGCTATATCACCGACCGCTTCCTACCCGACAAGGCGATCGACCTGGTCGACGAGGCGTGCGCGGTGATCCGTACAGAGATCGACTCGATGCCCCAGGAGCTCGATGAGATCACCCGCCGGGTGATGCAGCTAGAGATCGAGGAGGCTGCTCTGCGCAAAGAGAATGACAAGGCCTCAAAGGAACGCCTCTCGGCGCTGCGCAAGGAGCTCGCCGACCTGCGTGCCCAAGCCGACGCGATGACGGCCCAGTGGGAGGCTGAGCGCGAGGCGATCCGCAAGCTCCAGGCGCTGCGCGAGGAGCTAGAGCAGCTGCGGCGCGAGATCGAGCAGGCCGAGCGAGACTACGACCTCGACCGGGCAGCGGAGCTCCGCCACGGCCGCCTCCCCGAGCTCGAGCGTCGCCTCCACGACGAAGAGGAGCGCCTGAACGAACAGCAGGGCGGCACGCGGCTGCTGCGCGAGGAGGTCACCGAGGATGAGATCGCCGAGGTCGTCGCCCGCTGGACCGGGATCCCGGTCTCACGCCTGCTCGAGGGCGAGCGCGAGAAGCTCCTACGCCTCGACGAGGTCCTGCACGAACGAGTGGTCGGACAGGACGAGGCGGTCGCGCTCGTCGCCGACGCCGTGATCCGCGCGCGAGCCGGCATCAAGGACCCGCGGCGCCCGATTGGCTCGTTCATCTTCCTCGGCCCGACCGGGGTGGGCAAGACCGAGCTCTCGCGCGCGCTTGCCCAGGCGCTGTTCGACTCCGAGGAGAACATCGTCCGCCTCGACATGTCCGAGTATCAGGAGCGCCACACCGTCAGTCGCCTGATGGGCGCTCCGCCCGGCTATGTCGGCTACGAGGAGGGCGGGCAGCTCACCGAGGCAGTGCGTCGCAAGCCTTACTCGGTCGTCCTGTTCGACGAGATCGAGAAGGCGCATGCAGACGTCTTCAACGCGCTGCTCCAGATCCTCGAGGACGGACGCCTGACCGACGCCCAGGGACGCACGGTCAACTTCCGCAACACGGTGATCATCATGACCTCGAACATCGGCTCGTTGCACCTACTCGACGGAGTGACCGACAAGGGCGAGATCTCAGAGACGGCGCGGGAGCGGGTGCTGGGCGAGCTGCGCAGCCACTTCCGCCCGGAGTTCCTCAATCGAGTTGATGAGATCGTCCTGTTCAAGCCGCTCACGCTTGAGGAGGCCGAGCGCATCGTAGATCTCCAGATCGCCGACGTCAGAAGGCGTCTGGCGGGCCGGCGGCTGTCGCTCGAGCTGGCCGAGGCCGCGCGCGCGTTGATCGCCAAGGAGGGATACGACCCCGTGTACGGAGCCCGGCCGCTGCGGCGCTTGATCCAGCGCGAGGTCGAGACCCGGATCGGACGCGCGCTGATCGCCGGGGAGATCGGCGACGGCGCGCTGATCGAAATCGACGCGGACGGCGAGCAGCTCCTCGTGCGCTGGCAGGATGCGAGCGCCGAGGAGGCCGTCGACGATCGTATGGCAACGGCTGGGAGTCTGGCCGAATAGAGCCGGCTGCTCGCAGCCAGCGGTCGGCAATCAGCGCCGAAGGTAGCGCAGCACGGCGAGCACTCGCCGGTGGTCGGCTGAGTCTTGGCCCAACGCGAGCTTGGTGAAGATCCTCGTCACATTGCGTTCGACCGCCGAGACGGTGACGACAAGCACCTCGGCGATCCCGACGTTGGAGCGTCCCTGGGCCATGAGGGCGAGAACCTCGAGCTCACGCGCCGTCAGGTCGTCGATCAGATCGTGCGTGCGCCAGCGATCGATCAGCCCGCCCACGATCGTCGCATCGATTACCGACTCGCCGCTCGCGACGCGCCGGACCGCGTCGGTGAAGCTCCGAAGATCGCTAAGGCCATCCTTCAGCAGATAGCCGACGCCGTTGGGCCGATCGCCGAGGAGGTCGAGCGCATAGCGGTCTTCGAAGAACTGCGACAGAACGAGCACGGCGATGCGTGGCTCGATGGAGCGTATCTCGTGGGCTGCATGCAGTCCGTCATTGTCGATGTCGCCTGGCATCCGGATGTCGACTACCGCGACGTCGGGCATGCGGGCACGCGTCTTGCGCATGAGGTCGCTCGCGTTGTTCGCCACCCCGACCACATCAAACCCCGCCTCGTTCAGCACGTGGACCATGCCCTCGCGAAGGAGGAGCTGATCCTCGCCCACCACTACTCGCAGAGGCGCCGCTGTCACCACTACTGGCGACTGTACTCCGATGTGAGCTGGTGTGGGTAGCACCACCTCGATAGTGGGGTGGACCCAAGTTTGAAGTTGGTCCCCGCGTGGGAGGTAACACGCAAGGATGGAGACTGAGCGCTCAGCGCTGCTCGACGACGGTCTTTCGCCCAGCGATGCTCGTGGAGTGGCGCGACACAGAGGACGACCGCAGCGGATGGCCGCACGGTGCCGCCCTGCCAGCGGGTGTGAGCGCCCCCGCTCTGAACGCGCCCTCGTACTCGCAGCCAAGTCGGGTGGCGAGAGGGAGCGCCAGCAGCTGATCGAGGCCTCGTTGCCGTTGATCGGTGGAGTTGCGCGCCAGTACCGCCGGTCGGGAACGATCGCCAGGGCGGAGTTGATCCAGGAGGGCGTCGTCGGCCTGCTTCGCGCGCTGGAGCGCTACGACCCGGAGCAAGGCGTCCCTTTCTGGGCATATGCGAGATGGTGGGTGCGTCAGGCGATGCAGCGGCTCGTCGCCGAGCTCTCCATGCCATTGGTCCTGTCGGACCGCGCGCTGCGTCAGCTCGCGCGGGTCAGGCTTGTCAAGCGCGGTTTCGAGCAACGACGTGGAAGGGAGCCGACATCCACCGAGCTGGCGCTCGCCGCAAACCTGCCTCGCCAGCAGGTGGAAAGCCTGATCGGCGCCGAGCAGAGGCCGCGTGCGCTCGACGAGCCGACGGGAGGGGAAGCAGACGATAGGGCGACGGTCGGCGATCTGCTCGCTGACCCGTCGGGCGAGGAGTGGGACGAGGGCGTCTCCCAGGAGCTGAGCGCGCTACAGCTGCCTCGCCTGCTCGCGCAGCTGACCGAGCGAGAGCGAACCGTCATCCGTGCGCGCTATGGCCTAGGCACGCAGGAGCAGACGCTGCGGGAGATCGGCGGACGCATCGGTGTTAGCGCGGAGCGGGTGCGCCAGGTTGAACAGATGTCGCTGCAAAAGCTCTACGCGGCAACTCAACGGACGTCAGCGGCCGACGTCTCGCCGCGCTGAGTGCGACAGCCTGAGGGCGCTTGACTGGAAGAGGTGCCGGCCTATCTGACGAGTAAAGGAAGCGAGCTCGGCGGGTGACTCCGGGCGAGCAGACGAACTTGTCGGGCCCGCCTCTTTCCGGTCGGCGTCGTCAACAGCTGCCGATAGGCCGCGCGCGCGAACCACAAGCAACGAAGGAGCGCTCATGACAACGGAGCCGGCCGCCCTCGTCGAGTCACCCGACCCCTACGGGGCGTTCCCCAGGCTCAGCGACGGGCAGATCGAGCTCCTCGCCGAGGTCGGCCAGCGGCGTCGAGTGCGGGCCGGCAACGTGCTCTACCGGGAGGGGGATGGGAACTGGGATTTCTTCGTGATCCTCAGTGGAAAGGTCGCGGTGATCGAGCCATCCGAGGACGGTGAGCGGGTGATCGGCATCCATGGCCCGGGGCGCTTCCTCGGAGAGCTTGGGCTGATCACCGGGCAAGCCGCTTTCGTAACAGCGACGGTACGCGAGCCAGGCGAGGTTCTCGTCGTCCCAGCCGAGCGGCTGCGAGAGATCGTCACACACGAGCCCGTCCTGGGGGACCTGATCCTGCGCGCGCTGATCCTGCGTCGCTCGATCCTGATCGGCCTCGGGATCGGCTTCAGGATCCTCGGCTCGTGTCGTTGCCCGGACACGCAGCGGCTGCGCGAATTCGCGATCCGCAACCGGCTCCCGCACCACTGGATCGACCCCGAGAAGGACCCGGGAGCGGAGGCCCTCCTGCGCCGGCTTGGCGTGGAGCCGGCTGAATCTCCGATTGTGATCGTGCGACCCGATCGCGTGCTGCGCAACCCCAGCAACATCGATTTGGGCCGCGTGCTCGGCCTGCGGATGTCGAGCGCCCCCGAGACGGTCTGCGACCTGGTCGTGGTCGGTGCCGGCCCGGCCGGCCTCGCAGCCGCCGTCTACGGCGCTTCGGAGGGCCTGTCCACGATCATGCTCGAGGCCCTCGCCACCGGTGGGCAGGGCGGGGACCACTATGCGGATCGAGAACTACCTCGGCTTTCCCGCCGGAATCTCAGGCACCGAGCTCGCCGAGCGCGCGACGATCCAGGCACAGAAGTTCGGAGCCCGGGTGATCGTGCCGGGCGAGGCGGTGGAGCTGGCCGCCCACGAGGGCCCCTACCGCCTGACTACACGCGAGGGTGAGTCGATAAGCGGGGGTGCGATCGTGATCGCGACCGGCGTGCGCTACCGCAAGCTTGGCGTACCAGGCCTCGCCCGGCTGGAGGGACAGAGCGTCTTCTACGCCGCCACGCAGGCCGAGGCGCAGCTGTGTCGCGGCGAGCCCGTTGTGGTCGTGGGAGGGGGCAACTCGGCCGGCCAGGCGACGATGTTCCTGTCGCAATACGGGCCGCGGATGAGCCTCGTGGTTCGCGAGCACGATCTTGGCGCGAGCATGTCGCGCTACCTCGCAGACCGGATCGAGCGCAGCTCGACGGTCGACGTTCTTCCGCACTGCGAGGTCCGCGAGGTCGTCGGCGAAGAAGAGCTGGAGGCGGTGATCGTCGAAGACACCGAGACCGGCGAGCGCCGACGGCTCGACGCGCGCGCGCTGTTTGTGTTCATCGGGGCCGAGCCGCACACCGAGTGGCTGTGCGACCAGATCGCCCTCGACGATGGCGGCTACGTCCGCACCGGGGAGGACGCGGCGGCGTCCGTTCCAGATTACGCAGGTCAGGCCGCAGGGCGCTCGCCGCTGATGCTGGAGACCAGCCTGCCAGGTGTGTTCGCGGCGGGCGACGTCCGGAGCGGCTCAACGCAACGCGTCGCTGCCGCGGTGGGTGACGGGGCGATCGCCGTTCGCCTCGCGCATGCATCCAGATGGCTGCCGTCTCGGTCATTGCATCGCGGGCTGGTCGCCGACGACGAGTCCCGCGAGGACTTCGGCATGCAAGACACCAGGGTGTCTACGCCTTAGGCTGATCCGGCCGGAGTGAGACCCTTTCGCTCCGGCCGGATCGATTGCGACTAGAGAACGGTTGGACCTGACCATGTCCCGGCTTCGAAGGCGAAGTCCGAGATTTCGGCGAGGTTATTCGAGAAGAAGATGTACTGATACCCTTTTTCTAAATATATTGTCGCCGAAGGGCTGGTCCCTTTTTCGACTTTGCCACCGCGGGTCGCAGCTTTCCATGTTGACCCAGACAGCGTCCAGCTCGCGATTTCCCCGGTCCCTTTGACATAATAGACCAACACTTCTGAGGATTTATTCACCATCGTCGATGTGCTCGAGCCCGCTTTTGCTTCTCCGCCAACTTTTGAGGGTCCTACCCATTCTACACCGTTTGAGAGCAGGTCTTCGACTTCTTTACTGCTGTTTATATATGAAACCAGCAAGACGGACCCAGCCGTGTTGGTCGCGGTCGATGGGCTGCTGTTTTCTGCCACTTTACTACCTTCGAAAGATCGTCCAAGCCATTTTCCTGAAGAGTATGTCCAGTTCGCGATTTCCGCGGCCGTGTTTACATAGAACACAAAGGTCTCCCCCGATTCCCAGATGGCTACCGCTGGGCTCGTATGTGCTTTTGCTTTACCACCTATCGCCGTTGGCCCCGACCATTCTGTGCCATTAAAGTAGAACGTTGCTACTTCTCCACTGGTATTTATGTATGATACGTCTTGAATGGTACCTTTCCCATTGATCCCAGCCGATGGGCTGGTGTTTTCTGCTACTGCGCCGCCGAAAGATCGTCCCTGCCATAATGCTCCGGAGTATGTCCAGTTCGCGATTTCCCCTTTCGTATTCACATAGTACACATAGATATTCCCGTTGCTAGCGCCCACCGCTGTGGGACTTGAGCCCAGTTTTACGTTGCCGCCGATCACTTTTTTGACCCATCCTTCTGTGGATAAGGAACGGTGCCAGTAGGCGACTTCACCTTCGCTCGTAACCCAGAACACCCATTGTTCACCATTAGATTGGTTCACCACGCCAGCCGGGCTTGTTTCTGCGCGGGCGGCGGCCTTGGCCGACCCCGCGTTCGAGGTGTAGATAAGCAACATACCCACTACTACAACTAGACAGAGGCGAGCCGGCCGCCCGAGGCGTCGGAATGGGGCAAACGCAAAGGGGAGCCAACTTTCTTGAGAATTATCTTGTAAGACCACGCTGCTGAACCTCCTGTTAGAGTATCTCCACAATTCGATATAGTGTTCGAGTCTTGCCATGCGCTGTTGTCGCCCAAGACTTCGCTCGACAGACACCGACGCATATGCTATCACGAACATATGTGTCAAGTATTTGAACTATATAGACAGTGAGGCGAAACGGTTGCGAGCGCTCGGCAGAGGCCCCGGCACCGAATCTATATGGAGCAGGAAAGCGTCATCACCGTCACACCGGCATACGAACGGCTGACCCACCGCGACGACGAGCGACAATCCGAGCTGGCCGGGATACAGGACAAGCTCACAGAGACACGCGCGGCGCTGGACCGCTACTTCCGCGCGTTCGAGGCCGGGACGATGCCCGAGGACACCTGCGCCCCGCGCATTGTGAGCCTCAGTGAGCAAGCAAAAGCACTTGAGTGCCGCGCCAGCGAACTCGCCACCCAGCAGGACGACGACGAGCAGCCCAAGCGCGCCCGTGCTGGCGACCTCGAGGTGCTACGCAGCCACCTGCACGCCGCGCTCAACGACAGCGACCCCAAGCGCGTACTCCCAGCCATGATCGACGGAATCTGCGTGGACGCACGCGATCAAATCGAACCGACCTTCCGCGTACCCGCGGTTCGCATTGAGTCGGGTTACATGGAGCTAGTCGGGCTCGAACCGACGGCCTCCGCCATGCCATGGCGGCGCTCTCCCAGCTGAGCTATAGCCCCAGGGCCGTAGATGGTATCGACTTGAGCGTGTGGGCTCCACCGGGGTACGATCTTCGTGGCTCCATACCCCAGTTGCGCTTCAGCGAGGTCTCGAGCTCGTAGTCGTGCGCCCAACGAACAAGGAGGGCCTGGTTGTTGCGCGTCTGTGCGACTCGCAGGCTGATCGCTGCGTGACGCTCGACCTCTTGTATCGGTATGAGATAGCTCCTATCCGTATCCGGAGCATATGCCGCAATAGCATCGATCTCCTCAGCGGAGTAGGTGGTCCGCAGGTAGCCGCGTGGGGTATGTCGGCTGGTGATGCAGCGGACTGTGAGTACATTGCCTTGGCGCGATGCCCACTTGCACTGCACGCGAAGAAGCCTCTGGCCGATGTCAATGACCAGGTCGTAACGGCCGCCCTCGCATAGGGGACGCAGGACAACCAGGTCCAAACGGATCGCCGCGGCGGTTATCTCGGCCTCCGCCGCCGCTCCCTTTTGACTTGAAGTCAGTTCTTTCACCCGTCAAAGGCTAAGTCACCAGATGTGCCATGGGGGACCTATTTGTGTCAACTTTGTTGCAATAGACGGATCTTGTGAGACCGCCCTCTCTGTGATTCAGCCTCACCCCGGGGGAATGAACTCCGGCACATCCAGATCGTCACCGGGATCCTCGTCGTCGCGCCTGCCACGGCCTGTGACGCGAGTCCCGCCGACGTCCCGGTGAGCGCCGGGTCCCGCCTGGTCCAAGCGCGCGGTCAGCCCCCCGTGGGCCAAGCGCACGTCGCGTATGAGGCGCTCGGCGTTGTTGCGCAGGGAGACGGACAGCTCGCGGAGGTTGCGCGAGAGGTCTGTGCCCTCGCTCAGCACCTCACGCGCGACGACGTGCGCCTCGCTGACGATCTCGCGGGCGTCTGCGCGCGCCTTCGCGCGCACCTCCTGGGCCTGCTCCTGCGCCGTGCCGCGCAGACGGGAGAGATCGTCTCCGCCGGCGGCTAGGAGTCGTTCGGCCTGCTCGCTTGCCTCCGTGACGACGCGGTCGGCCTGCGCCCGTGCGTCCGTGAGCAGCCGCTCGGACTGAGCGTGAGCGGTTGCCAGCACTCTCTCGGCCTCACCTCGAGCGTCGACCAGTTCTCGCGCGGTCTCCTCCTGTGCGTGGGTCAGCGCCTGCGTGGAATCGGCCTCGGCCTGGGTCGTCATCTGCTCGGCCTGCGCCCGTGCACGGCCCAGCATCTGCTCGGCTGCTTCACGAGCCTCGCCGCGCGCGCGCTCGGCGTCCCGCAAGCGCTCGTCGGCCTCGCCGTGGATCGCTCCCACCGCCGACAGGGCCTCGTTTCTCGCGGCCTCGGCCTGAGCGCGCGCCGCTTTGAGGATCTCCTCTGCCTCGACCTCGGCGGCCTGCACGCGGTTGCTCGCCGCTCGATCGGCCTCGGCGATGCGCTCGCGGGCGCGCGCCTCGGCTTGGTCGCGCAGCTCCGCCGCGGTGCGTTCCGCGGCGTGGACGATGCCCGCCACTCTCGCGGGGGTCCCACTAAGCGTCTCAAGGCCAGCGACGGGGTCCGACTCGGCGCGATGCTCGTCCGCTACGGGTGCGCCGGTCGAGCGCGACGGTTTGAGGGGCTGGCGCTCCATGCAGCCATGGTAAACGGGCTTCGATCATGCGTGACCGCTTCGACCAGGAGGGCTCACCACGCATCCGCGGCGTTGGCAGGAACTGTGGGAAATATGTCCTTGCGGACGACTCGATGGAGAGCGATGATGGGTGGATGGACCAACCGCCTGCCTCACGGAGCACACGACGCGCACGCAAGCGAGCTCGAGGCCCACGCCGAGTCGCGATCGTCGTCTATCCGGATGTGCAGAGCCTCGACTTCGCCGGTCCGCTGGAGGTGTTCACGGGCGCCACGCGGTTGCTCGAGACGACAGGTCGTCACGAGCGTGGCTATGAGGTGAGGCTGGTCGCTCACGGCGACGGAGCGATTCGGACCTCGAGCGGATTGACGGTGACTCCGCATGCCGGCCTTGGCGATCCCAGCGCGATCGACACGCTGATCGTCGCCGGCGGCACGGGCTGCACCGAGGCGGCGAGAGATCTCGTGCTGCTCGAGTGGATCTCTCAGGTGGCCTCCACGGCGAGGCGCACCGCGTCGGTGTGCACAGGCGCCTTTCTGCTTGCCGCGGCCGGTCTGCTCGACGGCCGGCGCGCCACCACCCACTGGGCGTCCGCCGCCGAGCTCGCCGCTCGCCATCCCGCCGTGGAGGTGGATCCAGAGCCGATCTTCCTGCGCGACGGCCCGATCTGGACCTCGGCCGGTGTCACCGCGGGCATGGACCTGGCGCTCGCGCTCGTCGAGGAGGACCTCGATCGCGACGCCGCGCTGACGATCGCGCGTCATCTCGTGCTGTTCCTGCGCCGTCCCGGCAACCAGTCTCAGTTCAGCGCCGCGCTCTCCGCGCAACAGCCCGCGCGTGAGCCGTTGCGCGAGGTCCAGCGCTACGTGGTCGAGCATCCGGCGGCGGATCTGTCCGTGGAGACGCTCGCCGGACGCGCCCACATGAGCCCGCGGCACTTCGCCCGCGCGTTCCGTGCCGAGACCGGCGGCACGCCCGCCCGCTATGTCGAGCGAGTGCGCTTGGAGCGCGCGCGCCGGCGACTCGAGGACACAACCGAGCCGATCGCGACGATCGCGGCGGCCTGTGGCTTCGGCACCGCCGAGACGATGCGCCGCGTCTTCCTGCGCTCGCTCGGCGTGGGCCCAGCCGAGTATCGCCGCCGTTTTCACACGATCTCGGTCGACTCCACCGCCGCCTGAGATTCCTCAGGCGGCCAAGCAGAAAGGAAACGAGCAGATGGAGATGGCGATTCCCATATACGACGGTTTCACCGCGCTCGACGCGATCGGCCCCTACGAGGTGATGAGTCGCATACCGGGGGCGAGCGTGACGTTCCTCGCGGCCGAGCCCGGCCCCGTGCGTACCGACAACAAGACGCTCACCATCCTGGCCGAGCGCACGCTCGACGATGCTCCTCATCCGGACGTGGTGATCGTGCCGGGCGGACCGGGCGACGTCGTGGAGCACGCCGGCGAGCCGGTGCTCGAGTGGCTGCGAGACGCCCACCGGACGAGCACCTGGACGACTTCGGTGTGCACCGGCTCGCTGATCCTCGCCGCCGCGGGCCTGCTCGACGGCAAGCGCGCGACCAGTCACTGGCTGGCGCTCGACCGCTTGCGCGAGCTCGGCGCCGAGCCGGCCGCGGAACGTGTGGTCTTCGACGGCAAGCTCGTCACCGCCGCCGGCGTCTCGGCCGGAATCGACATGGCGCTCACGCTCACCGCTCGGATCGCTGGTGATCTGGTGGCGCAGGCGATTCAGCTGGGGATCGAGTACGACCCGCAGCCGCCGTTCGATGCCGGCTCGCCGCAGAAGGCGCCGGCGGCGGTAGTCGAGGCCGTGCGAGCGCGGACGCTCGCTCGCTCATCGGCGGCCTCGTCACCCCGCTGAGCTCGGTCGACGGGCGCTGCGCCGAGCGGGCTCGTCGACACCACGCACGGAGCGCCGTCCGCACACGTCGCGCGAGCGTTCCGTCCCAGGGTGCCCGCTAATCTGCGACGTCCGATGGCAGAACGCCGTTATGACCCGCATCAGATCGAGCCTCGCTGGCAGGCGCTGTGGGCTCGCGAGCGCACCTGGGAGGTGGCAAACGAAGCCGGCCCGGACGGGCGCGGCGACCAGCGCTCGGCGGCGGCGAGCGACGCCGAGCAGGCGCTGAGCTCCTACGTGCTCGAGATGCTGCCGTACCCGAGCGGCGAGCCGCACATCGGCCATTTGAAGGTCTACTCGGTCGGCGATGCGATCGCGCACTACCACCGCCGCACGGGTCATCGGGTGCTGCACCCGATGGGCTACGACGCGTTCGGGCTGCCGGCGGAGAACCACGCGATCAAGACGGGCGTGCACCCGCGCGACTCCACAGCCGCGTCGATCGAATCCTTCCAGCGCGAGTTCCGCCGCTGGGGGATCTCGATCGACTGGTCGCGCGAGCTGGCGACGCACGATCCGCGCTACTACCGCTGGACGCAGTGGATCTTCCTGGAGCTCTTCCGCGCAGGCCTCGCCTACCGCAAGGAGGCGGCGGTCAAGTGGTGTCCCAAAGACCAGACGGTGCTCGCCAACGAGCAGGTCGACGCCGAGGGCCGCTGCGAGCGCTGCGGGGCGATCGTCGAGGTCAGACAGCTGGAGCAGTGGTTCCTGCGGATCACCGACTACGCCGAGCGGCTGCTGAACGACCTCGACGGGATCGAGTGGCCCGAGCACGTCAAGACGATGCAGCGCAACTGGATCGGGCGCTCAGAGGGCGCCGAGGTGACGTTTCGCTGCGAGGACTTGGATCCCGCCCACCCAATCGACTATCCCGTGTTCACGACCCGCCCGGACACGCTGTTCGGCGCGACGTTCTTCGTGATGGCGCCAGAGCATCCGGACGTGCTGCGCCTCGTCGAAGGCACCGAGCACGAGCATGAGGTGCGCGACTACGTCAACCACGCGCTCAACGAGTCAAACGAGGAGCGCGGCAACGCCGAGAAGGAGAAGACGGGGGCGCCGCTTGGGCGGACGGTGACCAACCCGGTCAACGGCGAGCAGATCCCGATGTACGTTGCCGACTACGTGCTGATGGAGTACGGCACGGGGGCGGTCATGGCGGTGCCTGGGCACGACGAGCGCGACCATGCGTTCGCGCGCGCCTACGGGTTGCCGATCCGGCGCGTGATCGCGGGCGCGTCGGAGCCTCCACGCCCCACGTTCACCGACAAAGACAGCCAGGTTCAAGCGGATTGGGGGCTTACTGACGAGAGTCTGCCCTACGCCGGCGAGGGGCCGCTCGTCAACAGCCACCCCGACTTCGACGGCATGCCCAGCCGTGAGGCGCTCGGCGCGATCGTGCAGTGGCTCGATCGCGAAGGCAAGGGGCACGCGTCGGTCAACTACCGGCTGCGCGACTGGCTGATCTCACGCCAGCGCTACTGGGGCTGTCCGATCCCGATCGTCTACTGCGAGAAGTGCGGGATGGTGCCCGTTCCCGATGATGAACTACCGGTGAGGCTGCCCGACATCGAGGATTACACGCCGAAAGGTCGCTCACCACTGGCCGCGGCGGAGGAGTGGGTGAACACGACCTGCCCGTCCTGTGCGGGCACGGCGCGCAGGGAGACGGACACGATGGACACGTTCGTCGACTCCTCCTGGTACTTCCTGCGCTACTGCGACGCGTCAAACGAACAGGCTGCATGGGACCCGGCGGTGCTGAAAGAGTGGATGCCGGTCGACCAGTACATCGGCGGGGTGGAGCACGCGATCCTGCATCTGATGTACGCGCGCTTTTTCACCAAGGCGCTCGCCGACCTCGGCCATCTGGACTTCCACGAGCCGTTCAAGGCACTGTTCACGCAGGGGATGGTCACCAAGGACGGCGCGAAGATGAGCAAGTCCAGGGGCAACGTGGTATCGCCGGCGGCGATCATCGAGCGCTACGGGGCGGATACGGCTCGCTGCTACATCCTCTTTATCGGGCCGCCCGACCAGGACGCGGATTGGTCTGATGAGGGGATGGAGGGCGTCCACCGCTTTCTGAGCCGCCTGTGGCGCTTGGCGGTTGAGGTATCAGGTACAGGGGAGGAGGTGCCGCATGCGGCACCTCCTCGGGTCGGCACATGTGCCGACCCGCCGTCGGCGCATGCGCCGACGGGTGACCCACCGCATGCGGTGGGTCACGGGCCTGCACATGTGCAGGCCCGAACAGCAGAAGGGGGGGACGATGATCTCGAGCTGCTGCGCAAGGCGCATTGGGCGATCGACAAGGTCAGCGGGGACCTGCGGAGGTTCGCGTTCAACACGGCGATCGCGGCAGTGATGGAGCTGCTGAACGAATGCTCGCGGTTGCGCGACCGTACCGGCGTGGACACCCAGCGCTTTGCGCTCGCGACGGCCGCGTCGCTGCTGTTCCCGTTCGCCCCGCACGTAGCAGCGGACATCTATGACCGGTTGACCGGCGAGCGCGTGTGGGAGCAGTCCTGGCCGCAGGTCGACCCGGAGCTGTTGGAGCGGGACGAGTACGAGCTCGTGTGCCAGGTGAACGGCAAGTTGCGCGATCGCGTGCAGGCCGCCGCCGGGGCGGACACGGAGGAGCTGAAGGAGCTGTGCAGGGCCGCCCCGAACGTGCAGGCTCACCTCGACGGGAAGCAGATCGTCAAGGAGATCGTCGTGCCGGGCAAGCTCGTGAACCTCGTCGTGCGCTGACGGTTCCGGCGGGGACGCCGGGCGTCGACCCCGCCGCCTACACTCGACCCATGCCCGCGCTGAAGCCGGCCTACCTGGTTCACGGCGACGACCACGGGGCGATCGGCGAGCGCCGGGCCGGCCTGCGGGCGCTCGCGGAAGGAGGGGCAAAGGGGGGCGATGGCGGCGGCGTCGAGCTGCTCGAGGGGGACGCCGCCACCCCTGAGGGAGTGGCCCAGGCGCTCGCGACGATGACCCTCGGCCTTGGCCGGCGGGTGATCGTCGTTGAAGGCGTCGAGCGCTGGCGGCAGGCCGACGTCGAGAAGCATCTTTTACCGGCGATGAACGAGATGCCGCCGGACACGACCGTGGCGCTGTTCGCACGCGAGGAGGGCCGCGCCAAGGCCCCCGCAGCGCTCCACGACGCTGTCACACGCGCCGGCGGACAGGTCGTCGCCCAGGCCACCGTCAAGCCATGGGAACTGGCCCGCTGGGCGCGCGAGCAGGCCTCGCGCCAGGGAATCTCCCTCGATGCGCCAGCCGCGAAGGCGCTGGTCGGGCAGGTCGGCGAGCGCCAGCAGCGCCTGCTGCGAGAGCTCGAGAAGCTGGCGCTCGAAGCGGATTTCCCCGAGATGGCCGCGGGGAGGGACGCCTCGGACGCAAGACCGATCGAGATCGGCGTCGAGGATGTCGAGCGCCATGCTGCCCACTCCGCCGAGTGGCGCGCGTTCTCTCTCGCCGACGCCCTCGTCGCGGGCGACTCACAGGGAGCGACACTCTCCTACCTGCGCGTCCGCGAGCAGGGGGAGCGCCTGGCCGGGCTGACCTACCTGATGGCCCAGCGCCTGCGCGAGGCGCTCGCGATCGCCCTGCGCCTGCGGGCCGGCGAGTCGGTCGCCGAGGTCAGGCGCGGGCTGCGCATGCCTCCGCGCGCGGCCGAGCGGTTCGTCGCCGACGTGGCCCGATCGGATCCAGACAGGCTGCGGCGGGCGCTGGCCGTGCTGGCCGACCTCGAGCTCGACTCACGCGGCGGCGCCGTGGTCGGATCCCATCGCTCCGCGCTCGCCAACATGAGCGAGGACACGATCGCCCTGCGAGCGATCGAGACGATCACGACCTGATCGATCACCGCGCGATCAGCCAATCACCGCGCGATCAGCCGATCATCGCCCAGGGCCGGGACCACGGTACCGGTCAGTCAGGAAGTGGCGCGCGCGCGAACGCGGGCGGCGCGGGACTTCTTGTGCGCGCCGTTGTTGCGATGCAACGCGCCTCGCTTGACGGCCTTGTCGATCGTGCTGACGAGCTCACGATGGGTGCTGTCGGCGGCCGTCCCGTCGCCGCTCTCCACGAGCGACTCCAAGCGGCGGAAGTAGGTCTTGATCGCCGAGGTGTAGTTGCGGTTCTCCAGACGCTCGCGCTCGGAGCGGAGGATCCGCTTCTTTTGGGAATGGATGTTGGCCATGATCGATGCCACGGGCACCGGGATGAGGCCCGAGCGCGCCGCGGAGCGCCGTACTATAGCGGCCTTGCCTGCCACCGGAGAAGCCACCGCGGAGGAGCCGCCCGCCCCGGTGCCTGCGGGTGGTGGCGGCGGTGTCGCGCGCAACACGGCGATCTTCTCGATCGCCACCGGCCTGTCGCGGATCGCCGGTCTGGTGCGGGAAATAGCCACCGCGAGCTTCTTTGGCACGAGCGGCCGTTTTTCGGCCTTCACGATCGCCTTTCAGGTTCCGAACCTCGTCAGCAACCTGTTCGCCAACGCGGCCCTGTCGGCGGCCTTCGTGCCCGTGTTCACCGAACTGCTCCAGCAGGGCCGTCGCAAAGAGGCGTTTCGCCTGGCCTCGACCCTCTTCTGGGTGATGCTGATCGTCCTGGGGGCGGTGACCGCGTTCTTCATTCTCGCGGCCGGCGTGATCATGCCGCTGTTCACCGGCGGGACGTTCAATGGGATGCTCGACCATCTGACCGCGGGCCTCTCGCAAGTGCTGTTCCCGGTCGTGCTGATCCTCGGCCTGAACGGCCTGCTCGTGGGGATCCTTCAGTCCTATGACCACTTCTCCATCCCGGCGATCTCCCCGGCGATCTGGAACGTGGTGATCCTGCTTCTGCTGCTGCTCCTGCGTCCGCGCTTCCACGGCGAAGAACAGCAGCTCTACCTCTACGCCGCCGCGATCCTGGCGGCCACGTTCGTGCAGCTGCTGATGGCCGCGGGAGCGCTCGGGCGAATCGATTTTCGCCTGCAACCACACATCGATTGGCACGACCCGCGCATCAGGCAGGTCTTCACGCTGATGCTGCCCGTGACGATCGGCTTGGGGATCGTCAACCTCGACCAGCTGATCAACTCGGTCTTCGGCACGCTGGTCTCAGACGAAGCGCCGCGCGCGATCGACAACGCCTTTCGCGTCTACATGCTTCCTCAGGGGCTGTTCAGCGTGGCGGTCGCCACCGTTCTGTTCCCGACGCTCAGCCGCATGGCCGCTCGCGGCGACGCGGCGGCGATGAGACGCGCGGTGGGGATCGGCATGCGCCAGATCAACCTGCTGCTGATTCCCGCCGCGGCGTTCATGATCGTGCTGGCCACACCGATCGTCCGACTCCTGTTCCAGCGCGGGCACTTCACCTCTCACTCCACCCACCTCGTCTCGATCGCTCTGTTCTGGTTTGCCTTCAGCCTGCCCTTCGGCGGCCTGAACCTGCTCCTCACGAGGACCTTCTTCGCCGTGCAGAGACCATGGATCCCAACCCGTCTGGCGGCGATGAACATCGTCGTCGACATCGTCGTCAGCATCGGGCTCTACAAGCCATTGGGCATCGCCGGACTGATCATCGGCACGGTGACGGCCAACGCGGTCATGACCGCGCTGCAGGCCCACCGCCTGCGGATCGGCTTCGACGGACGTCTGGACGGCAGGCAGACGACGATGATCACCGCTCGCATCGTGGCTGCCTCGGCGCTTCTCGCGGCCGTGTCCTGGGTGGTCTGGCGCGTGCTCGACGCCTTGCTCGGCGTCTCCCTGCCGGCTCAGATCCTGAGCGTCGGCGCCGCCGCCGGCGCCGGCCTGTTCGTCTACGCGCGCGCGGTGCTCGCGATGCGCGTGCCCGAGGCAGACCAGGTGAGCCGCCTGATCCGCACGCAGCTGGGACGCGCCTAGCCACGACGAGCAGAGGCCGGGTGAGCCAAGGCCCACCCGGCTTGCACCCGAACATAGACCGCCGCTTACTACTTACGTCCCAGGACTCGTGTGTCTTGCCTGGGCGGCGTGACACTCCCGACACCTGGACAGGCCGCTGAACGGGTTCCCACCCGCCCGGCGCGTTGCCGCGGCTGAATGATCCTTGTCGAGTTGGCGATCCGCCGGACCATTAACGCTAGCGCGTATGACGTCGCTCGGGGGTCCCCTGAAGCCAGCCAGGCCCGTGAAGCCATCTAGGCTGTAACGGCCCATGGACCAGGATCACATCCGCAACTTCTCGATCGTCGCGCATATCGACCATGGCAAGTCGACGCTCGCCGATCGCATCCTCGAGCTGACCCACACGGTCGCGGCGCGGGAGATGCGCGCACAGCTGCTCGACTCGATGGATCTCGAGCGCGAGCGCGGCATCACGATCAAGGCGCAGGCGGTGCGCGTGTTCTTCACCGCCCGCGACGGCGAGACGTATCAGCTGCATCTGATCGACACCCCGGGACACGTCGACTTCACCTACGAGGTCTCCCGCTCGCTGGCCGCCTGTGAGGGCGCCCTGCTCGTAGTCGACGCCGCACAGGGCGTCGAGGCGCAGACGGTTGCCAACACATACCTTGCGATCGAGTCGGGACTGGAGCTGATCCCCTGTCTGAACAAGCTCGACCTGCCCGGCGCCGAGCCCGAGCGGGTGGCCGGCGAAGTGAGCGAGCTGATCGGCGAGTCGCCCGAGTCGATCCTGCAGATCAGCGGCAAGACCGGCGCGGGGGTCGTGGAGGTGCTGGAGGAGCTGATCGCGCGCGTGCCTCCGCCGCGAGGAGATCTCCACGCAGCGCCGCGTGCGCTGATCTTCGACTCGGAGTTCGACCAGTACCGCGGCGTGATCGCCTACATCCGTGTCGTCGACGGGGTCTTTCGCAAGGGCGAGGCGATTCGCGCGATGGCGACGGACACGCAAGCGGATATCGACGACATCGGCTTCTTCTCGCCGCAGATGATGCCGACCGATCAGCTGGCGGCGGGCGAGGTGGGCTATCTGATCACCGGCCTGAAGGACGTCACGCTGCTGCGCGTCGGAGACACGCTCACCACGCGAGCGCGCGCGGGCGCTCCGGCTGGAGCGACGGCCACCGAGGCGCTGCCCGGTTACCGCGAGGTCAAGCCGATGGTCTTCTGCGGGCTGTTCCCGATCGACTCCGACCGCTACCCGGACCTGCGCGACGCGCTGGAGAAGCTCACGCTCAACGACGCCGCCCTGGCGTGGGAGCCGGAGACATCCGACGCGCTCGGCTTCGGCTTTCGCTGCGGCTTTCTCGGGCTGCTCCACATGGACATCGTCCGCGAGCGCCTGGAGCGCGAGTACGGCCTGGAGCTGCTCGCGACGATGCCCTCGGTGGAGTTCGACCTCACGCTCACCAACGGTGGAGAGCTCGAGGTGCACAACCCCTCGGACATGCCCGACCCCGGCACGATCGCGGAGATCCGCGAGCCGTTCATCCACGCCTCGATCATCGCTCCGAAAGAGTTCGTCGGGGCGGTCATGGAGCTCTGCCAGGAGCGCCGCGGCGAGCACGCCGGCATGCACTACCTCTCGCCCGAGCGCGTGCAGATGACTTACGACCTGCCGCTCGCCGAGATCGTGCTGGACTTCTTCGACCAGCTCAAGTCGCGCACCCGCGGATATGCGTCGCTCGACTACGAGCTGACCGGCATGAGGCCTTCGGACCTGGTCAAGCTCGACGTGCTGCTCGCCGGCGACAAGGTCGACGCGCTGTCGATGGTCGTCCACCGGGAGAAGGCCTACGACATGGGACGCACGCTCACGGAAAAGCTCCGCAAACGGATTCCCCGCCAGCAGTACGACGTCCCGATCCAGGCTGCGATCGGCGCGCACATCATCGCCCGCGAGACGGTCAAGGCGTTTCGCAAGGACGTGATCGCCGGCTGCTACGGCGGCGACATCACGCGCAAGAAAAAGCTGCTGGCGAAGCAGAAGGAGGGCAAGAAGCGGATGAAGCAGGTCGGCCGCGTCGAGGTTCCCCAGGAGGCGTTCCTCGCCGTCCTCGAGTTGGGCGAGGAGTAGCTTGCGCGTCCTGTTCGTCTGCCTCGGCAACATCTGCCGCTCGCCTACAGCCGAGGGAGTGATGCGCTCGCTCGTGAGCGACGCCGGGCTCAAGGATGTCGAGCTCGACTCCGCCGGCACTGGCGGCTGGCATGTCGGCAGCCCGCCAGACGCCCGCGCGACGGCGGCCGCGAGCGCGCGCGGCATCGGTCTCGACGGCTCCGCGCGTCAGGTTATGGCAGAGGACTTCGCCCGCTTCGATCTGATCGTCGCAATGGACGCCTCGAACAGACGCGACCTGCTCCGGCTCGCCCCTGACGAGGGGGCGCGCGGCAAGGTGCGGCTGCTGCGCGAATTCGATCGCTCTGGCCGTTCCGACGCGGAGGGGCTCGATGTCCCCGACCCCTACTACGGCGCGCCTGGTGGCTTCGACGAAGTACTCGACCTGATCCACGCTGCCTGCGAGGGGCTGCTGGAGGAGATCCGCGCCGCGCGACCCGCATGAGCCTCCCTCCTGGTGCTCGCAACGTCAGGCGCGTCGGCGGGGGAGACATCAACGAGGCCTTCCATGTCACGCTCGCCGACGGAGCCGACGCGTTCGTAAAGACGCGCACGGACGCCTCGCCGGGCGAGTACAAGGTAGAGGCCACCGGCCTCGAGTGGCTGGCGGAGCCCGGCGCGCTGCGCACCCCCCGCGTGCTCGGCATCGACGAGCGCTATCTCGTTCTGGAGTGGATCTCCCCCGGGACCTTGAGCTCTGCCGGGGCGGAGGAGCTCGGACGAGGGCTCGCCCGTACACACGCCGCGGGCGCAACCCATTTCGGGGCGCCATCTCGCGGAACCTTCGGGTCGTTGCGCCTGTCGAATGACGCGACCGCCGACTGGCCCTCGTTCTACGCCGAGCGACGCCTGCGTCCGCTGGCGGCTCTCGCGCGCGATCGCGGTGCGCTGTCAGATACGGGTGTGCGAGCGGTCGAGGCTGTCTGTGAGCGGATGTCCGAGCTCACAGGACCGGCCGAGCCGCCGGCGCGACTGCACGGGGACCTGTGGTCCGGCAACGTGATGGCCGATGCGCACGGTCGCCCGTGGCTGATCGACCCCTCAGCCTACGGGGGCCATCGCGAGGTGGATCTCGCGATGCTGAGGCTCTTCGGCTCCCCGAACGACAGGGTCTTCGGGGCCTATGAGGAGGTTGCGCCCCTGGCCGAGGGCTGGCGGGATCGGGTCGCGCTTTACCAGCTCCTGCCCCTGTTGGTTCACGCACTGCTGTTCGGCGGTTCCTACCGCTCCGCGGCGGAGCAGGCGGCGCTCCGCTACGGACGTTGAGCACTCGAAGCCTCCGAGACCGTGGGGCTCAGGAGCCGTCGCGCCGTCGTGCCGTCATTCGTCCCGCAGGCGTCGCCGAGTCGGAGAAGGAGGTGTGCGCCCGGGCACGCTGGACACTCGCCATCGCATCTACCTGCTGGCACGTGTCGTCGTCGCGCGCCACTATCGCCAGCCGTTGACGCTCGCCGCCGTCGCCGTCGCGGTGTCGAGCTCGCCTCGACAGTTGCAACGCGCATACGCACAGTTCGGTGAGGTCACATTTCACGAGGAACTCTTCGCGCGACGGATGTCAGCGGCCGCGCAACTGCTCGTCGAGCAGCGGTCGATCCCCGTTCGGCACGTCGCTCGGCTCGTCGGTTATCGCGGCGCGGCTCACTTCGCGCGCGCCTTCCACCGACGCTACGGTGTCTCGCCGGCCCGCTTTCGCGAGCAGTCGCTCGGTTGTCCCGCTGGGGGTCGGCGAGTCGGCGGCCAAGGCTCCGGTCGTCCAGAGGGGGTCGGGCGAGCCGGTGGGCGGGCGCTCGGTCATTCCAGTCGGGTCCAACGACTCGGCGGCGGGTAGGCGTAGGCGGATCAGCGCTCCGCCCCCCGGTGCCGGTTCGGCGGTCACGCTGCCGCGCTGCTGCACGGCGACCTGGCGAACGATCGCCAGTCCCAGCCCGGAGCCGGGTCGCCGGCGTGCTTCCGCGCCCCTGTAGAAACGATCGAACACGTACGGCAGATCCTCGGGGGAGATCCCTTTGCCGTGGTCGCGCACGGTCAGCTCCTCTCCGTGCAGGCAGATCTCGATCGGCCGGCCGGAGGGGCTGTACTTGACGGCGTTGTCGAGCAGGTTGGCGACGGCCCGCTCGAGCCGGGCGGGCACTCCGACCACGATCGTCGACTCGAGCTCGACTTGAAACGGCGTTGCCGGCGAGCGCCTTCGAGCACGCTCGACGACCTCGCCGACGACCAGGTCGAGGCGCACGTCCTCGGCGTCCGAGCGCGGCTCCTCACCGCGGGCGAGTTCGATCAGGTCGTTCATCAGCAGCGTGAGCTCCTCGATCTGCTCGACGACATCGGACAGCAGGCGCTTGCGCTCACCCTCCTGCATCTCCGGCGCCTGCTGCAGGATCTCGATGTTCGTACGCAGGCTCGTCACGGGCGTGCGCAGCTCGTGCGAGGCGTCGGCCACCAGCTGGCGCTGGGCATGCACCGAGGCGTCGAGCGCGCTCATCGATCGCTCGAGCGCGTCGAGCATCGCGTTGAAGCTCGTCGCCAGGCGCCCGATCTCGTCGTCTCCCGCCGACTCGATCCGTCCGCTGAGATCCTGGGTTCTCGTCACGTGCTCGGTCGCCTGCGTCAGCCGCTTCACCGGTCGCACGGCGGCACCGGCGACGAGCCGGCCGAGGAGCGCCGCGAGCGCGATTCCGCCAGCGTCGAGCAGCCCGAGAATCAGTCGCAGCCTGCTCTGCAGTCCGTCGACTTCGGTGAGCGGCTGGGCGACCTGTACCGCGTGACCGGGCGCGAGACGCTCCGTGAGTATGCGCACGTGGATGCCGTCGACGCGGGCGTCCCTGAAGAAATGGGGGGCGCGGCCGGCTGCCACCGCTCGTGTGCGGGCATCTACGGGAAGCGTGATGTGGGCAGAGCGGAACAGGATGCGACCCGAAGGGTCCACGAGCTGCTGGTAGCCACGCACCTGGTTGGGCCGCGGGGGCACGTTGCTCAAGCGGTTGCCCTGCGGCGCCACGACGGCGCGCCGGGGCGGGTTCTGTCCCGCGTCCTGGCGCTTGATCAGGCTCACCAGCGAGCCGGACGACCGCGGCCGGTGCGAGGGGCTCTGCGCGACGAAGCGCAGGGCGTCCTCGCGGTTGCTCAGCTGGGAGTCCACCTGCCCGCGCAGCTGATGTGAGCTCAACAGGTAGGTCAGCAGCGAGGCGAGTACGACCGCGACCGCTACCGCGGCGGCCGAGACGAGGGTGATCCGTCGCCTGAAGCTCAAGAGGAGGCGCCTCGCAGCACGTAGCCGACGCCGCGCACGGTGTGCAGCACGCGCGAGGACTCTCCCGCGGCCTCGGTCTTGCGGCGCAGGTAGCCGATGTAGACCCCCAGCGAGTTGGACGTCGCGCCGAAGTCATACCCCCACACGTGCTCGAAGATCGCCGAGCGCGTCAGCACCTCTCGCGGATGGAGGAGGAACATTTCGAGCAACAGGAACTCGGTGCGTGTGAGCTGAAGCGCGCGCTCGCCACGCCACGCCTCGTGGGCGAGACGGTCGAGCCGCAGGTCCTCGAAGGCGAGCATCTGTTCCTGTGCGTCCTCCTCACCCGCGCGGCGCAGAAGCGCGCGGACGCGCGCCAGGAGCTCTCGCAGGGCGAACGGCTTGACCAGGTAGTCGTCGGCCCCGGCGTCCAGCCCCGCGACGCGATCCTCGATCTCCTCTCGGGCCGTGAGCATCAGCACCGGGGTCCGGTCACCGCCGTGGCGCAACCGCCGGCATACCTCCAGACCGTCCAGGTGCGGCATGGAGACGTCGAGGATGACCACCTCGTAGGTGCCGGCGTCCAAACGGGTGAGGGCCTCGCGCCCGTCGCCGGCCTGCGCGACGTCGTAGCGCTCGAGCGTGAGCGCCCGCGACAGGGAGCTCTGGACGGCGGGCTCGTCGTCGACGACCAGTACACGTGCGGGTTGCTCGGTCATGGAACGGGCATCGGGGACTTCGCCGGCGAGCTGGGTTCGAAAGCGCGGACGATGTTGCAGCCGTCTGGATGCTGTCCTCAGGCTACCTGGATGGGAGCGTCTGGAGCGCAGCCGGACGAAAGCGACGAGAATGTGGCGAAATCGCCGAGGAGGAAGACATCACCGATGAGACCACCGACGACATGTCGGCCCACTCGCGCACGCTGCGCAACAGCATCATCAGCCTCGCCGTCTTCTTCGCACTCGTCGTGGGTCTGCTGCTCGCGGTGCCCGGACTGCACGCGGCCGGCGATCACATATCGGATGCCAGCCTCGCCTGGGTCAGCGTGGCGCTCGCCTGCGAGGTGCTCTCGGTCGTCGGCTATGTCGTGCTCTTCGAGCTGGTGTTCGGGAGGCTCGGCAAAGACCTGACATCGCGCTTGTCGCTGTCGGAGCTGGCGGTCAACTCCGTCGTCTCGGTCAGCGGCGTCGGGGGCCTTGCGCTGGGCGCGTGGGTGTTGCGCAGCAGGGGCGTCTCGGTCGAGCGGATCGCCAAGCGGTCGGTGCTGATCTTCGTGCTCACGAGCGCGGTCAACGTGGGCGCGGTGGTTGTGATCGGCGTGCCGATGTGGCTGGGCCTGCTTCCGGGCTCGCGCGATCCCCTGCTTACGCTCCTACCCGCGGCGGTGGCGCTCGCGGCGATCGTCGGCACGCTCGCGCTTGCCGTCTGGGCTCGTCGCGCGGCCGCTCGCAGGCCAAGCAGGGATCACGGTCGCTCAGCGGTCGCCCTGGCAGCACTGAGCGGAGGCGTCGAGGACGCCGTGCGGCTGATACGCCGGCACGACTGGCGGCTGCTCGGCGCGGTCGCCTACTGGCTGTTCGACACGCTCACCCTGTACGCGTGCCTCGAGGCTTTTCACCATGCGCCCTCCTTCTGGGCCGTGGGGATGGCCTATCTGGTCGGGATGCTCGCCAACTCGCTGCCGATCCCCGGGGGCTTCGGTGCGGTCGAAGGAGGGCTGGTCGCGATGCTCGTGCTGTTCGGAACCCGCCCCGCGTCTTTTGCCATCGCCGGGGTGGTCGTCTATCGCGCGATCTCGCTGTGGATCCCCGCGCTGATCGGCTCTGTGGCCTTTCTCAGCCTCCGCCGCAGGATCGGCGGTCCGGCCGCGCCCGCGGCTCCCCCCGCGCCGGGATAGCTCGTCAAGACAGGCTCTTGGCGAGCGCCAGGGCCGCGGCCGCCCGCTGGCAGGCATGCCGCGGGAGGCTCGCCATAACCGCCCTCACCTGACGGTCCCTCGGTCCGGACAGGCCGGGGCAGTAGACGGGAGCGGGCAGTCTCGAGGAGGCCGAGCCGGGCGCGTTCACCGGCAGCAGCTCCATCGCCGCCCGGCGCGCGCGAGCGAACGAGTCGGAGAAGATGTCGATCGCCACTCTTCCGCTGTAGAGCTCGAGCGATCGTCCTTCGTCGTAGATCGTGGCCGGCACGCCGCGAATCACGGTGTTCCGCTGGGGACCGAGCGTGGCGTTCGAGTGCAGCCGGTAGATCACAGTGGTGACCTGCAACGGGAGCAGGCAGCTGCCGCCGCCGAAGATGCCTTTACCGCGCACGCAGTCGCCGTAGTAGACGCTGTCCCCGACCGCGCTGTTGTAGCCCTTCTGCCCGTCCACGGCCGCGAGCGGAGCGATCTCGAAGCGCGGACCCACCCAGTACAGGCGGAAATAGGGAAAGGTCTGCGCTTCGGCGAGCGACGAGGAGTCGATCGGTCGCGGATGATCGGCCGCGCAGCCACCCGCCGTGAGTGCCGAGGCGGCGATCGCCGCAAGTGTCAGCCCTGTCCGCAGGGCGTGGGCGAGCCTGTTCCTGGTCGGTGACGTCCGCATGCTCGTCATCATCTTGGCGTGCGGATCAGATCGAGAGCTACTTCGAGGTCTCTCGGCGGTTCTGACGGACACAGACCCGTCGCGTACCTGGCGGGTGTGCCGGGGTCCGGTGGGGTAGCACACCGGACCCCGGACGATCTTCGCACCAGTCGCCTGCCGCTCGCGCCGCTCCTCGCCCTGTCGCTTGCCGCCGTGTGGATGATCCTCGCCCCGCGCACGCCGGACCTCGCCGCGCAGGTGTATCGGGTTGATCTCTTCGATCACATGGGCTTCGCCGTGTGGGACGCGCGCTGGTATGCCGGTCACGACCTGCCCGGTTACTCGCTGCTGGTTGGTCCGCTCGCGTCGTTGGTGGGCCTGCGGGTGCTGGCGCTGCTGTCGGCGGTCGCCTCGGCGGTGCTGTTCGAACGCCTGGCGCTCCGCTTCTACGGGGTCTCGGCCCGCTGGGGAGCCGTGTGGTTCGCGCTCGCCGCCGTCGGCGACGTATGGATCGGGCGCGTCACCTTCGCGCTGGGCGTCCCGTTCGCCTTGGCGGCGGTGCTCGCGCTCGCCGCGCGACGCCCGCTGCTCGCCGCGTTGCTCGCGGCGTTGTCGGCCGCCGCCAGTCCCGTCGCGGGCGTGCTGCTCGGGCTGGCGGCGCTGACCCGCGCGCTTACACCCATGTCCAGCGGCCTTTCGCTCTCGTATAGAGGGGGGGCCGGGTCGCGCCCGTCCGGCCGCAACGCTCGCGCTGTGCTCTTGCTGGCGGTTCCCGCAGCGGCGGTGGTGGTGCCCTTGGCGCTGCTCTTCCCGGAGGGTGGGCACGAGCCTTTCCCGGTCGTCTCGTTTGCGGTCACGGCGATCGTCTCGGTGGCATTCCTGGTTTCGCTTCCACGCCACCAGCCGCTGTTGCGAAACGGGGCGATCGTGTTTCTGCTCGTATCTCTGCTCTGTCTCGTGATCCCCTCTCCGGTGGGCTCGAACGTGGAGCGCTACGCCGTGCTGCTCGCGGGTCCGCTGCTCCTGTGCGCGCGTACCGGCGCGGGCGGAAAGGGCGGGAGTCCTCCGGTGCGTGGACTGCCGGCGCGTGGACTGCCCGCGTCGGGCGTGGCGATCGTGCTGTGCCTGATCGCCGTGTGGGTCACATGGGGCCCAGTCCGCGAGACGCTCGCGGTCTCAGGCGAGGAATCGACGAGGTCGTCCTATTACGTGCCGGTGGAGCGCTTCCTTGAGTCTCGCGCCGACGGCCCGGTGAGGATCGAGGTGCCGCTTACGCGCTCCCACTGGGAGGCGGCGCTGCTCGCGCCGAGCGTGTCGCTGGCGCGCGGGTGGGAGAAGCAGCTCGAAGAGCGCTTCGATCGCGTGCTGCTCGACCCCGGTTTGACCGCCGCCGCCTATTGGCGGTGGCTGCACGAGGAAGCGGTCGCGTATGTCGCCCTGCCGGACGCCACGCTCGATCCCTCCAGCGCCCAGGAGGGGCGGCTGATCCGCAGCGGGCCGGCTTACCTGACAGAGGTGTTCTCGAACGCCCACTGGCGGATCTTTGCGGTGCGCTCGCCGACGCCGATCGCCACGGGGCCCGGCCGTCTCGTCTCACTCGGTCACGACTCGTTCGTGCTGCGCGCAGGCTCTGCCGGGAGCTTTCTCGTGCGCGTGCGCTTCACCCGCTACTTCACCGTCACGCGCGGCAGCGCCTGCGTCTCACGGGCTCGGGGAGGCTGGACGACGGTGAGGACCCTGGCCGCGGGCGATGTGAAGGTGGTCGCTCGCTTCTCGCTCGCCCGTGCGCTGGGCGTGAGCGGCGCGTGCGTACGCGCCTCTCCGCGCGCGCACCCTCCTTACTGAGCAGAGTCGAGTATGTCGCCGCCGTGCAAGTCGCCTATCGCGGGGCAAATGCGTACAGGCCCGTGTAGCCGGTCAGGTAGATGTCCTGTCCGTCGCTGATCACCGGGTCGAACGAGCCGGTGTCGAGCTGAAAGGTGACCCGGCCGGTGGAGATGCCCAGGCCGTAAGTGCGGTGGTGGCCGAGGTCGGCGAAGTACACGGTGCGCCCGACGATCGTGGCCGAGCCGGAGATGCGCCCGCCCGCGGCGTACTTCCACACGACGTGTCCCGAACGGGCGTTCACTGCGTAGAAGGTGCCGTCGTAGGAGCCAACGTAGATCGTCGGGCCGAGTCCGGGAGCATCGGTGACCGCGGGCGAGGCATACACGTAGGCGCCTGTCTGAACGGCCCAGTCGAGCTTGCCCGAACTGGCGTCGTAGGCGTAGATGCGCCCGTCGGTGTTGCCGAGGAACACGCGTCCGTACACGACCGCGGCCGTGGAGTAGAAGGTGCCGCTGCCCAACAGGGCGCCTTCGGAGCCGCTGACCCACAGACGGCGCCCGGTCCGCTCGCTGATCGCCTGCACGTGGCCGGAGTAGTCGCCGAAGTAGAGCGCGCCGTTCTTCAGCGTCACGCTGGCCTTGACCGCCCCGGCGGCGCGATAGGTCCAGATCACCGCGCCGGTATGGGCATTCAGCGCATACACGGTGCCGTTCTGGGAGCCGAAGAACAGCTTTCCACGGTCGATCAGCGGAGAGGACTCGCTCGAGCTGGGCAGGTCGCGCGACCAGCGGATCGCACCGCTGGAGTAGCTCAACGCGAGCACCCTGCCGGCGTGCCTCGCCTGGGGGCGCGCGAGGACCGTCGCATACACCGTGGTGTCCGAGGTGACGGCGGGGGAGGAGGCCGAGAGCATGCCGATCCGCCGGCTCCAGAAGGTGTGGCCGGTGTGCTTGTTGATCGCGTTCAACGTGCCGTCGTCGCTGAGCTGGAACAGGTGGCTGCCGTAGATCACCGGCGGGAACTCGAGCAGCGAGCCGCCGTTGCGCACCCACAGGCGCTTGAACGGCGCGTGCACGCGCGCGGCCGCCGGGAAGAAGCGCGTGTGATCCTTGGTATAGCCGTAGAACGGCCACGCGAAGCGGTCCGGTCCGCGGGTCGGCAGCGACGGTGTCGGCTCGGGCACGAAGCGCGCGTGGGGGTGGTAGACGCTGCCGGTCCTGTTGCGCTCGTACAGATACCCGCCAAGCGCGATGGCCGCCAGCACGACGATGAGTGCTGCCCCGAGAAGGCGAACTCGCTTCGAGCGGAGGAACAGCTTGCCGGAGCGATCGCTCACGGGCGCGAGAGCTCGCCTCAGGCGGCGAGCTTGCCGGAGGACGAGGTGGGGGAGGCGGCGGGCTTAGGGGAAGCGATGGAAGATGCCGCGGGTGTGGGGGAAGCGGCGGGTGGGGTGGACGCGGCAGGTGAAGTAGACGCGGCGCTCACCGCGCTGGCTCGTCGTCTCGCGTGTCCCGCGCCCCGGCCGAGCGTGAGCGCGAGCAGCCACAACCACGCGAGCGCAAGCAGTGAGAGGGTCATGCCGGCGACGAGCGCCACGACGTCGTGGTTGGCGCTCAGCGACCAGTTCCACAGCAGGTAGTCGCCGAGGATGAGCACGGAGACGAGGGCCAGTGGCCTGAGAGGCACGAGCAAACCGTAAACGGCCGCGGGGACGGACAGCCCGACGGCAGACATATGATCGAGCGCGATGAGCGGCCATGGTGAGGGATCGAAGGTCTTCGCGCCCGGGCTGCTAAACGGCCAGGTCGCGCTCGTCACGGGAGGCGGGACGGGCCTGGGCAAGGCCACGGCGATCGAGCTGGCCCGATGCGGCGCGAGCGTGACGATCGTGGGGCGGCGTGGCGAGGTGCTGGAGCAGGCGGCGCGAGAGGTCGAGGCGGTCGCGCTTCGGTCGACGACGGAGGACGAGCAGGACCAGGCCGGCAAGGAGGGGCAAGCCGGCAAGGGAGGTCAGGCCGGCAAGGCGGGTCGGATCACGGTCGCGTGGGTCGTGGGAGACGTGCGCGAGCGCGAGGAAGCCGACAGGCTCGTGCAGAGCGTGCTCGAGCGACACGGGCGGCTCGACCTGCTGGTGAACAACGCGGGCGGTCAGTTCTTCGCGCCCGCGGAGGGGATCGCTGTGAAGGGGTGGCGCGCCGTGTGGCGGTTGAACGTCGACGGCATGCTGAACATGGCCGAGGCGGCGTACGCGCTGGCGCTGGCGCCGGCCGGGGGAGGGACGATCGTGAACGTCACGCTGTCCCCGCACCACGGGATGCCCGGCATGGCGCACTCCGGCGCGGCGCGGGCGACGGTCGAGGCGCTGACGAGCGCGTTGGGTCGCCGCTGGGCAGCGGACGGGATCTCGGTTAGCGCGGTGGCCGCCGGTCACTTCGAGACCGAGGCGCTCGAGAAGTACCCGCAGGCGCTGCGAGCGGGGATGGCCCGCTCGGTGCCCTTGCAACGCCTCGGCACGGTCGCCGAGCACGCTTGGCTGGTCACGCTGCTCGCCTCACCGCTGGGCAGGGCGTTGAACGGATCGACCGTGACCTTGGACGGGGCTCGCGACAACTGGTTTGGGCCCTGGCCGCCTCCGGGCTTGGCCGGGGAGGGGGGTGAGGTGCCGACGGAGGAGCGGAAGGGGTCGCCTACCTCCGGTTAGCGCGTGATTCTGGCGAGAACGGCGGTAGGATGGCGTGGGCGTGCGGGCGAAGTGTTGTGGTTGCACGAAAGCCTTCCAAGCTTTAAGGGCGGGTTCAATTCCCGTCGCCCGCTCTGAGAGCCCTCCACGGGGTAGGCTCTGGGCAGGACCACGGGGAGTGGCGCAGTCTGGTAGCGCACCCGGCTGGGGGCCGGGCGGTCGCAGGTTCAAATCCTGTCTCCCCGATTGTCTTAGGTTCGGCGAACTCTAGAGAACACGGGCGAATGAGCCCGTGAATTGGGGGTCTCCTGTCTCCTGGTTTCTCGTGGGTCGCGGCTGTTCGGGGGTCTCTGGGACGCAAATGGGACGCAGCGGAAGGCGAGACGGGACGCAGATGGGACGCACGTCGCCACGGGCGGTCAGGATGAGTAGTCAGGACGCCGGGCGTGAAGAAGCAGCATTTCCTCCCGGGATGATGGTCCGCGTGTTGCTGGGCACGCTTGTTCGGCTGGGCTGCTACTCGTCCATCGTAGGCGTCGTGTGATCTATTTCGGATATGGCCGGGCGCGCAAGGTCGTCGAACTCTTCGGCTCGGAGGAAGAACGTGGAGAAGCGGACGCCTATGGTCTCTGCGAGCTGAACCAGAAGTTCGAAGTCGGGATCAAGCTGGCGTCTTCGAGGGCCGCGAGCTGCGTCGGAGTCATTCCGGCACCGGCCGCCATGTCACTTGCGCTGAAGCCTTGTTGTTCGCGCATCTCACCGATGGCTCTGCCGAGATTGAGTAGTGCTTGTCGTAGTTGCATATGCGCAGTCTTGCCTAGCCGGGCTCGGAGCGTTAGGGCATATCTTGGTGTTGTGACTTCAGACACTTGTCTTCTCCGCAATTTGCGGATTCTTTTGGGTCCGATGCCATCGGGGCGGCGCTCGATGGGTGCATGCTGCTCGCGAGTACTGCTGCACATCGGAGGGCGGATCTCGCTATCGCCGGTGTGTCTCCGCCACTCCCGGTCTCGCTCATCTGAGCGGGAGTGTGGGGCCTTGTTGGGGTACGGGAACTCATCGTGTGTCTGCGTGTCTGTGACGCGTTGAGGAGTTCACGCTTGACAAGCGCTAAGGTTTGTGTGTATGGTTGTTTTGTCATGGCATCCCAGAGGGGGAGTGTCGGGCGCGATAGGTCGGGTTTGGGTCGATCTTCTGGGTTGACGTCAAGCGCTTTAGCTGGGGATGTAGGGGAGAGGGCCGGATCGAAATGGAGAAGGGTCGTTTACGCGTGAGTCCGTCAAGGACAGATGTGACGAGGGTCGTTGCGGGTCCGTGGGGGCCCGTAGCTAGATGCGTCAGCGCTGCTGACACATCTCTCTCTCTCTCTCTCTCTCTTGTCCGTCTGACGATGGTCGTCTAGCCTCTTCGGCCGGGCGGTTCGCAGGGTGTGGCTCCTCCTTT
Source organism: Solirubrobacteraceae bacterium (assembly GCA_036498245.1). Lineage (GTDB taxonomy): Bacteria > Actinomycetota > Thermoleophilia > Solirubrobacterales > Solirubrobacteraceae > Palsa-744. The sequence continues at coordinate 61,216 of DASXIB010000045.1, forward strand.
GCGGAGGGGGGGGTGCGAAATGTCCGCTAGGCGCGATGTCGCGCCTATGCGTTCTTCGCGTGCGCACGCTGCGGGCAACGGTGCTCGCAGCGCGACGGTTCGCACGGGGCGCGTCTCTCCGAGGGTGAAGATCTCCGAGATGCAGCGCGCTCGGTTGCTGAGCGCGGCGGTCGTGACGATCGACGAGATGGGGATGGCCGGCGCGTCGGTTGCGCATATCAGTGCTCGGGCGAGGGTTTCGCGGCGCACGTTCTATGAGCTGTTCGCGAATCGCGAGGAGTGCGTGATCGCCGTCCTCGACGATGTCGTCGCACGTATCACGATCGATCTCGACATCGCTGGCTTGGAGGCTCTGCCGTGGCGTGAGCGTATCCGTATGGGCCTGTGGCGGGTACTGTGTTTCCTTGACCGCGAGCCTGCCTTTGCGCGGGTGTGTGTGGTGCAGAGCGTGCGTGGCGGGCGGCGGGTGCTGGAGTACCGCGAGGGGATCCTCACACGCCTCGCCGGTGTGATCGATCAGGGTCGCCACGAGAGCGCTCGCGCCGCAGAGAGCCCGGTTCTTACCGCTGAGGGGCTGGTAGGGGCGGCGGTGGGGATTCTCTATTCGCGTCTGCTGAGGGATGAGCGTGAGATGCTTAGCGGCCTGTGGGGTGAGCTGATGGGCCTGATCGTGCTCCCGTATCTCGGGTCCGCGGCAGCGCGTCAAGAACGGACCCGTGCGATGCCGTCCGTCGTGGTTACGGACACAAGCATGGGAGCGCGAGATGCCGAGGGCTTGCGGGGT
>DASXIB010000046.1:0-2057 GCA_036498245.1 Solirubrobacteraceae bacterium
CGACTCCCTGAAGAAGACGAGCCGGATCCTGATCGCGCACGAAGCGGTCGTCCCGTTCGGCATCGGCGCGGAGATTGCCGCGCGTGTCGTCCGCGAGGCCTTCTGGGATCTTGATGCACCGGTCGAACGGATCGGTGCGGCTGCCACTCCGCCCCCGTACGCACCCGAGCTCGAACGGGCGTGGCTGCCCGGTCGCGAGGAGATCGCTGCCGCTTTGCGTCGCCTGTCAGCCGTCTGATCGCCGCGGGCGGCGTTCAGCAGCCCAGCGCTCGGGCGATCACCATGTGCTGGATCTCGTTGGTGCCCTCGCCGATCTCGAGCACCTTGGCGTCGCAGTAGAAGCGGGCGACCGGGCTCTCCAGCATGTAGCCGAGCCCTCCGTGGATCTGGACCGCCTCGGAAGCAGCCGACACCGCCAGGCGACTGGCCTTCAACTTGGCCATCGCCGCCTCCTTCTGGAACGGCTGGCCGTCGTCGCGCAGCGACGCCGCGCGGTAGGTGAGCCAACGGGCCGCCTCCAGCTCGGTGGCGATGTCGGCGAGTTTGAATTGCACCGCTTGAAACTTCGAGATCGGTTGCCCGAATTGCACCCGTTCCCGTGCATAGTCGGTCGCCATGTCCAACACCGCCTGGGTGAGGCTGAGCGACAGCGCGGCTATGGAGATTCGTCCGACCTCGAGCGTCTTGAGGAATTGGGCAAGTCCCATGTCCGGATCGCCCACGAGGTGGTCATCCGGCACCCAGACCTCGTCGAAATAGAGCTCTCGGGTATCGAGCCCACGCCACCCGATGCCGCGCAGCTTCGAACCCATCGTGAATCCCGGAGTGTCCTTCTCGACCACGAAGCTGGCGTAGCGCGGTGACTCGTCGGATTCGTTGGTCCGGGCAAGGAGCGTGACCCCGAAGGACATGTCCGTCCCGGCGTTGGAGATGAACGTCTTGCGCCCGTTGATCAACCAGCCGTCGTCTCGTCGCACGGCCTTGGTCTGGATCCCGCGCGCATCGGAGCCGGCGTCGGGCTCGGTCAGACCGAACGCACCGAGCGCCCGCCCCTCCGCCAATGGTCGCAACCACCGCTCCCGCTGCTCGTCGTCGCCGAACAAGAGCAACGGGAGTGAGCCAATGGTGACGTGGGCCTGCCACGCCGCCGCGACGGATTGATCGGCCAGACCGAGTTGCTCCATCGCAGCGACGAAGCCGACCGTGGACATGCCGATGCCACCCCAACGCTCGGGGACCAGCATCCCGAGCAACCCGATCTCCCCCATTTCTCGGAGCAGATCGGTGGGGCAGCGACCCTCCTCCCAGGCCGCCGGCGCGCGGCGCGCGATCTCCTTCTGCGCAAAGTCACTGCACAGTGCCGCCAGCTCGCGCTCGGCTTCTCCCAACGAGAAGTCCATGCGCCCCATCCTATGGACTGACCGGTACAACGCTCGTACACTGGTCGCGTGCCGACTGATCGCACCCCGCCAACCTTCCCCGAGTTCAGCACCGTCGAGGAGGAGCGGCGCCACCGCAAGCAACGGCTGGCGGCGGCCTTTCGTCTCTTCGGGAAATTCGGCTTCAGCGAGGGAACGGCAGGCCACATCACTGCCCGCGACCCTGAGCTCCTCGATCACTTCTGGGTCAATCCCCTCGGGATGAACTTCCGGCAGGTCCAGGTGAAGGACTTGCTCCTCGTCAATCACGATGGTGAGGTCGTGGAGGGCAACTGGCCGCTCAACCTCGCCGCGTTCGTGATCCATTCGCAGATCCACGCCGCGCGTCCCGATGTCGTGTCCGCCGCACACTCGCATTCGGTATACGGCAAGGCGTGGTCGTCGCTCCATCGTCCCCTCGACCCGCTGACCCAGGATGCGTGTGCCTTCTACGAGGACCACACGGTCTTCGACGACTACACCGGGGCAGTGTTCGATATCGAAGAGGGCAAGCGGATCGCTCATGCACTGGGCGGCTGCAAGGCGGCCATCCTGGCCAACCACGGCCTGCTCACCGTGGGACACACCGTGGACGAGGCGGCCTGGTGGTTCATCACGATGGAGCGCACCTGCCAGGTC
>DASXIB010000047.1:0-69967 GCA_036498245.1 Solirubrobacteraceae bacterium
GCCAGCTCCATATCCCGATCCGGTGAGACTCGGAGGCTGAGGGCGAGGAGCCGCGGTTGTGGCTCGTGCGCCGCGAGTGCGGCGTCAGGCGGGTGTCGCCGCCGACTCGCGTGCCAGCGAGACGAGGTTCGCGAGTTCGGCGGCGATGTTCTCGCCGATCGTGCCGATGTCGGGGAGGGCGTCGAAGTCGCCGAGGAGGCCGAAGTTCATCTGGCCGTTGTAGGACATGATGCCGATCGCCAGCGCGTGATTTTCGGGCAGGAAGGCGATCGGGTACGCGGCGAGCATCTCTCGACCGAGCACGTACAGCGGGAACTGCGGGCCGGGCACGTTCGTCACGAGCAGGTTGAACAGGCGGGTGGAGAAGTTCAGCCGCGATGCCTGCGCGAGGATCGTCGGGGGGGCGAAGTTCTGCACGCCCGCGATCACCTCGGCGCCGACGGCCTGCTTGGACTCCTTCAACCCGTTCATCGCCTGGGAGACTGAGTGCAGGCGCTGCACGGGGTCGGCGATGTATACAGGCAGCGGACCGCGCATCACGACGATCCGGTTGCCGCCCTGGTGGTGCTCGTCCTCGGCGCGCACCGAGACGGGCACGAGCGCCCGCAGCTCGACGCCCTCGGTGCGCCTGCCGCGGTCGATCAGGAAGGAGCGCAACGCGCCCGCGACGACCGCCAAGACGACGTCGTTGACGGTGCCGCCGAAGGCGTTCTTGACGAGCTTGAAGTCCTCCAGCCGGTTGCCGATGCCGACGAAGCGCCGGTGTGGACCGATGGGGACGTTCAACGGCGTCTCGGGCGCCGGATTCAGGCCGGCCCACACGATCTCGCCGATTCCCTCTGCCGCCTCGCGCGCGCGGGCGAGCGCATGGTCGGGGTGGGTCAGCGCGTCGAGCGCGCCCTCGACCAGCTCGATCCCGGCGCGCACCGCTCCCCGCAGGCCCGCCGCGACGAGCTGGGCGGTTCCCGGTTCCGCATGGGGCTGCCACGCGCGCCCGGAATGCCTGAGCGCTGGTGGTTTCGGGGAGAGGTCGAACAGCACGGTCGCCAGGTCGATCCCGGCAATGCCGTCGATCAACGCGTGGTGGGTCTTTGAGATCAGCGCGAAGCGGTCGTCCTGCAGGCCCTCGATCAGCCACATCTCCCACAGGGGCTTCGAGCGGTCGAGCTGCTGGGAGAAGATCCATGCGGTCAGGCTCTGCAGCTGCTCCCAGCCCCCGGGGGTCGGCAGCGCGGCATGGCGGATGTGGTACTCGACGTTGAAGCTCGGATCGTCGACCCATACCGGCCGCCCGCTGTCCAGCGCGGTGTGGGCGAGCTTGTGGCGGTAGCGCGGAACGAGGTGCAGGCGTCTGCGGATCTGTTCGAGGAACTCCTCCATCGCCGGCGGCGGACCTTCGACGATCGTCAGGCCGCCGACGTGCATGTGCGACGTCGGTCCCTCCTGGTGCAGGAACGAGGCGTCGATCGGCGTGAGCCTGTCGAGATGGCGCTGATTCACAGGCGCCTAGCCTACCGAGCAGGCCCCTACAATGGTGGTGGTGTCCAATACGGTCGAGAAGCTTCTGCTGGCGGCTCCGCGCGGATATTGCGCGGGCGTCGACCGGGCGGTGCAGACGGTCGAACGGGCCCTTGAGATTCACGGGCCGCCCGTATACGTGCGCAAGGAGATCGTGCACAACAAGCACGTCGTCTCCCAGTTGCGCGAGCGAGGCGTCATCTTCGTCGACGAGCAGACCGAGGTGCCGCCCGGCGCCGTGTGTGTGTTCTCCGCGCACGGCGTGGCCCCAAGCGTGCGCGCGGGCGCCCTGGCGCGCGGCCTGCAGACGATCGACGCCACCTGCCCGCTCGTGACCAAGGTCCACCGGGAGACCACGCGCTTCGCCGAGGACGGCTACACGATCGTGCTCGTCGGCCACGAGGGTCACGAGGAGGTGGAAGGCACGATGGGCGAGGCCCCCGGTCAGATCGTGCTGGTGCAGGACGAGCAAGATGTGGACACGCTCGAGGTGGAGAATCCCGAGCGCGTCGCATACGTCACCCAGACGACCCTGTCGGTGGACGAAACGAGCTCGATCCTCGCGCGCCTGCACGAGCGCTTCCCGAGCATCGTCGGTCCTCGCACCGACGACATCTGCTACGCCACCACCAACCGCCAGGCGGCCGTCAAGCAGATGGCCGATCAGTGTGACCTGCTGCTCGTGATCGGCTCACGCAACTCCTCGAACTCGGTGCGCCTCGTGGAGGTCGCCCGCGACTGCGGCACCGACGCCCACCTGATCGACAACGCCGGCGAGGTGCGCGAGGAGTGGCTCGACGGCCGGCGCGTCGTCGGCATCTCCTCCGGCGCCAGCGCGCCCGACGATCTAGTCCAGGACCTGCTCGACTTCTTCCGCGCGCGCGGCGTGAAGGACATCTCCGAATTCCACGTCGTCCGCGAGGACGTTCGCTTCATGCTGCCCAAGCAGATTCGCGAGGCGGTTTCGGGGGCGCCGGCCCGCCCGCAGGGCGCAGTCGGGGTCTCGTCCTGAACCACAGGCGAACCGGTCCGTCCGGTGGGTCTCGCCGGCACACGCTCACGCCGTCTGAGGGATTCCGGCGCTTGTTCGTCCTGGTCGATACTGCCTGCCGAGCGTAGGCATGCGCACGCTGATCGTCTCCGACCTGCACCTCGGCAGCGGCACGCGCTCGGACCTGCTCAGGCGTGCCGAGCTGCGCGCCCCTCTGCTGGAGGCCCTCGCGGACGTCGATCGGCTGGTGCTGCTTGGCGACGTGCTCGAGCTGCGCCACGGTCCGCCGCGGGAGGCGCTGGCCGCGGCACGACCGTTCTTCGAGGATCTCGGCCGCGCGCTGGCGGATCGAGAGTTGGTGATGACCGCCGGCAACCACGATCACGCGCTGGTCGAGCCATGGCTCGCCGGCCGTGGAGCGCAGGCCGCGCCGCAGGCGCTCGGGGTCGAGCGCCTGCTCGCCGTGCGCCACGCCTCGCCGATGCTCGAGCAGATCGCCGACTGGGCCTCGCCGGCGCGCACCGTCGCGGCATACCCGGGCCTGTGGATACGTCCGGACGTGTACGCCATGCACGGCCACTACCTCGACTGCCACCTGACGGTGCCCACTCTGGAGCGCTTGAGCGTCGCCGCGATGAGCCGCGTGCTGGGACGCCCGGCGTCAACGTTCAGTCGGGCCGAGGACTACGAGGCGGTGGCAGGTCCCGTGTTCGCGTGGAGAGACGCGGTTGCACGTGACGTGCGCACCGGGAGTGCCCTCAACGGGCTCGCGACCGTCAGCGCGTGGCGGGCGCTCAGGGGTGGCGGTTCCAAGGAGGACGGCAGCGTCCCCGACACCGCTGCCGCACCGCGCCTCGCCGAGCGTGACAGCGGCCTCGATGTCCGTGGCGAGAGCAGCGGTGTCTTCGCGGCCGCGCGGAGATCGGCCGTCCGCAATCTCCGCAGGCGCGCGCTCGTTGGCGCGTTCCCGCTCGCCGTGGCCGCGCTCAACCGTGCCGGTCTCGGACCCCTGCGCGCGGCCATCTCCACCAGCGAGCTTCGCCGTGCCGGCCTGCTCGCGATCGGCGAGGTGGCCGCGCGCCTGGACCTGGGCGAGGCCTATGTGGTCTTTGGCCACACACACCGCGCCGGGCCGCTCCCAGGCGATCACGAGTCGGAGTGGCGCGGACGCGGCGGCGCGCGTCTCGTGAACTCCGGCTGTTGGACGTATGACCCGATCTTCCTCACGCCGACACCGGGCGAGAGCCCTTACTGGCCGGGTACGGCGATCCTCGTGGAGGACTCGGGGCCGCCGGTAGTCAAGCGGCTGTTGCTCGACCGCGCGCATGAGGAGCTCGCTCAGGGACGCTCCTCCTCGGGCGTCCGTAGCGATCCCACGATGCCCGTCGAGTAGCCTTGTCTGACGGACGATAAGCTGCCGAGATCCGTCAGTCGCTCGAGCGGGCGAGCCCCGGCGTGAAACAGGTGGCGTGGCAGGTCACATCCGGGCTCGCCTCCATCTCCAGCACGCCCGAGGTGTGGCGCTCGTGCTCGATCAGCGCATATGCACCAGGGTGAGCGACCGTCAGCTCTGAGCCGTCCCCTTCGGGGCTTCCGTTCACGCGCACGGTGCCCGCGCCGGACAGCACGGCCCATGCGCCGCCGGCTTCGTATGGACCGGAGTATGCCCCCGGCTGGTCCTCGGTCTGCGCGACGAGCTCGGCGTCCGGCGCATCCTCTGGGCGCACCGGCGGAAGGAGCTCGCGCTCGACTCCCACGAGCTCCTGGATCGCCCCCTCGGTCTCCGCGTAGCCGCCCTCGCCGTGGTGGTAGTCGAACAGCCGCGCGCGGCCGTCGAACAGGTAGCGCGCCGGCCAGCCGCGGTTGCCGTAGTCCCTCCACACCTCAAGCTCGGCGTCGATCAGCACCGGGTAGGGGATCTCCAGGCGCACGACCGCGTCTCGCACCGCCTGCTCGTCGCGCGAGGGGTCGAAGCCGGGACAGTGCACGCCGATCGTGCGCAGGCCGGCCGACTCATACCGCGCGTGCCAGGCCTTCATGTAGGGGAGCGTGCGAAGCGAGTTCGGTCGGCAGAAGTCCCAGAACTCGACCAGCATCGGTCGGCCGCGCTGGATCGTGCTCGCGCCGGCCGTGGGCGCATTCACCCACGGCAGCCGCGTGGGGAACAGCGGCGCGACAATCGTGTCTACGGGCGCTCGCAAACGAGCGCGCCTAGCCGATTGAGCCGACCATCTCCAACTGGATGAGCCTGTTCAGCTCGACCGCGTACTCCATCGGCAGCTCCTTCGTCACCGGCTCGATGAAGCCGTTGACGATCATCGCCGCGGCCTCGTCCTCGGTGAAGCCGCGCGAGCCCATGTAGAAGAGCTGATCGTCGGAGATGCGCCCGACGGTCGCCTCGTGGGCGACGGCGACGTGCGGGTTCTGGATCTGGATGTCCGGCCATGTGTCAGAGCGCGATTCGCCGTCCATCATCAGCCCGTCGCACTGCACGCGCGCCTTCGAGCCGGCCGAGTTGTGGCCCATCTTCACGAGCCCGCGATAGCCCATGATGCCGCCGTCCTTGGAGATCGACTTGGCGAGGATGTTCGAGGTCGTGTTCGGCGCGAGATGGACGACCTTCGCGCCGGTGTCCTTGTGCACGCCTTTGCCGGCGACGCCGACGTTGAGGTGGTCGGCGCGCGCGCCCTCGCCCATCAGGTAAGAGCCGGGGTAGAGCATCACGTACTTCGCGCCCATCGACCCGCCGACCCACTCGACCGTGCCCTCGGCGTCGACGACGGCGCGCTTGGTGTTGAGGTTGTAGACGTCCTTCGACCAGTTCTGCACGGTCGTGTAGCGCGCCTTCGCGCCCTCGTGGACGAAGATCTCGACGACCGCGGAGTGCATCGAGTTGACGGAGTACGTCTGCGCGGTGCAGCCCTCGATGTAGTTCACCTCCGAGCCCTCGTCGGCGACGATCAGCGTGTGCTCGAACGTGCCCTCGCCTGCCCCCTCCATGCGGAAGTAGGACTGCAGCGGCAGGTCGCACTTGACGCCCTTGGGGATGTAGCAGAAGGCCCCGCCCGACCACACGGCGCCGTGGAGCGCGGAGAACTTGTTGTCCTGCGCGGGGACGCATTTCGTCATGAAGTATTTCTGCACGAGCTCGGGGTACTCGGTGATCGCCGTGTCCATCGAGCAGAACAGGATCCCCTGCTTGGCGTACTCCTCCTTGAGGCCCTCATAGACGGGCTCCTGGCGCCACACGCCGACGACGCCGGCGAGGTGCTCGCGCTCTGCCTGGGGAATGCCGAGATCCTCGTAGGTCTGCTTCATCTCGGCGGGGACGTCGTCCCAGCTGTTGAAGCGGCCCGCCGTGGGGGGGGAGTAGAGGACGAGGTCGTCGAGGTTCAGGCCGCCCAGATCCGGGCCCCACGTGGGGACGGGCTTGCGTTCGAAGATCTCCAAGGACTTGATCCGTTTCTCGGCCATCCAGTCGGGCTCGCCCTTGATCTTCGACAGCTCGCTGACGACCTGCCGCGAGATGCCCTGGCGGGCGCGCAGCTGACCCTGCTCGTCCTCGACGATCGGGCTGGGCTTGGCGATCTTCGTGCGGTCAATCGTGGCCATGAGGCTCCTCGCTGGTGTTGCTCTGCGAATCCTGTGCTGTGGACTAGGAATTGTATCGAGCCTGCCGTCTTCACCAAAGGGTGGTCTCAGGATCGAACGCGCGGATCGCTCGGTCGCGCGTGATCAGCCTTGCGTCGGCTGCGCGAGCGGTTGCATAGATCAAGCGATCCACCGGGTCGCCTGGGAAGTCCTTCGTGTCGAGGAGGCCGGCTGCGACGGCGATCTCAAAGCTCGGTGCAAGCGACTCGATGCGTGCATCCGCAAACGCTTGTCTGACCCACAGGCTTACGTCGCGGTCGAGCGAGATGCGACCGCGCGAGGCGAGCATGGCGATCTCCCAAGCGCTCAAGGTCGACACGCCGATGCTCCGTGCTTGGTCGATCGCCTCTTGTGCGGCATCTGAAAGGCGCTCGGGTGCGGTGAGCCACCAAAGCCACGCGTGCGTATCGAGGACGATCACCCGGCGAGGGCGTTCCACTCGATGTCAAGTGGCTCGATGAGCTCCTCATCGGAGACGTTGAACGTAACCGAGCCGTGCAGGCTCTCCGGCTCGGTGGCGGCCGACACGCGCGCAACAGCCCGGCCGCGCTTGGTGACAATGATCTCCTCGCCGGTTGCGGCGACCTCGTCCAGCATCGCTAGACACTGGGCCTTGAACTGGCTGGCAGGGACGGTCCGGTTTGACATGACTATAGTCACGTTACCATAGTTATATAAAGGAGGACGCTTCAAGGAGCTGGTGTGGATAGCGGGCTTCGCAGAGCGACGGCGGACACCGCGCTTGTCGCTCGCGTCGCGTGAGCGGTAGGCCAAATGCCGCGTCGGCGAGACGGCCGGCGTCAGGCGGGCCAGGCGTGGTCGCCGGTGACGGCGCCGCGGACGACCTTGAGGTTCAAGAGCGCGCACTTGCGGCGGGTCGCCGAGACGGGGATACCGAGCAGCTCGATCATCCAATCGGCGCCGAGCCGGCCGACCTCGGCCAGCTCCATGCCCTTCAGCTCCTCGGAGGCGATCGAAGCGGAGGCCTGGGAGATCGCGCAGCCGTGGCCGTGGAAGCGCAGATCCTCGATGCGACCGTCGTTGACGCGGATGTGCACGCCGAGCTCGTCTCCGCACAGGGGGTTGTGCTCGAGCGCCTCGAGGTCGTGGGGCTCGAGCTCGCCGAAGTTCCGCGGGCGCTTGTAGTGGTCGAGGATGTAATCGCGGTAGAGGTCGTCCATGTCGTTATGTGCTCCGCGAAACACGTATAACCATGGTTATACGTGTGTTGCAAATGGAATAGTCATCTCCAGGCTTCAAATTGGTGCGGTCATCTCCGAGCCAAAATCGAGCGGTCATCTCCGGTCCACCAATCACCGGTTCGGTCATCTCCGGTCCACCAATCACCGGTCGAGTCCGAACACTTTGCGGCCGGCGAGCAGCGCCTCGACCAGCGCGTCGATGTCGCCCGGCTCGTTGTACACGCCCACGCTCGCCCTGGCGGTGGCGCCGACACCTAGGCAGCGCATCAGCGGTTGCGCGCAGTGGTGGCCCGCGCGAATGCACACGCCGCCGCGGTCGGCCAGCTCGGCGACGTCGTGCGGGTGGATGCCCTCGACCGTGAACGACGCAATGCCGCCGCGACGATCGGCCTCGGGTGGACCGACGATACGCAGCCCCGGCACCTCGGGGAGCCGCTCGAGCATGTATCCGGTCAGCTCGCGCTCGTGCGCGCGCACGAGCTCCATGCCGAGGTTCGACAGATACTCGACCGCCGCGCCCAGCCCGACGGCCTCGGCGATCGGCGGCGTGCCCGCTTCGAACTTGAACGGCAGCTCGTTCCACGTCGCCGACTGGAAGTCGACCGAGGCGATCATGTCGCCGCCGGTCAGGAACGGCTCCATCTCCTCCAACGTCTCGCGCCGGCCGTGCAGCACGCCGACGCCCGTCGGCCCGAGCGCCTTGTGTCCCGTCCACACGTAGAAGTCCGCCCCGATCGCCTCCACGTCGACGGCCATGTGGGGGATCGCCTGCGCGCCGTCCACGAGCGTCGCCGCGCCCGCCGCGCGTGCGTGAGCGACGATCTCCTCGACTGGCACGATCGTGCCGAGGACATTCGAGACGTGCGTGACCGCCACCATCCGCACGTCGCCGCACGCGAGCTCCGCGTCCAGCTGGTCGAGCGACAATTCGCCGCGCTCGTCGACCTCCAGGTAGCGCAACGTCGCGCCCCGCGCGCGGCACAGCACCTGCCACGGGACGATGTTCGCGTGGTGCTCCATCTGCGTGATCACTACCGCGTCGCCCGGTCCCACGTTCGCTCGGCCCCACGAGTACGCCACGAGGTTGATCGCCTCGGTCACGTTCTTCGTGAAGATCGTCGTCTCCGGGCGGGCGCCCGCGAAGGCGGCCACGCGCCTGCGCGCGCCGTCATACGCCGCGTCGGCCTCCTGCGCCAGCGCGTACACGCCGCGGTGCACGTTCGCGTTGTGCCGGCCCAAGTGGTCCGCGATCGCGTCGATCACGACCTGCGGCTTCTGCGACGTGGCGCCCGAGTCGAGATAGATCAGCGGGCGACCGTCGAAGCGGCGCTCGAAGATCGGGAAGTCGCCCTTCACGTCCAGTGAGGAGGGGACGCGAGTGGTGTCCGTGAGCGTCGTGTCGGTCACGACTTCTCTCCTCTACGGCTCTGCATCCGCGAGTGACCGCCACATCGCTTCCTCTTCTCACCACGCGACCCGCGCAAGACCCCGGAGGGGTCTCCCTCAAAAAAGGTCGTTTCAGCGACTCGTCGCATAGGCCTCGATGTCCTCGCGCGCCGCCGCGAGCTTGCTCGCCACCTTCGCGCGCACGAGCTCTTCCAGCGCCTCGTCCTGGAGCTCGGCGACGAGCGGCTCGAAGAAGCCCTCGACAATCACCCGCACCGCCGCCGGGCGGTCCAGGCCGCGGGTCTGCATGTAGAAGATCACCGCCTCGTCGAGCTCGCCGACCGTCCCGCCGTGCGACGCGGAGACGTCGTCGGCCGATACGAGCACCGAGGGGATCGCATCCACGCGTGCCTTCGGCGAGAGCATCATCGAGTGGATCTGCAGGTAGGTGTGCGTCTGCTGGGCGCCCGGGTCGATCTGGATCAGACCCTCGAAGCTCGCGCGGCTCTCGCCGGTCGCCGTGCCGCGCCAGTGCACGTCGCCGCCCGACGGGCCGGTCTCGTGCAGGTCGACCGCGAACACGTCCAGGTGCTCGCGCTCCTCGGCGAAGAACAGCCCGCGAAAGGCCATGTCCCCGCCCGGCTCCATCACGGCCAGCTCGAGGTGCTGGCGGACGAGATGGCCGCCCAAGAGGGCCGGTAGCCAGTGGCAGTAGGCGTCCCGGCCGACCCCCACGAAGCGCGTCGACACGTCGTACACCTCGCCCGTACCCCAGTCCTGCAGCTGCGCGAGGCGGCAGCGGGCCCCGTCTTCCAGATACAGCTCGAACGCGCCCGCGTGCAGGGACTGCCTGCTGCGTGCCCGCTGGGTAGGCCCCCCAGGGTCACCGTCGGGGAAGTCCTCGGCCAGGTCGTACTCGTGCACGCGGAACTCACTCGTCTTTCCCCCCACCACGAGCGTGCGCGCGTACTGCGCGACGCCCGGTCCCTCAATCGCATAGACGATCTCGAACGGCTCCTCCACGACGACCCCCGCGGGCACGTGCAGGAAGGCCCCGCCAGTCCAGAAGGCGGCGTTCCCCGCCTCGAGCTTGTTGCGGTCGATCGTCAGTCGCTTCGAGTACCACGGCTCGACCAGCTCGCGGTGCTCGAGGAAGGCCTCCTCGAGCGAGCACAGGATCACACCGCGCTCGGCGAGGGCCGGGTCGAGCTCGACCTGCACGACCGCGCTCGCACTCTGCACGATCCTTCCGGCGTGGGGGCGGTCGGGGAGCGTGCGCGTGACGACGTCCGGCACCTCGTTCGGCGCGTCCATGCCGCTCTCGGCGCCCACGCCGGTCTCGAGCGAATCGATGTCCAGTGCCGCGAGGCTCGTCGTCCAGAAGCCCGACCGCCGCCACACCGGCAGCTCGGCCGTCTCATACGCCTTCAGCGCCTCCTCGCGCAGTTGTGCGAGCGTCAGCTTTCCGTCGCTCGCTCCCGCGCCCGCGAGCGCGTGGTAGAGCGTCGCCTCGCGGTGGCGTCCCGCCTTGCTCTTGACCGGCGCCGCGCCATTGGTTGCATCGGGCGCGATCTCCCCGTTCGCGGCGCCGTTCGAAGCGCCGTTCGGGGTTGCCGCGTCGCCCGGCTCAGACACCGTCGTCACCGCTTGCCGCCGCCGCGCCGGCGCCGACCTCTTGGCGAATCTGGTCGTAGCCCTCCCGCTCGAGCCGCTCCACCAGCTCGACTCCTCCCTCCAGCACGATCCGCCCGTCCATCAGGATGTGCACGAACTGCGGCTTCACGTAGTGCAGGATCCGCTGGTAGTGGGTGATGATCAGCGCGCCGAGGCCCTGCTCGTCGTGCAGCTTCTGCACGCCCTCCGCGACCGTCCGCAGCGCGTCGATGTCGAGGCCCGAGTCGGTCTCGTCGAGGATCGCGATGTCCGGCGCGAGCATCGCCATCTGCAGGATCTCCGCCCGCTTCTTCTCGCCACCGGAGAAGCCGTCGTTGAGGTGGCGCGAGGTGAAGGCTTTGTCGACGTCCAGCAGCTCGATCGCGTGCTGGAGCTGGGTGCGGAACTCTTTCACCTGGATCGGCTCCTCGCCTGTGCCCGAGCGCTTCGCGTTGATCGCCATCCGCAGGAAGTTCGCCACCGACACGCCGGGGATCGAGACGGGGTACTGAAATGCCAGGAACAGCCCCGCCTTGGCCCGCTCGTGCGGCTCGGCGTCGGCGAGCGACTCGCCCTTGAAGACGATCGACCCCTCGGTGATCTCATACGAGGGGTGGCCGAGCAGGGTGTTGGCGAGCGTCGACTTGCCCGAGCCGTTCGGGCCCATCAGGGCGTGGATCTCGCCGCGATTGACGTCCAGGTCGACGCCCCTGAGGATCTCCCGATCCTCGGTGCGCACGTGCAGGTCTCTGATCTCTAGGTCGGCCATGTTCTGTGTTCAAGCTCCGGTTGTGAGTGTTGCGTGGTCAAGGGACTTCGTGGTGAGGGCGGCGGGAAGGGGGATGGTTGCGGTTGCGGTCCCGGTCGAAAGGGTGCCCTCGCCCAAGACCTGAGGACCGACGACGAGGTCGGCGAGCGTGGTGTCGTTGAGCGTGCGCACGATCGACCCGCGCACGCGCGTCCACAGCAGCTTCGTCGGGCAGACGTGGCCGGGATCGGTCTCACGCGAGCAGACGATCGAGCCGTCGGCTGCCTGCGAGATGCACTCGATCGGCGCAATCGATCCCTCGAGCGCCTCCACGACCTCGGCCATCGTGATCTCCCCGGCGGGGCGCGCGAGCAGATAGCCCCCGCGCGAGCCCCTTCGCGAGTCGACCAGCCCGGCCTTGCGCAACCGCGCGACGAGATGCTCCAGATACGCGAGCGGAAGCTCGTCGTGGGCGGCGATCTCGGCGAGTGGGATCGGGTCCTCGCCCGCGCGTCGAGCGAGCTCGACCATCACGCGTACGCCGTACTCGGCCTTGGTGGAGAACATCATCTCGGCATTTCCTACCTGCTGGCTAGGGTATCAGGGGTCTTTTGCCAAACAGGTCTCTGCTGTGGCGGAGGCACCTGGAGACTGTCCTTTCTAAAGATGTGATTCCTCATAAGAGGGGGTCTTATATGGAATGAGATGCTAAAATTACCATCACAATGTTGCAGGATCGGCAGATCATCGCCTACAACCCCTGGTGGTCGCGCTCGGGATGGGTGCAGGACGATCCGCATCTTCGCCGCCTTCAGCGTCAACCGGCCCGGCTGCCCTCGCCGCAGGTCGAGGAGATCGACCTCGTACGCCCGGCTGTGCACATCCTGCGCGGGCCTCGTCAGGTGGGCAAGTCGACCGATCTGAAGCTGCTGGTCCGCCGCGCGTTGGAAGTCGGCTTCTCGGCGGATCGCGTGATCTATCTGTCGCTGGACCTGCTCGAGGATCAGCCGGCCGCCGAGTTGGTGGAGACCGTCGGGCGAGCGCTCGAGCTCACCGGTAGGAGCGGGGACGGGCCCCGGCTGATCCTGCTCGACGAGGTGACATCCGCGCGCCGGTGGAGAACGTCGATCAAGGTCATGTGGGATGACGGGCGCATCGACGGGGACATCGTCATATGCACCGGATCATCAGCGATCGACCTGGCCGAGGACGCGGTCGAGCGGCTGCCCGGTCGGCGCGGTCCCGGGCGCGACGTGCTCGTCCTGCCGCAAGACTTCGGATCCTTTGCCCACGCGGTGGATTCGAGCGTGCCGCCGGGGCTCGGGCTGAGCGTCGGCGAGATCCTCACCGAGGACGGGAAGGCCGAGCTGATGTCCGCTCGCGTCCACCTTCCCGCCCTGCAGTCGGCGCTCGAGCGCTACCTGTCCTTCGGCGGCCTGCCGGCCGCCGTCGCGGAAGCGGTGGCGGGTGGACGCGAGCCGAGCGAGGAGGTCACGCGAGTGCTGTGGGACTCCCTGGTCAAGGAGACCCAACGCCGCGGCGCCAGTGTCCCCGCTGCCCAGGCGCTGATGGAGAGGATCATGCGCTCGCTCGGCTCGAAGGTCAGCTGGTCGAGGATCGCCGAGGAGTTGGCCGTGCCGCTCGGCGCTCAGCGCCGGCGCAGAGGCTCAGCCAAGAACGACCCGCGGACGGTGCAGAGCTACGTCGAGCTTCTCGCCGGTGGCTACTTCGCGCTGATCCTGTACTTCTGGAGGCAGGACTCGAGCTCGGGCAATCCGGCGAAGGACAAGAAGATCTACTTCGGCGATCCCCTTCTGCATACGATCACGGCGGCGCGCACAGGCCTGCCGCGCGACAGGCACGCCGAGGTCGAGAACGCGGTGGCCCTGGCTCTCTACCGTCGCTACGAGCCGTCAGAGCGCAGCGCGGAGAGCTTTCCCGCGCCCGAGCGGCTGCACGTGTGGGGCACGAGCAAGGGCGGCGAGATCGACTTCGTCTGCGGTCCTCGCGAGGCGATCGAGGTCGTCGAGGTCGCCGACTGGGAGAGGGTCAACCGGCAGAAGGCCACCGCCCCGATGCGAGCCTTGCCGGGCCGCCCGGCGATCGTGGCGACTCGGCATGAGCTGGAGCTCTCTTCCGCTGTGACGCTCGTGCCCGCGGCGCTGCTGCTGTGGGCGTTGTCCTCGTGAGCGTTGGGTGCGGCCGGGATCCACGATCAGGGCCAGGTCTCAAAGCTGGGTAGCCCACGATAAGCGTGATAGTTCCCTCTTGACAACCCCGCAAGTTGTATGTATGTTCGGTTTGTCACGGCATCCCGGTTGGGCTGCCGACATACATAGGATCGGGTTTGGGTCCGGCCTGGTGGTCGACCTGAAGCGCTGAAACCGGGACTCTTGGGAGAGGGCCGGATCAAAAAGATGAGGGGTTGTTTTCGCGTGAGTCTTTCGGGGACGGATGTGATGGAGATCTCTGCGTGTCCGGTTGGGCCCGTAGGTAGATGCGTCAGCGCTGCTGACACATCTCTCTCTCTCTCTCTCTCTCTCCACCGGCTAGCGCCCCCGGTCTAGCCGCCCGATCACGCCGGTCCGACAACTCCCTCGGGGAGTTGGGCGTCGCACGCGTCTCGCGCGACATTGCGCGGACGTCGAACCGCGCCACGCCCCGTCCATCTCTCGCCTTTCCTGCTCATCCCCCTTTCGCCCGCGTGCGCCCCGGGCTTTCAAGCGTGCGTCCGGACGGGCCATTGTCGGCGTGTGCGGACGTGCTGGTGGTTAACAAAGACCGGCGCCGGAACGGCATCGCACGGAACCGCGGTAACGCAATTGCGTGTGAATGTCGACCGGCATCGAATGAGACAAGGGGATCTGACCAATGAAAGCAAACTACAGAATCGTGCTGGCTGCACTGCTTGCAGCCATGGCGTTCGGAACAATCGCCTCGGCTTCTGCCTCGGCAGCCGAATGTCCTGGCACGGAAACCGGAAAGGTCGCGCTCTGCATCGAAGGAAAAAAGACAGTAGGGGAAGTGCCGTTCACGGCCAAAGCCAATTTTGGCGCTGTCCTGACTATCGAAGGGGGCATAGCCATCAAATGCGGGAAAGTAAGCAGCAAAGGCACGTTCCTGCCAGTCGCTTCGAACGCGGCGATCAAAGTATCCAAACTGACAGTGGAATTTACGTCCTGCACGATGAGTGCGCCTGCCAACTGTCGAGTCAAGGAACCTTTCACTCTGGAAAAACTGAGCGGTGAAGCGACGGAAACCACGTTTACGTTCTTTCCCGCAGAAAACCAGACGCGGTTCGGAGTGCTCACTATCATCAATTCAGGTGGAACATGCGCTATCGGAGGTGCGGACGCGGTTACGACCGAAGGTCATAAAACAAGCCTCGGGCCAGTCTGCACTCTCTCCAAAGTCACGGAAGAATCAGCCGAACACGAAGCAAACTGCCCAGGATCCAAAAGTCACCTGGAAATCAACGCGGCTCCCGCCGAGTTGGAATTGCCGGAGAACATCGCGCTCTCCGGTGCCTATCTCGGCAAGAAATGGAGTATTCAGAAGAACTAGCGGCGATCTGTCGACCGACTGTCGATCGAGATAGATGCGGGTGGACGCCAGATCGTCTGGCGTCCACCCAATCACCCGAAGCTGAGAAGAAAGGAATGGCACTGGAGATGGGCATATCAAGGGGTGTACACAGGTTTGCCCACGCGGGCCTCGTTGGGATGAATAGAGCTCTGGTCTCGCATCGACGTCTGACGGCTGTCGCAGCGGTCACATGCGCATCCGCCGGTCTGCTGCCGGCGAGCGTGCCGGCGTGGGCCGCGCCCCCCGTGGTCGAAGAAGAGTGGGTTGAAAACGTGACGCTCGACAGCGCGACACTTCGCGCCACGCTCGACCCGGAAGGGTCCGATACGACCTATCGCTTCGAATACGGAACTAGCTCGACGTACGGCTCCAGAGTCCCCATGCGAGATGTGGACGCAGGCTCCGGCTCGAGCGCCCAGGTCGTAGGCGTCCCAGTGGAAGGTCTGGCCCCCGGCACGGTCTACCACTATCGCCTTCTCACCTCGAGTAACGGAATGACTGCAGAGGGTCCCGATCACACATTCCGGACGTTCGCCTTGACGCCGAACTCCCTCCCGGACGGGCGCGGGTATGAACTGGTTTCTCCCGTTGACAAGAACGGCGGCGAGGTCGACGAGGGCGTCGTCGACGGAGAAACGCGTGCGCCGTTGCAGGCCTCCGAAGACGGGAGTGCGGTCACCTACGCCTCGGCGACGGGATTCGAGGGTGTCGCCCGCGAAGCTGAAGGTTCGGTCTACCGCTCGAGCTACCTGTCACGACGTGGGCCGGTCGGCTGGTCGACCGAGAACATCACGCCGCCAACGAGCGCCGAAGGGCACGTAAATCCGATCAGTCGCCAGGACGACTCGTGGGAGGCAATGGCGCCAGACCTGTCGGCAGGCTTTGTCATCTCCAACTCGACGTTGATTCCCGGCTCATTCTCGGGATACGACATGCCGTATCGCCGGGAGGACGCAAGCGGCGCCTATCAAGCGCTCTCGCCGGTAGCGCCGCCTCATCTGCAGGCCGGCAATTACAGCAGCGAAGTAGAAGGACAGTTCGTGTCCTTCTTCGCGGGGGCCTCCTCCGACTTCTCGCACATCGCATTCTCGGCGAACGACGCCCTCACGCCGGACGCCGTCGCAAGCGCCAATCCCCTAGATCGCAACCTCTACGAATGGGCAGACGGCCACCTGCGGCTCGTGAACATCCTGCCCGACGGCAGCGTGCTGCCGCCGAGCTCGCACCCGGTGTTCGGCACCAACTACGACGAAGGCAGCGAAGTCGAAGCAGGGCCTGGGGGCGGGGCTTACAGCAACGTGGTCTCTGCCGACGGCTCTCGGATCTTCTGGCTCGACGCGGCGGACAAGGAGCTGTTCGCGCGCGTGAACGGCACGACCACGGTCCTTCTCTCGAAGTCCGAGAAGACCAACGGCGCCGGTCCGGGTGGCACAGACCCACTGGGTCCACGGCCGCCCGACTTCCAGACAGCGAGCGCCGACGGCTCGCAGGTCTTCTTCTCGAGCGGCGAGGAGCTCACGAACGCCGCCAACACGGGCAACGCGGAAAGCTGTGAAAACTCCCTACGCGGAGCGGAATATTCGCAAGGTGACTGCGGCAACGATCTGTATCGCTACAGCATGAAAGATGGCACGCTCAGTGACCTGACCGCCGATTCCGCAGACCCCAAGGGAGCGGAGCTGCGTGCAGGCGCCATCGCGAGCAGGGATGGCTCATACGTCTACTTCGTGGCGAACGGCGTTCTCGCGCCCGGCGCGGCGCGAGGCGACTGTCCGTATCAGCTGTACGGCTCGGGAACGGAATTGCACTGCAATCTGTATGTATGGCATGAAGGCGTCGGGACGCGTTTCATCGCTCGCGTATCGAGCGAAGAAGCGGAACTGATGATTACCGAAGGCGCAGAAGGTAGGGCTTCGCGTGTCAGCCCGAACGGTCGGTTCTTCACGTTCGAGTCGCTGCAGAGCCTGACGGGCTATGGCAATACGGTCATGGTCGGCGCCGAATGCGCGATGGGACCTGATGCCAAGAAAGCTCAACTGACGGGAACCAAGAGCTGCACGGAGGTGTTTCTCTACGACGCGCAGGCCGGCTCGCTGGTGTGCGCGTCGTGCAACCCGACGGGCGCGCGCCCGATCGGCCGGTCGATCTTGCCGGGACGCCTCAGCGATCAGGGCCCCCTCAACCAGGGATACCGCAACGCGAGCGGATGGTCGACGCTGTTCTACCAGCAGCGCTACTTGTCTGACGAAGGCCGGCTGTTCTTCGAGACGTTGGATGCCCTGTCGCCGCGAGACACAAACGGCCAGGTCGACGTCTACGAGTACGAGCCTACGGGGGCGGGGACCTGCATCGTGTTCGGTGCGATGTTCGAGGAACAGGCCGACGGTTGCGTGGCTCTGATCTCCGGTGGGTTTGGCCCGGAAACCTCCGCGTTTATCGACGCGAGCGCAAACGGCGACGACGTGTTCATCGTGACGCGCGACCAGTTGTCTCCTCGGGATCAGGATGGGGCGGTGGATATGTACGACGCGCACGTGGGCGCACTGTCGAGCCTCTCCACTCCCCCACCGTGCGCGAGCAGCGATGCGTGCAAGCCCGGCCCGGCGCCACAGCCCGCCGTGTTCGGGGCGCCCGCCAGCGCAACGTTCTCCGGCGCCGGAAACATCTCGCTCGCGCCAACGAGGCCGGTGGTGAAGCCGAGGTCGCTGACCAGAGCCCAGAGGCTCACGAATGCCCTGAAGGCGTGCAAGAAAAAACGGAGGAGCACGCGAGCCGCCTGCGAAAGGCGCGCGCGCGAGCGATACAGCCACGCGAAGAAGAAAGAGGGACGATGATGCGGCGAGCCGGTTCAGCACCGAAAGGCGTGTGGTTGGTGTTGCTGCTTGCAGGGGTCATAGGTGCGATGGCCGGCGCGCCGCCCTCATACGCAGGCGCGCCGGCGTGGTCGCTCGAAGCGGTCTCTCAGCCGACGAACTTCACCCCGTCCGATAACGGCTCGGGGGCGGATAATTACGCGATCACGCTGACCAATCGCGGCGCCGGGCCGACCGACGGGAGCCCGATCACGATCGTCGACGATCTCCCCGCGGGCTTCACCGTCAACCCGGCGGGGGCTTTCGGCGAAGGGGTAGTTGGATACGCAGCCCGAGCCAGCGAAGGGAGCAATGTCTCGTGCGGCGCCTCGTTGCCCGTCACCTGCACCTTCACGGGAATGGTCGAGCCCGCCGGGAGTGTGACGATCTTCCTCGGAGTGAACGTGCCGGCTGGCGCTCCGTCCACGGTCGTGAACACCGTCACGGTCTCTGGGGGAGGCGTGGCGAGCAAGTCGGTGAGCGAGCCGACGACGATCAGCGCGAACCGGGCCGGCTTCGGCGTGCAGTTCTTCGACGCGTGGGCGACCGACGAAGACGGCCTGCCCGACACGCAGGCCGGCAGCCACCCGTATGAGGCCTCGACGAGCTTCAACCTGAACACCGTACCCGGCGATAACGCTTACAGCAACGAATTCGGATGGCATACCGCGGGCAGCGGAGGGGGAGACGTCCGCGACGTGCGGGTGGATCTGCCGCCGGGTCTGATCGGCGATCCGAGCGCCGTGCCGCAATGCACCCAGCAGCAGTTCCACACCCATCCACCGGGAGTTGCTGGAATGTTTGAGGGGCTCACCGAATGCCCCAATGCGGCAGCGGTAGGGGTGGTCAGCCTGAAGCTCGGAGGGCTTCCCGGCACTTACTACCCGATCTGGAACCTCGTTCCCCCACCGGGCATGGCGGCGAGCTTCGGCTTCAGCGTCGCGCGCGTGCCGATCGTGTTGAACGCGTCCGTGAGGAGCGGGGGAGACTACGGCGTGCAGATCGACGTTCCGGACATCAGCCAAGCCTTCGCCGTGACCGGGACGTATTTCACGTTTTGGGGAGTCCCGGGCGACCCCACCCATGACCAGCTGCGGGGCGCCTGCGTGGACGAACCCCAGCCGGGTGGCTGTCCGAGTGGCCTGCCGTTGCCGCTGAAGCCCTTCCTGACGCTGCCGACGGCCTGCCTGGGTCCGCAGACGACCTCGATCCAGGCAGATCCGTGGGCGGCGCCGGGAGAGTGGTCGGGGCTGAGCTCGGTCAGTCACGATGACGGTGGCAGCCCGATCGGGCTCAGCGGGTGCGGGCGGCTCGACTTCACCCCGCAGCTCAGCGTCGCGCCGGATGGATCGTCCGGCAGCACTCCGTCGGGGTTGGGGGTTGTCGTGCACGTGCCGCAGAACCGGCTACTCGTCGCCACCTCGCTGGCCGAGTCCACGGTGAAGGACACGACCGTGGCTCTCCCGGCGGGGATGACGCTGAACCCGGCGGCCGCGGACGGTCTCCAGGCATGCTCGGAGGCGCAGATCGGCTTCACGGGTCTGAACCAGCAGAGCGGAGTCGAGGAATTCAGCCCGAATGACCCGTCGTGCCCGGACGCCTCGAAGATCGCGACGGTAAGGATCAAGACGCCGCTGTTGCCCAATCAGCTCGAAGGCGCCGTGTACCTGGCGGCGCCCCAGAACTTCTCCGGTCCGCTGACGGAGAACCCGTTCGGCTCGCTGATCGCGATGTACATCGTGGCCAAGGATCCCGTCTCGGGCGTGCTGGTGAAGCTCCCTGGCAGAGTTCTGCCTGACGCCGTGAGTGGTCAGCTGGTCTCGACGTTCGAAAACACGCCGCAGCTACCCTTCGAAGAACTCGAACTGCACTTCTTCGGCTCCGCGCGCGCGCCCTTGAGCACGCCACCCTCCTGTGGCACGTACACGACCGCGACGTCGATCGCGCCGTGGTCCGGTGGCGAGCCGGCGTCGCCCTCCTCCAGCTTTCAGATCACCTCCAGTCCCGGCGGCATGCCGTGCAGCGATCCACAGCCGTTCTCGCCAGGATTCCAAGCGGGTTCGACGAACCTGCAAGCGGGCGCTTTCACGCCGTTCACGCTGACGATGACCCGGCCGGACGCCGACCAGACGCTGGGTCGTGTGGAGATGCAGATGCCGCCCGGGCTGCTCGGAACGCTGGCGAGCGTGAAGCTCTGCCCCGAGCCGCAGGCCTCTCAGGGGACGTGCGGCGAAGAAAGTCTGATCGGGCACACGATCGTGAGCGCCGGCCTCGGCGGGGACCCCTACACCGTGACGGGGGGCAAGGTCTTCATCACGACCGGATACAAGGGCGCGCCCTATGGGTTGTCGGTGGTCAACCCTGCTGCGGCAGGTCCGTTCGTCCTGAACGAAGGCAGGCCGATCGTCGTACGCGCGTCCATTAACGTCGATCCCCACACCGCCGCGCTGACGATCGAGAGCGATCCGTTGCCGACGATCCTCGACGGGATCCCCTTGCAGATCCAGCACGTCAACGTGAGCATCGACCGCGACAAGTTCACGTTCAACCCAACCAACTGCTCGAAGATGGCGATCGACGGCATCCTGAGCAGCAGCGCGGGCACAAGCGCCGGGGTGTCCACTCCGTTTCAAGTGACCAACTGCGCGACGCTCGCGTTCAAGCCGAAGCTCACAGCCACGACATCGGGGAGGACCTCCCGGGCGATCGGGGCGAGCCTGGGAGTGAAGCTGACCTACCCCTCGGGGCCGTTCGACGCGAACATCTCGAAGGTCAAGGTCGACCTTCCGAAGCAATTGCCGTCGCGTCTGACGACGTTGCAGAAGGCGTGTGTCGCGGCGGTATTCGAAGCGAATCCCGCCAACTGCCCGAAGGGGTCGATCGTTGGGCAGGCCAGAGCGATCACGCCGGTGCTGCCGGTCCCGTTGACTGGCCCCGCTTACTTCGTCTCCCACGGGGGGGAAGCGTTCCCGAGCCTGATCATCGTGCTGCAGGGCTATGGCGTGAGGGTGGACCTGGTGGGTGCGACTTTCATCAGCAGAGCTGGGATCACCAGCAGCACGTTCAAGACTGTGCCCGACGTGCCGGTTGGCACCTTCGAACTGACGCTGCCGACGGGTCGGTACTCCGCCCTCGCCGCGAACCTGCCCGCCAAGGCGCACGGCAGTTTCTGCGGGCAGACACTGGCGATGCCGACCGCGTTCGCGGGACAGAACGGTGCGCAGGTGCACGGAAGCACGAAGATCGTTCCAACGGATTGCCCGAAGACGAGAAAGGCACGCCGGCATCGGCGCAAGGGTGGAGGAACATCCGACAAGTCCAGGCACGCCGTACGCATCAGGGCCGGGAAATAGCCGCCCGTCATAAGTGGGATGACGGGGTCGTCCAGAAGAGACATGAGCGTTACGGTCAGATGAGCGTTACGGTCAGGACTCCCGCGGCGCGGATTCGACCCCGATCAGGTGGGATGCCGCGGCCGGAGATTGTGGAGGTCCAGCGAGCGCGGATACTCAACGCCGCCGTCGACGTAATCGGCGTCGACGGCTATGGCGGCATGTCCGTCGCCAGGATCACCGCCCGCGCGCGTGTCTCGCGCCGCACGTTCTACGATCTCTTCGAAGATCGCGAGGACTGCTTTCTCGCCGTCTTCGAGGACGCGGTCTCCCGTGCCACTCATGTCGCCGCGGCGGCGGCATCGGGCGAGCGCTCTTGGCGGGCTCGGGTCAGGGCTGGCCTGGCGGCACTGCTGTCGTTCGCAGGGGATGAGCCCGTCTTGGGATCGCTGCTTGTCAAGGACGCGCTCGCTGCGGGACCCACGGTCCTTGCTTCAAGGGCGCGCGTGCTCGACACCCTGCACACGATCGTCGATCACGGGCGCACGCAGACCAAGGCTGGGGCCGAGCCGCCACCCCTGACCCCAGAGGGCATCGTCGGCGCCGTGCTCGCCGTGGTTCACGCGCGGATGCTCGATCCGGACAGCGGCCTCTTGATCGAGCTGCTTAACCCTCTAATGGGCATGATCGTGGCGCCATACCTCGGGCGAGCCGCGGCGACGAGGGAGCTCTCGAGACCCGTTCCCGATGTCGCTCGCGCGGAGGAGAGGATCCCCCGAGACCCACTCGATGGTCTACAGATGCGCATCACCTACCGCACGTTGCGAGTCCTCGCCGCGATCGCCGGGCGGCCCGGCGCGTCCAACCGCGAGATCGGCGAGGAGGCCGGCGTCGCCGACCAGGGGCAGATCTCGAAGCTCCTCGCGCGCCTCGAGCATCTTGGGCTGATCCACAACGTCGGCACCGACACGCAGGCCAAAGGCGAGCCCAACGCCTGGGCGCTCACGCCACGCGGTCGGGAGATCGAGACCACCGTCAGCATCGGTGCTGCCTGAGCGCCTTGCGGGCGGGCTATGACTGCGCCTGCAGCCGCCGGACGTCGTGCGCGAGGCCTTCCGGGGTGAGCTGTTCGACGCCGAACGCGACCCGCTCGACTCCGTGGCGGTCGATCAGCAGCACGTAGGCGGAGTGGTCCGATGCCGCCTCGCCCGCGCTCTCGGGCAAGATCCCGTAGGAGCGCCACAGCGGCTCCAGGGTCGAGCGAGAGCCGGTGAGGTACTCCATGCGCGTCGCCAGCGAGGCCTTTTGCAGGAACGTCCGCACGTTGCTCGGCGTGTCGTGCTCGGGGGACACGCTGATCGCAAGCGCGGGGACCGGTCGGCCGAGGTCGTCGAGCGCGCCGCGGATCTGCTGGATGATCAGCGGACAGACGTCCTTGCACGTCGAGTACAGGAACGTCAGGATCGTCACCTGGCCCTTGTACCGGTCAAGTGTCACCTTGTGGCCATTCTGGTCGGTCAGCGTGAAGTCGCGTGCCCGCACGCCCGCGGGCACCAACGAGCCCTCGAAGCCCGAGCCCGACCCGGAGGCGGCCGTAGAGCCGGCCCGCCTGGAGGGCCCCTCCAGGACCACCGCAAGCGCGAACGCCAGCACGATTACGGCCGTGATCGCGAGCAGGGTGTACCGGCGGCCGGGGCGCATCGTCTCAGCGTAGGGAGTGTGCGCGTTTAGATCCGACCGAGCGGCGCGGGGCCTCAGCTGCGGTGTATCCGCAGACCGGGTTCGAGCTGGAGTCCCTGTGTTGCGCTCTCGGACGACCTGCTCCGACTCGGAACGCGTCGGTCCGCGATCATGCCCGCATGTCGTCCGTGGTCCACCCGAAGTCGAAATCCACCTTCTCCGAGCGAACTTCGAGTTCGCCGGCGAGCTCGCCGATGGCCGTCAGATCATCCAGGAGCAACTTGCTCGGCCGTCGTTCGCTGCGCCTGCTTTGCGTAGGGACATAGGCCGCGTGGCGCACGGGCTCGACGATCGATGCGTCCGACATCCGGACTTCACCTTAACCTGAGATATCGCTCAGACGAGGAAGCAGTGAACATGGGGGGCATGATGCGCAATCAGAGGTCGAACGGGATTGTCACGTCGTGGGTTTCGCGCACGCTGGCGGCCGCTTTTCTCGTTCTCGTTCTCGCTATCGTGTGGCTTGCGGTAGCGGCCGCCGCGTTTGCGCACACGGCGCCCGCAGGCTCCTCGCCACTCGCCCGCCAAGCGCTGGCCGCGCCGCCGGCGAACGACAACATGCAGAGCGCCCAGGTCATCCACGGGTTCCCCACGACCGTCGGCGGCACCACGGTGGGTGCGACGCTCGAGCCGGCCGAGGTCGCGTCAAACTGCGTCGGCCAGCCGACCGCCAGCTCCGTCTGGTACACGCTGAGAGCGTCCGCCGCGCAGCGGATCGCGGTCGACATCGCGGCGAAAGGCAGGCTCGACGCCGTGATCGACGTCTACCACGCGGTGCGCTCGCAGCTGCAGTCGGTGGGCTGCCAGCAGACGGACTCTGAAGGCAAGGCGTCACTCTCTTTCAAGACCTTCAAGAACGGTGTCTATGAGATCCGCGTGGCCGCACTGCAGAGCTCTCAGCTCGACGCCTTCACGCTCGACGTGTTCCTGCCGACCCCGGCCGTCAATCCCCCGGGCTCGCCGCTGCCCTCGGGTGGGGCCGGGGGACACGTCGATCGGATCCAGAACGTCAACGCCGCCTACTCCTTCACGCTCCACGCGGGCGTCAGCTATCTGATCAACCTCGCTGATGAGACTAAGGGCGCATGTGTCGCCGGCGCCCTGTTCCCGCCACGGACGAGCTCCTTCGAAGACGGCTCGCGGCTGGTCCACGTCGGCTGCGGCGGCTATCGGCTGTTCACGCCCGGCGCTGGGCAGGGCGGACGCTACAGCTTCGAGGTCACGCCGAGCGAATCCTTTCGCGGCGTCCAGCGCTTTCACCTCCAGGTGGCCGCCGCCGGACCGTCGGAGATCGCGCCCGGTCGAGTGCTCGGGAACTACGCCCGCGCCGCAGGACGGCTCGACGGCCGGGGAGCACAGGTACAGCGCCTTTACCGCATCGACGTCACAAGCCACTCCAACCTGACTTTGAGACTGCACGCCCCCGAATCGGCGGACTTCAACCTGCAGCTGCGCAACGAAAGGGGCAACGTCGTCGAATGCGCCTGCAACGCCAGCGGCTCGCAGACGCTCCAGCGCCAGCTGCGCCCAGGGCGCTATTACGCGGTCGTCTCCGTGCGCGATGCCACTGCCGGCAACTTCACGCTCACGCGCGAGTCCCGCACGATCACCTCGACCGCGATCTCATTCGGGACGGCCAGGGTCGGGGCGGGGCAGAGCGTGGGGATCCACGTGACGGTCTCGCCTGCATCCTCCGGACCGGTGACGGTCAAGATCGAGCGCTTCGATCCGGTCTTCGGCTGGCAGTTCTACCGCGAGGCGCACGCCTTCGTCGGCGAAGGATCCGCGGTCATCTCATTCACGCCGCCTGCCGTGGGGCGCTGGCGCGCGAACGCCACGTATGGCGGCTCGCGCACGGCGAGTCCCAGCGCCGTCGGCTTCACGTATCTGCTCGTCTCCTAGACGGGGCAGGCCCGGCGTCGGTGGGTCGCCGGCGTGTGGGTTTGCCAGGGCCCCGACGGCGAGATAGCCGCTATACTTTCTGAAGTCGCCCTGAATTCCGCCCCCGATTTAGGAGTTTCGAGATGAGCCCCTCCGGAGCCGAGCTTCTGCGCCAGGTCAAGAGCGAGATCGACGAGGTCGATCCGTCCGAGGTGCACGCGCTGCTGGCCTCCGCGACCGGCGCGACGACCGCCGCCGCGAACGGCAATGGCGCTAGTGGTTTTGGGGCTAACGGAAACAGCGCCAACGGCAATCGCAACGGCGCCGAGCCGAGCGCACCGGTGCTGATCGACGTGCGCGAGGTCGAGGAGTTCGGCGCGGGTCACATCCCCGGCGCCAAGCACGTGCCGAAGAGCTACCTGGAGACACGTATCGAGGGAGCGGTCTCCGACCGCGACGCCCGCGTGGTCCTCTACTGCCAGTCGGGCAACCGCTCGGCCTGGGCGGCGCGCACGCTCCGGGACGACCTCGGCTACACGAACGTGTCCTCGATGACCGGCGGGATCACCCTGTGGAAGGACCGCGGCTACGAGGTCGAGGTGCCGCGGGCGCTGAGCCAGGAACAGCGCGAGCGCTACTCCCGCCACCTGCTGATCCCCGAGATCGGCATCGAGGGGCAGCTGAAGCTGCTCGACGCGAAGGTCCTGCTGCTGGGGGCCGGCGGCCTCGGCTCGCCGACCGCCCTCTACCTCGCCGCCGCCGGCGTCGGCACGCTGGGGATCGTCGACGACGACGAGGTCGACCTGTCGAACCTCCAGCGCCAGGTGATCCACTCGACCGAGCGCATCGGCGTGCCCAAGGTCGACTCCGCCGAGGAGTCGATCCGGGAGCTCAACCCCGACGTGAAGGTCGTCAAGTACCCCGTGCGGATCGACGCCTCGAACATCATGGAGATCATCGCCGGCTACGACGTGATCGTCGACGGCGTCGACAACTTCCCCACCCGCTATCTGCTCAACGACGCGACCGTGCGTCTGCAGATCCCCGTCGTGTCCGCCTCGATCCTCGGCTTCGACGGCCAGCTGTCGGTGTTCAAGCCCTACGAGGGCCCCTGCTACCGCTGCCTCTTCCGCGAGCCGCCGCCGGCCGAGCTCGCGCCCTCGTGCGGCGCCAACGGCGTGCTCGGCGTGCTGCCGGGCACGATGGGCCTGCTGCAGGCGACCGAGGTCGTCAAGCTCGTGCTCGGCATCGGCGATCCCGCGATCGGGCGCCTGCTGCTGTACGACGCGCTGGGGGCGACGCTGACGGAGGTCAAGGTCCACCGCGACCCCGAGTGCCCGATCTGCTCGCGCGATCCCAGCGAGATCTCTGATGAGGAGATGGGTGTGTTCCCTGACTACGAGGCGTTCTGCGCCGCCGCAGGGTAGCCTGCAAAGCATGGCGACGATCAAGATTCCACCCGTGCTGCGCGCGTCGGTGGGCGGCGAGAAGCAGCTCGATGCCTCAGGGACGAACGTCGGCGAGGTCCTGCGCGACCTCGTCGCCACACATCCCGCCACCGAGGGCCAGATCTTCTCCGGCGAGGGTGAGCTCAACCGCTACGTCAACGTCTATCTCAACGACGAGGACGTGCGCGTGCTCGACGGCCTCGACACGGGCGTCGGCGAGAGCGACACGCTCGTGATCCTGCCGGCGATGGCCGGCGGCCTCTAACCGGTCTCCTCCCACCGGCATGGCCGCGGGTGAGTAGCACGTCTTTCCGCCGCGACCCCTTCTAGGCTCCGCGTCCATGTTTGGCCCAGGGGCTCAACCTCTTTGCCGATCGGAGCGATCCGGTTGAGTTCGATGAAGGCGACCGGCTCCCATCACCCAAGCTCACCCGTGCTCGGAGTCGCCCGTCGGCGCTTGCACACGGCCGGGCGAACATCGTGCTTGATGGCGCTGGTGTTTGCCGCCGCCGCCATGCCCGCCATGGCAACGCCTCCACCGCCACCTCGATACGCGCTGTCGATCGTCGCCGGCGAGACCACGCAGCCGGAATACCAGATCGTCCATACGAGCGGGAGCGTCCAGCCCTCTTCGTCGGTCGCCGTGTCGATCGTCCGCAACGGGACGGTCGTCGCGAGGAACACCGGCACGAGTGGAGGCGCTTGGATGTCGCAGGTGCCGCAAGTGGGCGACGTCGTCACCCTGGAGTCTCCCGTCGGCACGACCGTGGGAGCGATCGTCTACGACGGCCTGCCCTCGATCGATCCGACCGTCTGCGCGGGCTCGGCGAGCTTCTCCGGTCAGCGCTCGGCCGGCGAGCCGGTCGAAGGCGGCTACTTCTCGCTGACTCTCCACACCGATCCCTACGGTCACACCAGCCTGCGCGAAACGGCCTCGGGACAAGCGCAGGTCACGGTGCTCGCCGGATCGTCGTACGCCGGCGGCTTCCTGGTTCCGCTGGCGCTCGGACAGACCGTCTTCGCGAGCGAGTCGCTCCAGACGCCGCTCGCCGGCGGGGCGGTCTTCGCTTACTCCAGCGAGACCGACCGCCCCGTGGGCGCATGTCCCGTGCCCCCGGTTGTGGCCGCTCCGCCGCCCCCTCCGCCGGCTTTGCAGGGCTCGCTCCTCAAACTGTCGCGCACCACGATCCGCAGGCTGCTCAGGTCCGGTTGGCGCAATCGTGTGACGATCAACCAGCCCGGTACGGTCACCCAGGATCTCTACCTCGTGAACGGCCGTCTGCCCGCATACGCCTCCGTCAAGCGCCACGGACGCCGCGTGCGCAAGCCCCCGGCTCTGCTGTTGGCGCGCGGATCGACGAGCGCCAAGGGCGCCGGCGAGGTGAGCGTGTTGCTGCGGGTCACACCGCGTGGTCGGCGCAGGCTCAAGCATGCCGGCAGCGTGAGGGCGGTGCTGATCACGACGCTCACGAACGGCTCGGGCGCGAAGCTGAATCTCGAGCTTCGGTCGGTCACGCTTCATCGCTAGCGCCCCGCCGTCCCTCGGGCGAGTGCTCGGGCTGGCGCTCACAGCAATCGTCTGGTTGCAACCCCCGCCCGTTCTGCCGCTGCCGTCCCGCGGCGGCCCCGAAGGACCTCCGCGGCCATTCGGAGTAACGCCCGCACCGGGGGCCCATCCATCGCCCACAAACCGAGGATCGGCGCGCGCGCAAGACCATGCGCTGCTCGACGGTCCGTTCCCGCGCGCGGGGCTCGTGCGCGGCATCTCCGACGGCACGGCGCTCCTGAGTGAAGACGCGCAGGCGCGTGGACTGGCGTTGGGACGCATCCGCGACACTGGAGCCACGACGGTCCGCATCCCCGTCAATTGGCGCGACGTGGTCAGCGCCGCTCCCTCCGCCGGCTTCGATGCGCGCGACGCGGCCAGTCCGGCCTACCGGTTCGCGCGCATCGACTCGGCCGTGAACAGTGCGGTGGCGGCCGGGCTGGACCCATTGCTCGTCGTCTCCCACGCGCCCGGCTTCGCCGAGGCTCCCCACCGCTGGCCGTACGCCTATCCGGGCAGTTGGGCGCCGAGCCCCGAAGCGCTCGAGTCGTTCGCCGCCGCTCTCGCTCGGCGCTACGACGGCGCCTTCCCCGATCCCCTGGCGCCAGGGCACGCGCTTGGACGCGTGAGGATGCTTCAAGCCTGGAATGAGCCCAACCTGCCGCGTTACCTCGAGCCCCAGTGGATCGCTGTCAACGGACGCTGGCGTGCCTTCTCACCGCTGCTCTACCGTCAAATGCTCAACGCCTTCTACACGGGCGTCAAGTCCGTCGAGCCCAAGGACCTGGTAGTCGCCGCCGGCCTCGCCCCCAACGGCGAACCCGACGGCGTGGGACGAATGGCGCCGGTGCGCTTCCTGCGGGAGCTGCTGTGCTTGGAGAGCCGTGCATCGTGCCATGCCCCTCCGCGTTTCGACGTGCTCGCCTTCCATCCGCTTTCCGTTGGAAGTCCCGACGCCGCGGCCGCCTCCTCGCTCGACGTTGCGATCTCCGACACAGCCAAGGTCACCGGACTGCTGAGGCGGGCTGAGCGTCTGCAGACGGCGCTGCCGGCTCGCGCAAAGCCCGTTTGGGTGACGGAGCTCAATTGGGAAAGCGCGTCCGCGACGACCTCCGCGGGCGTGCCCGACCGTCTGCAGGCGTCGTGGATCTCCCGCGCTCTGCACCGGCTGTGGGTGGCCGGAGTGACGCTCGTCGACTGGCAGTTCCTGGTCGACCCCTATCCGGGCGTGCGCGCGAGCGCGCCGACGGGCACGACGATCGAATATCCGCGGCCGGCCGGACTCTACGCCGCCGGCCCCGGCGGCGATGCGAGGAAGGCGATTCCCAAGGCATTCCTGCGCGGGTTCACGCTCCCGTTCGATCCCTTGCGCGTGGATCCGCGGCGCGTTCGCATATGGGCGCTCCTCATGCATCCGCGGCAGCCCGTGCTGCTCCAACGCCAGGGACGCATGCCAAGCCAGAGGCGCCGTCTCTCCTGGCGGACCGTCGCCCGCCTGCACGCCGATCGCGACGGTGTGCTCAACGTGCTCGTCTCGGTGACCGGCGCTGTCCGTCTGCGCCTGCGAAGCGGAGCGCTCACGAGCGCGTTGGCATTGGTGCCCCGTCGGCAGAGTCGGTTGTGAGCCTGCGGCCCGGCCGGATGGGTGTTGTGGCTGGTGGCGGTCGTCAGGCGGCGGCTGCAGATTCCCTCAGGCAGCGGCTGCAGAAGCTGGCTCGGCGTCGTTCGTCTCGACAGCGCTCGCGCCCGCGGGCGGCACATGGCTCATCGCGTGCTCGGCCAGCGCGGTGATCGTGAGCGAGGGGTTGACCCCCACGTTGGCCGGGATCGCCGAGCCGTCGCAGACGAGCAGGTTCTCATAGCCGAACACGCGCTGGTTGGCGTCGATCACTCCGCGAGCGGGGTCTGACGCGATCACGGCGCCGCCGAGGATGTGGGCGGTCGTGGGAATGTTGAACAGCGCCTCGGTGGCAGAGCTCTGGGCGACGCCCCCCGTGCGCTTGGCGAGCCATTCCGCGGTCTGGTTGGCGATCGGGATGAACGTCGGGTTGGGGCGTTCGGGGTCCTGTTCGGTCTTCAGCCAGAATGACCCGAACGGGCCTTTGTGGGGGCGCAGGGCGATCGCGTTGTCGAGCGTCTGCATCACGAGCACGATGATCGTCCGCCGCGACCAGTGCTTGGAGAACAGCACCTCCGCCAGCCGTCGCGGATGCGCGAGGATCTGCCCGACCAGCTTCAGCGGACGGGTCACACGGGTTCCGTCGCCGACCAGCAGCGTGTTGAGCAGGCGCATCGAGTCGCCGCGGTCACCGTAGGTGACGGTCTCGATGTGGGTGTTCGGATCGGGGTAGATGCTCGAGGTGATCGCGACGCGTTTGACCAGGTCGTCCGGATAGTCCTCCGGTACGGTCACGGCCAGGATAGACTCGCTGTTGGTCCGCACCAGCTCGCCCAGGCGCGAGGAGATGCGGCCCAGCGACCCCTTCGAGCGGCACAGCGCCAGCAGCCTGTTCGTCCCCAGCGGACCCGCGGCCACGACGACGCCGCGCGCGCGGTGGACCTGGCGGTCCTTGCGCAGCCACGCGCCCG
This sequence comes from Solirubrobacteraceae bacterium, assembly GCA_036498245.1. Lineage (GTDB taxonomy): Bacteria > Actinomycetota > Thermoleophilia > Solirubrobacterales > Solirubrobacteraceae > Palsa-744. The sequence continues at coordinate 30,123 of DASXIB010000047.1, forward strand.
AGCGCACGCTTTCGACCTCGTATCCGTCCTCGCCCGAACCCGAGCCGAGCGGGCGGACGTCGATCACCGTGCGTTCGGCCATCACGCGCGCGCCCCGCTTCTCGGCTAGGTACAGGTAGTTCTTCACCAGCGTGTTCTTCGCCCCGTGCGGGCAGCCGACCATGCAGCGTCCGCACAGTTGACAGCCGGTCCGATCCGGTCCCTCGCCGCCGAAGAACGGGTCTGGAACGGTGATGCCAGCCCCGCCCACCCCGCCGAAGAACACGCCGACCGGCGTCCGCTGGTAGGTGTCGCCGACGCCCAGCTCCTCGCCGAGCTCGCGCAGCAGCTGGTCGGCCGGGTCCTCGTGCGGATTCTGCACGACGCCGAGCATCCGCTGGGCCTCGGCATAGTGGGGAGCGAGTGCCGACTCCCAGTCGTCGTTCACGTCCGCCCACTGGCGGTCCTCGAAGAACTTCTTCGGCGGGACGTACAGCGTGTTCGCGTAGCCGAGGCTGCCGCCGCCGACGCCGCAACCGGAGACGACGGAGACGTCTCTGAACGTCGTCAGACGGAAGATGCCCTTCATCCCCAGCCGCGGATTCCAGAAGTAGCGCTTCAAATCGCCCGTCGAGCTCGGCAGCTCGTCGTCGGCGAAGCGCCGCCCGCACTCGAGCACGCCGACGGAGTAGCCCTTTTCGGCAAGCCGCAGCGAGGAGACGCTGCCGCCGAAGCCCGAGCCGACGATCAGCCAGTCGTAGTCGAAGCTCTCTGGAGTTGCATCCATCTGGACCCCCTCAGGTCGTCGCCGCGCGCCCCGGGATGTTAGTGCCTGACTGGCCACTTGGCCAGTGGTCATCGCCCCAATGCTGCCAGCAGGTCGGCGGCGCCGGGCTTGAGCGCCCTGCCGGCGAGCGACTTCAGGTCCGCGGTCGAAGCACCGAGCTTCGTCAGCGCGCGCTCCACGGCCTTGATCGTCAGCTTGGACTGCGCACGCGAGAGTCGGAAGCGGATGCCGGCCCGCCGAAGGGTGGCGGCCATTTCCTTGCCCGCGGCATTCTTGGCGGCCAGGGCGGCTGTCAGACGAGCTTCGAGCGCCACTCCCGCGGCGCTCTGGAGGGCGATCCCCGCGCTGTCTTTGGCGGCAAGCGCCGCGCTCTCCCGGTTGGTCGTCGTCGCCAGCGCTTCCTCGATCGCCGCCACTTCCTGCGCGGCGCCAACCCAACGGGTCTCCTCAGCCAGCAGGCGCTTGCAGAAGCTCAGAGTCGCGCCGCGCCAGCGGCGGCAGCTCGGCAGCGCTGGAGGGCCGGTCCCCCCCGGATGTGCCACGGCGTGGAAGTTGAGATCGGGTGGGTCGCGGTAACGCTTGACGTCCTTGGCGACCCGCTTGAGCGTCGCGACGCAGAAGGGCTCGGCCGCGGATGCGGTGAGCGACCCCGACACGACGAGGGCGCTGGAGATGGTCGGAGCGCCAGCGAGCAGCACCCCGGTGCCGAATCCGAGTAGCCCGAGCGCGTATGGCGTGCAGTAGTTCCGGGCGTTTTCCAGGGCCGGTTCGAGATCCGCTCGCGCGTTGCGCTTGTCCAACGGCAGCCAGTCGAAGGCCAGCGGCGGCCCGAATTCAAGAGGGGACGGCGGCGTCACGCGGGCGATCGGACCACCCGACGCGGGGGCTTCTGAGGAGGTAAACGTGATGCTCGAATTGAGCGTGACGCTGAACGTGTTGCCTTTTTCGACCGGGCATTTGGTGATTTCGCTGCACGTGAAGCCGAGTGTCTTCGTTTGTTTGGTGCCCACAGGGAAGTAGACGGTCGGGTACCTCACGTCATGCCAGGCGCTTGCGTTCTGAGAGGCCCCTGGACCGCCCCATACGCTGTCATCGTTCCAAAAGTTCACGCTGCATTTGGAATCGCCGCCGGAAGGGGTTTCCGAGACTGCGCTCGCCAAGCGGAACAGCGGCATGCCGCTGGGAGGGATCACGGAGTAGTCGGGGTTCGTTTCAGGATTGCCTCCGGTCGCCGGGAAGCCCGGCTCGTCGAGCGGGAGTTCCACGCCGTAGGCCCCTCCGTCGGAGGTCATCGGGCTAAACACCCCTTTGCAGCTGAAGGGATTTGAGCCGATTTTTTCTTCGTCGGTTACTTCGCCGCTCAGTTCTTCCAGCTGCCAATGGATCTGGGGGCCGAAGCCGGAGGAGTACTCAATCTGATCCACGGGCCCAGTCACTTTGGTTTTCCATTTGAGTTCAGCTGTGAGCACGTCGCTGTTCCCGCCGCCGGCGAAGGTCTTTTCCTGGGTGACCTTGCCCGTGTATTCGGCCGTGACCACCGGGTTTTCGTCGTAGAGCGGCGCCGAGGGGATGTAGCGCGGGTCGCTGGGCGGGATCGGTTCTGCGAGCACGGTAGGAGACGCCGTTAGCGCGAGCCCCGAAACCGCCGCGAGGCAGCTCAGCAGACGCGTAAGTCTCGACGCTGGCCAACGACGGCGTACGTTTGCTCCCCTCGATCCAGCGAGAGCGCCCATACCCTCGATGGACTCGTTTGCGCCGACCATGCCCCCGCCGAGGAGCCTACACCGACTTCGCGCTTGGCGTCACCCATGGTGGCTCGATTTGACGGTAGGTGCGACCCCGCTATATTCCGTGAAGTAATGGCTGTCCAGCCCTTGAGGAACAGGCCGTGCGGAGGCCGCTACGGGGACATCGTGCAGTCGATCGGCAACACGCCGCTGATCGAGCTGCCCCGTCTCTCCCCGAAGCCGGGCGTGCGGATCTGGGCAAAGCTCGAGTCGCGCAACCCGACCGGCTCAGTCAAGGATCGGGTGGCGAAGGCGCTGATCGACGATGCCGAGGAGAAGGGGGCGATCGGGCCCGGCATGACGATCCTTGAGCCGACGTCGGGTAATACGGGCATCTCACTGGCGATGATCTGCTCGCTGAAGGGCTACCGCCTGAAGGTCGTGATGCCGGAGAACGTTACGCCCGAGCGCACGCAGTTGCTGCGGATGTACGGTGCGGAGATCGTCTACTCCAGTGGCTCGAAGGGATCCAACGGGGCGGTGGAGAGGGCGCTCGAGATCGCTGCTGATGACCCCACATGCTACATGCCCTACCAGTACGGCAACGAGGCGAACCCGAACGCGCACTACAACGGCACGGCGCTCGAGATCCTCGAAGAGCTCGACGAGGTTGCTGCATTCGTCGCGGGGCTGGGCACCGGAGGCACGCTGATGGGCAACGGCAGGCGCCTGAAGGAGACATTCGGGGACGCCGTGAAGATCGTCGCCGCGGAGCCGATGCAGGGCGAGCCGGTACAGGGACTGCGCTCGCTCGACGACGGGTTCATCCCGCCGATCATCGACATCTCGCTGCTCGACCGCAAGATCTTCGTGACGAACCGCGATGCGATCCTGTGGACGCGCAAGCTGCTGGACCGGGAGGGAGTGTTCGCCGGCGTCTCGAGCGGAGCGATCGCGAGCATCGCGGTGCGGATCGCCGGGGAGCTCGACGAGGGCAACGTCGTATTCGTCATCGCCGACGACGGCTGGAAGTACCTTTCAAGCGGGATCTACACGCTACCCGTCGAGGAGATCGAGAACCTCGACTCCACCGTCTGGTGGTAGCGGGTGCTGATCGCTCGGCCGTTGCTGGATGAGCTGATCGCGCATGCGCGTGCGGAGGCGCCGAACGAGTGCTGCGGCGTGGTGGCAGTCGAGCAGGGCCTGCCCCGCCGGGGCGTGCGAGTGCACCGGGCCGTGAACGTCTTCAAGACCCACCTGAAGTTCGAAATCGACGGCCTGGAACTGATGAAGATGCTCGACGACATCGAGCGGGACGGTCTGGAGCTGGGGGCGATCTATCACTCGCACACCCGCACCCCGCCGAAGCCGTCGCAGACGGACATCGGATTCGCTGATCGATGGCCGGGCATCGAGTGGATCATCCTGGGGTTGGCCGATGCTGAGGAGCCAGAGACCCGGTCCTACCTGATCGAGCACGGCGAGGTCCGGGAGGTTCCCCTCGAGGTGCGGTGATGGACGGTGATCCCCTCGTCTGCCCCGCGTGCGCGCGGTCGCACCCGCCGAGCGAGCGCTTCTGCTCGGCCTGCGGGATGCCGCTGGTCTACGCCACCGAGGAGGGGAGCGTCGAGCCGGCTGATGAGCGCCGCGAGCAGGCCCGCAAGATCAAGCCGCAGTACAGCGAAGGCAAGCTGGTGAAGGTGGCGGGCGCACAGAACGGCGCTGAGGCGGAGATGATCCAGGGGCTGCTGCTCGAGGAGGGCATACCGAGCATGCAGCAACGCTCGCTGGGCTCCGACGTGCCGGACTTCCTCGTCGCCGGTCGGCGCGACGTGCTGGTGCCCGAGTCGGGCGCGCAGGCGGCGCGCGAAGCGCTCAACTGGGAGGACGCTGACGCGAGGGGAGGCTAGTGCCGCGTCAGGCGACGTTTGCGCGCTTGACCACCTCACGCGGCGTTCTCGGTCAGGCGCCGACGTAGGCCGCGAGGTGCTCACCGGTGAGGGAGGGGATTCCCTCCCGCCCGGCGACGAGGTCGGCGGGTGTGCCCTCGAAGACGATCCGGCCGCCGTCGTGGCCGGCGCCGGGGCCGAGGTCGATGATCCAGTCGGCGTGCGCCATGACCGCTTGATGGTGCGCGATGACGATGACCGACTTGCCGGCGTCGACGAGCCGGTCGAGCATGCCGAGCAGCTGCTCGACGTCGGCGAGGTGCAGCCCGGTGGTCGGCTCGTCGAGGACGAAGACGTCGGGTGGGCGGGGCCCTTTTTCCACCATCCGGGTGGCTAGCGTGAGCCGCTGCCGCTCGCCGCCGGACAGCGTGGTGAGCGGCTGGCCGATCATAAGGTAGCCGAGCCCGACCTGGGCGAGTCGTTCGAGGATCTTGTGCGCGGCCGGAATCTTCGCGTCGCCGTCGCCGAAGAACGCCTCGGCCTCGTCCACCGACATCGCGAGCACCTCGCTGATGTCGCGGCCGCCGAGGTGATATTCCAGCACCGATGCCTCAAAGCGCTTCCCTTCGCACACCTCGCAGGGGGCTGCGACCCCGGCCATCATCGCCAGGTCGGTGTAGATGACGCCGGCGCCGTTGCAGTTGGGGCAGGCGCCCTCGGAGTTGGCGCTGAACAGCGCCGGCTTCACGCCGTTCTCCTGCGCGAACGCCTTGCGGATCGGGTCGAGCAGGCCGGTGTACGTCGCGGGGTTGCTTCGTCGCGAGCCGCGGATCGCGCCCTGGTCGACCGACACCACCCCGTCCCGGTCGGACACCGAGCCGCGGATCAGGGAGCTCTTGCCCGAGCCCGCCACTCCGGTGATGACGACCAGGACGCCCAGCGGGATGTCGACGTCCACGTCCCTCAGGTTGTGGGTGTCGGCGCCGCGGACCTCCAGCACGCCCGAGGGCGTCCGTATCTCCTCCTTAAGGGCGCCCCGGTCGTCGAGGTGGCGGCCGGTGATGGTGTCGCTCCTGCGCAGGCCACCGACGGTGCCCTCGAAGACCACCTCGCCGCCCTCACTGCCGGCCTTCGGGCCGAGGTCAACGACGTGGTCAGCGATGGCGATCGCCTCCGGCTTGTGCTCCACGACGAGCACCGTGTTGCCCTTGTCTCGCAGCTGCCGCAGCAGGTCGTTCATCCGCTCAATGTCGTGCGGATGCAGCCCGATCGTAGGCTCGTCGAAGACGTAGGTGACGTCGGTGAGCGACGACCCGAGGTGGCGGATCATCTTGGTGCGCTGCGTCTCGCCGCCCGAGAGCGTCCCCGACGGGCGGTCGAGCGAGAGATAGCCCAGCCCGATCTCCACAAACGAGTCGAGGGTCTGCTCCAGCTTGGCGAGCAGCGGCCCAACCGACGGTTCGTCCAAACCGCGGACCCACTCGACCAGGTCGCTGATCTGCATCGCGCACGCGTCGGCGATGTTGGTCCCCTTGACCTTCGACGACCGGGCCGGCTCGCTGAGCCGGGTGCCGTCGCAGTCGGGGCAGGTGGTGAACGTCACCGCCCGCTCCACGAAGGCCCGGACGTGCGGCTGTAGCGAGTCGACGTCCTTGGACAGCATCGACTTCTGAATCTTCGGAATCAGCCCCTCGTAGGTGAGGTTGATGCCGTCGACCTTGATCTTGGTCGGCTCCTTATAGAGAAGGTCGCTTAGCTCCTTCTTCGTGAACTTCTTGATCGGCTTGCCCGGGTCGAAGTAGCCGCAGCCGTTGAAGATACGGCCGTACCAGCCGTCCATGCTGTAGCCGGGGATCGTGAGGGCGCCCTCGTTGAGCGACAAGCTGTCGTCATACAGCTGGGACAGGTCGATGTCGTTGACCGCGCCTCGGCCCTCGCAGCGCGGACACATGCCGCCGAGAATGCTGAAGCTTCGCCTCTCCTTCCTCGTGCGGCCGCCGCGCTCCACCGTGACCGCGCCGGCGCCACTGATCGAGGCGACGTTGAAGGAGAACGCCTGGGGCGAGCCGATGTGCGGCTTCCCGAGCCGGCTGAAGAGGATGCGCAGCATCGCGTTGGCGTCGGTGGCGGTGCCGACCGTTGATCGAGGATCCCCACCCGCCCCGGTGCCCATCCCCTCCTGGTCGACGATGATCGCGGTCGTCAACCCTTCGAGCACGTCGACCTCGGGCCGCGCCAGCGTCGGCATGAAGCCCTGCACGAAGGCACTGTAAGTCTCGTTGATCAACCGCTGCGACTCTGCGGCGATCGTGCCGAAGACCAGCGAGCTCTTGCCCGAGCCGGAGACGCCGGTGAAGACCGTCAGCCGGCGCTTCGGGATCTCGAGGCTGAGGTCCTTGAGGTTGTTCACGCGCGCGCCGTGCACGCGGATCAGATCGTGGCTGTCGGCAACACGCGGCGCAGGCGACTGCGTGTTCGTCCTCGTGGCGGCACTCATGGGTCCTGCAGCAGCCCCATGGTTGTGATAGCTGGACGAGCGCCGGTACGACTAGACGAGGACCGGTTGCCCGGCCTCGCGCGTGATCGCGCGGATCTCTTCGGAGGCGCGCTCGAACTCCGCATCGGAAAGCACCGGCGTGCCCTCGAACGGCAGCTCGCGCTGCAACTCGACCCACGCAGTGGATGCCGTGTACTCGTCCTTGACCTTCACGGTGACGGGGCGAGGGATGCGGTAGGTACGCAGGAGCAGCACGTGCAGCGGCTGATGGCGGCGCCAGCCGAGACGCTTTTCGGCGTAGTCGGGCGTCCACACGTAGAAGGGCGAGAGCGCGTCGACGCAGCGCGGGTCGGCGATCGTGAAGTGGTCAGCCACTTCGGCCCAGGCGCGGATGCGCACGCGGTCGGGCTGCTGCAGTGGCACCCCCGAGGTGAAAGCGTGCAAGGGCGGCTCGCCGTCGCTCCACACGCCCTCCTCGAGCGCGCGGCGCAGCTCGGGCTGATGGGACTCCCGCACGAGGTCGCCCGGTTGGTGGTCGAAGGTGGGATACAGGAAGAAGCGCTCGTGGGCGAGCCGGAACGACCTGCCGGGCTCACGCAGGACGCCCTTGCGGAGAGTGAGGAGCTGCTCGCCTTCCGCGAGAGCGCGGACGGTGACAGCCCATTCTTTGAAAGCAATTGGCATGAAAGAACGGGGAGTTGAAAGGAGCTTCGTGTACTGAGCTTCGGAGGGTGCTGTTCGTGCGGGCCGAACGATGCGCGGCCGCTTGGCTGTTAAAGATACGAAATCCCAGCGGAAATCCCAAATCCCCTGCAAATAGGCTGTTTATTTGGGCTCCAGGCAGAGCTGGGCCGTACGGGAGGGGTCGCGGCGCCGCTCTGCGGTCGCTTGTCTGCGCGCCTGCGTCAGGCCGGCGAGTCGGAGACGAACGCTCGCACGTCGCGGCACGGCGCCGGGCGTCCTGGATCAGAGTCGCTGCCCGGCGAGCCCCTCGACGGCCTCGACGATCGCCGCATAGTCCTGCTCGCCGTGGCCACGGCCGATCGTCGCCGTGAGCAGGTCCCGGGCGTGAGCGGCGGACGGAAAGGGAATGCCTGCCGTCTGGGCCTCCTCGAGGCACAGGCGGACGTCCTTGAGCAGGTGGGCCGTCTTGAACAGCGTCGTGTAGTCGTGCTCGCGCATCGGACCGGACTTCAGCTCGAGCTGGGCTGAGGCGCCCGAGCCGGTGGCCACGACTTCGACCATCGCGGACAGGTCGATGCCGGTGGCTCGCGCCAGCAGCAAGGCCTCGGCGAGCGCGGCGGCGTTGGCCGCGCCGAGGGCGTTGTTGATCAGCTTCAGCATCTCGCCCTGGCCGAGCTTGCCGACGTGGACGATCAGCTTGCCCATCGTCTCAAGGATCGGTCGTACGCGCGAAAAGTCCTCGGCCTCACCCCCGGCCATGATCGTCAGCGTCCCATCCTCTGCGCGCGGGGAGGAGCCGGTCACAGGCGCGTCGAGCATCCGCACTCCCCGCTCGCGCAAAGCGCTGCCGATGCGCCTGCTGTCGACGGGGGAGATCGTGGACATGTCCACGCACAGGAGCCCGGGCCGGGCAGCGTCGAGCACCCCGCTCTCTCCGAGCAGCACCGAGGAGACCTGCGCACCGTCGACGACCATGCTGAGGACGATGTCGCTGTCGCGGGCGACCTCCGCCGGCGTGGCCGCAGGTGTGGCGTCGTGCTCGGAGGCCCACAGCTCGGCCTTGCCCGGCGTGTGCGTCCAGACGGTCAGCGGGTATCCGGCGCGAACGATGTTCGCGGCCATGCGCGAACCCATGATTCCCAGACCGAGAAAGCCGATCCGCTCAGACACCCTTGCATCTTTCCGCATGCGGCGACTCGATGCACGGCCAGGGCCGCGTCGTCTCCCCTCACGCGGCGGCCAGCTCGCGGTCCTCTGTGTCCGCCAGATGCTGATGGGAGGGGCAGTAGCCGTTGTGGGGAAGCGGCACGCGCTGACAGGCGGCGCCCTTGCGTGTCGTCGCCCGGCACTGGGGCGGGGGCATGCCGCCGATCGACGCATAGCCCGCGAGCGGCTGCTCGGCCAGGAACCGCTGGGCCAGGCTGATGTAGCGGGAGACGACCCCCAGGACGTACCTCTGGGAGGACATCGGGAAGTAGTTGCGGATGTCGCAGAACAGCGTGCGGGCGGGACGGGCGAAGTAGTGACGGTCGGTCGCCAGACGCTCGACCACCGCCTCACAGGCCCGCAGGACGTGCTCGTGGTTGCTGGAGGCCGCGACCCCGAGGGGGGGAGCCAGGATGTGGGGAGCCAGCTCCCGGTAGATGGCCCGACTGAACTGGTACATGGCGCCTAGACCTTCTTTCTCTCAAACCCCGGTTGAAGCACACCCGCACATCTCCAAAGACTCCGTTTCCCCCGAGACCTTCTACGAGACAGAACACCGACCGGATCGAAAAGGACCGGGATTCCCGTCGACGTCTCCAGGAGTTTTGTGCCGGCGGTCAGCGCCAGTGCTGCCAGGTGACCTCGTCCTCGCCGGCGAGGACAGCATGGCGATGATCGAGTGACGAGTCCCGGTCGGGATGGTCCAGACGCCGGTGCGCTCCGCGGCTCTCCTCGCGCGCAAGCGCGCAGCGCGCGATGAGGCGAGCGAGGGGATGGGGATCGGCGAGCAGCACGCGCAAGCCGTCGCCGGTGCGGACGATGCCCGCGTCTCGCCACAGGGCGGCACGGGTCGACGCGTCTGCGACGGGCGGGACCGGGAGCGCGTGGAGCGACTCGACCTCCTGCGCGCCTGCCTTGGCAAGCGCGGGCTCCGAGAGGGCGCCGGAGACCGCGCGTGCGGCGAACACGAAGCACTCGCTGAGCGAGTTGGAGGCGAGCCGGTTGGCGCCGTGCAGGCCCGTGCAGGAGGACTCTCCGACCACGTACAGACCAGGCAGGGTCGAGCGCGCGTGCAGATCGGTGACGACTCCGCCCATCGTGTAGTGGGCGGCCGGGGCGACCGGGATCAGCTCTCGCGTCGGGTCGAGGCCGGCCTCGCGCAACGAGGCGACCACGTTGGGGAAGTGGGCGGGGTCGATCGCGCGCATGTCCAGGCCGACCGAGCTTGCTCCAGTCTCCTCGAGGAGGATCTGGATCGCCCGTGAGACCTCGTCGCGCGGTGCGAGCTCGTCGACGAAGCGCTCGCCCGTTGCATGGTCGTGGAGGGTCGCGCCCTCTCCCCGAATCGCCTCGGTGACGAGATAGCCTTCACGGCCGGGCACACCGATCACGGCGGTGGGATGGAACTGCAGCAGCTCGAGGTCGCCGAGCGAGGCGCCGGCCGCATGGGCGAGCAGCAGGCCGATCCCCTGCGAGCCCGGTGGGTTGGTTGTGCGCGACCACAGCGCGGCGGCCCCGCCCGTAGCGAGGACGACCGCGCGAGCGCGAATCGCGCGGCCGTCCTCGCACAGCAGACCGGTGCAGCGGTGCTCCTGCGACGAACGCCACAGGGCGCGGGCGCGGGCGCCCTCGAGCACGGTCACCCGAGGCTCGCCGGCCGCAAGCGCGGAGAGCTGGCGCACCACCCGCCGACCGGTCGCGCTGCCGCCGGCATGGACGACCCGCCTGACGGAGTGGCCGCCCTCGAGTCCGAGCGCGAGGCGTCCGAAGCGGTCGGCGTCGAAGCGGACACCGAGTGCCTGCAGGTCGGCGACGCGACCGGGCGCCTCGCGCACGAGGACCTCGGCGGCCGAGTGCCTGACGAGAGCCCGTCCGGCGCGCTCGGTGTCGCTCAGGTGCAGCTCGAAGCTGTCGTCGGTGGCGAGGGCCGCCGCGAGGCCGCCTTGCGCCCAATAGGAGGCGGTCTGCGCCAGGGGTGTGGCGGACACGAGCACGACCGTCGCGCGCTCGCGCGCCGCCAGCAACGCGGCATACAACCCGGCCGCGCCGGCGCCCACCACCGCGACATCGGCCTCGAACGACGGCGCCGTGGAGGTGGCGGGCATCGCCGGGAACCGTATCGTCCGCCGGCGCGGTCCCTATTTGCTTCGGCGTTCACCCGGCAGGAGATGAAGCCGGCGAAGCTCGCGTTCGGTCGCGGGAGACAGCGAGCGTTTGGTGACGGCGCCCGTCGTGGGAGTCGCGCCCGTGCTCGGCGTCGCGGCGCCCGGCACGGCGCTCGCGCCGGGTAGGCCCGTGGCGGGGGTGGTGGATGTCGTGCCCAGGGAGCCGGCACCGCCAGCGGCCCCGGCTCCCTGCGTGGGGCTGGTGGCCGAAGGGAGCGGTGTGGTGGCCGTCGTGAAGGCAGGCGTCGTCGGCGTGGCGGCGGCACTCGTGACCGTTGTGGTGGCAGCCGCGGGAGCCGCTCCCGAGCCGCCGGCAAGCTTCACGAGCGCGGCCGCGAGGATTCCGAGGGAGAGCGCGCAGACCACCGCGATCACCGCGACCGGAGTCCTCCAGTTGGGCGCCGCCGCCAGGCGCGTGCGAGCGGCGGCCCCGCAGCGTAGGCACCACTCCTGCTCCGCCTGGAGCGGCGCGCCGCAGAGCGGACAGGTCTCGCCCCCGGGCGGAGGAACAGTGTGAGGGGCGGGCGCGGCGGTGGCGACGCTCACGCCTCACCAACGGGGGGACGGATGATCTCGGTGGGCTGGTCTGTGACCGGCGCGACCAACGGCGCGCTCGAGTGCGCTGTGGTGGAAGTGTCGGGCGACGGATCCGCGGAGGCCGGTGGGGTCATGGAGGCGGCCGCGCCGGGCGCCGGCGAATGCGGAGCGGCCGCGGGGCCGTTCGCAGGCGCGCCCGTCGGGTGCACCGGGGAGGGGTCGGGGTTGGCTGCGCCGGCCGGCGTATTGGGGCCGCCGGCTGGCGCAGTGGGGGCACCGGCGATCGGGAGGTCGACATGGCGGCTCATCGACAGGCCGCAATTGGGACAGAAGCGATCCTCACCGGAGTGGATCGCCGCGCAGCGGGGGCAGGCGGTAACGCCGGCCTCGCGCAAGACCGTCACCGATTGGCGCTCGCCCAGGGCGCTCTCCAGTGCGCGCAGCTCGGTATCGATACGGCCGAGCGTGTCCAGCTTGGCGAGCACGAGGGCGTCGTTGCGGTGGCCGAAGCGATGCAGGTTGAAGACCAGTCCGCCGAGGTCGCGGTAGGCGAGCTCGCGGGCCTTGCGCAGGAAGCGCGCGCGCCGGCGCACCCGCCCGCGCGCGCCGAACCCAGGCGGAGCGTCAGGGCCGAGCGCCGCGTCGCGCGCCGGGCTTTCGCCCGCCGGCTTCGCGGGAACGGGATCGGGAGTCGTGGCAGATGGCTGATCCAACACCGAACCATGCTACCCCGACCGCTATGACGCGCGCTCCAGCGCGCCGCGCCATGCGTCGGCTACGCGCTCGGCCATGCGCGCGGCCGAGAACCGCGCGGCGCTCTCACGGCCACCTCGCAGGCGCGGATCGGAGGTGTGCAGGTGCGGTTCGACGGCCGCGCGCCAGCGGTGCAGGGCAAAGGGAGCGCACAGCGTGCCCTCGATGCCCGCAAGGGCCTCAGGATGAATGCCTACGGGCGTGGCCAGCACGGGCGTCTCGCAGGCGAGCGCCTCGAGCGCGGCCAGGCCGAAGCCCTCGCGATCAGATGGCACGAGCACGGCATTGGCCGCGTTCACCCACAGCGGGACGGCGGCGGGCTCGACGGCGCCGAGCGTGAGCAGCTCGACGCCGCACTCGAGCGCCAGCGCCACGGCCAGGTCGTGGCGCTTCTCCGGGCGCGAGGGGTCGGCCGCGAACAGCAGGCAAGGCCGATCGAGGTGCAGTCCCAGCTCGGCACGCGCCTGCTCACGAGGAATCGAGTGAAAGCGCTCGAGGTCCACGCCGCAGGGCAGCACCTGCGCGCGACGGCGCGCACGCACGCCAGGCAGTTCGCCGAGGAGCGGGGCCGAGACGGCGGCGGGGAGATCGATCAGCGGCAGTACGGCGCGCGTCGCCAGGCGTGTGCGGGGGTGACGAAGGTCAGTGCCATGCACGGTCAGCGCTCGCACGCGGGCGGGAACGGCGAGGGCGGGCCACGCGGTGAGGCCGAAATGAGCGTGGACGACGTCGAAGCGGAAGACGGAGGAACGTCCGAAGCGCGGCGCAGAGGAGAAGCGGCGGCGCATCTTGACGGCTGCCCCCGTGAGCTCCGCTCTGCCGGGAGGGAACTCGTGGAGCTCCACATCGATGCCTCCGAGCGCGCGCAGGGCTGATACCTGGTCGCGCACGAAGCGGCCGCGCTCGGGGTGGACGGCGTCAGGACGCATGTTGGAGACCACTAGCGCGCGCACGATCAACGCTGACCGTAGCGCTCTGGAATGATGGCCGTGTGGCGAGCTCCCGTGAACGGCCCGTGGGCATCTTCGACTCAGGCGTGGGCGGGCTGACCGTCCTGCACGAGCTGCTGGTACGTCTTCCCGCGGAGGACTTCCTGTACCTGGGCGACACGGCCCGCTTCCCTTATGGCGAGCGCTCGGCACAGGAGCTCGAGCGCTTCGCCGCGGAGATTGCCGAGGAGCTCTTGCGCCACCGGGTGAAGCTGCTGGTGGTCGCGTGCAACTCGGCCACCTCCGCCGCGTTGCCGCTCCTGCGCCGGCGGATGATGGAGACGACGCTTGGCGTGGACGTGCTCGGCGTGGTGCGGCCGGAGGCGCTGCAGGCAGTCGCCGCGACGCGCACCGGGCGAATCGGTTTGCTGGCGACCCCCACGACCGTCGCCAGCGGCGCCTACGAGGAAGCGGTCGGGACGATTGACCCTCACGTCACGCTGCACGCGGTCGCCTGCCCGACGCTCGCGTCGATCATCCAGGCCGGCGAGCAGTTCGACGAGCAGGCGGTGCAGACGGTGCGCGAGGCCTGCGCCCCGCTGCGTGCGGCGGAGGTGGACACGGTGATCCTCGGCTGCACCCACTACCCGCTGATCAAGCCGATGCTCCAGCGGATCCTGGGTCCGGCGGTGACGCTCGTCAGCTCCGGAGAGGCACTCGCGCGGCAGGTCGAGCACGCGCTGAGCACGCGCGCGCTCACCAATCCCCAGCAGGAGGAAGGGGCCTACCGCTTCCTCTGCACGGGCGACGTCGACGGCTTCCAGGAGCTGGGCACACGCTTTCTGCAGATGCCGATGGGGGACGTGCAGGGCGTGGAGCTCGCGGCCGTCGAGACGCCGGCGTGAACGCGCCCGGACGCAGCTACGGACGCGGGCCCGGGGAGCTGCGCCCGACCACGATCGAGCCGGGCTTCGTGCGCCCAGCGACGGGCTCGGCCCTGATCTCCATCGGCGAGACCCGCGTGATCTGTACGGCCTCCGCGCAGGACAGCGTGCCCCGCTGGATGGCGGGCAAGGGTCGTGGCTGGGTGACGGCGGAGTACGGGATGCTTCCGGCTTCCACGGGCGAGCGCAAGCAGCGCGATGTTACCCGCGGTCGGGCTGACGGGCGGACGGTCGAGATACAGCGGCTGATCGGGCGTTCGCTGCGCGGCGTGGTCGACTTCGCGGCGCTCGGCGAACGCACGATCTATCTCGACTGCGACGTGCTGCAGGCCGACGGAGGGACCCGCTGCGCATCGATCACCGGCGCATACGTGGCGCTGGCGCTGGCCTGCGCACGACTGCGCGTCGAGAACCGACTGGACCGATCGCCGCTGACGGGGTCGGTGGCGGCGGTCTCCTGCGGCATGGTCGGCGGGGTGGCGTTGTTGGATCTCGACTACTCCGAGGACTCCACGGCGGAGGTCGACGCGAACGTGGTGATGACCGGGGACGGTGGCCTCGTCGAGGTGCAGGCGACCGCTGAGCGCACGCCGCTCTCGCGCGCGCACCTCGACGAGCTGCTGGCGCTCGCCGCCGCGGGGATCGACGAGTTGCGCGCCACGCAGGAGCAGGTGATCGCCGCCGCGAGTACGGCGCCCTGACACGATCGCGTGCGGCTGCTGCTGGCGACCCACAACGAGCACAAGCGCCGCGAGCTCGAGCGGATGCTCGCGAGCGGCGCGGAGGGTGCCCGCCTCGAGCTGCAGACGCTGCCGGACGACGTGCGACTGCCGCCGGAGGACGGGGAGACGTTCGCCGAGAACGCGCTCGGCAAGGCGCGAGCTGCCGCCGCAGCTACCGGCAGGGTCGCGATCGCCGACGACTCCGGCATCGAGGCCGCGGCATTGGGCGGTGCGCCAGGGGTGCGCTCGGCGCGGTACGCGGGCGAGCAGGCCACCGACGAGGAGAACCTGCGCAAGCTCCTGCGCGAGGCGCCGGCGGGGAGCGCTCTCCGATACGTCTGCGCGATCGCCTACGTCGATCCGCGGAGCGGCGTCGAGCGCGTGTTCGAGGGCTGCTGCACGGGACGCATGGCGGCCGTTCCGCGGGGAGCGGGCGGGTTCGGCTATGACCCTGCGTTCGAGCCCGACGACAGCTCGCCCGACGGGGGTCTGTCCGACAACAGGCCGCCCGGCGATGAGGCCCTGCCCACCCTGACGATGGCGGAGCTCTCCCACGAGCAGAAGGATGCGATCAGCCATCGCGGTCGCGCGGCCCGGGCCCTGATGCGATTCCTCACCACAAGTTGATCGCGGCCGAGGCGGCGACGGCCACGCCGAGCGCGGCATAACCCGAATAGCCGCTCAGCAGCAGCAGCAGGGCCGTGACCAGCGCGACCAGCACGGTCGCGATCCAGGCGAAACGAGTGAGCGTCATCGTTTCATTGTCGCTGATCGGTCCGGCGACTCGCACGAGCTGTGCGCACGGAGGGCGGGTCCCGCCTCAGCGCTGGATCGAAGCGAGGAACGCTGGGAGCCGCGCGAGCGGTGCGGCCGTCCGCGAGCGGTGTTAGCGTCGAAGCAACGGTCTTACGAACGAGGAGGGCGAAGTGACGAAGTCCGAGCTGGTCGACCAGGTTGCCGACCGCGCCGATCTGACCAAGCAGGATGCCGCACGGGCGGTGGAAGCGGTGCTCGCAACCGTCGAGGACGCGCTGCGACGTGGCAGCGAGGTGACGCTGTCGGGATTCGGCAAGTTCCACGTGGGCGAGCGGGGTGCGCGCCAGGGGGTGAACCCGCGTACGGGAGAGCGCATCCAGATCGCCGCCTCGCGCGCACCACGCTTCACGGCCGGCAGCGGCTTGAAGAGCGCGGTGAAGGGCCGCTGATGCCGCGACGGCGCTCGCGCGCCTGACGCTCGTGACGGTCGCCGGCGATGGGTCTCGGGCCGATCTCCCGGTGAGCGGGAAGCGACCGTTCGGCGACGTGCTGGCCGAACGTGTGGCCGAGCGCGAGTCGCAGATCGTGCTCGGCCTCGACCCGGATCCGGGCGCACTGTGGCCAGGGACACTCGAGCTCTCCGGTCTTGGCGGCTCCGTCCGGCCGGCGTCCGGGGAGGAGCTGGACAACGTCGCTGCCGAAGGGGCGGTCCCCGCGCAGAGGCACGGCTCGGTCGATGCCACCACGCCGGCGGAAAGGGCCGCCACCGCCGTCGTCGGTCACTGCCGGGCGCTGATCGACGCAACCGCGTCGGCGTGCGTCGCGGCCAAGGTCCAGCTGGCGTGCTTCGAGCGGTTGGGAGCGCCCGGATGGAAGGCTCTGGAAACGGTCATCGCGCATGCCCGCGAGCGGGGCCTGCTGGTGATCGCCGACGGCAAGCGCGGCGACATCTCGGTCAGCGCGACCGCTTACGCGCAGGCTCTGATCGGTGGCCTGCGGACGCCGTTCGGAGCGCTCGAGGGACTGCAAGCCGACCTGGTGACCGTCAATCCGCTGATGGGAAGAGACGCGGTCGAGCCGTTCGTGCGGGCTGCGCGCGAGGTCGGTGGAGCTGTGCTCCTGCTCGTGCGCACGTCGAATCCGGGCGCAGCGGACATCGAGGATCTGACGCTGGCGGGTGGGGAAGCGGTGTGGGAGCGGGTGGCGATGATCGTGGATGAGCTGGGCGCCCCCGGACTGGGAGAGTCGGGGCTCGGCGACGTGGGTGCTGTCGTGGGAGCCACCGTTCCCAGCCATCTCACGCGAGCCCGTGAGTTGATGAGGAACGCGACGTTCTTGCTCCCCGGCGTGGGCGCCCAGGGCGGCCGCGTGGAGGATCTGGCGCCCGCGTTCGTTCCAGGGCGCGCAGGGGGGCTGATAACCGCCTCGCGGAGCATCGCCAATGCCCACCTGGCCACCGGCGGAAGTCCGGCGCACGCGGCTCTCGTCGAGACCGAACGCCTGCGCGAGGCCGCCTGGACGCTGTTCGGCTGACGCAGACGCCGCGTGGCGAGCACTCGGAAGTTCTGAAAAAGCGAATAAGAGCATGGCCGGCGATGCGCCGAGCGCCTTGAGCGTTCCTGTAGCCTTGTGGGCGCGCAATGGCATCGTCTGCCGACCCAAGCGCCGGAAGGCAGGTACAGGATGATCATCACGGTCACGCTCAACGCGGCGATCGACAAGTCGCTCTCGGTGCCGAACTTCCGGCTCGGGCGGCGCCACCGAACAGTCGAGCAGCGAACGATGGCAGGCGGCAAGGGCGTCAACATCGCGCGCACACTGAAGGTGCTCGGCCAGCCGGTGATCGCCACCGGCTTCGCTGGCGGGGCGACGGGGACGCATATCGTCGAGCAGCTGACAGAGGAGTCGATCCTCAACGACTTCGTGCGAATCCGGGAGGAGTCGCGCACGAACACCTCGGTGCTCGACCCGACGGACGGGCAGCAGACGGAGATCAACGAACGCGGCCCGGCTGTGTCCGAGCACGAGGTGGAGCTGTTTCGCGACAAGCTCCTGTATCTCGCGCGGGGCGCCGCGATCGTAGTGTTCGCCGGCTCGCTGCCGCGCGGGGTCGAGCCCGACATCTACGCCGCATTGATCCGCGACCTCGAGCGGATGGAGGTCACGACGGTGATCGACACCGACGGCGAGGCCCTGCGTCAGGCGGTACGCGCCGAACCGAGCGTGGTCACACCCAACGTGATCGAGGCCGAGGAGCTCGTCGGTCACGAGTTCGCCGGCGAGGAGGAGCGCTCGCTGGCGGTGCGGGAGATCGCCGCGCTCGGTCCTCGCGAGGCGATCATGACGCTCCCCGACGGCTGTTTCGCCCAGGTGCTGATCGACGGTCAGCTGCAGCTGAGGCGAGCGCGCATCGAGCCACGCGAGCCGATCGCCAAGCGGGGCTCCGGGGACGCCTTCCTCGCGGGCTACGTGGCCGCGCGGTATGAGGGTCGCGCGACGGACCAGTGCCTGCGCTTCGGCGTCGCCTGCGGCGCGGAGTCCACCGGACGTCTGGCGGCCGGAGTGATCGACCCGCGCGAGGCACGGCGGCTGATGGGCGACGTCGAGCTGTCCGGGGTAGAGCTGCCGGCGAAGGTCGGCTGAGGCTTTCTCAGCCGCCCGCCACGTCGCGCCGCAGGAAGACCAGGTAGGCGGCGAACAGAGACGGGCCGGCATACAGCGCGCACACCCACGCCGAGTGCCAGATCGGCGCCCAGTCGGTGGGGGTGCGCAGCAGGCCGTGCCAGTTCTCGAACTGTTCGGTGAGCAGGTATGGACGGACGCCTTCAAGACCCGGGATCTGGGCGACGATGAACAGCAGGATGACGAGCCCGATCGTGCCCACGACGGCGGCCGCGCTGTTGCGGGTGGCGGTCGAGAGCAGCACGCCGATGCTCGCCACGCTCAGCAACGGGATCAGGTAGCAGGCATTGGCCGCGAAGACCAAGAGCAGGCCCTTGGGCGCCGAGACGACGGTTCCCGAATAGGTGGTGACGCTGTTGAAGCCCCACGAGGCGACGCCGGCGGCGGTGGCGACGGCAGCCGAGAGGAAGACGGCGATCGTGGCGTAGACCATCGCCGCCAGCGCCTTCGCGGCGAACACCTGTCCGCGGTCGACCGAGCGCGTGAGGATCGTCTTGAGGGTTCCGTTGCCGTCCTCGTTGGCGACGACGTCCCCGGCGACCAGGGCGGCGCTCACGGGCAGCATGAAAACGGATAGGAACAGCAGCATCAGCACCGGTGTGGCGAGACCCGACTGGGTGATCTGCGTGGCAAAGATGTTCTCGCCGCCGCGATCGTGGCGGTGATGCAGGTTCTGGACGACGACGAAGATCAGCGGCAGGATCACGACGAGCGCCAGCCCGAGGTAGGTGCGCTTTTGAGAGACGAGCTTGCGCAGCTCCCAGCGCAGGACTGTAAGCGTAGAGGGGCGCCGGAGATGGGGGAGACCGGGGGCGTGCGGGACGGCCGGGGGGGCCGCGGCCACGCTGCTCATCGGATCTCCAATGCTCGCTGGGAAGAGGTGGATGTCGATTGTCCCGTCGAGCGATCGCCGTCCTTGGCCGGGAGACTCCGATCCGGCCCGGGCGTGGCGGCTCCGCGTGCGTCTCCGCCCTCGGTGAGCCTGAAGAACAGGTCCTCGAGCGTCGCGAGCTCAGGAGTCAGCGCGAGGATCGCGATTCCCGCTTGGCCGAGGGCCACCGACAGGGCGCCGACATCCTGCTCTTGGGCCTGGAAGGCCAGGCCATGTTCGCCGATCGCCGCGTGCTCGATCCCCGTCTGGACGCGGGCGAGCTCCAGGGCGCGGGCGTCGTCGGCGGTGCGAAGGCGGTAGCCCGCTCCCCCCTGGCGGCGCAGGTCGGCGAGGGCACCCTCGTAGACGACGCGCCCGGAATCGACGATCGCCACCCGGTCGCACAGATCTTGCACCTCGGGAAGCTGGTGACTGGAGAGCAGCACCGTGATCCCCTCGTCGGCCAGGCGGCGGATCAACGCGCGCATGTCACGCATCCCCGCCGGATCGAGACCCGTGGCGGGCTCGTCGAGGATCAGCAGCCGGGGACGACGCAACAGCGCGGCGGCGATCCCCAGACGCTGGCGCATCCCGTGCGAGAACCCGCCCACGCGGTGTACGGCGCGCGGCGTCAGCTCGACGGTCTCCAGAACCTCCGGGATACGCTCGGGTGCGCCGTCGCCGTCGAGGGCAGCCAACAACTCGAGGTTCTTGCGCGCACTGAGGTAGGGATAGAAGCGCGGGGCCTCGACGAAGCCCGCGACGCCCTCCAGTGCCCGCGCTCCGTCACGAAGGGGATCTCGTCCGAACAGTTCGACATTTCCCTCGGTGGGCATGATCAGGCCGAGCGCCATCCTCAGCGTCGTCGTCTTGCCCGCCCCGTTGGGGCCGAGGAACCCGTAGACGTCGCCAGCGCGGACGTTCAGGTCGATGTGGTCGACCGCGAGGACCTCCTTGTAGCGCTTGACCAGCCCGCGGGCTCTGACCGGCGGGGCCTCATCCTTCGCCAGCGCCAAGCTACAGGCCCTTGGCGACGGTTTCGACGGCGCCGGGGGCGAGGGCGCCGAGGAGCAGATAGCGCACGCCGGAGCGCTCGAAGCTAAGCAGCGTGCCAAGCGCCGTGGGCAGCTCGGATGCTTCGATCCCGTTGATCTTGACTTTCTGCAGGCTTTCCGTCGATGTGGAAGGCGTCTTGGCGTCTTCCTTGGTCTTGGCTTCGAGCACCGTGACACCAGTGATGCCGTGGCCGACGGTCGTGACGTGGGGGCGGCTGCCGCTGGGCGCGGTGGGGTCGGTGGACTTCTTGTCCTTGTTGGGGAGGACGATTTCTTCCACCTTCGCGTTCGCCGGTGGGGTGAAGGCGAACACCGAGCCGTCGACCGGACCGTAGGAGATCGAGGTAGCCGCCAGTTCGAGCACCGGTGAGGAGCTTGTCGAGGAGTAGATTGCCGCGCGCAGGGGCACTCCGTGGACGGCATCCCACGAGAGCTCACCGCCGCCGATCAGGCTGCCGCTTTCCTTGGGTGTCACGCGCACCGTGTAGGCGGCTTGGCCTGCGATGTCTGTCGGGGTCGCGCCAGAGACGGTCGCGTGATCCAGGTGCGAGATCGCTTCTTCGATCTTGGCGACGGTCGGAACTTCGCGATGGTCGGGCGACGCGTCGGTGGCGCCGCTGACCGAGCCGCTTTCCTTGGCCGGAATGGCGTAGCGATAGAGGGTGTTCGAAGCCGCGTCGTAGGCGGACACCGTGTGCCCGTCGTAAAGCACTTGAGTGTCCCCTTTTTCGGCTTGAAGTTCGAGGCGTACACGGCCGTCCTTGGCGATCCAGAGCCTGCCGGAGGCGCCGGTCACGAGCGGGCTCGATGCGAGCTGGCCGGCGGCACCGCCGCTGCCGGCCCCACTTGCAAGGCTGGCGCCTTCGAGCAGGTGGTCGGTCAGCTGGATGCTGGCGGTGACCCCTTCCACGGGCGGGGGGGTGAGCGCGTCGTGAACGGCGTCGGCCAGCGGCTTGGGGGCAGGCGTCGGACCCGAGCCGAGGGCGGACGCGAGCGCGGTGGCGGACACGCCGAGGGCGACGACGAGCCCACAGAAGAGCAGCAAGCGGGAGAGTGGAAGACGGCGAAAGATGTTCACGGGAGCACGTCCATCTTCTGGAAATTTGCCGGACTACTCCTCAGGGTAGCGCTCAACCTTGGCGGCACCTAAAGCTCTGCGAGGTGGTCGATCGACCTTGCCGGGGCTTCAGTCGATATCTTCTCGCGCGCATGGTCATCGGCTTTGTCATCTTCTGGGCGCTCCTGGGGCTGGCGGTGTTCTTCGTCGCGATGCGCGGGGGACCGCGCGGGGCGCGCCAGAGCCTGCACACCGAGTCGAAGCTCGGCCAGCGGATGGTCACGCTGGGGGTGGTGCTGATGTTTGCCGCCGGTCTGGTCGTGCCCGCCCTCGTGCTCGGATTCAACGGGGCACACAAGGCGGCCACCGCGGTCGGCGGGGTGCACCTGAACGCCGAACAGCAGCGAGGACGCGAACTGTTCGCTCGCTCCTGCGCCGTCTGCCACGCGCTGGCCGCGGTCAAGGCGGTCGGTCGCATCGGCCCGAACCTGGACGTGCGCGTGGGCAGCGACATCGCGACCGCCGCCGGGCGCCGGGCGCTGGTGCTGAGCGCGATCACCGAAGGCCGCGCCCGCGGACTCGGACAGATGCCGGCTCAGCTCTACCAGGGCAAGGAAGCCGAAGAGGTCGCCGCGTTCGTAGCTGCCGTCGCGGGTCACTGATCGGCCCGATCGATTTAGCCAACCGTCGATAGGCCGAGGACCGACCATCGTCTAAGGTCCGGCCAGATGTCCGAGCAGCCGAAGCTGGAGCAGCCGAAAACCGCCGAGGACGTCAAGGCGCTCGTGGCCGAGCGCGACATTCGCTTCATCCGCTTCTGGTTCACCGACGTCCTCGGCCAGTTGAAGTCGTTTTCGATCAACGTGGCCGAGCTGGACGACGCGTTCGAGGCCGGGATGGGCTTCGACGGGTCTTCGATCACCGGATTCAACGCGATCGAGGAGTCGGACATGATCGCGATGCCCGACCCGGCGACGTTCTCGGTGCTGCCGTGGCGCCCGGAGGAGCAGGGGGTGGGGAGGATGTTCTGCGACGTGATCACCCCTGAGCGCACGCCTTATGAGGGAGATCCGCGCCACGTGCTACGCCGGGCGCTCGAGCGCGCCCACGGGATGGGCTTCGACACGTTCAACGTCGGTCCCGAGCTCGAGTACTTCCTGTTCAAAGACTCGCGCTCCACGGAGGTGCTCGACGAGGGGGGCTACTTCGACCTGACCACGCTCGACGCAGGCTCGGACGTCCGCCGCGAGACGGTGCTGGCGCTCGAGCAGCTGGGGATCCACGTCGAGTACACCCACCACGAGGTCGGTCCCTCCCAGCACGAGATCGACATGCGCTACGCCGACGCGTTGAAGATGGCCGACGACTGCATGACATACCGCATCACCGTCAAGGAGTACGCGATGAAGTACGGCTGGCACGCGACCTTCATGCCGAAGCCGCTGTTCGGCGAGAACGGCTCGGGCATGCACACGCACCAGTCGCTGTTCAGCGAGGGCAAGAACGCCTTCTATGACCCTGACGACCAGTACTTCCTGTCAGACGTCGGCAAGGCGTTCATCGCCGGCCAGCTCAAGCACGCGCGTGAGATCTGCTCGATCTTCGCCCAGTGGGTCAACTCCTACAAGCGGCTCGTCCCCGGCTTCGAGGCTCCGGTGTACGTCGCCTGGTCGCGCCGCAACCGCTCGGCGCTCGTGCGCGTGCCGCTGTATCACCCAGGACGCGAGAAGGCGACGCGAATGGAGCTGCGCTGCCCCGACCCGGCGTGCAACCCGTACCTGACGTTCGCCGTGCTGCTGCAGGCGGGCCTCGAGGGGATCGAGAAGGGGTACGAGCTGCCGGAGCCGATGGAGAAGAACCTCTACCACCTCTCCGGCGAGGAGCGAAAGCGCCTGGGTGTCGAGCAGCTGCCCGAGAGCCTAGGCGAGGCGATTGAGATCACCGCCGAGTCAGAGCTCGTGCTGAGGACGCTTGGCGAGCACATGTTCAACCGCTACGTCGAGATCAAGCGCCAGGAGTGGGAGGACTACCGCGTGCACGTCACGCAATGGGAGCTCGACCGCTACCTGTCGATCCTCTGAGATTCGTCGGCACCGCGCAGGCAATCGGCCGCGCGGGGGAGAGGTACCAGTGCAACGCCTGCAGCAGGTGACCGAAGGCGGCCGGATGCCGCGGTGCGATCTCGTGCAGCAACCGCAACACTGAGATCGCATGGTCTTCATAGGTCCGCTCGCCCGTCAGCTGGGCAAGGCGCAGCAGACCGCTGGCAGCGCTGGACGCGCCCGAGGGGATCGGAGAGTCCTCCAGGTCCTTGCGCCGCGCGATCAGGGCTTCGTGGTCTGAGGCGGTCGAGAAGAAGCCCCCGCGCTCAGGGTCGGCGAAGCGCTCGATCGTCTCATCCGCGAGCGCGCGCGCATGCGTCAGCCAGCGCTCCTCGCAGGTCGTTTCGTAGAGAGCGATCAGAGCCTCCAGCAGGAACGCGTGGTCCTCGAGGTAGGCGCCCAGCCTCGCTTGCCCGTCGCTGTATGTGCGCAGCAGGCGTCCATGCTCGTCGCGCAGGTCGGTGAGGAGGAACTCGGCACAGCGCGTGGCCGCCTCCGTGTAGCGAGGCTCGGCGAGCGTGCCGCCGGCCTCGGCGAGCGCGGCGATCATCAGGGCGTTCCATGCGGTCAGTCGCTTGTCGTCGAGGGCCGGCCGCGTACGCATGGCGCGCGCGTCGAGGAGCCTGCGGCGGATACGCGCCCGGCGCTCTGGCAGCGGGGCGGGACCGCGATCCTCGAGCACGTTGAGCCCCAGTTGCGGATGATGAGGGTCTTCGAAATTGCCCTGCTCGGTAGCGCCGAGCCACGCGATCGCAGCGTCGGCGTCCTCGCCGAGAACCTCACGCAGCTCCGAGACTGTCCATACGTAGAAGCGCCCCTCGACTCCCTCAGAGTCGGCGTCGAGCGCCGAGTAGAAGCCGCCCTCTCCTCCGCGCATCTCCCGCAGCGCCCAGTCGAGGGTGTCGATGCAGACCTCGCGCAGGCGTGGCTCGCCCGAGAGCTCGAAGCCGTGCAAGTAGGCGCGTGCGAGCAGGGCGTTGTCGTAGAGCATCTTCTCGAAGTGCGGGACGGTCCAGGTGGCGTCGACGGAGTAACGCGAGAAGCCGCCCCCAATCTGGTCGTGGATCCCTCCGGAGGCCATCGCGCGGAGCGTCTGCAGGGCCATCCGAGCCTCCGCTCTCTCGCGCGTCTTCGGTCTGTCGATCGCCGGCGTTCCGGTGGCGTGCGTCTCGGGCACGGGCGTGCGTGCGGGGGCGCTTCCGTCCGCCTCGCGCGTGTCCGCGGCACGGGCGAGCAGGAACTCGAGGACCGAGGCCTGTGGGAACTTCGGCGCGCCGCCGAAGCCGCCGTCGCGGGCGTCGAAGGACTCCTCGAGCGTCCTCACGGCCACATCCAGCGCGCCACTGACGATCGGCTGAGCCGAGGGCGCCAGCAGCGCGCCACCGAAGAGCCGCTCGCGCAGTTGCTCGCCGCCGGCGCGGATCTCATCCCGCCGCTCGCGCCAGGACTCGGCGATCGCCTGCAGCAGCTGTGTCCACGCCGGCATCCCGTGACGTGGCTCGGGCGGGAAGTAGGTACCGCCGTAGAACGGCAGCTGCTCGGGCGTGAGGAAGACGTTCAACGGCCAGCCGCCGCGGCCGGTCATGCCCTGGACGGCCTCCATGTAGAGGGCGTCGATGTCCGGGCGCTCCTCCCGGTCGACCTTCACGCACACGAACTCCTCGTTCATCAACCGTGCGGTGCGCTCGTCCTCGAACGACTCGCGCTCCATCACGTGGCACCAGTGACAGGAGGAGTAGCCGATCGACACGAGCAGCGGCACGTCGCGCTCTTGGGCGCGCGCCAGAGCGATCGGGCCCCATGGCAGCCAGTCGACGGGGTTGTGCGCGTGCTGGCGCAGGTAGGGAGAGGTCTCCGCGGCCAGGGCGTTGGGCATCTGCTCAAGCGTAGTGAGACGGTCTGCGGTGAGGGCCAAGCGCCTGGCTCGAGCACCGACCGGATGGTGAGCGCTCAACGCTCGGGGTCGACGAGGGGCGAGACGCTGCCTGGCAGGCGGGTCCTACGCTCAGTGCGGGTAGGCCGCGCGCGCGTGCGGCAAGGCCGTGTCGGGCTCGGGCCAGCTCGCCCGCGCCGACGCGGCGCGGGCGGACAGCGTCGTGAAACGCCGGCCGCCGATCACCCCGCTCACGCGATTGCCCGGGCCGATCTGAACCGTGCCTCCACCGCCGGCTCCTTCGATCTTCAGCCGCGCCGGCGCGCCCTTGCCGTGCAGGAGCAGGTTGACCGAGACAAGCCCTGAGACCTCCACGCCGGGTACATACGACAGGCGATTGAGCCGAGCGCCCGTCTTCGAGAGGCTCGCGCTGCCGCCCCGCAGGCCGCCGATGCGGCTGCCATAGGGGATCGCTCCCGAGTTGATCGCTGTGAGCACGACCGCCCGCTTGTAGTCGAGCAGCGTGTCGAGGGCGGCGCTCAGCGCGCGTCCCGCGGTACCTCCTACCCGGGCGGCGCCGGGCACGGACGCGAGACGCGTCGGGGGCACGGGGGTAGGTGCGAACAGGTTTCTGGCCGACGGGCACGCCCGCACGGGAGCGGCGGCGAAGAAGGCCGTGACGGATGCTTGCGCGCAGCCGCTGAGATCGCTTCCGATCACCGAGTGGCCGGTGTAGGGGACCACCTCGACCTGCGCGTCCGGGATCAGCGCGGCGACCTGTCGAGCGTTTTCCGTCGGCGTCCGCAGGTCCTGCGCGCCTGAGAGGATCAGCGTCGGCACGTCGGGCAGCGCGCCCAGCGGGGGCGGGGAGGGGGATGCGTCCGGCCAGCCCACGCATTCCGGGACGGGTCCCCCCAACAGCGCCGCTTCCTGGTTGAAGGGATAGAAGTCGGCGCTCGGCAGAGCCCTCAACGCCTGCTCCACCTCGGCGACGCGAGTGGATTCCGGGGCGGCACGCTGCCAGGGGAACGGAGTCTCCTCGCAGGTGGTGGCCAGGAACAGCGTGTTGTTGACTTCGTCGTTCTCGCTGGAGCCATGACTCGACGTGAGCGCGAGCAGGCGCAGCAGAGGGTCTGAATCCTTATTCAGGGCGGCGTGGATGGCGGCCGGCAGCTCGGCCCTGACGGCTGGATTCAAATCGCCGGCGGCCAGCAGGCCGAAGACGTCGGCGGCCCCGTCGCGAAGGGAGAGCGGGACTCGCCTTCCGTCGCCGTCGTAGATCTCGCCCTTCAGGGGATGGGTGCGAAGGCGAGCGATCAGGTGTGCCATGTCGGCTACCGGATTGTCTGTCACGCCGGTGCAGGCCCTCGCCGAGCAGAGCTCCCCCAGCACGGGCGCGATGGCTTTGAACGTGCTCAGGCGAAACGGATCCGGCCCGTTCGGCGCCACCGTCGAATCGAGTACGAGCGATTCGACATGCTGGGGATAGCGCGTGGCGTAGTCGAGCGCCACCTTGGTGCCGTAGGAGGTGCCGTACAGGACGAGCTTTTCATAGCCGAAGGCCGCGCGAATGGCCTCGATGTCCTGAACGGAGTCCTGGGAGGTGAAGAAGCCGCGCGCGGGTCCGAGCTCCAGGGCGCACTTTTCCACGCTGCTCTGCGCCGGACAGCTCAGCGGGTCCGACGTGCCGGTGCCGCGCTGGTCGAATACGAGCAGGTCACGGGCGCTGAGCGCCGGTGCGATGGCCTTGGCGACGAAGTCCCCGAGCCCCAGGGCCGCCTGTCCCGGACCGCCGGCGAGGACGACGACAGCGCTCGCGCTCTGCGAGGCACCCGCCGTCTTGCGCTCGACGCTCAACCCGATCGTGCCCGGCACCTGGCCCAAGCGGTCGAGTGGCACGGGCACCTGTGTGCAGGAGAAGGCCGTTCCGTTCGCGCAGGTGGTGAACGCCAGCGCACTGGCTGCGGGCGCGCCCGCGGACGCCAGCGCAGCGGCGAGCAGAGACGCGAGGAGCAGCGAGATCGTGGTGCGCTGTGACATCAGCCTGTGAGACTGGAGAGGCCGGCGGGGAGCGAGACCCTGTGGCCTTCGAGCGTCCCTTCCAGTCGCTTGTGCGCGACCACGCGCAGGGCACCGTGGGCGGCGGCGGCGCCGGCGATTCGCAGCTTCGTCCGTCCTGGGGCGAACTCCCCCGAGAGGGTCACGCCTGGCACGTAGGAGTATTCGTGGAACGCCAGTGTTCCTTCGGCCAGTACGGCCCGCCCGGAGCGCAGCCCCCCGACGCTCAGCGCGCCGCCAGAGCGCCCGCTCGAGCTCAGCTGCGCGGCGATCTGGAGCCGGAGCTGACGGATGGCGTCCTGCAGCGTGAGCACGACTGCGTCGAGCGTACGCCCGGGTCGCCCCCGGCTTCCCGCCGCCGGACGCACTTCTGTCAGGCGTCGCGGGGCGAGCGGAGAGGGGAGCTGAAGCGAGGACCGAGGCGACGTGGAGCACGGCCTGATCGGCTTGGCGGCGAACAGGGCCAGCAATGCGCGTCGGGCGCAGCCGCTGGTATCGGCGCTGAGCACGGAGTGCCCGACGTGCGCCACGACGACGAGGTGAGCGCCGGGGATTTTCGCGGCGACTTCCCTTGCGTTCGCCGTCGGCGTGCGCAAGTCGGCCGCCCCGCTGAAGATCAGTGTCGGCACGCCGGGCAACGGGGCGGTGTCGCTGACGGGGGCGGGAGTGGAGAACGGCCATGCCGAGCATGCCTGCAGGTCACTGAGACCGACCAGGTCAGAGCGCGTGAAGGGCGCGATCGTGCTCGTGTCGAGCGCATCGATCTGGGCATGCGCTTCGGCCAGGCGGGTGGTCGGGCTGGACGCGCGACTCCACGGAAAGAGATCCTCTTCGCATATCGTCGCGAAGTACAGCGGCCCGTCGAAGCTCTCCGCCGGGCCTTCCCGTTCATCGCCTTCGCCGCGGAAGGCGCGTACGAGCATGCGCGCCAGCAGTGCGTTGTCGCCCTCCGCCGCATCGCGCACGGCGGCCGGAAATTCGGCGCGCAGGCTCGGCGCGAAGTCTCCGGCCAGGAGGGTCCCGAGCAGGATTGCAGAGGATGCGCCGATCGTGTGGGCGCGTCCGTTCGCGTCGATCCAGCGTCCGTGCAGCACGCTTCCGTGCATCCGCCGCACGAGCCTCGCCAGATCGGCGACCGGATCGGGTGTGATCCGCGCGCAGGCGCGCCGCGCGCAGAGATCGCGAAGGACACGGGGCACGGCGGCGAGTGTCGCCCGGTCGAGTGGGTCCGGGCCATTCGGAGGAACGACGGAGTCGAGGACCAGAGCTTCGACGCGGGTCGGATGGGCCTGGGCGTAGCGCTCGGCCACCTTCGTCCCGTAGGAGGTGCCGTACAGGACGAGCTTTTCATAGCCCCCCGCGACCCGCATCGCCTCGATGTCGGCGACGGTCTGATCGGTGGTGTAGAACGTCCTCGCCGGCCCGATCTGAGCGGCGCATTCGCGGATCGCCTGTGCCGCCGGTCCGCTTTCCGTGAACCGTTCGAAGCGGTGGCAGGAAAGGGGGTTCGACAGGCCGATCCCGCGCTGGTCGAAGATCAGCAGGTCGTGGGTCGAGGCGATCGGTCCGAGCATTTCCGCGAACTGTTCCGCGAACGGAATCGCCGCTTGTCCGGGGCCGCCCGCCAGGGCGACAATCGCCGTCCGCGCCTCGCCGGCTGGTGCGCGATGGCGACGGATCGCCAACGTGATCGCGCCCGGCGTCGCACCGGTCGGGTCGAGCGGCACCGTCAGATGGCCGCAGGCGAAGTTGTTCGTATCGCCGCACGGGCCGAATGCGATATCCGCCCGCGCTGACGTGGCCGCGGTGGCGCAGGCGCCCGATGCGAGAAGCACCGCGGCGATCTTCCAGGCGGATCGTCGCATTCTCGGAATCTAGACGGTTCGCCCGGTGGCCGCCTCACGCGCCCGCGATAGGGTCTCGGCATGTCCGACGAGCGAGGAGCCATCGAGGATCGTGGCACGATCGGGGATCGTGATGCCGTCGGGAATCGAGAAGTCGTCGAGGCTCCCGGGGCGCCGGTGGCGATCGGGCCCTACAGCCACGCCGTGCGCGCCGGGGATCTGTTGTTCTGCTCGGGCCAGATCCCGCTCGATCCACTCACCGGCGAGCTCGTCGGGAGGACGGCGGGCGAGCAGGCACGGCGTTGCCTTGAGAATCTCCAGGCGGTCTGCGAGGCGGCCGGGACAACGCTCGCGCGTGGGGTGCGGCTGACCGTCTACATGACCGATCTCGCGGCGTTCGCGGAGGTCAACGAGGTCTACGCGACGTTCTTCGCCGAGCAGCCGCCGGCGCGGGTGGCGGTGCAGGTGGCGGGTTTGCCGAAGGGCGCCTACGTGGAGATCGACGCGGTCGTCGCGCTGTAGGCATCGTCTCTGGCCGGCTCGTCCGGCTCGTCCTGAGCCGGCTCGGCGCCATAGAGCGCTCGGGTCAGGAGGTGCCACAGCGTGGCGCGCTCCTCGGGGTCGAGTCCCTGCAGGATCTCGTCCTCGATGCCTTCCTGCGCCCGCTCGGCGCGTGTGAGCGCGCGTCGTCCCTGCGCCGTGAGCTCGACGCGATGACGCCGGCGGTCCTCGGGGTCGCGGCGACGGGCGATGTTGCCGTGAGCCTCCAGCTCGTTGAGCACGAGCACGACGTTGTTGGCGTCCATGCACAGGACGTCCGCCAGTGCGTGCTGGGGGCAGCCGTCGTGGTCGCGCACATAGCTGAGCGTCATCAGCTCGCGCAGGTGCATTCCCAGCATCTCCTCGTTGCTGAGCCGATAGACCTGCTTGGCGAGCCGCGTCAACAGCACCATCGACCCGGGAGCAGACGAACGACGATCCTCACTCATAACGGTGCGGATTATACCATGATGCAGCAATCATCACTAGCGATTGATCATACTTGTATCAATGATGATCCATGCTATGGTGCTCTACTTCGCTACGTGAAGGAGACCACATGAGCGCCCCCACCACCACCGCCCGCACCGAGATCACCCAGACGGAGAGCCCAACCACCGAGGAGCAGGGCCGCAAGCACGAGCGCCGCCGCTGGATCGCGCTCGGGGTGCTCTGCCTCGGCCAGCTGATGATGGTCCTCGACGCGACGATCGTCAACGTCGCGCTGCCGTCGATCCAGCGCGACCTGCACTTCAGCCAGGGCAACCTCACGTGGGTGATGAACGGCTACCTGATCACATTCGGCGGCTTTCTGCTGCTCGCCGGCCGGATGGGAGACCTGGTCGGGCGCAAGAAAGTCTTCCTGACCGGCCTTGTGCTGTTCACGGCCGCGTCGGTGCTGTGCGGCTTCGCCGGCGACCAGACGGTGCTGATCATCGCCCGCTTGCTGCAGGGCGCAGGCGGCGCCGTGGCCTCGGCGGTGATCCTCGCGATCATCGTCACCGAGTTCCCCGGTCGCGCCGAGCAGGCCAAGGCGATGGGGATGTACGCGTTCGTCTCCGCCGGCGGCGGCTCGATCGGGCTGCTCGCCGGCGGCGCGCTCACGCAATCGCTCGACTGGCACTGGATCTTCTTCGTGAACGTGCCGATCGGCGCGATCGCGTTCCTACTCGGTTCGCTGTTGATCGACGAGAACGAGGGACTCGGCCTGGCCGGCGGAGTAGACGTGGCGGGGTCTATCCTGATCACCCTTTCCACGATGCTAGGGGCCTTCGCGATCGTGAAGTCGACCGAATACGGCCTCTTCTCCGCGCGCACGCTCGGCGTTGGCGGCGCCTCGCTGGCACTGCTCGGGGCCTTCCTCGCGCTCGAGTCGCGGATCGCCAACCCGATCATGCCGCTGCGGATCCTGCGGCTGCGGATGCTGATGGGCTCGAGCCTCGTCCGCGGTCTGCTCGTCACCGGGATGTTCTCGGCGTTCTTCCTCGGATCGCTGTATCTCGAGCGTGTGCTCGGCTACGACGCGATCGACACCGGCCTCGCGTTCATGCCGCTGACGATCTCGATCGCCGTGATGTCGATGGGACTCTCCGCCAAGGCCGTCGGTCGCTTCGGTCCGTTGAACACGTTGGCGGTCGGCCTCCTGGGAATCGTCTCTGGCCTCTTGCTGCTCGCCGGGCAGGGCGTGCACGCCGGGTACTTCCCCGGTCTGTTCTTCGCGTTCTTCCTGCTCGGGCTCGGCGCGGGGACATCGTTCCTGCCGCTGCTCACGATGGGGATGTCAGACGCGCCGGCTCGTGACGCCGGCCTCGCGTCGGGGATCGTGAACGTCTCGGTGCAGCTATTCGGCGCGATCGGCCTGGCGTCGCTTGGGACGATCGCCACGGACCACTCGAAGACGCTGACCGCGAAGGGATACTCACTCGCCAGCGCCCTCACAGGCGGATATCACCTCGCCTACGTGGTTGGCGCCGCGTGCGTCGCGATCGGGATAGTCGCGGCCTTCGTGGTGCTTCGCCCGCCTTCGAGCACTGTGGCGCAAGAGGCGTTCGACGCGGATTCCGAGCGCGCTGGCGCTCCCTCGGCGCAACCCGCGTAGGGGTCGAAGTCAGCGCGCGCCGCCGGACCTGAGGGCGGCGCGCCTGACCTTCCCGCTGGCGGTCTTCGGCAGCTCCTCGACGAAGTCGACGATTCGTGGGTACTTGTACGGGGCGGTCTCGCGCTTGACGTGCTCCTGGAGCTCACGGGCGAGCTCCAGCGTGGGGGCGTAGCCGTCGCGTGGCACGACCACCGCGCGCACGACCGACCCGCGCTCCTCGTCGGGCGCCGCGACGGCCGCCGCCTCGGCCACGGCCGGATGGGCGACGAGCGCGGACTCGACCTCGAAGGGTCCGATCCGGTAGCCGGCGGAGACGATCACGTCGTCGTTGCGGCCCTCGAAATAGAGGTAGCCGTCCTCGCCCTCGCGCACGCGGTCGCCCGTGTGCCACGGGCCGCCGTTGCGTCGATCCTCGACCGTCCAGCTTCCGTCCTGTCCGCGAGCGACTCCCTCGCCGAGATATCCCAAGAAGAAGGTCGGCACGCTCGGGGGGTGGACGACGAGCTCGTCCTCGATCACCCCGAGGCGCACGCCGTCGAGCGCCCTGCCCATCGATCCCGGTCTGGCCCGTTGGTCGCTTCCGATCCCCGTCAACTGTCCCGTCTCGGTCTGCCCGTACCCGTCGCGGATCTCCAGGCCGATCGCCTCGCGCCAGGCGTGCAGGACCTCTGGATTGAGCGCCTCGCCCGCGGCCACCATCGTGCGCAGGTCGGGCAACGGCTCGAGCGTCGCGCGCTTGGCGATCACGCGGTACTCCGTGGGCGCCATGCACAGAACGTTCACGCGCTCGCGTGCGAGCAGCTCGAGGCGCTCGGCCGGGTCGAAGCGCGCGTCGTGCAGGAGAGCAGCTGCTCCCGACAGCCACGGGGCGATGAACACGTTGCGCGCGCTCTTCGACCAGCCGCTCGCCGCGGTGCACCACACCAGCTCACCCGCCTTCGCGTCCAGCCATCGCTCGGCCTGGAGCGCTTGGCCGGCGAGGTAGCGCTGGGCATGGACGACCGCCTTCGGCTCGCCCGCGGTGCCGCTGGTGAACGTGATCAGGCATGGCTCCTCCGCCGCCAGCTCGATCGCTGCCGTCGGCTCGGCCGTGAACAGGTCGTCATCTGGCACGAGCAGCACCGGGGTCGCACTCCCGTTCGCCGGGTGCGCCAGCGCTCGCTCCAGCTCGGCGCCGTTGCGCGCGTCCGCGACGATCAACGACGGTTTCGCGACGGCCAGCCGCAGGCGCAGGTCCTTTGCCCGCAGCTGCTCCGTGCACGGCAGCACCACCGCTCCGATGCGAAAGCACGCGCACATCGCGATCACCCACTCGGGGCGATTGCCGATCAACGTCATCACCACGTCGCCCGTGTTCACTCCGCGAGCGCGCAAGGCACCCGCGAACCGAGCGCTGCGCTCGCTCACCTCGCCGAAGCTCCACTCCCGCCGCGCGCCGTCGCGCGCGAGCTCGACCAGCGCGAGGTCTCCCGCCGGCATCCGATCGACCACGTCGCGCGCGAAGTTCACGGCCGTTCAAACGCTCCGGCGCGGCGCCTCGCGGTGAGACCGGCGACACGGACCGGCGTGCGGGGAGCGATGCCCAATTGTCTCCCAGACAGGCAGTTCATCGCCGGTATTCTCCTCAGACCAGCCGAAAACGACATTGGAGTGCTCGAAATCATGGCCGTAGCCGCCTCGCCGTACACCGAGAAGACCGACGAGCAGAAGGCGATCACCGAGATGGTGCGCCAGTTCGCCGACGAGCAGATCCTGCCGAATGCCGAGCATTACGACCACGAGGACGCCTTTCCCTCGCGAATAGTCGATCAGATGAAGGAGCTCGGGCTGTTCGGCGTGACGATCCCCGAGGAGTACGGCGGCATGGGCCTCGACCTGACGACCTACGCGATGATCGTCGAGGAGCTCTCGCGCGGCTGGATCTCGATCTCCGGCGTGATCAACACCCACTTCATCGGCTCCTACCTGCTGATGAAGTTCGGCTCAGAAGAGCAGAGGCAGAGCTACCTGCCGCGCATGGCCACCGGCGAGATTCGCGCCGCCTTCTCGCTGTCAGAGCCCGAGCTCGGCTCAGACGTGCAGGCGATCAAAACCTCTGCCAAGAAGACCGAGGACGGCAAGTATGAGATCAACGGGCAGAAGATGTGGGTCACCAACGGCCTGCGCTCGGACCTCGTGTTCGTGCTAGTCAAGACCGACCCTGCCGCCGAGAAGGCCCATCGCGGCATGACCTGCTTCATCGCCGAGAAGCAGCCCGGCGTGGCGGAGAACACGGGCGACTACGCCGGCCTGACGGTGCCGCCGCAGTTGCGCAAGATGGGCTACAAGGGCGTCGAGTCGACCGAGCTCGTGTTCGACGGGTATCGCTGTCCGGCCGAGAACGTCCTCGGCGGCGAGGACGCCGGCTTGAACAAGGGCTTCTCGCAGATGATGGACGCGCTCGAGGTCGGTCGCGTGAACGTCGCCGCGCGCGGTGTCGGGATCGCCCAGCGTGCGCTCGAGCTGGCCCTCCGCTATTCGCAAGAGCGCAAGACGTTCGGCAAGCCGATCTCCCAGCATCAGGCGATCCAGTTCAAGCTGGCCGACATGGCCACCCAGGTCGACGCGGCGCGGCTGCTCACGCTGCGCGCCGCGCGCCTGAAGGACGCCGGCGAGCGCTCGGACCTCGAGGCCGGCATGGCCAAGCTGTTCGCCTCCGAGGCAGGACGCTTCTGCGTCGAGGAGTCCTTCCGCATCCACGGTGGCTACGGATACTCCAAGGAGTACGAGATCGAGCGCCTCTACCGCGACGCTCCGCTGCTGTTGATCGGCGAGGGCACTTCCGAGATTCAGCGCATGGTGATCGGCCGCAAGCTGCTCGAGCGGCATAAGCTCTAAAGTCGTCTATGAGCCTATGATTTGAAATATCGGTATGGATCTCGGTAGGTCACACGGAGGGGAGTAGTCGTCATATGGCTGAAGACGCCAAGGCTCTGATCGAGCTTGCGACGCGCAGGTTCATCGGCGAGGTGCCAGCGCTCGAGCCGATCAAGCTGGTAGTGGGCATCGAACTGCGGGGACGGGGAGACGTGCAGCACTTCCGCCTAGAGATGCCGGGCTTGAAGGTGACCAAGGGGCCGGCGGCGGACGCCCGCGTGCGCATGGACATGCGCCGCGAGTTCTTCAACGTGATGGCCCGCGAAGCCAAAGTGCCCGACTGGATCGAGGCCTTCAGCTATGGCCAGGCCAAGGCGACCGGACCCGAGCAGTTCCTGCGGCTGATCGTCAACGTCGTCGAGCGCCAGCAGGAACGCGAGCGCGTCCGCCACGCGCGCAAGCCGGCGTCCTAGCGCGCCGCCGCTCGAAATCGGCCAGCGCCGCCCAGCGGTCGTCTAGTGGTAGGACGTGAGCTGCTGGGCCAGGAACGCCAGCGACGCGAGCAGGAACAGGCACATCACGATCAATGAGAAGTTTTCGTTCATGGGGTCGCGGTCCTCATACAACACGATAATGCACGGCGCGGTCAGGCGAGGACGGCGCCCCCGTCGTAGAGCTTGATCACCTTCACGGCGCCCGGCGGCGACGCGTCCAGGCACAGGCGGCAAAGCACACACTCGTCGAGGTTCCGCTCGACGATCTCCAGCGTGCCGTCCTTCTGGGCATAGATGTCGACCGGACAGGCCTCGGTCAGCTTCTTCGCCAGTCCCGCCTCCGCCGCGGCCTGGTCGTCGACCTCGACGGCGATGAAGATCCCGTCCTTCCTCACTGGGTGCCTCCTGGGTGTGCCGGGCTCGCGTTTCGCTCCGCCACCGGACTCCCGCTTCGCTCGGCGATCTTGTCTCGGATCATGCCGGGGATGTCCTCGATTCGCTCAGCCACCGTGATCCCTGCCTGGGCGAGCCGGGCGATCTTCTCGCTGGCCGTGTCCTCCTTGCCTTCGACGATCGTGCCGGCGTGGCCGAAGCTCATGCCCGGCATCTCGTCCATGAATCGTCCCGCCATGAACGCGACGACCGGCAGGCGCGAGTCGTTGTCGGTAACCCACCGGGCGAGCTCTGCCTCCATGCGCCCTCCCGGCTCGGTGTAGATGACGATGCCCTGCGTATCGGAGTCGGCCTCGAACAGCGGCATCAGCTCTGCATAGCTCTGGCCGATGATCGCGTCGCCGCCGATCGACACGGCGGTCGACTGTCCGAGGCCGGCCGCGCTGAGCGTCGAGGACATCTCCGTCGTCATGCCGCCCGAGCGCGAGATCACTCCGATCGGACCCGGCGTGTAGGCCTGCGCGGCGTTTTTCGCCGGGCCGCCGATGCCACCCATCTTGATCACGTCCGGGACGATGATTCCCAAACAGTTGGGGCCGATGATGCGCGCGCCGCGGAGCGCTGCCAGCTCGACCATCTCCGCCACGTCGCGACGGGGGATGCGCTCGGTGACGATCACCACGAGCTCGATCCCGTTCTCGATCGCCTCGAACACGGCGTCCTTGGTGAAGGCGGGGGGAACGGTCACGACCGATCCCCGGATCGGCGCGCCGTGTTGGTCGACGGCCTGGGCGACCGTGTCGAACACGGGCACGCCGTGGACGTCGCGGCCGAGGCGTCCGGGCGTGACCCCTCCGACCACCTTCGCGCCCTCGCCGTAGTCCAGGCACTCGCGCGTCAAGTTGACGGCCTCGCGTCCGGTGATTCCCTGGACGATGAACGTCGTCTCCGCGTCGATCAGGATGGACATGGGGGGACTCTCTTTTTTAAAACCGGTGCAACCATCGCTATACCGGTTCTGGATTTGCGATAGCCCGAGGAGACTCTGCCAATACGATGGCTATACAGATCCCGTAATTCTTGGTTAGCCACGACGCTCATGCCCCTGGATCTTCTCGACCGCTCGTCTGGCGGCCTCGTTGAGAGAGACCGAGCGGTCGGCATAGTCGACGCCGTACTTCTCCAGGATCTTGAAGCCCTCCTCCTCCCACGCGCCGGGAATGCGGAAGATCGCGATCTTCTCGGCCGGGTCCATGTCGAGCTCGAGGCACGCCTTGATGACGCCACGCGCGACGATGTCCACGCGCGTGTTCGAGACGATCGACATCATCACCGCGATCCGCTCGACGCCGGGCTTTCCCAGCACGAGCTTGGCCAGGCCGCATGTCTTCGACACGGAGGGGTTGCCGCCGATCTCGCAGTAGTTGGCGGGCTTCCCGCCGTGGGCTCGAACTGCGTCGAACAGCGTCAGCGAGCCACCGCCAGCGCCGATCACCAGGCCGAGATTGCCGTCGAACTCGGTCACGTTGCCGGCCACGCCGCGGTGATCCTCCGCGTCGACCTTCTCGCCCGCCAGCTCGAAAGGGGTCGCCTCGCGCGCCTGGCGGGTCTCCTCGTCGCCGACGCCGAGATCGGCCAGCAGCTTCTTGTGGCGGCCTCGGGCCTCGTTCTCGATGTCCATGTGCGCGTCGAGCGCGACGAACGAGCCGTCGGCCAGCCGTCCGAGCGGGTTGATCTCGGCGAGGATCATGTCGTTCTCCACGAACAGCTTCGCCAGGCGCGTGAGGATCGGGACGAGCTTGTTGAGCGCCGAGCCGGTGACGCCTGTGGAGGCGATCACCTCCTTGGCCTCGAAGTCGCTGAAAGGCAGGATGTTCGAGAAGTGCCGCCGCCCGACCTTCTCCGGCTGCTCCTCTGCGACCTGCTCGATGTCGATCCCGCCGACAGGCGAGAAGATCATCACCGGCTGCTTGCGCGTGCCGTCCCACACGACGCCGGCGTAGTACTCCTGCTCGACCTCCGCCTTCGGATCGACGAGCACGCCGCGGGGCATGTGCCCACCGATCTCCAGCTTGAGGATGTCCCGGGCGTAGCTCTCGGCCTGCTCGGGGGTATCCGCGAACTTCACGCCACCCGCCTTCATCCGCCCGCCGCTGAGCACCTGCGACTTGATCACGGTGGGACCGCCGATCCGCTGTGCGATCGCACGGGCCTCCGCGGGATCGGTGGTGAAGCCATAGTCGGTGACGGGGATGCCGGCGCGCTTGATGACCTCGCGCGCCTCGTACTCGAAGAATCTCATGGTGGCGTGTCCAGTTGGGGAGCGGGCGTCGGAAACCCTATATGGAGGCGTGCCGTCGATGACGCGTGGGTTGATCCGAGAATGCCTCCGCCGACCGACAAGAACACGACCCAGAAGGGTGATATGGTTATATGGGTGAAGACAACCATAGATATTGCCAGCGGCCTGCTGATGGAGGCAAAGGAGCGCGCGCGCCGCGACGGGACAACGCTT
This sequence comes from Solirubrobacteraceae bacterium, assembly GCA_036498245.1. Taxonomy (GTDB): domain Bacteria; phylum Actinomycetota; class Thermoleophilia; order Solirubrobacterales; family Solirubrobacteraceae; genus Palsa-744. The sequence continues at coordinate 68,136 of DASXIB010000047.1, forward strand.
CGCGCGCTGATCGAACGGGGGCTGAGCACGGTGCTGAACGAACCGCCGGCTTCCGCACGTCCGCCCTTCAAACCCGTTACCGGCCGGCTGGAGCCGCTGCCCGGCGTCGACCCCTACGACTGGGACGCGATCCTCGACTCCGTCTACGACACGAGCGATCGGTTTTGATCGCCGTAGATACGAACATCCTCGTCTACGCCTACGACGAGTCCGCCCCGATGCACGAACGAGCGCTCGCCACAATGGACCGGCTCGTAAGCGAGCCCTCGTGGGGGCTGCCATGGATCGTCGCCGGCGAGTTCTACTCGGTGCTCACGGATGGTCGCCGCTGGCGAGAGCCCCAGGTCGACCAGGCGCTGGCGGCGCTCGACGCGTGGATCGGCACGCCCGGAGCGCGACTGCTCAGCGAGATGCCCGGTCATTGGCAACAGCTGCGGTCTCTGACCACCGCCGCCCGGCCCCAAGGTCGCAAGATCCACGACGCGCGGATCGCAGCCGTATGTCTGGCGGCGGGCGTGGCCGAGCTGTGGAGCACCGACGGTGACTTCAGCTGGTATCCGGAGCTGCGCGTGCGCAACCCGCTGGTCGACGCGCCCGGCTGACGATCATCGGCTTGCTACGCAGGGTCGCGGAGGTTGCCGACCGCGCTCGTCGACTCGCTACGCACTGGCGCCCACCGGTGCCCCTGCGCTCTACACCCCGGCGGGAACGAACCCGTAGGCCTCCGCCAGCTCGGGATCCTTGCGGGCGAGCATTTCCGCGAGATTGACCATCACCTTGCACTGCTTCCACGTGGCGTCGTCCTGCATCTTGCCGTCGATCATGTGCACGCCGCGGCCGTCGGGGATCGCGGCGATGACCTTCTTCGCGAACTCCACCTCGGCGGGTTCGGGGGAGAAGACCTTCTTGGCGATGCCGATCTGCACGGGATGCAGCGACCACGCGCCGACGCAGCCGAGCAGGAACGCCGCGCGGAACTGCGCCTCGCAGCCGGCGACGTCCTTGATGTCGCCGTACGGACCGTAGAAGGGCAGCGCGCCGACGGAGGTGCAGGCGTCGACCATGCGGGCGATCGAGTAGTGCCAAGGGTCCTGCTGGTAGCTCGGCCGGGGAGCGTCGGGATTGTCTGGATCCGGGTCGGCGATCGTGCGGTAGCCGGGGTGCCCGCCGCCGACGCGCGTCGTCTTCATGCGCCGTGAGGCCGCGAGGTCGGCGGGACCAAAGCTCATGCCCTGGATGCGCGGGCTGGCGCAGGCGATCTCCTCGAGGTTGGCCACTCCCTGGGCGGTCTCCAGCAGCGCGTGGATCAGGATCGGCCGGTCGAGACCCGCCTTCGCCTCGAGCTGGGCGAGCAGGCGGTCGACGTAGTGGATGTCCCACGGCCCCTCGACCTTCGGAATCATCACCACCTCGAGCTTGTGCCCAATCTCCCTCACCAGTTCAGTCAAGTCGTCCAGCACCCACGGCGAGGCGAGCTCGTTGACGCGCGTCCACAGCGCGGTGTCGCCCAGGTCGATCTCGCGGCCGACCTTGATCAGCCCGGCGCGCGCCGCCTCCTTGCGATCCACGGGCACCGCGTCCTCGAGGTTGCCGAGCAGGATGTCGACGGTGGGAGCGATGTCAGGCACCTTCGCGACCATCTTCTCGTTGGAGAAATCCAGGAAATGGATCATCCGGGAGGGCTTGAAGGGGATCTCGCGCGCGGGCTCGGGCGCGTCGATGGCGAGGGGCTTGTAGAAGTCGCGGGGGTTGCGCAAGTCGTGTCTCCTGTGTCGTCTGGACCCTGAACCGTATCGCCGGCACGCCGGCCTTGGCGGCCGAGTGACTAGAGT
>DASXIB010000048.1:0-1910 GCA_036498245.1 Solirubrobacteraceae bacterium
CGAGTCGATCGTGCGGTGGGGCAGCCGCTGGATAGTCGTCACCAGCAGCGGCCTCATCTCGACGCCATGAAGTGAACCCGGCAACGGGGGGAGGCGAGTCCGCGAGTCGGTAAGAGGGGCAAAATGCGTGGGCGTTAGGGCGATTGGGCTCTGGCGAGGATGATTTCGGGCAGGCGTGGGACGGAGTGAGTGCCCGGGATGGCGAGTCGGTCGCCAAGGTAGTCCCAGAACGCGATTTCGAGCTTGGCGCAGGTTTTGGCGAGGCCGAGAAAGGCATCGCGGCAATTGCGACCGATATCGCTGCGGGTGCCGGCACTGACCTTGCGCCGGGTGACGTGGCAGCGGATGTCGTTCTCCGATCCGTTGGTATGCAGCGGGATTTCGGGTCGGTCGAGTACCATCAACAACTCGGGCTTGTTGGCGTTGAGCCGCGCGAGCAGGCGGTCGAGCGTGACGAAGCCGGTGTTGCGCTTGAAGATGCGGTCGAACCGCGCCCGCAGTGCTGCCTTGCGCTGTTTGGTGGGGGCGCAACGATAGGCCTTGAGATCACGGTAGAAGTTCCAGATCAGCTTGCGGACGGTGGCCTGGGCGGTGCGGTTCTCGTCGGTGAAGGCGTCGAGCTTGTGAACCAGGCGCTCGCAATGAACCCAACACAGGCCATGCGGGCCGACGTTGAACTGACCGGCGTCGTCGCTGACGATCACGGTGTCGGGGAGGAAGCCGTGCGCCTTGACGCTGCCCCACAGCGCCGCCTCGGTGGCGATCATCACGGGGTCTGGATTGACCTTGAGGGCCGAGACGCCGAGCGCTTCGAGGTGGGCGTTCCAGGCGTTGCGACCGGCAAAGCAGCGGTCGGGATGCGCGATCAAGCGAGCGATCACGTGGGTGGCCAGGGCACGTTCGCGCATGTAGGCGAGCGCCTCGGCGTTGATGACGTAATCGTCGTGGCCTGCGCGCAGCAGCGCGAGGAAGTTGAGGCGGCTCTTGGAGCCGGTGGTGCCGAACCAAGCGAAATGCGCGTTGCCGATCTGCGTGCAGAAGCCGTTCGCGGCTTTGTGGCGAGCGCCGGTGTCGTCCACCGTGATCCAGGCGGCACTGACGAGCCCGGCCCGCAGCACATCGCGGGCCTCGGCGAGGAAGCCGTCCTGGCCATTGATCAGCAGACGCATGACCTGACGCTTGGAGATGACGATGCCGAACCCGCGCAACAGCGTCACCAGACGCGGCACCGTCGTCTGCCCTTGATGATATTGGGCGAGCACGAAGCGGCGCAGTTCCGGCCCGAAGTGACCATCGATGCCGGCCGGCAGCGGAGCCGTCATCATGTCGCCATCCGGCGCCTGCCAGCGTTCGCAGCGGAAATTCACCACATGCGGACGGATCACCAGATCCTGCACCACGAAGCTCGTGTAGCCTTTGAAGCGTGAGCCGCGCGGTGGGGCGGCCACCGTGACGGTCCGTTCCTCCTCGATCACAAGCTTCGAGCGGGTGCTGCCCCGCGGCCGTTTCTGCCCGCCGGAGGTTCCCGGTGGCTCCGGCTCGGTCCCTCGCTCCATGCCGCTCGGCTTCAGGTTCGGCCGACCCGGACCACCCTTGAGCCGCGCAATCTCGTCGCGCAGCGCCGCCACCAGCCGCTGCAACTCGACCATCTGCTCCCACTGCTTGACGACCAAGCCCTTCAGTTCGGCGTGCGACAGGCAGTCAAGATCGTCGAGCGGCGGCATCCCCGCAAAGAATCCGACTCGTGCCGCCTTGGGAATCTTATAATCATACCGATGCCACGGGTTTTGCCCCTCTTACGGGAGTGATCCTCAACTCCCTGGCCGTCCATGCCATTTGGCTGGGCGATGCGCCTCAGATTAGGATCTCACACTGCAGCGCGAGATCGTTCTAAAGCTAGAAGACGGCCA